>JAXLTY010000002.1:0-1458630 GCA_046329815.1 Chitinophagales bacterium
CGCTGACATTTCATCTGGTTTAAAAAATGATAAATTTTCAAAAAGATTATTTTACAATTTTTGGGATAAAATTCATATGAATTCATCAGTTGATGGAATTTGTGTAGTAAGTTGCTACTTTAAAATTATTGAAGAAAATTATTTAGAAATGCATGTGCATTCTAGAGCAAATAATGCTTATTCGTTATTGCTCATTGATATGCAATTTATGATAGGGTTTCAAACTTATTTATCGAAAATAAATAACCTCAAAATTGGGAATTATTATCATTTCTTTGATTCAACACAATTTTTTAAAAAAGATATTAGTAAAATAAATCAGCAATACACTTACTTGAACTCTTAATATTTATAATTTATTTACAACAAAGTAATCCTACTATAATATATGCCAATACAGTATGCCTATCTAAAGCCAATACAAATACTGCATCCTGTGGTGTCGCAGCCCATTTTTATTGTCATGCTTTTTGTACCTACGCTATATGGCACATTTATTTGTTATTGCAATGTTTGCAGTCTTTGCATCTTTGTATGCAATAAAAATAAATAAGCCATGCTATTCTACAAACAAAAAATCACGCCAATAAAAATGGTCTGAAGCTACTTATACATAATGTGCTCTTATGTGTACGCTACGCACAGCCATGCCTACGCTCATTTACATGCTCGATAATGGCTGTCACATAAGCACACTATGTTAAGTAGCCGCCACCACAGCATCATTTATAAAAATTATGTAGTTTTTAAAAGTGTTTTTATAAATGCTGAAAGCCTACATTTTGGCGTGCCTTGCGGTCGCTTCTTCCATTCCGCTGAAGCTACATTCCATCACCCACCTCAGCACCTAAAGCAAGAGTATTCCTTCATTCCATTTCACAAAAGCCATGCTATCGCTTTTCGTGTATTGGCAGATGCATACCCACGCTTATTATTTTGTGTGAAAAATTTACAAAATAATGCCAAAGCTACAATGCATCTGCTCAATCCACTTCAAGCACCAAAGTTATTTTGTTCATTCCATTCAGTCACACCCTTGCCCCATACTGCATAACCCAAACATTCTGCTAAAGGAAACCAAATATGCTTGCGGTCGCTTCTTCCATTTCGATGCATTCCGTTCCGGGCGGTCGCTACTTGCATCCGCTCTCGATCCCTCCACTCCATTGCATCTTCATTCCATCAGCCACCTCAGCTCGAAAAGCAAGAGTGCTTCGCACCCTTGCCCTTTACTGCAAATCCCAAGCATTCTACAAAATCAGCCTTCAATTTTAAATTTTGAAAAATTGAACAACACACATATACCCAAAAAATAAAAAAGAAAGCAAAGATAAGTGGCTCGCCATTGGGCTGCAAGGTTAAAATGTATTTTTGAAAAAAAATCTCCACCTCATTTACCCTTATCCAATAAACCTGCTGGTATCTATGAGGTAGTATTTTTTTCCAAAAAACCTTGGCATCCCAAGGCTTCACCACTTAAAGTAGTGGCTTTCTTTTTTCTTTTTTTTTGCCGTTTTTTTTCTTGTTTTCTTTTGGGTTTATGGGTGATGCGCGAAGCGCAGCGAGCACTAAAATTAATACTCATACTATGCGTACCGCTCAACTCAAAACATTTAACAAAAACTTCAACTACGAAGGTCATTTTTTCTTCATCCTGAATAAAGGAATGAACAGTGGAAAGCCTATGAAATCATCCTGCCCGAATTGTTTCGTATGTATTGCCGGAAGCGAAGAAGAGAAAGAGCAGCTTTACTGGCTTTGTTTTGCGCTCTGGTATTCAAAAGCCTTTCATTGCTACCTGAAAGGCTCTGTAATTCAATTTATCACAATAGATGATATAAAGGAGTGTCTTTCCAAATCCTTACTTAAATCCAATCAAAACAAAGCCGATTTTCAGGCTGCCATCCAACAGGCAAAAAAGTTCGAGGAATTAGAAAATCTATATGAAAACAATTTGCAGCTTATCAGACAAGCCAGGAGAGCCATATTTTATAAAAGGTCTTTTTTATAAGGGTAGGTAAGGCATATATAAACCGTATATAAGTCATACATATTTGCACCTAATACCGATTATATATATCAATATGACAGAAAATAAAAAATCCTGCACATTATATGCAGGATTCAAAACCATACTTCACAAAACTAACTATGTACCCGTAGGGGATTCCAACCTTGACGCTTTGCACGTCTCTGGCTACTTACTTTAGTCACCCATTTTTTCTTCCTTTAACTTCCTTCTACGTTCCTCTGCGAGCTTTCTGCGCTCTTCAAAGCTCATAGACCTTGCCCCGGTGGATGGATTACGTCCATCCCGTTTGGCTCTTCGGAAAATTGCAGTTGAAACTCTCATCTTAGTAAACGTTATCAATGACCAAACAGTTACCAGATGAAAACTTGTAATAGTTTCCGTTCACTTCCTGATAAAACTCGATTCCAATACAGTTTATGACGGAAATATCCGATGTCATCACTGTACCTGCTGGCAAGGATGCATCAATTGTTTCACCCGCATAAGCTGCATTCAGTGGAGAGTATGCCCCATAAGCAGAAGCACTCAATTCGTTCAAATCTGGATTGGTTGGCTCATAAGTGCCCGTGGTATCATTGTAAGCAAAATCTGATACTACACCCACCGCATTGATAAAACGGAAATGTGTTGCTCCAATAGGTGCATTTAAGGAGTTTGTCGGGTTAACTGGCAAAATGGTCAATGTGCTTGTTAGCCTGTCCACAGAACTCGTAAGAGAGTAGGGAGCATAAACGATACTTGGAAAGGAAATGTTTTTATCAAATCCGAATCCATACAAATAAGTTCGCTGTGTGCTGATTTCAACCTTACGTACACCTCTCGCTTCTGTACCATCTTCAAGGTTGATTTTCTTCATAATAGAAGTCAAACGCCCTGTACATTGAGGGTCAGTCATGCCGTTAAGCACCTCTGACAATGCAACACGGACAGATTTCCCTGCTTTTGCGCAGCCACCGAACTCGTTCATGTTTTCACGGGTACGTTCAAACTCTTTGGCTGTTTTTACCTGTTCATCGGTAGGACCTCCAATCATCCCGGCAAAATAGCCTGATTGTCCTTTGATTTTAAAATGTCTTACGTCGCCGATTGTTCCAACGTACTTCATAATTCCTTTCTGGCGTGCCATAATTTTATAGATTTAAATGTTAAAAAATTTATTTACAACTATTACAGTATTTACTTCTGTCTTTTAATTTATATGATCTCCAAAAGGAAGGAGGACAAACGCCCGCCATTCCACACTTCCAAAGTCCTGTTTTTTCGTTTATAGCTAAGACCATCATTGATTTTAATAATGAATCTTTGCTGTAAGTTTGATAATGCCAAGCCCATCCGTTACGAATCAGCGTACTGTCCAGTCGTTGATTATTAATCCAAATATCAGCAAGAACTCTACCATACAAATCTTTCCCGGTGCTGTCATATGATACCATTTTACCTGATATTAATTTACTTGTGTACACGAATGATAAATAACCATAAGGTTGTTTTAATTCAGGAGAATCAACATTTTTAAGACGTACAGTAAAATCTGTATTGCCTTTTCTCAAAACATAAGTATCTCCATCCTTTACACGAACAACTCTTGCACTATCATTAGCTGATAATTTCAGGAAGAATGCCAACGAAATAATGATCAATAATATCTTTATAACTCGAACCATGTACCAAATATAAATACACTGGATATACTTGTAAAATAAGAGCTTCCGACATTTCCGTTTTTGCATAATTATGCCAACTAACACACTTTTACCTATGTAAAAAATTAATTATCTTTACTCATAAATTGAATATTTGACAATGAATAGACTGTGTATTTATCCGAAAGACATTCAGATAATCACAGGCAAAAGTGACAGATATGGCAGATACCTCATTAAGAAGATTAAAGAGTATTTCAAAAAGGAACAACACCAGGTTGTTACTATTGATGAATTTTGCCAGTATATGGGATTACAGTTTGATGTTGTTTTCAAGCAATTAAACTAAAATCTCAGTGCGCCTTTGCTAATGATAGGCAACCGGCAACCCTAAACCCATCTACTTATTTTCCTTTATTTGTTGTGGGTTTTCACTTACTTAACAGTCTTGAGGTCACATCTGAGGTCACATTAATAAAAAAAGGTTTCAGTAGTGAACTGAAACCTTAGTGTTTATTGGTGGGCGCACACGGGTTCGAACCGCGGACCCCCTGCTTGTAAGGCAAAAAAATACGCCGATTTTATAGCGAATAAAAAGTATAATTTACTAATAATCAACATAATTGGTTTAATTTGGTTTCATATGATTTTATGTGAAATTGTAATTTACATGCGAAATACATGCGAAAGAATAAAGTGAGGTTAATAAAAATAAGTTATAATACAAAGTCTAGGGATTGAACAAATTAATGAAAAATAGTGCCCAAGAACAAATTCTTTACTTTTTTTATCTCAATAGTAAGATATACTAAAGGTGCGTTTATTATTATAATCATTTAAAAATTTATGCAAAAATATATAATGTTCGTTGGACTTTTAGTAATTGGAATTTTAATAGGATGGCTCATTTGGGGTAATCATGTTGCAAAAGAAGCACCAACTATGCATCAAATGAGCAATGGTCAAATAATGGGTGATGCCAAAGATGCCAATACTCAAACAATAATGGGAAATATGACAACTGGGCTACAAGATAAAAAAGGAGATGAATTTGATAAAGAATTTCTATCAGAAATGATTATTCACCATGAGGGTGCAGTAGATATGGCAAAACTTGTACTTGCTAACTCAAAACGACCTGAACTAATACAATTGGCTAATGCCATTATATTAGCCCAAACCAAAGAAATTGATATGATGAAATTATGGCAATCCAGTTGGTTTAAGTAATCAAAAAACACTTCGATCTGAAGTGCTTTTTGATTACTTAAAATTTATATCAATAGTTTACAGTCAGCCCTGCGCCGAAACCCATATCACTATCATAGTGAATTTTTGCACCTAAGTTTTTATTGATAATGTATTTTAATCCTACCATGTATTCAGCATCCGTATTAACCATAAAATCCATTCTTAAACGTTTGGTTAAAGGTATATCGGTTCTCATTAGTTGTATTCGTACATAACCATTGTGATATACTTCAGCTTGTAATTTAATTAACAACGGCATGGTATATTCCAAACCAACGGAAGCTAAAATCCTATGGTCTTTTGAGTTCTTTTGTTGAAAAAGATTCTTTTCAACCTCTGCCATGCCTAACATTCTATATCTATAATCAAATCCGACAAACAGTTGTAGGAATTGCATTTTATCTACATACCTACCTATGTGCGTTTCGGTTTCAAAGCCGTGCATTTTGCTATAACCTAATCGCCATTCTGTTCCAATACTCCAACGTTTGTTTTGCAACATCATTTCACCATCATTACCATTACTTGCAAAATCATTCTCAAACATGAAATGGAATTTTCTGTCATCGGCGAATAATTTTCGTTTTGCTAATTTCGGATTTGGAATTAATGGATTTGGTGCTTGATTTTCATAGGTAAAAACTCTACCCATTCCACTCATCATGTGATATAAAATATGGCAATGAAAAAACCAATCGCCTTCAACATTAGCATTAAATTCTAAGGTGTCTGTTTCCATTGGCATGATGTCAATAATGTTTTTTAATGGTGCGTATTCTCCTTGTCCGTTTAATACTCTAAAATCGTGACCGTGTAAATGCATCGGATGCCGCATCATAGAAGCATTAGTAAGTATCATCCTTATATTTTCACCTTTCTTTATTAAGATTTTATCTGATTCAGAAACTACTTTATTATTTAAACTCCATAAATAACGATTCATATTTCCAGTTAAAGTGAATTTTAATTCTTTTACTGGTGCATCTATTGGCAAGGTTGTTTTTATGGGTGATTTCAGCATCGCATAATTTAATGTAACTATATCAGATAATGCATTGCCATTATATCTGTTTGCATCTTCACTTTCCATGTCTTGCATTGTATTAGCATCATTTAGGTTCATCTTTTTTTCTAACACCTTGTCTTTTCTGTTTTTTGCATTGCCAGTTATTTCAGGGTACATCACAACATTCATATCCATCTGATTCAAACTCATTTTCATACCCATATCATTTAATTTACCGCTCATCTTCATCATGTCATTCATCATTTTCATACCTTCAAAATATTTGAGTTTCGGCAATGAATTATCTAACTGCTTAATACCATTACCGATGAAAATAGATGTTGACTTTGTTCTGTCTTCAGGTGTCGCTAAAAACTCATAAGAAATACTATCATTAGGAATCGTTACAATAACATCATAAGTTTCAGAAACTGCAATAATTAGTCTATCAACTTCTACAGGCTCTACATCATTGCCATCATTGGCAACAACGGTAATTTTTCCACCTGCATAGGTTAACCAAAAATAAGAAGAAGCACCACCGTTAGAAATGCGCAAACGTACTTTGTCACCACCTTTAAATTGAGTTAACTGACTTTCATTTTTTCCATTGATTAAAAATTTATCGTAGTAAACATCACTTACATCCATTGCTAATTGCCGTTTCCATTCGTTTTTTATTTTAGTTTTAAATTGACCTGCTTTTATTGCTTCTAAATAGCTTTGTGTAGTGCCTTTTTTAATAGCAAACCAATCGGATGCATTGTGTAACATACGGTGTACGTTATCAGGTTTATAATTAGTCCACTCACTTAATACAATTGGAACAGTTGGCAAATCATCTATACCTTTTCTAAATGTTGGGTCTTCTGCTCTTTTATTCATAACAAAACTTCCGTACATACCAATTTGTTCCTGCAAACCACTATGGCTGTGATACCAATGTGTACCATTCTGAATGATTGGAAACCGATAAATATGAGTAGTGCCTGATTTAATAGGCATTTGAGTTAAATTCGGTACTCCATCCTCTTTGTTTGGCAAAAACAAACCATGCCAATGTAATGATGTTGATTCATCTAATTCATTGTGTACATAAATTTCTGCGGTATCACCTTCCGTAAAAGTAAGCGTAGGCATTGGTATTTGACCATTAACAGCAATTGCATGTTTTGATTTGCCAGCATAATTTACGATAGTATCTCTAACGTATAAATCGTAATGAACTACTTTTTGCGCCAATAAATTTTGAGTAATAGTTATTGATAAAAAGAATAAAACTGTTTTACAGCATTCTTTTTCACGAATAAATATTGCCTTGAAAATCTTCTTTAAAAGATACAATATCCATTTTGATATTTTGATTATATTCTCTTTCATTCCATTACAGTTTTATCGTTCTTAATCTAAGTGAATTTGCTATTACAGAAACTGAACTGAAACTCATAGCAGCAGCAGCAATCATAGGTGATAATAATATACCGAATACAGGATATAAAACACCTGCTGCAACTGGAATGCCTAATACATTATAGAAGAATGCGAAAAATAAATTCTGTTTGATATTTTTCATTACCGAATGGCTTAAATTTTTAGCTTTTACAATTCCCAGTAAGTCACCTTTGAGCAAAGTAATTTCAGAGCTTTCGATAGCAACATCCGTTCCTGTTCCCATTGCAATACCAATATCTGCTTGTGCTAATGCAGGTGCATCATTTATACCATCACCAGCCATTGCAACAATTTTTCCTTCTGCTTGTAGTCGTTTAATCTCATTTAATTTATCTTGTGGTAAACATTCAGCTTTAAAGTTAGATAGTTGTAATTCATCTGCTACGGCTTTTGCAGTATTATGATTATCACCAGTCAGCATGATAACTTCAACTCCTTGTTCCATTAATATTTTTATAGCATCCTTGCTTGTTGTTTTTATTGCATCTATAATAGTAATATATCCTTTTATTACTCCATCAACAGCAATATAAGAAACTGTTTTCCCTAAGATTTGTTCGTTTGTAATTCGGGTTTCAATTGCAGGTGAGATAACTGCCTGCGCTTGTTCCATTAGTTTTTTATTACCTAAAGCTATTTTTTTATCTGTTATTGTACCTATCACACCTTTACCTGCAACAGCTTCAAAATCCTTCACATCAACAACAGTTATGGTTTTAAACTTTGCGTATTTTACAACTGCTTCTGCTAACGGATGTTCACTATATTGATTCAATGATGCGCCGTATTTTAATAGTTCATTTTCATCGAATGTATCAAATGCTACAACCTTTTCAACGGATGGTTTTCCTTCTGTTATAGTTCCTGTTTTATCCGTAATTAGTACATTAATCTTGTTCATGTTTTCTAATGCTTCTGCATTTTTTATGAGTACACCATTTTGAGCACCTTTACCAACACCAACCATAATAGACATTGGCGTTGCTAATCCTAATGCACATGGACATGCAATAATTAAAACAGCAATAGCATTTACGAAAGCAAAAACATAAGCGGATTCAGTACCAAATATTGCCCAAACAACATACGTAATTATTGAGATAACCAAAACAATAGGTACAAAGTATTTAGAAATTCTATCAGCTAGTTTTTGAATAGGTGCTTTAGAACGACTGGCATTATTTACCATCAGAATAATTTGTGCAAGTAATGTTTCTGCTCCGATTTTTTCTGCCATCATTACAAATGATTTTGTTCCGTTAATCGTTCCTGTACTTACTTTATCATCTTTCTTTTTATCAACAGGAATTGGTTCACCAGTAATCATTGATTCATCAACGTTACTGCTTCCATCTATTATAATTCCATCAACAGGAATTTTTTCGCCTGGTTTTACACGCAACAAATCACCTTTTTTTATATCATCAATTGCAATGATTTTATCTATTCCATCAATCACTAATGTAGCTTCTGTTGGTGCTAATTTTAATAGTTCTTTAATTGCACCATTGGTTTGGCTATGCGCTCTTGCTTCTAATAATTGTCCTAATAAAACTAATGTTAAAATAACCGTTACTGCTTCAAAATAGACAAAGACTGTTCCGTTATGGCTTTTGAACTGGTCAGGAAAAATAGTTGGAAAAAGCATTGCAATCACACTAAAAATAAATGCAGCACCTGCGCCGATTCCTATTAATGTAAACATATTCAAATTCATGGTTCTAATAGAAGTCCACGCCCTTTGAAAGAACATCCAACAAGCATAAAAAATAACAGGTAAGGACAAAATAAACTGTAACCAGTTCCACGCTATTTGAGGCATTAAAGATGTTAAGTGTAAACTCGGTATCATTTCCAGCATTGCAATTAAAAATATTGGAACTGTAAAAGCAGTTGCAATTATCATTTTCTTTGACAACTCTTTATATGTGTTATCTTCTTCGCTAACTGCTGTAACTATCGGAATCAAATCCATACCACAAATAGGACAAGCACCTGCAACATCTCTAATGATTTCAGGATGCATCGGACAAGTGTATTGAGTTTTTTGTAAAGTAAGTTCAGGAACTTTTTCTAAATTCATTCCGCATACTGGACAATTACCTGCTTTGTCATACATTTTGTCTCCTTCACAATGCATCGGACAATAATATTTTCCATTACTATTTTTATGAAATGGTTTTACATCCGTTGTTTGATTATTGTGTGGTGAACAACATGATTTTGTTTCTACTGTAGTTTCTTTTATATCAGCTATGTTTTGAATGTTAGACATCTCTATTGTATAATTACCAGCAGCAGTTAAAGCCGTTTGCAGTTGTTCAATCGGAATATGCTTTTCCATTGTAATAGTTGCTATTGGTGGTTCTAATGTAACAACAGCAGAAATGCCATCAATATCATTCAATGTTTTCTCCACTTTTGAGCGACATCCATTACAAGTCATTCCTGTAATTTTATATGTGTGTGTCATTGTATTTAATTTAATAATGAAAGACTGTCTTTTGTTTTATTTGACCAGTCTATAATTAATGTTTTATCTTCTGTTGTCAGGATTGCATCCTTATGTATTACGGTATAAGAAGACAAAGGCATTTTATTATCTTGAATTTGGCTGATAATTGACCTTAACTTACTTATTTGTCTGCGCCGTGAATACGCACCAAAATCACTAAAATTGAGTTTGTCTTTTCCATTATTAATATGATTGTTCAACATCCATCCAACAGGTTCTATATTGACGTAAAAAGGATAGTTAGTGTTATTGCTATGACAATCATAACAAGATATTTTAAAGGCATTTAAAACGCTGTCAGGCACATTAAACATCTTTGTTATATCTGTTGACAATACCTGTCCGCTTTCGTTGCGAACAGGTCTGATAAATTGAATGCCAATAAATACAATTAGCAATACTAACAATATCATTTTTATGATACGCATAAAAAGTTATTTTAATTCCTCTTTCATCGAACCACAAGATGACATTGATTTGCCATAATATGGATTTTTTATTTCCTTAGTTTCGCTTAACCATATTGCACCTTTATTGTCATTATACATTGGACAAAAATCCTTATATAAGGTTTGACCTGCACCAAATGCTTTTACTAAATCATACACATCTTTACTCAACATATCAAAGTGTTCTCTTTGGTGTGCAATTTTTCCTCCATTTGCGCCGATGTGTTCTGCATGTTCTACTGCATCAATTTCAATATCTTCATACGTTTTCTTTTGCTCTGCTGTTAATGCAGACTTATCGAAAGATTTAAAATACGCTTCTAATGCTTTACCTGCCGTTGCTGCATCATTTGTATTGTCATTAGTAAAAGCATTTTTTAACTGAAGATATGCGGTTATAATATCTTTAATTGAAGCCGTAGCTGAAGTTGCTGTGGTGGTAGTGGCGTTAGCTGTTTGTGTTGTTTCGCTTTTTACTGGTTCAGTTAATCCCATTCCACATTTAGAACAGTTATCACCTTTCTTTCCTGTTACTTCAGGATGCATTGGGCATGCATATAATTGGTCTGACTGTTCAACAGTATTATCAGATGCTTCTTTTGCTTGTTTATTGTTACAAGCCGTAAATGCAATAACGATTGCAAAGATTATAATGATTGATTTTTTCATTTTATTTAATTTTAGATTGAATAATTATTTAATAGTTTCTTTTATACTTCCGCATGTCAGCATTGACTTACCATAATATGGATTTTTAATTGCTGATTCCTTGCTTAACCAATACGCATCTTTCATCGGACAATAGTCAACGTATATTGTACCGTTATCTTTTATCTTTAAGCCTTTTACCGTTGACCATAAATTAGAAGATAACGAAGAAAAAGCCGTACGTTGTTTTCCAATATCTTTCGAAGTACTAATCTTAGTAGCATCGGCTTTTAGTTTCTCATAATACTTCATCCATACAGTATGTTCTGCTGGTGATAAGGTTTCCATTTTAATAGCATTTATTTCAGCTAAAAGATTACCTGAATTCTTCATTGCTAAACCTGAATTATCAGCAATAAGTGCATTCTTTAGTGCATAATATTGTGTGAGCAATAAATTAAAATCTGTTTTAACAACTGCCGTTTCTATTTTAGGTGTAACAGGCATTTCCATAGGTGTTGTAACTACTTTGGCTGTATCTTTTATTTCAGCAGTCATAGCCATTTCATCTTTTTTTTCTGTTGTTTGTGCTAACGGCACGGTTACAGATATTTTATTAACTATCTTTCTATTGTACTGGCAACACGCATCTAAGTTGTTATAGACTTCATTACTTGAAAGATATTTTTCATTATCGTACCCAACATTTGCAATGCGTTTTAGAATTTCATCAGCATTTGTTTTAGTTGAATCATAAGTAATTGTAAGCATTTGCGATTTGCTGTTCCAAATACCTAATGCATTTTTATTTTGCTTAACGGTATTTTCAATTGTCTTCTTACACATTCCGCAATTACCATAAACTTTAAATGTTTCCGTTTTGGGATTTTTTATTTTTGCGTAACTACCTTTAAAAGCAAATATCATTGCCATCAGCATGACAATTATTTTTATCGTTTTCATTTTATTTATTATTTCGTTAATAAGTTGATTGAATATACCAATACTTTGATTGGACTTCTTATATCATAATAGTATTACATTACATAATTGACTGAATGCAATAGATTTCCTGAGAGGAAATAATATCAACTACTAACAACGGAAAATTTGCAACTCAACTGGAGTTGGTCGCAATAGGTATTTTATGGTGTATAGATTATCAGGTGGTGGAATACCTGTGATATATCTATCATAATTAATTTGATGATTGAATGAGTATGAATTTATCCAATAGTCATTCAATACTAATTTCTCGTAAGGTTTTAACTCAATTTGATTTGCAGTAAAGCCTTCAATTGGTAACTTCTTGAAGAACTGTTTATGTTCACAACAGCCTTTAGCAGGTATTACCTTATTTGCACAACATGAAACTTGTTTTTCCATTTCACAACCTGCTGTTGTAAATAGTGAATAATCATGTGAGCGAGTTGAACTGCAAATATGTTCTGACAAAACAATACCATTGCTTGTTATAAAAACAAGTAATGCCATTAATAATGCAGGTATGTTCGTTTTGAACTTCATTTTAGTATTGTAAAATTAGTTCTAATACTTGGATAATGCAACTGGCAATAGTTTATATATTGTTAAAATTATACATGGTAGCTCATTAGTGAATACTAAATATTATCAATCTTTGAAAATTATTTTCTAGAAGTTCGTTTTAATGCTTCAATTTCTTTCTTCTGTTCAGCAATAAATTTGTCTTTATCTTTAATTATCTGCTTATATAATGCTTCAATTTTTTCAATCGGATTTATTGTTACATTCTCTACATTATTACTTACACTTCCACCTTGCTGATTAAAATTATTAATAACAGATTCTGAGCTAAAAGCCTTAATAGCTTCAATGGGAACTTGTAATTTATCAGCAACAAGTTGAAGCATTTCTTCTTCTATATCTTTTTTGTTTTCAAGCCTACTCACAGCCTGTTGGGACATCTTTAAAAGTTTTGCAAATTCTTCCTGTTTATAGCCTTTGATTGATCTCAATTTTGCTATATTTCTTCCTAAGTGCATATGGTGTATTTAAGTGTGTAATTTACATAACTTTTTGAGTATTTTACTCAGATAAGAATAATTTGTATTGATTTGGTTATAGATATTTTTGGTACTAAAGACATTAATTATTCACATTAACCAAATTTATTATGAAAAAAACATTCTACTATGCAATAATCTTTACTGCACTTATGACAAATGCCTGCAAGAAAGAGAGCACCGACAACAACACGACTACCAAGAAGATTATCTACAACGGAACACCTGTTATAATCACAGCACCTAACACAGATTTCAACCTCACATGCGGAGATGTATTTGAAACAAACGGCTATACGAATGGTCTGTATAGCTTTGCTGTACATATCAAGGTTTCATCATGCGATACGAGCCTTGCAATAAAAGTAGGGAGCTATTCGGCAGGCGTATATTATCTCGTGACTCATAATTCAAAGGTGATTGATCTTCCAGTCGGAACGGAAATCAGCACAATAAGCATGATAAGCGGTATCAACCAATTTAATTCAGGATTTGTATCAACCTACTATACTGACGGCGCAGACCCATCAGATTTTTATATTACGCCAGGTTCAGGTGACAAGTATATCGCTGGGGCATTCGTAAAAGACGGAGTATTGGAAAATCAAATATTTTATGGTTGGATGCTCATCAATTATTCGGTAGACGGAAAGACATTGACCGTTAAGGAAAGTGCGTTTAACAGTATCAGCAAAGGAGCAATTAAAGTAGGAGAAAAATAACCTTTAAAATAAAAGCAAATGAAACAAGTATTATTATTTGCCATTGTCGTTGTACTGTGTACGGCATGTGGCGGTCTTTCCAAAGGAAAGGCAAAAGATGAAATTATTAAGGCAAAGAATTTACCACAAGTGGAAACAGTATCATTGCCTAAAAAATTCCGCTTAGAACACATTTCTGGAGGTTTTGGTATGGTCTGTTTCCCAAGTGGGAAAGACTATGATCAATACAAAACACAATTAGTAGATTTACAAACTAAGGGTTATATAACTCTGCAAGAAGATGCTTCACCAGACCAATGTAACGATAGATACATGAACGTTCTACTTACAGATAAAGGTAAGAAAGATTTATCTGTCGAAGAAAAAGGATATTACAAAATCACCTTATGTAAAATTGAATTTGGTGAGATAACCAATATTACCGAGTACAAAGAATTTAATGTTGCTGATGTTAACTATACCCTTAAACGTGCGGATTATTCTGAATTTGGGCAACTGGCAAAAAGCATAGATTCTAATAGTGGCAATTTGCCTGAAACGATTGACCACATTGCGAACTTCAAAAAGGATAACAACGGTTGGCATTTGTGATATGACTATTACATAGAAGCAAGATTGCATTATGCCCGTCCCTAGTTAATTTGGACGTGGCATAATGCAATCTTGGCAAAGGAGACCTTTGCAATCCCTAAATGAGAAAAGTGGCTTCAAGCCACTTTTTGTTATTCAAAATAGTAATGAGTATATGCCAATGAAATGGCATCAAACATGCCCTGCAAGAAACTTTCAGTTTCATAGTTTGTTCTTGGTCGTGGACATTTGTCTGCAAGTTCCGGTATGCATTCGCAAATCGTTTCTGCGATCTGCTGTTTAGAATTTGCCTTGTGAGATTCAAAGGCAATGCGTATATTTTCCCTTGAATAGATTCTTACTTGCAATCCCTTTTCTGTTGCATACTCATGAATTTCTGAGAGCAATGCCTGAATGCGTTCTCGTTTGCGGTTATGCTTTCCGTCAGGACTTGGAAGAATAAGGATTGAGGGATTGTATGTTGTAATCATCTTGTCCAATCGCTTAAGACAGGTTTCAACTTTGCGTACTCGAAGCTTTGCCATTCCGTAATGCATTGGCTTGTCTTTGTCAAAGAAAATGGCATAGCCAAAGCCATGCGTATTCGGATATAAGGCAAGAATTGGTCTGTCAAAATATAATTCTTCTGTCATAGGGCTTGGTTTGTTAGGGTGGATAATAAAGCGTTGAGAAACGATATTTTTTCATCAGTTAAATCATTAGGTGCAACGCAATTAAGCTCGTGGATAACGTTTGGAATGCGCAATACAAGCTTTTTCCTGAGCTCCTCTTTTTGCCTTGCAAAAAACATATTCATGGGAACATTGAAAATCAGATGATAGAGCAATGATATTTCCATTTGCGGAGTTATGGGACAGGTCTCATAGCGTGAGATTTGAGATACATCCTTGTTCCCATATAATTCTGCTACGTCTTGTTGGGACAAACTGGTTTTTTTACGGTATGACCGCAGGTCGTGATAGATTGGATTCATAAAGAACATTTTTATTAATTGATAATGCTCCTTATGATATTTTTTTAAGATAAAATCTATATTAGTAACAAATTGCAGAATCTGCAATTTTGTAAATATTAATGCATTTCATTAAACATGAGTTTCTGCACCAAAGATTGTTTCAATTCATCAAGCTTGTTGCTCTGTTCCTTTTGTAAGATTTTCTTTTTAAAAGTATTTCTTTTGTTATGTTCGGAATTGCGAATAGGTCTTGTTCGGAATTGCAAACAGGCATCGTCAAAATTGCAAACAGGTTGAAATTGGTAAAAAAGAGCATGGCTTCCCTTTCGCTTCTGTGGCGTATCTAATTTATTCCCATCATGATCCGTTACGATAATCAACTGAAAATCTATCAGGGATTGGATTGTCTTAGACAAGAGCGACCGATACAAACCTGTCCTTTTGATAATAAAGTTATAGGTCATTCTGTCTTTTAATTTTCTTTGTTGTGTTTTCATATCTTTCCAACCATGCGTTTGTCTTATGACAAGCAGAATAACCCTGATTTCTGCATCAGAGAGATTTGGTAAGTATGTAAAAAATTCATTGGGTACTGGCGTAGTAGAGTTAAGTAACATTCAGTTATCTTATACAAGACAACCTTATACATTGTAGGTAGTACAAATTGCAATGCAAAGTGTTACGATTATTACACTTGAAGATATAGAGATAAGTTGTCAGAATGGAAGAAATTCTCGCAATGGAAAAAGATGTAAAAAAGCGAATTTTAGAAGAAGAAAAAAATCTTCTAAATTCAGGCTTTACACAAGAGGATATAACAATACTTTATGAGGCATTGGAATATATAGCATACCCTGTCATTGCAGAGTATTTTGAGCATGGAACGACTACAGACATTGACGAAATCAAGTAGTTTTAGGACTATGATATACTTTCTATATTATCAGCATAATAACTCTATTGATCTATGAATATTAATAAACAAGCACTTATTTATTGTCGTGTCAGTTCCAAGCAACAATTGGATGGTGGCGGTCTTGGTAGCCAAGAACAAAGATGTCAAGAATATGCAAAATTCAAGGGATATGAAGTTGTGGAAATATTCCAAGATTCTTTTTCAGGTGGTGGTGACTTTATGAAACGACCTGCTATGCGCCAATTATTGGCGTATGTTGATGAACGCCCACAAAATCAGTATGTGGTTATTTTTGATGACTTAAAACGTTTTGCACGAGATGTAAAGTTTCATTGGGAATTGAGAAGTGAATTTGAATCACGACATCTTATACCTGAATGTTTAAACTTCAAATTTGAAGAAACACCAGAGGGAGCGTTTATTGAAACAATCATTGCGGCACAAGGCGAGCTCGAACGTCAACAGCAAAAAAGACAGGTATTGCAAAAAATGAAAGCACGAATGCAAAGAGGTTTATGTTGCTTTCCTACTGCACCATACGGATATACTTATGTATCAAGTTCATTATATGGCGGAAAGATATTAAAGATTGAAAAAGAAGCTTCAAGGGTTGTAAAGATGGCATTTTCCCAATTTGCAGATGGTAAGTTATTTCATCTCAGAGATGTGACTAAATTCCTTACAACAAATAGTGTAAGAAAAAAGAAAGTTGCCTTTAAAGACGAAACTGTAAAAAGCATGTTGAGTAATGTTATCTACATTGGTTTCTTAGAATATCCAACTTGGAATATAGAACTTACTAAAGGTGTTCATGAGCCAATTATTCCACTTGAATTATTTGAAAAAGTACAAATACGTTTGAAAGGAAAAATACCGCAAAGAATCCGTGTTGATATGCGAGAAGATTTTCCACTTCGTGGATATGTAAATTGTATTCATTGCAAACGTCAATTAACAGCATCTTGGAGTACAGGAAGAGTAGGATCAAAACATGCTTACTATCGTTGTCATACCAAAGGATGTATCATGACAGGAAAAAGCATACAGAAAAAAGAACTACATGATTTTTTTGAAGAATACATAAAGCCACTCACATTTAAACCACAAATTAAAACAATAGCAAAGCTTAAAATACTTGAAGAGGCATTGAGAAGAGATAAAATCAAATATGTAGAGTTAGAGAAAAAGAAACAGGAAATTATTTTAATAGACAGGCAAATAGAAACCTTAGTTGAAAGGCTTTCTGTGCCATTAGATAAAAGTATCGCTGATATATACGAAAGCCAAATTTCTAATCTGAATAAAAAAAGGATTTTATTAAATGAAATATCTATAAAGGATGATACTGACCCTGAATTGTTGGAACCTATAGTAAACATTGCCTTTAAAAAGACTGAAAACCCTTATGCTACATGGAAAAAAGACAAATACGAACTACAAAAGCAAGTGTTAAATATGCTCTTTTATGCCAATTTAGAATATGGCAAAAAAGAGAAGTTTGGAAACACGAACGAGGCTTATTTATTAAGGCTTTTTAAGAGAATTGAGGCTGAAAACAACCAAAATTTACAGCATGTCGAGAAGACGGATATTTCTTGGAAACAATCTTGTGAAAATAAATGCCAATGGCATACATTTCTTATAGATCATTGGGAGGAAATCCTTTCAGACATTAAAAGAATTGCTTCTTTGGACGAAATCTCAATACAAAAGTTATCATACAATAAGGCAGCATAAATTGCAAATATCCCACTTAATATTATTCAAATATTAGTCTTTGTTAAAATCATCAACTATGGATTGATAGTTTCTAATAATTTCATCTAAATCTTCTTTGAAATCTTTTAAAGCACTTAAAGGTGAAGTAGGATTATATTGATGAGTTAATGGAACGAATGATTTTTCATTTAACGTATTCTTATTAAGACCTTGCAAAGTATGTGCTAACCTAGCTAAACCTTGTGACAAGTCATATATTGTACCACCTGTTTCTCTAAGCTTATATTTCAAATAGCTTTCATCCACATGATTCAAATCAAATGATAGTTTTAGTTTTGCGATTCCATTTAAATATAGTTCAACTTTTGATATTATATCAAATGAACATGTTGTATTGGTGCCTTCAATAATTCCACGCAAAGTTGTATCACTTACTCCTATTTTATCTGCATGGATTTTTGTTTTTCTATATCCAACTACATCAATAAGAATTGCTTTAAGTTGCTGAGTCTTTTCTATGCGATAATTGAGCAATTCAGATTCAATTCTATAAACCTCATCAGTAGGTGGAGTTGAAACTAAAAATTTTTCTAGTTGTTCAATTGATAACCCAAGTCTAAGAGCTAGTAATGGTCTTTTCTTTATTTCTGTTTTTATATGATGCCATTTTGCCGCTAAATTCTTTTCTTCTTTCATCTAACTTGTTTTAAAATGATTTATTTTTTAGTCTTGAAAGACTTTTCATAATGATATTTAGAAAATTCTGCACATTCAGAGAAGTGCTTATTCTCTGTACTTTGAAATTTATCTTTTACTCTCTCTTTATCCCAATTCCCTGATACTGTTGCCAATCCTCTTGCATAAATTAAAGCATGCTCTGTATCAAACAAGCTTACTTCTGGACACATATTATTAAAACTTGAGCTATCACTACCATTTTGATAAAAAGTATCTTCACCTTGTAATCCAATCTTTTTTTCTTCAAAATCTGATGGTAAATAACCTTCATTTTGAAGTGCTTTAACTACATTTAATTCTCTCGAATTTTTGTTAAATTCTGAAAACATATACATTGTATATGCTCTTCTCATACAGTAATTTAAGATTGGACATCTTTTTGGTAAATTCTCTGATTTACTAATTTCGTAATACTTTTCTTTATTCATTTTATTTTATTTTAGACGGCATACTAAATCTTATGAATATTACCATTAAACCATTCATTAGCTTTTTTTAATACATCTGGACTTGGATTATGGAAATAAACAGCGAGGTTTCGTTTTGAGCGAGTGCAACATACATAAAATATTTTTTGTGTTCTATTCAATACAGATTCTGTTCCATTTTCCAAAAACAGGTATTCAAAATTATAGTCATTCCACCTGCCATTGTCCAAAATCACCAAGACATTATCAAACTCTCTACCTTTGGTTTTGTGTTGAGTAGAAAAAGGTGTTTTACCTTCTAAATATTCATATAAATTCTGAAACTCGTTAAACTTTACATTTTTAACTCTATTAAAAAGATACTCGTTTTTCTCTATAAAATTATTAAGAGAATCATCAATTAGACAAATTCCTTTTTCGTTAGCATCTTTAATCACATCTTCAATAGTTTTCTCTTCAACATTAACAAGACTTTCAATATTTTCTTTTAATACTTTTTTATCTTCAATCCGAATGATTTTATTCCGAAAATCTGTCACTCTCAGAAATTCATTAAACTGACCACTTGTATATAATGTAATATTTGTCTGAATCTTATAAAGGTGTTTGATTAAGGCATCTCTTTTAGAACCTTTCTTATTTTCCTCATCTTCATCCTGTTTTTTATCATCTAGCAACTGATCTTTGTCAATGTATTGTTTTAAAAAAGTCTCAAAGTTGTAATTTAGTGCAATATTATATAGGTCTTGGTTGCTATCAATAAAAGTTTGCATACCACGAGTTGGCATCACAGCATTCAAGGCTCTTCCTGTTTTTCCATTTTGCAAATATTGAATTACTTGTCCAAAGGTGAATTCAGAAAAATCTTGCGTAATTCCATTGTCCTTTATAAAGTCTTTTATACGGCTTCTAAACTTCAAAATTTGATCTTTATCATAAATATCCATTAGTGTTCTAAATCCTGCTTTATCAGCTATTAGATTATGAGTTAGATTTAATTCTTTCGTTTCTTTGGAATTTTCAAAATCCCAGCCTTTATTCTCAACTAAAAACTGTTTTACCTTATTTATGTCACCATCATCAGAATATATAAAAACAATATCTCCATCTATTATTTCTCCATTTTCCATGTTAGGAGCGTTTTCATCAGTGGATGGTACTTGCTCTATTCCATCTGTCCGCAATAGATTTGCCAAACCAATAACTGTTTTTGGGTTTCTTCTGTTTTGTGTTTTCTTTACTTCTCTTACTTGCCCTGCATCTTCACCTTTATATGCATCTAAATTCCCAACCCCATCTTCATAAATAGACTGCATAGCGTCACCAAAGAATCCTATTACATTCTTCTTTTGGCTTGTTGCAAAATACTCTAAGAAAATTTTAATTACTAATTCATTGGTATCTTGATATTCATCTATAAATATAAATTTATACTTATCTTTTACAATATCACTTAATTTTGGATAATGCTGAAAAAGATAACTTGCAACAATAAGAAGCTCATCATGCGATATAATTCCTTCTCGAATGCGTAAATATTCTTTGTATTGAATTCCTTTTTCAAAACTATCAAAATAATCATCTGGCACTATTTCGACTTCACTAACTTTAATTTCATTAACTGTTTCATCATTTGCTAAAGCTACTAATGCGGCTTTTAATTCGTTTTGGAAATGCTTAATATTGTCCCACAAAAAATCATGAATAGTAGTAACATTCAAATTATTATGATTAACGCGCTGTTCAATTTCTTTAACAGCAGCATTAGTATATGTCATACAAGCAACTTTTGAAGTTGGATTTTCCGCTATAGCTTGGCGAATAACTTGTACAAGAGAATATGTCTTACCACTACCTGCACCACCGCTTAACAGAAAATTATCACCATTGTCGATATGGTGAAATATTTCTTGAACTTCTGATTCTAAATTTAATCTTTCTTCAACCATAGTAATCCATTTTTTATGTATGCAGGAATAGACCAATTGCTAAAGTATTCATCGCTATGGTATAAAATATCTAATGCAAAATGAGTTTTCTTTTTAATGCAATCTTTCGCTAAATCATACGGACTAATCCCATCATCATCAAAATCATCAATATTTTTTAATCCTTGAAATGTGTTTTTATTATTTTTGACAAATTCTCTATTCAAATGAATAAAAGCATCTTCAAAACTTCTTGCATGGTAAGCATTTTCTTCTTGTTGGTAGCATAAACATAAAGTTGAATCCCCAATTTTAATTGTTCTTTGTTCTACTGTCAAAATCTTAACATCTTCCCAAGAAATACCTGGCAAAAAATGTAGTAAAGCTGAGTTACTTGTTGCTGTACCATTATTTACAGGACAAGCCTCTATAACAACATTTCCTTTTTTATCCTTATTACCTATATCGCCTTTAGAATCTATATCTGTAATTACCAAAGATTTAATTCCTAAAAACTCGATAAATTTTTCAAAAATCTGTGAATATGCTCCGACCTCTATAATTGAAATATTTTGTGAAAGTAGCGGTAAAAATGGGTCTTCTGTTCCTGCTGCAACATGGATTTTTTCTTCCTCTATATCAATCTTTTTCATCACAGTTGGAATGAGAATTCTTTCAGTATCGCCCTCTATCAAAACAGCTTTATCAGCAAAGAAAATTTCGGCTCTACTAATTGTCAAATATTGTGTTAAGAACTGATACTGTGTTGTACCTGTTGCATATTCTTTTTTTAAGTCAGTAAGGTTTTTTGAAACGACACCATTATTTCCTTCCTTCTTTAAATACTTAATGTCATCAAAGTCACTATCTGCAACTATGCAAGACGAATGTGTACTAATTATGTACTGTAAAATACGGTTTTCATTATCATGTCGTTTGATTCCATCACCTAGTAATTTCTTGATGTTTTTAATAAAAACATATTGCATTTGTGGATGAGTATGTGCTTCAGGTTCTTCGATAAACAACAGATTAATATCTGATGGCTTTTTATCCTTTTCACGCTTAAATTCATGAACTAAAATTTCAATTTCAAAAATCATACTAATTAAGTTCATATAACCCAATCCGTTATAATGTTCAGGCAATTGATTGTTATCGTCATGTTTATAAACGACTGTCGTATTTCCCTCTAAAAGTTCTCTGTGTTGTAATGTCGAGATTATCTCAATTTCAGACTCATTAAGCTTTATTCCACCAAAAATTCTAACTTTTTCAATAACTTCTTCGAATAAATCAACATAAATAGTGCTTAACTGCCTATCTGTTTCAGTTAATTGGTCTTTAAACTTTTCCGTAGCTTCTTTTGTTTCTTCATTCTCCTCTGTTCTTTTATAAATTATTGATGTTTGTTTTGATAAAGTCTTATCAAAATCTTTGTTAGTTACATCACGTCTTGCACTTATGTATTTGAAATTTATAATGTCTTTGATACCGACATTTTCTTTGTCTAAATTGATAAATATTTTATCTAGGGTTTCATCTGAGCCATTATCATATGCAATGGACTTTTTGATTGTTATAAAAAACTTATTATGTTCTTGTTTTAAAAAACTATATACGTCTAATTTTTTATACTTGCCACTTGTGTCCTCACGCTCCTTTACTGATTCTTTGTCATCAAACACTAAATATTCGCTTCTTATCTTTAAATAGTTGTCATAATCTAAAATATATTCAAATCCTAACACGACAACATTATTATCAGGATCAAGATCCATCATTACCCTACTAATGTTGGATAAATCATCCTTATCATTGTATTGAATGAAAATTTTAAGTTTTATACCTACTTGTAAAAAATCAGTTTCAGCAATTTGGATATTATCGATTACAAGATCTGCTAGAGTCTTTTTAAATTCAATATTAAAATCATCAATGGAAAATTTAGTTTTTTCAGAATGATTTAAAAACTTTTCTAAAATTGTAAGAAGCGAAGTCTTGCCTGTATTGTTTTTACCTATAACCAACGATAAATCTTCTTCTAAGTCAATAGAAAAATCCTTGAGTAGTCTGTAATTTTCGACTTTAATTCTAAATATTTTCATAGTATAGTTTTATTGAACAAAATAATTAGGCATTGCTACTAATGTAAAGACATCAATTAACTAAAGCCTAACACTTAATTTCTATTAAGACAAATTTACATAAATAATCTTGCCAACTGTAAATTTAGAAAATAAATGCTCTCGATTTACCTAATTATTTTACTTATTGCAATATGTATATTCTATGGTTTTTATTTATTTCTAAGATACTGCATTCATGCAATATCCATTCAATCCCAATATCTCATATTTCGCATACTCCAATTTCAGAAATGCAAATCGGATTTTTGGCATACAGCAACATGACCGTCTTTTACACATGTATTTACTCGGTCAAACAGGTGTAGGAAAGTCAACTCTTATAAAAACCCTAATCGCACAAGACATAATCCATAATCGTGGTTGCTGTTTAATTGAGCCTCATGGAGATTTGGTACAAGAAGTTTTAAACAAAGTTCCTCAATCAGAAAAGCATAGATTGGTCTATTTAGATGCAACAGACATCAATTGCAATTTTGGCTATAATCCGCTTCGCAAAGTATCGTTTGAAAAACGTGCA
Source organism: Chitinophagales bacterium (assembly GCA_046329815.1). Classification (GTDB taxonomy): domain Bacteria; phylum Bacteroidota; class Bacteroidia; order Chitinophagales; family JADIYW01; genus JADJSS01. Next base: position 23,706 of record JAXLTY010000002.1, read on the forward strand.
TTAGTGGCATCTGGTATTTTGGATATTTTAAAAAAGCTTTGGGAAGATGCATGGGGTGTAAAATTGGAGCATATTTTACGCTATACATTACTTGCGCTTCTTGACCTACCGCATGCTAACTTTCAGAATATTTTGGATATGCTGTTAGATAAAGGATTTAGAAGCTTTGCCATGCGCTATATTGAAAGTGAATCGGTGAAAGAATTTTGGTTAAAAGAATTTCCAAAATATATGCCATATGATTTGATGCCGATTTACAACAAGGTTGGTGCATTTCTTGGCTATCCTGTAGTTCGTAAAATCCTGATTGAAAACACCGAAAATATTTCGCTACGTAAGATAATGGATAAAGGACAAATATTGTTAGTGAATCTTTCTAAAGGACATATTGGTGCAGATGTGTCGCATATCTTGGGAGCGTTACTGGTAACAGCCATTACATCATCTGCTTTCTCACGAGTAGATATTATTGAAGAAGAACGTAAGCCATTCTTTGTATATCTTGATGAGTTTCATAATTACACTACGTTATCACTTGTAAATATGTTGTCAGAGTTGCGAAAATTTCATGTAGGTTTGATACTTGCACATCAATACGTTCAACAATTAGATAAGGAAATACAACACGCCATTATTGGAAACGTTGGAACAAAAGTAATCTTTCGTATTGGACATCACGATGCGAGTGTTTGGGCAAAAGAAATGAAACCAATTTTTACTGATACAGATTTTATGCAATTGCCAAATCGCTATATTTATCTAACTCTAATGATTGATGGTGTTCCAAGTAAACCTTTTAGTGGATTTACATTGAATATTTTTAAATATTAATTTGAATACACAAGCTTAATCAAATTAAATAGCAATTGTTGTCTTTCTTCAATTGCTTCCTTATCTAATAACCCTTCTGAATTTGGCATATAACTTTTAAAAGAATCTTTGATTGGATGTTTACAATTTTTCAATGAAGCTTTATTGATTGAATTGGTTAAGATTCTATTCCAAATAAAACCACTATTGGCATACGAATCAAATTTTTTCTTGTAAATAGAGTTTTGTAAACTAATGTTTTCATTCCCTTTTAAAAGCAATAATGCACCTAATCTATTACGTTGTTCATTAAACTGCTTCTCATCAAATTCGTTGTTAGAATCTTTGAACTGGTTCATGATTCTTTCTTCATTTGCAAACATATGTTCAATATGGAATCCATTTACAGGACTATTGCCACTATTAGCAATAAAATAATGCTTTTCTTGCTTTGAAAAAGACTGTTCATTAAGAATATCAGCTAAAAAATTATCTATCCTTGCTAGAACTATTTTTGTAAATCTTCCATCAAGCTTAGAAGATTTGAAATTGTCATAAGTAAAGATATCATTGAATGTTGATATAGATATGCTCTTTGAGTTAAAATAAGCTACAATTACTTTATCAAATGAAGTTTCAATTTCGATTAAAGATTTATTTCTGATTTCTTTATTCAATTCAAGAATTATTCTTTGGTCATTATCCCAGTAATGCCCGACCAATCTCGCTATTGTATAAAATTGATCTATTTTCTTTGCTACCAGACTAATCTTTTCATCTTCCTCAGGATCATTTAATATCAATGCAGAAAGTATTAATAAGAATTGAGAACTTTGTTCATTTGCATGATTTGATGATACATAAATATCGCTTTCTTCATGTGCTATTTTGGCTATTTTTAAATACAGATTGTAGTAATACTTAAAGTCATTCTTGATAAAATTTTCAATTTTTTTAGGATTTGAGCGATCTAAGTCCTTTATAATTTTTGAGTTTGAAAGTAAATTCCTATGGTATTTTCCAGAGAATGTTACATATTGGCTGATATTATCTGCATATTTAGCTCGGAAATATGTCCTAAAGAATTCATCTACTTGCGTGTAATTTTTATCTTTGGAATAAAAGGTTTTTAAAGCTATATTCCAAGTCGTATTACAGTCCTCTTTTACTTTGTCTTCAAGAACTCCGAGTAGCATTCCTTTCAAAACTTCATGAGGCTCTAGTTCCTTACCTCTATCATTTGCAGTTTCAAAAATCATCGCAACATCAGCTTTATCTTTTATAATCTGTTCTATTATTAAGACTTTTTCAGAAAGATTGTAATAATAATAATTGTATTTAATCGAATCAAATCTTCCATCTTTGTCGAAGAAGTACTTATCATAATATTTTGAGATAATAGTATAATTATCTGCTAGATTTCTTTGAGTAATGTTGGATTTGTCGGTTTCAGAAATGTTTGTACAATCAAAGATTTTTTTAATTATCTCATTGCGGTCAATATTTGAGATTTTGAAATTTTTGTTTCCAGCTTTATCTTCTTCATAGATCTTTTCACCAATTAGTTTATCCACATTCAATCCGTTAGTAGGATTAGCTTTTCCTAAATGAAATAATTTTATTAGAATCAAAAGAATTGTGGTTAGTCTTTGTTGTCCATCAACAATGAATATGTTTCCACCTTGCTCATTAAGCATAATTGTGTTTAGAAAATAAGCTTTAAAATTTTCAGTCACATCTTTTAAGATCGCACTTAACTCATCTTTTTTGTACCTTCTATTAATCAGCATATTATTTTCAAATCTTAATTCAATATCAATTAAAAGTTGGGTTACAATTTTATAATCCTTATCATCGCTCCAACGATAATCTCTCTGATAGACATCAAGACTATAAGGCATGGTTTTACCGAATATAAAATCCAAATCTCTTTCTTCTACTTCTATTAATTTTGCCATAATGTATGATTTTAAGTGAATTCTAAAAGTAACAATATTATTGTATATATAAAAGAATCTAAAAATATATCTACTAAGTCTTATACTAATGACTCCATATTATCTTCTATTAATGCAAGTTGGTGATAATATTTTGAGGGTTTGAATGGACATAAACTCAATTCAAATATTGCTCATTTAAAACTAATCACATGACACTACCACTAACATCAATTTTGCTTGATGACGCAGTAGCAGAAATTCAGGTAGCGTACAATCTACGCATTAAGCATAAAGACCGCATTAAGGTTATTGAAGCAACCATTGCAGAAAAGCTATTCAGGCACACATGGAATCCTGACAAATTAGAATTGCAGGAAACATTTAAAGTAATGCTCTTAAACAGAAACAACCAACTCTTGGGAATTGCAACTGTATCAGAGGGCGGCATTTGCTCAACGCAAGTGGATACAAGATTGCTTCTCGGCATTATCCTTAAATCTATGGCAGTTGGCGTTATCTTGGCTCACAACCATCCATCAGGAAATTGCATGCCATCTCACTTGGATTTTAAACTGCATGAGATTGTATATGACAAATGCAAGTTCTTTAACATTGAGGTGTTGGATCACATCATCTTAACGGCTGACAGTTTTTATTCATTCAATCAAGGCAGAGCGTATGGAAACTAACAGCATTATCAAAGAGATTACCATGAAGATTATCTACCTACTTGATAAAGTTGTTACAGGAGATTTTCAAACATGGTTGCCTTTATCAGGTCTTGCATACAATCCTGTAACAAAGCACACTTACACAAGTGTTAACCAACTATTGCTTTCTTTTGCCATAATGCAAAAGAATTATGAAGTGAATAACTGGCTTACGTTCAACCAAATCAAAGATGCAGGCGGTAGCGTTCTGAAAGGCGAGAAATCCACATCTGTAACCTTTACCGATGTTATCTATTTCCTGAACGACCAAAAGATTACCGCCAAAGACGCAAAAAGGCATCTGTCAGAAGCGCAGGCTAAAAATCCGAGCATTACTACCTACAAGGAAGTTGGCATCAAAACTAAGCGTTTTTTAAAGTATTACTTTGTCTTCAATGTTGCTCAGACTAAGGATTTGCCTGAGATATTGTTTACGAAAGGACAAGAACCATTAACTGAAATTGAACGCATTGCGCAAGCAGAGCATTTACTAAAACAGCATGATATTATTTGCATCAATGCAGTTGGCGATTCTGCACATTACAACTATGTAACAGATGTAATTCAAATGCCATTTGCAAAACAGTTTGAAAATTCTGAACACTATTATGCTGTCTTGTTCCATGAGTTAATTCACTGGACAGGACACGAAAGCAGATTGAACAGGTTGTTCAGTAAGAAAGGTAGTCCTGACTATGCTTTTGAAGAATTGATTGCGGAATTGGGCAGTGCATTTTTATGCGCGCATTATCAAATTCCTGCACCTCTTACGTCAACAACAGCTTACGTTAAGTCTTGGCTGACAGTATTACAGAATGACCGCACTTACTTGTTGAAAGCGATGAAGTTTTCTGACAATGCGATGAGTTATTTAATTGAAAAACAAACCATCTGTGCATAACAGATGGTTTTTATTTTGTATTTATAATAAAAAACCTATCAAAAAAAGATAGGTTTAATTTAGTCTTCGATTATTTGATTGTGGTAATCATCCATGTCGTCACTCGGTAAGCTATCCAAATAAATTTGCGTTGTCTTGATGTTATCGTGACCAAGCATTTCAGATATTCCCATGATGGGAACTTTTAAGTTTTTAGCACGAGTTGCAAAGCTATGACGAGAAACATACGAAGTGAGATTTTGCTCAATTTCGCAAAGAGTTGCTAACTTCTTTAACTTCTTGTTGTAGCGATGCCGTGACCATTCAACATCTTTGTATTGATCTGCAATGTCAATCCTTTTGATGATGTCAAAGATAAACTTGTCCTTTTCTTTGCCTTGAACATACAGATTTAAGATTGTTGCAATTTTAGGCGTAATCTTAATATCTAAAGGTTGTTCTGTCTTTTGCCTTGCATAAATAATTCTTCCATCAATTAAATCCTTTACTTGCAAGTGTGCCATGTCAGCAAAGGGTAAGCCACGAGTATAATAACAGAACAAGAAATAGTTGCGTGTATGATATAGTTCATGGTCTTGTGTTAATTTCAAATCTTCTATTTTCTTTATGGCTGTAATGTTGATGGCACGTTTTCGAGTCTTGGTCGTCTTAATACTGTAATTCTTAAAAGGATATAATTCTTGATCGATTACTCCTTTCTTGATTGCGAAATTAAAGACGGCTCGAATAGTACGCATATAGACTGCAAGTCCGTTAAGCGCATTCCCTTTGGACAAATGGTCGGCTTCAAGACTAAGCAAAAAATTGTAGTTAAGCGCAGAAAATGACAAATCTTTTTGATTGGTAAACTTCTTCAAGATGCTCATCACGTCTTTGTAAATGCGAGCTGTTCCGATTTTCTTGTTAGCTGCTTTTTCATCGATTATTGACTGCATGAAACCAAAGAATGATGTTATTTGTGAACTGTTTTTAATAAGGTCTCGGATTTCTATCGAAGTGAGCGCATCAAGCTTTTTTGCTTCATCAAGCTTGGTAATAATGTCAACTGCAATAGCTAGTTTTTTTCTTAAATAGTTATTCAGTCTTGCAACGGACTCCGTACCCTGATAAGAAGATTTGACAATGCGCTTCTTCTCGTCAAAGTCTTTTTCATGAAAAGAATAACCCATTGCCATTTGGCTTAATACGGTCTTATGCGTTATCCGCATAAGGAGTGGAAACGTACCGTCTTTTTTAGGAGAGCGATAATCGAGTGAATATACGACTGTCGTGTTCATGGTTTATTAAGTTTTGTGGTGAAACAATCTGCATGGCTTGCATGCGTTACTTTTGTTTCATCATATAAGAGTGATTTGTAATCACAAAGCTTTGCAATTGTGACAGCCTATTCACTTCTACATTTTTATTGTTATGTAATTACCTTTCTATCGAATGCTCATTGTCTTTACTATTACCTCTTATTGCATTGAACTGTTCTTTTATATCAAGTTTTTGTAACTGAGAACTATCAAATCCAATTGTTTTGAAACGGTACTTTTTATTTCCCTTTACTATTCCTGTTAAAATTCCTTTGCGTTCGTATAACTCAAAATCTTCATCTTTCAAATGCTTATAAAACTCCTTATAGCTTGATGATTGCTTAATAAGATTAATTAAGGTTGTTTTATACTGCTCTTTAATAGTTTGCCCATTTGTTCTCTTACGTACCTGATATTCTTGTTCGTTTATTCGCTCTTTTTTCTTGTCATGATTTACTACGGAATGAACTAGTTCAGGATATTTCTGTATGTGATATTGTTGTAGTTCTTTCTTAATTTCTTTGAATGCTTCTTTTGATATTCTGACTGAACGACCTGTATATATCTCGACAGGCGAAATCATGAAATGCAGGTGTGCATGCCTCTTATCCATATGTAGCGTTCCTACTCCGATTATGTTGTCGCCACGCAATTGCAAATACTTATTGCCTATATCTTTCATCTTTGCTACCGTAATATTTTTATAGTCGTCTTTTGAAATGGAAATAATATCATGAAGAATTTTATTGTTGTTGATTCTTTTAATAACCCTGTTTTGCTCATTCATCTTGAACTCATGAACCCATTCCGCTAAGGAATTACCTTTTATGTTCTTTCTTAAAATGACATTATTTGAATCTTCACTTTTAAACAGGTAATTCAACAAATTTTTATAGGTTGCTGTTTTTCTTGATAAAGATTTCAGGATCATTTTATTTCTTCTTTATAAGTATCTCATTCCGTATTGATTCCAATATCTTGTAAAGAATTTCATAGTTATTACTGCCAAGCCATCTGCTGTTCTCTTTTGCTTCAATGGCTTCAATCTTTGTTTTGAAATGTTGTAACAATTGTAAAATCTCTTTATATACAAGTGAATTTTCAATGACATAATTCTGATTAATTTCTGCTTTGACCAAGAGTTTAACAAGACCTACGACATCAGTATTATAATGCTTTGACCTGTGCCTGATATGCTGTATTTCCGATTTAGGAAATGAAATATGAAATACCCTTTTATCCTTACGCTTCTGTCGTTTAAGTTCCTTGTTATATTCCCTGTAAAACCGCTTCTTCATTTCAGCCATAGACTGCTTGTTTGCTGTATCAACAGCATGTTGTTGTAAGTACAACCAAAGTTTACTATTGCGTTTAGGTTGAGCCATTACATTCCTATTAATGGTATTTCATCAGGCAGTTCATCAAATAACTCTGGTACAGGCTTATTCAATTCATGCATTACTAAAGGCTGATCGTAATATGGCTTCAAGCTTAATAAAACAGGATCAAAATTTGTGTATAGTAGTATTGCTTTTCCTGCATCCATCTTCCTAATCTCCGACATGGTTTTCAGTTCCCTGTTCATTGTCTTTCCGTCAATCGTATAGCTGTACTTTCCAAGTTCCTGTTCTAAATTATGAAGCGTTGTTGCATCTGTTTGTGAATGAAAATACATGCGAGCTGCGCAGTTATTTATAATTGTCTTTGCAACGTGTTCTCCATATCGGCTGTATAGCTGTGAATACGATTGTATGAGAATGCCTAGTGAAATATGGTACTTTCTCACGTTGGAAATTATCGTATCTATATTGTTTATATATAACGAACTGAATTCATCTAATAAGAATAGAACTCTATATTTGTCACTTGGCATTGGTAATTCGCTCATCAACGATGAAATAATGTCAGTAATAAGCATGCTGTTCAACATACTGTAATAACTCATGTTTAGCACATCGCTTTGGATAAAGATTGCTGTAGGCTCAGCTCTCATATTGGAGAAATCCAACGTGTCATAACTGCATATTCGTTGCACATTGGGATCATTGAAAATAGTAAGACAACTCAAAGCGGAAGCAATGATATTCATCTTTAATTTGTTGTCCATTGCTAAAATATTCTTGTATCTATTGATTAACTGTGGTGAGTTTGTATTAATCACCAATCCGTCTATAAATGACGGATTGGCTGTTAAGAGTTCAATAAGGTGTAAGACATTTATCCAATTAAAATATTGCGGATCGCCATTATAATAAAGAACTTCCGCAAAGAATGTAATAAGGCTCTCGCTTTGAAATGACCAGAATGCATCGCCTGTTCCCTTGCCTAGACTTGCTTGTACTATTTGATGTGCTTGTATATGAATTTCGTTTACAGATTTTATATGCCCTAAGCTGTTATAACCGCATGAGATATCAGGCTTGCTCCAATTGATAACCTTGACCTTATATCCTGCTTTTAAAAGCATAAACGTTAATAATTCGTAAAGCTCGCCTGACGGATCTGTAACTACAAAACTTTCTTTTCTTCTCCAAAGTGACATAGCACTCACAATTGAACTTTTGCCAACTCCAGAATTTCCACAGCATAGGAAATTTGCAGTTTTGATTGGAAGCCAATTTGTGCCATCAGGACTAAAACCTGTATTATTTTTATTCAATAGTTCTTTTGCATTGATGAAGTGGTCTGTATAATTATGGCTTTGCTCTTTGGCTGTTATTTCCCTGCTGATGCCTGTGATACCACTATCAAATCTTTTAAGTCCTTCATGAAGTAATGATGAAAAATAACTCATAGCTGAAAATTTTAATAGTGATTAAATATTCATCTTCTTTACATTCAGATGCTCCTCAATCTTGCTAACAATAATATTCAATATGAAAATGATTATCTTAGAAGCTATCAAAAAAAGAAGTAGGAATAGATTGAAGATTGTTTTAAGAATCTGCTTTATTAATTGCCATATAATGCTTTTCTTTTCCATTTGAATATCCTTTAATGCCTTAATAAATTATCCTGTATATACACTTTCGCTCCGTAAGCTTCATAGAACCGCTTATAGAAATGAGCCATCACATTAAAGAGTTCATCGTCCCGCTCATTTCTGGGATGGTGTACAAGATAGATTGTCATTCCTCTTAAATTCTTTACTGTATTGCCTTGCAAGAGTACCATTTCAATTAAGTCAGGGTCTTTCTTTAAAAGCTTCATACTGATGGGATCGAAGCATGTAAATATTTTATTATTTTCCTGTAAATCACTTGCGCAAACAATAATCTTGTTCTTTGCTTTTGTATCAGACAATTCATTAACTGCATTTAGAAATGGCAGGAATATTTTAGATTGCTTCTTGGCAGATTGTTCCGCATACATGTTTTGTATAACTGTATTAAGCTGTTTAGTAAGCTTAGACATGGTACGTTTACGTCTTTGGGAGTTACCTGTAATAAAGCTTTCTTTAGGTAAGTGGAATTCCTGTACAGGGTTGATGTGATAATTAGACAATGCTTCTGTCTGTATCGTAATATCTTCCTTGCTTGTGAAATTATTCGTAGCTAAAGTCATGACTTCATGGGCTTGGACTTGTGTCGAATCCTTGTCGGTAATATCTACGAATAGCTTAAGGAAAGCATCATTAGTATCTGAATGATTGTTTGAAAAATAGTATGCTGCACCTGTTGACGTAAGCGCAATAACTAATGCGATGATTGTGTGAGTTGCTTTCATGATAATTGATTTTCTTGGTTATTGAATTGGTTATGATGTATTGGAGCAAGCGTAGGTGATGGTTGTGTAAAGCATATCGGAAAAACCGAATCGTCACGATGCTTCGTATTCTCAATTTTAAAAAGCGAGATACTTTCTTTCAAGTATGCATCATACCTTAACGCTAATATCCTTTCTGCATGCTCTCTTTTAACACCTGCATTTGCAACATCATTTCTGTGTGCCGTTAAGTCTTTCAATTCGCTTCTGCAATTGCTAATATGCTTTTCTTGTTCTTTGCATTCATTATCCAACTGCTCACGTTGGCGCAATTGTTTTATCTCGTCTTCGCTTAAATGATATTTATACACTATTAATGCAGTAGCAATTAATGGTATTGCAGATAGTATGGAAAACACAATAGGATTGTTTAAGTATCTATATATGATTATGGTCTCATCGCTTGATACTGATACGGAAGCATACCTGATTAATCCGAGACTGATAATAGTGCTTATTATAGCTACAGGTGCTACAATTTTTATCCAAAGTGCAAGCTTTTCTTTCTTGTCTCTAACATATAGTGTAAAAATTTTAACAGCTTGGATAAGCGAGAAACTTAACACAAAAGCACCCAATATAACCATGATATTGGTGTCATTGAAGATCCCTGAGAATACAAAAGCAAAAAAGAAGCATTCAAGAAAAGTTATTATCCAAAGTATGACATTATATACCTTATGTAACCAAATATCTCTTTGGACTTTAATATGGTTCTTGTCTTCTTTTTTATTGTTTAATACACGAATATGATTATTTATCTCACGTTCTTTTTCCGCAATCTGTTTCATTGGTTCAGAGATACCAATTTTCGTAAGCATATTCTGAATACTCGAAGCAAGTGCCAACAAGAGCGATGTTCTTTCACGTTCGTAGAATGCAATAATTTCTTCGACATAGCCAATTAAATTGTCTTCAAGCCGTGGCAGTCTTGACTGTGCATAGGTGTATGCCATCTTGCGTACATGGTCAAGATATTTTGTGTGTTTTTCATCAGACGTTTTAATTAGGTTGCTGGTGATAGAATCTACTTGTTGTTCTAGTGTTGGTGTTGTACTTTGTTTCATGATATTAAATTTTAAGTTTTAGAAATATTTATTTTTATCGTTCTATCTCATGCTTCACATTTTCATTGCGCATGACTTCAAATTGTTTTACTTGTTCAGATTTTTTGTTATTCTTATCGTCTGTTACTTCTTGTTTTTCTTGTTTGTCAGCTTCCTTGTCTTTAGTATTTCCAGCCCATTTAACAAATTCATGCAGTATTTCTTTTGTCGGACTTTCAGGAAGCAATTCAAGTTCTTTTAATGTAGCTTCCTTAAAATCAATTGCTCTTTTCAGATTGGTGTCCTTTTCGATATCTTCAATTTTTATGGTCTCATGAGATAATCCCTTATTACTTAACACTATTGCATCTACTGTCTTATATAATGAATTGTATGAAGTCAAGAAAAGCTCTTTTTTCAACTTGGTATGTTCAAGCTTAGTTATAACTATTTTGTTTTCTTCATAAGATTGTTTTCCAATCTCCTTAAAGCGTGCAAAATTGCTTTTATTGATTTTAGGCTCGTTGTTGATTTTATTTTCTGTTTTCATAATATTTTATTTTAATCAAAAAAATAACCTATACACTTAAAGTGTATAGGTTATATAAATTGTTCCATTTTCCACATCATAAACTGTTTGCAAATCTTCTTTTCTTAAAGAGTTACAAATGATTTCATGAAGCATTGTTTGAAGTTGTACAGTAATGGTTTTAACTGACAATTCATACTGATAGTGTCCGTCACCAACTAATTGTTTTACATCTTCTAAATCAATAAAACTGTGGATTTCTATACCATGATATCCTGATGGCAATACTTCGTTTATGAGACAAAGTTTTTTTGCAAACCAGTTGTCAGTAATCTGAATGAATTTCTCTACAAATGTATTTTTGTAAGGTGAGAATGGAATATCTCTTAAAGCGTTTAAAAGAAAGTCCTTGTTAAATTTTGTTCTTAATGGTGGCATGGCTTCCGAGAGGATGCGCCAAACCGAGTCCTACCGTACGATACGGAATACTTGACATTTTTAGCAATATGATTACAATGCCTTGTAAGTAATTTTGGAACTCGTTATTCCGTAAATTGCCAGGGCATTTCAAAGTTTTAGACCTTTGAAATGCCTGTTTTTTATTACAAGAATGAATTTGAAAGCCTTTATAAATAAGGCTATTTCGGCTTAGTGAGATAAGTGCCAAAAATTGCGCTGTTATATAAAGTGTCATTTTCATGACCCAATATTACTTCAACTACTAATAAAACTTTGTTTTAATGAGCATATCCGATAAACGGCAAATTCGTCCGATAAGTTTGGATTCTTTGAAGTACGGAGTTTTTGATCGGTTTATCATTAAAGTCTGGCTTTAACTCTATAAAGTTAAAATTATTATTGACAGACAAGACGTAATGAGGATGATAATTTTCTCCTGCTATGATCTTTTGAAGTTCCTTAATTCTTTCAGGTTTATCTTTCACAGTATTATAAATCTCTACTTCATTTTTCATTTCAATTAATTCCAGTTTTTCGGCTGCTAAATTTCCATTTGTATGAAAACTTATCTTATTTGAAAGCAAATTACTTTCCATTTCCAAAAAGATTAGATTTCTAGTACCCTTATCATTTTTGACCTCATGTATTGCCTTGATCTTATTCATATTAATTATACTGTTGTCGTTTACTTGAATAAAATAATTGTACTCTGGTATTAAGCTGAGATATGATTTTAATGATGCTTTCGCTTGCCTATCTTTTTCTGTCAGATAAAAAGCTTGTTTAGTGAAAATTATTTTTCTTTCTTTAAATAGGTCTTTTATATTTCGATCATTGGTTAAATGATTTTTGTCATAAACCATAACGAAACTGATTTCAAGTGGATTAACATCTAAAAATCCATTGTTAACCAACTCTATCCTTTTTTTTTGACCATACTTTTCTTCTGCTTCTAACAAATAATCCTCAATCGTACTTATTTCTGATGGTTGTGTAATACGCCTTTTATTAACTTCTTTGATATCTAATTGTTTAATGACTTCTTTGTCTTCATTGGTAATTGTAACTATTTGATCGCTTATATCTTCATCCCGACACTCTTCCAAAATTTTATAAATAAATTTTATGTGTGAAGTAAATACAATAATTAATGATTGCTTTTTAGGGAAATATCTAGATAAGATAATGCTTTCTTCATCTAGTAAAATATCCCAAAAAAATAATTTATACTTGGTTGGATAATTGGGATGTAATTTCAATTTTGCTTCGGCTAAGTTGGTTGCAAAGTCTATTATTCCGATAAAATTATATATTACTCTCTTCGTTTCAATAATTTGTGCAACTAAATTTGCTAATTCAGTATCATCCTCTATAATTAAGATATTTATCATGCCTAAATATTTTTAATCTTTACAAAAACTCCTTTGATTTGTCCATTTTCTATAAGGTTATCGAAGTATTCTTCGTGTGTATGATCAAATAAATATACAGTATCCTTTATCAAATTGAAATTATCAAGATATTGCTTAATAGCTTCAAGCGATACGCCTGACCCTTTCTTAATATTCTGACTTACTTTTCCATTTCCATTATCTTTAAAAATAATGCTTCTCTCTTTTTGGTTTTCAATTACAACGCTAATTTTATTATCTAAAATGTTGTCATGAAACGCATAATTTACGCTGTTTTCAACAAATGGAATTAAAATATTTGAAGGAATCTTAATATTCTCAAAGCCAGCAATTCCTTTTGTATCAAACTGAATCTTTTTATTGCTTGATAAATTAATAAAATCAATGAATTGCTGACAGTTAGCAATCTCATCTTTTAATGGTATAGTTTCTCGTTTACTATTTTGTAGTAGATTTTCCATGTATTGAAAATAGTAATCTACCATATCTATAATTGCAGACATACTGCTATGTAGTTTTTGCGATGATATAATTGGTTGGCTTAATTCATAATGTAATACATTTAACTTGGTAATAATCTTAGGTAAGCCTGATTTCTGTGGGTGAAAATTTATTATTTCTTTAAAAAAGTTAGATTTATATAGGGCTGCTTGTTTAGTAGCTGTTATTTTTTCTTCGGTAACTGCCAATAAATCTTTGTTTGTCCGTAATAAATTTTTATTTGAAATTTCTAGATTATCATTTAGAATTTCTTTTAATTTTCTCTGTTTTCTTTGACCAATTCCAAAAAACGTAGCAACTACAGCAAGAATACCTGCCATAATCGCAAAAATAACCGCAATTTTTGTTATCCATTTATTACTAGCTTCCAAGTGTTTGACATCATTTATTTTTTTATTTAAGCTTTTTTGAGCTTTTATATTCATCAATTCTAAATTATTATTCTTAGTTGCTAAAATGACAGAATCTAGTTTTAATTTTCCTATTGATTTATTTTGTTTCTCAATTTCTTGTCTTCTTAGAGCAATAGAATCATTTAAATTATGCACTTGTTTAATCATATCTGAAATGGATTTTTTTAAATCAAGTTGCTGCACTTCAATTGAAGCACTCTTTATATTTTCAATAAAATTGTATTGAAATTTCATTTCTGACAAATAATGTTTATCTATATCATCCATGCGATAATTATCTATAGTGCTAGATTTTAAAATACTATCTTTTACTTTATCACTATAACTTCTACTATTCTTTTCAAGATTAAAATAGTTGTAGTCAATCATCTTTAGCAAATCAATATTATTTCCATTAATCTCATAAAATGTAGGTATGCGATATAAGTTATCATAAACGATTTTAGCAACATCATATTTTCCACGTCTTATATTATAAACGATACAGCTACTTAACATTTTGCAATATGCGCTTTTATCATTACAAGCCTTAAATAGATAAATGCCATTGTTAATAATTCTATCTACTATATAACCAGTATAGCCTGAATTACTAGAAACATCACAAAAGATTTTATATAAATTTGTATATTCATTAAAATTTTGTGGTTCTAACTTAAATGTTTTAAAAGCTGCAAAAGAACAATATACATGCAATTCTGATTTCCCATGATACCAATAATGAGAAGCTATATTAGTTAAAGAATTTGATATAATATTAGGATTCAATGTTATATCATTAGTTCTTGCATAATCTAATAGATTTATTATTTCTAATAACGCATACAAGCTTATATTAGGTTTTTTATCATCAATATGGTTAGTTGTAGTAATACTGTAAATAGTATTAAAAATCATTATTGCATATTCTATATCAAACTTAGTTCTAGGTACAAAATTTATGAAAACATTATCAAGAATAGAATTTTTCTCACGAGATATTGGTTCGGAAAATAATTCGCTTATACTAGAGTAATGATTATTGTTTCCAAAGTCAAAGTTGTACGAACTATTTTTGCTATTTAATAAATCAGTATAATCTTTATTAGTTGATTCGAGTACTTTTAAATGGCTTCTCTTACTGTGCAAATTAAAACTCTTTAGTCCTATTAGATATGATCTATAATAAAAATTAAATGCCATATCAATTTCATTTGAATTTTCTAAAACATCCCCAAAATTATAGTAAATCTCAGCAAATAAAGTATTGCTGGTGGTAGTATTTATTGAACGTTCCAACAAATTAATTCTCTCAAATAATTGTTGTTTACTCTCGTTTAGATTATGTGAAATAAAAATCTCTAATTTTAATAATAAACATGTTTTTAGAATAGCATTTGAATTTTTATTTGCCTCTTTCTTAAAATATGTATAGAGCTTATAAAGAATAGTATCAGGGAGTTCAAAGTTGTCACTGTAATTACTTATAATAAAAAAATTGAAAGATTTATTACTCAAAAGGCTTTTGAAATTAGTTAATTGCAAACCATTTATTTTCATTATTTCTTTCTTAGACATACTATATGGCTTTGCTTCGCAGATAATAGCCAATATTTTATTTAACCCTATTGTATCAATTTTAAAGGTTTGATTAGGATCTCCTCTGTAATCATCATAAACATTAAAATTGGAATTGTTGTAAAAAGCACTTGCTTCATATTCATTTAATTGAAGAACGCATCTTAAATAATCTGATAAATTTAAGTCTAGTCTGTTTTCTAAATCTCCATTTGTGCTATTGCTATATTTGTTGATTAAATGTTTATAAACTGATTCTAATGAATGAGTATTTTGATTTGCTGTTAGTCTTACAGGTAATAGACTTATACAAATGATTGCTAAATAAATTTTCATAAATAAGATGGTTTACATCTCAATATAATGAATGCGTAATAAATTATTAGATTTTTGGATATGTATTTAATAACAGAATTATCGTTCTATGTTATTATCCTTTTCATTGCTGTTATTTCGCAACTGTTCAAACTCATTAATCGTTCTTTCCTGTTCTGCTTGTATCAGTCCATTTGCAAAACCTTTACTGAAATCATCAATCCTATCTTTTGTAGATTCCTTTAATAATTTGGCTACATCAGGCTCATAGTTGAACAGCCAATAGCCACGATTGAAGCCATCTTTATATTCTATTTCATTAATTTCTGTAGCCATGATTAAAAGGTTTTTCGTGCGTGCGCTTCTAAGTAATCCAAAATGCTTTGTCGGTCATACAGCAGGATTTTATGCATTGGCTGACTAAAACGTATCTTCCCTGTATCTCGTAATGCCTGTAGAGTTGTTTTACTACTTACATTCAAAAGCCTCATTGCTTCATCGCCTGTAATCCAAGTATCTTCTTTTATAAGGTGCTTTTCTTTTACATATCCAACAAGGGTATCAACCAATTTTTGAAAGGCATCGGATTCAAGGCATATGACATCTTGGTTTTTCATTTAGATAAATGTATGAAATATGGAGATAATAACCAATAGTAACGAGGCTTGAAGTTACATGCGATATACATGCGATAAAAGAAAAAAGCACCTAGAATTTCTTCTAAGTGCTTGATTATCAAGTGGGCGCACACGGGTTCGAACCGCGGACCCCCTGCTTGTAAGGCAGGTGCTCTGAACCAGCTGAGCTATGCGCCCTCTACAGAGCTGTAAAGCGAGTGCAAATATAGTATTCTACTTTTAAATAAAAAATATTTTTTGGAGTATTTTTTGTTTTTAAAGATTACATCACATTGGCTATTCTATGAATAACTCTTTTTGAACGGATTTTGCCCAGTCGATAACAGCATTTTTTTCTTCAGAAGTAAGGATTGCATCTTTATGGATGAGTGTATATGAAGTAAGCGGCATCCATCCTTTTTCCTGCGATGAAATTACTTTTTCCATTTTTTTATTGGCTTTCTTCTTTTCATAAGTAGCAAATTCTGAAAAGTTTAACTCTTCTTTTCCTTCATTTACATGATGATTAATCCAGAAACCAACCGGCTGAATATGTGAATACCATGGATAAACTGTATTATTCGAGTGACAATCATTGCATGCTTTTTTTAAAATCGCCTTTACATTTTCAGGTGTGTTGTATTTCTTATCAATAGAGTTTTCAGATACAACAGTTGACTGATTCTTTTTGATAGGTATAAATTGCAGGATAACAAAAATTACCAATATGCCGATTCCAATTTTCTTTAACATGAATGATTTTTTTGGATTAAGATTTTTTAAATCTACAATTTAACAGTTAAATATTTACAATGGAAATGTTTATTGTTTCTGTTTTTTATCTTTTTTAATCTTTGCATTAATTGATGTCGTTAATAATAAGATGTTAAAACCTGCAATATACACCAAGCGGCAGTTTTTGCTTTGTAGAAGATGGAATATATAGTTCTCCAAATTCAGCAGATACATTATTTAACGCAGTCTTCTTTAAATTGTCGCTAATTAAGTTTTCAATGATTAATGAAGAAAAACCAAGTGAATAGGTATTCAGTAAAAATAAATGTTTTTCCTTGTCTAATAAGCTTAACACATCAAAGATCATTTCATTGATTTGATCTTCCAATTTCCATTTTTCGCCATCTGTTCCGTGCCCGTAAGCAGGCGGATCCAAAATAATTCCCTGATAATTCTTGCCACGTTTAATTTCACGTTTCACAAATTTAACCGCATCTTCAACCACCCAGCGAATATCTTTTAATTTAGAAGATTCCATGTTTCTGTTTGCCCAACTCACTACTTGTTTGATAGAATCAACATGATACACTTCTGCGCCGGCAGCGCGCGCAGCCAAACTTGAACCACCAGTGTATGCAAACAAATTCAATACTTTTGGCGTTTCTACTTTCTTTTTGATTTCATTTACTTTATCAAAAATGAAATCCCAGTTGATGCTTTGTTCCGGAAAAATGCCAACGTGTTTAAACTTTGTCAATGCTAAATTAAAATTTAAATCTAATTGATTATGATTATAATGGATCGTCCAATTTTCAGGCATTTTTTTTAGAAATTCCCATTTACCGTTTGAAGAAGAAAGTCCGATAAATTTTACATGCGCTTTTTTCAGCCATTCGTCATTTGACAAACTCTTACTCCAAATTGCCTGCGGTTCCGGACGAATCGTAATATAATCGCCAAAGCGTTCCAGCTTCTCAAAATCACCGGTGTCAATTAATTCATATGCTGTCCAGTTCTTTGGATATAAAGTAGCAATAGATTCCATTTGGTAAAAATAAGAATAAAGCGCAAATGGTTATTGTTCTTTTTTAAAAACAGCAGCACCGATTGCAGAAATTATTGTGCAACAAAATAATTTTGTAAAAAATGCTGTTAGGTAAAAATATGATGGTGATTTTATTGATTCTTTTTCCATTGCAGCTTCAACTTTGTCTGCATTCATGCCAAATTTTTCTAGAGTTTCTTTTGTAGAGACAAACATGTCATCAGGATAATTTAAATCAATTAAATTTAAGTATAGTACAACAAAAACAAGGGCTGTTAATGCAAAAAATAGGGATAGTGTAAAACCATTTTTAAATAACAATCCAAAACTTTTATACTCCATTTTACTGCTTATTTCTTTTATATAAAGAATAATCAGACAGACATTTAATATTAAGAACGGAACATCTTTCCATGCAACAGATTTAAGACCGGAAAAATAAAAAAGTAAACAAAATAAAACATGTACAATGCTGCCGATTATTGCAAATTTTATTGTAGTCGCGCTAAAATCTATATTATCAACGCTGTTGTTACTCATAATTTTTGTTTTATCAAAAGTAAATAATTTTTACTGCTTGCCAATAGTATTTCCGGCAATAAATCCGGTTGTCCATGCTGCCTGGAAATTGAAGCCGCCTGTTACTGCATCTATATCCAACACTTCGCCGGCAAAATAAAGGTTTGGAATAAGTTTACTTTGCATTGTTTTAAAATCTACTTCATTTAATGCAACGCCGCCTGCCGTTACGAATTCATCTTTGTTGGTGCTTTTGCTGAAAATATTGATTTCGCAATTTGTCAGAAAATCAGCAATTGCGTTCAGTTCATTTTTATTGAGATTTGCCCATTGTTTTTCTGCATCTATTTTTAATTCAGTTAAACAATTCTTCCAAAAACGATTCGCTAATTTATAAGGTGAAAAATTCTGTGTGGCTTTCTTAGTATGTTCTGTTTTTATAGCATTTAATTCATGCAATACTTCGGTTTTCGATTCGTTTACCCAATTGATAATAATAGAAAACTGGTAGTTTTTTGCTGCTAAATACCGAGCACCAAAAGCAGATAGTTTAAGAATACCAGGACCACTCAAACCGGTGTGTGTGATCAATAAAATACCAGATGCTTCAAACATTGAATCTTTAATTTTTATTAGTGTATTTGGAATCGAAATACCGGA
The DNA here is from genome assembly GCA_046329815.1 of Chitinophagales bacterium. Classification (GTDB taxonomy): domain Bacteria; phylum Bacteroidota; class Bacteroidia; order Chitinophagales; family JADIYW01; genus JADJSS01. The sequence goes on from JAXLTY010000002.1 coordinate 42,938, forward strand.
TAAATCTCTGAATATATTATTCTTCGTGTTGAATGTAAATAAACTTGGTACAGGTTCTATAATAGTATGATTCAATGATTGCAAACAATTCCAAATCGTGTGATTACTGCCGCTTGCCATCAACAAGTAATCAGCAAAAAACGTTTTGTTATTATAGCTTATTTCAAATTGTTCGCTCTTTTTTATCTGTATGACTTTTGCCTGCAAAATTACTTTTACACCTAAATTTTCAGCTTCATTTTTCAGACAATTTATTATTGTCATTGAATCATCTGTTGTCGGAAAAATTCTGCCGTCGTCTTCTGTTTTTAAAGCAACATTTTTGCTTTCAAAAAAATCAATGGTATGCTCGCAATTAAACTGATAGAAAGCTGATAACAACTCTTTATTGCCTCTTGGATAAAATTTTACTAATTCTTTTACATCAAAGCATGCATGCGTTACATTACATCTGCCGCCACCAGAAATTTTTACTTTTCCAAGCACTTCATTACCTTGTTCTAAGATGATAATTTCTATGTTTCGCTGAGCCGCAGCAACCGTAATAGCTGCCATAAAACCGGCAGCGCCGCCGCCAACAATCACTAATCGTTCAGGATTTTGCATCTGTTGACAAAGATATAAAATTGAAACTCGCAGCATGCAATTATTTTGGTTAGTTTTGTAAAAAAAAGAATGCAAAAATTTTCAATAGCAATTCATGGCGGCGCAGGTACGATTTTGCAATCAGAGATGAGTGCTGAAAAAGAAAAAGAGTATAAAGATGCTTTGAGTGACGCATTGAATGTCGGTTATGTTGTGTTGGAAAAAGGTGGCTCATCGTTAGATGCTGTAGAGCAATCCATGATTCAATTGGAAAATTGTCCGTTATTCAATGCGGCAAAAGGTTCGGTGTTTAATGCGCTTGGCAAACACGAAATGGATGCATCCATCATGGAAGGAAAAAACAGGATGGCAGGCGCAGTTTCCGGCGTGCATAATATTCAGAATCCAACTGTTTTAGCACGCAAAGTAATGGAAGAAACAGAACATGTTTTTTTGATTGGCGAAGGTGCAATGGATTTTGCAGCTTCGATTGGTTTTCCATTTATTGACGATGATTATTTTTATGATGAGTTTCGTTATCAGCAATGGCTGAAAATAAAAGACAGCGAAAAATTTCAGTTAGATCATACTATTGCTGACAAAAAATTTGGAACCGTTGGCGCTGTTGCTTTAGATATACATGGCAATTTGGCGGCTGCTACTTCAACCGGCGGCATGACCAATAAAAAATTCGGTAGAGTAGGTGATAGCCCGATCATTGGTGCAGGCACTTATGCAAATAATGCAACATGCGCGGTATCTTGTACTGGCAGCGGCGAATATTTTATTCGTGGTGTGGTGGCTTATGATGTTTCTTGTTTAATGGAATACAAAGGTTTGAATTTGCAACAAGCTTGTGATGAAGTGATACATCATCGATTAAAAAATATAGATGGCGATGGTGGTTTGATAGCAGTAGATACACAAGGAAATATAGTGCTTTCATTCAATACCGAAGGCATGTATCGTGCGTGTAGGAATAATGCAAATAGACTTGAAGTGAGTATTTATAAATAAAAAGTGTTTAACTTTTCTTCAATAAATCTTGCTCATAAAACTGATTTAAAATCCATTCATCGCAATACATCGGATTTATTTTCGGATTGTTTTTTGCATGTTTTAGCAAAGCAGAAAAATTATCAGGTAAACGATTAAAATAGCGAAAGGCAGAAGGTAGCGTACCAAACATACATTCCGCTAATAAAAAATAAGCATCTTCGCGTGCCATGCCTGACGCGCGCACCATTTGTTTTTCTGCAGGATTGATGCGATATTTTTGTACATAACTCAATAAATTCTGATGATAGTTTACATCTTCTGTAATCGCCATAATTGAATTATATCGAGGATGTGTTTTGTCTAACATTTGCTGCGTTTGCTTTTCCATTTCATCCAAACCATCATCAAACTGATCGAGCAATTGCAAGTCGTAAACAGGATTTGCATGTACTACTTCAAGCAAATGACAAATAATAGTATCGCGCGGAACACGAATACTGATTGGATCTGAGATGCCTGATGGATCATTCAAAAAACGTAAAATTTGATGAAAGGTAAAATTAATGTTCTTGGTTTTGTAGTAACTCGCAGCGCCCGGCGAAATAAAATAACGCAGCATATCATACGCACCAAACCATAATTGTTTTTGCGACGGAATTTGTTCAATAAAACCGATTTGTTGTAAACGCAGTAAACGTTTTTGCATCGCCGGATAGTAAAACGTATTGAACAATGTAACCGCTAAGCGTTTCGATTTATTATAGATAATTTTTGGAGTGCCAATCGCACGCAACATCAATCTAAATGGATGTTGCTTCAATCTGTCAGTTGCTGTATCACTTTCACTTTCACTTTCATCTTCACTCTTTAACAAATAATCATCCAAAGAAATATTTTTATTGTCAGCGATCAGTCTGCCGAAACTATCTGTTTTTAAAGGTGTTTTGCTTACAAGCATTTAAATGGATTTTGAATAAGTATCTAAAATTTCCTTCTCTTTATTATTCAAACTTTTAATTCCTTTTTTACTGATCTTGTCCAGAATGGCATCTATTTCATTTTGTGTAAATTCTTTTTCAATATGATATTTATCTTCAATAGTATATAGATACTCTTGTTTCTTTTCGAAAAAACTTTCCATTAATAATTCATGCGGCTTTTTGTAGATATAAGCAATAAAAGCAATTGCAGGAATGGCGATAATTAAAATGGTTTGGTAATTATGTATAAATGCCTGCGGTTGAAATGCCAGTGCAACCAACATTCCCGTGAGTGCGCCAGCTAAGTGCGCATCGTGGCCAATATTGGTCGTTTTAGATTTGATTCCGAAAATAGAAATTAAAACAAAGAACAAACCATACAACCAGCCAGGAATAGAAAACGGCAAGCCAAAAAAATTAATACCAATTCCGGGAAATAACGCGATAGAAGCAAAGATGATTCCGCACACTGCACCAGACGCGCCGACAGCCGTGTAGTTGTTATCGTTTTTGTGTACAAACAACGCAAACAGATCGCCGCCGATCAAACTGCAAATATAGACAGCGGTAAATTTTGCTGCACCAATTTGTAATTCTAATAAGTTGGCAAACGCGTACAAACTCATCATGTTGAAAATAAGGTGCATCCAGCTTACATGCAGGAAACCTGAAGAAATGAGTCGCTTGTATTCTTTGTGAAAAAGAATGCGCTCAATGGAAAATTTGTATTTATCGAAGAAAAACGAATTGGAAAAACCAACCAGAGAAAACAAGCTATTGGCAATAATTAAAGTTAAGCCGGCAATTCCGATGTCGTTCATTTTTATAATTTACATTCAAAAATAATGAAATTTATTTTTAAGATGCATTTTCATCTACTTCAAAAATTCCGAACAAATTATTGTCTAAATCCAAAAAATAACCTTGCCAACATTTTTTAGGAATAGCAAACTTTGCAATAGCCGATTGTCCGCCATTCATTAAAATTGCGGTGGCAGTTGCATCAAAATTATCTACCATAACAGAACAGCAAAAAGCATTTGTAGCAGATGCAAAAGGTATGTTGTTTTGCCGTTTTAATAAACCGCCGTTAATGTTTCCGGTTTCAATCCTATAATATTCGATAGGAACATTATATTCTTTAATGAATTTCCAACCAAATAAATCAGTGTAAAATTGAATTGCATTTTCTAAATTCTCGGATTGAATTTCAAAATATCCTATTTTATTCATTTTTTAGTGATTTTACAAAAAATTCGCATCGAAATGCAACGGCAATAGATCTTTGATGGATTTAAAAATATAGACCTCACCGCTTTCGCCTGTCAATATCACTTCTATGTCTTGACCATGTTTGGTTTCTGCTTCAAAAATAGTTTGTCGGCAGATACCGCAAGGTGCAGCCGGTTTCAACACAGGATTATTCGCTGATTTTGCAGTAACAGCAATCGCTTTTATTTTTATTTTAGATGCTAAAGAAGCAGCCGCACTTAACGCGGTGCGTTCCGCGCAAAAACCGATAGGATAGGACGCATTTTCCTGGTTGCTGCCTAAAATAATTTGTCCGTCGTTTAGTAACAACGCAGCACCAACATGAAAATTCGAATACGGTGCATAGCTGTCATTTGTTGCTTTCTTTGCCGCATCCACTAATAGTTTATAATTTTCCGGAAGTTCATCTGCGCTTGAAAACGCCGTATAGTTAATTTCAAATTTTAAATTTTCCTTCATCAATCAGTATTTTTAATTTCAATAAACCGATGATAGAAATGGCATCTTTAATTGTTCCGTCCATGGCCATTTCAACAGCGGACAATAAAGATAATTTTTTTATTTGTAATTGTTCTGTTTCGTCCGGTTGAGTTTCCACAGCCGTCAGGTCTTGTGCAACAAAAATATACGACAGCTCATCGGTAGCCGAATTAGATGTGTTATTAATGCAGATTTGCGTGTATCGCTGTGCTACTAAACCAACTTCTTCCGCGAGTTCTCGCCTGGCTGCTTCGAGTATATCGTTTTCGAGCAAACCACCACCTTCCGGAATTTCCCAACTATATTCGTTGATAGCATAACGGTATTGTCCGACCAAATAGGTATTTCCATCAGCATCTATTGGTATAATTCCGATAGCGTAATTCTTGAAATGCACTTTACCATAAATACCATTCGTTCCTGTTGGCGTGATCACATCTTCATGTGTCACGGTGATCCATTTATTATCATACACTGTTTTTTCAGAGAGTTTCTGCCATGGATTTTTTGTTTCGTCAATCATTATTCAGTATAAGATTAGATAGATTAGTTCATCAATTTGTCAAATAAAATTTTCATACCAACGCTTGCTTTTTCTGTAATGTATTCTAAGTTCTTTAGCTTGGCAATCGTTGGTTTATTTGGATCAATAACGTATTTCGGTGTATCATAATCTACACAATTTATCAAACCGGCAGCAGGATACACCACCATCGATGTTCCGATGATAATTAAGATGTCTGCTTTTGCAGCCAATTCTTCTGCAACGGAAATCATCGGAACCTGTTCGCCAAACCAAACAATATGTGGACGTAGCTGCGCGCCTTTTTCGCATTTATCACCAACTGCCAGATCTTTTTTCCATTCGTAAATTAGGTGTTCATCAAGTGTGCTGCGCACTTTGAATAATTCGCCATGCAAGTGCAAAATATTAGCAGAACCGGCACGTTCGTGCAAGTCATCTACATTTTGTGTAATGATCTGTACGTTGTATTTTTCTTCCAGTTTTACTAATAATTTGTGTGCTTCGTTTGGTTCGCATTCAAACAATTGCCTTCTGCGTTGATTATAAAAATCCAACACGAGTTCTTTATTTTTCTTCCAGGCATCAAATGTAGCAACGTCTTCAATTCTATGATTTTCCCAAAGGCCATCACTGTCGCGAAATGTTTTAATGCCACTTTCCGCGCTGATGCCTGCACCTGTTAATACTACGATGTTTTGTTTATCCGACATTTTTATCAATACGTTTTATAAATGCTAAAGTATGTGTCTGCGTTTGTGTTTCTTCGCTGTAGATTCCTTTTTTGGTTAAGGTATCAATGCGCACTTTCCCTGAAGCGTGAATGATTTTTAATTTTTTTTCTTCTTTAAAAACGATTCCTACATGCGTGATTCTTTTATCTGCATTTTCAAAAAAAGCTAAATCTTCATTGCGTGCGTTTTCAAAAGCAATGGTTTCGCCTTGTGTTGCCTGCTGGTAAGCATCACGCAAAATATTAATTCCATTTACACGAAATACTACTTGAGTAAAACCCGAACAATCGATACCTGAAAACGTGCGGCCGCCCCAAAAATAAGGTGTTTCTAGAAATAGCTTTGCATCATGCAATATAGAATTCTTAATCGATAACTTGTTTAATTTTCGTTTTTCAACAAACGAACCCATCGGCGCATAGATTGTTTTGTCGTCTTTTGTAATCATCTGGAAAAGCTCTTTCACTACATTATGTGTTTGCTGATGTTGCGGCACTTCCTTCCATTGTTTCTTATCTATCCATCCAATGTAATCATCGTGCTTTAATTTTATCTGACTCCACTTTTCGTTTTCCTGGATAATATCAAACGTTTCACCAAACAAAACCTGGTTCACAACCTCAGCTTTATCTGATGGTTCGGCGCGCATAGGAATTACGGATAGTTCAATGATGCCAATTTTTTTAGTACTCATTCTAATATGGTTTTTGTTTTTTCGTTGATTTGTATCAATTAATCATTAAAAATAAGAATTGCTATTGACAAACTGAATTAATAGGTATAATATTGCAATACAAACATACACATAACATTTAAACCCTAAATCAATGTTATCTTATTTTTCACCGTCAGTAAGACATTTATTGTCTTTGCAGAGACGTATATATACAGCATTTTTATTCTGTGTATTGTGTTTTGCAGGAAGTATTTGTTTTGCACAGCTCAATGCAGACTTTATTCCAAGTAAGGATAAAGGTTGTGCACCATTATATGTTAGTTTTAGAAACACATCGACAGGAAATCAGGATAGTTGCTTTTGGAATTTAGGTGTTAACGGAAATACTTCAGACGATTGCAATCCTGGCGCGATCTTCAATTCACCTGGCACATACACTATCAAATTAACCATTTTTAAAGCAGGAGCAAGCTCTACTGTTTCTAAAACGATAACTGTATTTAAAGATCCTGTTTCTAACTTTAATGCAAATCCAAGAATCGGTTGTGTTCCGTTTGATGTGCAATTTCAGGATTTATCTACTTTAGGGGATGCACCAATTACTGCCTGGACGTGGGATTTTGGCGATGGAAATATTAACACAACAAGAAATCCTTTGCATACTTATAATAACAGCGGAAATTCAAGCGTTTCATTAATTGTTACTGATGCTAATGGATGTAAAAATACATTGACAAAAACTGATTTTATTATTAAAGCCAATAAACCGACAGTAGATTTTTCGGTAAATAATTCACATACTTGTATCTTACCGTTTGCTGCACAATTTACAAGTACGGTAGTTGGTACAGCACCGATAAGTTATTCTTGGGATTTTGGTAATGGCGCTACTTCTACTGCATCAAATCCTACATACAATTACAATCAGTATGGTAATTATAATGTATTGCTGACAGTAAAAGATGCGAATAATTGTTCTTCAACTAAAGCAATTCCAAACGGCGTTCGCTTAGAAAAATTTGATATACAAACGGATTTGCCAGCAAGTACATGTACCGATAAGAATATTAGTCCAACCGTATTCTCTAATTACAGCCCTTTTTTCTGTAACTGGGATTTTGGCAACGGACGTACATCAACAAACAACACACCCACATTTAATTACGATAATCCTGGTACTTACACAGTAAATCTTACGGCAACAAACAGCGATGGTTGCAGAGATTCTTCAAACTTCACTGTTGTTGTGAATGAAGCACCTAAAGCAGGTTTTACGATGAGTCAAAATGCTTCATGTATTGCTTCTAATTTTACATTGACCAATACCACAACAGGCGCTGTACAATATAAATGGATCATAAAAAGAAATAATACTACTGTTGCTACTTCTACTGTTGAGAATCCTACCTTTTATTTAGATGATTTTGGTTCTTATGACGTGATACTCGAAGCAACATCTGCAAATGGTTGCAAAGCTATTATTGACAGCTCAAATGCGATTTACGTAGGAAATGATAAATTAAACCCAACTGTAGATATAGATCATGGTTGTAAAACATTAAGAGTGCATTTTAATGCAAACCTGACGCATAATTTTACACCAACCAGCATTGTTTGGGATTTTGGTGATGGCACTACAGGAACAGGCGAAAATCCGTATCATAATTATACAGACACAGGTACTTACTACGCAACAATAACAGTGACATACGATGCACCTTGTCCTGTATTGAAAAAACGAATCGGACCAATTAGAGTTGGTGATAAATATCCGTTTACAGGCGACTTTGATTTGACGACTGTTTGTGTACACAAAGAAATGGTAACTTATCATGCAACCGGCGGTATTCCAACTACGGAGTTTACCTGGTTGTTTGGCGATGGCACCGATGAAGGCAGAGATGTTACACACATATATACATCGCCTTCACAGCCAAAAAAATACATGGTTACCTTGATTGCAGACAATAACACATGTAAAGATACTTTAGAGATCAAAGAGATATTTGTTGCTTATCCAGAAGCAAGATTCTCAACAACACAAGTATGTGGCGCGCAAACAGTGAATATAACAAATGAGTCAAAAGGATTTGACAGAGCTACATGGGATTTTGGTGATGGAACAATCATAAATACAATGGATATGAGTCTTACACACACTTATCCATCTTCTTATACAACGGCAAGTATCTTATTGATCGTTTATAATGACAGTACAGGTTGTGTGGATTCGATGAGAAAGAATATTAATTTTTCAGTATTGGATTCAATCAACTTTTCTATACTGAATAAAAAAGGTTGCGCACCATTATTCGTTGTTTTCAACGCGCCGGCTGATTCTAATATAATTAGCTACAGTTGGGATTTAGGTTATGGTTTGCGTGTTAATGGAAATCCTGCAATTGGTTTATATCCGAATCCGGGACAATATATCGTACACTTGACTGTAAGATATAGAAATGGTTGTTCAGTGCAATCATCCATCGTTGATACAGTAACGGTAATTGATATGCAGCCGAATTTTGTTTTACAAAAAGTAAGTGGTTGTAATCCTGCGCGATTTAGCTTTATCAATATTTCCAATACAAATGAAGCGCCGATTACACGAACGACCTGGTATCTGGATAATGGCTCACCGCAAACAGGTGATGATGCTTCTTATACAATAAGCGGTGTTGGTAATCATAAAGTAAGAATGGTGGTAGAAAATGAATTTGGTTGTAAAGACTCTGTTACTAAAACAGTTAAAATAGAGCCGATAAAAGCAGATTTTACGGTAAATAAAAATGATGTTTGTGCAGGCACAGAAATTACATTCAACAATCTTTCTACAGGAAATAATTTGAAATTCTTATGGGATTTTGGTGATGGTACTACTTCTACCGATTCAACACCAACGCATGTTTTTGCCGATGAAAGAAATTATGACATTAAGCTGAAAGCGTATGATGGTACAGGTTGTGAAGACAATAAAACGAAAAATGCATTTGTACGAATTAAAAATCTGCATGTCAATTTCACGGCATCACCAACATTCAAAACATGTCCTGATTTAATATCAGACTTCCAGTTGCAGGCACCGCCAAATACAGAATACAAAAACATCATCTGGGATTTTGGTAATGGAAACCAAAGTAATAATAACAATACACATCCGCAAAGTGTGTACACGCGTTCTGATTCCTTTGATGTGAAATTAGTAGTTGTAGATACAAATAATTGCTCAGATACCATATTGAAAAAAGACTATATTATCGTTTCCGGACCGCAAGGCAGCTTCTCGTTCACACCGGATTCAGGTTGTTTACCGTTGCAGGTGCAGTTTGATGCTCAATTTAAAAATACAACGACTACGATCTGGGATTTTGGTAACGGTGAGACACGTGAAGATCATTCGCATGCTAATAACATAAGCTATACATACCTGCGTGAAGGCGAATACACACCAACACTAATCTTAAAAGATAATTTTGGCTGTACGGTAAATTTAATTCCGACAAGGAAGATCAATGTAGCACGCATGTATTCAGTGTTTGAGATTGATAAAGCCAATATTTGCAGTGGTTCCGGACAATTCAATATTTTGGATTCGGTCTATTCATCATCAAATTCAAGTATTACTAAAAATTACTGGACTGTTACAGATTCTATGAGAACAGATACAGGTGTCGGAACTTCATTTACACCAACGCATCACGGATTTTACACATTTAATAAATATGTAGAAAATACGTTTGGTTGTAAAATTCATCAGACAAAAACGGTAACTGTTTTCTCTACACCAAATTTTGTTTCCAGTGATGATAAAGTAATTTGTAAAGGCGAACAGATTCCGTTAGTAGTAAATACAAATGCAACGAACATTCAATGGACACCTGCTACAGGTTTGAATAATACGAATTCAGCTTCTGTAATTGCCAAACCTGCAGAATCAACAGCTTATGTGGTAAAAGCATTTATAAATCCGTTGTGTCCGGTGTATGATACCATAAAAGTAGATGTGCGAACTTCATTAACTGCGCGTGCATATCCTGATACATTTATTTGTATCGGCGATACAATTCAATTACACGCAGAAGCAGAAAGCACATCGATCAACCAAACAAAAATAGTATGGCAGGCATCACCTACTTTGTCAAATAATTTAGTAGCGGAACCTTTCGCTTTCCCAAAAGGAAAGAGTACATATTATGCGATATTTAAAAACGGAACTTGCGTAATACCGACAATACCTGTTTCGGTAGATGTAAAAAAATTACCGACTGTAAAAGCAGGTCCTGAAAAAATCATCATCAGAGGAATGGAGGCAGATCTGAGTGCAACATCACCGGATAATGTAAGCTACTTCTGGAGTGAAAATTATTTCTTGTCATGCCAGGATTGTGCCAATCCAATGGCAAAACCTGAAAAAGACACGAGTTATAAAATTACGGTAACAAATGAGTTTGGCTGCAAAGCAACCGATAATCAGAATGTACGCGTGATTGAAGATTGTAATGGTGACGCAGTCTTCTTACCAAATACATTTACACCAAATGGTGATGGTCAAAATGATATATTGTTAGTGCTCGGACCAGGTGTGCAAAGTGTAAAAGAGTTTAGAATATTCAATCGTTGGGGCGAGTTGGTATTTGAAACACGCGATATGAGTATCGGTTGGGACGGAACCTATAAAGGTGAGAAGCTCACGCCTGCGGTATTTGTATATTATGTTGATGTACAATGTATTGATGGAAGACGCACGATGAAAAAAGGAAATATTACTTTGATAAGATAAAGTATAAATTAGAAAAATAAAAAGAACATGACCTGATTTTTAAAATTTAAACAATACATACATGAGAACCCTAATCTTAATTACAATACTTTATATTGGTATAGATTGCTTTGCACAAGATGCACATTACTCGCAGTTTTATGCAATTCCATCTAAGACAAACCCGGCGTTTACCGGATTCTTCAACAATGATTACTTTGTTGCAGCGTCTTATCGAACGCAGTGGAATACCGTAACGGTGCCTTACCAAACGGTAGGTGCTACTATGGAAATGTCGCTGATAAAAAACAAACATCCGAATTCGTTTGTCGGTGTAGGTATTGAAATGATGCACGATCAGGCAGGCAGCACAAATTTTCAAACCAACCAGATCAGTGTCAATGTATCTTATCTGCAGGTATTGGATGTAGAGCGCAATCATGTTATTGGTGTCGGTTTTCAAAATGGCATGATGATGAAAAGTTTCGATTATTCTAAAGCAACTTTTGGCAACCAGTTTAATGGCTTCGATGGTTTCGACCAAAGCATCGGACCGAACGAAGCTGGCTTGAATACCAAACAAATAGATTACAACTTAGCGATTGGTGGTGTGTATTCATACGCGCCGGCTGCTAACAAGAACATATACGCAGGATTTTCCGTGTTTAATGTCACTAAACCGAATATTTCTTTCTTTGACGGAACAGAAATTCGTCTCGATCCGCGCTATGTTGCAACGGTTGGTGGTGAAATGAAGCTGAAAGGAAGCTGGTCAATATTACCGTCGGTATTGTTTCAGTCGCAAGGTGTAAATAAAGAAATAGTATTAGGTTCGTTTGTAAAATACAGTTTAATACAAAACAGGAAAGAACGTTTAGCGATCAATGCAGGTGTTTGGTACCGCGTGAAAGACGCCATTATTCCTGCAATAAAATTAGAATACAAAAATATCAACGTTACTGCAAATTTTGACTTCAATATTTCGAAGTTAACAAAGGCAAGTAAAGCAGTTGGAGGCGCAGAAATTTCCATTTCTTACTCAGGAAATCTGTTTAAGGAACATGTAAAACCCAATAAACCGGTGCATTGTCCGTCTTTCATCTTTTAGCGGACACTGTCAGTTTTTATGTTATGTATGTACGATGTTGAATGGCTTTCTCGGTGCAAACTGAGAAAGCCCATTTTTTTATCGGAAATTTCAGACTGGTTTTGCCGTAAAATAGCTGTCGTTTTCTAACAGGTATTTTTCCATCTTTTTATAAACGATCTCTTTTAATTCAGCTAGTTTATCTTGTGTGTAACCAACCGGACTTACCGGTTCCAAATGCGTAACTTCTAGTGTTCCGGGACGAACGAGTAAAGTATCTACGCGGTTTATTTTTCGAATATTAGTTAATACAATCGGCATGATGGGCACTTGCGCGTCAATAGCTAATTCAAATGCACCATCATAAAAAGGAATCAAAGGATCTTTTGTGCGGTTGCGCGTGCCTTCAGGAAATATCACTACGGAAATTCCTTGTTTCAAATCATTCAGCATACGCACTTTGCTCGCGTGCCGCGCTTCTTTACTGCTTCTGTCCACAGGCAAACACATTAAGGTAAACATTTGTCCAAGTGCCGGAATATAGGTCAGTTCTTTTTTGATCAGCGGTTTTGCATATACACGTGCGCCATAAGCAATCGCCATCATATCAGCCGCATTCACATGGTTCACCACAACAATATAAGTTTGTCCTTTCTTCACATTTTCGAGACCGCGTATTTTATAACGCATGCCAACTAATATCGACCAGATAAATAAAGCCGTTCTATTTATGAAGAATACACCGACAATTTGCTTTGGATAAGGAACCAGTTTAAGTAAAATATAGCCAATCATCATCGGAATCGTCAGTGTCATAAAACTAATCACATTCCAAACGCTGTAAAAAAATAAAAGAATTTTTACAAAAATGTTCATACGGTAAATTTAAAGAAATTAAATAGAAATGCCTCTTAACCACACTCAAAAATTCGAAAGCACTCTTTTTGCTTATAAGATCTAATTGGATAATCTATTTATCTAACTCTAACGTAAAATACAAAAAAAGAAGCAGCAAGAATTAATCATACTGCTTCCTTAAAAAATCAACTTCGTTTTATTTTTTACTTCGATATAATGAACTACATTGCCGTCAATAGCAGCACCAATTCTGTTGTTTCGCCGCTCACTACGGTAAAGCTTTGTTCCAACGGCTGATAATTAGGATGATTGGTTTTAATCGTATGTGTACCGGAAACTAAGTTGATGATGGTGCTGTAACCTCGTTCGCTGGTTTTGCGCGTGATGCCTTCGCCAATAATTTCGAGCTGTACGTTTGGAATAGGCGTGTGGTTCACCGCTTCCAGCACCGTGATCGTTAAGCTTAACGTAGAGGTCGGACTGCTGTTAATTAAACGAACGGTATTATACACTTCCACAAAAGCAGGGTTGGTCGTTGTATAGGCAATCACATCTTTATCCAGTCGTTCTTCCACAAGTTCCAATATCTGTGGCAGCAGTTCCGCGATTTTCGCCGTGGCTACCGTACGTTTGGCAATGCCTTCCGTTGGTGTTTTCATTACGTTAGAAAATGCAGTGATGGCTGCCTGAAAATTCGTGAGTGTGGCAGGTATCACTTTAAACGGAACCAACGCTGCCGCATTCGCCGTAGCATCTGCCAGTAAATTCGTGCAGATGCCTATCAATTCAGCATCTCTGAAACGCCTTAGATCGGTTATAGTGTAGTCGCAGCGGTTATACAAGTCCGGTTTATTGTTTGCCGAAGCATAGCTGCAGCAGGCAGCGCCTAAGATGAATGCCTGGTTTTCCAAAGCAGCGCGTGCATTGTTTTTGTCTTCCGTCAAACCGGTTGGATTGATCAGTTGTATGGCTATTTGTGCCGCCAATGCAGTAATTTTTGAAGAAAAAAGCGTTTTGGTAGCCAAAATAGGAGAACCGGCAGTGAAAATACCGATGTTGTCGTTGAAATGTTTCTCTACGGTGAGTAGCATATCATACTGGTCGATTTGTTCTTTTAACATAAATTTCTGTTTTTTAAAATAATTGATGTCTATATAAACGAATGTTTTGAATAAAAATTGTCTTGGTAGCCGTTTATTTATTTTTGCAATCTTTTTTGCATGGATAAACTGTCATTGTTTTACATAGAACTGTCATTGTTTCATGCCCGGATACTATTGTTTTATACCGGACTGCCATTGCTTCATGCCGGGCTGTCATTGTTTCATGCCGGGACGCTATTGTTTAAGATTGGGATGCTGTTGTTTGATAGCAGATACCGATATTTTTAAAAACAGAAGCATTTCGGAGTGAAAATACAGCTATCCGGCGTTGGAAAATGATGATTCAGGAGAGAAATGTGGGCTTTGGTAAGAGAAAAAACAGGGTTTAGTTCTAAATTTTAGATATATCTAATTGAAAAACTGACCGTTTAATCAATAAAACGACCGTTTACTCATTGCGTAACGGTTTTGGGAAAGTTTTTTTTAGATTAGTGGCATAAGATTTTTAATAAATCCGATAATATTAATAAAGTATGACAAAAGTAAATATTATATCAAAAAAGAATTTTACTCAAAATGAGGAGATACTTCTTAACAAGGCAATTGAATTAATTGAGCAGGTAATAAATTCTGAAGTCTTTAAGAACAAAATATTAAATTTTTCCTATAACGGCAAAAACGAATTTAATTTTAATCGTGGAATGAAAAATGAGGAAATCTACAATTTACTTATTTCAGGAAAAGAGGCATATAATAATCAAATTGACTTTGAACTTGACTTTATCTTGGAGATTAGTAATGATTGTCCAAGTGGTGTTGTTGGAACAACCTATGGTGGAAGACGAACTGAAACATATAGATGCAAGTTGAATGAGATGAATGCTGCTGAATATGCCGGACATTTAATTCATGAATATTGTCATTATTTAGGTTTTACACACACCAAACGAGACAATTCAACAAGAAAATATACTGTGCCATATGCGATAGGATATATTGTAAGAGATTTGTCTACAGTTCTTTTGTTAAATCTTTCAGCTATTGATAGCAAAAGTTTATTTGCAAAAACTAAAGATAAGAAAAGCTACAGTGTTTTGAGCAATGTAATCTCAAAAAAGTCTATTAATGACGAAACGGGAAATGTGGGTGTAGAATATTTGAATGACAAGAATAATTTTGTATGCGACATATTTAACCCTGTTCATGCAATTGATATAAATAAAAGTCAGTTATTGGAAGAATACCCATTAAAATTTTGGCAATCGCCTGCAATTTTTATGTTAAATTTAGACAATCCTTTAGCAAGCCAATCAATAGAGATTTTAAATGAATCTTTAGAACTTGGGTTAGAGATTGAAGTAACTTATGATGATAATTATCAAATAAAGGAAATTGACTACCCAGATACTGAGATACATTATGATCATTATAAAGCCATTAAAGAATCTATAGAATTCGCTATAACAAATAAATCAGCCATTGCAGAATTTAACGCTGTTTTACAAAATGAAATAGAAAGTTTAGATAAATTAAATGAGATATTTGAATATGTTAAACAACAAGATTGCCATAGTGGGCATTCTGAAATTGATATCTGCATTCCATTCTATTATAAAACAGATGGGTGTTATGCAAGAGCACATAAAATGAAACAAATAATTGAGAATAAATTTGGATATGCAATTAAGAAAGTATTTTCATATGATTCTAAAACCCCAAGAGATGATAGTAGTTATACGTTGGCAGTAAAAGATGGCAATAAATGTATTTTTTGGTGGTATCATGTTGCTGCTCTAGTTAAAGTAAGAAATAATGATGAACTATTAGAATTTGTAATAGACCCATCAATTGATAGTGAGAGACCATTACGTTTGAATGAATGGATAAGTATTCAAGAAAGTAATTTTTGTAGTCCATTGGCAAGAGTTGGTTCGACTGAAGAAAGAGAATCGTTTGTTTACTATCCTAATGGTTATAGAGACGATAATTATTATAAGACTAACAAAATTTTAAAGAAATATAAATAATACTACCGACAATAAAAAAAAGCAATAGTTGTGGTGTGTTTGATAATTTAAGTTTTTTGTATCATATTTAATTAATAAATTTGTTTTGGTTGGTGTTAAACACGCGCAACTATCGGCAGTTTCAACCGTTATGCGTTATGCATAGAGACATTACAATTATCTAGTCGGCAAATCAAACTAACAGTAATTTCATAACAAATCATTAAACCTATGGACGAATCAAAATCAAAAATTAATCCTACAAGTTGGTTGAATACAGTCCTAAAAAATATTAATGAGATACTCGCCTCAATAATCGGTATCGTTGCATCTGTTGGTGCTATATTGACAAGTAGTCGAAGTTTTGAAAAGTACGAACATTTATTTTTATGTTCTATAGATATACTTAATATTATAATACTATTTTTTGCAGTATTTGTAATAAAACATACTATTTTTTCAGAAACTGATGAGAGCTACAAAAAGAACATTCGTTTTATAGATAAGACAAATACAGGAACCGACGATGAAATTTTACGTGTAAACGAATTGGTTGGACAGCTTGTTTTTTGCGTTCGATGGTTTTCAATAATATTAGGAACATTTTACTGCTTACAGCTTATTATAGATTTATCACAATTTGACTACCTTAAAATTAAGGAAGCCATCAGTAATACTTCAAATATTTATGAATTATTTGAACAAAACAATCAATATAGCTCACAGTCTGCTAGATTCCTAACAATGGAGGTTTTAACCAATGCAACAAATCTTTTCAGTGCAGTTTTTTTATTCATTGCCTTTCAAGTTCTGTTTATCATAACAATTGACACAGACAATAAGAGCTGGTTATTAGTAAGAAAAGGTAAAGCATACATTCCAATATCAATAGCAGTTATAATTACAATCATCAATATTGCTTTTGTTGCAAATGGCATTTTCGGTACAGATGTGAAGCTTTCTACAACATCAACGATGATAAGACTATTAGGAGGAATTTATAATGGAGTTGCTATGCTTTTGTTATTCAGCCGTTTTATATCAATGGAATATATATTGAAAGATGAAAACAAAGGATTACAACGAAATTTTTACTTGTATGGTACGATTATCATACTACCATTATATGTTGTTGTTCAACCACTTTACGGACTTATTAATGCAGTGGATATTAAAATAAGCACCGAACTATTTAAAGCATTAGTTTTTTTAGTTTGCTTTTGGGGTAAACTTTTATTCCTACTATTTGTATATACTGGCTTAAAAAGAAAATGGATTCATTCTTATTTATTTAAGTCATTACTACAAGACCCACCTGTACCTGTTGGTTAACAGCACAAGAACCATTTTACCAGAATATGTTATACAAAAGATACAAAATTTCACATGGCAAAAGTAGCAAACCGCCGTTGTGCGTAAGTTTAGAAGCCAGCCCTTTTATTGGTTTCGAGCCAATAAACTGCCAACTGAAAAATTCTAGTCTCGTGCATTCTATGTTTTTGCTTTTTAATTAATTATTTTTAAGCAGGAAACTGTAAAAACGGATGCTTGATTTTACTCAATATGAAACTCAAAATTTATTACTTAGTATTGCTGTTAGCTGTTAGTTGTTCACATCCAACCAAAAAAAATAAAGAAACCAACCTTGACCAACAAACAAACGATACGAAAATGAATCATGATTTGTTTAAAAAGAAAGTAGTTATTCTGCCGGCTAAAGGTTTGGACGAATCATCTAATCAAATCAATATACAGGATTTTGTACAGGATGGAAAATCGTTCATTCCAGTTTTTACATCTATAGATAAATTTGATGAATCAACACGCGGACAGCTAAAAAATCCAAAAATAGAAATAGACGGCGTGTTGCTTTTATCTATTTTACATGGCGACGAAACCTTACGGATTAATCCAAGTCTCTAAGATGAAGCGTTTCTGCCTGTAGATGAACTCATCAAAGAATATAAAGAAGAAATTACAAAACTGACTGAAGCATTAAAAGCTTCAAAAACAAAATAACATAGCGTACATAAAAACACCGAAGCGCTTCACAAGCTGCTTAGATGGCTCAACATTTAATATCTACTTAACGTCAATAAAATGCTATAATTCAGGATTATATAGTCAAATTCTTATTTTTGCTTTCTTGCAATTTGCTATAAAATTGTAAATCATACATCGTAAATCGTAAATCACAAAATGAAAGTATTAAAGTTTGGCGGCTCGTCCGTTGGTTCTATAGAAAATATTCAGCGTATCATCGGAATTGTCAGAAGTGAAATTGAGCAAGGCAATGAAATTGTGTTAGTATGTTCTGCCTTTTCCAAAGTAACCGATCAGCTCATCAACGCAGGAAAATTAGCGGAAAAAAAAGATAACGTAACCTATTTAGAGATCTTTGAAAGTTTCAAAGAACGCCATCGCGCAGCCATCGAAGCACTCGTAACCAATAAAGATATTTATGACGTGATGATGGAAGAATTCGTGGATAGCATGATTCGCGTAGAAGATATTTTAAAAGGCATCAATTTATTAGGTGAATTATCTGATAAAACATTAGCACAGTTAGTTTCTTACGGCGAACGCTTTTCATCGTTTATCGTGGCAGGCGCATTGCGCAATGCAGATTTGAATGGTATCTATGTAAATGCCACCAAACTCGTGCGCACCGATTCCAACTATCTTTCTGCAAAAGTAAATTTTGAAAAAACCAACAAAAATATTCTCGATTTCTTTGAAGCGGTGAACGGCATTGCCTGCGTTACCGGTTTCATCGGCATTGACGATAGCAACAACGTCACCACACTGGGTCGCGGCGGCTCTGATTACACAGCAGCTATCTTCGGCGCAGCGCTAAAAGCCGATGTTATCGAAATCTGGACAGATGTGGATGGTGTATTAACTGCGGATCCGCGTCGTGTAGAACAGGCGTTTACCGTGCCAACCTTATCGTACAAGGAAGCGATGGAATTGTCGCACTTCGGCGCAAAGGTCATCTATCCGCCAACCATACAACCTGCGTATATCAAGAACATTCCGTTGGTGATTAAAAATACATTCAATCCAACGCATCCTGGAACATTCATTTCTAAAGATGCCGGTAAATCGAATAATTCCATCAAAGGAATTTCTTCCATATCAGATATAACTGTTTTGAGAATGGAAGGTACCGGCATGGTAGGCGTGGTTGGAATTGCATCGCGCTTGTTCGGTACGTTGTCGCGCGCATCTATTAATATCATCTTTCTTACGCAAGGTTCGTCAGAACATTCTATTTGTTTTGGTATCGTGCCCGGCGATGTAAAAAAAGCACAAAAAGCAGTAGAAGAAGAATTTCGTTTTGAAATTCAGAATCGTCAGATCGCGCCGTTGGTCATCGAAACCAATAATTCTATTATAGCTGTGATAGGCGAGAATATGTCGAATGTGCCTGGTGTTTCCGCGAAAATGTTTAAAGCATTAGGAAACAACGGTATCAACGTAAAAGCGATTGCGCAAGGTTCTTCAGAATTAAATATTACAGCAGTGATCGACCGTCACAATGAAGCGAAAGCATTGAACGCATTGCATGAAATCTTCTTTGAGAACGATGTACATTCCATCAATATATTTTTAGTCGGACCAACCGGTTTGATTGGTAAAACCTTATTGAATCAGATTCACAATCAGTTTGAATATTTAAAGAAAGAAAAGTCCATTCAGATAAATGTAACCGGTATCATCAACTCTAAAAAAATGTTGATCGACAGCAACGGTATTGATGCGGAAAACTGGCAGGCAGAACTTCAGGAAAAAGGCGAAGATTCTAATTTAGCAATCTTCACCAACAAGATGATCGATTTGAATTTCGCGAACTCTGTTTTTGTAGATTGTTCTGCAAGCAAGCATGTTGTTGAATACTATGAAAAGATTTTAAAGAAAAGTGTGAACATCGTTACACCAAATAAAATTGCCAATACATTAAGTCAGGATAAGTATATTTTGCTGCGCGAACTGGCGAAAAAATCGAATGTACATTTTATGTATGAAACCAATGTTGGTGCTGGCTTGCCGGTTATCGGTGTGTTACAGTCGTTAATGAATTCAGGCGATAAGATACTGAAGATCGAAGCCGTTTTATCAGGCACTTTATCATTCATCTTTAATACCTACAAAGGCGATTTGAAATTCTCTGATGTCGTATTAGATGCGAAAGCAAAAGGTTTTACAGAACCGGATCCGCGCGATGATTTGTCTGGTTTGGATGTGGCGCGCAAAGCATTGATTCTTTCTCGCGATAGCGGCGCAAAAATGGAACTCGAAGATATTCATGTAGAAAATTTAGTACCTGAAAACTTACGCGAACTTGATGTGAAAACATTTTTAGAACGCTTACCTGAAGTAGATGCGCAATATGAGCAACTGAAAAAAGATGCAGAAGCAAACGGAAACGTAATGCGTTATATGGCGGTGATTGAAGATGGCAAAGTACAGATTGCTTTGAAACAAGTGGATACCAAACATCCGTTCTACAACTTAAGTGGCAGCGATAATATGATTGTGTTTACAACAGCGCGTTACAAAAACAATCCGTTAGTCATTAAAGGTCCTGGTGCCGGCGCAGAAGTAACAGCAGCAGGCGTTTTCGCGGAAATTATTACGATTGGAAACTATATGGCGAATTGAGTCGTAAGTTGTAAGTCATAAGTGGTGAGTCGTGATTGAGATAAGGAATCTATTTTTAATATAGATAATTATAATAAAGTGATAATTAAAAAGTTTGAAGATTTGATTACATGGCAAAAGGCACAAGATTTAGCCGTTGATATTTATGCTAATTTTGATGTTAATAGAGATTTCAATTTTAAAAATCAAATTTGCAGCGAAGTTGTTTCCATTTCAAATAATATTGCAGAAGGTTTTGATAGAAGTTCAGATGCAGATTTTTCAAGATTTTTATACATGTATTTAGGTTCTGCAAGCGAAGTTCGTTCTATGTTACATCTTGCTGAAAGATTAAAATATATAAACATGGAAATAAAAAATGATTTAATTAACAAGGTTGATGAAGTGTCTAAGATAATCAGAGGTTTAATTAAATCATTAACACCCAAAAACTAATTATAAACTAATCTTATGTCTCACGACTCACAACTCACGACTCACAACTCACGACTCACGACTCCAAAACGAATCAAAGTCTTCGCACCGGCAACCGTAGCCAATGTAGCTTGTGGTTTTGACGTATTAGGTTTTGCTATCGATAAACCTGGCGATGAATTGATAATGGAAATCACTGCAGAAAAAGGTGTGGTGATTGCAGATATAGAAGGCGATGACGGTGTGCTGCCGCGTGATGCGAAAAAGAATTCGGCAACCGTTGCAATACAAGATTATTTGAACTACATCAATGCAGATTTTGGCTGCAAAATTTGGTTGAAAAAAATGATGCCAAGTGGTAGTGGTTTAGGAAGTTCGGCTGCAAGCGCTGTGGCTGGCGTGTTTGCCATTAACATGTTGTGCAATGAGCAACTGACGAAAGAAGAAATGCTTCCGTTCTTATTGAATGCAGAAAAAGCTGCCTGCGATGCTGCGATTGCTGATAATGTTGCAGCAAGTTTATTCGGTGGTTTTATTTTAGTGAGAAGTTACGAACCATTGGATATTCTACAGATTCCGGTGCCTGAAGATTTGTGGTGCGCTGTCATCAATCCGCATGTAATTGTTTTGACGAAAGATGCACGCGAGATCTTACCGAAAGATATTCCATTGGCACATTCATTGCGACAAAGTGCTAATGTTGGTGGTATCATGGTGGGTTTGCTGCGTGGCGATTATGATTTGATTGGTCGCAGTTTAGTGGATTATATTGCTGAGCCGTATAGAAGCAAACTAATTCCTGGTTTTTATGAAATGAAGCAGGCAGCGAAAGATGCAGGTGCGCTCGGTGGCAGCATCAGCGGTTCAGGACCGAGTGTTTTCGCGTTGTGTCATGGAAAAGAAAGCGCATACAAAGCAGGCGATGCGATGAAAGCGGTTATGAATTCAATGAATATCGGTGCAGATGTCTATATCAGTAAAGTAAACAACCACGGCCCGAAAGTATTGCCGTTTGGTGAATAAAACAATACTATGCAAACTGTAAACAAACAACCGATCGTATTTATAATTCCGTTGTTGGTAGCAATTGTTAGTTTGACCTTGTTTTTTATTGCGTTGAACAATGCATGGTTCGGCACACACTATATCACTTTTCCTTTTTGCGAAACGTACAGAAATCATTTAATTAAACAACCGGCAAATACTTGGTCGAATCTCGGTTTTGTTCTGGTTGGTTTGCGCATTAGCTATGAGTCTATGCAGCAAAAATATGTTGTGAACAATAACTTATTTTCTCGAACGAAATTTTATCCTGTATTTTATAGTTGTTTGGCTGTTTTACTTGGACCTGGCTCAATGGCAATGCATGCATCTTCAACCTATGTCGGCGGTTACTTCGATATGTTGTCTATGTATTTGCTCGCATCGTTTATGTTTGCGTATGCGATGACGCGTTTCTTTAAGCTCAACGAATTTTATTTCTTTATTTTATATGTCATTGCTATTACACTTTGTCATTTAGGTTTTTTCTACAACGATAGCATTCGCCAGATAAGTATCTTTAAATGGTTAGATGTGAATGCTGTGTTTGGTATTTTTATCGGTATTGGTTCTTTACTGGAATTCGCCATGATCAAAAACAAAGCAAGCACCATTAACGGAAAATTTGCTATTGCGTTTGCATCAGCATTTGGTTTGGCTTTCCTGATCTGGAATTTATCATTAACCGGAAACATCGGTTGTTATCCTGATTCGCTGATACAAGGACACGCTATCTGGCATATCTTGTGCGCAGTTTCCGTGTATTACATCTTCAGATTTTACAGCTCGGAAAATTATATTAACCAATAATTATCCAAACGCATTAATGCCTGTTATATCCATGCCTGTAATCAGTAAATGTACTTCATGAGTGCCTTCATAAGTAATCACGCTTTCCAAATTCATTGCATGACGCATGAATGGAAAGTCAGCAGTAATGCCCATGCCACCGCATATCTGTCTGCACTCGCGCGCGATGCGCAGCGCCATTTCCACATTGTTGCGTTTTCCCATTGATATTTGTGCAGGCGATGCTTTTCCTTCAATATTTAATTTTCCTAACTGCATCGCCAGCAACTGCGCTTTGGTTAAGTCAGTCAGCATTTCCGCTAATTTTTTTTGCGTTAACTGAAAAGCCGCTAATGGTTTTCCGAATTGTGTTCTTTCTTTAGCATATTCAGTCGCGGCATGTAAGCAATCCATCGCGGCACCCATCACGCCCCACGCGATGCCGTAGCGCGCAGATGATAAGCACGATAATGGCGCTTTCAAACCGCTAGCCAAAGGCAATATATTTTCTTCCGGAATTTCCACATCTTCAAAAACTAACTCACCGGTTTTAGAAGCACGCAAGCTCCATTTGCCCATAATTTCAGGCGTTGAAAAACCTTTCATATCGCGTTCCACGATACAGCCAACTACATAACCATTTTCATTCTTTGCCCAAACAACGGCAAGGTCGCAGATAGGTGAGGACGTGATCCAAAGCTTCGCGCCATTCAATATATATTTATCGCCTTTTTTAATTAAACGTGTTTCCATGCTTGACGGATCACTGCCGTGGTTCGGTTCTGTTAAACCAAAACTACCAACCAAATCGCCGGTAGCCAGTTTGGGTAAGAATTTATTTTTTTGTTCTTCGCTGCCGTATTTCCATATCGGATACATGACCAATGAACTTTGTACACTGGCAAAACTGCGTATGCCTGAGTCGCCGCGTTCCAGCTCTTGCATAATAATACCGTAAGAAATCAAATCCAGGCCGCCGCCGCCGTATTGTGTAGGAATATGCGGTCCCAATGCGCCGATTTCACCTAATTGTTTAATAAGTTCCTTCGGGAATTTATGATGTTCCGCGCAATCTTCAATGATTGGAACTACGGCTTTGTTTACCCAGCTTCTCACTGATTCGCGAATCAGTTTTTGTTCGTCGGTCAATTGTTCGTCTAAGTTCAAATAATCAAATCCACGGAAAGAAGAGGCGTATCTGTTTTGCATGATGCTTTTTTTTATTGGTGTATGCGTCTGTTTTATTGAAATGTAAAACGCTGACAAATTTAAAGAATTAAATTTACTTTTGTACAAAACGGTAATATGCAGCACAAGTTATGGATAGGGTTGGAAGGCATGGAATTTTATGCGCACCACGGTGTGTATGATTATGAGCGCGAAAAAGGCGGAAAATATATGGTGGATGCTTTTGTATATACCGATGCTACCATTGCAGAAGAAAAAGATGACCTTTCAGGAACGGTGAATTATGAACTGATTTATGAAGCTGTTTCTAAAAATATGCAGGAACCAGCCAAACTGATAGAGCATTTGGCGCATAATATCATTAAAGAAATGAAAACTTTTGTGCCTGCTACCGATAAGAT
The DNA here is from genome assembly GCA_046329815.1 of Chitinophagales bacterium. GTDB lineage: Bacteria > Bacteroidota > Bacteroidia > Chitinophagales > JADIYW01 > JADJSS01. Next base: position 67,495 of record JAXLTY010000002.1, read on the forward strand.
TCGTATTAAAATTAAAAAGATCAAGCCGCCACTGGACGGCGAAGTCGCTGCCAGTGTGGTGGAAATGGAAGTATAGTAAAGTAAAAAATAGCAGTTTAATATGATAATTAGGTTTGGCTGGAGAAGTTTTAATATTAAATCCTTTACGTTAGATGAATTACAAATTCCAACTGATAGTGATGAAAAAATAGAAATAGAAGTAAGGCAACGCTATTTTCATATTTTCTTTATTCCGGTTTTTGGCTTGGGCAAGGAATGGATATTTCATAAAGGCGATCTGCAATATGAAGTTCCGGAAAATATCCAGCAGCACATACAGCAAAACCATCGCGTTAGAACACCTTGGTACACTTATACCTTATTAATAGCAGCATTGATTGCTCTGCTTGTTTTTCTGTACATGGAATTTGAACCAAAATACAGAAGTCATCAAAAAAACAAGAAAGAACATATAGAATTTGTACAGAATGTTAACAACAGGTTTGCAGCTCCATTCACAACCGATGATTATTTTATTCTGATCTATACTGGAGAATTTAATAACTGCACCGGTTGCTTTTTAAAGATCGTGCGTGTTGAAGGAGATAATTTTGTAGTAGCAAAATATCCAAGAAATTATGAAAACGAAGATATTTATACATCGATAAAGAATAATCAATTAAGCGTGGCTGATACATTTATTCTGTCCAAATCAGAACTAATGAGTGCGGTCTGTAAAAAATATAAAGACGAAGAATCTTTAGATGCGTTTGGTGTTGATTTGTTGCATACAGATACTTTGTACCGATTGGAAGGTATTGAAAATATGTATGCGTGTAACATATTGCTGGGTAATGATCGTCTAAATTATGGTTTGGAAGATGGAAGAGATACATTATTTTATGCAAGATTTTACATTAATAATTGGGGCGCACCTGCAAAATTAGTTGCCATTAAAAATATAACCGGAAATGTGCAGTGGCAGGACAGTATATTGCCGATGGAAATTCCAATGGAATGTACTAATATCAGAAGAGATGAAAATAGAGTTTCCGGCACTAATTATCCGGTTCATACCGATTTTAAAGTTATGCTTACTTTTAAAGATGGCACAAAGGCGCTAAAATATTATATGGTTGAGTACAAAGACGAAACTTTAAACATGACAAAAGTAAATCACAAAAAATAGAAATTTAAATACGTATTCATGTATATCATCACTAGACGGCGAAGTCGCTGCCAGCGTGGTGTAAATGGAAGTTTAACGTTTTCCTTTATTTATTTAATAATTGTAATCGATTAGCAGGTTTTTGTCATTAATGACGAGATTAGCTATAATAGTATGACAATTAATAACTATGACGTGACAACTACTTGCTAACAAGTGACAAAAAGTAACTGTAGCGTGACAAACATAACTAATTTGTGGCAATTATTAACTACAAAATGACAAACACCTGATATAGAGTGACAAGCGTTAACCAAACGGTGACAACGGCTTTTGTTTAGTCAATTACGCTAATTACATTTAATCTTTTCTTGTTCTTGTTTTTTTATTCTAAATACTTATATTTGCAGTCCATAAAAAAATAGGGTCGGTTGGCCGAGAGGCTAGGCAAAGCTCTGCAAAAGCTTCTACGACGGTTCGAATCCGCCACCGACCTCTTGAAAGTCCATGTGCAAGCATGGACTTTTTTTATTTTTTTACCGAATTCTCACTAATTAACACCGCATGATAAATATCATATTCAGGTGAAGTGCAGAATGCATAAATTTAAATCATAAAATAAAAATTATGAAAACGTACACACTATTTATTCAGCGCATAACAAATAAGGCAATAAAAACCAGTTTGTTACTGTTTATATTTGCTATACTGGCAAGTAGCAGCACATTTGCGCAGGACTCAGCCACTACTAAACATCACTATTTTAAATTTCAGCCACGCATTAAAATTGGTGCTGGTGCAGGTTTGAAATCCGTTCCGGACAAATTAGCCACACACAATGTAAATGTTTTGCAAGGTGCATTAGTGACTCTTATTTCGCGCGATAATGATAAACAGGATTTTTTGAAATCAAAATGGGGTCCGTATGCAGGCGCTAACTTCGATTTCTATTTTCATAAAAATATTGGTTTTGGATTAGATGTTGACTATTTTAATAATAAACTAAAATACCTGGCACCGAGTACTTTAACTGATTTTATCAACCAATCTTCAGATCCTAAAACAAGTTTGGTAGAATCGAATAGAAAAAACCAACAGCTTATATTTGTCGGAATCGGACCAAGCGCTAAGTTATATACTACTGATAAAGTGGACATTGATCTGAATGTTCGAGTTGGTTTAAGCCATTTAAATTTAGGTTCTTTAAGTGTTGCTGTAGATCAATTGTCCGGAAGAGAATTTAACGAGCAAGACCCAAGAAAAACTATTTTAGAATACGATTACAATAAATCAATCAATACAGTTGGTTTAAAAGTTGGCTTGTATGCAAATTATTGGTTCAATAAAATCGTTGGCATCACAGCAGGCCTTGATTTCGTACATTCATTTGTTAAAACATCTGCTATTACCGGCGATGCTGCTTATAAACTCAATTATCGCCGTCCGGAAGATTTTACAAAAAGTGGCATTTTACAACAATATCAGTATTTTCAACCAGGTAGCAGTTTAGATGCTTATCCGGTTTCTAAGCTGTCTGTCAATCACTTAGCACTTTCGGCAGGTGTGGTGTTCAGAGTAATTAAAGAAAAAGACACGAAAAAAGAACCGAAAAAACGCGATGAAAGCAAAGATATCATCGTAACGGTGAAAGATAAATTTACAGGAATGCCTGTGGATATGGTGGATGTGAACCTGACTGACGAAAACGGAAAAGTGATTGCGACTAAACGCACAGAAAAAAGCGGTAAAGTTACATTTGAGAATATGCCGCCGGCTGTGTATGGCTTAAATGGGAACCGTTTCGGCATCAAAACAACAACAGAAAGCGTTGCCAAAGCCGAATTTGAGAAAAAGGGCAATATCTATAAAGAGTTGATCTACGAAGATCCGGGTTTCATTTTGGAAGGAATTGCACTGGAATGCGACAAAAAAGACAAAATTATGCCTGGTGTTGAAGTGGAACTGACCAATAAAGAAACCGGTAAAGTAGAAAAAACTGTATCTGATGCGAATGGTAAATTTACGTTCAACCTGAAATCAAACACGGATTACACCGTAGTTGGCAGCAAAGACGGCTACTATTCTAATATCGAAGACATCACGACTAAAGGTTTGGACAGAAACAAAACCTTGTATGTGAAACTGAAATTGTGCGTAGAGCAGTTGGAAGTTGGTAAAACGTTCGTATTGCGCAACATCTACTACGATTTCGACAAATGTAATATCAGAAACGACGCGTCAAAAGAGTTGGATCACTTGGTTGACATCATGAAACAGTACAAAAACATGACCATCGAGTTATCATCACACACGGATCAACGCGGAACAGCGGAATACAACCAAAAACTATCGCAATGCCGTGCGCAAAGCGCTATTGATTACCTGATCAAAAAAGGTATTGACAAAAGCCGTTTAACTGCGGTTGGTTATGGCGAAACGAAATTGTTGCAGGATTGTTCAGGTGTTGCAGGTTGCCCAGATGACTCAAAAGGCGACTGTGACTGCCACCAAAATAACAGAAGAACCGAAGTGAAAATTATTAAGATGTAAGATTTTCGATGTAGTAAACTAAAAGTGGTCTCGCCGAAGGTGAGACCACTTTTTTATTCAACATTTTTGAATCTGTAAGTAACAGTTCCACATTGTATTTTATTGTTGATAGTATCAAATGTTAATGTACTTTTCTTCGCTGCATTTATTGCTTGTTCAACCAAATAGCTATCATTAGTTGTGGATTTTTCTTCATTAAATGTAGCAGCAATTATTTTACCATCAACATCTGCACATATATTTATGACAATTTTGCCTTCTTTATTCGTATTATTAAATGGAACATACCTATTTTTCCAAGTTCTTAAAGTATCAGTATTTCTTACTGTATCTAACTTTGAGTTTGAATTATCTGATACTGATTGGCGTAACAAATGTTTTTTAAATGATTGATTTCCAATTAAAATAATCGTCAAGAATACTATAATGTGTATTTTTTTCTTCATTTTTATAAAACTAGTTTTCTCACTTTCTCCAAATCATCAGGTGTATCAACGCTGATGGTTTCGTGCTCCGTAATACCGATTTTTATCTTAAAGCCATGATCGAGCCAGCGCAATTGTTCCAGTTGCTGTGCCATTTCTGCTCTGGTTGGAGCAAGTGCCACAATTTCCTTTAATACAGCGGTTCTAAAACCATAAATACCAACATGCTTATAGAAATGTGTTAGATGAGACAAATGTTCGCCGTTTCTTAAAAAATCGGTTGCATAGAAGTTACTGTTGAAAGCTGCATCTAAAGCGGCTTTGTTTAAAAATGTTATAGCTGGAACATCATAAAACCGTGTTTCAAAGATGGCTTTCACAATGTTGCGGTTTTTCAATAAAGATATATCTGTTTCTTTTTTTACTTGTGTGGTAATCTGTGCATTAGCATCTTTAAATAAAAGTGCCAGTTCGTTAATTTGATTTGGATTGATCAGCGGCTCATCACCTTGAATATTGATGATATAATCGTATTCATTTGCAAATTTATCAGCAACTTCAGCGCAACGTGACGTGCCGTTTCTGTGTCTGTCTGATGTCACCATAACTTCGCCGCCAAAGTCTTTTACAACATCATAAATCAATTGATTATCAGTAGCTACAATAACTTTTGATAAAGTATTAGCTTGCAGGCAGCGCTCATACACATGCTGTATCATTGGCTTTCCGGCAATGTCAGCCAGCGGTTTTCCGGGAAAGCGCGTTGATTCATAGCGAGCAGGTATAACGGCTAAGATTTTCAACGCGTTATGCTTTTTTGATTTTCAACGAATAACCTTGCACTTTAGTAACAACTATATTTGTGCCTTTCAGAATGTATTCAGCGTCCGAAATAGCATCATAAATATTTCCTTCGATTTCCACTTTGCCGCTTGGTCTGCAGTCAGCAATCACAATTCCTTGTAAACCAACTAAATTGCTATGTTCATGTTGTTTAATACTAAAACCTTCATTCGATTTTTGGTCATTCACCAACACCATTTTTTTGAACATCGGAAAATTGAAAATACTGCCGCCAAATGCCGCTGCGAGTCCAATTCCTATCATTAAAGTAACCGTTACTCTGAACAGCGCGTATCCGATGGTTTCCATGATTCCATTCGGAAACGTAAAAAAGTCATTATTGATTAAACTGAGTATTAATCCTAAAAATACACAAACAATACCTAAGATACCGACAACGCCAAAACCAGGAATCACGAAAATCTCTAAAGCCAACAAAATCAATCCGATAAAGAATAACAAAATTTCCCAATTGGCAGCCAAGCCGTCTAAATACAATGGCGCAAAATACAAAACTGCGCCTAAAACCGCGATTACAGTCGGTAAACCGATGCCTGGCATTTTTAGTTCGAAGTAAATTCCACCGAAAATCATCAGAATCAGGATGCTGTTTACAAATGGATTTAACAGGAAAGCAATGATTCGGTCGATCAACGTGATATGATGTTCGGTTACTTTTGTGGAGGCGCCAAGCTTTGCATAAACTTCTTTTTCATTTTTTACAATGGATTCACAGTAACCATTTTGTAAAGCTTCACTTGAAGTAAAAGTTAAAATTTTTATCGAGTCGTTTATGCCTGGAACAACTACACTTTCGTCCACCATCGCTTCTGCAATGATCGGATTTCGGTGATTGGTTTCCGCAGTGGAACGCATCAAACCACGCATATACGATTGATATTTATCGATTTGTTTTTCGCCGTTTTGGTCAACTACAGTCGCAGCACCGATGTTTGCGCCGTTAATCATATAGATGCTGTCGCAGGCAATGGAAATGAGCGCACCGGCAGACGCAGCATTGTTATTGATAAAAACCACCGTAGTCGGTTTCGCCTGCAACAAAATAGTACGAATCGAATCCGCTGCATCGAGCATGCCGCCATATGTATTGAGCGTCATCACGATATAGTCTGCTTTTTGTGCTTCTGCTTCGCGAACTGCTTTTTTCACCAGTCGATAAGCGCTTCTGTCAATTTCCTGATTAAGCGTAAAATGATAGATTTTTGCCTGTTTTTGTGCGAAAACAACACTGAAAAGTGTTAAAAAAGCCAAAACCAATACAATTTTTATGGATTGAAATTTGTTCATATAAACTGAATGTTGAAAATTTACTTTAATTATCAATACAAAACAATTGAATTTTGTTCCCTAAACTACTGATTTATGTTTAAAAAATACGCTTTCTTTATCCTGTTCGCACTTTCGGTTCTGTTTTTAAACGCACAAAATACTGAAAAAGCCACGAAAATACCTCAATACATTTTTCATACAGTGGTTTTTGGAGAAACACTGAACATTATCGCGTTCAAATATAGTGTGACTACGGTTGAAATTCAGAAAGCAAATCCGTCGCTGATTGGTACTTCGCTGATGCCTGATCAAATCTTGCGTATTCCGAATAAAAAGAAAGCGAAAATTGAAGTTAGTAGTTCTATACCAACGGTTTTAGATGAAAAACCTAAAGTAAAATCTACTAAATATGATGTAGTAACCATTGAAAAAGGAATGACATTGTATTCAATATCAAAGAAGTATAATGTTGATCTGGAAGATTTAAAAAAATGGAATGGTTTAAAAAACTACGATGTAAAGATTGGCAGCCAAATAGTTATCAATCCGCAAAATAAAGGAAAAGCCGTTGTAGAACCTAAACCTAAAGAAGTAAAAACAGAACCAATCAATAAAGAACTGACACCGAAAAAGCAGCAAACTGATTTAACACCAAAGACAAAGGAAGAAATAGTGAAGTCGCAGGAATTGAAACCTAAAAATTCAATTAAAACTAATGAAGAACCGGCTCAGCAAGCTGACCAACAAGAGATTAAGACAGAAGATATTCCATGCTCAACCGATAATGAATCGCAAAAAGAACTGACCAAGATCTTTAAATCATACAAAGAACAAGACAGAACGATTGCTGACACAAAAGGCACCGGCGCACCGATGACCACTTCATTAGGAACAGTGGAAAATACATATTTTGTGATGCATCGCTACTTGTCAATAGGAACGGTAGTGAAGATCAAAAACCTGGTAAACAGCAAAACTATTTATGCAAAAGTAATTGGTAAATTGCCTGATACACAAGAAAATAAGAACGTAATCATCAGATATTCTTTAGGCGTAAAGAAAGACCTGCTGCTGCAAAACGGAAAAAACTATGTACAGATTGAGTTTCCGGAATAGCGAAACAGCATTAAATCATAATTAAAACTGATTAAAATCATTTTTTAATTAACCAATAAAGTACCATATTTGTAAGAGATTTTAAGCAACAAAGTGCAGGCATACAAAGTCATAACGATTACTCACAAAACCACTAAAGTCAATAAGTTGAAAGACTATTTATTGACAGACGATGATACATCCGATTTTCCTGCAAATCGGTTGAAAGAACTCAAAGAGAGCTTCGCTATCAGCGAGTTATTTTACCTGAATACCTGCAATCGCGTTACTTTCTTCTTCACGCACGACAAAATTATCGATAATAAGTTTCTGAAAGACTTTTTTCTGTACATCAATCCAAACCTGACCAAAGAACTGGTGAATTTGCATATTTCAAAAGCGTTGGTTTTTGAAGGAGAAGACGCCATCAAGCACTTTTTTGGCGTTGTTGCTTCTTTAGATTCGTTAGTCATTGGCGAGCGCGAGATCATCGGACAGATCAAAAACGCGTATTTAAATGCTAAAAAGCACCAGCTTTGTGGCGACAATATTCGTTTGGCGTATCAGCAATCGATTGTTTTCGCGAAAAAAATACATTGTGAAACGCGTATCGGCGAAAAACCGGTTTCGGTCGTTTCCTTGGCGTTTCGTTCGTTGACTGCCAGAAATTTCTTCAAATATGCGAACATTCTCATCATTGGCGCCGGACAAACCAACAACCTGATGGCAAACCTGCTGACAAAAGATGAAGCGGAAAATAAAACGATTACAATATACAACCGAACGCTGAGTAAAGCGGAAGATTTGGCGGCGCGTTTTAAAAATGCCAAAGCGTTCGAGTTGGGAAAACTGATTCATCACAAAGAAGATGTAGATGTTATACTAACTTGTACAGGAGCGAATTATGCAGTTTTAACTAAAGATATATTTGATAAGATTGTGCCGCAGCACAGAAAGGTAACGATACTCGATTTGGCAGTGCCGCGCGATGTGGAAGAAGAAGTAATAGAGCTGAAAAACGTAGATTATATCGATATTGCTTCGCTGGAAAAAAAAGCGCAGGAAAACATGCAGTTCCGCAAAAGTGAATTGTACATTGCCGAAGCGCTGCTCGATGAGTTTGTGATCAGTTTTAATGAATTGCACAAAGAAAGACGCCTGGAACTGGCGTTGCAGGATATTCCGAATGAAGTTAAAGCCATAAAAAACAACGTGTTACAACAAGCATTTAAAAAAGACATTGAAGCATTAGATGCAAATTCTAAAGAAGTATTGGAAAAAGTGCTGCAATACATGGAAGAAAAATACATCGCGCTGCCATTCAAAGCCGCGAAGAAAAACCTGCTGAATAAGAAATTCAGACAATAAGACATTCTCATTTATTTCTCGTGCCTAAAACAAACATTTTTATAGTTGTTTAATAGATTAATGTGCTTTTTCAAAAAAAATGAAAAATTTTACAAAAAAATTGAAAGTATTTAACAAACACAATAAAGAATTTAACAGACATAATAAAAACCAAAACAAACAGTTTAGTTTGGTTTTATTTTCGGGCATTCGGTCAAATTCATCGCTAAACTATTAACTTTACGCACTGAAATTACATGAGATCACCTATCATTATCGGAACACGTGGCAGCGAACTGGCGTTGTGGCAGGCAAATTTTACTAAAAGTGAACTGGAAAAGAACGGAATCGCCGCTGAATTGAAGATCATCAAAACCAAAGGCGACACGACGCAGGAATGGAACACGAGTTTCAATAAACTGGAAGGTAAAGGTTTTTTTACCAAAGAACTGGAAGAAGAACTGCTGGCAGGCACTATTGATCTTGCGGTGCACTCCTGCAAAGACCTGCCAACCGAAAATCCAACCGGTTTGAGAATTATGGCTTATTCCAAACGTGCCAATCATTTTGATATACTGATTATCCGAAAAGATAAGAAAGACGAAAGCAAAGTGCTGAAGCTGCCTGAAAATGCTATTGTAGGCACATCGAGCGCGCGCCGCAAAGCACAGCTTTTGGCATTCAGAAACGATATTGAGCTGAAAGATATAAGAGGCAATGTGCCAACACGCATCCAAAAGCTCAGCAACCAGGAGTTTGACGCCATCGTGCTGGCAGCAGCAGGCGTGGAACGCTTAGGTTTGAATCTGGATGAATTTGAAGTGATCGAACTGAAAGCGCCGATGTTCGTGCCGGCGCCGGCGCAAGGTGTGCTGGCTTTCCAGATTCGTGAAACAGACGATGATATGATGGCTGTGTGCCAATTGCTGAATGATGTTGACAGCGCTATTATTACTACTATTGAGCGCGACCTGCTGGAGGAATTTCAAGGCGGCTGCCAGATTCCGTTAGGTGTCTTTTCTAAAAAAGAGCAGGAGTTAGTGCATACCTGGATCAGTTATGCTGATGCATGGAATGCGGTTCCGAAACGCCGGCTGTTTGTTTCGAATGCAGTGTCGCATTTAATGTATCATCCTGAAATTACCCGAAATCTGAAAAATCATCAGCCAAAAACGGTTTTTATTTCTTCTGATTATACCGATAATGATTATGTTGTACGTGTTTTAAAAGCGCATGGTTATAAAGTTCATGCAGAAAGCTTTGTGGAATTCAGCGCTGTCGATTTTGATGTTCCTAAAGATGCCGACTGGTTATTTTTCAGCAGTAAAAATGGTGTGAAGTATTTTTTCAATTCAGAACTTAGAACTGAGAACTCAACATTCAAAATTGCAGCAATCAATCAAGGTACTGCGCAAGCGATTTATGAATTAGGTTTAGGTTTAAAGGTGGATTTTATCGGCAAAGGCAGCGATTTACAGCAAATTGCAGCCGATTTTGATGCGGTAGCAAGTGGCAAGATAGTGTTTCCGCAGGCGCAAAAATCCATGCAGACGATTCAGCGAAATCTAACTAAAAACATGGATATACATACATTGGTAGTTTATAAAAATCAGCCAAAAGCAGGCATTGAAAAAAGGAGTGAAGAAGTGCTTATTTTCACCAGTCCGATGAATGCGGCAGCATATTTTTCAAAACATAAATTGGAAAATAATCAGCAAATCATCTCTATTGGAAACACAACGACAAAAAAACTGACAGAATTTTCTGTTAATGATATAAAAACAGCATACGAACCGTCAAATTGGTGTATAATTGACGAAGTGTTTAACCTCTGATATTTTTCTCTTAAGAAATTTTAACAACTTGAATTTTTTCCTTATATTTAGCTAACACAACACAGCTGCTATGAGAAAATTCTATTTTTTATTTTCTATTTTATTTATTTCTTTAAACATCAACGCTCAACGAGAAGCCGATAATTGGTACTTTGGACAACGAGCAGGTGTCTCATTTACTTCAGGTGCGCCGGTTGCGGTAACCAACGGGCAGCTCAATACACTGGAAGGTTGTTCTTCTATTTCAGATGCAAGTGGTAATTTATTGTTTTATACGGATGGAATACAAGTATGGAACAGGAACCATGTGGTAATGTCAAATGGTACGAATTTGAAAGGTGATCCGTCAAGTACACAGTCCGGAATTATTGTTCCAAAACCAGGCAATCCAAACATTTACTATATTTTCACGGTAGATATGCAAGGCGGTATGGCCTTGTTTGCCGGCGGCGATGCTGATGGTGTATCTAATGGTTTTATGTATTCAGAAGTGGATATGACCTTGAATGGTGGTTTAGGTAATGTTACAGCTGTAAAAAATGTTCCCTTGAAAAAACCAACCACTGAAGGTTTATGTGCAGTAAAGCACTCAAACGGAACTGACATTTGGGTAGTGGTGCACGGTATTAATAATACACAATATTCAGCATTTTTAGTAACGGCTGCAGGTGTCAACACTACACCGGTTAACAGTAATGTCGGACCAAGTGTTACGGTAACTGCAGGTCAATATGGTTCAGGTTCAATAGGTTATATGAAGATATCACCAAACGGTAAAAAAATTGCCGCTTGTCATTCTTATGAAAATAAGCAACTGGTACTTTCAGATTTTAATACAACCACCGGTGCTGTAACAAACTCTATAACTATAGGTTTGAATTTAAATGCTTATTCTGACGGACCTTATGGTGTGGAATTTTCAAGTTGTAATGAATATTTGTATGTAACGGAACAATTTACAAATGAAGATCTATTTTGGGGAACTCAATGGCCAAGAGAAACACGCATCTGGCGTTTTGATTTAAATGCGCCAAGTATTCCGGCTTCAAAAGCTTTATTCAGCCAGATTGCTAATGAAGCAGACGGTGCTTTGCAATTAGGACCTGACGGAAATATTTATGCCAGCAGAATTGTCAGAATAGGCGGTTCTGCTTTGGATTATGGATTTGGTTATGGAAATTCATTGCACCGCATCAACAATCCGCGAACTGCAGGCGCTACATTTACAGCAAATGCTGTCGCTTTGGCAGGAAGATTATCCGCTTATGGTTTGCCGCCATTCATTGCTTCTTATTTTTACAATTCGACATTCAGTACAACAAATGTTGCAACAGGTGATACTACATTGTTTTGTAATGGTGATTCAATTCTTTTTAAAGGAACAACGAGTGCATACGATTCGATTCGCTGGTATTTTGGCGATCCGGCAACAGGCGTAAACAATACATCTACTTTATTAAATCCGAAACACTTATTTTCTGCAGATGGCATATACACGATTCAGTTCTATAAATATTTATGTGGTGTACAAGATTCTGCACGAAAAACGATTACTATTTACAGATATCCTGTGATTACGGATCTGATAGACAGAGCTATATGTACTGGTGGTGCTATCACACTGGATGGAACAGCTTCTCCGGTCACATCCTATTTATGGTCAACAGGTGCCGTCACACCAACAATATCAGTAAGCACACCAGGAAAATATGTACTTACAGCCAATAATAATGGTTGTAAAGCAAAAGACAGTATGTTTCTTACAATCTCATCGCCAATTACCACCAACATTACACAAGCAATCTGTAACGGTGGTTCGATAGTCTTCAACGGACAGACAATTACAGTAGCAGGCACTTATCGAGATACATTAACAAGAACTAATTTATGCGATAGTTTTATTGTACTGACAGTTACTTTGCGAACATCGCCAACCACAAATATTTCGCAAAGTATTTGTAATGGTGGTTCAATAGTCTTCAACGGACAAACGATCACAACAGCCGGAACATATCGAGATACCTTGACGACATCATTAGGATGCGACAGTTTTATTGTATTAACGGTAACGATTCAGTCAACACCGACAACGAATATTACACAGGCCATTTGTAACGGTGGTTCAATAGTGTTCAACGGACAAACGATCACCACAGCCGGAACATATCGAGATACCTTGACGACATCATTAGGATGCGACAGTTTTATAGTATTGACAACAACGATAAAACCGACACCAACCACCAATATTGCTCAGGCAATTTGTCAAGGCAGTTCTATAACGTTCAATGGACAAACGATCACTACAGCCGGAACATTCAGAGATACATTGACGACATCATTAGGTTGCGACAGTTTTATTGTACTGACAACAACGATAAAACCAACACCGACAACAAATATAACACAGGCCATTTGTAACGGTGGTTCAATAGTGTTCAACGGACAAACGATTACTACAGCCGGAACGTATCGAGATACATTAAGTACCTCATTAGGATGCGACAGTTTTATTGTATTAACGGTAACGATTCAGTCAACACCGACAACAAATATAACACAGGCCATTTGTAACGGTGGTTCAATAGTGTTCAACGGACAAACGATTACTACAGCCGGAACGTATCGAGATACATTAAGTACCTCATTAGGATGCGACAGTTTTATTGTATTAACGGTAACGATTCAGTCAACACCGACAACGAATATTGCGCAAGCCATTTGTAATGGTGCATCAATAGTGTTCAACGGACAAACTATTACCACAGCCGGAACATTCAGAGATACATTAACGACATCATTAGGATGCGATAGTTTTATTGTACTGACAACAACGATAAAACCGACACCGATAACGAATATTGCACAAGCAATCTGTAACGGTGGTTCAATAGTCTTTAACGGACAAACGATCACAACAGCAGGAACATTCAGAGATACATTGACGACCTCATTAGGATGCGACAGTTTTATTGTACTGACAACAACGATCAAACCGTCACCAACAACGAATATTGCGCAATCCATTTGTAACGGTGGTTCAATCGTGTTCAATGGACAAACTATTACCACAGCCGGAACCTATCGAGATACATTGACAACATCATTAGGATGCGATAGTTTTATTGTTTTAACGACAACGATAAAACCAACACCAACGACCAATATTGCGCAAGCAATCTGTAACGGTGGTTCAATAGTTTTTAACGGACAAACGATTACCACAGCCGGAACATTCAGAGATACATTGACGACATCATTAGGTTGCGACAGTTTTATTGTACTGACAACAACGATAAAACCGTCACCGACAACGAATATTGCACAAGCAATCTGTAACGGTTCATCAATCGTGTTTAACGGACAAACGATCACAACAGCCGGAACATTCAGAGATACATTGACTACATCATTAGGATGCGATAGTTTTATTGTACTGACAACAACCATCAAACCGACACCGACAACGAATATAACACAGGCAATCTGTAACGGAAGTTCAATAGTCTTCAATGGACAAACGGTCACCACAGCCGGAACATATCGAGATACTTTGACTACATCATTAGGATGCGATAGTTTTATTGTATTAACGGTAACGATTCAGTCAACGCCGACAACGAATATAACACAGGCAATCTGTAACGGTGGTTCAATAGTTTTTAACGGACAAACGATTACCACAGCCGGAACATTCAGAGATACATTGACGACATCATTAGGTTGTGATAGCTTTATCGTATTAACAGTAACAGTAAAACCAACCAAAACAACCAGTATATCACAGTCTATCTGCAGTGGCCATAGTATTGTGTTTAACGGACAAACGATATCAGCGGCAGGTGTCTATCGCGATACATTGTTAACATCACAAGGATGCGACAGCTTTATCATTTTAACGCTTTCTGTTAATTCAGTAATACGCACCACGCTGACACCAAGCATTTGTATGGGTTCATCTGTAACAGTTGGTTCACATACTTATTCGGCTACCGGAACATATCGTGACACATTGATAAGCGCACAAGGTTGTGATTCTATCATTACAACGAATCTGACGGTGAACCCAAAACCTACGACAAATATTAGTCGTGCTATCTGTAACGGAAGTTCAACTACATTTAATGGCAATACGATCACCACAGCAGGAATATTCAGAGATACCTTAACAACGTCATTAGGTTGCGATAGCTTTATAGTATTAACAGTTACCATCAAACCAACACCGACAACGAATATCACACAGGCAATTTGTCAAGGCAGTTCTACCACGTTCAATGGTAATACGATTACGACAGCCGGAACATATCGTGATACGTTGACCACCTCATTAGGTTGCGATAGTTTTGTGGTATTAACAGTAACCATCAAACCGGTAAAAACGACGAATATTGCACAGGCAATTTGTAACAACAGCTCAATCGTATTTAATGGCAATACGATCACAACGGCAGGAACTTACCGCGATACACTGACCACCTCTTTAGGTTGTGACAGCTTTGTGATATTAACGGTAACAGTAAAACCAACACCGACTACGAATATCAGCAGATCGATCTGCCAAGGCAGCAGCACAACATTCAACGGACAAACTATTACAAGTGCAGGAACATATCGCGATACCTTAACTACATCATTAGGTTGTGATAGTTTTATTGTATTAGTAGTAACAGTAAAACCAACACCAACTACCAATATAGCACAATCGATTTGCCAAGGAAGCAGTATTGCATTCAACGGATTAAACATAACAACATCAGGTGTTTATCGTGATACCTTGACCACATCATTAGGTTGCGACAGCTTTATTGTATTTACAGTAACAGTAAATCCGCGACCAACTACGAATATCAGCAGAGCGATTTGTCAAGGCAGCAGCACTACATTTAACGGGCAAACGATAACAGCGGCAGGCACATTCAGAGATACCTTAACAACCTCATTAGGTTGCGATAGTTTTGTAGTGTTAACTGTAACTGTCAATCCTTTAAAAACCACCAATATCAGCAAAGCAATCTGTAATGGCACGAATTATCCGTTCAATGGACAATTGCTGACAACTGCAGGCACTTACCGCGATACGTTAACACAGGTAAATGGCTGTGACAGCTTTATTGTCTTAACGCTTACCGTGAATCCAACATACACACCGGCAGTTTCCATCGTTTCAACGAAATCAGATATTTGCAAAGGCGATCAGGTGGTATTTACGGCAACGGCAAGCAACACAGGCGTTCCGAATCCATCGTATCAGTGGTATTTAAATGGTAATCCGGTTGGTACAAATAGCGCACAATATAGCACAACGACACTAAATGACAGTGATAAAGTAGAAGTAAAGGTAACATCGACGGCAACCTGTGTAACGTCAGCAACAGCCATGAGCAATGCAATTGTAACAAAAGTGAGTGCTGTTGATCCTGTAATTCCGTTAATAAAATATTGTACCGGCGAAAGTGCTGTAATTGATTTGCAGATACCACAGACTGGATATAGTATTGTATGGAAAAACGGCAGTGATACATTTACCACGACTAATATTGACACGGCTGTTGTAAGCAACACTACAACAGGCAATATGCAGTTTACCATCAAGTATGGCAATGGCTGCAGCAAGACAGGTAATGTTCCGATTACAGTAAATCAGTTACCGGTTATCAGTGCTATTGTTGACAAACCGGATGCTAAATATGAAGAAGAAGTACAATTGAATGTAAACGGTTCGACCAACAATAACTATAACTGGCTTCCTGCTTCATTAGTGAGTAACGATTCTATCAAAAATCCAACGGCTGTAATAACGGCAACAACATTGTTTATCGTAACGGCAAAAGACAAAAACGGCTGTGTGAGTACAGATTCGGTAAAAGTAAATCTGATTAACGAATGCACGGAGGCATTTATCTATGTTCCGTCTGCATTTTCACCAAATGGCGATGGTATTAATGACTGCTTCAAAATTGTATCGCCGCCGAGATTAACGAACTACAAAATGGTGATTTTTGACCGTTGGAATGAAAAAGTATTTGAAGCAAACAATACAACAGATTGCTGGAATGGTATGTACAAAGGCGGTGAAGCGCAAAGCGATTCGTATGTGTATGTTATTTCTTACACGTGCTACAACGGTGCGCAGCTCTACAAAAAAGGTGTAGTTACTTTGTTAAAATAAATACGATTTACAATAAATTACAGCCACACTTGAAATGAAGAGCCATTTCGCGTAAAAAATGAAATGGCTTCTTTTTTTGGTTACATATATGTTGTTAAAAAATTATCATTACTAATTCTTCTTTTGCCAGCCAAACTATACTATTTGTTCTCCACCATAGTATAAAACTTCTATTTTTTTATATCTGAAACTTGTTTTAACTTTGATAGCTAAATTAAAAATTGCGTACCATTTAGATGAATCCTACCGATATTAAGAATCCCGAATATTTTCATAAAGTCGTGGATTGCCAATATGCTTGTCCGGCACACACACCGGTACCTGAATACATCCGATTAATTGCTGAAGAACGATACACCGAAGCGTATATGGTAAACTGGAATTCCAACGTATTTCCAGGTGTGCTTGGCAGAACCTGCGACAGACCTTGCGAACCGGCTTGCCGTCGCGGCAGAGTGGAAGAAGAACCGGTAGCGATTTGCCGCCTGAAACGTGTGGCTTCTGATTTCAAAGATAAAGAGGTGGTAAAAGGTTTGATGCCTGTTATTCCAACAGAAAAGAATGGTAAAAAGATTGCTTTGATCGGCGCCGGACCTGCTTCATTAACGGTTGCTCGTGATTTAGCGCCTTTAGGTTATGAGATGCATGTGTATGACAATCAGGAAGTTGGAGGCGGTATGATGCGCAGTCAGATTCCTTCATTTCGTTTGCCTGGTTCTGTACTCGATGAAGAAGTGAACTATATTTTAGATATGGGTATTCATCAGCATTTTAACACATACGTTTCCAGTATGAAAGAAATACTGGATAAAAAATACGATGCGGTTTTTGTTGGCACCGGCGCGCCGAAAGGAAAAAATATGGATACGTTGGAAGGGTATGATGCAGTTAAAGGCAAAAATATTCATGTAGGTATTGAGTGGCTGGCAAGTGTTGCATTTGAACATACTAAACAAATCGGTAAAAATGTAATTGTTTTAGGTGGTGGAAATACAGCAATGGACTGCTGCCGTACTTCTAAGCGTTTAGGAGGCGAAAATGTTACTGTGGTTGTAAGAAGTCCGTTCAAAGAAATGAAAGCATCGCCTTGGGAAATTGAAGACGCACAACGCGAAGATATTCCGATTTTAGATTGCATGGTACCGAAAGCATTTGTATCTGAAAACGGAGTGTTAAAAGGTATGACCTTTGATAAAGTGCATGCAGTATATGATGATAAAGGCAAGCGTTCTTTAGTTTCAACTAATGAACCGGAAATTTTTGTTGCAGCAGACGATGTATTGGTTGCGATAGGGCAGGAGAACAGCTTTCCATGGATAGAACGTGATTTAGGTATCGAGTTTGATAAATGGGAAATTCCAAAAATAAATCCGGAAACATTCCAATCCAATGTTCCAAATATTTTCTTTGGCGGTGATGCTGCTTTGGGACCCAAAAATGTAATCACAGCAGTAGCGCAAGGACATCAGGCCGCTGTTTCTATTGACTTATATTGCAATGGAAAAGACATCAACCAACGATTGGATCCAATGGTGAATTTAGTGAGTCAGAAAATGGGTATTCACGAATGGATGTACGAAAGTGCTGTTGTTAATGATGAACGTTATTTAGTACCACATGCTGATAAAAAAATATCGTTGAAAGACAGGAAACTGGAAGTAGAATTGGGCTTTGATGTGAATACGGCTTTCAAAGAAGCGCATCGTTGTTTAAATTGTGATGTGCAAACTGTTTTCACTGAATCACGCTGTATTGAGTGTGATGCTTGTATGGATATTTGCCCTACAAATTGTATCACCTTTACAACAAACGGTGATGAAGAAGATTTACGAACAAGACTTAGCGCACCATCAAACAATCTTACACAAGATTTATACGTTTCTGACGCACTAAAAACCAACCGCATAATGGTGAAAGACGAGAACGTTTGTCTGCACTGCGGTTTGTGCGCAGAGCGATGTCCAACAGCAGCTTGGGACATGCAAAAATTTTTATATCAAGTAACAAAAGCAGGTAATACATGCAGCCACTAACTCCAATAATAAATGATTTCGTAGTACGGTTGGCAAACGTAAATGGTACGGGTTCTGCCAGCGCCAATAAAATGTTTGCTACTTCTATTTTCAAAATGGGCATTCCGATGACTGCCAAAAATATCTTTCCATCTAACATTCAGGGTTTGCCAACATGGTACGAAATTCGTGTGAGTGAAAAAGGTTACTTAGGCCGCCGTGATGGTATTGATTTAATGGTTTGCCTAAATCCGCAAAGCATGCTGAAAGATGTTGCTTCGGTAAAATCAGGTGGCTATTTTATGTATGATAGTTCTAAGTTCTTAACCAAAGAATTTATTCGAGAAGATATTAATTACATCGGTATTCCGATGACTGACTTATGTAATGAATCGATCGAAGATCCGCGTTACAGACAGCTATTAAAAAACATGGTGTATGTTGGCGCATTAGGCGCTTTGCTCGATATTGAACATCAGGTTTTCAAAGATATTATTGCGCATGAATTTGCGAAAAAACCTAAGCTCATTCCATTGAATGAATATGCGTTGCAATTAGGTATCGATTATGCGAAAAAAAATTATCAGTGTCCGTTACCAATAAGAGTGGAACGCCGTGATTTAATTGGTGATTCTATCGTGATGGAAGGCAATGCAGCGACTGGTTTAGGTGCTATCTATGGTGGTGCAACGGTAGCTGCCTGGTATCCAATCACACCATCGACTTCAGTTGTTGGTGGTTATGAAAAATATGCTAAAAAATTACGCATAGATAAAGAAACCGGTGCGAATAAATTTGCTGTGGTACAAGCTGAAGATGAATTGGCTGCAATTGGTATGGCAATCGGTGCGAACTGGAATGGCGCGCGTGGCTTTACGGCTACAAGCGGACCTGGCTTATCATTGATGAATGAATTTTTAGGTTTAGCGTATTTTGCTGAAATTCCTGTCGTGTTAGTAGATGTGCAGCGTGGCGGACCATCAACCGGTATGCCTACGCGTACACAGCAATCGGACATTTTGATGGCTGCTTATGCTTCGCACGGCGATACCAAACATGTGTTATTGTTCCCAAGTAATCCGAAAGAATGTTTCGAGCAAACAGCTTTAGCTTTCGATTTAGCCGACAGATTACAGACACCGATATTAGTGATGACTGATTTAGATTTAGGCATGAATGAGCATCTTTCGCCGCCATTGGTTTGGAATGATGATCGTAAATATGATAAAGGAAAAGTGCTGAATGCAGAACAATTAGATGCTGTCGCGAAATGGGGTCGTTATTTGGATGTGGATGGCGATGGCATTCCATACAGAACAATACCTGGTACGCATCCAACGAAAGGTTCCTATTTTACGCGTGGTTCGTCGCATGATGAATTTGCGCGCTATACAGAAGACAGCGGTGATTATGTAAGAAGCATGGATCGATTGAACAAAAAATGGGAAACTGCAAAAACATTAGTGCCGCAACCGGAAATCTATAACAAAGAAAACAAACATGCTGTCGGTTTGATCTTTTTCGGAACAACAACATATGCTGCTTTGGAAGCTATGGATTTATTGAAAGAAGAAGGCATAGCAACCGATGCATTGCGTATTACTGCGTTTCCGTTTAATGATTCTATTTTGGAATTTATAGAAGCGCACGAAACTGTTTTTGTGATTGAACAAAACCGCGATGCGCAAATGAAAAAAGTGTTGACACAGGAACTCGAAGTACATCCGAAAAAATTAATTTCCGTATTGAATTATGATGGCATGCCAATCACTGCAAACTATATTCATAAAACGATCGAAGCCCAATTACAAACTATTTCAAAACCTCAATTAGTATAGAAAAGAATCTGTGAAAATCTCAGCAATCTGTGAGAAAAAAACTATTTTTAATTAGTGAAAATTAGTGCATTCGTTGCAGTTTAAAAATAAAAATGAAAATTCAAAAACTACATATCGATTCGTTCCGACATTTAGAAAATGTAGAATTTGATTTTACTTATCCAAAAGGACATGCAAAAGAAGGACAACCTTTAGATAAGATTTGCATCATTGGACAAAGCGCAACTGGTAAGACGAGTGTATTGGAGTTTATAAAAACAGGTTTTGAAAATTACGAACTAACAAGTAATAAAGGATATTTTGAAGTTTTATATAATAATATTATAATAACAAATAAAATTAAAATGAATGATAGTTTTCTAAATTTGATGAATGAGAATCCTAATAAAACAATATTGCTTTATTTTACAGCGGAAATATTATCTCAAAATAACTTTGACTTTTTTTCTAAAAAACCAAAGAATTATTCATCATTAAAACAAATAAATGAAACTTTCTTCAAAAAAAGAATTTTAGAAATTAATAATTCTGCAAAATTATTATGGGAACTAATTTTAGACGACTTATTATATTATAGAAAGAAGCTAACACAGATAGGTTCTGAATTAATTAATAATGGATTACATCTAAATTATAAAAAATTAGAAACCGAAATGGAAAAGTGGAAAAAAGAAAATCCAAATCCATTGATTGAATTAGGCGAAAAATGTTTAAATCCAATTCTTAAAAAAGTAAATTTAGAAGTTGATATAGTTGATACATCGGTTCCAATTCCACTAAAACCAATTCATAAAGATAAACCTATTCCTGTAAATGGTTTAAGTACAGGAACAAAACAATTGTTATTAACAGCATTACCTTTATTTAAATTACCGACTGATAATAATATGATATTGATTGATGAACCGGAACGTTCATTATATCCGGATATGCAGATTGAATTAATGGATTATTATCAAAACTTAGCGCCAAATGCACAGTTCATTGTAGCTACACATTCGCCATTTATTGCTGCTGCTTTTGAACCTGAAGAACGGTTTATTTTATATTTTGATGAAGATGGAAAAGTGAAAGTAAAAAATGGCGTTTCGCCAATTGGCGATGATCCGAATGATATTTTGAAGAATGATTTTATGGTGAACTACTACAATCATTTTGGAACAGATGCCTATAAAAGATATTTAGAATTAAAAGAAAAGGTAGCTAAGGAAAAAGATCCTGATAAGAAAAAAGAACTTATGTTGGAAGCAGTTAAATTAGGCGATGAATATAATTTTTAGATGAGAAGAATTGTTAAAGATCCGAATTCAGAAATTATAGCACAATCACTTTCTTACAAAGAAGGAAACAGTCATAATAATAGTAGAATATCAGATATACTTTTTGTAGAGCAATTTGGATTTTGTGCATATACCGAAGAATATTTAGGAAGAGCCGATGCAAAAGATATTGAACATTTCAATC
Source organism: Chitinophagales bacterium (assembly GCA_046329815.1). GTDB lineage: Bacteria > Bacteroidota > Bacteroidia > Chitinophagales > JADIYW01 > JADJSS01. Next base: position 89,513 of record JAXLTY010000002.1, read on the forward strand.
CAAATTTGAAAGGAACAGAAGAAGATAGTTATAATAATTGGTATTTAGTGAAACATCAATGGAATAAAGAGAAATCAACAAAATGGAATAACGATATTTTATATCCGACTGCAGAAGATTTTGAAACAAGAATAGTTTATGATAATGGTGATTACAGATTGGCGGATAAAAATGATGTGCAAGCTGATAACTTAATAAAACTGATAAAGTTAGATGATTTAATATTGGCCGATGAACGTAAAAGATACATTAATAGAAAAAGAAACGAAATAGAAAAATTTAATGAAACGCCTGAAGATTTTTTTAAGACTTTAATAGAACAAAGTATAGAACAAATAAAATATCTAAGAGCAATAAATGAAGAATTCAATATTGATATTATAGAATTAATTGAGCAAAACTTACAAAATCATAAATCATAAATTACAATGACCTATATAAAACCAAAATTTCATCATCCTGAATTACCAAAAAACCGATTGGGTTATACCAGGAAAGCATACGAAGGCGTTATTTCTACCTTATGTGCCGGCTGCGGTCACGACTCCATCACAGCGGCTATTGTGCAAGCTTGTTTTGAAATGAATATAGAACCACATAAAGTAGCGAAGATGTCTGGCATTGGCTGTTCTTCGAAAACGCCTGCTTATTTCTTAAGTAATTCACACGGTTTTAATTCAGTGCATGGAAGAATGCCTTCAGTAGCAACAGGAGCAGCTTTAGCCAATCGAGATTTAATTTATTTAGGTGTTTCCGGTGATGGCGACAGCGCATCGATAGGAATGGGTCAGTTGGTGCATGCAATACGCAGAAATCTGAATATTACCTACATTGTGATGAACAACGGCTGCTATGGTTTAACAAAAGGACAAGATTCTGCAACTGCAGATGCAGGTTCTATTAATAAATCAGGCATTGCGAATGAATTCAATGCGATCGATCTTTGTGGCTTGGCGTTGGAATTAGGTGCAACGTTTGTGGCGCGCAGCTTTTCCGGTGATAAATCACAACTCATTCCATTAATTAAAGCAGGCATGTCGCACAAAGGTTTTGCGATCATTGATGTGGTTTCACCATGTGTTACATTTAATAATAATACAGGTTCTACCAAATCATACGATTATGTACGCGAACATGTAGAAGCAACCGGTGCGCTTGATTATGCGCCGTATGAAAAAGAAATTACAGTAGATTATCAGGATAAAGTAGAAGTGGAAATGCATGATGGTTCTAAAATTTTCCTCAATAAAATGAGCAATGATTGGGATCCATTCAGCCGTTTTTCAGCAGTGAACCGTTTATATAAAGCAAAAGCAGAAGGCGATATCTTAACCGGTTTAATTTATATTGATGAAAAAAGCAGAGAATTACATGAAGTAATTGGCACAGTGAAACAACCTTTAAATACTTTAACAGAGAAAGATTTGTGTCCGGGAAGTGCGGTATTGGAAGCTATCAATGCAGATCACAGATAGAAAAAGCAAATATTTATATCAAATAAAAAAATGCGACCAATTTGGTCGCATTTTTTTATTTACTTAGCAAGCTGTTGCTTAGCAGTATTCTTCGTAAGCAGCAACTAAGTTGTCCGCAATCATTTTTGCAGGACGGCCTTCAATCATATGTCGCTCAATAAAGTGTACTAATTGTCCGTCTTTAAACAAACCGATTGCCGGTGAACTTGGCGGATAAGGAAACGTAAATTCTCTTGCTTTTGCTACAGCTTCACTGTCAACACCAGCAAAAACAGTCACTAAATTTTTAGGATGTTTTTCGTGTTGGATAGATGCCAATACTGCCGGTCGCGCATTTGCCGCTGCACAACCACAAACTGAATTTATAACTAATAAAGTAGTGCCTTCTTTTTCTGATAAAATTTCAGTTACGGCATCCTGTGTTTTTAATGCTGTAAAACCTGCGTTTACTAATTGGTCTTCGCAAGGTTTGGTGATGTGTTCTGGATACATATTGTTTAATTTATGAGTTTGTTAATGAATTTGTTATTGCTTAGTAATAGATAAATGCTGTATGTGGCGCACCTTGTATGGTTGGATTTAATTTTTTTATTTCAGTCAGCTTGTTATTTGTGTAAATCAATACCGTATTAGGATCGTAATGAGCAAGTGTTGTCAATGCGTTAAAACTTGTTATCAGATCATTTGTATAAAAGAATTGAATAGTTGGTGTAAATATTCTTACAGAACATCCGGAAGAAGGATTTGCAGAAATACTGTCAATTTTATTTTGAGTGTAATGATAAGTTTTATTCGTAGAGCATCCTAACGATTCATAATGAATAGATGAAGTAAAGTTTCCCGAACTATTTGATGTAAATTCATCAGTAAGCATAATAGTACTGGAAGGTGAGTTCAACGGAAATTTACGTTGTGATATCTTTGATAAATTTCCATTTCCGTCATAATTGAAAACAAATACTTCCGGATAATCAGCATTACCAATGCTGGTTAAATGATTGTCGGTATAAACAATTCTATCAAATATCAATGTTAATGAATCGGTGAACGCCGGATCAGTTGTATCGGTACTGATATTAGGATAAAAACGATAGACATACTTATTTAGTTTTCCATCAGTATCAAAATAATAATCATTCTTTTGTACACCTAAAGTGTCATGTATTTCTTTAATGCCGCTATTAACAGGAATCGAACCGTAGTAAGTAAAATAAAAAGGCAGTTTTAATGCATCGCCTGAAGCAATTCTACTATTTGATTTTTTACAAGCAATCAGACTGGCAATGCTAATTATTAGTATCAATGTAAAAATATGTCTTGTATTTGCTTTCATTTTATTTTGGTATTTTTAAATCAAAATGTATGCTATTATTTATAAACTGACGATTTGTCAAACCTTACAAAAAACCTAATTCCAGTTTAGCGGCTTCACTCATCATTTCCTGGTCCCAAATTGGTTCAAAAGTGATTTCTACATTGCAGCTTTTTACACCTTCAATTGCTGAAATTTTTTGTTCTACTTCTGCAGGCAAACTTTCTGCAGCCGGACAATTAGGTGCAGTCAGTGTCATTAAGACATGTACATTATTATCTATATCCACATTTACTTCATAGATCAAACCCAATTCATAAATATTCACCGGAATTTCCGGATCGTAAATCGTTTGAATTTGCTTGATCGCTTCGTCTTTAATTTCCATAAATGATTTTTGTATTGTCGTTTCCATTTGATTGTTTTATCACAAAGAGCACGGAGGAAACTCAGAGAACTCTGTGGTATTTTTTAATTAATAATTCTTTTTATTCCGTCTTTTAATAATGTTTCATTGAAGTTAATTAATAAACCAAGTTTATAATTTCCTAATTTTAAGTAAGTCAACAATTGAGCCTTATGTACATCCATTAAGAAATCAACGGTTTTTAGTTCAACAACAACTTTATTTTCTACTAACAAATCAATTCTATAACCATGGTCTAATGTAACTTCTTTATATACCACAGGCATTGAAATTTCTCTTTTTACATCAAAACCATAGCTTTTTAATTCATAAAACAAACATTCTTTATACGCAGATTCTAATAAACCAGGTCCAAGTTGCTTGTGTATTTCTATTGAACATCCAATTATAACATCTGTTATTTGATTTAATTCTTGCATTTTATTTTCTCTGTGCTTTCTCTGTGTAACTCTGTGATATTTATTTTAGTTAGCTTGAAATGCGATTCCATACGTTTTCATCTTTTTTACCATAGATAATAAACCGTTGGCGCGAGTAGGCGACAAGTGGTCTTTTAATCCGATTTGTTCAATAAAATACAAATCGCTGTCTGCTATTTCTTTTGGCGTGTGGTTGCTTAATACTTTTACCAGCAAGCCAACAATTCCTTTGGTAATGATAGCATCGCTGTCTGCATAAAATACTAAATTATCATTTTTCATTTCTGCATGTAACCAAACTCTGCTCTGGCAACCATGAATTCTGTTTTCTTCTGTTTTATATTGTTCATCTAATGGTGCCAATGACTTTCCAAACTCAATCAGGTATTCGTACTTGTCATTCCAATCTTCGTACATCGAAAAATCTTCGATGATTTCGTCTTGCATGTCGTTGATAAATGCCATTAACTCAACATTTTTTTTGCTTTCAAAATTCCTTCTGCTAATATATCTACTTCTTCTTTCGTATTATAAAACGCAAATGATGCTCTACATGTTCCAGGAATATGATAACAATCCATCACCGGTTGTGCACAATGATGACCAGTGCGTATTGCAATGCCTTGATTGTCTAATATCACACCAACATCATATGGATGAATACCTTCTAACAGAAATGAAATGACTGATGATTTATGTTTTGCCGTTCCATAAATTTTTAGTCCATCAATTGCAGATAATTTTTCCGTTGCGTAATTTAATAACTCTGTTTCATAAGCTCTGATGTTTTCAATACCTAAATCCTGTATATATTTTATCGCAGTTCCTAAAGCTACACAACCAGCAATATTAGGTGTTCCGGCTTCAAACTTAAAGGGCAAATCATTAAAAACAGTACCTTTGAAAGAAACCGATTTTATCATGTCGCCACCACCTTCATAAGGCGGCATTTCGTTTAGTATTGCTTCTTTACCATATAAAATTCCGGTGCCTGTTGGTCCGTAAATTTTATGGCCTGAAAAAACAAAAAAGTCAACATCTAATTTCTGTACATCAATAGTAAAATGCTGAATGGCTTGTGCAGCATCTATTAAGATTTTCGCACCATTTTTATGTGCAATTGCTGTTAGCTCTTCAATCGGATTAATAGTTCCCAATGCATTAGAAACATAAGCAACGGAAACTAATTTTGTTTTTGGTGTGATGAGTTTTTCAGCATCTTCAATATTTATGGAACCATCTTTCTGTAAAGGAATTACTTTTAGAACACATTTTTTTTCTTCACACAATATTTGCCATGGAACAATATTGGAATGATGTTCCATTTCCGTGATGACAATTTCATCGCCTTCGTTAATGAATTTTCTGCCAAAAGTATAAGCTACTAAGTTGATAGCGTTGGTGGTGCCTTTAGTATAAATAATTTCATGCTCGTGTTTTGCATTAATGAAGTGTTGAATTTGTTTGCGTACATTTTCATACAAATCAGTTCCAACTTGCGACAAATAATGCACACCACGATGTATGTTCGCGTACTGATGTTCGTAGTAATAGCTTTCCGCATCAATGACCACTTGTGGCTTTTGGGTAGAAGCGCCATTATCTAAATACACGAGTTGCTTGCCACGAATTTTTTCGTTCAAGATGGGAAAGTCAGCTCTTATTTTATTTATGTCAAACATTATTTGTAAATAGAATTATAATCTGTAAATTTTGTTTTGATTGCAATACATCTGAATCCTAACCAAATAGTAGGCTCAGAATATGCAGCTGTATAATCTTTTGGTATTTCTTTCATCGTCCAATTTCCTCCATAAGCAATGCCTTCAATGTTAGTCATTTCACTAACATTTTGAGTTAAATTAAAAATGCCTAATTTATTTGGATAATTCGAATGAACATCAGAAGTTATATCTGTAATATCAGAACTATCAATAATAGATTTTGAGTATCTATATCTTTTTATTTTGGTATTTGAGTTTATGCTTTTTAAGTAACTTGCATAGCCATCTTGTTCAATTGTTTTAAATTCTTCTAAAGTTGGCAATCTATATTTGTAAATTGGAATTTCCAGTAATTTATTCTTGTTTTTTATTTCACACTTATAAGTGCCATTTAAAAATCCATCAATTATAAAAACATGATTTGAATCTGTTGTTGCAGGAAATGGTATAATTTTATTTTTCGTTAACGACATTTCATAAACTCTATCTTCACGCCATTTACAATATTCAACAGCTTGTTGATATGAAATGCCAATTGCTGGATATGTCATATAAGCTGGATGAGAAAAATAATATTTTTTCATTGGACCACCATATACTTGTATTGTATCTAATATCCATAAATCTTCATTTATTCCACATTTTGATTTAGCTACAGAATCACCATAAATTCTTTTAGTCCAATAAAAATATTCTTGCCAATCTAAATTAGTTACTTCAGTTTCATCTATAAATAATGTGTCATTTATTCTGATTCCATTTGGTGGATTTTTCTTGTTTTTTGAAAATGATATTAACGATAAAATCAAACAAACAAATAAAAATATAACGCGAATTTTTTCGTGTAATAATTTGATTCGTATTTGTTGTATGTTAAGTGACATTTTTAATTTAGTAATCTAGTAATGAAATAATACTCTTTCTTCGTAATAATTATTTCATAGTTACAATGTTCTATTGCTACATTTTATAATTCTATCTTCAATAATTCTGCGATTCTTTGTTGCAGCTTATTTCTTAGTTTTTCGTGTTTTATCTTTTCTAATACTTCTTCACCAAATGCAAATACCAGTAAACCACGTGCTGTTTCTTTGCCAATGCCGCGTGCCTGCAAATAAAATAATTCGCTGTCTTCTATTTGTGAAGACGTTGCGCCGTGCGAACATTTTACATCATCTGCAAAAATTTCTAATTGAGGTTTAGTGTAAATATTTGCATCATTGCTTAATAAAATATTTCTGTTACTTTGAAAGGCGTTTGTTTTTTGTGCAGCTTGTGCTACTACAATTTTACCATTAAAAACACCGGTAGCTTTTCCGCCTAAAATTCCTTTATACAATTCAAAGCTTTCACAGTTGGCAACATTATGATTCACTAAAGTTCTGTTGTCAACATGCTCATCGTTTTGCAATAAATACAAGCCATTCATATGTGATTCGCATCGTTCGCCGTTTACATCAAACTGCAACACATTGCGAATGATTCCGCCTGTTAAAGAAAGTGTTGTAATGTTGCAAACAGATTTTGCCGCCTGTTGAACGAAAGTATTATCTGTTATATTAAATGTATTTCCGCCATCCTGAATTTTATAAAATTCAACGATTGAATTTTCGTCAACATCAATATTGGTAACCGTATTGTTGTAAGCAGGCGAGTGGTTAGCATTGATAGAATACTCAGCAAATTTCACTTGCGTATTCTTGCCAATTTTTATTTGGTTTTTTAAGTTGATGATTTGATTACAATTATCGTTGATGTAGAAAATTTCAAACAATTCTTCGATAATAACGTTGTCACCCATTTCCATAAAGAAACCATCAGTAGCCAATGCATTATTTAACTCAATTAAAAAATCTTTAGAATTGCTTTCGCTACTATTATTTGTGTTCCAGAAATTTATTTTTGGATGGTTAATTAGCGTAGATAATTCGTTATGAAAAATTCCGTTCACAAAAACAATTCTGTTTGCTGAAACTGAATTCGCATCGATAAATTCTTTAGTTACAGTCTGCTGTTGTTGTGTAATAACAGGCGAGAAGCCTTGTTTTAAAATATTATTGTAATACGTGTATTTCCATTCTTCCATTTTCATAGTTGGAATACCAATTTCAATTGCATTTTGCAGTGATGCTTTCTGGTGGTTGTTTTTGACAGATGGAAGTATATTTTCTAATTCGTTTATCATTGTTTGTTTTTTTGCGTCATTTCGACGATAGGAGAAATCAGTTTAATTTATTTGTGCAATTCATTTCGAGATTTAGCTTCGCTGAACTTACGTTTCTCACTATGTTCGAAATGACGGTGCTTATTACATTACTGCATTTTCAAATTCTACATAACCTTTTTCTTCCAATTCTAAAGCCAATGATTTATCGCCTGTTTTTACGATTCTGCCATCATACATCACGTGTACAAAATCAGGAACGATATAATCCAATAAACGTTGATAGTGTGTAATAACGATAAACGCATTTTCTTTGGTGTGTAGTTTGTTTACACCATTAGCAACAATTCGCAAAGCATCGATATCCAAACCGGAATCAGTTTCATCTAAGATGGCTAATTTTGGGTCGAGCATGGCCATTTGGAAAATCTCGTTTCGCTTTTTTTCACCACCAGAAAAACCCTGATTTACAGAACGAGAAATAAAATCTTTTTTCATTTCTACCAACTCCATTTTCTCGCGCATCAGTTTCAGAAATTCATTTGGTGGCATTGGCTCTTCACCTTTAGATTTGCGTTGCTCGTTGATGGCTGCTTTCAAAAAGTTGGCATTGCTCACGCCAGGAATTTCTATTGGATATTGGAACGCCAAAAACAAACCTGCTTGCGCGCGCTCGTGTGCTTCCAATTCCAATAAATCAATGCCATCAAACTCAATAGTGCCTTCTGTAATTTCATAACCTTCTTTTCCTGCTAATACATTTCCTAAGGTTGATTTTCCGGTACCGTTCGGACCCATAATAGCGTGTATTTCGCCTGCGTTTACTTCTAAAGAGAATCCTTTCAAGATTTTCTTTTCATTTATCGAAACGTGTAAGTTGTTTATTTTTAACATTTTTATTTTATCTGAATTGTTATGATTTATTTGATTATTCTATAAGATTACCGTATGCTTCTAACTTATGATATTTATTAAACTGAAATCGAATATGTCCATAAGCGTAATTTATCTTGTTGTCTTTTCCACAAATACATGAATAAGAATACTCAACAATTGAAGTACCATCATTTGTAGCCGTAAATTTATTTGGACAACCGAATGTATTTGTTAAAACTTCAATACTCTTTCCCATTAATTCTTTTTGCTTAACAATTGTATCAACTATATCTGGATTTCTTTTGCCAGGACAAGTAAAGCTATCTGACTGTTGAAATTCAATTAACATAGAATCAAGTTTAGTTAGACTTGAATTTGCCACTTTGTTATTATTTGTTTTACAAGATAAAAAAGTCAATAAAACAACAGAATTAATTATCCAAATCTTCATCACTTTATTATTCTCAAATTAAATTACCCAACACTTCCTTCTAAACTTATTTCCAATAATTTTCGTGCTTCTACGGCAAACTCCATTGGCAAATGATCCATTACTTCTTTCACGAAGCCGTTTATAATCATGGCTACAGCAGTTTCTTCGTCAATACCACGTTGCTGAAAATAGAACAGCATATCTTCACCGATTTTCGAAGTCGTTGCTTCGTGTTCTACTTTAGAACTGTTGTTGCTCACTTCTAAATATGGAAAGGTATGTGCACCGCATTGGTCGCCCATCAGTAAAGAATCACATTGCGAGAAATTGCGCGCGTTCTCTGCTTTTCTATACACCTTCACCAAACCACGATACGAGTTTTGTGATTTACCAGCAGAAATACCTTTCGAAACAATACGGCTTTTTGTGTTCTTACCGATATGAATCATTTTCGTTCCTGTATCAGCTTGTTGGAAATTATTAGTTACAGCCACAGAATAAAACTCACCGATAGAATTATCACCTGCTAAAATACAGCTTGGATATTTCCATGTGATGGCAGAACCGGTTTCTACCTGTGTCCACGAAATTTTGCTGTTGTTTCCTTTGCAAATACCACGTTTTGTCACGAAATTATAAATGCCACCTTTTCCTGCTGCATCACCAGGATACCAGTTTTGTACAGTAGAATATTTGATCTCTGCATTATCTAAAGCAATCAATTCCACAACAGCAGCGTGCAATTGATTTTCGTCGCGCTGAGGTGCTGTGCAACCTTCTAAATAAGACACATAAGAACCTTCATCTGCAATCAACAACGTACGTTCAAATTGTCCGGAACCTGCCGCATTGATTCGGAAATAAGTACTCAATTCCATTGGACAACGAACGCCTTTAGGTATATAACAAAACGAGCCATCACTGAAAACTGCGCTATTCAATGCAGCATAAAAATTATCTTTTTGTGGTACAACAGAACCAATATATTGTTTTACTAATTCCGGATGCTCTTTGATAGCTTCGCTCATAGAACAAAAGATGATGCCTTTTTCTTTTAGTGTTTCCTGGAAAGTGGTTTTTACAGAAACACTGTCAAACACTACATCGATTGCTACATTTGACAAACGTTTTTGCTCGTCTATTGAAATACCCAGTTTCTCAAATGTTTTCAATAATTCCGGATCTACTTCATCTAAACTATTTAAAGTTGCTTTCTGCTTTGGCGCAGAATAATAAATAACGTCCTGAAAATCTACTTTTGGAAAATGTACGTTTGCCCAATGTGGTTCAGTCATTTTTTGCCATTCGCGAAATGCTTTTAAACGCCATTCCAGCATCCATTCCGGCTCTTCTTTTTTGGCGGAAATGAATCGGATGATATCTTCATTGATACCTTTCGGAGCGCTTTCAGCTTCTATGTTTGTTACAAAACCGTATTTATAATCGGAATTTACTACTTCATCTAATATTGCATCTTGTTCGGACATACTTAAATTAAGCTATATGATACCTAAAATTTAGTATTGCAAAGGTAATCTAATTCTAAAATAAAAACAATTATTATTTAGACATGTTCTAAATAATGGTGTTTTATTTACGTTAAGATTGATTAAATAAAAAAAAAAAGAAAGACCGAAGTCTTTCTTTTGGTATGAGTAAGAAGAAAATTTTATTCTTCTACTGTTTCAAAAGTTCTTTTTGGTGCTTCTTCATGTTGGTCTTTACCAAATGTATATAAATAACCAACAGCAAAATTCAATTTAGAAGGTGTAATTTTCATATCTGTGTATTGTGCAGGTTGGTTTTTGTATGCTTTGATGAAACCATAGTCGTAGTTAACATCAAATGTTACGCAACTTTTTAATTTTTTATCAACATATACCTGAACGCCACCACCTAAACGAATACCTGCATCAATGTTCTTGTAAACATTTGAATAGTCAGCTTTCGTTGTAACCGGTGAACCTTCTGAACCATTGATATTAGTAACCACTTTATCTTTACCGTTAAAGATATAGCCAAAATATCCACCGAATGCAGCAAAGATTCTTAAGCGCTCATTGCCCCAACCAGCCAATACCTGAACCGGAACCGTAATTTGATTTTCTTTATGTGATGTAGTTGTAATAGTGGTTCCTTGTGTTCTTTTTACTTTGCTGCCACCCATGTTAAATTCTGCTGCCAAGTTTAAACCAACAAATTTATTAATCCAGATTCTGCCTTGAATACCTGCGTTTATGCCTGGTTGATAAATAAAAGTACCACCTGCTGTAATCAATTTATATCTGTCATTGATTGAGTTATTCCATCTGCCAAAATTACCGCCTACTTTCACACCGACACCAGCTTGAATTTTTGCTTCTGATTGGTTTATAAATGTTCCTGCAAGTAATAATAAAATGATGACTTTTTTCATGTTGGTTTTATTTGGTTTGATAAATTGGTATTAAAAATCGATGTTAAATTACGATAATGATTGCAAATATAGTAACTTTGTTTCAATTATTTATCCAAAAAAATTACAAAGCATGCAACTTTGGAATAGAGTGGACAAGAAAATACTGGAAAAAAATCTACTCGAAAGCACAGAAGAGCGTATTACACTTTCATTTTATAAATACGCGAAAATTGAAAATCCGGAAAGCTGGCGCGATGAACTTTATTTAAAATGGAATGAGCTCGGCGTTCTTGGCAGAATTTATGTTGCAAAGGAAGGCATCAACGGACAACTTTCGGTTCCACAACAACAGCACGATAACTTCAAACAACACTTGTATTCGTATCCGTTTTTAAATGGCATTCGTCTAAATTATGCTATTGATGATGACGGCAAATCATTTGCTAAACTAAAGATATTGGTACGTTCAAAAATTGTTGCCGATGGTTTGAATGACGATACTTTTGATTCGTCAGATTGCGGTATTCATTTAAATGCAAAAGATTTTAATGAGATCACGAATGATGAAAACACGATTGTTGTCGATATGCGTAATCATTATGAAAGTGAGATTGGTCATTTTGAAAATGCGATCACACCTGATGTCGATACCTTTCGCGAGCAATTGCCTTTAGTGGTTGATTTGCTGAAAGATAAAAAAGACAAAAATATTGTAATGTATTGCACCGGCGGCATTCGCTGTGAAAAGGCAAGCGCATGGATGAAGCACAACGGTTTTGAACACGTCTATCAACTCAACGGCGGCATCATTGAATATGCGCGTCAAATACAGGAACAAGGTTTGGAAAATAAATTTAAAGGTAAAAATTTTGTTTTTGATCGTCGTTTAGGCGAAAAAATATCGCATGAAATTATCGCAAAATGCCATCAGTGCGGAAAACCTGCCGATACGCATACGAACTGCAAAAATGAAGGTTGCCACTTATTATTTATACAATGTGAAGCATGTGCTGAAGTTTATAATGGCTGCTGCTGCGATGAATGTAAAACGATTTCCTTACTGCCTGAAGAAGAACAAAAATCGTTGCGCAAAGGCATCAATCCTGGAAGAAAAGTATTTAAAAAAGGACGTGGTGAACAGTTGATTTTTAAAAAATAAAAATTAAACATCACATTGAAGAAAGCAATTATTCCGATTCCTGATAAAGATTTTGATACGACAGAAGTTTCCATCACATGGAAAATTCTGAAACAAAATAATATCGATATTACATTTGCCACAGAAAACGGCGCAGTCGGCGAAACTGATCCATTGTTGTTAACCGGTGTTATTTTCGGACAGCTTGGCGCAAAAAAGGACGCGATCGATGCCTATCGCGAAATGCAGCAATCGAATGAATTTCAGCATCCGATAAAATATCATGAAATCATACCTGCTGATTACGACTTATTGTTTTTGCCTGGCGGACACGCGAAAGGTATGCGTCAATATCTCGAAAATAAAACGGTGCAAAACAAAGTCGTTGAGTTCTTTCGTCTGAATAAATTAGTTGGCTCGGTGTGTCATGGCTCGCTGTTATTGGCAAGAAGCATTGATGATACAACAGGCAAAAGTATCGTACATAATTATCAGTTCACCGGTTTGACGAAATCATTAGAGCGACTGGCGTACTATTTGACCAAATGGAAATTAGACGATTATTATAAAACGTACGAAGCATATCTGCAAGACGAAGTAGAAACGTTTCTGGCTGACAAATCGCAATTTAAAACCGGCTTCAGTAGTTTTGTTCCATTTTATGTGGAAGACAGAAATCTGCTTTCTGCGCGCTGGCCGAATGATGTGAAATTATTAGCGAACAAACTGGTTGAAAAGCTGAAATAGAAAATCTTTTATATTTTAATTATTTTTGCACGATGGCTTTTCCACAACCTTGTATTATTCAAAGCGTATGTATCAACGAGTCGGCTGCTTCGTTTAATGATGTTGTCTTGCTGAGAAATGACACGCAGCATTTCGAAACATTCATGGAAAATCTATACAAGCAACTCGAAATAAAATATCCGAAGTTTTACAAAATGGACAATTTGTCTAAATTGGGTTTTCTCGCTTCAGAAATAGTATTGAAAGATCTCAACCTTAGCGAAAAATATACGGCTGACAGAATCGGCATTCATATCATCAATACCAATTCGAGCATCGATACTGATATCCATTATTCTAATTTGCTGAAGCAAGGCACGGCAAGTCCCGCAGTTTTTGTCTATACATTGCCCAATATTGTCATAGGCGAAATTTCCATTAAAAATAATTTCAAAGGCGAAAATTTATTGATGATTGCAGAACATTATGATATAGAATTACAATATAATTACATAAATTCGCTGCTCAATTCCGGTGCATTGGATGCCTGTATTTGCGGTTTCGTGGATTATAACGAAACCGGTTACGAAGCGTTTTTGTATGTAGTGGAAAAGAATGACACCGATAAGTATTTATCTTACACAAACACACACATTAAAGACATTTATAAACGAACGAAACCATGGAATTAGAACAATTAAAACAAACATTGAAACAACAAATCGTAACACAATTAAAATTAAATGAAGTGAATCCGGCTGATATTGGTGATGATGAGCAATTGTTCGGAAAAGGACTTGGTTTGGATTCAATTGATGCATTGGAATTGGTAGTATTATTGGAAGAAGAATACGGTTTGAAGATTAATCACTCAGAAGACGGACCAAAAATATTTTATTCAGTTTCCACGATAGCGAATTTCATTGTAGAAAATCAAAAAGCGTAAAGTGCAGGACAAGGTAGTCATAACCGGTTTAGGTTTGATTTCTGCGCTTGGAAATAATGTAAAAGAATGTATCAATTCTTTTGAAAATCACCGATCAGGTGTTCATAAAATTAATCGCTTACAAACGAATCATACTAAATTATCTGTTGCAGAAGTAAAGCATAGCAACGCTAAACTTTCAGCAATTGCAGGTATTTCCGCTGATTTGAGCAGAAGTATTTTATTGAGTTACATCGCAACAAAAGAAGCTGTTCAATCTTTACCGGAAAACTTTTCTTCTAATTTCAAAACTGCTTATATTTCTGCCACTACGGTCGGCGGCATGGACAAGACAGAAGAATTCTTTAATGAATATATCGATAATAAAGATGCTGATAATATACAATCAATCCAGCATCATGATTGTGGCAAGATTACAGACTTTGTAGCGGAAGAATTAGGTATTCAAGGAACCATCACAACGATCAGTACTGCCTGCTCTTCTTCTGCAAATGCTATTGCTTTAGGTACGCGCATGATCAAACAAAATTTATCAGACATAGCAATTGTTGGCGGCGTTGATGCTTTAACAAAATTTACGCTGAATGGCTTTAATACGCTGCAAATATTAGATACAGAACAATGCAGACCGTTAGACGAAACACGCGTTGGCTTGAATTTAGGTGAAGGCGCAGCTTATCTGGTATTGATGTCTGAAAAATTAGCGAACGAATTAAATCAGGAAATTTATTGTTCGGTTACCGGTTATCATAACGCGAATGATTCTTTTCATCAGACGGCGCTGTCTGATGATGCGAAAGGTCCGCACTTAGCGATGCAAGGCGCACTGAAAAAAAGCGGCTTGCAGCCAGACGATATTGATTATATCAATATGCACGGAACCGGAACGCGCAATAATGACAATGCTGAAGGCATCGCGATACAAAACATTTTCCAACATAAGATTCCAAAACTAAGTTCTACTAAATCATTCACCGGACACACGCTGGGCGCAAGTGGTGCCGTAGAAGCCGTGTTCTCTGTGTTGGCGATTAAAGATGGTATCGTTTTTCCAAACTATACCTTTGAAAATCCAATGGAAAATCTGACTATCTTTCCCGAAAAAGTGTTCCTGAAAGATCAAGATATTAAACATGTCATGTCCAATTCATTTGGTTTTGGCGGCAATTGTTCATCTTTAATTTTTTCCGCGAATTAAGATGGCTGTTTATATAAAAAGCATCGGACAAATTGTACCTGATTCGGCAACGAATCCGGAACAAGTCGCATCAGGAAGATTAGCTTGTATCGAACCGGATTATTCAGCTTTCTTCGACAGCAGAACCTTGCGCAGAATCAGTCGCATCATAAAAATTGGTACAGCAAGCGCAATGATGGCGTTAAGAAGCGCTAATGTGGAAATACCAGACGCTATTATTGTCGGCACCGGTTTTGGCTGTCTCGAAGATACCTCTTTGTTTTTGCGCAAGATGATCACGAACAAAGAAGAAACATTGAATCCAACTCCATTCATATTTTCTACACACAACAGTATCGCTTCGCAAATTGCATTGCAGTTAAAATGCCATGCATATAATTCGACCTATTCGCAACGCAATTTTTCGTTTGAGTCTGCTTTGCTGGACGCGTTTTTATTGATACAGGAACAGGAAGCCAATACGGTTTTGGTTGGTGCTGCGGACGAACTGACTGATGACAGCTACGATCTGATGAAGCGCATTGGCTATTATCAACCAACAGATGTTGCAGGCGAAGGTGCGAGTTTTTTTGTGTTAGCTAACGAAAAGAATGAACAATGTTTTGCGGAATTAAAAACGGTGCAATTGTTTTCGAATACGGAAACAGCAAAAGTCATTGAACAATTAAAATCGATTGCAGCAATAAATGATATAGATGCAATCGTTGTTGGAAGTATTCCAAATACATTAAATGCAAACGACAAAGCTGTTATTGATGCGCTGGCATTGCAAGATAGAGTAACGTATTACAAACATACTTGCGGTGAATATGCAACGGCAAATGCGTATGCGTTCAGTGTAGCGAATATGATGTTGCATGAAAATAAGTCGCTGAAAAACGTGCTCGTGTATAACCAATATGCGTCTTCCAATCATTCCATTATTTTGCTGTCGGCGTGCTAAATTATAAAACCATACGAATTGCTTTTTATGTGATCGTTGCGTTGATGACAGGAGCGCGGTTCATCTTGCCGTTTTCGTTTTGGTATTTTTTATTGCCTGTTTTGATTTATCAGCACATTTTAATTTTCGGTGCGATCAAGATCAGAGCGAATTTTTTTGTTGATTCTATCAGTAAAGGAAACACGACTCAGAAAGAAATTGCACTAACCTTTGATGACGGACCTGCCGATCATTATACGTCACAGATCTTAGATATTTTAAAGCAAAACAATATTGAAGCCACTTTCTTTTGTATTGGTAATCGCATCGAAAATAACAAAGAATTACTGAAGCGAATCGATGCGGAAAACCATATCATCGGCAATCACAGTTATTCGCATCATTTCTTTTTTGATCTGAATGGAACAGAAAAAATGAAAGCAGAATTAATAAAAACGAATGAATTAGTGCAACAACTCATCGGCAAAAAAATGACTTATTTTCGTCCGCCGTACGGTGTCACTAATCCGAATCTGGCGAAAGCGATCAATCAATTAAATTTTCATTCGATTGGCTGGAACATTCGTTCGATGGACACGGTTGTAAAAGTGGAACAAAAATTGTTAAGTAACATTATACCAAAATTAAAACCTGGTTCGATTGTGCTGTTGCATGATACGCCGCAGATCACTGTTGAAAGTTTGCAGCATATCATTGATGCAGTGCATGCCAATGGTTTTAAAATTGTTCGTTTAGATAAACTCATAAATATGGAAGCGTATGCGTAACTTTTTATTCTTATTTTTTTTAATTCCGATGTGCGCACTGGCGCAGATAAAAGGATACACACCGGTGAAAGATTTGCCTGCATTTAAGAAAGCGTTTGCTGATGCTTCGAAGAAAGTCAATTCGATCAAATGCGATTTCATACAGGAAAAGAACCTGAGCGTTTTATCAGAAAAGATTACGTCCAAAGGATCGTTCATGTTCAAAAAGCAAAATATGGCGCGCATGGAATACACGACGCCGTTCAAATATTTACTCATTATCAACGGCGATAAAGTGTTTATCAAAGACGAGCAAAAGTCAAACACCTTTTCTTCTAAAAGCAACAAGCTGTTTGAGAACATCAACAAGATCATGATCGATTGCGTGCAAGGTACGGCACTCGACAATAGCAATTTCACGTCAACGGTTTCGGAGAATGAAAAGCAATACTTGCTTGAGCTGACGCCAACAATGAAAAAGATGAAAGACTTCATTAAAAAGATCAATATCTTCATCGACAAGAAAGATTTTTCAGTGAATAAATTCGATATGATCGATGCTTCTGGCGATAATACGACACTTACATTTATTAATAAACAGTTCAACGTTGGCGTGACAGATGCTAATTTTGTGAGCAAGTAGATTTACACAGAAATACCTTAAAAAATTTATCAAACAAACATTATTGCTGTAAATTTGATGCTTGAATGCAAAGAGATTGCTTCACTTTGTTCGCAATGACGCGAAGCGATGTTTATGTCATTGCGAGTTACGAAGCAATCTGTTTTACTATTTATTTGTGTTGTAACCATTTTTTGTATGCCTTTAAAAATTTCTGTTAATTCCTTTTTTATTTTGATCGCTCTCATCTTCATTGCTGCATGCACACCGAAGATGCCGCAACAAACAGCAACTACTAATACACCAAATACTTGCTTGCAGCAACTCAAACCGAATTTTCAATCGGTTTTATACAACACACAAGTAAACGTAGTCGGCAATCACTTAAGCGGTTTGTTGTTAGTGAAAAAAATGTCAGCAGATACCACACGCATCTTGTTCACAAGCGAAACCGGTATCAAGTTTTTCGATTTTGAACTGACGAATAACACCTTTGCCATAAAATATTGCATCAAAAAACTGAACAAAAAAGTGGTGACGACACAGCTTCAGAAAGTATTCCGGTTGATACTGATGAATTACGGCAACATTGATAATTATTTAGAAGTAGAACCTGATTCGTTAAACAACTATCGTTTGGAAAACGGCAAAGAAAATGTTATTTACAGTACGCTGAAAAATTGTTCGGAACTGAAACATATAGAAACGAGTTCAAATAAGCATAAACCCAAAATAAGTATTACCTTAGACGGCGCAAAAAACGGCATCGCAGATGTCATTTTTATTCAATATCATACATTTAGTTTTGATATTTCGCTAAAACAAATTGACCGTTAGATGTTACGAGATTCTTTTTATTCGATAGTATCGCAGGAAGCGCTGAATGATACAAGTTCACTGACCAAAGTGAGCATCAATGCAACGCATCCGGTGTTTGAAGGCCACTTTCCGGAACAGCCGGTGGTGCCTGGTGTGTGTATGCTGCAAATGGTGAAAGATATTGTTTCAGATAAAGTGCAGCGTGTTGTGCAACTGCAAAGCATTGGCAATGTAAAGTTTACCAGTGTGGTGATTCCGCAGCAGCATCCGGAGCTCGATATTACTATAAAGTATGAAAGCAGTGACGACCATTCGATTAAAATAAGCAGCACCATATCTGCTGATGAAACCGTATTTTTAAAGATCAGCAGCGCTGTATATATTTAACCTGATATGTCCGAATTGAATTACCATCAGAAGTTTGTTGACCTGAAAACGTGTGTGCTGATTCCGACATACAACAATGAGCAAACTTTAAAGCAGGTTATCGAAAGTGTACTGGAATACACATCCAACGTATTGGTTATTAATGATGGTTCGACAGATTCTACCTTAAGTATATTGTCAGATTTTCCGCAGGTGAAGAATGTTGGTTATGCGGTAAATCAGGGAAAAGGGTTTGCCTTGCGCACCGGTTTTAAAGCGGCGTTGGATTTAGGTTATGAGAACGCCATTTCTATAGATTCTGACGGACAACATTTTGCGAAAGACCTGCCAAAGTTTCTCGAGTATTTAGAAACGAATGGGCAGGCGCTGATTATCGGTGCGCGCAACATGGATCAGGAATCGGTACCAACGAAAAGCAGCTTTGGCAACAAGTTCTCAACGTTTTGGTTCTGGGCAGAAACATTTACAACGGTGCCTGACACACAATCCGGCTACCGTTTGTATCCGATATCGCTGATGAAAGATATGCGCTTCTTCACCAAGAAATTTGAATTCGAGATTGAAGTAATCGTTCGCGCATCGTGGAAACATATAAAAGTGGATTCCGTTCCTGTGACCGTATATTACGCACCGAAAGAAACGCGTATCACACATTTCAGGCCGTTAAAAGATTTTACACGCATCAGTTTGCTGAACACCGTGTTGGTGCTGATTGCCGCATTATACATACATCCGAGAAACTTTATCGTTCCGTGGTTTAAAAAGGAAACCTACAGACAAATGAAGTATGAAGTATTTCATTCCGAAACATCTAACTGGGTGACATCGGTTTCTGTTGGCTTTGGCATCTTCATGGGTATTGTGCCGCTTTGGGGTTTTCAGTTGCTCATCGGCATTGCAGTTGCTGCCTATTTCCGCCTGAATAAATTAATTTTCATTTTGTTCGCACACATCAGCATTCCGCCGATGATACCGATCATTATTTACCTGAGTTTTAAGATCGGTACGATATGGATGGGCGATAAGGCGAGCTATGTGTTATTCAGCCGGAATATTTCTTTAGAAACGATAAAAATAAACGTGATCCAATATACCTTAGGTGCTATTACGTTTGCTACTGTTGCCGGTCTGCTCGCCGGATGCATTACTTATTTAATGTTGGTGATGTATAAGAAAAAGATAGCGCAATAACAGGCAATCATCTTCTTCATCTATTTCGCATGCTTCACTACTTCATCAATGGAGTTGCGCAATTCCAATACTTTATTGAGCGGTAAGTTAGTGTACACATTGTGCGTTGGAGGTTTTACCGCAATTGCAGTCAATTGACTCAGCGGCTGGTTAGCATTGTTCAGCATCGAGTTTGCGCCATTCCAGACATAAAGATCATTCGGCGTGCAGCGCAGGAGCATGCACAGCTTTTCCAGGTGCGTATGACTGATGCTTTTTACTTTATTGTTGAGTAAGCGGCTCGCGGTGAAATAAGTAAAGCCATGACTGCACAAGAATGCGTTGTGATTGTAGATTTCCCGGGCGTTCATCACCGCTTTAATATTGAGCGTGAGCATATCCGTTTATTTTTATATATTAGTAACGCCGGTGCTGTTTATTTATTGTGTCGCAACAGCGTTTGTGCGTTTTGCAGTCTTCATTCGGTGCAAAACACTTTTCATTTCGTGCAACAGAGTCTTCATTCGGAATAATAGAGTCTTTATTTGGTGTAACACACTCTTCATTCGGAGCAATACGCACTTACTCAGTTGCAATACACTCTTAATTGGATGCAACACACTCTTCATTCGGTGTAACACGCTCATCATTCTGTGTAACAAATTTTAAATATGGAGCAACACGCTATAAATTCTGAGCAACATGGTTTTCATTCGGTGCAACACACTGTTGATTCGGAGCAACAGATTATCGTTCTTTTGTACTGATTTAGCTTTGCGGATGCCGCTTACTCAATAAAATGACCGTTTACGCATTGGTTGAGCGGTTTATACGGCTGTGATTTATCTTTGAATTCAGTTTTCTTGAACACAGTCATCATTGGACCTCGCGTGAGCGAGGTTTTTTTATTACTTGATCTCGAAACGCGCACGTATCTCGTACTTCAGCTTTATTTTACGGATATTGGTATCGTCGTTGCCACCGCTTTGCTGTGCAGGCATGGCAGTGTTGCTCAGCATGTTTTGCGGCTGCCAGAAGTAATTATTGTTATTGTCGAGTTCGGTAGCGGAAAGCAGCTTGCCAATGTTTTCGCCGACACTTTGCAGCAGGTAGTCCGCTTTTTCTTTAGCGGCTTTCATTGCCTGCATCTTCACTTCTTTGCGATATTCGGTAATTCGTTTGTTTTTAAGTTCAACAATACCCATTTCTTTCACGCCTTTTGTTTTGACGCCGCTGATGATGTCGGCTATCTTTTTAAAATCGGTGATCTTAATGTCTATGGTTTTGCTTTTGCGGAACATTTTCGCATCAGACAGCCAGTAAGATTCGGACGATACATCGCTGATGGTCATTTGTTCTTTGGTGATGCCGATGGACGCAAGCTCTTTCATGAGCGACTTTTCAATATCTTCGAGCGGCACTTTTGTCAAGTAATCTTTTTCGGTCTTTCCTTTGTCGTATTCTTCTTTAAAATATTCGCCGATGCGGATCTGGAAACGGATCTCGTCAGGTTCAACCTCCATTTCGGCGCTTCCGGTCACTTCAATAAAGCGCTGGTTATTTTCTTTCATGTCCTGCGCCATACCACGACTGAATGCGAAACACAGGAAAAGGTATAAGATGATCTTTGTTTTCATAAATTTGACATTTATTCAAATGTAAGAAAGCTCTGCTTATTTGCGCAAGTGGATTTGTTAAGAAAGGATAAGGGAAGGTTAGTTACGCGATAAGTGGACGTGAGTGAGTGAGGTTTTTGTGGTGAAGTGGTTTGTTGGCTGGAAACCCACAAGGCTAGAAACAGCAAAGGTACATTTATATCACAAATCTATTATGCAACTATGCTTTAACAATAAAATTTAATTTAATAAATGATTTGCCATCTTCTTCATATATGGTACCATAATCCATTCTTCCACCAGATGGATTATCTAGCCTTGCAGATCTTTTTAAATAACTTTTAAATTTATTAAATTCAATCAAATGGTAGCATACAACCTCTGAATCATCTTTAACGATAATTATTCCGCCAGTAGCATCATGTATTCCATTCCAAACAGCAGCGGATGTCATACCTAATGCAGCTTCTACTAAAAAATTAATTATTCTATATTCATAAAAATTATGCCCTTTGGTTAAGTTATAGCCTAATGGATTTTTTGTTGTTAAATTATTTATAACATCAATAATTTTAGTAATTCTATTTACATATTTTTCAAGAACAGCAAATGCAATAATTTCTGGCAATTTACTATCAATAATTTCAAGATTTAAAAGAAAGGTTTCATCTTCAAAACTACTATAATATATGTGGTATTCATTTTCAATTATAGATTTAATTCTGTCAATATACTTAAATCTTGTTTCTATTGAATTTATTTGAATAATTTTATCAGAAGGCATTGGTAAACCATCTGAGTCCTTGATTTCATAAATAATATTAGTTGTTTTGTTTGCATTAAATAACGTGGGAGAACTTCCAATAAAGGATTTAATGCTAAATTTCTTTTGAGTTTTTATTCCACAAGATGGATCATGAACTAAGATGTTAATATCACCTTTGCTGTTTGACTTTTCTTTTAATTTATTAATAGATAATTCTCTTAAACCATTTAATAATTCATCGCTTAAAGAAAAAGCATTTCCCTTTCCATTTTTTATTTCATTAAATATTTTTTTAGCAAATTCAGATAATTCAATTCTTGAAATAGTAAAAACGGTCTTGTTATTATTTACATTAATTACATTTATATTAGCATTTAATGGTAAATAATTAAAATCAATAATGTCATTTCTGAGAATTGATAGTATATCTAAATAAGATTCAGTTTTATTGAGATTCTCATCTGCTGAGAACAGTTTTAAATCAGCAAGTAATTTAATTAACACATATACTTCACTCCATTCGCCTTTATTTCCTGTTAGCATTTTTTTTAGGTTTTGGTTCATTGAGAATGTAAGGTGAATCTTCTTGAATCTTATAATGAGTTGTTTTACTCAAAAGCACATCAAGTATTTTTTCGGCAGTGGCCTGAATAGCAGGTACTGCTACCGAATTTCCAAATTGTTTATATGCAGAAGCATCTGCTACAGCATTTATAATATAGTTATCAGGAAAACCTTGAAGCCTTGCCCATTCACGTGGTGTCATTTTACGAATACCTTCGCGATTCACTTCACCCTTAATTTTAGTTTCTGGCGTAAAGTCAGTAATTCTTTGATCCAAAACTAAATTTCTTTCTCTGCCCATTCCACCACATACAACAGCATTAGCTATTCCATTGTCAGGAATTATTTCATAACCAAAACCATTTCCTTTATTGGTGTGCCTTTCTTTATGGCTTTTTAATGTGCCTAAATACTGAGTAGATAAATAATATCTCGTTGGAACAACTTTTTTTTCTTTAACATGGGAAAATGAAACTTTCTTTCCTAATGGTTTCGGATAATCAAATTCAGTAATTTTAAGATCTTTTCGAAAACCCACAATATATATGCGTTCACGATTCTGTGGAACTCCAAAGTCTTTTGCGTTAATTATTTGAGGTTCAGGTACGAAATATCCCAAAACATTACGTAATACATCCAAAATTTTGTTTAGTGTTTTTCCACCATCATGATTTCTAAGACCTTTTACATTTTCGAGAAAGATAGCTTTTGGTTTCTTTCTCTTAATGATCTCTGCTACATCAAAAAATAAAGTTCCTCTTGTATCTTCAAATCCACCTCTTTTACCTGCAATTGAAAACGCCTGACAAGGAAAACCAGCACATAATACATCAAAATCATCAGGAATATATTTTTTTGTTTCTTCTTTTGTTATGTCTCCAAATGGTACTTCTCCAAAATTAGCTTTGTAAGTTTTTTGCGCCTCTTTATCCCATTCAGAAGTAAAGACACACTTTCCGCCCAACCTTTGCATTGCAATTCTAAATCCTCCAATACCTGCAAATAAATCTATGAACTTAAAACTATAATTTTCAGGAGTAGGAAATGGTACATTTTCAACTTCAAATAATAGTTGTTGTATTGCAACTTCAGCAGCCAAAGAAATATTTTCATCTTCTTCTTTAAGTTGAACATATTCTTTAATATACTTTAACGCATCTTTCTTATAATATTTTGCAACACCATTATCTATATTATGGAGATAATGTGTTATAACAGCCTTACGATTATTATCAGGTTCGTATAATGTTACTTTAAAACGTTTGCCATCAAATTCATCGATGCTTATATTTGCTTTTAAGGTCATTTCTCAATAAAGTATTCAATAGGTTTTTTGTAATAATCTGCTAGGACAAAAAGCTTTGCAGCACTAATTTTTTTCACACCATTTTCAATTTTAGATAGAGTACTTTGTTTCATAACTTTATCTTGCTCAACTTTCATTTGAGTTAGTCCAAGTTCTTCACGTGCCTTTACTAACTGGTGTGAGATGTATTGGTTTATTTTCTTTTCGTTCATACAATTAGAAATAAGTAATTATTCCAACATGCAATATTCTTAAATTGCATTTGGTATTCCATTTTGGAATATTTTTATTGTTGATAAATGCGTAGAGATTTTATTTAAGGTTTACTTCCTTAAACTTATTGAGGGGCTTTATGATTTTATTTAAGGATGTTTCAGTTTTTGCACCTTTTAACTGACATTGAAATACAGTGATAATTTTCCATTTATCTTTCTTCAAAAGTTGAACAGCTTTATTATCGTTAAGTTGGTTGTATTTAATTTTATCCGTCCACCATTCTGTTCTGGTTTTTGGAATAGTAGCATATTTGCAGTTTTCGTGTCCATGCCAAAAGCATCCATGAACAAAGATGACGGTTTTGTATTTAGGAAGAACTATGTCGGGTTTTCCAGGCAGTTTTTTATCATGTATTCTGAATCGAAATCCTTGTGCATGCAGAAATTTTCTTACCAGAATTTCTGGTTTGGTATTCTTGCTCTTTATGCGACTCATATTGTAGCTTCTAACTTCTTTGCTATGTACATCTGCCATAGTATAAAGTTATACAGAAATACAGAATAATCAATAAAGCCACCGCAGTCCGCGATGGCTTTTGTTATAAATAAGTATAATTCAAAAACTACCCGCCGTAATTCTCATTTGTCAACTATTTTATTATGCAATTCGTTGATTAGATTTTCAAATGATAAGCAAATACAATTATAGAAGACATCTTTGTAACTATAATGATAATAGTGATTTGTCAGCTAATTATTTTTTATTTTGATCTCTTATTCTTTTTCCATTACCTCTTATTATTTTTTTACACCAAGGGCATTTTTCTTCCCATCCACCAATAATACTTATTATAGAAGGAAGAATAATTGGTTTTTTACAGATGGACATTCTTTTTTGTCGGCTTCGGTGCCTTTTTTTATTACAGTCATAGCTTAATTATTTAAAGTTATTGAAATTAGTTGTTTGAAATTATTTTCAGATTGCTTACCCACCCCTGCCCCCTCCATGGAGGGGAAAATGCGTATGGTGACCTCTCCAGGAAGGGAAATGCGGCATGGTGATGTCTTTAAGGAGGCAAATACTGTATGATGGTGATATATAGAAAGGAAGTTATGCACTTTGGGTTGTATATGATTATGGAATACTTCCGTTTTGCAAAAGTATTTACTGGAAGATTTGCAGTTGCGGTTTCTCCTCCTCGGAGGAGATTAAGAGGTGGGTTTTGCATGTTCTAATTTTTTAATTGTTACATCAATTTCTTCTAACACCCAATTGATTTGCTTAAACACAAACCTGTCTTCAAACCTTAAAACAGTAACTCCTAATGATCGTAACCTTCCATCTCTTTCGGCATCCTTTTCCGCTGAATCTTCATAAGTATGTGTAATGCCATCTAATTCAATTGCCAAACATAAATCGCAGCAATAAAAATCCACGATATAATTATCAATTGGTTTCTGCCGGTGAAAATCGTAACCTAAGCGTTGTTTGCCTTTCAGATAAGACCACAACCTTATTTCACTTTTGGTAGAATTGTTTCTAAGCTGTCTTGCAAATTCTTTTAGTATCGGATTGTATGGAATAATCTTTCTCATACTATTTAGATACATAAAGAGTGTGGATTCCATAAATTTTTTGAAATTTATTTTTACCCACCCCTTAATCCCCTCCAAGGAGGGGAAATGAGGACAGTGCTTCTCCAAAGAGGGGAAGAGAGGACAGTGGTTTGTTTACGGTTTGGCTTATTGATTTGAATGAAAACAACAAAAGCCACCGCACTCGCGATGGCTTTTTCTATATAATAAATAAGTTAAAAACTATCCGCCATAATTCTCATTCGCCAGTTCTTCTTTTTCCATCACTTTGTTGCGGTTGGCGATTTTGGTGATCAGGACGAACAGGACAGGCACTACGAATATCGCTAAGGTGGTGGCTGCGAGCATGCCGCCGAAAACCGTCCAGCCGATGGTTTTACGTGCTTCTGCGCCGGCGCCGGTGGCGAATGCTAACGGCAATACACCAAAGATAAATGCCAGTGAGGTCATGACGATCGGACGCAAACGCAATTGTACTGCCTGTAAGGTGGCTTTGACAACGTTCATGCCTGCATCCACGCGCTCTTTGGCGAACTCTACAATTAAGATAGCATTCTTCGCTGCCAGACCAATTAAGGTTATCAAACCGATCTGCGCATAAACGTTATTGCTTAATGACGGAATAAAGGTCAGCGTAAGGATAGAGCCGAACGCACCGATAGGTACGGCAAACAATACGGAAAACGGAATCGCCCAGCTTTCGTATAAGGCCGCTAAGAATAAGAATACAAACGCCAATGATAACAGGAAGATATACAAAGAACTGCTGCCTGCTGATTTTTCTTCTAAGCTTAAGCCGGAAAACTCATAACCATAACCTGCCGGCAAGTGGGTTTTGGCTACTTCTTCCAAAGCCGCCAGTGCCTGACCGGAACTGTAACCTTCTTTCGGTTCGCCGTTGATTTCTACCGTTGGGAAAATATTATAATGCGCAATCATCGCCGGCTGCTCAATGACTTTAGAACTCACTAATGCACTTAGCGGAATCATGCCACCAGCATTGTTGCGTACATAATATTTCTGCAGGGCATCCAGCGAACCGCGATAGCCGGTGTCTGCCTGCGCCACTACTTTAAAGTTTCTACCGTATAAGTTGAAATCGTTGATGTACGAACTGCCTAATAAGGTGGACATCGTGCTATAGACATCGGTCAGGTTGACGCCTAATTTTTTCGCCTGCACTCTGTCCACATCTACCTGGTAACCCGGTGTGCGTGCATTGAAGAAGCTGTATGCCATACCAATCTCCGGACGCTGGTACAACGCCATCAGGAAGTCGTTACTTACTTTCTCAAATGCTTTGATATCATCGGTGCTTTCGCGTTTTTGTAATTCGAACGTAAAACCGCCGGTGCTGCCTAAACCTTGTATTGACGGCGGTGCAATCGCCATAATTCGTGCCTCTTTAATTTTAGCCATACGCATGTTCACATCCGCCATGATTTCTTCCAAGCTGCCGCCTTTGCCTTTACGTTCTTCCCATGGTCTGAACAAAATAAAGATAGTACCGACATTGGATTTATTGGACTGGCTCACCGCATTCAATCCTGCCACAGCACCAGTGTTTTTAATCGCTTTGATGTCGCTTAGTTCACCGATAATCTTATGTAAGGTTTCGATATTGCGCGCGATAGAAGTGGCTTCCGGTAATTCGTACGTGATGAACATATAACCCTGGTCTTCATTCGGAATAAAACCGGTGGGTTTTGCTTTGAATAAAAATCCTAAGCCGACAAACAAGCACACCATGAAGATGATGACAGCCGGCGTGAACCTGATCCATCTTGCCACGCCATGTGTATAAGAATTCGTTACTCTTTCGAACCAGCGGTTGAAGCCGTCGAAGAATTTATCGAATACATTTTTCTTCTTATTTGGATTATGTGGTTTTAATAAGATAGTACACAATGCAGGTGTTAAGGTCAATGCGACAAAGGCAGAGATCAATACAGAAACTGCAATCGTAATGGCAAACTGCTGATACAAGCGTCCGACAATGCCCGGAATAAAGCCAACCGGAATAAATACGGCTGCTAATATTAATGCAATTGCGATTACAGGTCCTGAAATTTCTTTCATCGCTTTATACGTGGCTTCTTTCGGACTTAAATGACTGTGATCGATATGATGCTGTACGGCTTCGACCACAACAATGGCATCATCTACTACGATACCGATGGCGAGAATCATACCGAATAAAGTCAGTGTATTAATTGAGAAACCTAAAGGAATGAAGAACACAAAAGTACCTATTAACGAAACCGGAATTGCCAGTACCGGAATGATGGTAGCACGCCAGCTTTGTAAGAACAGGAACACTACAATGATCACTAATAGTAGTGCTTCAATAAACGTATGGATCACTTCGTTGATCGATGCACTTACTACGGAAACGGTTTCATACGGAATCAGGTAATCGACGTCTTTCGGAAATGTTTTTTTCATTTCTTCCATTTTCTTAATTACAGCTTCGTATGTTTCTAACGCGTTCGCACCAGGCGATTGATTGATGAGCATGAACGCCGCTTTCTTGCCGTTTACATACGCATTGTTGTTGTAGTTGAATTTACCGAGTTCCACGCGCGCGATGTCTTTTAAAAAGGTCACCGAGCCGCCGTTGCTTCTTACCACTATGTTTTCAAATTCGGTTACTTTATTTAATCGGCTGTTGGTGAACACATTGTATTCAAACGACTGCGAAGTTTGCTGTGGCGCACCGCCGACAGAACCTGCCGCTACCTGTAAATTCTGGTCTTGCAGGGCAGCCAGCACTTCATTGGTCGTCATGTTTAAAGCAGCCAGCTTATCCGGATTTAACCAGATACGCATACCAAAATCATCGCCGAACGACATAATATCGCCGACACCTTTTACACGCAATAAAGCGTCTTTGATATAGATATTGGAATAGTTTCCTAAGAACGTAGCATCGTGCGTATTATTGGGTGAGAACAAGGCAATCACCATCATGATACCGGCTTCGCGTTTTCGCACGGATAAACCTAAACGTTTAACGCCATCCGGCAAAGTTGGTTCGGCAACACTCACACGGTTTTGCACATCCAGTGCAGCGATGTCGATGTCTGTACCGACATCAAAGGTTACGTTGATACTGGAACGGCCATCGCTGGTACTGGTACTCGAAAGATAAGACATACCGGGCGTTCCGTTAATTTGTGTTTCAATGGCAGTGGTAGTCGTTTGTTCTACGGTCTGCGCGTCAGCGCCTGTAAACACACCGGACACCGATACCTGCGGCGGCGTGATATTTGGATATTGCGCCACCGGAAGATTAAGTAATGCTATTAAACCTGTTACTACAATCACTACAGAAATGACTATAGCCGTGACAGGTCTTTTGATAAATGTATTCGCTATCATTGTTGAGTTGTTTTAAGGATTATTTTTTCGTAGAATCAACAGCCGTTTTTATTGCAGAACCTTCATGCAGTTTTTGCACGCCGTCTGTAACGATCACTTCATTTTCTTTTAATCCTTCTTTGATGATAATATTTTGTCCAATAGCAGTGCCTATGGTTACTTTGCGTTGTGTTACTTTTCCGCCGGATGCCACATACACGAAGAACTCGCCTAACTGTTCAGTAATGGCTTTGTTCGGAATTAAGATAACAGGAGCGTTGTTGTTATTTAATACACGCACGATGCAGGTCATGCCGGCACGCAGTAAATTCTGTGGATTTGGAAAATTCAAACGCACTTTCAAGGTTCCTGTAGTTGCATCTACGGCACGGTCTAACAAATCGATTCGTCCTGAATATGGATAGACTTCGTTATCGCTGAACGCCAGTTTAAAAGTAGAATCATTTTTCGCACTCGGCTGTTGCTGCAATTTGCTGAAACGGTAAATTTCTTTCTGGTCAATAGAGAAATCCACTGCAACAGGATTATCGGTCGATACCGTATTTAATAAGGTTACGCCTGCGGTAACTGCCGCGCCTGTTTTTACCTGCGAGATACCGATTGTTCCGCTGAAAGGAGCGGTGATGGTGGTATATTTTACGCTGGTCTGTAAACTTTTAACACCTGCTTTTGCTGCATCGACTTGTTTTGCTGCTACATCGCGCGCTGAGTTGGCATAATCCACCTGTTGTTTGGCTACCGCATCTTTTCTGTCGAGTTCCGCGAAACGGTCTGCGTCTTTTTGCGCTTTGGCTAAATTGCTTTCAGCAACCTGTAAATTCGCCACTGCCTGCTGATAGTTCGCAGAATACATCTGCTCATCTATGCTGTATAATTTTTGTCCTTTGGAAACACGTTGTCCATCGCTGAAATACACACCGCTGATATAACCGCTTACCTGCGGACGCAGATCTACCTGGTTCAGTGCGACAACAGTTCCCGGAAACTGGTCGAAATAAGAAACGTTTTGCGCAGTTACGGTTATTGTTTCTACTTCCACTGCAGCATTTGGATCCCATTGTTGTGCGTTGTTGTTTTTATTCTTGCAAGCAGATAACAGGATGATGCTGATTATCGTTGCTGTTGCTATTTTGTTGGTGAATGGAAAGATCATAAATTGCTTGTTTGAGTATTAATATTTGAGTTGTCCTAATGAGCGTTGCAGGTCTATCTTTCCTGCAAGCAGTTGAAATAATGCGTTGTAATAATTGATCTGTGAAGTACGGAGATCGGATTGTGCAGTGATCACTTCTAAATACGTTTTAATGCCTGCGCGATACTGTAAGTCAATGATGCCATACACTTCATTCGCGATGTCCATGTTTTCTTTCAGCGCTTTGTAATTCGCTAAGTTGCTGTTGTAGGCAGCGATTGCCTGTGCATATTGCGCGTTGATATTATTTTCAGCATCGGTAATATCGAGGTCTGTTTTTTTGATCTGGAACTTTGCCTGTTTAATATTCATTAAACGCTTGCCGCCTTGCGATAAAGGTATCGTCAGTGCAATGCCTGCATACGAATTCGGATAGTTTTTGGAGTATAGTTTTAAGCCATCATTGTTCAGGAAATTCATGTTGTATGCGCCAAAGCCGGATACTAAAGGCATGAACGCATACTTCGTGTATTTCAGATTCTCGAGATTCAGTTTTTTCTGTGTTTGCAACAACTGGTATTCAATGCGATTGTTGTAACTGATCTGTTGTGTCAGATCAAAGTTGGATTCACTTTCTATCTGTATGCTGTCATAAACAATATTCAACGCCGCACTGTCCGGGTAACCCATCAGTAATTTCAAGTAAGCCAGTTTAGCTTTTACCATTTCCTGCCCGGATGTTTTCAATGCTTTGGTGTTGTTCAATGCGATGGTTGCACGCTTGAAATCGGTCTTGTCCACGATACCGCTTTCGTAACGCGCAGTCGCATCTTTCAAACTGCGCTCCAAACGAATGATATCTTCATCAGCTACTTTGATTTGTTGCTGTGTGATCAATACATCATAATACGCTTTGCTGACATTGGCTATCGCGTCTATCTTAATGTTTTCAGTAGTTTGCGTTGATAAGGTCTTCGTTTGTTTTGCTGTTTTTACGGCTAACACTAAGTTTGGATTCACTATATTTTGATTGAGCGCGAGTTGCGCTAATGAAGTATTTCGATTACCTAATTGTATAACCTGTCCGCCGAAAGAAGCCGTCTGCAATTGGAAATTATGCTGTACATTATAGTTAAAATCCAGTTGCGGATACCAGTCTGCGATCCTGCTTTTGACCTGCAATTTGGTGATGTCTTCATCAATGACTGATTTCTGAATAGCCGGCAAATGTTTGATGGTATAACCAATAATATCGTTCAGGGTAGCTTTCGTGAAAGCGGTGTCTTGGGTCTGCGCCTTACTGCTTATGGTTAAGACGAGTAGAGCAAGTACTGGTAGTATGTTGCGTTTCATGGATGTATTGTGTTTTTATCGTGAATGATTAATCAGTCATATTTGGTGTTAAAAAAAATCAATGGATGCCTCGCCAGATATAATCAAATGCTTCGTCTTTCCATTTTTTGAAGCGTTTGTCGTCCGCATTTTCCATTAAGAAAGAAGAAGAGATATGTAAGTAACCTGCCAACATAGCAGTGAGTAATTCTTCATCTGCATTGGATATTTCTTTACTGGCGATGCCTTCTTTTACGACTTCATTCAGCAAGTTCACCCTGAGTAATGCCTTATCTTTTGTCATTTTAGTAATGTAAGGCGAGGTGCAGAACTGCATCATGAATTTCAGTTTATCAGGATTGTTGATGCGCCATTCCAGCCCTTTTTCCCAGATATGTTTCAGTTTGGTTTTGAAGGTAAGATGCTGCTCAACGCCGTTTTCCAAATAAGCCGCGTACTCGTTTTTACATTCCAGGTACAACTCGTTCACCAATGCTTCTTTGTTTTCAAAGTAAAGGAATAAGGTACCGGTGGCTACATTGGCTTCCTGCGAAATGCTTGCTGTCGAAGTGTCCTGGAAACATTTCTCACAAAAAAGCTTTAAGGAAGCATCCAGGATCGCTTTGCGCTTGTCGCTGTTTTTTTCTGTTACTTTTGCCATTTTATTTTTCTGACTGACTAATTAGTCACAAATGTACACCTAATTTTAATAAAAGCAAGAAAAAAGATTTTTTCTATTAAATACTTTATGCGATAGGATAGCAAAGTGTCGCTTTTACAGGACAAACATGTATTACAGCAGCAACTTCGACTCAACCGAAAACGAACGAAATCATACTTGGTGTAAAATATTTTCCTGCAGATATTGCACTGTAGTGTAAAAACAACTATATTACAATAGGAATTATCCTGAAATTAAAAATTAAAATTATGAAAAAGATTCTTTTGCTTGCATTTTCCATAGCAATATTGTTTACAACTTCTTGTAAGAAAGACACTGTGGAACCTGTAGATCTTAGTGGTACTACCTGGAATGGTTTTGCTAATGTTCCGGGACTTTCACTTTCTAACAAAGCATTTGTGTTAACATTTAATGCTGATGGTACTTTAGGTGGTAGTTTTACCAATGGCAGCAGTTTCGCACTGCAAGGCACCTGGAACCTTACACCAAAATCTTCAACAGTAAGACTGTTCTTTACTTTAGCATCCGTTAGTGGTAATTATGTAGGACAAGCCACACTGACCACCAACAATACAAAAATGGAATCCGGAGTGGCAACTAATGCTACTTCGCCATCTGCTAACTTAGATTTTACAGTATCAAAATAATATCTAAACCAGTTACACTTTGATTTCAACTTATGCGCGGAACTGCTTTTATGCAGTTTCGCGTTTTTATTTTTAATTTCCCTTGCAACGCTGGTATATACGATCGTTGGTTTTTTCAGTCAACCGTCAGTGGCAATTTTACTGCTTTGTATTGCTACCACTCATTTTGCCCTTGTGGTTTCGCATGGTACATAAGATGCATCAAAAGATAAGACAGAATAAAGCATATCACAGAAAACTAATAAAACATGCAGTTCACAGTGGAACCGGTGTTAGGAACGCTGATTAACTTTAGGAACATGAAGCGAGTGCATACACGAGGCATACAGCAAGCCAACAAACACGTACTGATGGCTGCTATTACTTACAACCTGCATAAGTACATCCGATTGATTACACAAAACCGTAAGAGAGCCATAAATGTGATAGCATTAAGTGCAAAAAGCACCCAAAACGGCATAAAAACCATGCTTTTTGAACTTTTTATACTACTACACACCACCAGCACTGAGATAGCGAAAGTAAGTAAATAAAAAATAGTTTAATAAATAAATTATATTACAATAAACAACTCAAAAATGTACACCAAAATTTGCTAGTTGTGCAACGGCTACCGATGTTAGGTGCAGTTTTATTTGATTTCTATTTTCATACCTTCAAATTTGTCAATGAGTTGTTGAATATTGATTGTCATTATGTCTAACTGTGAACAAATTGCAGGAATTTTCTTAAAAACTTTGTTGTCGTTACTTGTTTCAGTTTCTTCGGTAACAAGAAATATGTCTTCGGTCGGGTTGTCCTTTTTAAGATTCAAACTCGTTAAAATCATTTTCATATCAGCAGAGTTCATAAAGTCATTCTTTAAGCTGTCATATTGAGTTTCGTTCAGTCTTGCTTTTAGAACTGCAACTACAAAATTATTGTCCACCATTCTGTAAAATTTTGCAGGTGCAGGTGGAAGAATGAACTCTGTATTTAGTGGAAGTTTATGAGTTTTATTGAATGATTTATCATTTAGATAAGAAAGTGTTTCCAAAACAATTCCTTTGGAAGTGTATTCGCATTCTTCAATTATTTTGTCAATGACAATAATTTCGCCATTAGCAATTTTAGCTTTTACGATTTCAAACAATATTTTCTGTTTGTCAAATGGCAAGTAATAACGAACCAACGACAATAATGAGCTGGTATCAATTACTACTTTCATAGAGGAAACTGTCTATTTTTTCGGGTTTAATATTTAGTTTTTTACAAAATTCATATTCGTTAATTACGCCTTCAAGAAATGCTGTTTGAATGGTAGAAACTAATAAAGGTGATTTTATTGGAATTGGTGTTGAACCACCTATGTTAATTCCATTTTGTTTATCAAGTTCTCTTTGTTTGTTTATCCTGTCTTGTTCTCTTCTAAACTCTTCTTCAAATTCGTTTCTTACCTTTTTATAATTAGCAGGGCTAATTTTATTCAGCAATAGCAATTTTGTAAAAATTGCTATTCTACTCAAATGAGTTTTTTCGGAAATACTTTGAACTAAATCAATATTATAATCATTTTGAGGATTTGAATTGTCAATTGCTTCAATTACTTTTTCAAATTCTCCACTTAAAAAGTAGTAAGCAAAATCATTGCACCAATTTTCAATTTTTGATAAATTTTGGTTAGCTAAATCATCATACTCTATTTTGTCAATTTCTTCTTCGTCTAAAAGATAGTGTCCTAATTCGTGAGCAAGTGTAAAAATTTCTCTTTTAAATGAAATCTGGTATCTCTTTAATACGATAACATTTGGTTTAAGAAAAAATCCGTCAATATTGGCTTTGTCTTTCTTGTTCCAAGTTTCTACAAACTCAAAAACTAAAATATTTTTCTCGGCTAACTTATTTATTAGTTCTTTTAAATAATCTTTTGAGTTAGCATTAAACGTAGGATTTATAAGTTGTCGAATTTCAGATGCTGCATTTTTAGGGTTATTACTTATCTTAAAAACAGGCAACTGTCGTTCAAACTTAATGTCAGAAAGTTCTGCAATGGCAGAAAGTGATATTTTAAATTCTTCGAAGTGATTGACAATTTTTCTTGCTCCCAAATTCAAATCAACATCAAATTTAGTTTTCCTAAAAAAAATGCTTGCATCTTTTGAAATGTCCGGTGATTTTGGGTCTAAATAATAATGAATACCTTTATTAAAAACCTTGTCAATTCGCTTCAAATGTCCAAGTTCAATATTAGTAGCAAAAATATGTTCTTTTGTTATGGGCTTTTTTAATGTTTCTCCGTTAGGGTTTTTATTAATTATAGGCAATAGTTCTTCAACTGACATTTTTAGCAATGACAGTAAGTATTTTAATCTTTCTATGTTTTGTTCAACTTTCAAGAAGTCCTATTTTTTTGTTGCAAAGGTAGTCAAAATTTTGGTTGTCTGTCAAGTTATAGTGGTTCTGAAAAATTGCACCTAACGCCTGGCAGCTTTGCGAAGTGAGTTGAGTCCGAAGAACCATGTTTACATTGTCAACTCATTTTACAAAACTGCCAGTTAGGTGCTGTTTTAGTTTATGCAATTTACTAAAACAGTTCCAGTTTTAAGCTGCTC
Organism: Chitinophagales bacterium; assembly: GCA_046329815.1. GTDB lineage: Bacteria > Bacteroidota > Bacteroidia > Chitinophagales > JADIYW01 > JADJSS01. The sequence continues at coordinate 125,264 of JAXLTY010000002.1, forward strand.
GCACTGCAAAACATTTAGATAAAAATTATTGTCGTAAATACTTGTATTTCCGCAGTCATTTTTCTCGTGAAAACTTATTTTATCAAAACGATAAGTTACACTCAAAATATTGTTTCACAATTTTTTTTCTTGTAACTTTGCTGAGTATTGTAAGCGTCTCACGCTTTAAAGAGTACACTCTTTCCGCGATTCGTCGCCAATACTCAACGTAAAAATCTTTTAGTTTTTACTATCGTTTTGCTCCTCTGAGATTCACTACAGTTTTCATTGTTTTGCAGTGGCTTAAAATTGCGCTCTAACGGTTCGCAGCTAAGCGAGGTGCGGGTTTCAGAGCACTTCACTGTCTACGAGCACTAAAGATATAAAAAGTTCCGAAGTGAATTGCAAGCGCCAACAAAAAATTTATACCGCTGAAAAATTGCGCTTGCAACTTGCACGTCAACCCGCATCTTGCTTAGGTGATGTTAGCGGCTGGCAAATTTTATTTCTCAAAAATAAAGTCTGGAAATTCAGAGATTGTCTTTCCGTATTTTTTTGCTAAAACTTCGAATTCTTTATTCTTCTTGTCACTAGGGAAATATGTATATATATTTTTTACATTGGGATTTTCTAATACAGGAATTAAATCTATTGGTTGTAATTTCTTTATGTCAGTATAGAAAAAGTCTTGCAGTCTAGGTGCTGTTTTAAGTGCATTTATATTTCTTAGACCATTTAAATTCATTAATTCAATCCGTCTTAAATCACCTAGTTTGTCTAAAGATGGCAATTCCTCAATATTCGTCAATGATTCAAGATGGATATTTTGGAGTCTTTTCATATTAGAAACAAAAGAAATATCCTTGAGTCCTTTTATTAACCATAACTCTAGATATTTTATGTTTGGTAAGTATTCTAAAACTGAAAAATTTTTAATTCCTCCTAACTTTATGTCTACAGACCATAATTTGTCCATATTCTTTAAGAAATCAATATTTGGTAAGGAAATTGACCGTAGAGTTAATTCTTGTAAATTAATTAATTTGCCTATTTCTTCGATTCCTGTGCATGGACCTTCAATATGTAGATATTCTAAATTATTAAATCTTGAAATAAAATCAATATTATAGTTTTTTGACAAGTTACTTTCAATTGATAATTTTTTAAGATGAGGATTTATTGTTTTTAAAATATCAAGCAATTTTGGTTCAAATCTAAAAAAAGATAAATCCTCAATACCGCTCATTAGCTCAACATTATCCGACTTGGTTAAAAAAGTAGCATCACAAATCCTTAGTCTTTTTAAGGATGGGAGATAACGCAAGAAACTAAGATTTAATGGTTCTGGTAAGAGAGCAGTTGTTTTCGATAATAAAACTTGAGGATTTTTTGAAAAAATATATTTTTCGAGATTTTCGAAATCCGTCTTTGTTAAGGTTTCAAAAACGATTACATATAAATGGCTGTCGTTGGCTATTTCCTCTATCTCTTTATTGGTTAAACCTTTCTCTACATGATACGCTCCCCTTGAGGTTGATGAATAATGGTCTGAAAATTTATTTTCCATTGTCAGTATAGATAATTGGTGTTGTCATTGCTTGCCACTAACGTTATGGCAGCTTTGTAAAGTGAGTTGACACAGATGAACTATTTAAAGGAGGTCAACTCATTTTACAAAACTGCCTGTTAGGCGCTGTTTTAGTTTATGCAATTTACTAAAACAGTTCCAGTTTTAAGCTGCTCGCACTGCAAAACATTTAGGCAAAAATTATTGTCGTAAATACTTGTATTTCCGCAGTCATTTTTGCCGTGAAAACTCATTTTATCAAAACGATAAGTTACACTCAAACTATTGTTTCACAATTTTTTTTCTTGTAACTTTGGTGAGTATTGTAAGCGTCTCACGCTTTGAAAAGTAAACTTTTCCCGCGATTCGTCGCCAATACTCAACGTAAAAATCTTTTAGTTTTTACTATCGTTTTGCTCCTCTGAAATTCACTACAGTTTTCATTGTTTTGCAGTGGCTTAAAATTGCGCTCTAACGTTTTGCGGCTTTGCGTAGTGGCGGATTTGGAAGCACAAAACTGTCAACCCACCACAAAAGTTGATTTGAAAAACTAACGTTCAACTTACCACTATACCCGCCATTACGCAAAACCGATGTTACAAGCTGCCCTTCTTTTTGTCATCTTCTAGGTTTTGCATGAATTTTGACTTGTTGTGTTTGTCTAATTGTCCAATTTCTTGTTTTATATCCGCCATAAGTCTTAGATAAAACTTGTCAAGTTCCTTGTCATTGTTACGCAAATGATAATATGACATGATTTTTAAATACGAAAGGTCTTTGAGATAATTATACTTTGTTGACCTTACAAACTTTTCTATTATTTGTGGATAGTCTCCACCTTTCACATCACCGTAAATAAAGACTGTCAAGAACCGTTCAAAATCAGATACATTTAATGTCGTTTTATCACGTTCAATTTTGTCTGTCAAAACAGGTCTTAATTTTTGAGAACCTAGCCAGTTGAAAATAACTACTTGATGAATTAATGGGATTACACGAATGAAAAGATGAAAATCTATGTTCTTTGGAAAATGGTCAGGTTGTTTCTGGAATTTGATATAATGAATTATCAGTGAATCCCTGTATTGCATTAAAAATGAAATTGAACTAACAAGTGTATTTTGATATGCAATTCTTTTAGCTTCAAAATCATCAACATCTTCACTATTTTTTAAAACATTGCATGCAAGTTTTAAGACTTTGTCAATCTGTTTTTTTGTGTCTTGGTTAGTACTATCTTTTTTCTCTATGTTTTTAGCAACAGGAATTGCTGATAGAGAATCATCATACATGTCATCAACTTGCTTTTCTGATAACTTTTGTTCTGCCTTCTTTTCGTCAATTTGAAATGTGACCGTATTGTTTCGTTTTGACTCTAATACTTTATCAACTTTTTCGTGATTGTTCCTAATGTCATTATTGAAGTCGCCAAATGCTTCGTTGAGTTTTTCTTGAGTAAAGTTCAATATTGCTAAGTCGTCTCTTTTAAGTCCCGTGTAATATGTAATTTCTTCTGTGAAACTCAAATAATTATCTCCACTAAATACTTTATCCTTAAATGCAGGGTCATAGTCAAAATGAAGAGCAAGGAAATAGTGAAAGAAAAATGCAGACTTAAATCTAACGAGGTTGTCATCATGATAGGTCAAAATACCCCTTTTTATAAAGTCGTCCAATACCTTTTGAGGTTGTCCGGGAAATCTCGTTTTTAGGTATTCTTTGAAATAGTTTAGTAATTCTACATAATCAACGGCATAGCTGTAATCAGCATCACCTTTGTCATACATAAATTTTGAAACAAAAGAGAGAAGACGTTTTTTATTAGTAAAATCAAAAGTTTCGCTGTATATGTTTTCAATGTTGGTTTTTTCCAAAAGATTTTCAATGAAAAGCTCAACCAGCACAGAATTATTTATTGGTTTTTTCTCTTGCTTTTCAAAAATCCATAAAAATAGTGTTACCGATAGAGGAGTTTTTGGAAGCCCAAAGTCAATAAAGCTTTTTATTAACTTTTGCATATTTTCTTGCAGGTCTACTTCTTTTCCGATGTACCACTTTTGAATTAGTTGCTTAATCTCTTTGCTACTGAAATTTTGTATAAATGTGATGTTAACATTAAGAATGTCATTGTGGTCTAAATAGTCTGTTGGAATTACATTTTCCAGAATTAAATCAGCAGTGGCAACATGTTGTATTTTGGGGTATCTTGATACTAGCTGTTTTAATGAATCAATTTGCTCCTTGTCTTTACCATTAAATACGATGTCATCAATGAACAAAATAGTGTCATTGGAAGATAAGAAGTTGTCAATCTCAGTTGATGATACAGCTAGAAATTCTCTAATGACTCTTAAAATATCTTTTTTCTTAAAGTCGCTATATTTTAACAGAATAGGTATCTTATTGAATTGATTAAATCTACGAACTGATTCAATGAACATTTTGTCAAGTAACAGCGTCTTTCCAGATTCTTTTAATCCATAGATTAGAAAATTTTCTTTTGAATTTAAGATAGAATCAATTGTATATCTTATAGTGTCTTCTTCTTTAAGGTTTCCTTGAGGACTATTTAGTATTGTAGGTTCAACAAATAAATTATCAATGGAGCAGTTTACGCTTGTATTATTTGATGACATTATGATGTCGTCATTGAGTTTCTCACAAAATCTACTTTCAATACCTTCAACTATTTTTTGATTTGCTTCAAACAGTTCTAGCTTTTCATCTTTCAAAATTGGAAATGTCTTTTTCCCGTCTTCCGTGCCGATGTCAGTGTTTGGAACAAAGTTTTGATGTGTTTCAATGAACTTTCTGTAATGAGTTGTAATATGTTGATTTGGTTCAAGGTCAACAATTGTATAACCATTTACATATTTTCTTTCCTTCGGAAAATCACCAATAGTTGAATTTGCTATCGAAATAAAAATACTTCCTAATAAGTCTGAAGTGTATGATGAAGCTACTTCATGAACGTGACCTGTAAACAAAATATCATAGTTTCTGTAAATTGAAACTTTGAGAGTTTCTCGGTCAAAGTCTTTAAAGAATTCAAGCGGATGATGTGATAATGCAAGTTTGATATGGCAATCATTAATCTCAGATAATGAATTTTCAATTTGATTTTTTCCAAGAAGTAGATTCTCTTTATCAAATTCATCTTTACACAACCAAGCTGAGTTCAAACAAGTGATACCAACTTTATACTTACCAATGGTTAATTTGTAAGTATATTCAAAATTGCTTGAATTTTTTGAGTTGTATTTTTGATAAAAGTCGCTTTCCCATTTTTTATAGTCTTCAACTCTTTCTAAATGTTTTGATTTCAATCGGTTTGATTGAATAAATGTGTCTAAGCTTTTGACATTGTCAAGTTCTGATTTCAAACCGCTTTCTGAGTACTTGTCGATTTTATTTCTATAAACATCATGGTTTCCAGGAACAATGAAAATTTTACCTTTTAAACTAGGGTTTTGGTTGAGAATTGGGTCAATGAATGACTTTTCAAAAGCGTAAAAGGCATTTTCTTTGTCTACAAAGTTTAGAGCCCCCTTGTCAATTAAGTCACCTGTAAAAAATAATAGAGTATTTTCGTTAACCTGTTTTTTTAAGTCAATTGATAGGGCGGTTATTATTGCCGCCTTTTCAAAAGAAGGTGTTTCACTTTCTAAATGCAGGTCTGAAATATGAATTATTCTAATCATGATATTTTATTTCTCTGTTATGTCTGTCTTTAGGGTTGCTTGTAACGCCCGGCAGCTTTGCAAAATGAGTTGAGTCCGATGAACCATGTTTACATTGTCAACTCATTTTGCAAAACTGCCAGTTATGCGCTGTTTTTTTTGTTTCTGTATATGTTAATTTCGCTACTTGTCGCAATTATAAATGTTTCTCCGTCATACGAAAAACCGTATGTTCTTAATTCGTAGTCGTGAAAAATCCTAAAACATTCTTTTGCTTCATTTTCTTTATAAATACTTTTAAAATCAGGTTCAAAAATGATGTCAACAATTGGCCATTCAGTCGCCATATATAAAAGCCCGTCTCCATTTTTATTCATTAAAGGCAAACCTCCTCCGTGAAGTCCGCTTACAAATATTATTTCGTTCGATAAAACACCAATTCCTTTAGAAGTCATTTCATATGAGTCAATCCAATCCCATTTTGTGTCATTATCTCTTTCGATTAATACACTATTTTGACAGTCAATTAACCCTCTTCCTTGACTTGAAATTACTAATAACGCGTTGTGCGATTAAGCGAGAGCAAATTTAAGATGATTAATTGGTTTATTGTTTACTTTATTTATGAATTGCAAAGCAGTTAAAGCACAGAGTTTAGATTTAATTCTGGTAAGCAATCCGATGAATGATTTAGCATAGTTTCTTTTAATCATAAATTGGTCACATAGTTGAGCGAATAGAGTTTCAATTCTTTTTCTACATTTTCTGAATATTACTGGATAATTTTGATAGTTATCCTGATTGTTTCTCATTGGTGTTTGTAGTTGGATATTACACGATTCAAATAAATCTAATTGATGAGTGGAAGATAAAAAACCTCTATCACCAAGCAGGGTTGCATTGTTCATGCCGGTATATTTTATAGTATCTAAGAAATGTACATCGTGTACGCTGGCTTTGCTAATATTCATTGACATGTACGAGCCATTAAGTGTTGTGCACAGATGTAATTTATATCCATAGAAATACGATTTACTCACGGCAGAATAGCCTTTATTAGGAGCGGTTTCAAAATCATCTTTACAGATGGTTGAACTTTTTTCACGAGCTATTTGTGCCACTGGTATTGGAATAGAATCTACTATAAAAACGTCTTCGAATTCATTAAAAGGTTTGGCTATTTTATCATTTAAAAGTTGAATAAAATATTGTAATCTTCTTCTGCGTTTATTATAGTTAGAACGGTCGATTAATTGAGGAAAAGCTGATGCATATTCTACTTTCATTTTCTTCCAAAATAGATTTTCAGAATCAATACTTAACGACTCTGAACAGATAGCCAATGCCACTATTTCAGCATCCGACATTTTTGGTGTTTTAGGATAAAATTGAAAGTTATTTGTCTGTTCATAGAAATATTCTGCTAAGAATTGTTTGGAAAGATTAAAAAATTTGTCGAAATTTGTTTTGATGTTGTGCATAGTAAGTATTTGATGTTCAAACAATTACATACAAAAATCATGCTAAACACATGATGCACAACATCTTTTTTATATTATCTTTTAATCGCACAACACGTTACTAATAACAAATTTGGATTCTGTTTTGAAAATCCAATTTCTGTCAGACCACCAATTGCAAACGTACTTTTTTTCCAACCGTTCGGCTCGTCAACTACTTTAGTTTGACTGACAAGATTTTGAAGTCTTTTCTTGTTTTCGTCTTCTTTATTTTTATTGAAAAAGTTCATTTTTGGTGTCTAGTCTTAAAATGGCAGCTAACGGTTGAAAATTGGCGCTGGTTGTGCGTGTTTAGCACGAACCAACACTTATTTACAAATTAAATATACTACACAAAACTTTAATTACCAAATCTACCACAACTAGTGCCAATTTTTTGTTGGCTGTTCGTTGTTTTCTGCTTATCATATTTATTCCTCGTTTAATCCTTTTCAGTCAAGTAATAATTTATCAGTTTAATTATTGGTATTATTGACAATAAATAAGTCAAATGATACCAAATCGGATAGTCTGTCCAAACTCTAAAAAAATGTATATATGCGGCAATACTGAAAATAGTTATTGCAACAAACCAAATACTTTTTCCTTGTCGTTTAGAAGTTTTCGTTGTCAAAATACCCGCAGTTATTGCTGCAATTGTCGCAACAAAAAGTCTTGACAACAACATTTCAAGAGTGTAAGATTTGTCAATACTTGACTTTGCGTATTCTGTCCAACACGCCTTTAATAAATACAAGCCCAATGAGCCGATTGTCGCATAACCTACAAGTCCAGCCAATATACTCAAACCTAATTTTAGTGTTTCTTTGGATTTGTCCATTTTGAAATGTCAAGATATTGGTTTGCTTCTTATATCCAGTTAGTTTAATTTGTCTTACAATGTCTATTTACAATGACAGCCAACTTGTTTATATGTGTGACAAAATCACACATATACAGTCATATTTGGAATATAGGTGTGCTTTTTAACCACACTATTTATTTCAAATATAATTAAAATATTTTATAAATCATTAAATAGTGATTTTATATTTTGTAGATTCTAGTGCTTACATGTGTATATATTTCTGTTGTCTTGCTGTTGCTGTGCCCTAATAGTTCCAGAATATATCTTAAGTCAGTGCCTTCTTCTATTAAATGGGTGGCATAGCTATGTCGCAGCCAATGCAAGCTTACCGGTTTTTTTATATTTGTTTTTGCCAATGCCTGCTTAAACACGCTTGCCAAACTACGTTCCTAATGCTGCCGAAATGTTTAGCAATGCGTAACTTGTGAGTACAAATAAAACAAGTTTATAACTTGTTAATACTCTCTCTCTCTATTCTTCCAAAGCATCGCCACGTGTACTAATCCACCCAATCTCTAGCCCAAATAACCACTATTAACCATACAAAAACCATGCTTAGAACTATCATAATTTCGCAAATCAAATGCAATAAAAATTAAGGTAACGTTGTAGAATAATGTTGTTATAAATATAAATGATTGATTTTGATTTCCATTATAAATATTTTGGAAGCAATTGCTTGTCCTTACAGGACAAGCTGTTTATAGACAAAAGAGACAATTCTCGAAAAGCTCCGTAGGAGCGACCTGTGTAATGCGCTCCTACGGAGCTGGGTTTTAGGTGTAACTATATCTATAAACAGTTTATTCCTACGGAATAACAAAATTTAGATTACATGTCCATTAGATTTGCAGAGATTAAACAACATTATTATACAACATCGCCAAAATAAATTGTTCTATACTCGGCTTTCATTCGCTAATTCGCAAATTAATTGACTGCCAGTATTCCCTAATTCGCTTCTTGTTAACGAAATTCCGTACCGCTTTTCAAAAAATCAACTAAAAAACACGGCGGATGTTGTATAAAAACTCGGTGTCGCTGCCTGATACCATCTGATTGCAGTGCCAAAAATACCATAAAACCACACTGTTTTTATGATATTTTATAATATCTTTTTCCGTAATTTCGCTGTCCAATTATTTCAACACACCGGTAAAAACGAACACTGAATAGATGAGCACTGTATTTCTGTGGCTGTATGAGTATTTTAAGAACAAGAAAGTGCTGGTGTACAGCTTGTTTGCGGTTTGCATCGCGGTGATGTTATTTTTTACCTTTCAGCTCAAATTTAAAGAAGATGTGTCGCAAATGCTGCCGCAGGGAAAGGAGCACGAAGACGCATTGTCGCTGCTGGAAAACTCCAAATTTACCGAACGCATCATTGTCAATGTAGCGGCAAAGCAAAATCCTGAAAACAGCGATCCGGATGCACTGATCGAATTTACCGATGGTTTGGTCGAGCAACTGAACAGCAAGGTCGGCGATTATATCAAATCGATCGATTACACATCCAACGACAGCTTGTTCAATGAAGTGCTGGAAGTCATTAACAACAACCTGCCGATCTTTTTAACCGACCAGGATTATAAAAAAATAGACACCTTGCTGACGCGCGATGCCATCAGCAATAAAGTAAAAAGCAATTTCCAGGTGCTGACCAGTCCGACCGGTTTGGCGCTGAAACAGTTTGTTATCAATGATCCGCTGGGTTTGAATTATATCGTGTATAACAAACTCAAAAGTTTCCAGTTAGATGATAATATCGAATTGTACGACGGTCATTTTATCACGAAAGATAAATCGCGCCTGCTGTTGTTCATTCACCTGAAATATCCGTCTTCCGAAACGAAGAAGAATGCGGAACTGTTTGCGAAACTCGACGACATCGTTAAAACAAGCTCAAGCGGAAAGTATGAAGTAACCTACTTCGGCGAAACAGCCGTGGCAACAGGCAACGCGACGCAGATACGCAAAGACAGTATTTTTACGTCGGTTTGTACGATTGTCTTGCTGGTCTTGCTGATCGTGTTCTTTTACAAGAATATCAGCGCACCGATCTTAGTCATGTTGCCGGTATTGTTCGGTGCCTTGTTCGCTTTAACGCTGATCTATTTTATCAAAGGCGGCATCTCGGTCATATCAGTAGGAGCCGGCGCGGTGATACTCGGTATTGCCGTCAACTATTCGCTGCACTTTCTCACGCATTACCGCTATCATCCGGATATGAAGGAAACCATCAAAGACATTTCCTTTCCGATGATTATCGGCAGCGCAACGACTATCGGCGGTTTCCTGTGCTTACAGTTCTTAACCATTCCTGTGCTAAAAGACCTCGGTTTGTTTGCTGCTTTCAGTTTGATCGGCGCTGCATTATCTACCTTGATATTTCTGCCGCACTTTGTCAGCCATAAAGCCATCGAAAACAACAATACCATCTTCGACAATATTTATACAGGTTTGAGTAAGCTGAACAGCAATAAATATATTGCGATTGCTTTCATCGTACTCACGCCGGTGTTCTATCATTTTGCGAATAAAGTAGCGTTTGAAAATGATATGATGAAGATCAACTACATGACGCCACAACTGAAACATGCGGAAGAAGTGTTTAATAAATTCAGCTCGTTCTATAAGCGTTCTATCTTTGTCGTGGCGAAAGGAAAGACAATGGATGAAGCATTGGCAAACAACGAAACCATCTTACCGGAACTGGATGCGATGAAAGCGAAAGGTGAGATCATTTCGTATTCTAACGTAGCCAACATTTTAGTTTCCGATAAAGAACAGCAAAACCGCATAGTGAAGTGGAAAGCGTACTGGACGCCGGAAAAGAAAAGCGCGGTGCTGCAGGCATTGAACAATGAAGGAGCGCAGTACCACTTTAACCAAACCGCATTTGAGCCGTTCAGTAACCAGGTGTCGAAAGACTACAGCAATTTAACCAGCGAAGATGTGAGTGTATTGAAAACTGCGTTGTTGAATAATTTTATCGAAGAAAAGAAAGACAAGATATCCATTATCAATGTCGTGAAAACCAACCCGGATTACGTGCATGATTTGTATGCTAAATTCCACGACACGAAAGGCATCACAGTCATCGACCGACAATACATTACGAATCAGTTAGTAAAAATAGTCGGCAACGATTTTCAGTTCATTACCTTATTTACCACGCTGATTGTGTTTGTAGCTTTGCTGTTATCCTACGGAAGAATAGAACTTGCGCTGATTACTTTTATTCCTATGGTGATATCATGGATTTGGATTCTTGGAATCATGGCATTGCTTGGTATTAAATTCAATATCATCAACATTATCTTATCGACGTTCGTGTTCGCGCTCGGCGATGACTATTGCATCTTCACGACAGATGGTATGCAGCAGGAATACGCGACCGGAAAGAACAACAGCACTTCATTAGGAACATCTATCTTATTGTCAGCCATCACCACCATATTAGGTTTAGGCATTCTGATCTTTGCTAAACATCCGGCTTTAAGGTCGATTGCCGTGATTTCTATCATTGGTATCATTTGCGTATGGCTGATGTCGCAAACCTTGCAGCCGATTCTGTTTAATATCTTAATCAAAAACCCGACACAAAAGAAAAATTTCCCAAATACGTTTAAAGGTATCGTGCAGTCGGTGATTGCATTCTCTTACTTCGTGTTCGGCGCGCTGTTGTTGACTGTAATTGGTTTTGTCTTAACGAAGCTGATTCCGTTTCAGCGTAAAAAGATGAAAGAAATCTACACGTACATTTTAAGCAAGTTTGTAAAATCATTGGTGTACCTGATGATCAACGTGAAGAAGACGATCATCAATCCGAACAATGAACAGTTCGATAAACCTGCGGTGTTGATTGCCAACCATCAATCATTCTTAGATATTCTCGTTTTGGTAATGTTACATCCAAAGCTCATTATGATGACGAACAGATGGGTATGGCACTCACCGGTGTTTGGATATGTGGTGCGCATGGCAGATTACCAACTGGCAGAAGAAACAGAAGGCAAGCTGGATTTCATCAAAGAAAAAATTGCCGATGGCTATTCTATCATTGTTTATCCGGAAGGCACGCGCAACAAGCACGGCATTATTCAGCGTTTTCATAAAGGCGCATTCTACTTAGCAGAAAAACTGAACATTGATATATTACCTGTAGTACTGCATGGAACCGGCTATACGATGTCGAAAGGCGAGTTTCTATTGAAAGATGGCGAAATGACGGTGAAGTATTTGGACAGAATAAAACAGGAAGACATGCAGTATGGTGTTGGCTATTCTGAACGAACTAAGAAGATTGAAAAATACTTTAAACAGGAATATGAAAAGCTATGTAAAGAAATTGAAACGCCGGCGTACTTCTACGATCAACTGATCAACAACTATATTTTCAAAGGTCCTGTATTGGAATGGTATGCGAAAGTGAAAGTAAAACTGGAAAATAATTACGTTCTGTTCAATGATATCATTCCGAAGAAAAATAAGATATTGAATATCGGCTGTGGTTATGGTTTCTTGGATTATATGCTGTCGTTTACATCGAAAGACCGTGAGATACTAGGCATGGATTATGACGAAGAAAAGATAGAAGTGGCGCAGCACGGCTTCCTGAAAAGCGATAAGGTAAATTTCGTCAGTGGTAATGTATTAGATTTTAAATTTGAGCAATACGATACTATTATCATGAGCGATGTGCTGCATTATCTGCAACCGGACGAACAGAATAAAGTATTGCTGAATTGTATTAACAGCATTAACGATGGCGGAATGGTCATCATTCGCGACGGCAACGCCGACTTGACGGAACGACACAAAGGCACGAAACTCACGGAATTGTTTTCCACGAAACTCTTAGGATTTAACAAAACATCGGAACAAGGTTTGTCGTTTATTTCTATGAACCAGATGAAACAATTCGCGCAGCAAAACAACCTGATATTGACAGAGATCGACAATACGAAATATACATCCAATGTTTTCTTTATTCTAAAAAAAACGTAACGGTGAAAGAAAAAGAGAAAATAGTGATTGTAGGAAGCGGCATCGGCGGCTTAGTGTGTGGCGCTATCTTAGCGAAAGAAGGTTATAATGTTTTAGTGTTGGAACGCAACAAGCAAATAGGTGGATGCCTGCAGATATTTGTGCGCGACAAACTTATTTTCAATTCATCGGTGCATTATGTCGGCGGTTTGGAAAAAGGACAAAATCTCTATAAAGTCTTTAAATATTTAGGTATTATTGACCAGTTGGAAGTGCATAAACTGGATGAAAGTGCCTTCGATAAAATTATTTTTGCAAATGATGAGAAAGAATATAATTATGCGCAAGGTTACGATAATTTTATAAAAACACTGATTGCCGATTTTCCGGAAGAAGAACAGGCCATCAAAAAATATGTGGAGGCGATTCATTTAGCTTGTGAAAGTTTTCCTTTGTATAATTTGCAGGAAAGCGATGATTACAACTTATCATCGGTGTATGCAGAAATGGATACACAGACTTTTATCGCTTCGCTGACGGATAATGTACGCTTGCAGGCTGTGCTCGCAGGCAACAATATTTTGTATGCAGGCGTTGGCAATAAAACACCTTTTTCTGTGCATGCTTTAGTGCTGAACAGTTATATCGAAAGTGCCTGGATGTTTGAAAAAGGCAGCGGACAAATTGCAAAACTCTTAGCGAAAGTGATTACCAGCCATGGTGGTGAAGTAAAGAAAAGATGTGATGTCACAAAGTTTGTAGAAGAAGATGGTAAGATAAAATATGTAGAAACTAAAGACGGCAGAAAATTTAAAGGCGATTATTTTATTTCGAATATCCATCCGGCGCAAACGATGGAAATGACTGAATCTACTACGATTCGACCTGTTTATAAAAACCGCATCAAATCATTAGAGAATTCTGTTTCTGTTTTTGTATTATATATTACATTTAAACCAAATAGCTATCCAAACTGTAATTCTAATTATTATTATTTTGAAAATGATGATGCCTGGAACAGTATTGATTATGAAGAAGAACAATGGCCGTTGTCATACGGTTTGTTTTACTCAAGATCACATAAAGATGCACAGTATGCAGAAAGTGTAACGATTATGACTTACATGAAATATAGCGAAGTAGAACAATGGAAAGATACTTATAACACCGTGACTTCGACGAATTTTCGCGGCGATGGATACGAAGATTTTAAAGAACGCAAAAAAGAAAAACTGTTGCAAAGTATTTATAAAAAATTTCCGCAGATAAAAGATGCTATTCAATCCTGTTACGTTTCCACACCATTATCTTACCGTGACTACATGGGCACGGATGATGGTTCTATCTATGGAATCATGAAAGATTACAAAGATCCGATTCGCACTTATATTTCACCGGTAACTAAAGTGAACAACTTTTTTCTTACAGGACAAAACATTAAATTACATGGCATTTTAGGTGTTACCATTAGTTCGATAGTATGCTGCTCAACGTTGCTTGGTATTAATACTTTAATTCAGAAAATAGAAGAAGCTCAATAAAAAATAGAATGAAGAAACTGCTTAAATATATTGCTTACTTTTTTGGAATACTGATACTGATTTTACTGGCATTTATTGGGTATATGATGATTGTTTCTAACATACAACCACCAAAAGTAACTGAAAAAGACAGAGTGTATGAAAAGTTGCAACGAAAACAAATCGACTCGAATTGTTATACGATTGGTAATAACTGGATACGCAAGAGCAAAAGCGGCATTTGGGAAATGTATGTCGAAGGTAATCCGTATGAGCGTGGCGTAATTAATGGAAAACTGGCGAAAGAATTGGTGCAAAAACAGGAAGAAGCTTTTGTAGATCAGATTGCGCGTTTAATTCCATCGAGGTCGTACCAGCATTTTTTAAAATACCTGATCGGTTTTTTTAATAAAGATTTACCCAAAAACTTAACGGAAGAAGAGAAACTGGAAATATACGGTGTTTCGCAGGCAGCTTCGCATGAGTTTGATTTTATCGGAACGCCGTATCAGCGTATTCTAAATTATCACGGCGCGCATGATATTGGTCACGCGCTGCAGAATTTCGCGTTGGTGGGCTGTTCTTCTTTTTCTACCTGGAATGACAGATCGCAAGACAGCACATTAATATCAGGACGAAATTTTGATTTCTATGTCGGCGATAAATTCGCAGAAGATAAATTATTGATGTTCTGCAATCCAACCAAAGGTTATAAATTTATGATTGTTACCTGGGGCGGCTTCACAGGCGTGGTTTCCGGTATGAATCTCGAAGGTCTGAGTATTACCTTAAACGCATCGAAATCATCAATACCAACCGGAACGGCTGAACCGGTTTCTTTAATAGCGCGTGAAATATTACAATATGCAAAAAATATTGATGAAGCAGTAAAGATCGCAAAATCAAGAAAAGCATTCGTTTCTGAATCGTTCATGATCAGTTCGGCTGCTGATAACAAAACGGTAATCATTGAAAAGACACCGGATATTACTGCTGTGGCTTATCCTGAAAATAATGAGATCATTTGCACGAATCATTATCAAAGTAAAGAATTGCTCAACTCAGAAAAAAATACGGAGCAAATCAAACAAAGTGCTTCTGAATATCGCTATGAACGCATCAAAGAGCTGCTGGAGAAAACAGAAAAGAATACACCTGAAAAAACGGTGGCTATTTTAAGAAACCAATTAGGTTTGCATGATCAGTTTATTGGTTACGGCAATGAGAAAGCCGTTAATCAGTTGATTTGTCATCATTCTATCGTGTTTGAACCAAAGAAAAAACTCGTTTGGATTTCCACGCAGCCATGGCAGCTCGGTGAATATGTTGCGTATGATTTGAATAAAGTATTTGCCATGCGTGGCTTGTCAACCAATCGTGAAATTGCTGATACAGCATTGAATATTAAGAGTGACGAGTTTCTGAAAACCGCTGATTACAAAGCATTTGTGGCATTCAGAACCACCAAAGAAAAAATACTGAATAAACAAACGATTGATGTTGCAGCATTTATTAAAACGAATCCTGAATTCTATGATACGTATGTGCTTGCCGGAAATTATTCGTTCGATAAAAAACTGTATGCACAGGCAAAAAAATACTATCAAACTGCACTGACAAAAGAAGTAGCAACAAAGTATGAAATTGAAAATATACAGGACAAAATAAAAAAATGTGATAAAAAACTGAACTGATCAATATAGTGATGCATAATTCAAAACACAAAACGATAGACGATATTCAAGCTGTTCAGGAAACTGAACTGAAAAAATTATTACACTATTTAAATCAGCATTCAGTGTTTTATAAAAAGCATTTTGCCAAACATAGCATTGATATCAATACCATTTCTTTAGCCAATCTGTCATCAATTCCGCCAACAACAAAAGAAGATTTGCAGCAATATAATAATGACTTTTTATGTGTTGCAAAAAATCAGGTTGCAGAATATTGCGCTACATCAGGAACACTCGGCAAACCGGTAACTATTGCACTTACCGCAAA
Source organism: Chitinophagales bacterium (assembly GCA_046329815.1). Classification (GTDB taxonomy): domain Bacteria; phylum Bacteroidota; class Bacteroidia; order Chitinophagales; family JADIYW01; genus JADJSS01. The sequence goes on from JAXLTY010000002.1 coordinate 141,370, forward strand.
TGATTTGTCGCGCTTAGCATATAATGAAGTCTTGTCGTTTCAGTCTGTTGGTTGTAACAACGATGATGTGTTTCAACTCATGCTGACTTTGGATAAACAGTTCATGGCAGGTATTGCTTATTATTCAGGCATACAGCAATTAGGCGCCGGCTCTATTCGTATGGGTGCCGGAAATATTGCTGCACAAATTGATTCGATGCTGAATCATCAGTCGACTGTTTTGGTTGCTGTACCTTCGTTTGTTTTAAAAATCATTGAATTCGCACAGGAAAATAATGTCGATTTGAATAAGACATCGGTTCAAAAAATTATTTGTATCGGCGAAAATATTCAACTGGAAAATAATGAATACAATGAGCTGGCAAAACGTATTCTAAAGCACTGGAACGTGGAATTGTTTTCTACATATGCTTCTACCGAAAAACAAACTGCATTCACTTCGTGCACACAACACAACGGCAATCATGCGCATCCTGAATTGCTGATCTTTGAAATTGTAGATGAAAACGATCAGCCGTTAAAAGCCAATGAATTTGGCGAACTGGTAATTACTACTCTTGGTGTAGAAGGCATGCCGTTGCTGCGTTATAAAACCGGTGATATTTGCTGTTATTATGATACTGCGTGCGCATGTGGCGACGCGTCATTTCGTTTAAGTCCGATTGTCGGCCGTAAGAATCAACTGATTAAATTTAAAGGAACGACTTTGTATCCATCAACTATTTTTAACGTACTGAACAGTTTAGAAGAAATTCAGGATTATTTTATTGAGTTGCGCAAAAGCGATATTGATACGGATGAGCTTTTTGTTTACATTTCGTTGTATGAAAATAAAGAAATTCATCAACAGAAAATCAGCCAGATTTTACAATCTTCTTTACGCGTGCTTCCGAATATAGATTTTATTCAAAATGATGAAATAAAATTGATGCAAACAAAAGCGAGTAACAGAAAATTAAATAAATTTGCAGATAACAGAAATTAAATATAATAAATACACACACACACTTAAAATAAAAAAAATGAACACAGAAAAGGTAGATGTACTGGTTATTGGCGCAGGTCCGTCAGGTTCCGTTGCAGCTTCAATTGTAAACCAGTACGGTTTAAAAGTGAAAGTTGTTGAGAAACTAAAATTTCCGCGTTTCGTGATTGGTGAAAGTTTATTGCCAAAGTGCATGGATGCTTTAGATGATGCTGGCTTTTTACCAGCTTTGAAAGCAAGAGGTTTCCAGGAAAAATTTGGCGCTAAATTCGTGAAAGATGATATGATCTGTGATTTTAATTTTTCAGATCAGTTTACGGATGGCTGGAACTGGACATGGCAGGTGCCGCGCGAAGAATTTGATACGTTATTAATTCATGAAGTGCAGAAAATGGGTGTTCCTGTTGAGTTTGAAACCGGTGTAATAGATATTAAATTTAATGGTTCCGATTCTGTTACAACGGTAGAAGATATTAACGGAAACACTAAGCAAATAGAAGCGCGATTTATAATTGATTCCAGTGGTTATGGTCGCGTGATTCCGAAATTATTCAATCTGGACAAACCATCAAACTTGCCGCCACGCAAAACATTGTTCACACATATCTTTGATACGCGCAGAGCTGATTATGATGAACCGAATCGTATCATTATCATCGATCATGCACCTGGTGTATGGATTTGGGTAATTCCGTTTTCAAGCGGTGTTACTTCTGTTGGGTTTGTTGGCTATCCTGCTTTCTTTGATAAATTAACAGGAACAGAAGAAGAAAAGATGCGACAGTTACTGGCATCTGAAAAACATATTGCTAAACGATTTGAAGATTCCGAATTCCGTTTCGAACCAAAAACAATTGAGGGCTGGTCTATGTCCACTGAAAAATTTTATGGCGATGGATTTGTATTAACAGGAAATGTTACGGAATTTTTAGATCCGATATTTTCTTCAGGTGTTACGCTGGCAACGGTTTCCAGCCAAAAGGCAGCGCACTTGGTTAGTAAACAATTAACAGGCGAGTCAGTAGATTGGGAAAAAGATTTTATGGAACCAACGATGTATGGCGTCAACACATTCAGAACTTATGTAATGAGCTGGTACGATGGTTCTTTGCAAAAAATATTTTTTGCGCCAAACCCAAATCCAATGATCAAAAAACAAATTTGCTCGGTATTGGCCGGTTATGTTTGGGACACTGAAAATCCGTTTGTAAAAAAACATGATACTGCGGTCAAAGCATTAGCAAAAGTAGTTAGCTATGAAAGCGCGATGAGTTGATTAATAAAACAATTACGGATGATGATATGGATATTCATCGCCGGCAGGAACGAAGCAGCCATTTGACAACTCTGTATAATGCGTGATGAGTTGTTGAATATAAGTATTCACAGGATCTTTTATTCTGCGTAAGAGATCAGCCAGATCTTTATCGGTTTTGGCAGGTTCTTTCATCCAGGAAGCAGCAGGATTTATTTTGCCGGTGGCATTTCCTAAACCCGGAACTTTGGTAGATAAGCGTTTCACATTGTCAGCTTCTGCCCAATAATCTTCTTTATCCATTGGTATTAAACTCGGAAAATCCGACCATGCTTCAATGAACGTAATTTCGCCCTGATCATTAAAAGTAAATTCTTCGTAGATCGGACAAGGTTCACCACTATAATTAAACACAACATGACATCTGCAAAAAGGTTGCTTATTAAAGAAGCGACAATCCAGTGTGTCGTAACTGGTTGGATTGAGTTTTAATAAAATATCGGAAGCAATTAAAAAATCACGTTTGTAACCGGTGAGTAATAACCATGGCGGCCATTCCCAGCGAACCACCAAATCTGAATAATTCGGTTGCACAGAATCAGGAACAGCCGTTTCCATTGTACGAAAATATTTAATACCTTGCTCGATATAGTAATCAGGTGTTTGAACAGGAGACAGGCAGGTTGCTTTTGCAGAGTCTGTATTACAATATAATTCCGTAGAAACAGCATGATTAATTTCTTTAGAGCAACCAAAAAGAAATAAACCGGAAAGGAAAATGATATAATTTTTTAGTTGTTTCAATGGTTAGTACGATATAGTTATATATTACGTTAATTTTTAAAAGCATTTGCTAACAAATTTATTAGTCCGTCTTCTACAGATTCGGCTACATTTTTTTTATTTTCTTCGTAATAGAAATCTTTATATTCGGTAATTAATTCCGATAAACTGATATTATTTTCAAGAATTGTTTTAAGAATTTCTATTTTCTTATCCATCGTTGTTGCTGTATATTCAGACGAATAAGGATCAAATAAAGTTCTGAGTGTTCTGTGTTTCCATAAACTTCCTTTCCCAAATATTTGATCGACTTTTTGCTGATAATGCATTGCTTAAAATTTAACTGTGAAAGTTTTTATTCATAATCATATGGAAATGCAGTTGTTTATTCACTCACAATCTTAAATGTAGTTCGCCTGTTTTTTTGATGTTGTTCTTCCGTACATTTTTCGCATTCGCATTTTTCTATCGGCATGGTTTCACCGTAACCTTTTGCTGTTAAACGATTCGCGTCAATTCCTTTCGCTACTAAATAATTTACTACACTTTCCGCACGTTTTTGAGAAAGCGTTTCGTTGTACGCATCTTTACCACGGCAGTCGGTGTGTGATGCCAACTCGATTTTTATAGTCGGATTTTTTTCTAACACATCAATCAATAATTCCAAACTTTGTGTTGCATCAGCGCGAATGTCCCATTTGTCGTAATCGTAATAAATATTTTCCAATACAATTTCTACGTTTTTATAAATTTTAGAAAGTGTAATTGTTCTGTCAATGATAACGGTGTCGCCGTCTTTTGCATCTTGCGTGTTGTATGTATTCACCACATCCGTTTGTGCTAAATAGCCATCTTTACTGATGTTGTAGGTGATTTCCATATTTGCAGGAATAATCTTTTCAATAATTCCTTTAGCATTTGTTTTTAATTTTTCTGTTTTCGGTAATGCAACAGTCGCGCCTTCCAGTGGTTGTTGGCCAAGTAATTTAGAACCTGGATTTTCCGGATTTTGATAATTATTTTCCTGCACCAGCGTTCTTAAAATAAATACCACAGGTGGCAACGGATCTTTTGGTGGAATTCGTTTTTCAAAATAATAAATATCGTCTTTGCCTTTTCCATTCGGACGATTAGAAACTAAATAACCATTCAGAATTACAGAATCATCTTTTGCTTTTGTCGCAATAATACTTAAATCATCGCCGCCGGAATTGATGCCATAACCTAAGTTCTGTACATTGCTGTAAATCTTTCCGTCTTTAGTTGCTGAATAAATATCCAGACCACCATAACCGATCTTGCTATTTGATGAAAAGTACAACGTATTATCAGCCGTGATGACAGGATATAATTCATCGCCTTGTCCGTTAATTTTTGAACCTGCATTGATTGGATTTTCAAAATCACCGGCGATATTTTTCTTTGCCGAATAAATATCGCGACCGCCATAACCACCTTTGTTATCGGAAGAAAAATACAATTCTTTTTCATCCGGTGTTAAGTATGCCTGACCTTCGTTAATAGTGTCTGCAAAGAACTTAATGCGTTCCGGCGTACTCCAGGAATCATCAATATTTTTAACGGACCGATAGATGTGGCAATATTCATTCACGTTTTTAGCATTACTGCCGCAACGCGTAAAATAGGCAGTCTTGCCATCTTTGCTGATGATAAAGTTCGCATCATGAAACGGTGAGTTAAATGTCTTATCTAACGCAACCGGTTCTGAAAATTTTGTATCAGATGATTTTTGTGCCTGATAAATATCTGCATAACCTTCGGCCGTCCATTCGTCTTTATTGTTTTTGGAACCACCTTTGGTAGAAGAGAAATACATCGTATTGTCTTTCAAAAAAGGAGCGAAGTCGATGCTTGCTGAATTAATATCTAAGTCTGTTAGTTTAGTATGTTGTGGTTTTTTGAGTTGCTTTACTAAGACATTTAAAAAGTCGTAATCTTTCTGCATGCGAAACTTTTCGCTTTTGTTTGCTTTCAGATAATCATCCAGTACTTTAAAAGCTTCGTCATATTTTTCTACACGTTTCAGCGCATTTACATAGTACAAAATAGCACCGTCGAATGCGCGTGCGTCTGCAATTTTTTTATACCATTCTAATGCATCGCTGTATCGCAACTGTTTATCTAAGCTTTGCGCAATTTGTAAAGCGATCTGCGATTTCTGTTTTATGTCTTTAGATTTGTTGTAATCTTTCTCCAACATGTCAGAAGCCAGCGAATATTTTTTAAGCTGGTATGCTTCTTGTCCGTCTTTTACTTTTTGCGTGGATTTGCAGGAAGAAATCAATAAAACAGCGCTGAATATAATGAGTATGGAAAGTGTTTTTTGCATAAAGTAAAAGTAATGGTTCTGTATAATAATAACAAACGATTTTAGTTAATGTTACTCTTCGAGCAGATTAATATCAATATTTTCAGTGCCTGCAATGCCTTCTATAGAACCTGAAATATGCGAAGAGTTGAGCAATATTTTATCTAATTGCTTCTCGCGCGCTTTCCATAATTTTTCCATTTGCGCTCGTTCGGAATCAATCGAGTGTCGCATCGCTAAAAAACCTTCACGCACTGCTTTCCATTGTTCACTGAATTCATTGCTGGTCAGGTAATCATACAGCAAGTGCATTTTGTCGCCTTTATTTTCTTGCGATTTGGCAACAGCAGCGATACGCAGAATAGAAGTACGCAGCACATGCGCCAGCGCGCGCACTTCGTGGTAAGTACAGATCCAGATACCGTTTTTCTCGCCAAACTGTTCCATGTCTTTCGGCATTGTTTGCGTCACGATAACAGCAATATCTGCGTTCTGCGCGCGCATATCGGCTTTTAGCTTCTCGATCCAGTCGTTGGAAAATGCTTGTGTGCGTTTACTTTCATAAATGATTTTTCCGCACGACTGACCAAAATTATTTCTTACCGTCTGGATGCAGTCGGCACCGCGAACGCCTTTGCCGACTTCTTCTATGATGTCAAACGGAAACGCTTCTTTCAATAAAGCTTCCAATGCCAGTTCCTGTACTTCGCCTTGCAACTGCATGCTGCCTTGTGCGGCTTTGCGCTGCGCTTCTTCCAGCGCTTTTTGTGTTTGCTCTATTTTCTTTTCGTATTCTTTAAAACGCAGATCATTTTTTTCCTGCTCTTGCTTAACGATCTTTTCTTGTAGTAATTCGCGTTCTTCCTGTAATTTGCGCTGTACCTGCAATTCCAGTTCCTGTTCTTTTTCTTTCAGTGATTCTTCGCGTTTTAAAAATGCCAGTTCTTTTTCTTTTAATTCGGCATTTTCTTTTTTACGTTTTTCCAGTTCTTCGTCTTGTGATTTTAATTTTAACTGAAATTCTTCGTTTGCTTTTCGGTTGGCTTTTTCCGCTTCTTCTTTGGCAATCTTTTCCCGGTCGGCTTCCAGCTTTTGTTTGTATTCTTCCTGTGCTTTAATGCGTTTTTCTTCAAATTCTATTTGCTGTTGCTTAATAGCTTCTTCTTTCTTCTGCAATTCAATATTGGCAAGCTTTTGCTTCTCATTCAGTTTTTCTTCCGCCTGATGAAACAGCAATTCATCCACATTTATCTGCGTACCACAATTCGGACATTTTATTTTATTTTCGCTCATTTAATATTTGATTCTATTTTTTCAAAAATACGATAATTCCAATTATCCATACCACAGTTACAGCACGGATTTTTAGTAAAAAACGCGTATCTTTTATTTTATGACGAATTATTATCATCGCGAACCAAGCACTAAAAATTCCACCGATACTGCTTAATATCAACAAATAATTTTCGCTAATGCGCCATTGTCGATTTGTAGCTTTCCATTTGTCGATTGATAACACAATGAATGTCAATAGGTTAATAAAAACAATATAGTATATCAGGAACTTTTGCGTCATGCAAAAATGTTAACGGTTTGCGTTTAAATTAATGATAAACCAACACAAATTAACTTAAATTTGCAATTTGTTTTTATAGATTTTTAATATTGCAAAATGGCAGACAAACATTCGAATCATCTTAGCAAACTTTCGGCAGCAGGCGTACTGGTTACTTTAGGAATTATTTTTGGCGATATTGGTACATCGCCGATCTACGTGTTGAAAGCGATATTAGGAATGGCGCATGGCCAGGTTTCTGAAGCGGTGGTTTTAGGTGGCGTAAGCTGCGTGTTCTGGACGCTGACATTTATCGTAACCATAAAATATGTAATACTGGCACTGAATGCGGATAACAACGGCGAAGGCGGAATTTTCGCGTTGTATGCCTTGGTTCGACGATATAAAGCAAAATGGACGATTATTCCTGCGTTGATCGGTTGTGCGTCGTTATTAGCAGATGGATTTATTACACCGCCAATCTCAATTTCATCAGCCATAGAAGGTTTGACTATTTTGTATCCGACTTTGGAAACGGTTCCTATTGTAATTGCTATTTTATTAGGTATATTTTTATTCCAGCAATTCGGAACGAATAAGATTGGTAATCTTTTTGGACCAATCATGACCATTTGGTTCATCATGATTGCAACTTTAGGTTTCACACAAGTGATAGAGCATCCGCAAGTTTTCAAAGCACTGAATCCAATGTACGCTATCAATTTTGTGGTGTTTTATCCTGGTGGAATTTGGTTTTTAGGTGCAGTATTCCTGTGCTGTACCGGTGGTGAAGCATTATATTCTGATTTAGGTCACTGTGGTAAACAAAACATTCGCGTGAGTTGGTCTGTTGTAAAAATTTGTTTGTTGCTGAGCTATTTCGGACAAGCTGCTTTCATTTTACATCATCCTGAAATTGACTATGCGAACAAAGCGCCGTTCTTCGCCATCATGCCTGACTGGTTCCTGAAATTCGGTATTGTAATAGCAACGATGGCAACGATCATCGCATCGCAGGCATTGATCAGCGGTTGTTTCACCTTAGTGAATGAAGCAATGAAATTGAAATTATGGCCGAACCAACGCATCATCTATCCATCTGTAGTACAAGGACAAATTTATATTCCGTTTATCAACTGGTTATTGTTTTTAGGATGTTTGGCTGTGGTATTGGTCTTCAGAGAATCAGGCAGAATGGAAGCCGCGTATGGTTTAGCAATTTCTTTGAACATGCTGATGACAACGAGTTTGCTGGCTTATTATTTACACATTAAAAGAAAACCGGTTTATTTCGTTTATGGATTTTTGATCTTTTTCATGTGGCTGGAAATTACTTATTTAACTGCTAACCTGAGTAAATTCTCACATGGCGGCTGGTTTGCCGTTGCCATTGCTATCGGTATTTTCGGTGTGATGTACTTATTCTACTTAGGTAAAAACTTACGCAAAAAACATATTGAGTTCGTTGAGATTAAAGATTATTTAGATGACTTAGTGGATTTGCAAAATGATACGACGATTCCGAAAGAAGCAACGAACTTAGTGTTTATGTGCAATGCGAATGATAAGAAACACATAGACTCTAACATTATTTACTCTATCTTCCGAAAGAAGCCGAAACGTGCTGATACGTATTGGTTTGTGCATGTTGATATAACGAATGAACCTTATGGCGCATCGTATTCAGTAGAAACAGTGATACCGCAAAAATGTATTTTCATCCGATTGAAGTTTGGATTTAAAGTAGAACATAAAGTGCATGTCATGTTTACAAAGATTGTAGAAGATATGGAAAAACGCGGTGAAATTGACCTCCTGAGTCATTACGCATCATTGCGTAAACATGGCTATCCGGCAGACTTTAAATATGTAATTCTGAATTCATTGGTTTCTATCGATAATAAACTCAATCCATGGGAACAGTTTTTGATCAAATCCTATAATTTAGTAAAAGGTCTGAGCGTACCAACGGTAGTTGATTTTGGTTTGGAAAAAACGAACTGTCGTGTAGAAAATGTACCGATCAGGATCGCGCAGAAATCACATATTGAAATACAAAGAGAAGATTAGTTTTAAAGGAAACACATTCCTTCCCCGCGATAGGTTTTTATTCTGTCGATAATAGCGCCGTTTGAAATTAATACCATTTCATTAAAGCGTTCATTGATTTCGCCTGCTTTTGAATGCCTGAAAAGTACAGTATCACCAATATCAATTTTTTCATTTCCGGTATATTCAAAAGGTGTCTGTACTTCGCCGGTACCTTCGTTTTCTGTTAGTTTAATATCTTGCGGTAAAAATGGTTTTGGTTGTTTGTCGATGCCAACCGTACCGCTTGCGATGTAGCCGCCACCTAAACAAGTATAGTAATTCGGTTTTGGTTTGCGCACGATCTGAACCGCGAAACCAACAGCCGGCTGGTGTTTGAACTGCTCGTAATAATCGAACAAAGCAGGCGAGTAGAAGCCGGAACCAACGGTGATTTCGGTTACCCAATCTTCTTTTTTAGAACTTTCAATGCTGCCGGTGCCGCCTGCATTTACAATTTCCAGCGAATGATTTTTTTGCTTGATGTAGGCAACTATTTCCTGTCTGCGTTTGGTATAATCGGTGATAGATTTTTTCTTTAAAAACGGTATCACTAAATTCTTTATTCCGTTTACAGGATTCTTTTCGCCTAAGCCGGCAATCTGCGCTTCGTAACCCATGACAGCCGTCAGTGAAATATTTTTATACTTATCGAAACAATCCACCAATTCTTTTCCTTTTTGAACTGTTGTGATTGGCGAACGCAAAACACCGAAATGCAAACCCGGAAAATCGGTTGACATATCAATATCAATACACAGCGGTTGCTTTACATTTTCTTCAGCGGCAATAGTGTTGATGAGTTGTAAATGTTCATCTGAATCTACCATTAAAATAATCTTTTTACCTGCTTTTGTTTGCTTGCAAATTTTACGGATTTCCACTTCATTAACAATCGGATAACCTAATAACAAATCATCGAACCCTTTTTCTATCAGCCATAACGCCTCATTTCCGGAGAAACACATCAACCCTTTGTAAATAGGATTTGAATGTAAGATATGCTGTAAAATATAGGCACTGCGAACAGATTTTGTAGCAACACGAATCGTTTTATTGCTGCCTTCAGCACGTTTCGCAATAGCATGAATATTTTCATTCAGGAGTTCTAAATCGCAATAACAAAGTGGTAATTGCTCATGTTTAAAAATCTGATTGTAGTATTGATACGTTGTTGTTGTCATGCTATAAATATAACAAATCCGCACTGAAAATGCGGATTTGTGAGCTGTGTTTATAGTATTTAAAATTCCAGTCGATATTGTAATATTACACTTCTTGGCGCTTCTAGTTTTCCGGCTCTTAACCAATATTCTGTATTAAGTATATTGTTGACGATTAGACCAAGTGTATGTTTTTTCTTTATAGTGAAGAATGTCCTTGTATTCAAAATAAAATAACCTCTTTGAGAAGTATTCATAATGAAATCTGCAATACCAGGAATTGCAATGAAAATTTTATCGAAGTTTTCAATTTTGCTGTAATATCTTGCATCAAAACCAAAAGTAAAGAAATTATTGAATGTGTATTCCATATCAATAGTTAGCAGGTGCCTATTGCGGTATTTTAATATTTGTTCAGCAGTGTCACTTCCAAATTGATGTGGTGCATATTTGAATAAATATTTTAGATAAGTTCCAATTTTGTCAAATCCATAAATTGAATTAGAATTTAGAGCAGCAGGAAGAGAATAAGTGTAACCTACATTAAAACTGGCTTTATGTTTTCCATAATCTAAATCATTCTTTAACGATAAATCCCAACCCGCAATACGTGCTCTCGTTATGTTTTGGAATTTTAAATTTATTAAAGCATCAGATTCAGGAACCGAAGCTGTTGAAGTTGGTTCAACAATATTTTTATATTCTTGCCAAAAGAATGCAGCATCAAAAAGACCAACATAGTGTTTGTTTTTCCTGGTGCCAAATTTTTGTTGAAATCCGATTTCTGAAGTCCATCCATATTCTGGTTTTAGGTCAGGGTTTGGTAAAACACCTAACTGATGTGCATTTACTATTGAGTCGCAATTGCCAGAAGTGCATCCGACTTTTTGGTAAGTTACTTGCCTGTCGCCAACACGCTCATTTACAAAACGCTCTGCAAAACTTGGGAAACGATATGCTTGTCCAATATTAAAGCGTATGTAGGTATTCTTTGCAGCCTGATAATTTAAACCAGCTCGCCATTGGCCAGGTAAATAGAATTTTAATTTTCCATTTTTATCTCTAAATTCAGCACCTGTGACGCCTGAAAGTTTTTGATATGCAAAATATTCAAATCGAACACCACCAACTAAAGTAAGTTTTTTGTATTTTTTTTCGAGTTGCATAAAACCAGCAAGAATATTAGCTGTTTTTTTACCACCATCAACAAATGCAGGTACATTGATCCAAAGCAGTTGTTCATCTAAACCGGTAATAATAGTTAAGTTTTTGTTTTCGTAGTTTTTTATAAACTGATAATTAATATTCTCTAACACTGTTTTTGTGTTAAAAGATGGTCGGTTGAAATAAGTTCTGGTTTTTATTTCATGCCTATTATTCTTTTTATCATAAATAGTAATAAACGGATCTACCGTTAATCTTATATTTTCGAAACTTTGTCCGGCACCAGCTTTATAGGCACCTTCGTTGTTATTCTGCCAGTAGAAGAATTCATATTCTTTATTGTACATGAAATTACCTGCAAAACCCCAAGATAATTTAGGATTTTTTTTTCCAGTCCATTTTAAGCGATAATTTATTCTTCCAAGATATTCTAATCCATTTTCATAAACAGTATTATTTAGGTATATACTACCACCAACATTATATTCAAAGTTGTCTTTTGGTTTATGAGCACGCATGAAAGAAAAGCCAAATGATGGTTTTGGAAATTCCCAATATTGAGTGACTTTTCTTTTGCTTGGAGTAATAAAACTCATAAAAGTAGTAATCCTGGTAACTGGAGTTGTTGTTGGTTTTTGCGTTTGTAAGCTAATTGTTCCGTTCATAGCTGATGAACCATATAATACAGATGAAGCGCCTTTCAGGACTTCAATTTGACCTACAGATTCAGTTGGTAATAACGTCCATTTTACATCACCACGATCGGGAGACAATAAAGGTAAGCCATCCAAAACCATCATTACACGTGATCCAACACCATATGACCAGCCACTACCTGCTCGGATATTAGCTTGTCCGTCAGCTACGTTTAAACCAGAAACTCTGCGTGCAATATCATCAATACGAAGTATGTTAGAAGTTGCCAATTGTTTTGGTTTCACTACTTCAATAGAAATAACTTCTTCTGAAGCTCTTTTTTGATATAATGAACCTGTAATTACTAATTCAGATCCAAGTATATCTTTTACTTCGGTTTCTAATGATTTATTTAATTCGGTAGTTTGATTTTCTGTAATGGTTACTTCTTCTGTAAGAGTAGTATAACCTAAATAAGATATAGTTATTTGATATTTACCGGCTTCTAATTCAATTGTGAATTTTCCATCAGTATCAGTTACTGTTCCTTGATTATTTGAAGTTGAAATGTTTACACCAATTAAGTTTTCTTTTGTGGCGGAATCAGAGATAATTCCTTTAAGTGTTCCTTTCTCCGCAAGTACAACATGGAATAAAAAAAAGAAAAAGATTGACAGTGTTAATTTTAAATATCTTTTCATGAAATTTTTTTAATTCACAAAGATAACTTAAACTTCGATTAGTTATAACTTGCTAATTGTCAACTTACGTGAATAGTAATTCTAACTTAAGATTTTATTAAAAAAGGCTACTATTAAGTAGCCTTTTTTAATGATTAATTGAATGTCATATCCATTCTAAATCCATAAGAACGTGGCGGTTCTATTAATGTAGGACGTAAGGTGTATTCTCTGTTCGTGATATTTTTAATTAAGAAAGAGAAATTAAAATCTCTATTTTCCTTAGTGAAATGATAACCAATTCTAGTATCTAAAATAAAGTCACCTTTGAATTTAGGTTTTGGATCATTTATAGAAGAGCCTTTTTTCAAATGAGATGCCCTGTATGCTTTGTAACTAGGTAAAATAAGATCGAAAATTACGTCTGCATTTTCCATAAAACTGTAGAACTGACCAGTTACACCAAAAGTAAAACCTTTGAAATCAATATCCCAAACGCCTACAAATTGATGGCGGATTCTGTATTTTAATACATTATATTGAGCGATATCCAATGCTTTGTCATAATTTTTAAAATCAGCATATTGAGGAACTATGTAAGTATATCCTAAATTTAAAGTAGTTGGAAATTTACCGAATAATTTACCTTCACCACCAATAGATGCTTCAAGTCCAAAGATTCTTGTTTTTGTAGGTACATTTTTTGCCTGAAAACCTAATTTACTGTCTTTTACAGCTAAATTAAATTCTATCATGTTTTTGTATTCAGTGAAAAATGCAGCAACATCGGCAAATGCTTTAACATATTTTCCTAATTTAATACCTTGTTTAATACCTAGTTCTACACTCATGCCTGTTTCAGAAATGAGATTCCGATTAGGATATATGCCAAAAGAAGAACTTAAGCTGGTTTCAATGTATTTTTCAGCAACTGTTGGATAACGATATCCTTGACCGAATGAAGTTCTGATAAAAGTATATTTAGCGGCCTGAATGTTAATTCCAACTCTTGAAACTGGTTTGGTTTCCCATTTGTCTTTATCAATTCTATTTGTTTCAAATCTAAATCCGTAGGATATATTTAAAATTTTGAAGAATTTTTTGTCTAATTGAAAATAACCTGCAATATTAGTTCCCTGATGAACAGTATCGCCGAATAATTGTGCTTTTGAGTTTACATAAGATCCAACGACACCTCCAGTAACCACAAAATTCCATTTGTCTATTTTACGTTGATATTGATATTCTCCGTAGTAAAAATCGTTTGCATTATCTTGATCATTCGAGTTGTCAATTATTGTTTTATTGTATCTTAACAAAACTTTATGACTATTTCCTTTTAAATCAGCATATCTGAAAAATGGATCTACGCTAACCCTAAAACTTCGAGATTCAGTTGGTATCCCTGTTGCAGCACTTGGAATATATTTATTTACGCCATCACCACCCCATAAAAAGAAAGTTTGGCTCTTTGTAATTTGTATATTTGTATTTACACCAATACTCATTTTGTCGTTTAAGCGGTATCTTAAATCAACGGTCACTCTGCCTCTTGTTTCATTAGAACCCCAATTGTGGCCTTGTTTTTTATAGAACATGCCACCTGCAACTACATCTAATTTTCCAATTTTTTCTCTGTAGGCAAAGGAAAAACCTGCATCATAAGGCCTTCTTGTGAAATCATTTTTAATAGTAGTATCTCTAATGTTTATTCCAACACTGCTAATGTTTCTACCTGGTAATGTTATACTATCCAATTCCCACCATTGTTTGTTCGTTTTCGTTTTTCCAATAATATTACCTAAAGAATCGCTGATATAATCGGTTGTATTAGGATTGTCGAAAACAGAACCAAATGCAGAAAACTTGGCATAAGGTTTAGAAGTAGGGTATGCAGTTCTAACATTAATAATACCATTCATAGCCGAAGAGCCATACAGAGCCGATGCGGCACCTTTAATTACTTCTATTTGCCCAATATTTTCAACAGGTATGCCAGACCAACTTGGAAAACCTGCATCAGCTTGTAAAATTGGCAAATCATCTAGTAATAATAATACTCTTGATCCTGCTCCATAAGAATAACCAGATCCACCACGAATATTTGCCTGACCGTCAACTACTGTAACTCCGGAACTTTTTTGTAAAACATCACTCACGTTATTCAGATTCTGTCTTTCTAAAGCTGCTGGTTTTATAATATCAATAGAAACACTTTCTTCACCAATTTTTCGTTCAAATTTGCTACTCGTTACGACCACTTCATCTAAGAGACTTTGAACTTCACCCATTAGAATATCTAATACTATTGTTTGATTAGCTTTAACTGTTACAGGTTTAGTAATATTATCATAACCTATATAGCTATATGTTACATTATAGTTACCTGGTTTTACGGAAAGTTCATATTTACCATCAACGTCTGAAATGGTACCATTTGTACTGTCTATAGAAATATTTACACCTATTAGTGTTTCCTGACTCTTTGAATCTTTTAAAATACCCTTGATAATTGCATTTTGTGCAGTGCTGACTAAAGCTATTAAAAGGATAAAAGAAAGTAAAATACTTTTTCTCATTTGAATTGGGTTTGATCTTAATGTGTTAGTTTAAAAAAAAACCGCTTCTATTAAAAGCGGCTTAAAATAAAATTTTATAATTTTTATTGTTTAGTGAAATATCCACCTAATACAGGTTTTGCAACACCTAATACAGGAAGACCAAATACTGTTCCTGCAGTTGCAGTTGCATGTAATGTTAAGAATTTTGTACTAGTATTATAACTTGTTGTACCATTTGCAGTAACACCTGTTGCACTTACAGTTTGAATATTTATACTTTTGTTTGTTATTGCTAAATCCGCAGCTGTTTCACTGGTTAAAGTTAAATCAATTGTGGTGCTTAATACTTTACTGGTAGCTGTAACAATATTGTCTGAGGTGTTACCATTTTCTGAAATAGTTAATGTATCAGGTAATTGTTTGCCAATTACTGTATCTAACGCTGCATTACTAAAAGCTAAACTTTCTAAAGTAAAATAACCGTAATATGTTCCTACATAATTGTCTGATTTGTAAACAGGAGCTGAATCTTTACCACAGCCAGTCAAAAGAGCAGCACCAATAGTAGCTGTAAATACAAATGTCAATAAGATTGATTTTTTCATTTTTTTTAAATTTAATTTTTAGTTAACGAATGTTCAATCAAATATAAACCTTATTAGCGAGAATAAAAATTTTTTCAAAAATTTATTCTTTACAATGAATGTAAATATCAAAAGATAATTTAATATTCTTGTCAATAGAAAGAGGTTGCCTAAAGCAACCTCTTTCTAATTAATTGTATTTTTTATAAATATTACTTTAAAAATGTACCTGTTAGTGATTGACCAGCAAGCGGAATATTTAAACTACCTAAAGTTGCTGTTCCTGATTTTATATTAATAACGGTTTGTACTGTATTGCCATTAATATTTCCATATCCAGAAGCTCTGATGTTATTTAATGTTACAGTTTCAATAGTCTGAGATGTGATAAAGATCGAATCCAATAAAACTTTGGAGCAATTGCTTGCATCATAAGTGCCTGTTAATGTTGTTCCTAATCTCTCGCTTTTAATAGATATTTTTCTATCTGATGCAACTGGATTGCTGAATGTTAGCGAATCATCAAAAGTGTATGCACCTCCTAAAATAGAGTGCTCGCCATTATATCCACCTATGGAGCTATTTTCGTCAGGAGTACAATCGTTTGGTGGTGTGGTGCAGCCAGATAATATTACAGATATTAAAGCTGTAACCGTTACAAATGAGAATAATGTTTTTTTCATTTCTTAATATATTTTTATAATTATCTGCAAATTTATCGCCAAAATCTCACAAACAGAAATTTTTATTATTTTTTTACTAAAGTTTAGTAGAATTTTTGTGGATAATAGTTTTGTTTCGTTACTCAAAAACGGTTATTTTACCAAAAATTAATTAACTTAGTACAAATTTTAGTCATGCGTACAATTGATGAATGGCTGACTCTTTATGGCCGCGATCACCAAAATCCAACGAATAAAATTATTCACTGGATCTGCGTTCCTGTAATCGTCTTCACTGTCTTTGGCTTATTAATGTCGGTTCCTTTTCCCGATGTGGCAAATGGCTGGATCAACGTTGCGACGATTGTTTTCGTTTTCGCACTTATTTTCTATTTTAGATTATCATTGCCGATATTTTTAGGCATGCTGGTCATCGGTTCATTAATGTTTATCGGCAATCGCTACCTGGCTACAACTATTTTACCAAATATCGGTTTAACACTTTGGCAGTTGTCATTATTAGTATTCGTACTTGCATGGATTTTGCAATTTATCGGTCATAAAATAGAAGGTCAAAAACCATCATTTTTAGAAGACATGCAGTTTTTGCTAATAGGTCCGATTTGGTTATTGCATTTCGTTTTTAATAAAGTCGGAATTCCTTATAAATAAGTGAAAGTGATTTTAAATTCTATAATTCTCAAACTCAATAATTAAAAAAATATGACAGCAACTATTGAAAGTCAAATTTACACTGCATTTGATGCAGCAGCAGTAGTTCAAAAACAACGTGATTTTTTCGCAACCGGAAAAACAAAAGATGTTGAATTCAGAATTCAGCAACTGAAAAAATTAAGACAACTGGTTGTTGATAATGAGCAAAATATTATGGACGCGCTGAAAAAAGATTTGAATAAATCTAAAATGGAAGCGTTCGGTACAGAAGTTGGTTTTCTGATTGCAGATATTGATCATACGTTAAAATCTATTCGCGCTTTGGCGAAACCACGTAAAGTGAAAACGCCGTTGTTTCATCAATTAGGTTCTTCATGGATTCAGCCGGATCCGTATGGTGTTACTTACATCATCGCACCTTGGAACTATCCGTTTCAGTTAGCATTGTCGCCTGTAGTCGGTGCTATTTCTGCAGGAAATACATGTGTCATCAAACCATCGGAATTGTCTGTAAATACAGCAAATTTGATTGAAAAACTGATCAATGATAATTTTGACGAAGGATTTTTAAAAGTAATTGTTGGTGGTGTAAATGAAAGCAAAGCATTATTAGACCAACGTTTCGATTATATCTTTTTCACTGGCGGAACAGAAATCGGACGATACATTTATCAGCAGGCAGCAAAATTCCTGACACCTGTTACGCTGGAATTAGGCGGCAAAAGTCCATGTTTTGTAGATGAAACATTCAATACCAATTGGGGAATTAAACGCATCGTTTGGGGCAAGTTTACCAATGCAGGACAAACTTGCGTAGCGCCAGATTATATTTTGGTGGACAGAAAAGTAAAACAAAAATTTGTGGATTTGTTTATCAAAACTACGAAAGATTTCTTTGGTGAAAATCCACAGCAAAGTCCTGATTACGGCAGAATTATTAATGAAAGACATTTCCTGCGTTTAACACGATTACTGGAAAAAGGTAATATTTTATTAGGTGGTCAAACGGATATCAATGATTTGTATATCGCACCGACATTGATCGATGGTATGTCTGTTGATGATGCGGTGATGCAGGAAGAAATCTTCGGACCAATCCTGCCAATTATTGAATACGATAAATTGGATGATGCCATTAAATTTGTGAATGCTCGCAATAAACCATTGGCGCTGTATATCTTCTCTGATGATAAAATGTATCAGGAAAGAATTTTAAATGAAACATCATCCGGAAATGCTTCTGTTAATGAATGTTTAATGCATGTTGCGCAATTTGAATTGCCATTTGGTGGTGTTGGCGAAAGCGGTATCGGGGGCTATCATGGAAAATTCAGCTTTGAAACATTCAGCCACATGAAAGGTGTTTTGAAAAAATCTACACTAAGCGATTTGAAACAACGTTTTCCGCCTTATACAGAAAGCGGAACCGGTTTAATAAAAAAACTGATCAGTTGGTTTTTATAATAAAACTGAATTAATGAAAAAAAAATCCTGAGTAGCACTCAGGATTTTTTTATGAAACGATTTGTTAATGCTTGAAGAACACATCATACGCAAAACGCAGAATGGTTCCGAAAACAACAATCAGGAAAAACACTCGCACAAATTTATTTCCTTTTAAAAGTGCTAATCTTGTTCCGAAAAATGAACCGAATACATTAAAACAAGCCATTGGTATTGCATATTTGAATACAATATGATTCGTGCTTCCAAGATAAAGCAAACTTGCAAAGTTAGTTGCAACGTTTAATATTTTAGCGTTTGCGCTTGCATGCAGAAAATCTTTTCCTAAAAATGCTACAAATACTAAAATAAAGAAAGTGCCTGTTCCTGGTCCGATCAAGCCATCATAAAAACCAATCAGCAAACCAAAAAATAAACCAATAATAAGCTGCCTGAATTGCGATACGTTTTTTTCTTTTTGTACACCGAAATTTTTATTCGTGTAAGTATAAATTGCGATGGCTATCAAAGCAAATAATACAACTGGTTTTATCGTTTTATTATCTATGAATGTGATTGCATAAGAACCTGACATCGCACCAATAAATGCGGCAGCAACCATTTTTAGCAAGAACTTCCAGTCGAATACAACTTCCTGAGCATATTTATAAGCGGCAAAACTCGTTCCTGAAATAGATGAAATTTTTATGGTTCCAACGATTGAGGCGAATGGCAATTGTGGAAATAACACTAATAAAGTCGGCATTTGCACCAAGCCGCCGCCGCCAACTATGGCATCCATGAAACCGGCAAAAAACGCTGCAATACAAACAAATAAATATTCCAAAAAAGCAATTTGTTTTATTGGACAAAGGTATTGTTTATCATTTATTTATTTTTGAATTTTATACAGTTGTTTTATTTTAATTGATATAAAGCAGTTGTATTTCTTTGTAAATTTCGTCATCTTTGTGATATGGCTACCGGATTTCAGCATGTAGATTGCAAACATTGTTCTAATCGTTTTAACTCTGTTTTTTGTAAAACAGAAAACGACACTATGCAGGAGATTGAAGCATTGAAGATTTGTTCTTCGTATAAAAAAGGAGAAACTATTTTTAAAGAAGGTGCTTATGCTTCAGGCGTTTTTTGTATCAATGCCGGAAAAATCAAGTTGTCTATGGTTGGTGATGAAGGCAAAGATCAAATTGTCAGAATGGCAAAACCTGGCGATATTATTGGCTATAAAGCGTTATTATCAGGCGATCGTTACAGCGCGACAGCAGTGACATTGGAAGACTGCAATGTTTGCTTTATTCCAAAAGAAATATTCTTAGTGATCCTGCAAAAAGATGCAGCGCTTTCTTTTGAAATGATGAAATTGTTGTCGAATGAATTGAAAAGAGCAGAAGAGAAAATCACACATTTAGCACAAAAACCGGTTCGAGAGCGCGTTGCTGAAACTATTTTGTTTTTAAAAGAAACGTACGGTTTAGATGCTGAAGATCAGGTTAATGTTGTTTTGTCGCGCGAAGAAATTGCTAATTTGGTGGGCACTGCAACAGAAACAGCTATTCGTTTATTATCGGAATTCAACAAAGAGCACATCATCGAGTTACATGGAAAAAAAATTAAGATACTCAATCTTAATAAACTGATTAAAACTGCAAATTTATACGATTAACGGCTTTCCAAGAAACATGATAAAAATCATGTTTGTGATTGATACGTATCACACATCTTCTTTTTTATACATCATAGTTTTGCATCAGAATAATTTTAGATGCAAAATCTGCACGTTATAAATTACAATGATCTTTCTGCAGAAGAGTTATGTCTTTATCTGGAAGAACGTCATTATGTTCAGGTTTCGGCAGATTTGTCTTCTGTTAAAAGGTATATTGATAACTTAATCAATTCTGATTGTAATGATCAGATCAGTTTGCTGCAAGTATTGTTTATTAAGTTAAGCGATGAAGTAAGACAACTTTTTATAAAAGACAAAATTTTGTTATTTCCGCATATCAAAAATCATCGTCAGTCAGGTATCAATCTTGCGCCAATAAATCTTTTGCATCAGCGTATCAGCACTATTCTTCAGAAATTACGTGGCTTGATGAATAACTATGTGCAGCAGCCAAGCTGGTCGAGTAATTTGAAAATTTGTTGTAACGAGTTGTATGCGCTGGAAGAAAATATACGCATGACTTTATACATAAAAGAGAATTATTTGTGGACAAAAATTAAAAATGTAATTAGTGATGAATTCTGAAACTGTCAATAAAACAATATGTTTTCATTGTGGCGAAGATTGTAAGAATTCGGATATTCATGTACAGGAAAAATATTTTTGCTGCACTGGTTGTAAAATGGTTTATGAAATATTAAATCAAAATGATCTATGCACCTATTACGATTTAAATGAAAATCCTGGTGTTACACAAAAAATAAAATTCAGAGAAGATAAGTTCGCTTTTTTGGATGATGTTTCTCTACAACAAAAATTAATACAGTTTACGGACGGAAATCAAACGAATGTTACTTTTTATTTGCCGCAAATACATTGTAGTTCTTGTTTGTGGTTACTCGAAAATTTGCATAAAATAAATATGGGCGTCATTTCGTCTAAAGTAAATTTTCCTAAGAAAGAAGTGTTTATAGTGTTTTCTAATAATGAAACTTCATTGCGTAAAATCGTTGAAACACTAACATCTATTGGTTATGAGCCACATATTAGTTTACAGGAAGCAGATACAGCAAAAATAAGTACAACAGCCAAGCCAAGATTAATGAAGTTAGGTATTGCTGGTTTTTGTTTTGCAAATATAATGATGATGAGTTTGCCGGAATATTTTTCGTTAAATGGTTTTATGGAAGAAAATATACACGCATTCCTGAAATATTTTATTGTATTATTATCACTTCCTGTATTTTTTTATTGTGCAACAGAATTTTATGTACTCGCATGGAAAGGTCTTAAAAACAAATACCTGAATATAGATTTTCCAATTGCTATTGCAATTGTCATAACGTTTGCACGTAGTTTATATGAAATCTTTTCAACAACCGGATCCGGTTATTTAGACAGCATGAGTGGTATTGTATTTTTTATGTTGCTAGGAAGAATTTTACAAGATAAAACGTATCAGTCTATTTCATTTGACAGAGATTACAAGTCATTTTTTCCAATTTCAGTAAATGTTATTAAAGAAAATAAAATAGTTCCAACTGCTGTAGATACAATAAAACAAGGCGATGTGATTCAGATCTACAGCAATGAGCTGATACCATTAGACGGAATTTTGTCAAAAGGAAAAGCAGAGATTGATTATAGTTTTGTTAGCGGTGAAAGTTTACCGGTAACTAAAGATATTGGTGAAATTATTTACGCTGGCGGTAAGCAAACTGGCGGCGCTATTGAGTTGATGGTAACAAAAGAAATTTCTCAAAGCTATCTGACAAATCTTTGGAACAAAGATGTATTCAAACATAAACAAGAAAAGCCCAATTCATTTATTCATGTCTTAGCGAATAACTTTACAATGCTTATTTTAATAATTGCATTTTCAGCGGCGTGTTATTGGTATATGCATGATGAAAATCGATTAATGTGGAATACATTAACTACAGTGCTGATTGTAGCGTGTCCGTGTGCATTATTGTTATCATCAACCTTCACTAATGGTAACATACTAAGTATCTTAAGCAATAACAAATTCTACCTGCGTCATCCTGATGTTATTGAAAATATTTCAAACATAAACCATATAGTATTCGACAAAACAGGTACGCTTACAAATAATCAGGAGCTGAAAGTAACATATCATGGTAATGTATTGAATGAAGATCAAAAGATAAATATCGCATCATTATTAGCACAGTCATCGCATCCGTTAAGTAAAGCAATTACTGAATATCTGAATATTGTTGATTTAATTGATGTACAATATTTTAAAACAATTACAGGAAGTGGAATGGAGGCCTGGATAGAAGAGAAGCATTATAAGATTGGTTCAAAAGAATTTGTGGATGAAGCAGCTTTTGAAAATGAAAAAGCAACAACTGTTTTTGTCAAGATTAATAATGATATTATTGGATACTTTCAACTTATAAATTCTTACAGATTTGGCTTTATGCAATTAATGCGAAAACTATCAAATAAATTTTCGTTGTCAGTTATTTCCGGTGATAATGATGCTGAAAAAAAATATTTACAAAAAATATTGCCTTCATATTCAGAAATTTTATTCAATCAAAAACCACATGAAAAATTGGCATATGTGGAGCATTTACAAGCTGCTCAACATAGGAATGTAATGATGGTAGGAGATGGCTTGAACGATGCAGGTGCATTAAAACAAAGTAATGTCGGTATCGCTGTTACTGAAAATTCAAACAATTTCACACCAGCTTGTGATGCTATTCTGGATGCATCACAGTTTTCTAATTTGGATAAGTTTATTCGTTTAGCAAAAGCAGGTAAAACAATCATATTGATTAGTTTCATTTTGTCTGTTTTCTATAATATTATTGGATTGTATTTTGCCGTACAAGGAACGTTGTCGCCTTTAATTGCTGCTATTCTGATGCCATGTAGTTCTATTTCAATTATTTTAATAACCTATGGTTTAAGTAAAATAATTGCATGGAAAATCGGATTACTGAAACATGATAAAAATCATAAATGACGCTGATAGCTGTCATTTAGAAATAACGTCGATATAAATAATTTTGAATAGAATTTTAAACATGAGTGTCATCATCATATTGTTAGTCGTAAGTGTATGTATCGCAGCAGCATTTTTACTGGCATTTTTATGGAGTGTAAATGACGGTCAGTTTGAAGATGAATTTTCTGCAGCAAACAGAATTTTATTTGATGAATCATTAGCCAATAACCAATCAACTAAGTAATATAATAATTATGGAATTAGAAAAATATTCGATCGATAACAAATTGCCAAAGTATTTTGCAACCGCTACCGTGTTTTGGGGCGCTGTTGGTATGCTTGCAGGTGTTCTGATTGCTTTTCAACTGGCATTTCCTGCACTGAATTTAAATTTAGCGGCTACTACTTTTGGCAGAGTTCGTCCGGTGCATACCAATGCAGTAATTTTTGCATTCGTTGGCAACGGAATTTTTACGGCTATTTATTATTCTTTGCCCAGGTTACTCAAGACGAAAATGTACAGTAATCTTTTAGGAAAGATACATTTTTGGGGCTGGCAATTGATCATCGTTGCAGCAGCAATTACATTACTAGCTGGTTACACAACAGGTAAAGAATACGCTGAATTAGAATGGCCGATTGATTTAGCAATTACATTGGTTTGGGTAGTTTTTGGTATCAATATGATGGGAACTATACTGACCAGAAGAGAACGCCATTTATATGTTGCTATCTGGTTTTTTATTGCGTCTTGGGTAACTGTAGCGATGCTGCATATTGTAAACTCTATAGAGTTGCCGGTTTCATTTTTGAAAAGTTATCCTGTTTATGCAGGCGTGCAGGATGCTTTAGTACAATGGTGGTACGGACATAATGCCGTTGCATTTTTTCTAACAACACCTTATTTAGGTTTGATGTATTATTTTGTACCAAAAGCTGCTAATCGTCCGGTTTATTCTTATCGTTTAAGTATTGTTCATTTTTGGTCATTGATATTTTTATACATTTGGGCAGGTCCGCATCACTTATTATATACTGCATTACCGGAATGGGCTCAGTCATTAGGTACTGCATTTTCAGTGATGCTGATTCTGCCAAGTTGGGGTGGCATGCTCAATGGTTTATTTACGTTGCGTGGAGCATGGGACAAAGTACGTGAAGATCCGATTTTAAAATTCTTTGTGGTTGGTGTTACCTGTTACGGTATGTCCACATTTGAAGGGCCAATGTTATCATTGAAAAATGTAAATGCGATTTCGCATTATAGTGATTGGACAATTGCGCATGTACATATCGGCGCGTTGGGCTGGAATGGTTTCATGACTTTTGGTATGATGTATTGGTTGATTCCTAGATTATTCAAAACGGAATTGTTCTCTAAAAGATTGGCATCAACACATTTCTGGATTGGTACATTTGGCATTATTTTGTATGCAATACCGATGTATTGGGCGGCTTTTCGTTCTTATTTTATGTTTAAAGCATTTACACCGGAAGGTCAATTGCAATACCAGTTTATAGATGTTGTTCAATCTACAATTCCCTTTTATATTATGCGTGCAGTTGGCGGAACTATATATTTAATTGGTGTTTTAGTGATGGTTTATAATTTAATTAAAACAGCGAAGCAGGGAACTTTTGTAGAAAGCGAAGATGCGGAAGCAGCACCGTTAAAAACATATACACCAACAGGAAAGAAATTTTGGCACAGCGTTATAGAAAGAAAACCGCTATTGCTTTTGGTGATGAGTTTATTTGTAGTTGCTTTAGGCGGTATTTTTGAATTGATTCCTACATTCTTAATAAAATCAAATATACCAACTATTGCAAGCGTAAAACCTTACACACCATTAGAGTTGCAAGGCAGAGATATTTATATCAGAGAAGGTTGTTACACTTGTCACTCGCAAATGATTCGTCCATTCAGGTATGAAGTAATGCGCTATGGCGAATATTCCAAAGCCGGCGAATTTGTTTACGATCATCCGTTTCAATGGGGCAGCAAACGCACAGGACCTGATTTAGCGCGCATCGGTGGCAAGTATCCGGATAGTTGGCATTTCAATCACATGTTAGATCCAACTTCAATGTCACCAGGTTCAGTGATGCCAAAATATCCTTGGTTGTTTAGACGTGATTTGGATATTTCTTCCACCAATTCCAAAATACATGCAATGCGAAACCTGGGTGTGCCTTATCCAAATGGTTATGAAGCACAGGCAAATACAGATTTGGAACTGCAAGCAAAATCTATTGCTGCTGAATTAAAAGTAAGCAAAATTGACATCAGCGAAAAGAAAGAGATTATTGCATTGGTGGCTTATTTACAACGATTAGGAAAAGATATTAAAGGCGAAAAAAAAGAAACTAATCAATAAAGTGTCATTTAAATCATAAAAAATCAATCAAATGAAATTTATAAATTATTTAGAACATATTACCGGCGTCAGTATATATCCGCTGACTTCATTACTGCTATTTGTCGCATTTTTTATACTGGTTACAATTTGGGTTGTTCGAGCTGATAATGGTTTTATCGACCACATGAAAAATATTCCTTTGGAAAACGATACTAATATTTAAATCAATTGCAATGAACATAAATAGAATAATAAACAGCATTAAATATACATTGACAATATTATTTCTTGTCGGTTTGAAGACGAATATTTTTGCTCAGTCAACAACTCCAACGGCAACAAACGATTTCACAATTTCAATAAACACAGCACTATGTATAATTGCATTGATTTTATTATTTATAATAATTATTTTAGGTATGACTCTTAATACTGCGATCGATTATTATAAAAATAAAAAAGCAGAAGAAGAAACTAAAAGTAATTCATCATCAGTAATAAAACCGTTATTGTTAGTTGGTTGTATCGTATTGATTCAAAATGCTTTTTCACAATCGCAATTAGCTCCGCCTGTAAAAGAAATTACGAATCCACCGCAAATGATTGCCGGTTTATATTTTTATGGTTATATCACTGTTATTGCTGTAGAATTACTGATCATTTTATTTTTTCTGAGAACCATTCGTATCTTAACAGGAATTGATAATTTCAAACAAGCAAAACAAACATCCAATAAATCATTGTGGCAAACTATCAACCAATTTAAACCATTGGAAGAAGAACACAACATGGATACCGGACATAATTATGATGGCATCAGAGAATTGGATAACATTACACCACCTTGGTTTATTGCAGGTTTTGCTGCTTCTATCATTTTTGCAATGGTTTATTTGTACAGGTATGATATTTCACATTCCATGCCATCTCAAATTGAAGAATTTGAAACAGAAGTACATGAAGCAAAAATTATTCAGGATTCGTTATTAAAACTGGAAGGAAATAAAGTAGATGAAAATACAGTAGCGATGTTAGGTGCTGCTGATATTGATGCAGGAAGAAAATTATTCGTTTCAAACTGTGCTGCTTGTCATGGTGATAAAGGACAAGGTGGTGTTGGCCCTAATTTTACCGATGAATATTGGTTACACAAAGGTTCAATAAAAGATGTTTTTAAATCAATAAAATACGGTTGGACAGACAAAGGCATGAAAGCATGGAAAGATGATTTCTCACCAACGCAGATTGCGCAATTGGCAAGTTATGTAAAATCATTGAAAGGAACGAATCCGCCAGGTGCTAAAGAAAAACAAGGTGAATTGTATGTTGAAGAGGTTGCAACTGTACCGATTGCAGATTCTTCTAAAAGTAAATAGTAATGGACTTAGATGAATTGCAGCATTACGAGTCATTCAGAGACAGAGTCAGCACTGTTGATGAGAAAGGCGGACGCAATTGGGTGTACGCGTTAAAGCCACATGGTAAGTTTTATAATTATAGAATTTTATTAACAATATCTTATTTAGTAGCTTTTTTCGGCATTCCGTTTATAAAAGTAAATGGAATGCCATTTGTACAATTCAATTTTACGGAAGGAAAATTTATCTTGTTCAGCAAAATTTTCTGGCCGCAAGATTTCTATATTTTCGCCATCGCGATGATCACCTTTATTATTTTCATTGCTTTATTTACAGTAGTATATGGCCGTTTATTTTGTGGCTGGGTTTGTCCGCAAACTGTTTTCATGGAATTTGTTTTTCGTCCGATTGAATGGCTGATCGAAGGCAATCCGGCAAAGCAAAAACAAGCAGACAAAAATAAATGGACGTTAACGAACATCGGTAAAAAAACACTGAAACATATTATCTATTTACTGATTTCGTTTTTAATCGCAAATACTTTCTTGTCTTATATTTTCGGCGTTTCCAAATTATATAAAATTATAGAAGAACCTATTGCAAATCATATCGCGTTATTTTTTGGAGTAATTATTTTTACGTTGCTGTTTTATATGGTATTTGCGTTTGTTCGTGAAATTGTATGCACTACTATTTGTCCTTACGGAAGATTACAAGGTGTACTTTTCGATCAGGATACCATGCTGGTTGCTTATGATTATAAACGTGGTGAGCAACGTGGTAAATTTAAAAAGAATGAAGAACGAATATTCGGCGATTGTATTGATTGTCATCAGTGCGTAAATGTGTGCCCGACAGGAATTGATATTCGCAATGGAACACAATTAGATTGTATCAATTGTACCGCGTGTATCGATGCCTGTGATTTTATGATGGAAAAAGTAAATTTAGCTAAAGGTCTGATTCGTTATGCTTCAGAAAACGGCATTGCAGAAGGAAAGAAATTAAGTTTTACACCAAAAATTAAAGCATACTCAACACTGTTGGTAATATTATTGTGCGTTTTAACAACTTTATTAATTACTAGAAAAGAAATAGACACAAATATTACAAGAACAGCAGGACAGCTTTACCAGGAATTACCGGATAATAAGCTTAGCAATTTATATAACGCAAAGATCATTAATAAAACGAGTGCAGTATTTCCTGTCGAATTTAAACTGGAAAATGTAAAAGGCGAAATTAAACTGATTGGAAAAACTGAATTGCAATTGAAATCAGAAGCAGTAAATGAAGTTACCTTTTTTATCATTTTAGACAAAAAAAATGTGCATAATCACAGTACAAAAATTAAAATAGGTATATACAAAAACGGAATAAAAACAGCAACGGTGAAAACAAATTTTTTAGGACCATTTATTTAATGATTATGAGTTGGAGTTATAAAATAGCATTGGTTTATGCAGGATTTATTGTAATGATGTCAGGCATGGTGTATGTCGCATCTAAACAAACGAATGAAATGCAGGACGAAAATTATTACGTCAAAGAATTGAAATATCAGGATGTTATAGATGGAAAGAATAACCTGAATGCATTGAAAAAAGATGTAAAGATTACAGAATCAAACACACAGATCAACATACAAATTCCAACTGAAACCGCTATGAATATAACAGATGGAACGATTTATTTTTTACGACCGTCTGATGAAAAGAAAGATATTCATACAACATTAATGACAGATACTTCTGGACAACAATTGATAGATAAATCAAAGTTCACAAAAGGTTGGTACACGGCTCAAATTAGCTGGAAAAGCAACGATAAAAAATATTTTTCTGAACAAAAAGTATTTATTCATTAAGCATGTGGCAGGTCATAACAGCAGGTTTTATTATAGGAATTGTTGGTAGTTTTCATTGCATCGGTATGTGCGGACCAATAGCATTAGCATTACCTGTTTATAATAAACCTAGATATCAACGTTTATTTTTTATTATGCTGTATAATATCGGAAGAATGATTGCGTATGCATCAATTGGTGTGTTATTCGGTTTTTTTGGCAAACAATTTTTTATCGGTGGTTATCAACGTTATTTATCAATTATACTTGGTATGCTGGTTTTAATGTATTTATTTTTCACCAGTCAGTTAAGCAGCAAAATTTATTTCAGCAGATTTACCAACTTCATTCAACAAACACTTGGTAAATTATTAAGAAGCGATAAAAAATTATACACTTATTTTTTTATCGGATTTTTAAATGGATTCTTGCCATGCGGATTAGTATATGTAGCAGTCGCCGGCGCGACAGCTACAGGCAATGTATTTAACAGCGCTTTATTTATGGCAGTATTCGGAATCAGTACATTTCCTGTTATGATTGCCATGTCCGTTTTAGGAAAATACATATCACTGAAAACACGTAATTACATGCGACGATTAGTGCCTGTATTTATTAGTGTTATGGCTGTTTTATTAATTCTCAGAGGTTTGAATTTGGGTATTCCATATGTCAGTCCGGAAATAAAAGCTACTGCTACAGGTACTCACAGTTGTTGCCACAGGGATTGATTTTACTGCTGATTGCAAAGAAACGTTAAATTTTAGTAAATAAACATGCGCGTACGAACTAAAAAAGTTTGGTACGCGTTTTGTATTTGTAACAGCACTAATAGAGTTGTAGTGTTGGATAAAAAGAATAATTGCGATTGATTTATTAACGTGAATCAGTCATTGACAATAACTATTAGCGTCAGCTAATATATTAAGGGTTTTTATGTTTCAAGATCGTCGTTTCATCCGGAACGGCGATTTTTTTATCATTCTTTAAATGAGATTTTTTTAATTGACTATTAAAGGAATTTTATATTTCGTTTCAAACCTTCATATTTTGTTCGCTTTACAGCAGATCTCTTGAAAAGATCATTGAAAATATCTTCTGTAATTTCCTTCCATTCTTTTTTATTCATAGAAAGTAATGTCGGGTTCGGTTCAAATTTAGATTCATGGTGTTGTTTTGAAAAACGATTCCATGGACAAACATCCTGACAAACATCACAGCCAAACATCCAGTTATCAAATTGATTTTTATATGAAGTTGGAATTGCGTCTTTTAATTCAATGGTGAAATAAGAAATGCATTTACTGCCGTCAACCACTTTATTTTCGACTATTGCATTTGTCGGGCAAGCATCGATACAAGCTGTGCAGGTTCCGCAATGATCTGTTGAAAAAGGCGTATCGTATTCGAGTTCTACATCAACAATAATTTCAGCCAGAAAAAAAAACGAACCTTGATTTTTATTGATCAATAACGAATGCTTGCCAATCCATCCGATGCCTGATTTTACTGCCCAGGCGCGTTCTAAAACAGGAGCTGAGTCAACAAAAACACGACCATTGATATTGCCGATCTCAGTCTGCATTTTTTGTAATAAAATTTTTAACTTCTCTTTTACGACATGATGATAGTCTTCACCAAATGCATACTTTGAAATTTTAAAACTATCCTGATTTTGTTTTTTTTCGGTGTAATAATTGTATGAAAGTGAAATCACAGACTTTGCATTATCCACTAATTTTCGTGGATCCAAACGCATGTCAAAATAATTTTCCATGTACTGCATTTGTCCATGATAATTTTGTTTTAACCAGGTTTCCAGTTTTGGCGCTTCGTCTGCTAAAAAATCTGCTTTAGCAATTCCAATGTGTGAGAAACCTAATTGTTTCGCAGTTTCTTTAATAAAGTGTGAGTATGTCGATGTTGAGATCAATCTTTTTGCCTGTCAAAATATTGTTCAAACTCTTTTCCGTTTCCGCGTATATAAACTACCAAATTATTTTCCGAACGAAAATTATATTCGATCTGTTTTGGAAAATCATGTTCTTTATTTTCAAAAATAAATTTTGATTTAGTTTGTTTTATCAACTTAAAAGGAATTGGCTGATCATTATTTTCGCCTTTCACCAAAGCAACATAATACCAGTCATTTCCGTTTTGCATTAATGCCAATTCTTCTTTTTGTGTATTCATCGTAAAACTTTTTCCTGAATACAAAGAATCATTTACTTTTGTCCATACATCATATGATTTCAATTCAGGATCATCCATGTTCCAGTTGCCAACGAAAATATCAGGAAATGGCTTTAGATTCTGATTGCAAGAAATCAACAGAAAAATACAAACCAAACTGATTACTATTTTATGCATGATTTTTGGTTGTAATTAATTTTACCAGACGATACCAATCTTTCCCATTGTTTTGCGTGATGCAATATCATCGTGCGCCTGAGCAATATCTTTTGCTGCGTACATGTTTCCAACATGCGGATCGATTTTTCCTTCGTGTAATAACTGGATCACGCTTTCCATACAATACTTCAGTGTATCTGGTTTATAATCTGCAATGCGTAACATATTTACGCCAATCATACTGCGACTTTCCATCAGTAGTTGCGCCGGATGATAGATGCCGAAAGCCATACCCATTTTTGCTTTAGAAAAAATGTTATGTGCATCCGTCATGGAAGATGCACCATATCCTATAATGCGTCCACCACGATTAAGTAATTTATAACTTTTACGGAAATTATCGGCGCCAACTGCATCAAAAGCAACATCAATTGGTTCTTTAATTACTTTTGAAAAATCTTCTTTTACATAATTAATGGCAATATCTGCACCTTGTTTTCTACAATATTCCAGTTTGCTTTCACTGCCGGCAGTAGTATATATTTTAGCATTCTTTAATTTGCACAATTGTATCAATGCAGTACCAACGCCACCGGCGCCTGAGTGAATTAAAACAGTTTCATTGGGTAATACATTGGTGGCAACTGCGCATGCGTAATATGCAGTAGAATATTGTGTTGCCAGCGCCAGTGCTTTTCCGGTGTCCATATCTTCAGAAATTTTTGCGACAGCGCTTTCTTGTTGTGTGATATACTGACTGTAACCACCAAAACGTGTGAAAGCTAAAACACGATCACCTTTTTTCAAAGTAGTAACGTCTTTGCCTACTTTCTCTACTCGTCCAACGGCTTCATAGCCAACTACAGCAGGCAATGGCGGACAATCCTGATATTGACCTAAGCGCGCGACAACATCGGCAAAATTAATGCCTGATGCTTCTACAATCACACCAACTTCATTGTCTTTTGGTTCAGTTATCTGAATATCTCTGAATTCAAAGGCATCTTTGGATTTTCCATTTCTTACTAAATAAATTGCCTGCATATTTTTTGTTTTATAATTAAAGTAATAATCACATGCATTTAAATAATACTTATGATTTGGTAAGTTATCTTTTGTTTTATATCATTTCGTTTGAATTGCAAGTTAATCTTTTTTCCGATACGTTTATTTAAAAGATATAGCGCATCTTCGATCTTCAAGTCTTCGCATTTCTGATTATCTATCTTCAATATTTCATCGCCTTTTTGCAAACCTGCTAAATATGGTGCAGATTTACTCGCGATGCTTTTAACGACAAAACCACCGTTTTTAGTTTTGTTTTCTAATAAAATAATGTTTGAAACCGTAAATTCAAAAGGTTTGTAAATTTTATCAGTTGGTTTATAGTAAATAGATTTTTCAGGATAGCAATAATAAATATTCATGCGACTTAGAATGTCATTACCTATATTGCCATCCAGAGTATTTTCGTTGATGTCTTTGAAGGTAATTGGCGTTTCATTAAATGCGGTAATTACATTGCTGAACTGAATGGTATCAAAAAAAATTTTTTTTATTCTACAGACTTGAGAAGTCATTGGACCGGACAAACCTTCGCCGATTTCAGCATTGATATAATTATCAATATTGACTTCTTCAGGTGCTCGGTTTTTTATAATTACCGGAATATTAGCGCCTGTGTCAATTAGAAATTCGGATAAAAACAATTCATTCTTATTGTTCATCACCATACAATTCAGGTATGCTTTGCTTTTCCGAATTTCAACTGACATTTTTTTAAAGTCTGAATGTATTTTCTTTGGTTTTTCATCAAATAATTCAATTAGACCTTTTTTGTAATCGATATGAACAAAGTATTTTTCAAAGAGCTCAGCACCAAAAATACCATCTACATCAGTTCCTAAATACCGGTCAATAATGAGTGTGTCTTTACTTAAAATAAATATCGGAACGTGTTCACCTTTTAAATTGCCGACTTCTAAAAAGCCATTATTTATTTTCATCGTTTCTATGGAATCTTTATTGCCTAATCCGGAAAAATAAACCTTCTGTTTGTAAGGAATATCAAACGAATCGAGCCATTTCGGATGAATGATAATAGTGCTTTTGCATCCGGAATCAAAAATAAATTTTAAGGTTTTGGTTTGATTTATTTTTACATCTACCAGCAAAATATTATTAAATACTTTGAAAGGAAAAGCCACTTTGACTTTTTTTGTGGCAAAACTGTATATGCTGCTTTCTGCTTTTGTTGTTTTACAGAATAATAAAGCCAGAATTATGAACGCAAATGTTAAGAATCTAATCACAACTAAATTTAGAATATTTTTGCGAACTAACCTTATTTTTACAACATGAATTACCTTGCAGTCAATAATCTGTCTAAATACTACGGCGATAAACTTTTGTTTGAGAATATCACATTTTTTATTGATAAAGGACAAAAAGTAGCATTGATTGCAAAAAATGGTTCAGGAAAATCTTCATTAATAAAGATTATGCAAGGTTTGGAGCCGCCTGAAACCGGTGAT
Source organism: Chitinophagales bacterium (assembly GCA_046329815.1). Lineage (GTDB taxonomy): Bacteria > Bacteroidota > Bacteroidia > Chitinophagales > JADIYW01 > JADJSS01. Next base: position 175,053 of record JAXLTY010000002.1, read on the forward strand.
GTTAAAATCCATAAAGATATACGCGTTGGTTTTTTGTCGCAAGAACCCAATTTTGATCCTGAAAAAACAGTTTATCAAACGATCATGCATGCCGATAATCCTGTGTTAAAAGCCAGTTTGGATTATGAAAAGGCATTGGATGGCGATGGCGATCTGCAAAGTGCAATGGATAAAATGGATGAGCTCGAAGCTTGGGATTACGAGCAGCAAATGAAATTGATCTTGTCTAAGTTTTTAATTCATGATTTCAATCAGCGCGTTGGCTCTATGTCTGGCGGTCAACAAAAACGTTTGTCACTGGCTATTTTGTTGCTGGAACAACCTGATTTATTTGTACTTGACGAGCCAACCAATCATTTGGATATGGATATGATTGAATGGCTGGAAGAATATTTATCGAAGAATAATGTGACGTTGTTGATGATTACACACGACCGTTATTTTTTAGAAAATATCTGTAATGAAATTTTGGAATTGGATAACGGTATTTTGTATAAACACAGAGGCAATTATTCTAAATATCTAGAGAACAAAGAGCTACGTGAAGAAAACGAACGAGTAAATGTAGAGCGAGCGCAAAATACATTTCGTAAAGAATTGGAATGGATGCGTCGGCAGCCAAAAGCGCGCACCACGAAAGCACAGTCGCGAGTCGATAATTTTGAAAATGTAAAAGCTGCGGCAACTGCAAAAGCACAGGAAAAAGCAGTGGAAATTGAAGTTAAAATGGCACGGCTCGGCGGCAAGATTTTGGAATTGCACAATATAACAAAGTCTTATAGCGATACTATTTTGCTGGATAAATTTTCGCACAAATTTCAACGTGGTGAACGTGTTGGCATTGTTGGCAGAAACGGCTGCGGAAAATCAACATTGTTGAATATTATTATCGGTGATCTGCAACAAGACAGTGGTAATAAAGTATTAGGTGAAACAGTGGTGTTTGGTTATTACAATCAGAAAGGTTTGCAGTTGAAAGAAGATAAAAAAGTGATTGATGTGATTAAAGATATCGCAGAATTTTTACCTGTTGGAAAAGGAACAATTTCTGCTTCGCAATTACTCGAACGTTTTTTATTTATTCCATCGCAGCAATATAATTATGTGTCAACGTTAAGTGGTGGTGAGCGAAGACGCCTGTATTTATTGACTATCCTGATGAAGAATCCGAATTTCTTAATTCTGGATGAGCCGACTAATGATTTAGACATTCTGACTTTACAAGTGCTGGAAGATTTTTTATTGGACTTTAAAGGTTGCTTAGTGATTGTAAGTCATGACAGATATTTTTTAGATAAACTGACTGATCATTTGTTTGTATTTGAAGGTAATGGTAAGGTGCGCGATTTCTTAGGAAATTATAATGAATATCGTTTGCAGCTAAAAGAAGAAGCACGTCAGCAAAAAAGTGAAGAACGTAATAATGTTACAGAAAATAAGCCAACTGTTGTTGCTGCAAAAAGAAAGCTGTCATTTAAAGAACAGGAAGAATTTAAAAAATTAGAAATCGATATCGATAAACTATCGAAAGAGAAAATTGAATTAACAGATCAGCTTTCTTCAGGCACATTAGACCACGATAAAATACGCGTGATTGCTTCGTTGTTGGAAAATATTGTCAATACGTTAGAAGAAAAAGAAATGCGCTGGTTAGAGTTGAGCGAGTTTGTATAATCAATGAATTTTACTTAAAAGATAAGCGTCAAAATTTCCGGTTTTTATTTTTGTAAAACCATATTTTTCAGGCGATGAGAGCCATTTTTTTAACGTAGTATCATTTTCTGTAAACTTTGAATGTAATAAAGATGGTGTTATATAAACGATGTCTGTCTTAGCGCTATCGATATAACGACTTACAGAAGTAGATTGTGATGTGAAAAAGTCAACACTGTTCGCTGTAAAGTTATCAGGTAATAGTGAATTGATGTTTCCTTCGAAGTCAAATACGTTCACTTCTTTTTGTTTGTAATGCTGTATCAAATAGTTTGCGGTTGTAAAGTTGCATAAAGATTTTTCTTTCCGTAATAAATTAAAATAATCAAATGAATTTGCAAATGGTTTTGCAAACAACAGCAATAAAGCGATTATAAAAAATAACTTTATATTCAGCTCAATTTTTAATAATGTATTTACTATGATTACAAATAATAGAAGATAAAACGGAATTTGTAAAATAAGATAATGATCTCTTGGGTAAGCAATCATTGATGAAATAAAGGTTGGAATACACCAAATCAATAATATTTTGAGTAAACCGGAAAATGAACGGAATGTTGATTTTATTGCAGACAAATTTTCTTTTTTAATGGTGCTGAATTTAATTAGAACTCCGATAGAAATAATTGTCAGTATTATAGAATGAATATTCACTTTTGAATGAAACAAAGGAAATGCAAACGATGTAATTATTTTTAAAACGGATTTTATGTAATTAAAAATGTTTGATAAAAAATGATGACTAATATTAGATAGTATCACACTTTTTGATTGATGTTGAAAATTTTCTTGCAAATAGAACACCCAATCTATCCAAAATGGTTTGTCTGAAATGTGATTCCATCGGCAGAAATTAAATGCAAAATGTTGACCAAACGTGATCAGCATTCTACCATTTCCACCAGCTTTTATTGGATTTCCAACGAATTGAACACATATGTATAAACCGAACAGTACTATTGCATAAAAAACACTTTTAAGTAACACGTATTGTTTTTTGTATAGAATTAAATGCAATATTGTACATGTTGAAAACAATAAATAAGCTAAATAAAACTCTGGTCTGCAATAGCTGCACAAGACTAAACCAATTGCAACACATAGAAATTTTAGATAAACAGACCTTAAAAATCTTGAAACAATAATTGATGATAAAAAAACAATTAAACACCAATGCGAAACTTTTGGCCAGATTGGAATATTGATAAATGAATACAAAAATAAAATACTTACATAAAATGATAGAATAGGATGAATGTTGTAAACCATTAAAAAAATAAATAAAATTAATGGAAGCAAGATGCATAGTATTTTATAATTCAAATAATACAATTCAATTTTATCATCTGTAAAAAATGATAAAAATTTATACCAAACATTATATAACGGACCCCAATCTAAAGAAGGATTTTTCCAAAGTTGTAATCCTTTTTGCATATATAAACTTTCGTCCCAAAAAAGAATGTCAGCATATTTTTGTAAGTCATAAACTGTGTAAATACCAATAAATACGAGTAGAACCGAACCGAACCATAAATATTGATCGCTAATTTTTAATTCAGTTTTAATTTCTTCAAAAGAAAATAAAGAGAAAATTTTATGTAAGATTGATTTCAAATGTGATGCTTATCTTTTACTATTCAGAAGAACTCTAAAGATAATAAACAAACATTATTTTTTAAAAAAATAGTTTTAGTTGCATGCTGCGTTACATTCTTTCTTAACCGGATTTACTACATCTTTTCCTGTAACTGGATTGCCATCTAAAACACTTGTTGTAAATTGACTGATTAGTTCTATCATACCGGACAAGCCCCAATTTACAGTAAGATGTCCGCCGTTACAAACGTAATTAAATTTGATTTTGTTCTTGGTTTTCATTGCGTCATAAATTGCCTGGCTGCCATAAATTAAAGGAAACGTAGCATTCTTGTCATCGCATTTCATTGCTGTTCCGGTATTAATGTCAATCAGGTTATCGCAATTTCCTTGAAATAAACAAATTGGTGTATTGGTAGCTTTGTCTAATAATTTTTTATCAATAACAGCACCAGCTAATGAAATAACACCTGCCACTTTGCTGTTAAATTGAAGATTATCTTTCATTGCATTCAAGCTGCCACCAATATCTTTCAGTGGTGTTGCAGGAATATCTTTGTCTTCAAATAATGCGACATTTAGCGCTGTAATCGCACCTGCACTGTTTCCTGAAATAAATATCTTATCAGGATCGATGCCTAAACGGTTTGCATTTGCTTTGATATAACGAATAGCAGAACGCGCATCTTGTGTGGCGCGCAAAGCAGCTTCATAAAAACCTGTCATAAAATTTCCCTGACACAATACGAAAAGATTACCATCAGGAAATCCTAAACGATAATCCATTAACGCAACAACATAACCTTTTTGTGCCATGCCTTTTCCAATTTCCTGAGAACAATCATCGCCTTTATCTACAAAGCCACCACCAAACATGAATAAAATACAAGGTCGTTTCCTTTCCGGATCATTCTTCGGTGAAACAAAATCGACAACTAAATTTTGTGTGCCGCCATTCCATTTTGGTGCATTTTTTTTATAGATTTCTGTAGTAATTTCAACATCAGTAAAAACATAATCTTTATATCGTTTTCCAAATGTATTTGGCGTGGTGACCATTTCTTCGCCAGGTGAATAGCCGCCAACAGGAATACGGTCTTTATTCGCCGGAAACGTTAAAGTATAAGCACGTTTTGGAGCATTGCCTAAATCTTTTTGAGTGGTCGTTTGTTTTACCTGGTTGTCTTTAGCAGCTTGTAAAAGAGCATTACAACTGCTTATTAAAAGAGTTAGTATTACTAAAAATAAAAACTGAAGATTCTTCTTTTGCATAGCAAGTTTATGTTATGCAAATATATCCATAAGAATCCAAAGAATTAAGCTAATTCGCTATCTGTTTGTACTACTGCTTGCTGGTCTTCCGGTGTTAAAAAGGTTTCACTTCGGTAATATAAGTAACACAAGAAAATACTTACTGCACATAAGATATGCCATAATGCGTGACCTTGAAATATGCTTGACGGTGAGCATAGTCTGTTTGTAATATCTAAGATCCAAATAGAGAAAGCAACTAATAAGGTTAGAAATGCTGCTTTCAGGAATCCGGTGAATGAGATGGTATTTTTGATCTTGTGGATCAAAATAAAATTAGTAATGAAGAAAGATAAAGTCAAAGCTGGAAATAATATGTTGATTGGTGCTTTCCATAAAAAGAAATAAAATATTGCCTGCAAAATAACAGCGCATACAATAAAGAATTTATTTGATACATACGTTTTGCCTCTGAATTTTATGATCGGAAATAACTTAAATAAGTTATAAGACAAAAATGCGATCAATAAAAAGTACATGCCTGTCTGATCCATTTTTTGGAAAGGAAATGTCAACGTTCCGTGATATAAAAAACTGCCGATACCCATGTATAATGTCGAAAAGCCAATTAAATAAGTAAAACCGGGAAATTTTGCCAATAAATTATTGACAGATGCACGTTCAAAATAACGATGGTCGTTTTTTGCAATGCTCAGGAAGATCCATCCAACAATCACGAAACCTAAATTCGACCATGTATTTGCCGGTTGAACAATTAATTGTTCTCTGTTCATTTCGCAAAAATCTCGTGCGTTACCAATCGCCTGTTTCCATGTGATCCATGGAAAATCGTATTGATAGAATTTGTAAATAACAAAAAGTATAGAACCGAACAAAAATGTTCCAAAAAGCGGCCACGAGAAAACTCGCGGACGATGATTGTACAAATTGAAGTTGTCTTTTACTTTATCAAAATCTAATACAGGCATGGCTTGGTTTTTTTAGGAAACCAAATATAATTATCTGTAATTAATTTTTTTTCAGAATCTTGTTAAAGAACTTGTAAAAAAAAACAGGTTGCATTTGCAACCTGTTTGATGATATTATATAAAACTATTTTTACTATTTGAAAAAGTCAATTTGCGTTACATCGTTTAAAATATAACCATCAGTAGAAAAAAATGATGCGTCAGGTTTTCCTTTTTTAATTTCTGATGTTTTTAAATGCACTGTAGTGCCATCTTTTGTTTTGTAATCAGCTTCGATTATGCAACCTGCTACATCAACGCCTGAAGTATTCATTGGAACCGGTTTGCCTTTCATACCTGCAATCATGTATGCCAAAGATTCTGATGCATTAATCGCGATATCTTTCGTTAGCCAAAATTCTCCGATCGTGCTGTCGCTTGTAAAGATGGTATAAGATTCGCAATTAAAACCATCAATTTTTTTCTTTTCGCCGGTTTTAGTGATTTTCGCAGTTGCCGGTTTTTCAAAAGAAGTGTTATTGATAGTAACTTTCGGCATTTTCATGATCATACCTTTTTTAGTATTGCGTTTGACATCAGTTATCATCATTGTCATTGTATTTTGCTTGACATCAAAAATACTGCGCAATTGCGTTTCGCCTTGAATAAAAGAAGGAATCATTGCCAGTCTAAATCCTTCGTAGGCATATTTTACAACACCATTTGATTTTTTACCAAACTTATCTACAATATCATATTTCATAGTAAAACTTCCAAGAAATGAAAATGGTTTTGCATTCGGATTAGCCGGATTTTTATTGGTTGTAGTTGTTGTGCTATTATTTTTTACGTCAATTTTAATTGGCTGAGGTTCTGTTTTTGTTCCTGATTTAGTAGTAGTTGTAGTTTTTGTAGTTGTAGTTTTTTGCTTTGTTGTTGAATTTTGCGCAACAGAAATAATACTGCAAAAAAGAGAAAAAATGATAAAATAAGTTGTTCTGATTGACATAAATTATGTTTGTATAAAAGTAGTTAATTTGAAGCAAAAATTAATGAGAATTGTCTTTTTTATCATTTTTTAAGATAAATAAAAACGGAAATGCACAGCAAAAATCAAATAAACTGATTCGCATTAAAATAAATGTTGACAGCATAAATAAAACTAGAACAACTAATAATATAGAATCAAATTTTCTGGTAAAAAATCCGATAAGAAAAATGGCTTCCATTACAAAAAGCGCATACCATAACATGTTCGCAATAGCGGCATGCTGAATCAGCCAAACAGAAAGCAAATAAGTATAATTTGTCGGATTTAAAATGGATAATTCTGCATGTTGATTTTCTAAAATATGTACGAATTGATTTGGATGAAAAAGTCCACCGTTTAGAATTTTGTAAAAAGCTGCTGAAACTAAAACAAACAAAAAATAATAACGAACACCTTGCCAGACCAAATCAAATAATTTATCAAAGCAAAATGGCAAGAGCAACATTGGTAAGAATACACAAGACTTTGTGTGCATGCCTGTAAATACATTAAAGGTAATAATATGAACGATGGAAACGATCAGCAGAAATCTAAAACTCCATTTGTTTTTTGTTGCGAAGCTAATGATTGAAACTACAACAAAAAGTAAATCAAACAATAAAGGAAATTGCATTATAGTTTGCGGAATTCTTAAAATACAAAGCAGCCAATAAGTGTTATCGATGCCAGTGTTTATGAGTGTAGGATGATGTAACTGAAATAAAAAATGTCCCTGATACAGCCAAAAGATAAAGTAGAGTGCTACTATTCCAGACGCAATGCGATGATATGTAATTTTGTTAGATATCATCTTTTGAAGAAATTACAGCTGAAAACTTTTTTATTTTATTTTGATAATCATATGTGCTTTTAAGAATCCAAAATTTATCTTTTGTTGTGATTTTATAACGTATCAACCAATTATTAAATTCATCAATGGATGTTTTATTATTCGTCAATCCGTTCTTTATAAATTGATAATTTGAAGAAGAGATTTTATTCTTGAATCGATGTTCAATTACAGTTTCATTTATTGCATTTGGATACGATTTTTTTGCATTTTCATAGGTTTGAATAGAATTCAATAACACATTCTCTTTTGTATTTGAATAAGCTGTATAATTAATTGGTTGACAGCTTTCTTTTATTTCATAAATCGTAAAACTAACAGGTTTCTCTAGAGGTCTGGAATACATATCGAAAATAAAAAATGGAAAATTTTGTATTCGTTTAGCTATGAAAAAAAATTGAAAAAAAATGAAAATAATAATTCCGACGAAAAGCGGTTTGCTTTCTTTCCAGACTTTTATCAGGTAAAAAGATCGCATTTAGAAAACAGCGTTTGAGAAAAAATGATAACTCATCATCAATACTAAAATGATTTTGATTCCGCTTGTAAGCAGGAAGCCAACAAAAGAACCAATACCAGATTTAAAAGCGGAACTGAAATCTTGTCCAACAATTAATTCACCGATCATGGCACCTAAAAACGGACAAATAATAATCGAAATTCCGCCAAAAGGTGCTAAGAAAATACCAACCAAAATACCTATAAAACTACCGCGAATGCCTGCTTTTGTGCCACCGAATTTCTTCGTGCCCCAAATTGGAATGAATGAATCAACGATAGAAAAAACGCCAACCAGAATCCCATAAACAATCAAAACGGTTTGCGAAATATTGCCATGATTTTCCATACCGAAATAGGTGAGCAGCAGCGTGCCGTAAGCAATGATGGTGCCTGGCAATGGCGGCAATACGCAGCTCACCAAACCAATCACCAGTAAAATAATTCCAATCGTTATAATTAAACTTGCTACCATTTTTAAAACAGGAATTTAATTTTTCAAATTTATAACATCATTATTCAGTTCTTTTCCTTCAATAATAATTTTATAACCATTTCCTTTTGCCATATAAAATAGCAACTCAAATAATTCATTTTTTTGTTCTTCAGCTTGCTTAATCAATTCAGCATTCATTGCTTTTTGACGAATCTTTTCTTTGCCAAGTGTATTTAATTTCGTCAGTTCAGCTTCACTGAAACTGGTAAACAAACCGCTGCTTAGATTTTTAAATTTCACATCAGAATCGATAGCAATAATGCTTGGTTTCGGCAAATGCGAAATCGTAATCGTTTTTTCTTTTTCATTAGTCGAAATTTTCAAACTGTCTAAATTATAACCAATCGAAACTTTCGCGTCAACTTCTACAATAGCATCTTTCCTGAATCCGGGAAAATCAACGTAATCAAAGTCAGAATAGTTCATTAATTCGGAAAAATTTCCTTCCACAGTCACTAACTTTAATACTTTTTGAATTTTTTGTACAACAATCGTGCTGTCCACTCTGCTGTTGTCTTTTTTAGAAAATACATCATTCTTAAAAATAACAAAAGCCAGCAAAGCGACAATAAATACTAAAATTCCGATTAAAATGTTTTTCATTTTTTATTTTAAGTGTTATACAACGTTATAAATATAAAAATCTTTTCTGTAACAGTGAATTCACCACAATCAATTCTTAATTTTGCAAGATGAGTACACCTGTAATTTTAGTAACCAACGATGATGGAATTGTTTCGCCTGGAATTAGAGCGTTGGTCGAAGCTGTCAAAAAGTTTGGTGATGTTGTCGTTGTCGCGCCGGATTCACCACAGTCAGGAATGGGTCACGCGATCACCATTCACGATCCGCTGCGCTTGCAGAAAGTCAATCAATTTGACGATATTCCTTCTTATCAATGTTCCGGAACACCGGTTGATTGCGTGAAAATTGCAATCGATAAAATATTACATAAGAAACCGGATTTGTGTGTTTCAGGAATCAATCATGGTTCGAATGCTGCAATCAATGTAATTTATTCAGGTACGATGTCTGCTGCGATGGAAGCCGCGATTGATGGTATTCCTGCAATTGGTTTTTCGTTACTGGATTTTTCGTTTGAAGCAGATTTTACAGCGTCGAAATTTTATGTAGAAAAAATTGTGGAACAGGTTTTAGCAAAAGGAATTCCTGGCGATAGTCTGTTGAATGTAAATATTCCAAAGTTGCCGCTGAATAAAATAAAAGGTATGCGCATTTGCCGTCAGTCGAATGCAAAATGGGAAGAAGAGTTCGATGAACGCAAAGATCCAAGTGGCAAGAATTATTACTGGCTTACCGGAAAATTCGTTAATTTCGATCAAGGTGATGATACTGATGTTTGGGCCTTGGAAAATCATTATGTTTCTATCGTACCTGTACAATACGACCTGACGCATCATAATGCCATTTCTTTTATTAACAAGAATTGGGATTTGCAGGTGGAAGAAGTGAAAGGAAAAACAATTAAAAAAGGCAAAACTGTATTAAAAAAATCAAAATGAACAACGAAATACCACAACAAAAATTCTTAGATAAAATAGACCAAACGATTATTGGTTTTGTGCTCGGTTTAATATTACCGATGCTGATGTTTGTTATTTATTACAAACTAAGATTTAATTACATGAGTTGGAATGAATATGTAAGCAGCGTAAAACAATTTGCAATATTGCCATCCATCATAAAAGTATGTGTATTCATCAATTTACCTTTTTTCTTTCTGTTTAATTTAGTGCAGAAATTTAATTTGTGTAAAGGTATTTTCATATCATCTATGTTATACATCATCGCGATGTTTGTTATAAAATATGCATTATAATAAACCATGAAATACTTCATACTTGCAGGCGAAGCATCCGGCGATTTACATGCAGGTAATCTGGTTAAAGAAATTCATAAAAACGACGAAACACCAATATTCAAAGGCATTGGCGGCGAGCACATGCAACATTCAGGCGTTGAAATTTTGTTTGGTTTAGATCGATTAGCATTCATGGGTTTTTATGAAGTGCTGAAAAATCTACGTATCATCAGAAGAAATTTTAAAGAAGTAAAGCAAGCAATTTTAACATTTCAACCTGATATAGTTATATTGATCGATAATCCTGGTTTTAATCTGCGTATGGCGAAATGGTGTAAAGATCATGGCTTTAAAGTAGTGTATTATATCGCGCCGCAAATTTGGGCATGGCATGAAAGTCGCGTAGAAATCATCAAGCAAAATGTAGATTTAGTATTATGTATTTTGCCGTTTGAAGTTGCTTTTTATACGAAACATAATTATAATAAAGCGCACTTTGTCGGCCATCCTTTGTTAGATATAGATTCAATAACCAGCAGTCAAAACTCAAAACTCAACATTGCTCTTTTGCCAGGTAGTCGCAAGCAGGAAATCACGAAGTTATTACCAATATATTTAGAAGTTGCACGACAATTTCCAAACGAACAATTTGTGATTGCAGGAATTTCGAGACTGAAACATTTATATAATTATGAATTGCCAAAGAATATAACAATACATTGGAATGTGATGTCTGAAGTGTTAAAGCAAGCGAAAGCAGCGATTGTTTGCAGCGGAACGGCAACCTTAGAAACGGCTTTGCAAAACGTACCGCAAGTGGTTTGCTACAAAACATCTTGGCTGAATTACCAGATTGGTAAACGCTTGGCAAAAGTAGATTTTATTTCGTTGCCGAACTTGATTGCAAATCAAAAAATAGTGACAGAATTAATCCAGAATGACTGCACTGTAGAATCTATTCAAACAGAACTGAATAAATTACTACATGTATCAGCTACTGATTTTTATAAACCACTAATGGAAAAAATAGGAGAGAAAGGCGCTTCCGAAAAAGCAGCAAAACTCATACATGTATTATTAACCAATACAAAATAAAAAAATCATCCAATTTGGATGACTTTTTTTATTATTATTCTGAAACGAAGTTTGTATTATGATACAGAAACAAACGTTCTGTCTTTGAAACCTTTTTTGAACGATACTTTACCGTCAACTAAAGCGAAGATCGTGTGATCTTTACCTAAACCAACGCCAACACCAGGATGGAATTTTGTTCCGCGCTGACGAATGATAATGTTTCCTGCAATTGCAGCTTGTCCGCCGTATAATTTTACACCTAAGCGTTTGCTTTCTGATTCTCTACCGTTTCTTGAACTACCGACACCTTTCTTATGAGCCATTTTATTTAGATTTTAATTTTTTAACAATTACGCGATTGCGTCGATTTTTACTTTTGTATAAGAAGCTCTAAAGCCGTTTTTAACTTTATAACCTTTTCTTCTTTTTTTCTTGAAAACGATAACTTTATCGCCTTTTTGGTGTTCAACGATTGTTGCTGACACTGAAGAACCACTGATAGTCGGCGCACCGATTGTAGTGCCTGCATCACCGGAAAGCATCAATACTTTGTCGAAGTTAACTTTATCACCAGCATTGCCATCCAATTTCAATACAAAAATCTCCTGATTTTGCGCTACTTTAAACTGATGACCACCTATTTCTACTATTGCGTACATAATTTTTTATTTTGGAGTTGCAAAGATAGTGATAAATTCTCGTTTTTCAAGCGTTTTTTGTTGCTTTATTATTAAGTCCACACATTTTCCACATAGTTAAGTGGTTTTGATTGTAATATATTGATTATTAGAAACTTAAAACTTATTTGCTTTCTGAATTCAGGAATAAATGGTGAAATTTGTATTTTTTTGACATCTATAATTGATCTACTTTTGAATAGATTCTATGCCAAAAACGATTTTATCGATGATTTGGTTTGTAGTTTAGTTCAGGTGTGAGACTCGTTTCTCACACTTTTTTTATTTCAAGTCATTAGCAAAAATTTCACGCGACCAAACAATATTTCCTTTTTTGTCTTTTAACTGGATCGTGCATTTTCGGTGTTGAGGTTCACCAGAAACCGTGATCTTACCATAGTTATACGTTGGGAAATAAGTGCCGGCAACTTTATTCGGATTTACATATTCTTTACTATTCTTACTCAGTTTTATCGGATACATCGTCAGCGGCGAAGTCGTAAAATCATACAGCGGATACATACCTTTTTCTTCGATCTTCATCAGTTCACCGTGATGCCTGTCACCGGAAATGAATACAATGCCGGTAATTCGGTGTTCTTTTATAAACGCAATCAGTTCTTTGTATTCTTTTTCCGTTTTATAAAAACATTCCAGCGTACTGATCGGATTGAGCGCCTGCATACCGATGCAGATAAACTTAAACGTTGCTGTTGATTGCAATAATTCATTCTTCAGCCAATCTAACTGCGTTTTGCCTAAAACCGTTCTATCATGTTCATTTTCATAGCGATCATCCAGCATGAAAAAACCACAATCTTGTTGCTCAAAAGTATAATAATTAAAAGCATCATTTTTAGGATTTGGCCAGAACTGCTGAAACACATTTAAAGAAGAACTTTTGTGCTTGAAAGTACCATCGCTGTTATCGCTGCCGTAGTCGTGGTCGTCCCAAATGGCGTATTGCTGTTTGGAATGCAAGAAAGCGCTTACCTGTGTTTTGAGCCGCGTTTTAATATTGCGTTTCAACTGTGTTTTATATGAACGATAATCTAAAAAGTAATACAGATTATCGCCGAGCCACAACATGAAGTTAGCCGAGTCTTCTTTCATGTTATCAAAAATAGTTAAGCTGGTACCTGGTTTCATGGCAGCATTGGCACCGGTTGGAACGAACGCACAAGAACCAGCCAAAAAAGAAAAGTCGCTTACCGAATCGCTGTTGGTTTTCGTGGTGATTAACGGAAAAAATGTTTTGTTGTCAAAAGAATATTGAACGTTGTAGGATTGATTTTCTTGTAACGCATCAAAACGGCAATTGATTGGTAAGTAGTTTTTATAGCAGTGTTCTTTCTTATAAATAAATACTTTTGTTTGTTCGTCTGAGTTCTTCAAATAAACAGTATCTGCATGTTTAAACAAACACCAGATATTAATTTCGTTTTTTGTGGTATGACCAACAAACGGCTGCGATACCAATTGCTGCGCGTTTGCTTTTAAATTCAATAATTGAAATAATAAAATAATGAACAATGAACGATGCACAATGAACAATTTTTGGTTTTAGAATAATGTTATTCGCTTCATTTTATATTATTAATTAGATGCTATTTTTAATAGCCATGTCAATCGTTAATCGCACATCGTTAATCGTTAATCGACAACAATCATTTACTTCATCAAATTTCTCACGCGTTGCAACAGTGGCGGATGCGAATAATGAAAGAACACATACCATTTGTGCGGATTCAGATTAGACAAATTATTCGCTGATAATTTACGCAGCGCGGAAACCAAATGCTCGCCGGTTCCTACATGTTCTTTTGCATAATTGTCTGCTTCAAATTCATTTTTGCGCGATAAGATATTCATGAAGATACCGGTAATCATAGATATCGGACTGTATAATAAACTGAACGCAATTAAACCTAAATGAAAAACCGGAACATCGGTTTGCAGACCAAGCGCCTGTGATAATGCAGGTTTGTTGATGAAAATAGACAGTATAAAAAGGATCAAACCCATTTGCAATACACCAATGATCATGGATGTTTGGATATGTTTCATTTTGTAGTGACCAACTTCATGCGCGAGCACACTCACCAGTTCGTCGTCGCTTTGTTCTTTAATCAACGTATCATATAAAACAATTGTTTTTTTGCTGCCTAAACCGCTGAAGTAGGCATTGGCTTTAGTGCTGCGTTTCGAGCCATCGATCACAAAAATATTGGTCAGCGGAAAATTTACTTTCTGCGCGAATGCTTCAATCTGTTCGCGCAAAGTACCTTCTTCTAACGGATTTAATTTATTGAAAATAGGAACAATAACAGACGTATAGAACATCGAGAAGAAAATAGTGAACGCACTGAAAATGATCCATGCATAAATCCAGAAGAATTTTCCGGCAACCATATAAAACCACACGAACGCACTCAGCAGCGCACCTCCGATAACAGCGCCTAGCACATAACCTTTCAGTTTATCCATAATAAAAGTACCGATCGTCATTTTGTTGAAACCATATTTTTCTTCGATGACAAACGTGCCATACAAATCGAACGGCAGACCGATGATATCAGAAACAATAGCGAAGCAGCCGAAGAACAGCAACGCCTGCAAAATTGGATGCGAAGTGATGGCAGCTACTTGAAGATGCACCAGCGCAAAACCTTTCATAAACAAAAACACCATCGTCAGTGTGATGCTCAAAATGGAACTGATGCGACCGAGTTTTTTCAGCGCTTTGTGGTATTGCTGCGCCTTCACGTATTTTTCTTCGTCGTAAATACCTTCCAGTTCTTTCGGAATCGGCTGATTCCACGAGTCATCGTTCAGGTAATCTAAATAAGATTCTAAAATGATCTCGAAAATAATAAAAGCGATGATGAGCCAGAAAATGAGCGAATAACCTTGTGTAAGCATGCAGCAAAAGTACAAAAAATTATACGTCAAAGAGATGTCCTAAATTGCTGACCTTATTCTAATCAAGATTTTTCCTTTCAGTCGAAATGACGGTTCTCGGTGAAGATTTGACACGCCAAAGAGGTGGCAGAGCTCTTTGATGTGGTTGTAACAAAACTATGTATAATTGGAAATACAAATATCTAGTCTTTAGGCATTTTTAGCATCTACTCATCAAATACGTTGTTCCATCTAAAGTAATATAAACGTTATTTCCATCAATATAGCCTGTAATTGACCCATCTGCGGTAGAAAAATTATTTCCTGTAAAGGTGACTTGATTAGAAGGTGAACCCGTTCCACATGGACAGGTCGGAGGCAGATCTCCTGTAACAGTACCAGGATTTGGACAAGTGACCACAGTATATGTAGGAGTTATATTAGTATAGGTACCTGCTTTTACCAGCCCACTAACCGGATTCCCGTTTACAGTATATATATCAATGCTATATCCATTATAGCTAGTCTTGCAAGTCATTGTAGCACAACCAGTACCATTAGGATTTGTACCTATATATGATGTATAACAAATGGTTGAAGTATTTCCTGAATAGCAATATTTTATGGTGTCGCCGCGTGTATTCACTGGTGTAACAGTAATTGGAAATTTACCAGAAAAAGTAGAAAAGCCATCGCTAAATGTATATTTGAGATAGTCAGAAATTTCGTTATTGGTGCTATTCTTGATTTTAATTTTTAATTGACTATTTAAAAAATTTACAGATTGCAAATTTAGATTACTGTTATTTATACTAAAATTTATTTTAGTATAAATTTCCGGGATCATGGTGTTGCTTAATGTTGGGCTAACTGTAGGTAACTGAAATTTTGTAAATAATGAAAGATGAATAAACGGGAGATTATTAAGTGATAAAATTATGTTATTCGCCTTATCAATCCAAAAATTAAATTTATTGTACATATTAAAGAAATCAAGCAATTTGTCGGTTGCATTGTTTGCATCTGACAAAATTATTTTTCTGTCTTGGGTATTTAAACTTATAATTTTTTCTGTTTCACTTTGAAACTCAATAGAATTTAAAGAACCTCTATCTAATTCACTAACTTCACCATCCATCATCAGGTTAATAGTTTTAAATCCTTGAGTATGAATTTTTTTTATAGATTTTATAACTGTATTCCAGGAAAGACCACAAGCGATTATGCCAAGTAACTTAATTTCAGCATCTCCATAATAAACACCAACAATTCCAATTGTGAAAATAGAAACTCCAACAATTGATTTTTTTAATTCAGTATTGATATTGTCTGTAAATCTTCCGTTATAATTTTGAGTATAATCATCCGCCATTATAAATTCGAACCAATTTTTATTAACTTTATAAAACAGTGCAAGATTATTCTTTTGATCGATTGATAATTCATTGAATGCATTATTAAAAGCATTGATATTATTAGCTAAAATCACAGACTCGCTCACACTGTCTAATGTTGGTGACAAATTATTAACATAATTTCTAAATGGCTTAATAGTATTTTCAGCGGTCTCAGTTAATATGGGTTTTTTAACAGCATATTTTCTTTTAATAGAATTTACTTGAAAATCATAAGTTCCTTCTGGCAAATTTCCTGGAATCATAAAGTGTAATTTGTCGTCTAAACCCTTTGCAATAATAACTTGGATTCCACCTATCTCTGTAGTGTATTCATCTTGATTAAAATTTTCCTGTCCAATGTCAATTGAAACTAATTGAAAATTATATACAGTTTCAGTAACAACATTATTTTGCTTTTTATCTTTACTACAAGCAGCAATTGTTAAAGCAATTAACAAAAGTGTAAAAATCTTTAAATTTTTCATAGTTTATAATAATTTCAACGAATATACAAAACTTAAAATAAGTTCTGCAATATATGATTAAGCGGTCGTTTTAGTGATTAAAAGGTATTGGAAACAAAACTAGCTCACATTTCGTGAGCCATTTCCCGTTTTATGGTTTTGCTTTATTTATTATTCAGCGCTTTCTACAGTAGGTGATGAGTAAGAAGAGCTGTAGCTGTTGGTTGGTGTTAAAGCAGAATAAGACGATGTGCTGTATGCATTCGGATCGTAGTTGGCGTCGTTGCTTTGCACGGCTTCGCCGGTTGTGTTGTTGATGTAGTTGTTGCTGTAATTGCTGTTTAGTTTATATACGTTGCCGTTTGCGTCTTCGTAGTTTGCCTGATCGCGTATGTAATCGCTGTAGTTAGCAGACGTGCGGTCTAACGATGCTTGTTGCGCTGCATAACCGGAAGTATAATCTGCGCCGCTATTGTTTGCCGGTGTGTAGTTCCCACTGTTTTGCGGATAGTATTGTTGGTTAGCGTAACCTTGATTCGCATAACCTTGATTGTTTTGCGGTTGGTACGCGTTGTTTCCGCCAAACCATCTGCTGAAGAAACCCTGGTTTTGTTGTGGCTGCTGTTGCTGCTGCGGATTTGGTCCGTATTGGTTTTGATGGTTTTGTTGTCCGTAGTAAGAGTCGTTAAAACCTTGTTCGAATGATTGAGTAAACGATTTAGAACCGATTACTAATACTACTACGCAGATGCTGATGGCTGTTTTGTGCGCTGCGATGAATGTTTTGATTGCTGTTGTGTTCATGATGATTATTTTTAAGTTGTTTAAAATTTGTTGGTTTGTTTTGATAGTACAAAGATGCATCGGATTTTTGCCAGCCGAAAGGACAAAGTAGCCGTAATAATTAGTTTGCAGAAAATAGTTATTTTAATTAACTTGTTGTTTTTCAGTATTTTAAATTATTTAAAACTAAATATCCTGAAATTACTTTGAAAATTTAAATGCAGTTTTTTTCTGATGATTCAATTTACAGCGATGGATTAAACTAACAATAATTTGATATTTGAATTGCAATCTATTTTCTATCTTCATTGGCTGTAAAATAATTCTATCATTCTGCTGTTTAATAATTACTTATGTTATACCATACCGACAAGACGATCCTTTTTTTCAATGGCGAATTCAAGCATGTAAATGATTTTCGCGTGAGTCCGTTCAACCAGACTTTGCATTATGGCTACGGTGTTTTTGAAGGTTTGCGAGCATACAATAATCAGCAGAATCCTCATATTTTTAAGGTAAAACGCCACTTTGAGCGTCTGGCAAATTCAGCAGAGAAGTTTAGCATACACATGCCTTATACAGTACAGGAAATGATCAATTTCGCGTACGAATTGATTGAGCGCAACGAAATGAAAGAAGCATATATTCGTCCGTTGGTGTTCATGGATAAGAATATGACGCTGAAAGCACAGGACGCCGACAAACCAAATGTGTTGATGACGTGTTGGAAATGGACGAAGTATTATCACTCGAACCACTTAAAAATTATGGTATCGAGCTGGCGCCGACCGCATCCGAAAACCATGCCTGTTGATATTAAAGCCACAGGAAATTATATCAATTCAATTCTTGCATCGCGTGAAGCACATCAGAATGGTTATGATGATGCGTTGTTGTTAGATGTGGAAGGTTATATTGCTTCCGGACCAGGCGCTTCTTTCTTTATGGAAAAGAACGGCAAGCTGATCGTGCCTGCGTTGCATAATATTTTTCCGGGTATTACGCGTTCTACTTTAATTGATATCGCCAAGCAAATGGGTATTGATGTAATTGAACGTAACTTCGGTATTGAAGAAGCGATTGAAGCTGACGGCGCATTTTTTACAGGTACTGCTACCGAAGTTGCCGGTATTGAAAGCATCAACGGACACAAACTGAAACTAAATTGGGAAGATACCATCGGTCATTTGCTGCACAACCGATATAAGCGTATTGTTTCCGGAAAAGACACCAACTTTTTGGAATACTTTTAATCGTAATCTATTTTTTAATACTGATCTTTACTTTATCGGTTTCAATTCGCAGTGAATCCATTTTGGTAACGCGCAACGGTTGCGTGAAACTTGCAGTTGCATTTAAATTTGTATTGAAACTGGTGGTAATGTTGTCGTTTTCAGTAGTAACATCAGCATGAAACGGTTTTGTAACAGGTGCGTGAATGACTTTCTTTAATGGAATCTGTACCATTTGTGAAACAGGAACTTGTAACGTTCCTTGTATGTGAACTAGTTGTTTTATAGGTACTTCGGCTTTAACTGGTATCGTTGTTTTTAGCGGAATATTGTAATCTTGCGCATTTAAGATAATGGTGTCATTTACTTGTAATGGCTGGTTGATTGGTATATTTACTTTTACAGGAATCGTAGATTTTACAGGCAGTGAAACATTCAGGAAATGTTTGAAATTAGTTCTGATTTTGGTATCTAACGGAATAGAAAAATCAACTGCTAACGAGTCGTTGATATTTAGTTTTTTGTTGAATGGAATCACTAAATTCTGCAAAGGCATTTCCGTTTGGTCGAGTTTAATATCAACCGGCAAATCAAATTCCAGATGCAATACCTGATCCATGAAAACATCCGTGTTCAAAGGAACAGTCAGGTTCATTTTCAAAGGTACATCTAGCAATTCATTCATATTAATTTCCAGCGCGTCTGTAACGTTAATCTTAGTACGCAATTGATCTTCGAGTTTAATTCCAATTGTACTGTCCACTTTTGCAGTCAATGGTACTTTATCTGTTACGTAAATCGAAACCGGCTGATCAATATTCATTCCGACAACCGCATTTTTTATAAACCAAAATATGCCAATCAATAATGCTGCTGTGATTCCGCCTACGATGCCTGCAACTATAAATCCTTTCTTCATAGTATTCTTTTATTTAACAATATAAAAATCTTTCGAGACAAATTAGTTTGCTTTGGTAAAGTATTTTTAAGCTTGAATAGAATAGATTTACCAAATGGCTGTACGTAGATTTAATTACGAGTTTGAAAATGTGCACTATTATCGCTTCAGTGTGTATCGCTTAGGTAGTAATGTACAGACTGTTTATACGTTTGTGCTTGATGATTTATTAATCGATACAGCACAGCGTTTCAATCGTGAAAACATTTTGAAGGTTGCGCAAGATCATGAAATTTCTACAATCATTTTAACACATCATCATGAAGATCATAGTGGCAACGTGGCTTTTTTAATGAAGCAACTACATGTTGATGCGTATGCACATCCTGAAACTGTTCGTATTTTGAAGAAAGGTTACAGCATTTCTGTTTTAGGAAAACTGATGAACGGCAATGTTGACAGAGCATTGTTAAATCCGATTTTAGAAACGGATCTAATTGAAACGAAAAACTATTCGTTGCAGCCAATTTTTACGCCAGGTCATTGCCACGATCATTATTGTTATTTCGAAAAGAATCACGGATATTTATTTTCCGGTGATTTGTATGTTGCCGATAAGATAAAATACTTTGCACCTTATGAAAGTATTTTCACACAAATGGACTCGCTTAAAAAATTATTACAACTCGATTTTGATGTGTTGTTTTGTTCGCATAATCCAAAAACAGAAAATGGTAAAAAACGTTTGCAGAATAAACTCAATTTCTTTGAAGATTTTGTAGGAACAGTGAGCAAATACAAAGAAGAAGGTCATTCTTCTTCTGAGATATTAGCAAAAATGGGTAACAAAGAAAATGTCTTTTACAAAGTGATCACATTCGGTGATTTTACAGCAGAAAATTTGGTAAAAAGTGCCTTAAACGATTTGAATAAGCACGCTAAATAGAATCTGTAATTACTCGCTCATTATTCTCAGCAAACCATTTGTAGTGCCGATAAACATGGAATGTTTAGAGCCAAATACAAAATTACTTTTGTTGTTATTTAAATTGAATTTAGCGACACCTTTAAAATCAGGTGATAAAGAATACACTATTTTATTGTACTCTGATGCTGCATTTAATTTAATAGCTGTGAATTGCCATTTCGCAGCGTCTGTACCATTTTCATAAATATATGCTTGCTCATCAGCGCCAGAAATTTTAACAGAAGCCGTGTTGCAAAGTGTATTTACATGCAGTTTGTTCCATTCGTAATCTTGCTTCCAAAGTCCGGTTTCAGTGCAGTTAAATCGCATAATGCCTTTTGCAGCATAACCATTGATAACATTACCAAATGTATTGCTGATCAAAATAGTATTGTTGCTGTAACTAACCGCGTTTTCGCAGGCACTGCCAACTGCATATTCAAACAATCTGAATCTATATTTAACGTTTCCGGTTGCAGCATCAATGATCATCATGTTTTTAGTTGGAAAAGCATTATCGCAAAAAACAATTTCGTTCTTGTCGGCAATAAATGTTGGCGTTGTCTGGCTGGATGCTACTTTATTTCCTGTTTCTTTTATAAAACTGTTTTTGTATGGTAATGACCAATTTGCCTTTATACTGTTTGATTTTGCATCGAACGATAATTTATGCAAACCTAAGTTAGTAGTAATATAAGCAGCACCGTCATTATCTGTAGTGATGCTGTTTTGTATGGTTTGAAATTGTTTAATTTCGAATCCAAAATAACTAACGGTTTTCTTCTTACTTTTTGCTGTCGGATCATCTAATTCAAGATGTACGAATTGTGTCAGACTTTCAGCATTTTCGAAGTATGAATTGGAATCGAGTTCGTTGTTTTTTTCTCTTAAAATGTTAGATTGTATTACATACTTCGCGTTTTCCAAGTACGGTGCACTGAATGCCTGCGGATTTTGGAAATATCTTTTTTGTAAATCAGTGGTGTCGTTTTCATCTGGATCAACAGAACCTTTTAAATCTTCATATAAAAGCGTTGAATAATCTTTTCTCATGGCATCGTACCAACTGTAATCTTTGTTGAAATTATGTAATTTGATCTCGTTATTGTAAACTGTTTTTTCATTTTTGGAAACATTTGCCAAAACACCAACAATGCCTTGCGTAAAGCTCAACCATATATTTTTATTGTTATCAGCATGTGCAGTTTGAACTTGTAATGCGCTTTTGCCTTTTGATGACAATGCACTTGAATAAAAATAATTTACTTGTATAGATGCATTATTAAAACTCCATTTTTTTTCATCGTTTTTTATTGCGCGAATGATCCAAATTCCAGGCGTTACTGTTTTTGATTTTTTCCAGCATAATTCACCATCTTTTGAAATGGCTTCTTTTCGTTTGTTCACTGGTATAACAACTGTGTGTGACAATGAATCGATAAAAAATAGTTCTTTTCTGTTGGCACTGTTTGTTTTTGAATTATATACATTATCAACAGGCACATTAATCTTCGATGTTACTTTCATTTGGCTGCCACTGATGTCAATAAATAATAAAGTAGCATTTTGCTTACTGAATGCAATAGTAACAAGTGTGTTGGCATCTAAAAATGCGATTTCCGGAAAATACTCTTTACCGTTATTTTTTGAAAGCAATTCGTAAACCGTATTTTTAGTGGTTGGAGCAGCAAATTTACTGGAATTGGTGGCTGTTGTGTTTTCAAAAGTAGTGCTTGCAAATTCCATACTTTCGCTTTCACTTTTTTTATTTTTTAACGAAATAGAACCATTGTTCTTTGCTAAATAAGAAGCATATTGATTTTTTTGAGCAGATGATGTTGCCAATTTGGCGGCAATTTCAGAAGATAGACTTGAATTCAAATCATCAAAATGTTTTACATTCAGCGATTCAGAAGTAGATGAATTTTGAGCGATAATACCGTGAAATGAGCATGCTGATACAGCCAGCAGCAATAAGAATTTAATTTTCATAGCTAAAATAGTGTTTACGCACACTAAATTAGATATTAAAAATCAAATATTTATGATTCGAAATAAAATTTGCGTTAAAAGTCGGCGCTGAGTAGTAATTCAAGGTCAGTAAATTTCAAATCAAATTTTTTGGCGATAAATTCTTTGGTCAGAGCGCCTTTGTATAAATAAGTGCCGTGTAAAATTCCGGTATCTGTTTTTATTAAATTTTCCAAACCACCGGCATTTGCAGCATTTTTTAACATTGGCGACAAAATATTACTCAACGCGTAACTTGCAGTTCTCGAAACATTGGATGCAATATTTGGCACACAATAATGTATGACGCCGTGTTTGGTGAAAATTGGTTCATCGTGATTGGTTACCTGAGAAGTCTCAAAACAACCACCATTATCAATGCTTACATCAATAATTACTGAATCTTTTTTCATCGAACGAACCATATCTTCGGTAACCACACAAGGTGTTTTTCCATTTTTAGGTTTTAAAGCGCCAATCACTACATGCGAACGAGAAATATTTTTAGCCAGATTAACCGGATCGATCACTGAAGTATAAATTTTATTTCCAAGATCTTTTTGTAAACGTGATAAACGAAAAATATTATCATCAAACACCTGAACGGAAGCACCTAATGCTAACGCAGATTTAGCAGCAGCTTCGCCAACTGTGCCTGCACCAAGAATCAATACTTTTGCCGGTGGTTGTCCTGCAATGCCACCTAATAAAATTCCTTTTCCATAATCATTGCTTAAGTATTTTGCGGCAATCATAATCGCATAATTTCCGGCAATTTCACTCATGGAGCGCATAAACGGATAAGTGTTGTAATCGCCTTTTACATATTCGAATGCAATTGCCGTAATACGTTTTTCCATCATGCTTTTTAAGCTTGATTTGGTTTGATTCGGTAACAAAATAGGTGAGAAGATGGTTTGATTATTCTGTAACAGGCGAATCTCATTCGGACAAATTGGTGCTGATTTTATGATTGTTTCCGCTTTAAATACATCATCTTTAGTGTAAACAATATCAGCGCCGGCATTTACATATTCATCGTTAGAGAAATTAGAATTTTCGCCTGCATCTTTTTCAACTACCACACGAAAACCATAATTAACCAGTGCCAAAACAGAATTTGGCGTTAACGGAACACGTTTTTCCTGGTAATCGGTTTCTTTCGGAATGCCAATATATAAAGACTTCTTAGCGTTTTGAATGTCAGCTAAAACTTCTTTGGTGTATAATGAATAATCCGTTTTCAGTTTTCCGATAATTGATTCCATGATGGTATTTTAGTATAAAGTATGCCGTATTTAAAGTATGCAGTTAACAGGTGCATACTGTTTACTAACTACTGACTACATTTATTGTTCTGTTTTCTTCAAATTTAGTGATTTTTATTTTAATATGATTGTCCGGTAAAATAGATTCGAAATTATCAGGCCATTCAATAAAACATAAATTTCCGGAAAAGAAATAATCTTCGATACCAATATTCATAGCTTCTTCAATCGATTTTAAACGGTACAAATCGATATGATAAATGATTTTACCATCATCCGTTTTGTATTCATTAATGATTGGATAGGTCGGCGAAGAAATAGAATCGGTGACGTTGATTTTTTCGCAAATCAGTTTTATCAAAGTAGTTTTTCCGGCGCCTAAATTTCCGTAAAAACAGAATACATTATGCGATGAAGTCAATTCAATAATTCGATTGGAAACTTCGTCTAATTCTTCAATATTTTTTATCTCAAATCGCAACATCACCAAACAGTTTTCACTTTATAGTTAGAAAAATTTTCGTCTTTTGTAATAATCGTAAAATTTTCTGAAATCGCTTGAGCAATAATCATTCTGTCAAACGGATCTTTATGATAAAGATTCAAAGAATTTAGAATTAATAAATGTTCTGTTGAAATACTGATGATTCCAATATCAGACGAATGTATCAGGTTAAAGAAATCTTGTAAAGAAATCTGAAGTTTTAGTTTTTCTAAGGAATATTTTATGGCAATTTCCCATAGCGTAACGATACTTATAAATTTTGGTGTTGAATTTTCTGACAGTGTTATTTGGGCATGATTTGATAATTTTTCATCATTTTCTATAAACCATAATAAAGTGTGTGTGTCTAACAGAAACATTACATGTAATCTTTAAATTCATCTAAAGGTTCATCAAAATCATTGGACAATTGAATTTTACCTTTTAAAATTCCAAACAGATCACCGAATGGAATTAATTTGTCGGTATGTTGTTGCTGTAATTTTGATAAATAGATTTCAAGTTCTAGTTGTTGTTTAGAAGAGAGATTTTCCAGTTTATGTAATATTTCCGAAGAAATTGTCATATAACAAATATACTATTTACTTTCAAAAACGGCAACAGGAACAATCATTTCTTCAATAGAAACACCACCATGCTGAAATGTATTTCTGTAATAATTGACAAAATGATTGTAATTGTTCGGATAGCAAAAATAATAATCTTCTTTTGCAAAAACATATGACGAACTCAAATTAGATTTTGGCAAAAAAGCTTCTTCCGGATTTTTTACATAGAACACTTCTTTTTCATTGAAATTCAGGTTCTTTCCGGTTTTGTAACGCAAATTGGTTGTTGTTGCTTTGTCACCGATTATTTTCGATGGATTCTGCACACGCATCGTTCCATGGTCGGAAGTTATGATGATACGTACTTTTTTCTCTTTTAATTTTTGAATCGCGTTGAACAATGGCGAATGATCAAACCACGACATTGTCAGTGAACGATACGCGGCTTCATCGCTAGCCAGCTCTTTCAACACTTCCATTTCTGTGCGTGCATGCGATAACATATCCACGAAGTTATACACGATAACATTGAAGGTGTTGTTCATCAGGTTCAGAATATTGTCTTCCAATACTTTGCCTGCCTGATGATTGGTGATTTTGGTATAACTTGTTTTTATATCGATGCCAAAACGTTTGAACTGTTCGTTTAAGAAAAATTCTTCGTGCAAATTCTTTCCTGCATTTTCGTCGTCATAAAACCATTTGTCCGGATATTTTTTATCGATTTCAGAAGGCATCAATCCTGAAAAAATAGCATTGCGCGAATATTGTGTGGTGGTTGGCAAGATCGCATAAAAATAATCTTCGCTAACTTTTCTGAAATCTTCTTTCAACATGCTTTCAATCATTCGGTAATGATCGTAACGCAAATTATCGATTAAAATAAAAAACGTTGGCGCATCACCATCAATATTAGGAATGATTTTGTTCTTAAATAAAGTATGCGACTGTGTCGGAGTACTTTCTTTTCCTGGCTCTTTCACCCATTTTAAATAGTTTTTAGAAACAAATTTGAAGAACTCTTTATTCGCTTCTGCTTTCTGCATATCCAAAATATTTTTCATATCAGGATTGTCTGCATTTTCCAGTTCAAGTTCCCAATAAATTAATTTCTTATAGAGTTCTGCCCATTCAACATGATCATTTACATTGTTTAATTCTGACATGATATTCTGAAATTCCTGCCGATAACTGGTAGATGTTTTTTCAGAAACCAATCGTTTATTTTCTGTCAGTTTTTTGATGGATAATAAGATTTGGTTTGGACGAACAGGTTTAATTAAATAATCGGCGATTTGCGAACCAATCGCTTCTTCCATGATATTTTCTTCTTCATTTTTCGTAATCATCACCACAGGAATATCTTTGTTAATAGCTTTCATGCGCGACAAAGTTTCCAAACCGGAAATGCCAGGCATATGTTCATCCAGGAATATGAGATCGTAATGATTGCTCTTGCATTTATCCAAGGCATCGTGTCCGTTACTAACTGGTTCCACAGCATATCCTTTTTGCTCCAAAAATAATATCTGAGGTTTTAGTAAATCTATTTCATCATCGGCCCAAAGGATTTTTATTTCGGTCATGGTGTGTAAGTTATTGGTTAATGGTTATTAGTTATAAGGTTTTCTTACCTTTGAAGTGTAAAGTACATTTATATCGCAAAATAAATAGTTTTATTTTATTAAAAAATGTGAATAAAGTTTTTTGATGTCAACTTATAACTTGTAACTAATAATGCTCAAATGAACAAACGAAAAATATTTAATGATCCTGTTTATGGTTTTATTTCGATTCCATATGATATTGTTTTTGATGTAATCGAACATCCTTATTTCCAACGATTGCGACGCATTCAGCAATTAGGTTTGAGTTCATTGGTATATCCTGGCGCAACACACTCACGCTTTCATCATTCACTGGGTGCTATGCATTTGATGTATCGAAGTTTGGAAGTGTTGAGATCAAAAGGTCATATAATTTCAGAAGAAGAAGCACAGGCAGCAGTGCTGGCCATTTTAATGCATGATGTTGGTCATGGTCCGTTTTCGCATGCTTTAGAAAATATTCTGGTAAATGTGGAGCACGAACATATTTCGATGTTGATGATGAAAAAATTACAGGAACAATTCGGAAAACCGATTGAATTAGCGATACAAATTTTTACCAATAATTATCCGAAAAAATTCTTATATCAACTAGTTTCAGGACAATTGGATATGGATAGACTGGATTACCTGAACCGCGATTCTTTTTACAGTGGTGTCAGTGAAGGTGTGGTTGGCTACGATAGAATTATCAATATGCTGGATGTGTACAATGATAATATTGTTGTAGAAGAAAAAGGTATTTATTCTATTGAGAAATTCCTGGTTGCGCGGCGCTTAATGTACTGGCAGGTATATCTACATAAAACAAGTTTGGTGGCAGACCTGATGCTGAAGAAAGCGATGTTACGCACAAAGAAATTATATCAGAAAAACAACAAACAAGCATCGGTCTCTGAAAACTTAGATTTCTTTTTGCGAAATGATATTACTGAAAATGAATTGGAACAACACATTGATAAATTTGCTTCATTAGATGATACTGATATCATGCAGGCACTGAAACACTGGATGAACAGCGATGATAAAATTTTGAAAATACTTTCTACATCAATTATCAATCGAAAATTATTTAAAATCGAATTTCTGGAAGAAAAGAAAACAATTGAAAAATATCAATCTTTGAAAAGCAATTACACAGAAGAAGAATTGGAATTTCTCGTGCTGAAAGGCACTGCACAAAATAATGCTTACAACCTTAAAAAAGATACAATTCACATCAAATTTAAAGACGACACCATTAAAGAAATCACCGATATCACTGAACAATGGAACATTCGTTCATTATCCAATCCTGTGGTGAAACATTATATCGCTTATCCGAAAAGCAAATAGTTCATTTTACAGATACATACAACTAAACTAAAGTTTTGTATTTTTATCGTGTGCAAACAATACATGATATAGCAACTAAGATCAATGGTAAAGTAATTGGTGATGCACACCACAATATTACATTTCCTGCAAAGATTGAAGATGCTCAGCAAAATAACATTACGTTTTTAGCCAATCCTAAGTATTTAGATTTTGTATATTCCAGCAATGCTGGTTGTATTGTGATAAGCAGCCATGTTTATAATGAAAACATGAAAGGCAATTTTATTTTGGTAGATGATGCATATACAGCATTTTCTAAAGTGCTTTCCATTTTTAATGTTACAGCTACCAGCGAAATTTCTGACAGAGCATTCATTCATCCGACAGCGAAGATTGGTATTAATGCGCATATTTACCCATTTGTTTACATCGGCGAACAAGTGACTATTGGCAATAATTGTATTATTTATCCAAATGCAACAATCAATAGTCACTGTACAGTAGGTAATAATTGTATTATTCATTCAGGCGTTGTGATCGGTAGTGATGGTTTCGGTTTTGCACCAATTGCAGACGGCTCTTTTCATAAAATACCACAGCTTGGAAATGTAATTGTAGAAGATGATTGTGAAATTGGTGCCAACACTTGTATCGACCGTGCAACGATGGGTTCAACGATTATTAGAAAAGGAGTGAAGTTGGATAACCTGATTCAAGTAGCACATAATGTAGAGATTGGCGAACATACCGTAATTGCTGCGCAAACAGGTATTTCAGGTTCTACAAAAATTGGTCACCACAACATGATTGGCGGTCAGGTTGGCTTTGTTGGTCACATATCTGTCGCTCCGTTTACAAAAATAAATGCTCAAAGTGCAATTGCGCAAACAGTTAAAAAAGAAGGACTTGTGTTGTGTGGTACACCTGCTTTTGACATGAAGCAGTATTTCAAATCATCGATTGTTTTTAAGAGTTTGCCGGAAATAGAAAAACGGATCAGAGAACTGGAAAATGAGGTGAAAGTGCTAAAAAAGTCGGTAAACTAAGACAATATTCATAAATATTATTATTATATTTGGTACTTGTAAATTTTTTTGAAGAAACATTTTACATGCAAATACAAAAAACAATCATCAAACCGATCCAGTTTTCTGGCGTTGGTTTGCATACCGGTTTGATGGCAAATGTTACCATTAAGCCAGCACCGGAAAATTTTGGTATTCAATTTTGCAGAGTTGATATTAATCCAACATTATACATTCCTGCAAAAGCTGTAAATGTTTCCAATACCAACCGAAGCACTACCATTCAAAAAAATAACGCAGAAGTTATCACTATCGAACATTTATTGTCAGCATTTTATGCATTAGAGATTGATAACGTATTAGTTGAAATTGATAATAAAGAAGTACCGATTTTAGACGGCAGTTCTAAATTCTTTGTCGAAAGTTTGAAAGATAATATACTTGAATTGAACTTACACAAGCGTCGTTTTGTCATACATGATGTGATTGAATGGAAAGATGAACAAACCGGTGCAGAATATATTTTCCTTCCACACGATAATTTTTCTGTTACTTGCCTGATTGATTTTCCATCGAAACTGATTAAACACCAATATGCGGTTTTAAACGATGTTGCTGATTATGTAAGCGAAATTGCAACAGCGAAAACATTTTGCTTTTTGCACGAGATTGAGTTTTTATATAATAAAGGTTTGATAAAAGGTGGTAACTTGAATAATGCATTGGTATTTTCTGAAGCGGCATTGAGCAAAGATAAAATAAACTGGCTGGCAACTACGTTTCATCAGGCAGCCAACTCTATTCCGGAAATGGGCATTTTGAATCCGTTATATCAAACGTTTGATAATGAAGCGGCACGTCATAAGATATTAGATGTTATCGGCGATCTGGCATTGACGCAAACCTATTTCAATGGCAAATTGATATGCTACAAACCTGGTCATACATCAAATGTGAAATTCGCTCAGTTTTTAATTGAAAACTATATCTTAGCCAATAATAAGGTTGCGGTTCACTAAGGTTTAGCAACTCAAATTACTTTCTACTTACACCTAATTTGTTATCTTTGTCTAAATTCTTTTTGATTGAATAATTTTATACACTCAAAAGCACAATTAGGTAATAATGTAAAAGTAGAACACTTTTCTACTATTTATGATGATGTTATTATTGGTGATAATTGTATGATTCATCCAAATGTTACCATTTTTCCGGGCACTCGAATTGGCAATAATTGCACTATTTTTCCGGGTGCTGTTATTGGCGCTATTCCACAGGATTTAAAATTTCATGGCGAATATTCTACTGTTGAAATTGGCAATAATGTCGTGATTCGAGAATGTACAACCGTCAATCGCGGAACAGAAAGTTCCGGTACTACAAAAGTTGGCGACAATTCGTTGCTGATGGCGTATGTACATGTTGCGCATGATTGTGTAATTGGTAAGAACTGTATTTTAGCCAATGCGACGAATTTAGCAGGTCATATTTTAATAGACGATTTTGTATATTTTGGTGGAATGAGCGGCGCACATCAGTTTACTAAGATCGGAAAATATAGCTTTATTTCAGGTGGTGCGATGATCGGCAAAGATGTTCCGCCTTTTTGTTTGGTGATGCGCAATCCGGCGCAATATGCAGGTATCAATGCAGTTGGTTTAAAAAGAGCAAATTTTTCTAAAGAAGATATTCATACGATTCAGGATGTGTATCGTTTTATTTTTGGAAATGGATTAAATACTACACAGGCATTGCAAAAAGTAGAAGAAGAAGTTCCGCAATCGGTTGTTCGTGATACGATCTTATCATTTATCAAATCTGCTGAAAGAGGAATTATTAAAGGAATTGATTAAAAAGTTATAAGTAATAAATAACAGGTTAATCTTACGACTTACCACTTACCGCTCAAATGAACATACAACTCGAAAATATCAGTAAACGTTATGGTTTTGAATGGATCTTCAAACAAGTAAATTATCAGTTTGAAGCCGGAAATAAATATGCAATTGTCGGGCCAAACGGCAGCGGAAAATCAACATTATTGAAAATAATTTCCGGCGGTTTGGTGCCAACTTCCGGACAAGTCAACTTTTCAATTTTAAATCAACAAGTAACAGCATTAGAACAGGCAGCAAGAGAAATTATATTTGCTGCACCATATATTTCTTTAATAGAAGAATTTAGTTTGGAAGAAATGTATAAATTTCATGTTGCTTTTAAAAAAATGAAAACTGATTCTTTACAAGAGTTTTTAGAGGTTTCAGAATTGGTACCACACAAAAACAAATACATCAAAAATTTTTCATCAGGTATGCGTCAGCGCTTGAAACTGGCATTTGCATTTTTAACGGATACTCAAACATTATTGTTAGACGAACCGACATCTAATTTTGATGCTAATGCGATTAATTGGTATTTAAAACTAATAGAAAAATATACAACTGACAGATTAGTGATCATCGGTTCTAATCAGGAATATGAGTACAGCTTTTGTACCGGTAAATTAGCTGTTGTTGATTATAAATAAATAGAGCCGTTCATTTGAACAGCTCTTTATATTTTAGTTTGATGCATTTATATTTCACCTGCTTTCAAGGATTCTTCCGGTTTGATATTATAACCTAACGCTTTTAGTTTTATTGTTTTCCCATCAGCAGAAACATTTAATTTTAACCATCCAAAATGTCTGCCACCACTAATTGTAATAGTGAAAGCAATAAAAATATCGCCTTCGCCGGCGTGACCTAAATTTGCTGAAGGTGTTATTTTAGAAATAAGACCTGAGTAATAATAATTCAGGTGTGGTCTTGGTGGCTTAGGCAATCCTACAGATGAATCTAATATGGCATTCTCACCAAAAGCATATCCGATATTTTCATCATCAACAACAAAATTAATAGGTGTATTACTGCGACCGCCAGCAAGCGAAGTTATAAGATTTCCGTTATCATTAACTGCTCTTAAACTAAAATCACTATTACCGTCTTTGTCAACATCAATGAGTACTTCTCTGGAGCCGCTGCTTGTTGGTGTTCCGACAGAACTATCTAATATACTTGAGTTTACATTAGGATTATCAGGTGTTGTGCCTCTTTTCTTACAACTGACACTTACAAAAAGTGCTATTATGCTGAATAAAAAAATTGCGTTCTTCATTTTTAGTTTGTTTAATTGTGTTTGAATTATTTTCAATTTAAAGGTACATAAACTATTTTTTCTTTGCTGCCTGACTTAGCATTCGATACTTTTAAATTAGAATTCGGTAAAATAAAAAGCCACTCAATAAAGTGGCTTAGTTAAACACTAAACTGAACTTATTGTGCACCGGTTTTGATAGGTGTATTTGGCAAAACAGAATATGCTAAATCTTTAACTACAAACGTTTTCTTGTCAGATGACAGATTCACACGTAGCCATCCATGGAATGGTTTTATACCAATTAATATAGCAAAAGAAAAGAACTTATCACCTTGACCACTAATTCCACCAACTTTTGGTGGAATATCAACATCAATTGCACCAATAGTTCTCCATTTTGTAGATGCATAAATGGTAGGTGCAGTGAAATCTTCTCCTGAAGCGTGAATGAATTTTGTAGGACCAAAAGCTGTTGTAGTATCACAATAAAGAAAGGCTGAATTGTTGATTTCACCTATTACAGCTGCAGTACCGGAAGCACTGGAGTACACGGCAAATCCTACATCATAAATGCCATCTAAATTAATATCTATAGAATCAACTACATTTGGCGTTGAGACGGTAGAAGTTATGGTTGAATTGATATCTCTGTGTACTATATTTGGATCGTCAGCTTCTTTATCTTTTGTGCAAGCCATTGGTAAAACAGCCGAAGCAGCAAGTGCTAACGCTGAATATTGTGCAATTTTTTTTGATTTTTTATTCATAGTTTTCTAATTTTTGTTAAACAATTTTAATCAATAAAATTGTAATAATCTACTGAATCTTATTTTATTGCTATCTAATATTGCAAATGTTTGATAATTAGTTGCTTTGTTTAGAGCGATAAAGATTTTTATCTATTATGGATTGCATTTTTTCCTGGTTGAGTTTCCCTTCAAAAAAATTGTCTAATTCCTGAATGGTTTCATTTCCGTTGACGATCGCTTTATTGTAATCAATGAACAGCACTTCTATATTCGGTTTGGTATCTAACCATTTTTTTATTTTATCATTTGTTTGTCGAAATGATTGCTCGATGTTGTAGTGCGCAGTATTTTGTTGCAGTTTTCCCAGATTTTGCAGCATTTTACTTTGCGATGTAATGATTTCATGCAAATCACGTTCCATAAAAACAATCTTATATTTATAACGCATCGGCAGATTCGGCAGCAAATGAGAAACCACTTTTACTGTTTTGTTGACCGCGTTTTTCATCCATGAATTATCCTTATGAATGATTTTTACTGCTTCATGTTCGTAATAACCTTTTTTATTGTTTTCGTCAGCACTTCGCAAACTATCAGTAAATATTGGTAAACCACCAGCTTCTAATAATTGCATCATCATCGAAGTACCGCTTCGCGGCAAACCGGAAACAACGTAAATCGTTTCGGCATCTTTGTAAATATCTTCTGACATTATTTTTTCATAACGAGCAGTATCATTCAGGTATTCTTTACAAACTTTCTCTAATTTTATTCTTGCAACAGCCATATTCGGTGCCAAACGCAATGCCATCTCATATGCTTGTGCCGCTTCGTGATACATATTATTTTCAAAAAAACTTTCTGCCAAATAATAATGTGCACTTGGATTATAGTACAATAAACCGATTGAATCCAGCATGTAGTCGATAGCAGCATCATATTTTTGTAAGAAATGTTGACAGATGCTTAATCCAAAAAATGCCTGATGATTATTCGGATCATAAATAATTTCGTTTTCAAAAATGCGAATAGCATCATTATAACGTTTTGCGTGCATATATGCATTGCCTAATGACATGCGCGAATACAATGCATTTTGCGAAAGTTGGTCTGCTTTTTCAAAGCAAAGAATCGCTTCGTTATGTTTGTTTTCATTCAATAAAATATTTCCTTCAATCATTAAGATTCCAAATGAATCGGTCGTTACTTTCTTTTCGATTTTTTCTTTTCGACTTTTTGGATTGGTATAATCGATCGCAACGCGTAAATTGTCTTCATTTATCGCTCTTTCAATTTTATCATTTTTTATTTCATCTAAAATTTCTCGGCAACGCTTTGTATTGTTTAATGATAAATGACATTCCAGTAAATAACGCGCAAATCGTTCTTTAACAGGTTTGTCTTTCGCCAGTTCTTCCAGAATTTCTATAGCTTGAGGAAATTCCTTAGCATTAAAATAAGAGCGCGCTAAATAAAATTTATTTTCTTTGATATTATTGTTGAAATTTTCATCATTGTTTGATTCGCCCGGTTGTTCGATATAACCCAAATCTGCCAATTGCTGCAATGCTTTCTCGTCATGCACTTCATAAATATCTGCTTTAAATTCTTTCGGATGTTGTCCGCTTTCGCCATCAATAAATTCCCAACTCGGAATCATTTGTGGTCGAATGTCGCTTTCAAATATTTGCACTAACGGCTTACCATCCATATCAGCGCCAACCGGCAATCCAAATAATGTAAGCAAAGTAGGCGTGATGTCTAAAACACTTGCACCAAAAATGCGTTCGTCTTTTTTTATATTTGGTCCACGCGCAACAAATACACCATACGGTGCATGTTCGAGTGCAATGGCTGCCGGTTCTTTTGGTAATGATTTTGGCCGCAAATGATCAGAATGAAAGCCATGATCGGATAGTAAAATAACAGTGGTATCAGCATCGATCATTTGCAAAGTTCTGTCGAGCATCATATCGTGGAATTTATAAATTCCGTTTACAACATCTTTATACAAATCAAACTTTTCTTGTGGTATATGATCCATTTTTGGTGCATGATATTTCATGAAACCGTGAGAAATTAAATCAGGTGCTTCATAATACACACAGGTCAAATCCCAATTCTTGTCGTTTTCTAAAATGTAAGTTAATGCATTATGAACAGAAGCACATTCAGCCAGTTGTTTAGTCAATTGCATCAACGATTTATCTTTCTGCTGATTAATCTTTGCTGCATTTGGTATAAAAGGCAAAATATGTGCTTCAGTCAATTCAGTTGGATGAACACGCAAATTGGCAAATACTTCATGCATATTTTCAGGATGTACACATCCTTTTTTCAATTCCCATTTATTCCATTGTTCAGCAAAATTCGCTGTTTGGAAAAAATTGGAAACCATTGTTCCATTGATTGGCTCAGCAGGATGTGATGGCCACCAGCCAATCACATTTGATTTCATATTATTTTGGTTCAGAATATTCCAAACCGCTTTTACTTTGCGTGAAGTAATATGTGTTTGTCGCAGATTTTTTCCGGAATCATCAGGTTCTAAAAAACCAAGAATGCCATGCTTGTGTGGTCGCATACCTGTTGCAATGGAAGTCCATAGCATGGGCGAAAGCGGTGGATCCAAAGTAGCAATATTTCCGCAAACACCATTGTCAACCAATGATTGTAATGCAGGCATTTCACCGGCATCCATTAATGGATTGATGATTTTCCAGTCGGCAGAATCCCAACCGATGACCAATACTTTATTCGCTGGTTTTTTCAAAATAAAGATTTAATGGATTTGTGTTGTTAGATGTTTCGTTTGAAACTGTATTATCTTTAGTTTCTTGGTATGATTGTGCGCGTTTTTCTCGCCATAATTGTAAACCAATATGTCCTAAAGCCAACAAACCAAGTGAGCCTTCAATAGGTATTTCATATTCTTGTTCTTCCATCGTTTTGTTTGGTGTAAATATAAAAAACCGTTTCTGATGAGAAACGGTTTTTTACGCTAAAAAGAATTTTTTTATCTTGCACCAATAGTAATTGCTGTGTTTGCACGTGTATCGTACGCTACATCTTTAATAACTAAGCTTTTACCATCAGCAGATAAATTTATTTTCATCCAGCCGTAGTGAATATCAGCTCCGATTTTAAATTTAATACCAACGTATTTATCGCCTTGACCTTTAAATTCATTTTGAAAATTATAGATAACAGCACCATCTTCTTTTTCATATAAACCGGTGTAAACTGCATAATATGCAGGTGCTGAAGCATCCATTTGTTGTGAAGTAGTTTTTGCTCTTGCCATTGGAAGGTCACCTAAAACAAAATAGCAGGTCACTTTATTGCTGCTGTCACTCGATGCATCGACAAATGCACTGTATAGTTCTATATTATTCGCGTCAGGTTTATAATAAGAAACCACTGCTGTAAAATCAACTACGCCATTATTGTCAATATCAATATTAGTTTCAGTTGAGCCAGGAGAATTTAAACGTAAGGTTGGATCTGAATGTGAATCGCGCAAGCCAGGATCAGAATCTGCAACAGTTAAATTTAAAGTTCTAACCGTAATATTCGGATCATCAGTAGTCGTATTATCCGTTTTGTCTTTTTTACACGCCATTGGTAAAATTGATGCTGCCGCAACTGCTAACGCAGAATACTGTTTTATTTTCTTGTTCATGTTAAGTGTTTTATATACAAATAAAAATAATTAAATTTAAAAATACAAACAATTATGTACTTTTTATTTTGCTCCGACTAAAATTTGTGTGTTCGCTCTTTTGTCGTAAGCGACATCTTTCACTGTTATTGATCTGTAATCTGCACTTAAATTTAATTTCATCCAGCCATAGTGTGTGCCGTCAGAAGCTTTAAATCGGAAACCAACGTATTTATCGCCTGCGCCTGCAAAACCAACTATGTCAGAGTTGTATTTATCTGCAAAATAACAAATGTCAGTAAAGTTGGTAGATGCAGCATTAATTGCTGCGCTGTCGGCTTGGGCAATTGCTACCGGAATTGGTAAACCATCAAATGTTTGTGGTGAAGTTAAAATATTTCCGCTGCCGTTCAGCATATCAACATTACAACTTGCAAATGTTGCAGCGCCATAAGTTCCGCCGTCAATAAAGAAATTAAAATCGGCTTTGCCGTCTGCATTAATATCTAATGAATCCTGAATTGTATAATCAGCAGCAGTACCTATAGCAGTATATGTTTTGTTGAAAACAGAATCCTGTATATTGTCAGTAATAACAGGTTCTTTATCTTCAGTGCATGCTATTGGAAAGACCAACGAAACAACTGCAGCCAAAGCAGAATATTGCGCAATTCCTTTATTCATTTTTAATTTTGTTTAATCAAAAATAATAAAAAGAATTTATTATAAATATTATATACAATAGAATTAAACCCTTGTTAACATACTATCGTGAATCTGTGTCATGGTAGTTTTCAAATCGTATTTGAAATTCCAAGCAGGATAGTGTTTTTTAAATTTATTGACATCAGAAATATACCAGATATGATCGCCGATTCGATTGGTTTCTACATATTGGTAATTCATTTTGTTGCCTGAAATTTCTTCACATAAGGCGATGCCTTCCATCATAGAGCAGTTAGAAAAACGAGCGCCGCCGGCATTGTATGCTTCACCTTGTTTTGGATTTTGATAGAAATGCCAGAACATATTCACTAAATCATAGCTGTGAATATTATCGCGAACCTGTTTGCCTTTGTAGCCAAAAATATTGTATTGCGTGCCAGTGATTGCGCATTTCATCAAATACGATAAAAAACCATGCAACATGGCGCCGCTGTGATTTGGACCGGTTAAGCAGCCGCCGCGAAACACACCGATATTCATTCCAAAATATCTTCCGTATTCCTGGCACATAATATCTGCTGCAACTTTAGAAGCTCCGAAAACTGAATGTTTCGTATGATCCAAGCTCATGTATTCATCAATGCCATCTTTAAAATATGGATGATTCTGATCGATTTCCCAACGTGTTTCTGTTTCAATTAACGGTAAATAATTTGGATTATCGCCATACACTTTATTAGTAGAAGTGAAAATAAACACTGCTTTTTCACAATACAAACGTGTGTATTCCAACATGTTTAGTGTTCCGTTAGCATTTACGGTAAAATCCGTGAATGGTTCTTTAGCAGCCCAATCGTGTGATGGTTGTGCAGCCGTATGAACGATCAGTTTAATATCATCTTTGTATTCTTTGAAGATATTTTCTAACTCAGCATTGTTTCGAATATCAATGTTATAGTGTTTGTAATTAGAAAATTGCTCTTCTAATTTAGTTTTATTCCAAGAAGTGGATGCATCGGCGCCAAAAAAATAGGAGCGAAGGTCATTATCTATACCAACAATTAAATCAAATTTATCAGCAAAAAATGCTACTGATTCGCTGCCAATTAAACCGCCCGAACCTGTTACTATACAAATATTCATTTATGAAATTTAAGGTGCAAAGATAAGCAGATTTTTTAACAGATATTCATACGATTCATTGAATATATAAATTCTATAATTACTATTTCTGCTAGCTTAAACATGCTTTTACAAATCCGCAAAATAATGGATGTGGTTTCAAAATAGTGCTTTTTAATTCCGGATGAAACTGCACACCTACAAAGAATTTATGATTCGGAATTTCAATAATTTCCACCAAACCAGAATCCGGATTGATACCGCTGGCGATCATTCCGTTGTCTTCAAACAGATTTAAGTATTTATTGTTGAATTCGTATCTATGTCTGTGTCTTTCAGTTATTTGAAGATCGCCATAGATTTTGTGTGCCAATGTATTTTCTTTCACCGTGCAAGCATAAGAACCTAAACGCATGGTGCCGCCCATATTGACGATTGTCTTTTGTTCCTGCATCATATCAATCACCGGATTCAAGGCATGCTGCTTCATTTCCGTAGAATTGGCATCTTCCAAATGCAGTACATTTTTTGCAAACTCAATGACAGCCATTTGCATACCAAGACAAACTCCAAAGAACGGAACATTATTTTCGCGTGCATATTGAATAGCGAAAATCTTTCCATCAATACCGCGTGTACCAAAACCGGGCGCAACAAAAATACCATCTAAATAACCTAATTTTTCTTTTACGTTGTTCTTGTTGATATCTTCTGAATGGATGCGTTCTACATTTACTTTACACTCATTCTTTGCGCCGGCATGCACAAACGATTCATAAATGGAAATATAAGCATCTTTCAGTTCAATATATTTTCCGATCAAACCAATCGTAATTTCTTTCTTCGGAAATTTATACTGTTGTAAAAATTCATTCCATTCTGTTAAATCGGTATCAGGAACATCTTTGTAACCAAATTTTTCTAAAACAATTTCATCTAATTTTTCTTTTTTCAAATTTAACGGCACATCGTAAATTGTTTCTGCATCTAATGCTTCAATGACACAATTATGTTCTACGTTGCAAAATTCAGCAATTTTTCGCTTGCGTTCATCACCTAACGACATTTCCGTTCGGCAAACAATAATATGCGGATTGACACCATACGATTGCAATTCTTTTACGCTGTGTTGTGTAGGTTTGGTTTTTAATTCTTTGGCTGAAGCTAAATACGGAACCAAAGTTAAATGAATAACAAGGTAATCTTCTTTTGGCAAAACCCATTTTAGCTGACGAATGCCTTCTACAAAAGGCAACGATTCAATATCGCCTACGGTACCACCAACTTCCGTTAAAATAATATCGAACTGCTCGGTATTGCCAAGCAGTAACATTCTTCGTTTTATTTCATCGGTGATATGCGGAATAACTTGTACCGTTTTACCTAAATAATCACCGCGACGTTCGCGATTGATGACTTCCTGATAAATTTTTCCGGTTGTAACGTTATTTGCCTGTGAAGTATGCACACCCAAAAAACGTTCATAGTGACCTAAATCCAAATCGGTTTCTGCACCATCTTCTGTTACATAACATTCGCCGTGCTCATACGGATTCATCGTGCCCGGATCGATATTGATATACGGATCGAATTTTTGAATGGTTACTTTTAAACCACGCGATTGTAATAATTTTGCGAGAGAAGCGGCAAGGATACCTTTGCCTAAAGATGAAGTAACGCCACCGGTTACGAAGATAAATTTTGCCATAATTACAATTGTGATTATGGACTATAAAGGTAAGACGATAAAATGAAATCGGAAATATTTATGGATTTTATTTTAGTTAGAGAGTGAAATTTAATATTCAGATTGATTTAAATTTATGTTTTAAAGACGTCAGAAATAGAAATTATTTAGGCAGCGCAACAAGTTCATCATTCGTTTCAGCACTCGCACTGTAATCTTTATCTTTCACTTTGTAAACAAACTCTTTTCCGTTAATCGTAAAATGGAAAAATAAGGCGTTTTTATCTTGCTTACTCACTTCGTATGCAAATACTTTTCCGCGATAAATCTGTTTCGGCGGCATTTCATCACTCAAAAAGTTTTTAAGGTAGTTTACATCGGTTTCCAGCGAGTCAGTCTGCAAAGAATACATTTTAAGTATGTACGCCACATTGGCATAAGCAAACTTCGGATCTTCGTTGGTTAAATGACAGCTCGATGTAAATTTCTGTATATCAAACGGTGTATTGGAAAAATTATCAACCGACAAATCAACTATGTAATAAATAAAACCATCGCCAATATTAGCGTTTGCATCATCAATAATATTGTATGTTATAACGTTGTGAATTTTTACTTCTACTTGTTCTGATTTAGCGTCGAACAATGATTTCTCTTTTTTAAGTAAATCTTTTTTATAGGCATAGCGTTGCGCTTGCAACACATCTTCACTTACTTCGGCAGGAATATCATCCGGAGTTTCTTTGTTGAAAAAACTACATGAAGTAAATAGGACTGAAATAGAAAATAGTAGGTAAAAATGTTTTTTCATGTTTAATTTTTTATTTCGTTGCTTTCATTAGCACTTTCACCATCACTTTCATTTTCACTTTTCTTAAAAACGCGTTTCGTTCCTTCATACATTTCAAACAAACTGAACACGCAATCTAATTTACCGTTAATAACTGGAAATTTTCGCTTTGGTTTCAAACCAATTAATTTCATCGCTTCAAAATTACTGGAAATAATACCACAAGTATAACCGGCAAAATGTTCTTTAAAAGCAGTTCCGATTTGTTTATATAATAAATCAACTTGGTAGGTTTCCATACGTTCACCATACGGTGGATTGATAATTAAAGTACCGTTTCCCATTGGCGGAATCATCTTCTGAATACTTGTTTCTCGTACATCAATGATATTAGAAAAACCGGCTTTTTTGATATTGTTCTGCGCAATGAAAATCGCTTTCTTATTATTGTCAGAACCAACAATCTTATAATCAAAATCAACGATCTGATGTTCTAACTCATCACAAATATCATTGTACAAAATCTTATCGTAATTGTTCCAGTTCTTGAAACAAAAATATTTTCTGTCCAGATTCGGCGCTTTGTTGATGGCAATGCTTGCAGCTTCAATTAAAAAAGTACCGCTGCCACACATCGCGTCCACAAAATGTGATTGTCCGTTCCAGCCACTCATTTTAATCAATGCAGCCGCCAACACTTCATTAATCGGTGCGATATCCTGATCGATACGGTTGCCGCGTTTATGCAGCGAATCACCTGAGCTGTCCATTGAGATTGTAACTTTATCTTTATTAATGTGCAGATTGAATAAAATATCCGGTTTTTCCGGATTTACATCAGGCCGCTTGTCTTTGTTATATTTTCTGAATCGGTCGCAAATGGCATCTTTCAGTTTCAAAGAAGCAAACTGTGAGTGCTTAAAATATTCGGATTGAATCGTAAAATCAATGGCAAAACTCTGATCGATCGTAAAATAATCTTCCCATGGAATTCGAATGGCAAATGCATACAAATCTTCCGGCGAAGTCGATTCGAAATCAAATAACGGAACCAATACTTTCAAACAAGTGCGCAATTGTATATTACATCTGTACAGCAATTCCTGGTCAAAATCACAGGTAACCGCACGTTTAATCACTGCTACATTTTTTGCATTCAGCGCGCGTAGTTCATCGGCTAAGACATTTTCCAAACCTTGAAAGGTTTTACAAATAATTTTGGTTTGATAAATATTCACGGTACAAAAGTACGCATTTGAAATTCATTTTTTATATTTATAAGATGAAGGAAGATTTGTCTAAACAAACAGAACTACAAAAGATCAATCATATTTTACAAACCAATGCAAAAAGCGATTTTTCTTTCTTGGAAAAGTTGTCTAAAGGCGAATTACAGCAGTTGCGTTTACAAATTATAGATGTTTCTCAGTTTACGCAAACTGATATCTGGAAGCGACTGACAGGCGTTGCGAAATTCTTTCCGAATTATATGAATGCAAAGATTTCCGA
The DNA here is from genome assembly GCA_046329815.1 of Chitinophagales bacterium. Lineage (GTDB taxonomy): Bacteria > Bacteroidota > Bacteroidia > Chitinophagales > JADIYW01 > JADJSS01. The sequence goes on from JAXLTY010000002.1 coordinate 217,281, forward strand.
AACGGTAATGGGTCCGCTGATTGCTGCAAATATGAGTTACTACATGCCGGAAAAAGATGCGATCGCAATCATGAAATACATGAGTACTTCTTTTCTGGCAACGGTTTCAGAATACATGACGCCTGAAAAAGCGCAGCGGCTCATCAATCAGATTCCGATGGATATTTTGAAAAAAGTAACCACAGAATTGATTGCTAAGAAAAAGTATTTAGTGGCTGCCGGTTTTGTCGATGTTTCCGATGTGCCGAGATTAATTGAGTTGTCTAAAATCATTCATAAAGAAGAAGATTTGATTCGCATTTCGTCGTTTGTAGAAAATAAGGAATACATCGCTAAAATCGTTGAAGGTTTTGCAGACGAACGCTTGCAGAAAATTATTATCGCGGCATATAGAAATAACTTACAGGAAGAAGTTCTAAAAGTGTTTGTCCATTTGTCAGCGAATCAGATTCAAAGAACTTTAAAAATTGTCTTATTATTACCAAACGATATTAAAGATATTGTTGCAAATGATTTAAAAAAGAAATTAAAATCATAAATAACGTCATTGCGAACGAAGTGAAGCAATCTCATAAACAAATCTAACATGAAATTATTCGAATCATACAAACAAAAACCTACGATTGCAGATCATTATGATGTTATATGTATCGGCTCCGGTTTAGGAAGTTTGACAACAGCTTCTTTGTTGGCGCGCAAAGGCAAGAAAGTATTAGTGTGCGAAAAACATACCACGCCTGGCGGTTACACGCATGTCTTTACACGCAACGATTATGAATGGGACGTCGGTTTGCATTATGTTGGTGATATGGACAGAAAAGGTTCGCTCTTGCGCATTACATTCGAACATATTACCGACAAGAACCTTAAATGGGCAGACATGGGCGAGGTCTATGATCGGGTTATTATCCAGAACCGTGAATATGAATACCTGAAAGGGTTGCAGAACTGGAAAACGCGCATGAAAGAATATTTTCCAACGGAAAAAGATGCGCGTGCCATTGATAAATATGTGGAGGCATTGTTTGAAGTGAATCGTGCGGCAAAGAATTATTACATGAAAAAAGCAATGCCAAGCTACATGTTGTTTTTTGCCGCGCCGTTTATGGGCAACGCGTACGCACGCATTGCAAAGAAAACGACAAAAGAAGTACTTGATTCTTTTTCTGATAATGAAGAATTGAAAGCGGTGCTTGCAGCGCAATTCGGTGATTATGGAATGCCGCCGTCACAAAGCAGTTTTGTGATTCACGCTGCTGTTGCCTTGCATTATATGAATGGTGGTTTTTATCCGGTTGGTGGCTCTGAAGAAATTTTCAATACCATAGCGCCGAGTATTTTAAAAACAGGCGGAAATATATTGATTGGTGCCGGTGTGAAAGAAATCCTGATTGAAAACGGTGAAGCGAAAGGTGTGATAATGCAGGATGGAAAAGTGATTAAGAGTGATATTGTAGTCAGCGGTGCAGGCGTTCATTTAACGTATAAAAATCTGATTCCGGAATCTGCAAGACCGAAAATTCCGTATTTTGATGAAGCGGTGAATTTGCCATCATCGTATGCACATTTGAGTTTGTATATCGGTTTGAAGCACACGCCTGAAGAACTGAATTTACCGAAAGCGAATTACTGGATCTATCCGAACGGAACCGACCACGACAAAGCGATAAACGAATTTTTAGACGATTATAACAAAGAGTTTCCGGTAGTATATATTTCGTTTCCGGCAGCCAAAAATCCAAAGTTTGCAGAGAAATATCCAGGTCGCTCGACAATAGAAATTATCAGTGTCGCAAAATACGATTGGTTCAAAGAATGGGAAAACACGCGCTGGAAAAAAAGAGGCGAAGATTATGATGCGTTTAAAGAAAAATTCGCGCAGCGTTTGTTGGCACATTTATATAAATACGAACCGCAATTACAAGGAAAGATCGATATGTATGAATTATCGACGCCAATCACAACAAAGCATTTTTGTAATTACCTGAATGGTGAAATTTATGGTTTGGATCATCCGCCGGAACGTTTTGCAAAAGAATATTTAAAACCGGCAACACCAATCAAAAACTTATACTTAACCGGACAAGACATCGTTACCGTTGGTATTGGTGGCGCATTGATGAGTGGTGTGCTGACAGCTTCCGCAATATTGAAAACTAATCTGACAAACGAAATCATCAATAAAGCGAAGAAAGAAGCGCAAGCGGAAAACAATCATTAAACTTTGTTTCTTTAAAACCGTTTTATTTTCCTAATATTGTACTCAATAAATAACAGATACTGATGAAATTTTTTGTAGATACAGCCAATCTTGAACAGATCAAAGAAGCAGCCGATTTGGGTATTTTAGACGGATGCACCACCAATCCGACATTGATGGCGAAAGAAGGCATTGTTGGCGATAAAAATGTATGGAATCACTATAAAAAAATATGTGAGATCGTGGATGGCGATGTAAGCGCAGAAGTAATTTCCACCGATTATAAAGGCATGATCGACGAAGGCAAAAAATTAGCGAAACTGCATAAAAATATTGTAGTAAAAGTACCGATGATTCGTGAAGGTGTAAAAGCAATTAAATACTTTTCAGATCATGGTATTAAAACAAATTGTACGTTGGTGTTTTCTTCCGGACAAGCCATTTTAGCTGCAAAAGCAGGCGCTACATACTTGAGTCCGTTTGTCGGTCGTTTAGATGATATGAGTTTTGATGGCATAGAATTGATTCACCAGATTCGTTATATTTACGATAACTATCAGTTCAAAACAGAAATCTTAGCAGCGTCAGTGCGCAATCCGTTACACATCGTAAAATGCGCAGAAGCAGGTGCTGATGTGGTGACTTGTCCGTTGAGTTCTATCGTTGGTTTGTTCTATCATCCGTTGACAGAAAAAGGATTGGCGCAGTTTTTAGCAGACCATGCAAAAGCGAATGCGAAGAAATAAGCAACAATGAAATGGGTTAAATTAATTTGTTTCTTTTTTTTGTCTGTAATGCTGTTTACAGCATGCAATACTTCTAAACAAGATTATAAAAAAGGTTATCAGGATGGATATGCAGATGGTTTAAAAGCAGCAACTGCAAACAATAATGTTGTTGTAAATCCAAATCCGCGTTCAAATAATACAGATCCGAATTTCAATCCGAATGTTGAGGAAAATAAAGACGTTTCCAATAAAGACATTCCGGATAAAGTAATTACCGTTTTAAATTACGTCAAAAAAAATCACGAAGCGCCGGATGGCTATGTCGGCGGCAGGCATTTTGGAAACTATGAGCGTTTATTACCGGAACGCGATGCTGCCGGAAACAGGATAGAGTACCAGGAATGGGACGTGAATGCCAAAGAACAAGGTAAAAACAGAGGCACACAGCGTTTAATAACCGGCAGCGATGGCAGAGCGTGGTACACCAACAATCACTACAAATCATTTACTGAAGTAAAATGATTTTAAATACTAAAGCAATTGCATAAATGAAAAATAAACGACCGCTAATCGTGTTTTTAATGGTAATGTTAGGAACAATAACATTTCGGATGATTACTCATTCTGCGCCAAAAGATCCTGCTGCAAAGACAACATTACTGGATGTGCAAAACAACAAAGTGGAGTTGTCGCAATTTAAAGGTAAAGTACTGATAGCTTGTTATTTTCAAACTTGGTGCAGACCTTGCAGAGAAGAACAAATTGAATTAATGCAGTTGCAGCAGCATTATGGCGATCAGTTAAAAATAGTAATGATTACGGACGAATCGTTTGATAAAGTTGTTCAGATGAACAGTGTGATTCATTCCGATCTTACTTATTACAGAAGTGAAAAACCATTGAAAAAGATAGGTATTCGTCGATATCCGATCACATATTTATTGAATAAAAAAGATGAGAAGGTATTTGCAAAAGTGGAAGAAACGGATTGGTACAACGATGAAACCATCAAAACAATTGATAAACTGCTGCAATAATGGATAAAGAAATCAGCAGCGCACTTTTACGTATCTTACCATTTATAGTAGTTATCGCAATTATTGCAGTGCGGCTTTCTGTAAAACATCTTTCACCGCAAGACATTGCATTACAAAAACCGGTTTCAACCAAACGTTTTTTATGCTGGATACTTGGTTTTTTGGCGTATGTGTTACTGATAGAATGTACATTAAATCATTTCGGCATCCTGGAAATTGACAAATGGAATCATCCGTTGGTTTCATCCATCATCCGAATAACAGGCGCAGTGATACTCGCGCCGATAGCCGAAGAATTGATATTCAGAGGCATTTTCCTGAACGCGCTGGAAAAACTGAAACTCAACAAACACCTTTCTATTATCTTACAAGCGGTGCTGTTCGTGTTGCTGCACAACTTTGCTTATCAAAACACGCTGTCGTCTAACATCGGCGTAGTGCAGTCTTTCGCCGATGCCTGTCTTTTCGCTTATGCGCGCTATCACACCAAATCCATCTACACGCCAATTGCTATGCACATGACCGGCAACCTCATTGCAACTTTAGAGCGTTTTATAGTTTAATACAGTTTTAAAAACAACTTACCTCTAAAACACCAATCGCAGAAGGTTTAGTTTTTTGAAAGGCACAACATATAGAGATAAAATCAAAATCAGCATTCCATGTCATCCTGAGTTTGTCGAAGGACTGCCAACCGTAATGGCTTCGATAAACTCTGCCTGACAAAAAATTATAATAAACTCTCTTTTATTTTTTGCATCGACTCTTTATAACTGATCACCGATGTCCAGCCCAATTCTGTTCTTGCTTTTTGAGTTGAAACCGTTCTGTCGGTTCCGGTAGCTTTTGCCGATTTCTTCGCTAACGGCGGATTTTTACCAAATAACGGAAAAACAATTTCAGCAATACTGGCAACAGTATAAGCCACACTAAACGGAATAGAGCCACCTGGTTTTTTACCTTTGAATGCAGCTAAATCCGTAAAATATTGCTTCCACGAAACATTCCAGTCGTCCATGAAAAAGTAGGTTTGGTTGCGCGCAATGTTTTTAGTGATGCACAGAAAAATACCATTCGCTAAATTCGTCGCGTCTATTAAACATGCAGGCTGCTTGCCGTTGTCAATTAATTTTAAACCGATTGGCGTATCTATTCTTTTCAATGGCTCAGTTACCCAAACGCTGTCTTTGCCAATTACTGCAGATGGTCGAATAATAGTATAGAACATATTGTTTTTGGTACAGAAATCTTTTACCAAAGTTTCCGTATCAATTTTTGCATCATCGTAGTGAACGCCAGTTTTTATTAATGGTGTCGTTTCATCAGGAATGATTTTTTTTCTGTCAATGCCGGAAGCTACACCAACCGAACTCACATAAATAAAATGTTTAATCTTATGCTGCAAAGCATCTTTCAGTAAATAATGCGTAGCATCATAATGTGCCCTATAAAAATCTTTTTTAGTTCCGTAATCAATCACCTTAGCCGCGCTGTGCACCACCACATCACAATCTTTAGAAATGTTTTTTATTGCGTTTTCATCACAAATATCTGCCTGGAATAATTCGATGCCTTTCGCTATATATTCATCCATATTTCGCTTGGTGAAATGATGACCGCGAATATCAGTATAACCATTTTCCAACAGCACATACATCAGATGCTTGCCAATCAATCCTGTAATTCCGGTGATGAGTATTTTCATAGTGATTAAATATACAGCTTTGTGAACTCTTATTAAATATTATAACTAATTTACAAGTTATGTTATTCAACGAACAAATAGTATTTTTGCAGATAAAATAATATAATATGCCAAAAGAAGAATTTTTAGAAATTGTTAAAGAAATAAAAGAAAAAGATAAAGAGTTTGAAATTACACCACGAAGTTTGTTGAATTTCTTTTGGTGTGAAAAAAGAACATCTGGAAATGTTTGGTTCATAAATAGATATTTAAATGAAAATCAATTAGAAACAGAACCTAATTATGTAAATAGTTGGATTGATGGTAATATTATACTTAAACATAAAAAAAAGGCAACTACTAAAAATGGAATTGATGCTATACAAAGAATAAAATTGTTGCCATCTTCAAATAAGGAACCAATTTCAGTAACAAAAGATGCTAAACTAAATGAAGCAATTACTTTAATGATGATGCACAATTATTCTCAACTACCAGTCATGAATGGACCTAGAACTGTAGTTGGATATATTAATTGGGAAACTATTGGTTGTGCATTAACAAACGGTTGTAAATCGGAAGATGTAAAAGATTATATGAATTCGGATATAACTCTTTTAAGTTATGAAACACCATTGTTAGAAGCAATTACTATAATTATAGAGAAAGAATTTGTTTTAGTTTATAAAATAGATAAAACAATTAGTGGAATTGTAACAATAGCTGATATAAGTTCACAATTTTTATCAGTTACTGAACCTTTTATTTTATTAGAACAAATAGAAAATCATATTAGACAAATTCTTAACAAGAAGTTTTTAATTTCTGAATTAAGAGATTTTTGTAAAATTGGAGATATAGAAAGAGATATTGAATTTATTGATGATTTAAATTTTGGAGATTATATTAGTATAATAGGAAATGCAAAAAATTGGGAAAAAATAAATTTGTCAATCGAGCGTTCTCATTTTATTAAACAATTAGATAAGATTAGATTAATTAGAAATGATGTAATGCATTTTGATCCAGAAGGAATTACAAATGATCAAAGAAATGACTTAATAAAGATGTCAAAATTTTTGATGGAGTTAAGAAAATATAATTAATGCAATAATTTCATCGCTCAGCTCGGCGAAGTTTATAACTTCGCCGCATTTTGGGTTTGCAACTTCAAATACTAAAAGCAAGTAAATATTAACAATTAGTCAAAAGCCATCATTATTTGCGCGGACGCCATCATCATTTGCGCGGACACCATCGTCATTTGCGCGGAAGCCACCATCATTTGCGCGGACGCCATCACCATTCGCGCGGACGCCATCACCATTCGCGCGGAAGCCGTCGTCATTCGCGCGAACACCATCATCATTTGCGCGGACGCCATCATCTAAGAAAAACTATTGCAACATTTTCATCGCTTCTTCAACGCTTTCTACAGGCAGCAAACATGCTTTGTTTTTGCAAACATAGAGCAATGTTTTTCCTTCTACAAATCTGTCTTTAAATAATGGTAAATCACTTGCAGTTTCGCTGGCAGTAATTAAAACATTCGGCAAGTAGTTCGGTAAAATTTCCTGCAACACTTGTTTCGCGTCTTTTCCAATGATGACTAATTCAGTATCATTATGCAGCAGCATATCCAGCAGTATCGCCCAATTAGAATAAAACGCAGGATTTTTCAAAACATCATCCAATACATTATTCAGCATCGTTGCCGCCATCTTTTCGTATTCAGCCATATCAAAAAATTTACTCAGCAACAATAAATTCTTTGCCATCGCAGAGTTGGACGACGGAATCACATTATCGCTGCTTTCCATGCTGCGCGCCACTAATTTTTCATCTAAGTCAGAAGTAAAATAAAACATACCACTAGTTTTATCATAAAAATGCGCGATAGCATATTCCATAAAATGTAATGCATGATGCAGATATTTTTCATCAGCAGTAATCGTATGCATCGCAATCAAACTTTCAATAAAAAAAGCATAATCCGATAAAAACCCATTAATGTTGGAAATGCCGTTCTTGTAATTTCTGTTTAATCGAAAATCACCTTTAATGCAATGCAGCAAAATGAAATCGGTGACAGCAACTGCTTTAAAATAATAATTTTCATTGTTAGTGGCTTTGTAACAATCAACCAAACCTTTTATGTAAAGTGCGTTCCATTCAGTCAATATTTTATCATCCAGGTTCGGACGAATCTTTTCTTTTCTTTTTTCGAATAATAAAACATGTATATCGCTGATAATGCTTTGAAATATTTCATTGCTGATGTTATACTTTTCCATGAAATATTCATGGTCATTTGTTCTGAATAATACATTCATACCGTGTTCAAAATTGCCTTCTTCACTAAGGTTATAAAGCTCTGTCACGAATTCATTTATTTTTTCTAAAGACAACGCATTATTATTAAATTGCTTCATTATTTCCATTATTTCATCATAACGCCAGCAATAAAATTTACCTTCAACGCCTTCGCTGTCAGCATCCAGTGACGCATAAATACCACCGCTTTTATCAGTCATTTCTCTGTCAATCCAGCCAATCGTTTTTTCAATCACACTTTTATACATCGGTCGTTTTGTTAGCTGATAGCCATGCGCGAAAACGGTTAAGAGTTGCGCATTGTCATACAGCATTTTTTCGAAATGCGGCACTTTCCAAAACTCATCAACACTGTATCGCGCGAAGCCACCGCCAATCACATCATATAAACCACCGAACGCCATTCTTTTCAAAGTAGTTTTTAAATAAGAATTGATAGAATTATCTGAAACATGTTGCTGTAAACGAAATAAGAATTCCAATGTATTGGGCATCATAAACTTCGGTGCGCCTTTGCGACCACCATAATCATAATCCAGTTTATCTTTCCAGTTTTCCCAGATAATTTCCAGATGTCGGTTATCAATATTTCGTTCATTTTGGTTAAGCGGTACCAAATCAATTTCCTGTAATCCTTGTGTGATGCGTGTTGCCTGGTCGATTAGTTTCTGTGGTTCTTTCTGATAAATATCTGCAAAGTACAGCAATGCATTGATCCATTTTTCTTTAGGAAAATAAGTGCCTGCAAAGAACGGCTTGCCATCAGGCAGACAAATGGCATTCAATGGCCAGCCACCGTGTCCGGTCGTTATCATCGCGCAGTTCATATAGATTTGGTCAATGTCCGGTCGTTCTTCTCTGTCCACTTTAATAGAAACGAAATAAGTATTCATCACTTTTGCGACGGTTTTATCTTCAAAACTTTCGTGTTCCATCACATGACACCAGTGACAAGCTGCGTAGCCAATGGAAACCAATAATAGCTTATTTTCGTTTTGCGATTTTGTAAGTGCTTCTTTTCCAAATGGATACCAATCTACAGGATTTTTTTTGTGTTGTAACAGGTATGGCGAGGTTTCGTTTTGAAGATGGTTCATTGCATCTAATATTAATAATTATTTAAATGAGGTGACTGGCATTATTAAAAAATCAAAGCTATTTGATAAAACTGATATTAACGTTATATTTGTATGGTAAATAACTATAAAGATGACAAAAAAATTACTCTTATTGCTTCCTATCCTGTTATTAATGGTTGGAAGTTCTTTTTCTTTAGATAAACCTGAAAGCAAAGGATGGTGTGGTTCTGAAAAACCGAATGCTGACTGGGAAAACCAGATACAGCATATTATCCAAATGCAACAGGCACAACATGCTGCGAATGGCAGAGAGCAACAAATTGCATACACCATTCCTGTGATTGTGCACATTTGTTATTATCAGAATACAACATCGCAAAATATTTCAGCAACAAGAGTGCAGCAGCAAATTAACACATTAAATGCGGATTATGCAGGTACCGGTCTGAATAGCGGATCTTTACCTTCGGCATTTGCTGCAGTTAAGGCGAATTCAAACATTACATTTTGTTTGGCAAAATTAGATTTAAACAATAATGTACTTGCTGAACCTGGAATTGAGCGTATCAATGCTCAAACCAGAGGTTGGGGAAATCCTGGAACAACCGGTTGGTCAAGAGACTTAATTGATAATACTATCAAAAAAACGACTATTTGGGACCCTAATTACTACTTAAATATATGGGTAGTTCCAGGTATCGAGTCAACCGGAAGCGGAACTATCTTAGGTTATGCTACATTTCCGGGTATGTCGGGTTTACCTGGTATGCCTACTGGTGCAGGTAATGCGTTAAATGATGGGTTTGTTTGCAGAGCGAGTTATTTTGGTAACAACGGAGCTAGTTTAGGTAGAACTTCCACCCACGAAATTGGTCACTGGTTGGGCTTGCGTCATATTTGGGGCGATGATAGCTGTGGTACTGACTACGTAGATGATACTCCAACTGCTTTAGAAGAAAACTATACTTGCTATACATCTGCGCATGTAACTTGTGGCAATGCTCCGAATGGCGATATGTTCCAAAATTTCATGGATTATACAGGTGATAATTGTATGGCTTTATTTACAAATGGTCAGTCTGCACGTTTTCAGGCAGTCATGCAGTTTGCAGATTTCAGAAAAAATCTTCCAAACTCACCAGTATGTGATACAGTGAAACAAAAACCGGTTGCTAGGTTTACATCATTGAAACAAAATGCTGCTCTTTGTGCAACTTCACAAAAATTTGATTTTACAGATAAATCGCTATTTAAACCTACCACATGGAGTTGGACATTCCAAGGCGGTACACCATCTACTTCTACTGTTCAAAATCCAACTAATATCACATTTAATACGGTTGGTTTTCATGATGTTACTTTAGTTGTAACAAATGCAAGAGGAACTAGTACCATTACGCAACAGGTAAATGTTCCTATTGTTGGAACAGCAACTTTCCCTTTTTCAGAAAATTTTGAAAGCGCTTATTTTCCGCCTTTGGGTTGGGAAACTGTCAATAGAAATGGTAATGCTGCTATTAACTGGGACGTAAGAAACGGTTATAGTGGTTATGGAATTGGAAACAGATCTATGATTTTTGATAATACTTCATTAGATGGTAAATATAAAAAAGACGATATTCAAACACCTAAAATTGATTTAACAGGTGTCACATCTGCAAAATTGAAATTCGATGTCGCTTATGCACCTTTTTATGGTGATGCTGGCGCGGGTGTAGATCAGTTTTTGTGGGATACCTTAGAAGTATTAATTACAGATAACTGTCAGGGAACAACACAAAGTATTTATAGAAAAGGAGAAACTAATTTAGCTACATATCCTGCTGGTACTGGTCCTGAATTTTATCCTACAGCTAGCCAATGGAGAAGCGATACAGTAACAATTCCGGCTGCGTATTTAAATAAACCAAACATACAGTTGATTTTTAGAAACTACGGTGACTACGGACATACTATTTATATCGATAATATCAATTTATTCAGTCCTGTAACGACACCGACGGCAACGGCGAGTTTCACGTTAAGTGACACGGTATTTTGTGTGGGCGGCAGTACTACGTTGACGAGTACGTCAACGGCGAATAATGGTGGTACATTAGATTCAATCCGTTGGACGATTACGGGAGGCACACCATCGACATCAACCTCTACTACGGTATCACCGGTATTCAACACAGCAGGTACTTACAGCATAAGTTTAATAGCATACACACATAGCGGAGCGACAGTAATACCAAGCACGGTAGTGACGAAAACGGTACGAGTTAAAGCTAAACCGACTGTAGGCGTAAACTCACCGGCAATTTGTTCAGGCGCAACAGCCACGTTGACAGCAACTGGCGCAACGACCTATACATGGACAGGGGGCTTGACAGGTAACCCTTCGACTACACCGGTCTTAACGAGCAATGCAAGTTATACAGTAACAGGCACCACAGATGGTTGTACGAATACAGCGGTAGCGACAGTAACAGTGAATGCACGACCTACAGTGTCAGTAAACTCACCGACGATTTGTTCAGGAACAACAGCGACATTAACAGCAACGGGAGCGGATAGCTATAGCTGGACAGGTGGCTTGACAGGTAACCCTGCGACTACGCCAGCCTTAACTAGCAATGCAAGTTATACAGTAACAGGGACATCAAGCGGATGTACAAATACGGCAGTAGCAACGGTAACAGTAACGGCACTACCAAACGTAGGAGTAAACTCACCGACGATTTGTTCAGGAACAACAGCTACGTTGACAGCAACAGGAGCAACGAGCTATACATGGACAGGCGGATTAACAGGCAACCCTGCAACGACACCAGTATTGACAAGCAATGCAAGTTATACAGTAACAGGAACAGCGAATGGTTGTACAAAAACAGCAGTAGCTACGGTAACGGTAACTACGCCGCCAACGGTAAGTGTTAACTCACCAACAATTTGTTCAGGACAAACAGCTACGCTGACAGCGAGTGGTAATGCAACGACCTATACATGGACAGGTTTAACAGGTAATCCTGCAACGACACCTGCATTGACATCAAATACGAGCTATACGGTAACTGGGACAACCGGTACATGTAGTGCTACAGCAGTAGCGACAGTAACAGTAACGGCACTTCCGACAGTATCTGTAAACAATCCAACGATCTGTTCAGGACAAACAGCGACATTGACAGCGAACGGAGCAACGACGTATACATGGACAGGCGGCTTGACAGGTAACCCTGCAACGACACCTGCATTAACATCGAATACGAGCTATACAGTAACAGGAACATCAAGTGGTTGTACCAATACGGCAGTGGCAACGGTAACAGTAACGCCACTTCCAAATGTGACGGTTAACTCACCGAGCATCTGTGCGGGTTCAACAGCGACGTTGACAGCAACGGGAGCGACAAGTTATTCATGGACAGGCGGTTTAAGCGGCAATCCTGTGACGACACCTGTATTGAACACAACGACATCATATACAGTAACCGGAACAACAGGCAGTTGTTCAAAAACGGCGGTAGCGACAGTAACAGTAAATACGACAGCACCTACGGTTACAATCACACCCAATCCTGCAAGCGTATGTAACGGAGATCCAATTACGTTGACCGCAAACGGAGCGGATAACTATACCTGGTCACAAGGCGGTTCAACGACAAATACCTATACATTTACACCGTCAGGCAATGTAACGGTAAGTGTAAGCGGAACGTTGACAGGTTGTACATCAGCAGGGAATGCCTCTGTAAATGTTACTGTTAAACCTAAGCCGACGGTAGGCGTAAACTCGCCGAGTATTTGTTCAGGAACGACAGCTACCTTAACAGCGAATGGAGCGACCACATATACATGGACAGGCGGTTTGTCAGGCAATCCTGCAACGACGCCTGCTTTGACAAGCAATACAAGCTATACAGTAACCGGAACAACAGATGGTTGTACAGGCACGGCAGTAGCAGCAGTAACGGTCAATGCGTTACCAACCGTATCGGTTAATTCACCGAGCATATGTTCAGGTGAGACAGCAACGTTGACGGCAAGTGGTAATGCAACGAGCTACAGTTGGACAGGCGGTTTGAGCGGTAATCCTGTGACAACGCCTGCCTTAACAAGCAATACAAGCTATACGGTAACAGGAACGAGTGGAAGCTGCACAGCAACGGCTGTAGCGAATGTAAGCGTGAATGCCACACCTGCACAATCAACGATCTCACAAGGAGCAGGTTTTGATACGATCTTTTCGAGTACAGTGGTAGCAGGAGCTACGTATAAATGGTACTTAAACGGCAGTACAACACCTGTTGCAACGACCAGTACGCCATATTATAAATTTACGACAGTAGGTTTATATACGGTAGTGGTAGTAAGCAGCAGCAACTGTAGTTCACCGATATCGGCATCATTCAGTACACAGCCACCGTTAGGAGTTAAGACGAGTGATAATGTTAAGGTGTTGCAGATCTATCCGAATCCTACAGATGGCAGATTGATATTGAATATTGGTTTATCGAAGTTGTCTAATGTACAGATGAAGATATATAGTTCAGAAGGCAGAGAGATGTACAGCAATGTAATAGGTTTAACGAAAGAGATCAATCAGGAGTTGAACCTGAACAGTTACGCGAAAGGCATCTACATTTTGAAATTACAGGTGGATGATGAGACTATTTATCAGAAAGTGGTAAGACAGTAAACATAACTATAGCGACGATTACGCGTATCAGATCAACTGATACACAAATCAAACCTCGACTTAATTGTCGAGGTTTTTTTATAGAAAAAGGAATGTTATCTTTGATGCTGAAATAAAAAGTATAAATGCCAGCAGTAAAAATAATTGAATGTCCGCGTGATGCTATGCAAGGAATGAAGACATTTGTGCCAACAAAAATAAAGTTGGAATATTTGAATGCATTATTAAAAGTAGGTTTTAATACATTGGATTGCGGCAGTTTTGTTTCAGATAAAATGATTCCGCAAATGGCAGACACAAAGTTAATCTTGCCATATTTAGAACTGGAAAATACCGATACGAAATTATCAGTAATCGTAGCGAATAAACGTGGTGCAGAAGAAGCATGCGAGTTTGACGAATTGACTTACATCGGCTATCCGTTTTCTATTTCAGAAACTTTTCAAAAAAGAAATACAAATTGTGATTTAGAAGAATCATTGTCGCGCGTAGATGAAATTATGAATTTGTGCGAGTGCTATGGAAAAACCTTTGTTTGCTATATTTCTATGGCATTCGGAAATCCATATGGCGATTTTTATGATGCAGCTTTGGTAGAGCATTGGGTTGATCGCTTGTTGGAAATCGGTGTGAATAAATTTTCTATTTCTGATACAATTGGCATTGCTACGCCAGAAATTATTACAAATGTATTTTCTATATTATCGGAAGATTTTCCGGAAATTGGTTTTGGCGCACATTTCCATACCACACCAACAACCTGGAAAGAAAAAGTAGATGCTGCCTGGAATGCAGGTTGTACTCGTTTTGATGGTGCGATTAAAGGTTTCGGCGGCTGTCCGATGGCAAAAGATGAACTGACAGGTAACATGCCAACAGAAAATTTACTCGCCTATTTTGATGAACGAAATATCGAACATGGTTTGAATAAAGATGCTTTTTTGGAAGCGATGATTATCGCGAATCGTATCTTTGTTTAATATTCAATTCCTTAAGAAATTATAAAAAGAATGCATGCATTTGGTTATCACTAAAAACAGTGATATATTGTATCAAAATCTATTCATGCGTTATTTTATTCTCATCCTGATTTTATTAGGATTTTCAAAAGCTACATTTTCAGAAGACCAATACTTAGTAAGTTATACTTTAGTAAAGTCACATACCAAAAAAACAATTTCAGCACTTTGGAAACAACACAAAATTCCAAAAGTGATCTTGCCAGTGAAGAATGATGTTGATATTTATGAAATCATTTACAATGCGAAATGGATAGACGGAACATTTCGTAAAGCATCAGGCATTGCATATATACCAAAATTCAAGAAAGAAAAGCAAGTGCCAACGATGATGTTTGGTCATGGCACGGAAATTCATAAAGGCAGAAAGATTTCAGACGGTGACGCACAGCAAGGTATTTGTTTGGGTTTTGCTACGGATGGTTATTTAGCATTATATCCTGATTATTTTGGTATTGGAAAAGGCGAAGGCAACCATTTATATCAACATGCGGAAAGTGAAGCAAATGCTTATATCTATATGTTATATGCAGTAGAAGAATTGAAACAAAAGATCAATTTAAAAACTAACGGACAATTATTTTTAACCGGTTACTCGCAAGGTGGTCATTCATCTTTTGCAGCGCAAAAATATATCGAAGCATTGAATGATCCGCGTTTTAAAGTAACAGCAACTTCACCAATGAGCGGTGCGTACGATATGACCGGCGAGCAGGAAAAATACATGTTCCAGGAATATCCAAGACCATTCTATTTGCCATTCTTGTTGACATCTTACCAGGAAGCGTATCATGTGTTGGATATTGATAATATTTACAAAATTTTCAAATCACCATTCGATACATTGTTGCCAAAATATTACACGAACAACTACGATAAAACATTAGATGATTTGGATAAGATTATGCCAAAAGTACCAAAAGATGTGGTAATCGATTCATTGGTTGAAGTGTACAAAACAGATACTGCATTCTTATTTACAAAAAGATTGCGCGAAAATAATTTGACAAATTGGAAACCGCAGGCACCTGTTCAGTTGTGTTATTGCAAAGGTGACAGAGAAGTAAATTATAAAAACTCTGAAGTAGCTTATAACACAATGAAATCATTAGGTGTAACTAAAATTAAACTGAATAATTTAAGCGATCATTTAGATCATAATACATGTGCTGCCTTCGCGGTGATGGCAACCAAGTTTTATTTCGACCGGTTTAAAAGACATGGTGATAATCCAAAAATGAAAGATGTGCCGAAATTCAAAAAAGCATTAGCAAATATTATCAAGAAGAAAGAAGAAAAAAAATACATGGAATCGCATCACGATAATGCCAGATTCTAAAAGCTTCTAAGTATTTTTCTTTAGATTTACAGAATGAAGATTAAGATTTGTGGAATGAAATTTCCTGAAAATATTCAGGAAATAGCTGCATGGCAACCGGATTACTTAGGTTTTATATTTTATAATAAATCAAAGCGTTTTGTGTTGAATGATACGAACCAAATAGAATCGTTTTATAAAAGTGTTCAAAATATCAGTCCGTTCATTGCTAAAGTTGGTGTTTTTGTAAACGATGAAATAAAAAATATCATTAAATATTCTGTTGATTTTGATTTGCAATATGTGCAGTTGCATGGCGATGAATCACCTGATTTTTGCGAAAGTCTGAACTTCTTAGATATAAAAGTCATCAAAGCATTTGGTATCGATGAAAATTTTGATTTTTCCGTTTTGGATGAATACAACGATGTTTGCAGTTATTTTTTATTCGATACTAAAAGTCCTGATTATGGTGGAACCGGTAAAAAATTTAACTGGAATATGCTGAAAAAATATCATTTAAACAAACCAATATTTTTATCGGGTGGTTTAGATATTGCTGATATCTCAACTATTCACGATTTGATAAAAGATATAAATATTCATGCACTCGATTTTAATAGTAAATTGGAAATAGATTATGGCTTGAAAGATGTAGTGAAATGCAAAGAAGCGATAAGTATGGTAAAGCAAATTAAAAAATAAAATGTCAATATATCAGGTAGATAAAAATGGTTATTACGGACAATTCGGCGGCGCTTACATTCCTGAGATGCTGCATCCGAATATTGAAGAATTGCAGCAACGTTATTTAGAAATCATTTATGAGGATAGTTTTCAGAAAGAATTTCAAGACTTATTAAAAGATTATGTTGGACGACCAACACCATTATATTTTGCAAAACGTTTGTCAGAACATTTCAACACGCAAATTTATTTGAAACGAGAAGACTTGTGCCACACAGGCGCGCACAAAGTAAACAACACAGTTGGGCAAATTTTATTAGCAAAACGATTAGGCAAAACACGCATCATTGCGGAAACCGGCGCAGGACAACATGGCGTAGCAACAGCAACCGTTTGCGCGTTAATGAATTTACCTTGCGTGATTTATATGGGTGAAGTGGACATTGAACGACAAGCACCAAATGTGAAACGCATGCAAATGTTAGGTGCAGAAGTGCGTCCTGCAAAAAGCGGTTCGCGAACATTAAAAGATGCAACAAACGAAGCCATGCGCGATTGGATCGCCAATCCTGTGGATACACATTATATCATTGGCAGTGTAGTCGGACCGCATCCGTTTCCGGATATGGTAGCTCGTTTTCAAAGTGTGATTTCAGAAGAAATAAAAAAACAGTTGTTCGAAAAAACCGGAAACGAAAATCCTGATTTTGTAGTGGCTTGTGTTGGCGGTGGCAGCAATGCAGCAGGTGCATTCTATCATTTCTTAGAAAATGATAAAGTGAAATTAGTTGCAGTAGAAGCAGCTGGCCATGGTGTGCATTCAGGTAAAAGTGCAGCAACAACACAGCTTGGAAAAATCGGCGTGTTGCATAGTTCTAAAACATTATTCATGCAAACAGAAGACGGACAAGTCATAGAACCGCATTCAATTTCTGCTGGTTTGGATTATCCAGGAATTGGACCGATTCACGCAAATTTATTCGATACCAAGCGTGCGACATTTTTAAGCGCAACGGATGACGAAGCATTGCAGGCAGTTTTGTTGCTGGCAAGAATGGAAGGCATCATTCCTGCATTGGAAAGCGCACACGCAATTGCTGTGTTAGATAAAATAGGAGCGATGCCAAATGACGTTGTTGTGTTGAATTTATCTGGTCGCGGCGATAAAGATTTGGATACTTACATTCGTGAATTAAAATTGTAATTATGAAACAACATTTCTTACAACTGTTAGACTACGAATATTGGGCAAACAACTTAGTATTTGATTTAGTAAAAAATAATCCGTCAACTAACGAAAGAATTACTGTTATCTTATATCATATTTTTGGCGCACAGCGTATATGGTTGTCAAGATTAGTGAAAGAACAATTTAATGCAAGAGTCTTTGAAACGGCGCCATTAGATGAAATCGAACAACTGAAAGATGAATCATATAAACTTTGGAAAGAATTTTTAGAAGCAAAAACCGAAGAAGATTTATATGCAACGTATGATTATAAGAATATAAAAGGCGATCCGTTTTCGAGTATCTTAAAAGACATCATCACGCATGTTACCAATCATTCAGAACATCATCGAGCTGAGATAATTACGTTATTGAAAGTAGAAATACCAACAATAAAAATTCCGCAAAATGATTACATCGCTTACTTAAGAATAAAATGAACCGACTAAAAAATTTATTTCAAACCAAACAAAAAAATATACTCAGCGTATTTTGCACGGCTGGCTTTCCTGAATTAAACAGCATCGAAACAGTTTTGGAAGAACTGCAAAACAACAGCGTTGATTTAGTGGAAATCGGTATGCCGTTTTCCGATCCGACTGCTGACGGACCGGTTATTCAGTATTCAAACTCCATTGCGATTAACAATGGTATGATGCTGAAAGTATTGTTTGAACAAATAAAAAATATTCGTTCAAAGATTCAGATACCGTTAATTTTAATGGGTTACATAAATCCGGCGTTGCAATATGGTTTCGATAATTTTTTGCGTGATGCAAACGCTTGCGGAATTGATGGAATCATCATTCCAGATTTACCGGTGTACGAATACGAAGCATTTTACAAAGAAAAATTTGAGCAATACAATATCAAAAATATTTTTCTGATCACACCACAAACGTCTGAAGATAGAATCAGAAAGATAGACAGTTTGTCAGATGCATTTATTTACGTGGTTTCGTCGAATGCAATTACAGGCGGCAATTCAAACATTGAACAAGAACAACAAAAATATTTTGAACGAATAAAAAATATGCAGCTCAAAAATCCAACGCTGATTGGTTTTGGTATCAAAGACAAACACACTTTTGATATGGCTTGTCAATATGCAAACGGTGCTATTATTGGAACAGCGTTTATAAATTCTATTGACAATTCAAAAAATTTAAAGAAAGATATTCAACAGTTTGTTCAAAAAATAAAATCTGTGTAAATCTGTTTTATCTGCCAAATCCGTGTTCTAAAAATGAATATCGCAATCATCAAATACAATGCAGGCAATACCAAAAGCGTAGAGAATGCGCTTTTGCGTATCGGTATTCAACCAATTATTACAGATGATATTGAACAAATTCAAAACGCAGACAAAGTAATTTTTCCTGGCGTTGGTCACGCACAGCCAACCATGCAATACTTGAAAGAGCGAAATTTAGATAACGTAATTAAAAATCTGAAACAGCCGGTTTTAGGTATTTGTCTTGGACAGCAACTGATGTGCGCGCACAGTGAAGAAGGCCATGTGGATTGCCTGAATATCTTTCCTGTAAAAGTGAAACGATTCGAATCCAAAAATGTGTCTGATAAAATTCCACAAATCGGCTGGAATAATTTGTACGATCTGAAATCAAAACTGTTTGAAAATATGGCGGAAAACAGTTTCGTTTATTTTGTACACAGCTATTATTGCGAATTGAACGAACATAATATTGCAACTTGCAATTATATACATCCGTTTTCGGCTGCTTTGCAAAAAGACAATTTTTACGCAGTTCAATTCCATCCGGAAAAAAGCGCAGATATTGGTCAGCAGATGATTCAAAATTTTATCGGTTTGGCCGATTAATGTGCATATATTCACCGCATTTGTTGTTAAACACAATAAACAACTAATTATTTTTTAATATCTTTGTATGCTAATAATTGACTTAAATTTAGAGTTAATTTACAGCCGTTTTTTACAAATAATAACTAAAATAGTAATATATACATACACATGAAAAAAACCGTTACAATTTTCATTCTTGCTCTATTATTTCATTTTAATATAGATGCAAAAAATCAGCCGACAAATACACCGAAAGTAAGATGTAGTTCGGATGCACCGTCCATTGAATCTGAAGTTGAATTTCAGCAAAAAATTCAGGAGTTTTTAGCACAGCAGAATGCAGGCAACCGCTTAACTGCAAATTATACTATTCCGGTTATTGTGCATGTTATCTATTGGAATGCTGTGGAGAATATTTCAGATGCACAGGTGAATTCACAGATTGACATTTTAAATGCAGATTATGCTGGAACCGGTTACAATGTTAATACATGTCCTGCTGCTTTTCAACCTTTAATTTCCAATACAAATATTTCGTTTTGTAAAGCAGTAAAAAAACCAAACGGCACGCAATTATCAGTTGCCGGTGTTGAAAGAATAAATGCACAAA
Source organism: Chitinophagales bacterium (assembly GCA_046329815.1). Lineage (GTDB taxonomy): Bacteria > Bacteroidota > Bacteroidia > Chitinophagales > JADIYW01 > JADJSS01. Next base: position 237,714 of record JAXLTY010000002.1, read on the forward strand.
CTGCCGGCTTTACAAATCCTGGTACAGGCAGTGGTTCAGGTTGGACGAAATCATATATTGATGGAACAGTAAAACCGGCAACAATTTGGGATCCTACAAAGTATATGAATATTTGGGTTTTACCGTTGCAAGATGGTTTATTAGGATATGCTACATTTCCTGTCGGAACAGGTTTGACTGGCATTACCGGAAATGGTACTGCAACTACAGACGGTGTTGTAATTGGTTATTTATATTATGGAAATACAGGTACTGTTTCAGCGCCGTATAATAAAGGTAGAACAGCAACACATGAAATTGGTCACTGGTTAGGTTTGCGACATATAAGCGGCGATAGCGATTGTGGCGATGATTTTTGTGGCGATACACCGCTTCAGTCAGGTAACGCAGGTGACGGACAAGGGTTGAATTATGGTTGTCCTACATTTCCAAGTGTAACATGCAGCAATGGTCCAAATGGTGATTTATTCCAGAATTTCATGGATTACACAGATGATGCATGTATGTTCTTATTTACACCAAACCAACGTACACGTATTCAGACTGCTATGGCGAATGGTACGTATCGCGCACCTTTAGCATCTTCAACAGTATGTACAGCAACATCAGCAGTTCCGGTAGCTGATTTCTCCGCAGACAGAGTAAGTATTTGTCCGGGTAATTCAGTTAAATTTACTGATTTAACAACCGGAATACCTACATCTTGGTCTTGGTCTTTTACAGGTGGAACACCTTCAACATCTATTGCACAAAACCCAACAGTTACATATAGTGCAGCAGGAACTTACGCAGTAACGTTAACTGCCACCAATAGTTTAGGTTCTGATGCTGAAACCAAAACAGCATATATAAATGTAGGAAATCCTACAACAACAGCATTGCCAATTGTACAGGGATTTGAAACTACACCGTTTCCACCTACTGGCTGGGTTTTAGCAAGCACATCAAGTTTTGCTTGGGAAAGAAGTACTGCTGCTGGCGGTTTTGGTGCATCTACTGCAAGTATGGTATTTAATAATACAGATGATGATGCAGCAGGAAGTAAAGATGACATATATACACCTGCTATTTTATATCCAACGAATGCAGTAAATCCAAGAATTAAATTTGATGTAGCTTATGCGCCATATGTAGATGCATTTGGACAAGTAAATGATACGCTGGAAGTTTTAATAAGTGATATCTGTGCAGGAACTTTAACAAGCATTTATAAAAAAGGTGGTAACCAGTTGTCAACGGCATCGGCCCAAGGTGGTGCATTTACACCAACTGCTGCTCAATGGAGAAAAGACTCTGTAACAGTTTCAAATACATTCTTAAACAAATCAATTCGATTTGTTTTCAGAAATTATGGTTTATATGGTCATGAAATTTATGTTGATAATGTAAATATTTATGCAACAGTAACAAACACTACAACGCCAACTGCATCATTTACAGCAACAGATACATCTGTTTGTCAGGGAAGCAATTTGTCATTTACTAGTACATCAACGTCCGGAAATGCGACTGCTGTAGATTCAGTTCGATGGACAATAAACGGTGGAACACCAAGCACCGCAACTTCCACATCGGTAACATCAACATTCAATACGGCTGGAACTTATACAGTACGATTAGTGGCTTACGAAGGCGGCGTTGCAAGTGCTGCAGCAATTAAGGCTATTGTTGTAAAACCTTTACCAACGGTAGCAGCAATAACAGGTGCTGCATCGGTTTGTGTAAATTCAACAACCACATACAGCTCAACAACAGCAGGTGGTATATGGTCAAGCAGCGCAACAGGCATCGCAACAGTAAATGCCAATGGCGTTGTGAGTGGTGTTTCGCCAGGTTCAGCAGAGATCAGATATACAGTAACAAGCAATGGTTGTTCAACTATGGTAACTAAAGTAATTACAGTAAATGCATTACCAACGGTAGCAGCAATAACAGGTGCTGCATCAGTTTGTGTAAATTCAACAACCACATACAGTTCAACAACAGCAGGCGGCACATGGTCAAGCAGCGCAACAGGCATCGCAACAGTAAATGCTAACGGCGTGGTAAGTGGTGTTTCGCCAGGAACAGCAGAGATCAGATATACAGTAACAAGTAATGGCTGTTCAACAATGGTAACCAAAGTAATTACAGTAAATGCATTACCAACGGTAGCAGCAATAACAGGCGCTGCATCTGTTTGCGTAAATTCAACAACCACATATAGTTCAACAACAGCAGGTGGTACATGGTCAAGCAGCGCAACAGGCATCGCAACAGTAAATGCTAATGGCGTTGTAGGTGGTGTTTCGCCAGGAACAGCAGAGATCAGATATACAGTAACAAGCAACGGCTGTTCAACAATGGTAGCTAAAGTAATTACAGTAAATGCATTACCAACAGTAGCAGCAATAACGGGCGCTGCATCTGTTTGTGTAAATTCAACAACCACATATAGTTCAACAACAGCAGGTGGTACATGGTCAAGCAGCGCAACAGGTATCGCAACAGTAAATGCTAATGGCGTGGTAAGTGGTGTTTCGCCAGGAACAGCAGAGATCAGATATACAGTAACAAGTAACGGTTGTTCAACTATGGTAACCAAAGTAATTACAGTAAACGCAATACCAGCAGTTACAGTAAATTCACCAACGATTTGTCCAAATACATCGGCTACATTAACGGCAGGTGGTGCTAATACTTATACTTGGACTGGCGGTTTAACAGGTAATCCTGCAACAACACCAGTATTAACATCATCTACTACTTATGTAGTTACTGGAACTGCAAATGGTTGTACAAAATCGGCTACAGCAACAGTAACAGTAAATTCCACACCACCAACAGTTGTTATCTCACCTAGAGATCCATCAGTTTGTTTAGGTGATGTAATAACACTATCCGTTTCCGGTGCTAATTCATATACTTGGACACCTGGTAATACAACAGGAAGCACATACATATTTACACCATCAGCTACCACAAAAGTAAAAGTACAGGGCACTTCAGGCACATGCAGCAATCCTGGCTATGATTCTGTAACGGTATCTATAAAACCTAAACCAACAGTTTCGGTTAGTTCACCAACAATTTGTGCAGGTCAGACAGCTACAATTCAGGCAAACGGCGCATCTACTTACACATGGTCAGGCGGTTTAACAGGCAATCCTGCAACTACCGGAGTGTTAACGGCAAATACTAATTATACGGTTACAGGAACTTTGAATGGTTGCACAGGAACTGCTGTTTCAAACGTAACTGTAAATCTATTGCCTGCAACACCAACAATCACAAGACGTAATGATACGGTATTTAGCAGCGTAACAGGTACACAATACAAATGGTATTTAAACAATGTCTTATTAACGACAACTACCACAGCATTCTTAAAAGTAACACAAAATGGATTATACAAAGTGGAAGTTGTAGGTGCGAACACTTGCGTTTCGGCAGCGTCTGCAAATATAAGTGTTACATTGACTGGTGTTAAATACAACAAATTAGATATTCAATTAGCTATTGTGCCAAACCCAAATAATGGTTTGTTTGAGATTAGAATAACTTCAAAAGTAAATAAAACTTACCAACTGAAATTATTTAATGTGGCAGGACAAATCATCACTGATGAAGAAATGAATATCAGAGCAGGCGAAAACTCAAAAAATATAAACTTAAATGGTATTGAGAAAGGTGTTTATTTCTTAAGTATTATTGGTGAAGATGGCATAGCAACGCAATCTATCATGATTCAATAAAATTACTTTAATATAAAGTGAAAAGACTGTACTAAATGTGCAGTCTTTTTTATTTTTACAATATGCTAATTGTTCCAGCCATAGATATTATTGACGGAAAATGTGTTCGTTTAACAAAAGGCGATTATGACACTAAAAAAATATACAATGAAAATCCGTTGGAAATGGCTAAAGAATTTGAAGCAAACGGCATCACCCATTTACATTTAGTAGATTTAGATGGCGCAAAAAAAGGTGCAGTCGTGAACTGGAAAGTGCTGGAAGATATTACTAAGCATACTTCACTAACAGTAGATTTCTCAGGCGGTATCAAAACACGCCAGGCAGTTCAAAAGTGTTTCGATCTCGGCGCGAATCAGATTGCAGTCGGTAGCTTAGCTGTAAAAAATCAAAAAGAATTTGTTGACTGGATTTGGGCTTTTGGCGAAGAAAAACTAATATTAGGTGCAGATGTTATGAATGAAAGAATTGCAATTAACGGTTGGCAGGAAACTTCAACTAAAAGCATTTACGATTTTCTGGATTATTATTTTGAAGAAGGAATTGATTACGTCTTATGCACTGATATTTCAAAAGACGGAATGTTGCAAGGACCATCATTTCAATTGTACCAGGATATTATTGAAGAATATGAAGAATTGAAATTGATAGCAAGTGGAGGCATTTCTTCGATAAACGATTTACGTAAATTGAAAGAAATTGGATGTTACGCTGCTGTTGTCGGCAAAGCATTTTATGAAGGAAAGATTTCAATGAAAGAATTAGCAGATTTTCAGTAAACTAAAAGATATGAAGATATTACAGGCAAAAAAACACCACATACAGGAATTGATTGTGTTGTTTGAAGGTTACAGAGCTTTTTATAAAAAAGAAGCAAACACATTAAAAGCAATGCAATTCTTAGAAGACAGAATACAAAATAAAGAGTCGTACATTTTTATTGCGATAGACAGTGACGATAAAATGGTTGGTTTTGTACAATTGTATCCAATGTTTTCATCTACACGATTAGATCGCATTCTGATCTTAAATGATTTATTTGTTGATGCGAATTACAGAGGAAAAGGTATTTCTAAACTGCTAATGGATAGAGCAAAATCATTTGCTAAAGATTATAATGCATTGGAATTGGTTCTGGAAACACAAAAATCAAATACAATAGGCAATAAGTTATATCCGCAGGAAGGATTTGAGTTGGATACAGAACATAATTATTACAGTTGGACAAATCCTGAATATCAGCAATAAATGGCACTTACTAAACGTATTATACCTTGTTTAGATATTAAAAACGGTGAAACCGTTAAAGGTGTAAATTTCGTGGATTTGCGCAGTGCCGGCGATCCGGTTGAACTGGCACAGCAATATGTTTTACAAGGCGCTGACGAGTTGGTTTTCTTAGACATTACAGCAACTATCGAAGCGCGAAAAACATTATTGCATTTAGTAGATAAAGTTGCAAAAGCAATTAATATACCGTTTACAGTTGGTGGCGGAATTTCAACTATACAAGATGTAGATGCGCTTTTAAATGCAGGTGCTGATAAGGTTTCCATCAATTCATCAGCAGTGAAAAACCCTGATTTAATTGATAGTTTGGCAAAGCAGTTTGGCTCGCAATGTATAGTTGTTGCCATAGATACAAAGAAAGAAGATGATTGGAAAGTGTATGTAAAAGGAGGCCGCGAAGCAACAGAGATTTATACAAAAAACTGGACAAAAGAAATTCAGGAGCGTGGCGCAGGTGAAATTTTACTGACGTCAATGGATAATGATGGAACTAAAAACGGTTTTGCTTTAGATGTTACCAATTGGTGTACTGAAAATTTATCTATTCCGGTGATAGCAAGTGGTGGTGCCGGTAATCAGCAGCACTTTGAAGATGTATTTAAACTGGCTAATGCAGATGCAGCTTTGGCAGCAAGCGTCTTTCATTTTGGTGAAATAAAAATTCCTGATTTGAAAAAATACCTGAATGAAAAAGGCATTTCAATGCGTGTATAATTTATTTCTTTTTCCTTGGTTTCAGTTTATTGATCTCATATCCTTGAACAGGTTCCAGTCTTCCTGAACTTGGTCCGTTGTTTGGTGCAAACAATTTATTTTTCTGCTGGAATAATTGTTTGTCAGAAGTATCTTTACTTTTATCTTTAGCAACAAACAAATCCTGTTTAGGTTTTCCAAATGCATTTCGGTCTGTTCTTGGTATCAGTTGATTTTCGTCTTCAAATAATTTATGCGATAAGAATAATTCGCGTTTTGCACTGCGAGCAACCAATCCTTGCGTTGGATTATAAACACCTTCAACACCTTGAAAATCTACCGTTTCAACTTGTGCCAGTTTTTGATCATCAGGTATTTGATTCTCAGCAGTTAAGTTTACTTTTGTTTCAAACTCAAAATATTTCTTTACAATATTTCGCACATAATTAAATGGTTCCTGTCCGCGACAATAACCATATTTACAAACATTGTCGTTATAAAATCTCGGATTTGATTTGTACAACATAAAATACTCGACATTGCCGTCCCATTTATCGCTTCGATAACCATATTTTTCTGCAAGTCGCGCTGCATCAGAAACGTGTCCAGGTCCGGCGTTATATGATGCTAAAATAAATTTTATACGTTGTGTAAAATCAGATACATTGCTCCATTGGTTTTCCAGTTTTTTAAGATAATCAGTTCCTGCGCGAACATTGACATCCGGTTGATATACACTTGCGCCATATACGCCTAAATCGCGCGCAGTACCAGGCATTAGTTGCATCAAACCTTGCGCGCCGCACCATGAACGTGCATTCGGATTGAATTTAGATTCCTGATGAATAATGGCAGCAACCAAACGCCAGTCCCAATTTATTTTCTTTGCATATTTTTGAATGATTGCATCATAATGTGAAATCACACCTTGCTGATAACTTGCATTTATATCATCAAATCCAAATGCGATATTTTTTTGCTGGTTGAAATATTTGTCATATAAACTTGCATACAATTTTTCTTTTAATGTGGTAGAAATCCAGTTATTTAGAGTTGTCAATAATTGCGGTGAATTATTACGAACTGCCCAACGTAAATTTTCGGCAACGCCAATGGTAGTGTTGACATCTAAATTATCGAAATAAGATTTGTTGACCAACGCAATGTCTTTGTTTGCTATTGTATAATCAATTTCGCCATTGGCAACCGCTTCAATAATGTCTTCTGTGCCTCTGTCATCGCTTAAAATACGCACATCAATATTAATTCCAAGTGTATTGGAAAGTTCTTTAAGCTGATCATAATAGATGGAATTTTCAGCAACATATATTACCTTGTCTGAAAGTTGTTGTGTGGAATTTATAGTAGTATCATTTTTATATGTGCTGTCAACTGCGTTGAAATATTTTCCGGTTTTACGTTGTACTATTACTTGCTCTACGTTTCTGTATGGCAAGGTAAAACTTGCTTTTTGTTTTACCTTTTCGTTGCTTAATAAACCATTTGCGATGATATCGCCTTTGCCTTCATTCAATAAATTGAACTGATCATCAGAAGAACGCGCTACCACTATTTCCAATTTTACACCTAATGATTTTGCAAATTCCTGCATCAATTCATATTCAAACCCAAAACGTTGTCCACGATAAATAAAGTAAGAAATTGAATTGTATTCCATGATGACGCGCAAAACTCCGCGATCTTTTATTTGTTGAATATCAACATCAACATTTGGTTCGATATAAGTTTTTTCAGCACTGTGCTTATTAGCAAGCCAATGCACAAAAATAAATGCAAGCAAAGTAAAAACAGTCAATAGTATCCAATTGCGCTTGGTATTCAAATCAGTTAAGTGTGATGATGTTAGTTAATGTACATTGTTTGGTGCTGTCAGCAACAAACGGATAACATTTTAAAGTTATTTTCTTTTTATCTGAAATTACGGCTTCTTTATTCAATGAATTTTTTATTTCGTTTTCAAATTCATACGTTGTAGTGTAAGAAATTGTCTGAAATAACGCATCTAAATTAAATAATGAACTGACTTCAGTTGGTTTGTCTTTTGGTGCATTTTTGTCTTCAAATCCAGATTTTAAAAAACCTTTAGATGCTGATTCTAATCGTTTGAATTGTTTGTCCTTGTATTCATAATAAGCAATGGCCTTTGGATTTTCTTCATCTTTGAATATTACGTTCATAGCACTGTTCAACGCATTAACATTCTTGAAATCAAAACCGATCTTAACAATAATATTAGTCGTATCAACATTTTGTGTGATATTGCTGATTCCGTCAATTTTTTTTAATTCTTTTTTTACTTCATCAAATTTTGAATCGATCTTGTCTTTTGGTTTCTTATTCTCTTTAGATGCAGTAGTAGTTATTTCACCATCGCCAAACATTGCTTTCAATTCGCTCATGTCGATAACGAACGTAAATTTTCCGGAACCGTCTCTTTTTAAAAAAATATTTTCCTGTATATCAAAACAAGAAGTGCATAAGAAAACAGAAAATAAGAGTATCAGGATTTTCGGTATGCGATAGTTAGTCATGGTGTAAAATTGCAATAGTAAAAATGCAAAAAATCATTGCAAAATAGAATTTTTTTGTCGTAAATTATGTTATCAAAATTATGGATGAAATTTTAGATGAAAAAACATTTGAAACGCGTGTTTTAAAGTATGCGACAGCCAGTCAGCGTACAATTGCATGGTGTATTGATATTGTGTTGTTTGCACTTATAAGTTTCAGTGTGTATCAGTTTATACCATTGACTGCTAATTTTTTAGTATTTGTATTAAAGTTTTGGTACTATCATGTTGCGGTAATTATGCTGTATTTTATTTTTTTAGATGGCAACGAATCGCAGGCAACTATTGGCAAAAAACTGATGAACATTCGAATGCTGAATGAACATAAACAAGATATTAACATGAAAGACTCAACGCTTCGGTTTGTCTTGTCTGTTGTATTATTTTTTGGTTTTATTCAGATTTTTTCATCTGAAAAGAAACAGACTTTAGCTGATAAAATTTCAGGAACGTTAGTAGTGATGGTAAAGTAGCTTATTTGCTAAATCCAACCTTTTGCTTTGAACTCTAAATATTTATTAATGGTTTGGGTCGATAAATCTTCCGGCGCTGTTAATATTGACTGAATACCATATTTTGCTAATTCTTTTACCATCATTTCTTTTTCGCTCAGCATCTTTTTTGCAATGGTTTTATGATAAATATCTAATGTGTCGCTTGCCGTTTCGTAACTATATTTTTCAATCTCTGTATTTTTAAACACAACAACCAATAATAAGTGCGCACGATTTATTTTTCTCAAAACAGGTAGGTATCTTTCAAGTGTAAAATAACTTTCGTAATTCGTATATAAAATTACCAAACTGCGTTGTTTAATTAAACGTGTTACTGCATCATATAAATGCTCATAATTCGCTTCCAGGTTGCTTTCTGTTTCGCGAAATAATGTTTCAGAAATTAATTTTAACTGACCTGGTTTTTTGTTCGCTTTTACGAATGAACCTATTTTTTCATTGAATGTCAAGATGCCGGCTTTGTCATCTTTGTGTATCGCCGTGTTAGAAATTACTAATGTTGTATTGACTGCATAATCCAATAAACTCAAGCCATTGAACGGCAAATTCATCGCACGGCTTTTGTCTAAAATAGAATATACTTGCTGCGATTTTTCATCACCAAATTGATTCACCATCAATGTGTGTCGCTTGCTGGTCGCTTTCCAGTTAATCGTTCTGATGTCATCGCCTGTTGCATAATTTTTGATCTGCTCAAATTCATAACTATGTCCAATCTTGCGCATCTTTTTAATGCCATTCAGTTGATGCAGTTTATTAAATAACATCAACTCATGTTTTTTTACCTGTACAGTTGATGGATAAACAGGTGTTTCCTGTGTTTGCTCGAAAACAATTTTATGTTGAACCAAACCAAGCAATGAACTCACAAATACATTACAATTGCCAAACTTGTAAACACCACGCGTAACTGCGCGTAAATTATATGTCAGCGTTTTTTCTTCGTTAGATGCTAAATTGAATTTGAATGAAAAATCACGTTTTTGAAATTCTTCAGGCAGTTCATCAATAACTTCAATTTTCGCAATCGAAGTTTGATTATTTTTTATAAAAACAGAAACAGATACTTCGTCGCCAAGTGGTAGCACTTGCGGTACAGTTCGAATACAGACGATCTTTCGTTCAAAGATTTTCACTATAAGAAAATCGGTAATGGTTGCAACAACTAATAATGCCAACAAAATTTTAGCGAATGGAAACAGGAATTCGATACTGAATGAAATGATAAAAAATACAATTATAGTTGACCAAGCGATAAAAAATCGGTTTGGTAAAAAAGTGTTTTGAATAAAACGCTGATATGTATTTTTTAAGACTTGCATTTTATATTATCTGGGAACTTCGATTTTTTGAATGATCTGTTTAATAATATCTTGTGCTGTGATGCCTTCCATTTCGCGTTCAGGTGATGGAATAACGCGATGATTCAATACAGAATCAGACACTGCGCGCACGTCGTCAGGAATAACAAAATCACGACCTGTAATTGCTGCAATCGCTTTCGATGTTTTTAATAACGATAATGATGCGCGCGGTGAAGCACCTAAAAATAAATCACCATGATTTCGTGTTTCATCTACAATGGAAGCAATATAGTCCAAGATGTCTTCTTTGATATAAATTTTTTCTACAATTTCCATACATCGCTTTATATCATTAGCATTTAAGACAGGTTGCACATCATTGGTCACTCGCGCTGAAAAGTCATTATTGAATCTTCTGAGAATTAATTTTTCTTCTTCTAAATTCGGATAATTCATTACAATCTTAAATAAGAAACGATCCAACTGTGCTTCAGGCAGGCGATAGGTTCCTTCCTGTTCAATTGGATTTTGTGTTGCCATTACTAAAAACGGAAACGCCATTTTATATGTTGTTCCATCAACAGAAACCTGATGTTCTTCCATCAATTCAAATAAAGCAGCTTGCGTCTTGGCTGGCGAACGGTTAATCTCATCAATTAAAACAATATTAGCAAAAACCGGACCTTCTCTGAATTTAAATTCTGATTCTTTCATATTAAAAACAGAAGTTCCGGTGATATCTGTCGGCATTAGATCCGGTGTAAACTGAATGCGCGAAAACTGAATGCTCAATGTTTTTGCAAGCATTTTTGCGGTGAGTGTTTTTGCAATTCCGGGAACACCTTCCAGCAAAATATGACCGCCGGTAAAAAGCGCTGCCAGCATCAGTTCTATCGAACTTTCCTGACCGATAATTACTTTACCGATTTCCTGTTTTATTTTATCGCAAGACTGACTTAAAAAAGCAAGTTCTTCAGCGCTGACCAAAGAATTGCTGTTATGTTGCGTGCTTTCGATTTGTTCAATTTGTTCTTCCATATTTCTTATTTACATGTTTTATAAAAATATTCCAGTAATGCATTCAAATGATGTAATTTCTGTTTATGAATTGATTTGATCTTCACTACATCATGAAATTGATTAAAGATGTCATTTATTTTTTCTATTTCAATTCCTGATTTTACAGATAATTGCTTTTTAAAACTCTCATCCAGTTCATTCGTTTTAAGGTAATATTTATTTCGGATAAAATTCAAAAATTGTGTACGCATTTCAATTGCAATTTCAATATGTTCTTCTTCGTGAAAATACAATTGTCCGATAGTTTCTGCATAACCAAGTGATGTATTCGTTTTTGGTTCTATAATTGCTATAATTTTTTGTCGGCGTTTTGCGCGATAAATTCCATACAAAATAATTCCAATAAGCAATAAATACCAAGCCCAGCGCAACGGTGCATGATTTAATATAAAATACAATGGACTGTCGTTCGATTGGTTGTGGCCGCGAAACATATCATCAATGTCATAATCATCGCCATTATAATACATTGAAATATTGTCATACAAAGTCGTTTGATCAGGTAAATGTGCGATAATTTTTTCTACAAATTCCAGTCCTTTTTTTGTTCGCGTAAAATAGTTTGTAAACGGCAAAACGGAAAGCATAATAATTAATTGACCTTTTCCGTGCTTGAGTATAACAAAATTTAGCGCAGGCATTGTGTCAGTCTCAATAAAACCGGCAAATGATAATGAATTATTTTGATCGATTGGTTTTATAATATCAGAATCATCTAACGTAATGAAGCTAGCGAAATAAGCTGGCAGCGTATCTTCTTTATATTTTTTGAAATAAAAATATCCGTTTTTGTCTTTTAGTTGTCTATTTAAAAAATTGAATTTTGATACTTTTTTGAATGATGCTACTACAAAAGCTGTCGTTTCGCTTACGCTGTCAGTTGCTGTTGTAAGTATAGAATCGTTCTCGTATGTATTCGTTATTGTTGTATCTTCAACAGCAACAGAATCTGTTACAGCTACTGTGTCTATGATGTAATTTTCTTCATCGTAATAATCATCATAATAATTATTGGAAGTGTTTAGTTGATATTCTTTCTTTAAAATAGAATCTATAAACAAACGGTTCAGCGATTCACAGGCAATAAATGCGGTGTTTCCATTCTCTACAAATCGCCAGATAGTATCTATAGTTGTTGAGTCGTAATATGGAATATCTTCAATAAAAATATAATTGTATGTTTTGTTTTTCTTTAATTTTCTGAAACTTTCCGAAACTGTTTTATCAATTTCGATAAATCCTTTTTTTGCGTATTTATCTTTGATCAGTTCGTAAATCAAACTAATTCCATAAGGTGTTTTTTTATCCTTTTTTAAATTGTACGACCAATCCGTTTGTGATGCAAACAAAAAATAACCGGCAACTATCAGTAAAATTAATAGCAGCGCGCCGGCAATTATATTGTTGCGTTGACTATTCATTTTTTTGAATGTTTTGTAAATAATTTACAAATTCCGGTTGTATTTCGTTGTATATGTTTTCTGTAATTTCATCAGCGCCAAACCATGTTCTTTCATATGCTATCGTCAGCATTTTAAATTTTTCAAACCCTTTTTTAGTTTGCATTTCTTTCAGATAGTTTCTGTTTGTTTTTGATTTCTTCCAGACAATTTTTTCTTTTAAAGCTAATTTTTGAATGATCATCAAATAGTATAACCGAATTACCAGTTTATAATTTTTACTTTTTATAGCTTCATATAAAAACGGATCAATATCTGCTAAGTCTAAATTTTCTTCAATGTTTTCAATATCAATAACAATCTTGTTCCTGTCATTAGTCTTTATAAACGGATTGATACCTAAAATTTTTAACACGATAAATAACAACAGCGCAATTATAATTCCGAAAGCAGACCACTTAATAAATGGAATCCATTTTTTCGGAACATTGATACCTTTGGATTCTTTTTTCTTTACTTCTTTTTTTTCTTCTTTTGGTTTTGGAAGTGGCTCATCTATTTTTAAGTCTTTGCGTAATTCATTCCATTTTGTTTTATTCAATTCTTCTTGCTTTAGTTGTTCGTTTTGATACGATTCCTGTGCTTCTTTTCCTTTTTGTGAAACAGTCAAACTATCAGCAAATACTAGCGCTGGCTGCAGTAATAAACTTATGAAACTGAATATGATAAATTTATTTTTCAAAAGTGTATTTTCTGAATTTATTACCAATCGCGTCTAATTTGTTATGCAATCCTTCTGCTGTTATCTTTTCTTTCTGCGAAAAATAAAACACACCAATAAAGAAACTGATTAAATACATAGATATTCCTACAGAAAAACAAAACATAAATGAATTCAGCACAATGTAAATAGTTTCTGTACTTAGAATGTTGTTGTTGAAATTTAAAATGATTCCTTCGTAAATAAACCAATAACATCCGGTGTTAAATAATGCAACAATGATAATAACAATCGTATTAATTGCAACCATTCCAATCAGCACTTCAAATTTGCTGTTTGACAGTGCTTTAATTGAAAACGGTTTTTGAGTTACATTATCAAACGTAAAAAAAATGGAATATAAACTGGTGTAAAAGAAAGGCAGCAAAATACATGCTAACAGCATCTTGAACGAAATCATAGAAAAGATGATAAAATAGATGTAGCATGCAATAAAACTGAATAATACAGCTTTTACGTGCTGACTGGCAAATTGTAAAAAACTGATCTTTGGTTTGTTGTTGAATGCTGATAATTCTGCCTGAAATAAATAAACGGAAACTAAAAAATGCACATATACCAAAACCGGAAAAATAAATGCAAAATAATTATCGGTACGCATTCTTGTGAAAATATCAATGTTGCGAACGCATCCATAAACCAACGTAAAGATGTTGAAACCTAAATAATTCGTGTTTAGTATATTGTCCGACAGATATTCACGATTGGCAAATAAATTAAATAATGAAAATGTAATAGCGCTGATAAATGCTGCTTTTAAACAAGTACCGAAGTATTTGCGAAACAACATGAACGTATCAAAAAACTGTTCGCTTAATTTTCGGATATGCAGAAAATCCAACGTCTTGAAATTTTCAGGTATTACTTTTTCTTCTTTAGGCATGCGCAGCGTTCCATTTCTTTTTTTTATCCAAGGCAAATACACGAAATAACCTAAAATAAAAAACAATGAAGCCAGTATCAACGATAATCGTAACCAGTTCGGCATGTTGGTGTATCTTGTAAAAAACGATTCAATGATTCCTGCTGAAAATGTAATCGGCAATACCGCAAAAAATATTTTAGAAGCGCGTTGTGCAGATGATAAGAACGATTGGATTCTGCTGTAAGTGCCCGGAAATACTAAACCTTTGCCTAATACGATTCCGGCAGCGCCGCAAATAACCATCGCTGAAATTTCCAGTGTTCCGTGCAGCCATATTGCTAAAAAAGATTCCCAGAAAACATGTTGCTTCACAAAATAAAACTGAAAGGCAGCCAGCATCAAACCATTATGAATTAGTACGACAACAGAACCAATCATAAATAACAAACCGGAAAAAAATGTCAGACAGTCAATGTATAAATTATTGCTTACAATGGACAAAAACATATCGAACTTATCTTTATCCTGGTAAACTGCCATCGGATTTTTCTTCGCAATGTTTTCGGCTGTCATTGATAGATAACCATCACCTAAAATCTTTGAAGCAAAACTCGGATCATGCCAGTATGTAAATAAACCAATCAACACAGCGCTCAGCGTGATAAGAAAAGAGATCAGTAAATCTTTTCGGTGATGATACATAATAGCAGGCAGATCTTCTAAAACATATTCTTTAATGGCGTTCTGCTGCTTACGGTTTCTGCTGAAAATTTTATGATAAATGTTTTGCGCTAAATTATTTAAATATACACGCACTGAACGATTGGTGTAGAATGTACGCGAATATGATAGATCATCGGTTATCTGGATAAATAACTTGCTGAGTTCTTTAGAATCTTTATGGTTACTTTCAAATAAGGATTCAAAATTCTTCCACTTTGTTTTGTTTTGTTCTATGAATTTCGTTTCCTTCATGTTGTCTAAAATAATATTAATTACCGAATTTTTATATTCCAGATTTCAGAATAAAATTGTTTTTTTACCGGATTTTTATAATTTACAGTAGCTTATGGCAAAAATAGAAATTGATACCACGCAGAAAGTAGCTATCCAATATGAAACAGCTGGCTTCGGCTGGCGTTTGCTGGCATCTGTTATTGACAGGTTTTTGATTTGGCTGGTTTATTTCCTGCTGTTCATGTTTGTTTTTCCGAACGATATGTTTGATAAACTGAACTTAGTCAATTTTCTCATTTATGCTGTTTTGATTATTGTGTACATATCGTTTCCATTGGTTATAGAGATTTTTACAAACGGACAAAGCATCGGCAAAAAGTTGCTGAAAATAAAAGTCATTAAGCTGAATGGAAACGCGTTGGATATGAATGATTATTTCACGCGCTGGATCTATCGTTTTATTGATTTTATGTTTTCATTAGGAACCATTGGTGTTATATCTATTATATTATCTGAAAAACAACAACGCTTAGGCGATATGATTGCAAATACTACAGTTGTAAAATTAACACCTGAACGAATTGTAACTATAGATGATTTGGAAAATTTGCCGGTTAAAGAAGAATACGAACCGAAATATCCGTTAGTAATCCGATACAATGATGATGAAATGCTGGTATTAAAAAACCTGTTGCTGCGTCACCAAAAATACAATTCGGCTATTTACAGTAACCTGATTGCAGAAAATGCAAAAAAAATCAAAGAACAATTAGAAGTAGAAAACACTACTATAGACGATGCTTCTTTTATTCGCGATGTCATAAACGAGTATGTTATACTGACAAGATAGAATTACATTTGTGTCGTACAAAAAAAAAGGTTCGTCATTCGACGAACCTTTTTTTACGTGTAACTAACAATTATTTTTTAGTAGCTGTAGTTTTCTTAGCTGTAGTTGTAGTTTTTTTAGCTGTAGTAGTTGTTTTTTTAACCGGAGCTTTTGTAGTTGTAGTTTTCTTAGCAGTAGTAGCAGAAGATTTTACAATAGGTGTAGAAACTGTAGCTGTAGCCGCTGGTGTTGTAGAAGGAGCAGGAATGATAGTAGCAGGTTCAGTTGCAGTTGGTACTGTAGCTGGTGCTTCTACTGTTCCGCTGATTCTTAAAACTACTGGTGAGTTTTTAGCGTTAGAGTTAACAGTAACACTTTTTGAGAAAGGTCCAACACGGTGTGTGTCATAGTGAACTTTAATCTCTGCTTTTTGGCCTGGCATAATCGGCTCTTTCGGATAAGTTGGAACTGTGCAACCACAAGAACCATGTGCTTCGCTGATTACGATTGGTGTTTTGCCATCGTTTGTAAAAGTGAAAACTCTGTTACCGTCAGCATCTTGTTTAATGGTACCATAATCAATGGCATCTTTAGCAAATGTCATTGTAGGTGCATTCGGATCTGGAGCAGGTGCTTGTTGTGCTGCAGCAGCATCTTGTTGTGCAAATACGCCGAACGTAGCTGCGAGCATTGTCATTGATAGTAATAATTTTTTCATGATATTAATTTTTTATTTGATAAAGCAAATGTAATGCCTTTTTTTACACATCGTCAATAGAAAAAATAATTTTAAGTATAGTTTAACAAATTCTATTCAATCTTTCAAAAAGTAAGGTATATTTGTGCTAAATTCATATTAGATGCGCGTTTTCGGCTTGTTATTTCTTACTTTTTTCATTACCGTTTCAGCACATGCAGAAGTTGGTGTATTGGCTGGCGCACGCGCAGGAATGAATGTTTGCAACTTGCGTAAATTTACTGCGCCGACAGATTTTTCTAAAAAAATGTTATTAGGTTCTGATATCGCAGCGCAGTTACGTATTGATTTTAATAAGTTCATTGGTTTGCAACTCGAAGTAGAATTTGCACAAAAAGGACAAGCATGGAAACGCACACAGGACTCTGCCAAATATTATGGCAAAACAGTATTAAGTTATGTGCAGTTTCCGCTTTTAGCTGTTGCGCGTTTCGGCAGCGATAAATATAAAGCAATTATACAGGTTGGTCCGTATGTTGGATATTGGGTTGGCGGCTATTCGCAAAGCTCTGTTCAAATAGATAAGGTAACCAGAGAATCAACCAATTCTAAATATTTATTTACAAAAGATGATAACCGTGTAGATGTTGGATTAGCTGTAGGTTTAGGCACAGACATCAAAATAGGAAAGGGCTACATCGAAATAGGCGCACGCTACAATGTTGGCTTCTTAGCAACCGCAAAAAAGAACACCGCTTTACCAAAAGTTTACAACAGCAACTTCAGCATTTCCTTAGGTTATTTATATACCATCAAATAACACACGCTTCGCGTCATTGCGAACGAAATGAAGCAATCTCATACATGTCACTGTCATGCCACGACGCTGTCATCCTGAGCTTGTCGAAGGATCACCAATAGAAAAATAATCAGTATTTTATATGCATTCTTTCATACTCAGTCATCTGTGATAACCGCCATCCTCTGATTATAAAATTAGTTTTTGAGACCTCGTCTAATTTTTTATTATCACACTTGATTATCTTTCCTGTTACTTTCTGATCTATATTATTACATAAATTCATTATCCTTATTCCTTCATAAAGCTGTGTGATATCTAATATTCGGTCAAAGAATGGGTCATTGCTTTTTTGTAAAATAACATTTTCGTTTTTTATTCCGGTAGAAACAGGATATGGCAATAATACTTTATCACTTTCCAGTTTTAAATCCAATCGCAACCTAAATTTGTGCGAAGTATCGGATAAAGAGTAATTCAAAAAAATAATTCTTTTATCTCCTGTGTTTATTGCTTTGGCATCTACACAGCCGTAGAGCAGATGCATTATTTCTCTTTGCGCAAGTGTGAAACTTGTTTTTGGATCTTTGCCTAATAATACAGAATCAATTCTAAATGTCACAGAATCTTTGTTAGAAGATACTGCAGTTACTTTTAAAATATTTGTTGACAATAAGATATCACTATATAAAAGATGTACCTCCACTTCTGACAAACAATTTGCCGAGCAGAATAAGATAATTGCGAGTAGCTTTGTCTTCATATTTCTGATAACTTAGAATATGGAATAAAATTGTATTTATTGCCAAACTTCATATTCAAATATACAAAATTCAACATACAAATCCCATATCTACTTTTACTACCATTCGCCAAACCTCTGACAAGTTTCTGAATCTTGTCAAAGGTTTTCACATCTGCTTTACAATTTTCCTTTGGTAGTTTTTCATTTTCCTGCACTTCACTTAGACTGTCAGCACAAAATTTATCTGTTATCGTTATTCTTTTATTGCATTTCGACGCTTTTTACCATCTTCTGCCGGTATGGCGGAATTTTCTGGCACTTATTTAATGCTTTCTGACTGTTAGTTACCTGTTTACATCAATACACTGCCTGTTTCCGATGGCGGAACGTATCAGCGTAGTCAATTTGTCGCTCTCTGATCAGGTTTACAGGAATCAAATTCTTCCAAAAAAATAACTAAAAAAAACATAAGTAGCTGATGGTGAATAAATTAAATATAAAATACAATGTTGTCGACGAACTCATCCATGCGCGCATTTATTTATTCAACCATGTGGAAAAAACAATTCCAATTTCCATCGCTAGAATAATACATTTGTTTTCCGTGACCACTCTTAAGACTCACGATTCATTACTCACGACTTACGACTAAAAAATGGCTGAAGCACAATATACCGAAGACAATATACGCTCGCTCGACTGGAAAGAACATATCCGATTGCGACCGGGTATGTACATCGGAAAACTAGGCGATGGTTCCGCGCCCGATGATGGTATCTATGTTCTCTTAAAAGAAATTGTCGATAACTCTATCGATGAGTTCGTTATGGGAAACGGCAAGCAGATCGATATTTCCATAAAAGATAAAACCGTTACTGTA
This sequence comes from Chitinophagales bacterium, assembly GCA_046329815.1. Lineage (GTDB taxonomy): Bacteria > Bacteroidota > Bacteroidia > Chitinophagales > JADIYW01 > JADJSS01. The sequence goes on from JAXLTY010000002.1 coordinate 256,874, forward strand.
CGCGATTATGGTCGCGGCATTCCATTAGGTGCTGTTATCGATTGCGTTTCGAAAATAAACACCGGCGGTAAATATGATTCGCGCGCCTTTCAGAAATCTGTAGGTTTAAATGGTGTCGGTACTAAAGCGGTAAATGCATTATCTACCTATTTCAAAGTAGAGTCAGTGCGCGATGGTGAAAAGAAAGTAGCAGAATTCGACAAAGGCGAATTGGTTAAAGACCACAAAATTGAAAAAACAACCGATAAAAACGGAACTTTATTTCAGTTTCATGCAGATAATTCCATCTTTAAGAACTTTCATTATGTAGCAGAATTCATCGAAGAGCAACTTTGGAATTATGCATATCTGAATGCAGGTTTAACGGTAAACTTCAACGGCAATAAATTCGTTTCCAAAGATGGTTTAAAAGATTTGCTGACCAAAAAAACGAATGAAGCCGAGCTTCGTTATCCAATCATTCATTTAAAAGATAGCGATATTGAAATTGCTTTATCTCACAGTAATCAATATGGCGAAGAATACTATTCATTTGTTAATGGTCAATATACTACACAAGGCGGAACGCATTTAGCAGCATTTAAAGAAGCGATTGTAAAAACATTGCGTGAATTTTATAAAAAACAATTTGAAGCGTCTGATATTCGCCAGGCAATTGTTGGTGCAATTTCTGTTCGTGTGCAGGAACCGGTTTTCGAATCGCAGACCAAAACAAAATTGGGTTCGATCAATATGTGGGAAAACGGACCGACTCTAAAATCGTTCGTTAATGATTTTATCAAAGACAAACTGGATTCTTTCCTGCATAAAAACCCAACGGTAGCAGACGCTTTATTGAAACGAATCCAGCAATCAGAACGCGAACGCAAAGATTTGTCAGGTATTCGTAAACTGGCGAACGAACGCGCGAAGTCGGCGAACTTACACAACAAAAAATTGCGCGATTGTCGTGTGCATTATTCAGATGAAAAAAATGAATTGCATGCAGAAACTACTTTATTTATTACCGAAGGCGATTCGGCATCAGGTTCTATAACTAAAGCACGAAATCCGCAGACGCAGGCAGTTTTCTCATTGCGCGGAAAACCATTGAATTGCTATGGTTTGACGAAAAAAATTGTGTATCAAAATGAAGAATTTAATTTATTGCAGCATGCGTTAGATATTGAAGAAGATGTAGATAATTTGCGATACAATAATGTAGTCATCGCTACCGATGCCGATGTAGATGGTATGCATATTCGTTTATTATTAATGACTTTTTTCTTACAATTTTTTCCCGATTTAGTGAAGAAAGGTCATTTGTATGTTTTGATTACACCGTTGTTCCGTGTGCGAGATAAAAAAGAAACCATCTATTGTTATTCAGAACAGGAAAAATTAAAAGCAGTAGAAAAACTGCGCGGCAAACCGGAAATTACACGCTTTAAAGGTTTAGGTGAAATTTCACCATCAGAGTTTGGACAATTTATCGGTGATAATATTCGTCTGGAACCGGTGGTTTTAAAAAGTAATCAAAGTATTGAGCAATTATTGGAATATTTCATGGGCAAAAATACACCAGACAGGCAAAACTTCATTATCAATAATTTAAAAATTGAAAAAGACGAAGTAGAAGAAGAGTTGGTTGAAAACTAGCAACTTTCATTCGAATACAGTGAGAATCTTGCTAAAATATTTGAATTAGAATTAAAAAAACATGTCAACAGAAGAATACAACGAACAACATAACGATCATATCACCACGATTGATGGTTTATACGAAAACTGGTTTTTAGATTATGCATCATATGTAATATTAGAGCGTGCTGTGCCTGCATTATATGATGGATTCAAGCCGGTACAGCGCCGCATCATGCACGCTATGAAAGAACTCGATGATGGCCGTTACAATAAAGTAGCGAACATAGTCGGCAGTACAATGCAATTCCATCCGCATGGCGACGCCAGTATAAATGATGCCATTGTGAATATTGGTCAAAAAGATCTATTGATCGATTGCCAGGGAAATTGGGGCGACATTAGAACAGGCGACAATGCTGCAGCACCGCGTTACATCGAAGCGCGTTTGTCCAAATTTGCGTTAGATGTTTTGTTCAATGAAGACACTACCGAATGGCAATTATCTTATGATGGCAGAAAAAGAGAACCGGTAAATCTGCCGGTAAAATTTCCGTTAGTATTAGCACAAGGCGCAGAAGGCATCGCTGTCGGTTTATCCACGAAAATAATGCCACATAACTTTTGCGAATTAATTGATGCATCTATAAAATACTTGAGAAAAGAGCCGTTTGAATTATATCCTGATTTTTTAACAGGTGGTTTGGTAGATGTGCGCGAATACAATGATGGTAAACGTGGAGGAAGAATTCGGTCACGCGCGCGCATTGAAATCGTAGATAAAAAAACACTCAAGATTACTGAAATTCCATTTGGTACTACAACTTCGGATTTGATTGATTCAATTTTGAAAGCCAATGAAAAAGGAAAGATCAAGATCAAAAAAGTAATTGATAACACAGCGAAAGAAGTGGAAATTTTTATTGAGTTGCAACCGCAGGTTTCGCCAAGCGTCACAGTTGATGCCTTATATGCATTCTCTGATTGCGAGTTGTCTGTATCGCCGAATACCTGTGTCATTATTAATGATAAACCGCATTTCATCGGTGCTTCTGAAGCATTGCGTTTGTCAACAGATACGACAGTTCAGTTATTGAAACGCGAGTTGGAAATCCAATTAAAAGAACTGGAAGATAAGTGGCATTTTTCTTCATTGGAAAAAATATTCATTGAAAATAAGATCTATCGCGACATTGAAGAAGAAGAAACTTGGGAAGGCGTGATTGCAGCAATCGATAAAGGTTTAACACCGTTCAAAAAATTATTGATGCGCGAAGTAACCGAAGATGATATCGTGCGTTTAACGGAAATAAAGATCAAACGTATCTCAAAATTCGATAAGAAAAAAGCGGACGAATATATTAAAGGTTTGGAAGATGCGATGGAAGAGACGAAGAAAAACCTGAAATCATTGACTAAATACGCCATAAAGTATTTTGAAGAATTACTTAAAAAATATGGCAAAGGCAAAGAACGTAAAACGGAAATTGCCATCTTTGATGTTGTCGAAATTAAAACGGTTGCTGCTAATAATGAGAAGTTGTATGTTAATCGGGCAGAAGGTTTTATTGGCTACGGCAAAGATTTGAAGAAAGAAGAATTTATTTCAGAATGTTCTGATATTGACGACATCATCGCATTTACGAAAGATGGTAAAATGAAAGTTGTCCGCAATGCAGAAAAAGTATTTGTAGGCAAAGATATTATTCATGTGGCAGTTTGGAAAAAGAACGACGAACGCACAACGTATAACTGTGTTTACTTAGATGGTAAAACCGGAACCAGTTTTGCAAAACGTTTTAACGTAACATCTATTACGCGTGATAAAGAATATCATATTACGCAAGGAAATCCAAAATCGAAGATTTTATATTTTTCAGTGAATCCGAACGGCGAAGCAGAAGCATGCAATGTAGTGTTGTCGCCAACCTGCAGCGCGCGCAATAAAGTCTTTGAATTCGATTTTTATAATCTGGATATTAAAGGCAGAAGCTCAAACGGAAATATTGTAACGAAATATCCGGTAAAAAAAATAGAACAAAAAACAAAAGGCAGAACTACTTTAGGTGGTGTTGAGATTTGGCTCGATGATACGGTCGGTCGTTTAAATATTGATAAGCGCGGTCGTTATTTAGGTTCGTTCCAAAACGAAGATAAGATTTTAGTGGTGCTGAAAACCGGTGAATATTATCTGACTAACTTTGAATTGACGAATCGATATGCAATGAATGACATTGTCGCGATTGATAAATTGTATCCGACAACAACCATTTCTGCAATACATTATTCCGACAGCAAGAAAGTAAATTATGTAAAACGTTTCAATATTGAAACAACTACGATTGATACGAAATACAATTTTATTTCTGAAGAAAATAATGCGAAATTAGTATTCGCTACCTTGTTTTCAAATCCAACGGTTGAGTATAAAATGGATCTTGGAAAAGGAAAAGTAAGTGAACCGGAAACGGTGAATCTGGTAGAATTTATAGATGTGAAAGGATGGAAAGCAATTGGAAATAAACTGATCGGTGGCACTATCAAAGAAGTAAAAATGATTGAAAGTGCTCACGAAGATGACGAACAAGCGGTCAATTTTGATATTGATTTTGAGATCACAAACCTGAGAGACAAACCGGAACCGGAGCAAGGCGAGTTGTTTTAGTATATACCAGTTTTTTGTGATAATTAATAATAACATTCTAAAAATCATACTGTTAATTTCTTTATTTGGCATAAGATTTGTAAATTAGAGTACGTAAACAACTAAGAACATGACAACTTTCAAATTTAACGTGACTAACGTTCTCGTAATTATTTTTCTATTTTCAACATTTAACATCGCAAAAGCACAGACCAAAACAGTAGCGCAATGGGTTGCTTTGGCAAAAAGCGGACAAAAAAACCTGATTGGTGCGAATTTGACCGGCGCTGATTTGCAAAACATCGATTTAAGTGGTGTAGATTTGACCAAAGCAAATTTGACCGGTGCGAATTTTACAAACGCGAATTTATCTAAAGCAAAATTGGAACAATGCAACTTAACCGGCGTAAATTTTACAGGTGCAAACTTAACTAAAGCTGATTTTTTAGCAACCAACATGATTTATGTAAACCTTAGAAATGCAAATCTGACACAGGCATTATTACAGGAAGCCAATTTATCGTATGCGATTTTAAACGGTGCAAACCTGACATCTGCAAATCTGATCTTGGCTGATTTATCCAACGCAGATTTATGGAATGCTAATTTAACGAATGCAATCATCAGCTATGATGCAACCGTTACAGCTACTTCCAGCACCACTTATGAAGGAACAACAACCAATACCAATACAAGCACGACAAAAATTCCTGTTCCTGAAATAGTAGAAACGGAATCTTTAGGAACAGCGCTTGAAAAATATGAACAAAATAAAAGTGGTTTTGTGAAATTATCAGCAGCCAGAATGAATGCGAATACAACAGGTATTGATTTGGCTTGGGCAAAAAAGAATGGCGCATTTATTTCTACTAAAACAGCAACGTCTGTAAAATAAAAAAAAATTGGATTCAATTACACATGTCGTTATTGGCGGCGCACTCGGTGAGTTAACGCTTGGCAAAAAATTAGGCAATAAAGCTATTGTACTTGGTGCTATTGCGAATACCATTCCTGATTTGGATGTGTTTACCACAAAATTGGCAAGTTCGCCCGAAATGGCAATGCATTTTCATCGTGGTTATACACATGCGTTTTTTACGCATCCGTTTATGGCGATTCCGTTTGCTTATTTGACCTACAGGATTTTTACAAAAGAAATTTCTTTTGTGAAATGGTATTTATTTTTTCTGTTAGGATTTGTAACACATGTTTTATTAGATGGCGGAACGGCTTACGGCACACAAATGTTCTTGCCATTCACCAATAAATTGATTAGCTGGAACAACTTAGCAGTGGTCGATCCGTTGTTTACAATCGCACCATTATTATTTTTTATTGCAGTTTGGTTTTTCAAAAAAGAAAATAATTTAAGAAGAAAATTGGCCGTAGGAAGTATCATGGTCAGTTTGTTTTATTTAGGAACATCAACGATCAATAAATTCAATTCTGCGAGCGTGTTTAAACAAAATCTCAAAGAAAAAAATATTACTGTCACAGACTTCACCAGTACGCCAACTATGTTTACATCTTGGTTGTGGAATATGGTTGCGTATAATGATTCTACGATGTACATGGCAGAATATTCTGTGTTTCAGAAAGATAAAAAAGTAAATATTTTAGAAATTCCGAGAAATACAGCATTACTGGAACCAATAAAAAACAGCTACACGGTACAAACTGATATCTGGTTCAGTGACGGAAAATATTACGTTGGACAAGGACAAGGCGATACCTTAAATTTTTATATTACAAAATGGGGTCGCGGTGATTTGACACAAAATGATCCGTACAAAATGATGCCGTTTTACGGTAAAATATTTAAAGATGCAACCGGTAAAGTGTGTTCTAAGCAAGTAGAACCGGATTTCACATCAGCAGATTTTATGAAATACTTTGCTATGATTTACAATAGAATTTTTAAGTAGCATCTTATTTTTTTATTTGATTAAAATATTCAGTTACTTTTTTGTTGATAAACTTTTTTATTGTATTCCAGTCTTCTTTTAAAAATGATACTGGTTGTGTGGTTTCTTCAGCGTCATCAAAATAATTCATCGAACGATACAATTCAAAAGCATTATCTTTTGTAAAAACTGCTTTATAAAATTCAATTAGTTGTTCTATTGTATAATGATTTAACAATAAATGCAAATCATAAAAATCTTTCTTTGATCCACGCTGTGAAATAGCATTTAGTTTGAGTGCTGCTATGTGTTCCATAGATGCAAAACGAACAGATTCGACTGTTTCAATTCCTTTTATCGCATGACTAATTGAGTATTTTACAAAATCTACTTTTACATCATCAATAAAACAAAATAACATTCTGCTGTTACTTCCTTTGAAATCAAAGTTACTGTATTTCTTTTCTAAATGATTTTTTAATTCTAATACATCAAACTCAATTGTAGTAAATAAATCAATATCAATGGATGTTCGATGTCCGAATTTTAAAGATAGAGCAGTTCCGCCAACTAAAAAAAAAGATTGCAGAAAATCATCCGACATTAAATCCACCAAGATTCGCCATGTTGTTGGCTCAACTGTGTTTTTGAATAGCATTTAAAAGCAGTTTTTTCAATTTCAAAATAGGTAGATGCAAAATTTAAATTTTTAGGACTCAAATAACTTACTTTCTGGATGTCTTGTTTTACTTTTTCATAAGTATATACTTTGAACAAATTCATGAAATCGTCAAAATTTCCTCTTGATATGATTCTGCCAATAATAGCTACGCTTTGTTTTTCAATATCTAATGTTGAAAAATCGGTGTCCCAAAAGAGCCGTTTATCTATATATTCAGATTTGTTTTGCATTGTAATTCAAAGTTACATTTAAGTATAAAAAAATACAACTATTTTTAAGCAATGTTTCAGCTTCCATCACCTTTACAAAAAATAGAAAACGAATTCACTAAACAATTCAACATTAACTTATTTATCAAAAGAGATGATTTGATTCATCCTGAAATTTCAGGTAATAAGTGGCGTAAGCTAAAGTATAATATAGAGCATGCAAAGCAAGAAAATAAAGATACTATACTTACATTTGGTGGCGCCTATTCCAATCATATCACAGCAACTGCAGCAGCCGGAAAATTTTTTGATTTAAAAACGATTGGTATCATTCGTGGCGAAGAACATCAACCATTGAACAAATCATTGCAGTTTGCCAAAGATTGTGGAATGCAATTAATTTATTTAGACAGAGAAAACTATAGAAACAAAAATATTGACTCATTACTTACGACTTACGACTCACGACTTACATACATCTTACCTGAAGGCGGCGCGAATGAATTAGCGTTAAGAGGTTGCGCGGAAATGGTAAATGAAATCAACACTGATTTTGATTTTATTTGCTGTGCTTGCGGTACTGGAACCACCATTGCAGGCATTGCTTCCAATCTACAACCACATCAAAAAGCCATCGGTATTGTTGTTTTAAAACATGATAAACTATTAAATGAAATTAAAGAAAAATTTCCAAAGCTGAAGTCTGAAATCATAATTCATCAATACGACTTCGGTGGTTACGCGAAAACAACACCTGAATTGATTCAGTTCATCAAAGATTTTTATAACGAACACCAGATCTTATTAGATTATGTCTATACCGGAAAAATGATGTTCGGTATTTTTGATTTGATGGCTAAGAATTATTTTCCTGAAAACTCAACTATTATTGCCGTACACACCGGTGGCGTGATGAATGCAAATGTGTTTGCTTAAACGAATAAAATTTTGTTCGCTATCAGTATCCTGTTCTTTTCAATTCCTGCCATTTCTGTTCGTTCATATTTTCGTCCAGGTTTGGATTGTAGGTATTTGATTTAGTGCCGATGTATTCGCCATTACTGTTCATCCAGTATTGATTTGCACCTTCCTGAACTTTATACGTCTGACCGGTTTCCGTGTTTTGCACTTTTGCTTCTTCACGAATCATATCTACAAATTGTTCCTGGTTTTTGTCGCTGGCAGCATCATTTGCTTTATAATTACTCATGATCGCGTCATTAATCGCATTGGTTCTGTTTACATGTGCTATCTGGTTGGCTTCAAACGCTGCCTGGTTGGCAGCCATTCGCTGATTGAAAGCAGCCCAGTTCTGACCAACGCGCTGCGCTTCTTCACGATTATACGCCATGATCGGTTCTAAATTATAACGCGTATTCGCCAAAGCAAAGATGTATGATTTTTTAGCACTTTCAAAAGCATCAGCATCTGCTTCCAACAACGATGCCATGTAATACCACGTTTGCATGTTCTGCGATTCACTGGCGTTTACGTGAATGAGCAAGAAATATTGTTTACCCGACGCGTCTTTCCAATCCGAACCGTAAGCTTTGATATTGGATTGAGAAGGCATGGCTTTAAATAACTGATCGCTGTACCATTTATCCATTTTAGATATTTCCGGCAGTTCATAAGACTTGATGTATTGCAGATTTCTGTTCAAACCGCTTGGTACAAAATCTTCCTGTATCAACTGCTCGATGCCAGGCAACGCACGCATCTGTGTTTTGGAATAAGCATATTGCAAACTTTGATTATAATTCATCATAAAACTTTTTGCCGGAAAGTCAGTAACTCTGACGCCATTTGGACCAGCCACAGAAGCGCCGTCAGAGTTGAGTTTCCATTCTGCAGGCAATGGCAGTATAGCAGCGACGCCACCTTTGCCATCGGGAATTTCATGCATCACTAATTTCTGCCAGAAACCATTTTGCTTATTATCGGATGATGCATTTTCACCGCTTGTTTGAGACGCATCGCCGTTAGTAGTTGAAGGATTATTGTTGCAGCTCATCAAACAAACTGCAATAAAAATGATGTAACACAATCGAGTCATAGTATATGGTTTTAAGACGTAAAATGATAAACTAATATACTGAATTTTTTTGTTGATGAAAGAAAAGCCGATTGCTAATGCAATACTATTTTAGGAAAAGTTACAAACTTTAGAAACAATGCGGCGAAGTCGGAGACGTTCGCCGAGCGTGTGTGATACTACGGTTTTGGTTAAAAAGATAAAAATTTTGTTTTGGTTAAGAAATAATGCGAGCTAATTATATACTCATTCCAAATAAATGACCTATGTTTTTATATTTATTGCTTGAATCCTTCTTAAACATTTCAATACAATTAGAACCATTTATTGATCTTTGATTAAAACCACTTTGGTAGACTACTTTTATAAAAACAATAACGTCATCTATTGAAACTATCGGTAAACTAAATTTGAAATGTATCAGCTCTTGATTTACAATTGTATTTTTGGGCAAAAAGGTTACTTTGTCTACACTAATTAGATCTACATTCCAATCTAATTTTTGATTTTCTTCCAATAAAAATTGTTCTGAAATAAATTGTCTTTCTATTTCTGTTCTGGAAATAGATTCCAAAAGTTGATTCTTTTCAAAATTCGTGTAGTTTTCTACTTCAAGTTGGAAGAAAGATGTTTTCCTATGACTATTTAAAATTTCGATGATGTAGTTATTTAATAATTCATACAAGTCTTCTATGCTGAATGAATTAGTATGTATTTTCATGAAATGAATTTAAGTCAATTTATTAAACTTAATTCAAACTGCCAAAGTCAACAGGAACCACACGCGAAATACCTTGCTTCACCATGGTTACACCGTAAATATTATCTACGCTTGCCATCGTTGATTTGTTGTGCGTTACAATAATGAACTGCGAATTTGCAGAGAATTTGCGGATTGCATCGTTGAACTTTTTGATGTTCGTATCATCCAGCGGCGCATCAACCTCATCCAGAATACAGAACGGCGCCGGTTTGTATAGATACAAGCCAAACAACAGCGACAAAGCCGTCAGCGTTTTCTCACCACCGGAAAGCTGGTTGATGCTTTGCGGTCGCTTGCCTTTCGGTTTCGCCACAATATCAATATCAGATTCCAACGGATCTTCCGGATTCACCAATACCAAATCGCAGTTGTCATCTTCGGTAAACATGCTTCGGAACACCTGAATAAAGTTCTCGCGCACGGCGTTGAATGTTTCAAAGAATTGTCCTTTTGCTGTATTTTCAATTTCCTGCATGGTTTCCATCAGGTTCAATTTCGCGTCGAGCAAGTCTTGCTTTTGCGTGTTGATAAAATCAAAACGTTCGTGCATTTCGTTGTATGCTTCTTCCGCCATCGGATTCACTTCGCCGAAGTTTTCAATGCGTCGTTTCACTTTTTCCATTCTGTCCTGCAAATCATCTTTCGGTGTTTCCGGCAACGATAAAGAAGCTGTAAATTCATCAGCATCAATATGAAATTCGATTGACAAGCGCTCTTTCAATACATTCAGTTTCAGTTTTAATTCGCTCAGCAATTCTTTTTTATTCATGATCGTCTGCTCGATCGACTGCTTCATTCTGCTTTTCTCGCGAATATTATCTTCAATCGCAGTGATGCCTTCTTTAACTTTATAGTAATCGGTTTCCTGCGCCGAAAGTGTCTGCATTTGCTGCTCTTTTTCTTTGTAAGAACCAATCAACTCATTTTCGATCTTCGCAATATTTTCTTTTAAATAATCGATTTCAATCTGTGATTCTTCAATATCTTTTGTTGCGCTTTCAATACGATTCTTGTTTTCTTCCTGCTGACTTTGTTTGTAAGCAAATGTCTGTTGATTCGATTTTAATTTATTTTCCTGTTGAATAAATTTGATGTTCGCCTGGTTGAAGGTTTGTGAAAACTGGTTGTACAATTCATTCGCGCGACGGAAATCATTTTCTAAATTATCCAAAGCGGTTTTGTGTTCGTGTGTGGTTTGAATATGCGTAGCTAACTCTGTTTTTAACGGCGCAATTTGTCCGAGCAACTGCTCGATCTGATCCTGAATTTGCTGTGCCTGCGATGTAATTTTGCCAACCGCATTTTCTTCGCTTTCAATTTTAGAACGCAACGCCACCAATTCTTTTTCTACATTCTGCAAATCACGGTTTTCGCGCTCAATTACATTTCTGTAAGAGTTTGCTTTTAGATGTTGCAGTTCGTTATAGGTTTCCTGCGTTACTTTTTTCAAGTCAACCACTTCCGTTTCCAACGCTTTGATTTCTTTTTCCAGAATCTCTAAATTCTTCAAACGACCTAAACGCTTGCCTTCAAATAAACCAACAGCGCCACCGGAAATCTGCTTGTCGGATTTTAGCAAATGACCGGAATTAGAAATAATAAAAATATCTTTTTTGTCAGCAAGCTGATTGAAAATCTGGTTCACATCAACAGCTTCATCAGCGATATAAATGCCTTGCAGCAAATAGGCAAGAAGCGGTTTGAATTTCTCGTCAACCTGTACCACATCTAAAGCAGAAACTGTATTTGCTACCTTTCTGGTTTCCTGATTTTTTAAATTATTGAAATAATTCAATACTAAGAAACTTGCTTTACCAACAGCACTTTGCGCCAATACATCGATGGCGTTCAACGCTTCGTTTTCTGTATCCACCACAAAATTATTCAAGTATGGCTGTAAGATGCTTTCAATCGCAACGCGATATTTTTCTTCCGAATAAATAATGTCGGAAAGCAACGGTGTGTCTTTCAGCCAGTTTACGTTCTTCTTCAAAAATTTGATCGATTCAGGAAAACCTTCCAGGTTATCGATCATGTTTTTTGTCAGCTTGAACTCATTGTTTTTCGCATCAAGGATTCTGTTCTTATTGGTCAATTCTTGTCGAAGTGTTTCGTTCTTTTCTTCCAAAGATTTGATCTTCTCTAAATTTTCTTCTTCTTTTTTCACCAAATCATCTACCAATAATTTCTGATTATTGATACGTGATTCGGTTTGCGTGATGTTTGCTTTCAAATCTTCCAATGTTTTCAAACGCTCATCGTTTTCAAACATCGATTTTTGAGCGCTGCTCAATAATGCTTCGTGCTGTGATTCTTTTACGGCAATCAATTTTTCAGTTTCCGTAATTTTGTTAGCGCTTTCTGTGTGCTTATGTCGTGCTTCGTCTAAGTTGTTTCTGAATTCTAAATTGGTATTACGTTGTTCTTCGAGTTTCAATTTTGCATCATCGAATTCCAACCGAACAATTTCCAAGTTGTGTTCGTCTTCTTCGTTCATTTTTTGCAAATGCGCCATTTCGTTGGTCAAGCTTTCCACAACATTCGTAGCATTCGTGATTTGCTGCTGCAATTGTTTAATCTTGTCTTTTAAGAATGTTGCTTTTTGCTCATCGATTTTTTTCTGGCTTTCTTTTTCCTGCAATTCAGACAAGAAAACATTCAGTTGTTTTTGCTGGTCAGAAAGTGATTTCTCTTTATCTAAAACCGCTAACTTTTCTTTTTCTAAACTCGATTCCAATAATTCGATCTGCGTGTTGGCCTCTAAACGATTGTCTTCCAATTCTTCGATTTCTTTATTCGACAACGTAAAACTTTCGTTGATGCCGTGCATTTCATATTTCGATAAATCGATAGAAATGACTTTGTATTCTTCTTTGTAGTTTTTGTACTGGCGCGCCTTTTTAGCTTGAGATTCCAACGCTTTTAAGTTCTTATCGATCTCGAATAATAAATCTTCCACGCGGCTCAAATCGGCTTCGGTTGCCGTTAGTTTTGCAAGCGTTTCTTTTTTTCTGGTTTTGTATTTAGAAACACCTGCTGCCTGTTCGATCAAGGTTCGGCGCGCGTTATCTACGTTATTCAAGATCTGGTCGATCATTTTTAACTCAATGATCGCATAGGAATCGGTAGAAATTCCGGTGTCCATGAACAAATCCTTGATGTCTTTCAAACGGCACGAAACACCGTTCAGTTTGTAGCTGCTGTCGCCGTCGCGCTCAACCATACGCGTAATCGTTACGCTTTGGAATTCGGTAGGCAAGAGGTTGCGCGTGTTGTCCAGCGTGAGTGAAACTTCCGCAATGTTGGCTGCCGCTTTGTCTTTCGAGCCGTTGAAAATCATGTTATCCATTTTTTCCAAGCGCAGCGCTTTTGTTTTTTGTTCGCCTAAAACCCAGCGAATCGCATCAACCACATTCGACTTTCCGCAACCATTCGGTCCGACAATTCCTGTAATGTTGTTTTCAAAATTAATCTGAGTTTTGTCTGCAAAACTCTTGAATCCTTTAATGTCCAAACTTCTCAATCGCATAATGGCAAATTTACCGAAATCGTGGAACTGATTTTTTAATTTAATGGTTTAGTTATTGACAATTTTTACTATTTTTGAAGATATGCAGTGGATAATATTTGGCGGAATAATTTTGTATTACTTATACAGCGCTTACCAGAATGAGCAGAAAAAGAATGCAACTCAGAATAAAAACTTAAAGATTCCTGCTAAATCGACTGAAAGTCAGTTGAATAAGGAAAAAACGTTCCAAGATATATTGAAAGAAATTGAAGATGCAATGCAAGGAAAAACCATGCAGCAGCCGATAGAGATCAATAAGCCATACAGAAAAGATACTCAGAAAAAACAGGTCATTTATCAGCCGAAGCTAGATGAAGACAGCATCGAGAACCAGCAAGTGGTAGTAGAAAGTGTAGAAAGTGTTGATTATAAACCACAAACGACCGGTTATGTTGACAATTACGTTAATAATTATAAAGACGATTATGTTGACAATTATGTGAATCTGCAGGATAAAGTGGATATGGCTAAGAACAAAGATGCAGAAGGCGGCAACATTCGTATTGCACAGGTAAATGTAGAAGATTACAATCCGTTGAAAAAAGATAAGAAGCCAAAATTTATCAATCTGAACGGCAAAAAATTATCACCGCGCGATTTGTTTTTAGCCAATATGATTTTGGAGAAAAAGGTGTAGTTTTATCGTTTAAATCATAATATGTATATTAAAATAACAGAGATAAAAGATGCTTTGGAGGCATCTTATATCCGATCAATTCTAGACGAAGAAAATATTCCTTATACAATCACTGAATTTTCTGACAGTGCATATATCGGCTTGAATGAAGCCAAATATGGTTTTGGTATTTTAGAAGCGCCTGATGAATTTAAGGCACAAATTTTAGCATTAGTAAAAACAAAAAATACTGATAGTAATAGTTTTAACGAAACAGAAGAAGAGAAGATTAAACCCAAATTAGAGATGTCTAACGTGTTGACTGTGTTATTTTTCGGAACAACGGTTTTATTTTTATTACTTTATCTGAATGCAAAAAAACGCTTTACACATATTACAGACCACAAAAATACCCATGTTGACTGGGTCTTTGATAACACCACCATGCTTACAAAATGGAACAAAGGCGATGTATTAAAGTGTAGTTATATTGATGCAAATTTTGATCATAACTTTGAAAAATTTTCTGTATTTGATTTGGATGGTGATTTAATAGAAGAAGCAACTGATAAAAATGAAGATGGAATTTTTGAAAAGAAAATCACATATAACAAAAAAGGAGAAAATACAGAGTCTTACTTCGATTTTAATAACGATTTGCGAAACGAAAAAGTAAAATCAGTTATTAAAGACAAATTATCTATAACATTTGAGGATGAAAATTATGATGGTGAATTTGATACTGTAACATTCTTTAATTTAAAAGATTCAATTGTTAAAACAATTCCTTACAGTGAATATTTAAATAGAATTGTAGAAATAGCTAAATAATAGTATTTTATATTTCCAGCGAAAACTGCGGATAGAGCAGCGAAAACGTTGGATAAAGCAGCGAGCTGTCAGGATGTCATAAACAAAACACAGGAGTATTTAGCGAAAACAGCGGACAGCGTTTAGAGAACACTTTGGGGAAATAACAAAAAAAGTGTGACCACGGAAGGATTCGAACCCTCAACCATCAGAGCCGAAATCTGATATTCTATCCAGTTGAACTACGTAGCCATGAATAAGTCGTAAGTCATAAGTAATGAGTCGTAAGTCTTATTCTCAGGTTGCAAAAGTAAGCTCAATTTTTTGATAATAAAAATCAAATCTTAATTTTGGATGGAAGAATTAAATTGTAAATCGTAAATTGTCCATCGTAAAATAATAATAAAATGGCTATTCGAAAAGTATCTGAAACACTGAATATACAAACTGAGTTAATTATGCCTGCGCATACCAATCCGATTGGCAACCTCATGGGCGGTCACCTGCTTTCATGGATGGATGTTTGCGCCGGAATTTCTGCCATTAAACATATCGGCGGTATATCTGTGACGGCGAGTTTGGACAATGTATCGTTCAATTTACCGATAAAAATGGGCGACATTGTGATTTTGAAATCGTTTGTGACGCGTGCGTTCACGACTTCGATGGAAGTGATCTGCGAAGTGTATATCAAAAACATTAAAACACAAGAAGAAATAAAAAGCCACGAAGCTTTCTTTACGTTTGTTGGTATCGATTTTTCTCAGAAACCGATAAAAGCAGAACCTGTAGAACCGGAAACCGAACGTGAAAAAGAATTGTATGAAGATGCATTGCACCGCAGAGAATTACGCTTGGTAAATGCCGGAAAAATGAGCTTAAAAGATGCTGTTTATCTTCGTAAAGAATATTTTACAGATGATGACGGTGTTAATGTGATATGACTTCGACAAGCTCAGTCTGACATTAGTAGCTGATCTGCATGTGTTCTTTTTGGCGGAATTCTTTGCGCAGAAAAACCATACCCATTTCAAATAAATCAATCGTTAATTTTACCTGTTCGTGGTTTTTTACAAATTCCCATGCTTCCTGCATTTCTTCGCTCCAGTGAATATCATCAAATACTAAAATAGTATCGTTGTGGCAAAACGGTAAAACCGTATTGAAGTAGTCTATAGTAGGTACTTCGCGATGGTTTCCGTCAATAAATACCAAATCAAATTTTCCTACTTTCTGGCAAACTTTTATGAGTTCATCATCAAAATTACCAACGGTTAAATCGATATTTTTTAAACCTAATTTATCGAAGTTTTCCTGCGCTACATCAGCGATGTTCCTGCAACCTTCAATCGTATATACTTTTGTATTTGAATGCGCTGACGCCAGGTAAGCAGTAGTAATTCCGAGCGAAGTGCCTAATTCTAAAATCGTATTGAGTTTAAAATGACGAATCAGCATAAACAGCAGATGTCCGTATTTTTCTTTCTTTACACTTTTACGAACGATGCTGCTTACTTTTCTTTTATTCGTCTTGTTGAATGCTTTTGTGCCGGCGCCCAAATCATTAACTTCAATAATACGAGTATCATTTTTTAAAGCATCTCTGAGATTTTCAATGTGTTTATAATCTTTATATTCTGCTTCTTTCTCAAAAACCTCTGTAACCATTTTATACACAAACGGCGAATGGATCTTGTATTTAGTAATAGAAGATAAGGTGTAATAGATATATTCTGAAAGTTGGAATAGCTTGCTCATTGCGATAAATATAGCAATTCCGTATAAAATAAAAAAACCGAAGCTATACACTTCGGTTTATAACGTTAAACAATTAAAACTACTGTATTTTCACGTTTTTAACATAAGCTGCTAATTTGATGAAAGCATAGTTTTTGCTGTTGATGTTTTGAATAGTATATCTGTAAGGTAATACTTCCAAATAAGCGATACCGTTAGAACCTGTTGTAGTTAATGGTGATAAATCAGATGCGCTGAATGTAACGCTTGTTGCAGCGCCGCCAACGCGTTTGATAACCGTACCAGATGAAGAACTGCTTCCGCTGATAATTGCAACCGCGATAGAGTCTGCATTACTGGATGCAACATTTACTGTTAAACCGGCAGATTTTGTAATTGTTTCAGGCAAACTTGCCGAATTTCCATAACTTGGAAACGTAGCTGTGTAGTTGTATGTGAACGCAGTAACACTTGATGAACCGGCAACACTCCAGTTGCTACCTGAACTGAAACCTAAATCTACATCGCCAGGACTTGTAGCAGAGAAACCATCAGTGTAATATGCATTATTAGATGCTTTGGTTAAATTATGACTGTTTACACCAACTGTTCCTGCATCTAAAAGATCAGAAGTAGAAGCGCCGTAAAAAACTGCGGTTGCGGTTTCTAATTTAATATCGATTGTCGGAAGCGGAACAGGCGATGGTGTCGGTAAAAATTTATTCGGATCGAAAGCAAAGAATGTTCTTAAACTTACTAAACCGCCACCGGTCGCTTCTGCAGGAATTGAAGTAGTTGGAAGCGGTGGAACAGCAGGCGTTGTGTTTGTGTTGGTTGAATCTTTTTTGCAACTTACAGCAAGAAGTACGATTGCTACTGCGAATAAAAACGATAATTTTTTCATGTGCTTATATTTTTTATTAATGATACAGACAAAGTTGTTTTAAACACTAAAAAAATACAATACACATTGAATGGTATTATTAGTAAGTGGCAGCACTTAGTTGTTTTCGGTTAAATGAGTTTATTGTCCATTGCGTATTTCAGCAAACCAATCATAGTTTTAAAATTCATTTTGCGCATCATGTTCTTGCGATGCGTTTCAACGGTTCGTTCACTGATGAATAAGATACTGCCTATTTCGGCGTTGTTGTGTTCCTGCGCAATGAGTTTTAATATTTCAATTTCCCGTTCTGTGAGATTGATCTTTTCTTCCGGTTTTTTCTCTTTTTCTTTGGATGATTTAACCATTTCTTCCGTTACATCATCACTGAAATGCATTTTTCCGGAAGCTACTTTTTCAATGGCTTCGAGCAGTTCTTCATTGCCTGCATTCTTTAATACATAACCGGAAATGCCTGCGTCTAACATTCGATTGATGTTCGCAATATCACCGGACATAGAAACTGCAATTACTTTGATTTCAGTATTGATTTTTTTGATTTCTCTGGTCAATTCATAGCCATCAATTTCGGGCATGCTGATATCGGTTAAAACCAGGTCGATATCCAAGCCGGAAATTTCGTCAAGAAGTTTGTTGCCGTTGGTATAGGTTTTTACAATTTGAATATTCCTGAAATTCGATAAAATCGCTTTCAAACCATCAATTAACATCTGATGATCATCAACTAATACTATTCGAATTTTATTCATGCGGTTAAGATAATGGAATTTCTATAATTGTCGTAGTACCTTTTCCAATTGTTGAATCAATATTTAAATTTCCTTTCAAATATTCCACACGCAACTGAATGTTTTTTAAGCCAATACCATCTTTTTCCATCGCTTTTTGTACATCAAAACCTATACCATTGTCTTCAATAGTCAGAATCAACTCATTTTCGTCTCCAATTAATTGAATATTAACGCTTTGAGCTTCAGCATATTTTAAGGTATTGTTGATTATTTCCTGCGTTATTCTGTATAACATCAATTGAAAAGTATTGTTTAGCTGCGATTCGTTTACATCATGATGCTCAAACGTAATATTCGATTTACCACTTTGGTTCATTCTGTCGGTAAATTCTTCAATTGCTTTGATGATACCGTAATGCTGCAAGGTTGCCGGCATCATGTTGTGCGAAATATTGCGGATTTCTTTGATAGAATCATCGATCATCGAAATGCTTTTATATAATTTTTCTTCGGTTTGCTTATTTTCCAGTGATAAATTATTAGTAATTGCATTAAAGTTTAATTTTGTTGCTGAAAGCAACTGACCAACGCCATCGTGCAAATCGCGCGCGATGCGCTGGCGTTCTATTTCTTCTGCTTCGAGTATTGCTTCCGAACGCTTTTGCTGTTCATTAAAAAGTTCCTGCTGTAATTTTGTCTGTTGTTTTAATTTATAACGATTGTATATCATGTAAAACGCAAAAATCGACAACAGAAAAATAATGAACAATGCAATCAGTAATGTATTTCGCTGACGGATCTTTAGTTGCTGCTGTTTGATCTCGTTTTCTTTTTTTTCTGTTTCATACTTGGTTTGCATTTCTGCCATCTGCTCAGAAGAAGTCAGATCAAAAATAGAATCTTTTAAGTTTCCATATTCTTTTTGCGTTTGAAAGGCAGCATTATAATTATTTTGTTTTCCGTAGGTTTCCGCCAATCCTTCTAAAGCAGCCAAAACACCATCATTGTAAACAATTTTACGACTTAAATGGTATGCTTTTTTATGATATTCTTCCGCTTTTGACAATTCATTCTTTTGAATGTAAACATTGCCGATGTTGATGTAACAGCTTGCAATTCCATTCAAATCGTTCATTTTTTCCCGCAGTTGCAATGAATTGAAATAATATTCCAGACTCTTGTCGTACTGCTTGATATCATATAAAACGGTTCCAATATTGTTGTATGCGCTTCCTATGGCAAGTGTATCTTTATTTTTTATTTTTATCTGTAATGATAAATTCATAAAATATAACGCAGAATCAGGCAACTGCATTTTGTTATAGGTATTACCAAGATTGTTGTAACAATATGAAATACGGTCTTCTGCGTTTAATTTCTTGTAACTTGATAATGCATCAAAATAATAATTCAATGCAATTCTGTATTTTTTTAAACCATATTCATGCACGACACCGATCCAGATCTTAGCATCAGCAATGCCTTGCATGTTGTTTATCTTTTCGTTTATTTTGACAGAAGTGATCAGGTTTTTTAAAGACTCTTTATAATTCGCAACGTCATAATATAAAATGCCGATGTTCTTGTAAGCCAAGCCGATTTTTTCCTGATTGTTTTGTTGTGTTGCTAATTGAATCGTTTTATTTAAAAAATACAGACTGGAATCAGCCATACCGTTGATGTCGTAGAAAGTGCCTAAATCATTGTAAAGTGCAGTTAATTGCTTGTAAAGATTGTTCTTTTCGCCAATTTTAATTGCTTCACAAATGATCGCTTTTGCTAAATCAGGATCTGTTGATTTGTATTGCCTGAAATAGTCATGCAACAGATTTATTTTTGCAGAATCCTGTTTCTCTTTTTTTATTTCATTCAAGATATGAGTGAAATCCTCAGCGAAAATGACCTTTGAAAAGGAAGCAAATACAAAAAATAGCAGTATGTATTTTAGATCAGGTTTCATTTTCTTTTGTATTAAGAAAATACTTTATACAAGTATAAAAATATTCTTTCGTATTTTTATTCGAATTAATATTATTGCCGATGAAACCACCAGTTTTTAAAGGTTTGCCGCTGCTTGGAAGCGCTATCGATTTGTCGAAAGATATTTTGCGTTTTTTAGGGAAAGGTTTTGAAGCAAAAGGTGATTCCTATATTTTTAATTTGCCCGGACGACGAATATTTACTACACGTTCGGCAGAAGTAGCGCAGTATATTTTACAAAAAAACAATAAAAATTACCGAAAAGATTATGGCGCCAACAAATTAAGAATGGCTTTAGGAAACGGCTTGCTGACAAACGATGGTGAATCGTGGTTTCGGCAACGGCGACTTGCGCAGCCGGCGTTTTACAAAAAAAGATTGGAAGGTTTCTTTGATACGATGCAGTCGTTTACGCTGACATATATTGAACCATGGAAAAAAAGCGGTACGCGTACCATCTTTATTGATGCAGAAATGATGCAGCTTACATCGAATATTGTGGTGGAAACATTGTTAGGCAGCGATGTGTCTAAAAATTTATCAAGCATTCAAAAATATATTTATGACATTCAGCATTATATGGTGCAATGTATCCGAAATCCGGTGTATGAATGGTTTTCAAAATATAATGGCGACCAGAAAAAATTCAATGCTACGATGCATGATTTTGATAAGATTTTATATGATATAATTGCTCAGCGAAAAAAGTTAGAACCGAAAAATGATTTATTAAGTATGCTGATTGAAGCGCGTGATGAAGACACGAACGAGCAAATGAATGATAAACAACTGCGCGATGAATTGCTGACTATTTATGTTGCAGGACATGAAACTTCCGGTTATGCCATCGCCTGGTCGATTTACAATTTATGTAAGCATCCGGAATCGTATGAAAAAGTGAAACAAGAACTAAAAACTGTAATGCAAGATGGTATATTGACAATGGAAAATTTCGGTCAGTTGAAATATTTGCGCGCTGTAATTGATGAGTCGCTGCGATTGTATCCAACAGCATATATTGTTGGTAGAGAATCAAAAGCAACAGATGAAATTAATGGTTTAGAAATTCCTAAAGATATTATGACACTGATCAGTGTGTATCATTTGCATCGCAATCCTAAATACTGGAAACAGCCGAATAATTTTGTACCAGAACGCTTTTTAGATAAGGAACATCCGATGGCAAACAGCGAAGCTTATTTTCCGTTTGGCGCCGGACCAAGAATGTGTATCGGTTTTTATTTCGCTATTATGGAAATCACCGTGGTGCTCGCTAATTTATTTTATCACTTTGATTTGAAACTGGCAGAAAACCAGCAAATAGAATTTGAACCATTAGTAACGCTAAAACCTAAAAATGGTATCCAGGTGGAAATTACAACTGCTAATCTGTAATTCTGTTCAATTTGTATTCCATTACCTGTAATGGTGTTTTTCCTTTATAATCAGGATTGGTGAA
The DNA here is from genome assembly GCA_046329815.1 of Chitinophagales bacterium. GTDB lineage: Bacteria > Bacteroidota > Bacteroidia > Chitinophagales > JADIYW01 > JADJSS01. The sequence goes on from JAXLTY010000002.1 coordinate 278,539, forward strand.
CTCTGAATAATATAATGAATAACACAAACCACGCAAACCAATATTTAGTTGACGAAATGTAGATGTAATGATGCCGTCGCTTGGATGATGCTGTGCTTGCTGGCATTTATCAACTACCCATTTGATAATAAAATTAGGTAAGAAAGCAAAAATAGCTAACACAAGATTTAATGATGAAAAATCATCAGACGGAACATTTTTAACCAAATCATTTAGTTTATAAGTTCCGGCAACTTCACTGAAAGAAGGAAATTCACCGTTTTTCGGACAATACATATTGCCGACTTTTACAAGACCTTTTACCGCGCTGTTTGAGAATGAATTTGCCATAATTTATTTAATTAATTGTGTTGCTAAACGGTGACCTAATGATTTAATCGTTAAACCTGGATTGATGCCTGGTGCATTTGGATAAATACTGGAATCGGCAATGTATAACGTTTTTTCTCCATGCACCTGGAACTCAGGATTTACTACTGATTTTGCTGCATCAACGCCCATCACACAGCCGCCCATCAAGTGTAAACCAAAATAAAAATTCGATTTATAAATTTCTTTCGCGCCTGCAGTATTCATAATATTTTCAATGGCTTGCAAACCTTTATCTCGACGTGTTTTATCCTGGTCGGTGAGTGGTTTTGAGATGGTTAGCTTGCCTTTATTATCGCATAAAATTTCGCCCACATTTTCATCACGAACCGCAACTTCAATACATTGCATATAACGATATTGCTTCATCAATCGCTGATGTTCTGCGCCAGTTTCATTCATCAACATACCAATGGAAATTGGTGATGCAAAAACATTTTCTAATTTAAAACCTTGTTTCCTGAAGTTATCATCTTTAGAAGCAACCGACTGGAACATGCCTTTGTGCGCATCAACCGGTTCGTTCTGAAAACCTAACCACATAAACTGTGGATGTGAAGAGAATTTTTTACCAAGCGCAGGCAATTTTGATTTAAAACCCGACATCGTCATCATACGCGTAGAGCCAAAGGCGCCACAGGACAGTATTACTTTTTTACCTTCAAACGAAACTTGTTTTCCATTTTGCAAACCATGAATTTTGCAGGTATCGCTATTCGGTTCTACTTTATGTATTTCTGTATCTGCAATAATTTCTAAACCTTCTTTTTCCGCTTTTTGAATAAATGCCACTAAAGAACTTTGCTTGGAATCTCTGAAACAACCACCTAAACAACCGGTGCAGTCATTGTCTTTTTCGGGTGCGCAATTGCTTTGTCCGCGACGAAGAAAACCCCATTTGTAGCCGAGTTTATCGCATGCATCAGCAAACAAAATACCGTTGGGTCGCATTTCTTCTCTGCAAAATGTGTGTAACACCATATCGCTTTCTACCTGCGAGTAATGCGGATTCATATTTTCTGATGTAAACCAATCAACGCCGCTTTCGTTTTTCCAATCATTTAAAGCAATATCATCAAAACGATCCATTAAACATTGATATACGATGGAAGAGCCGCCAACCATGCGTGTGCGTAGGAAACCCATTCTTCCATCTTTGCCAAACTCGATGCCGCCGCCCCAATATAAATGTGCTGAGGTTTCCGCTTCTGTTTTTGGAAAAGTGTCTTTACGGTAAAATGGTCCGGCTTCAATTAACAATACTTTTGCGCCAGATTTATTTAAGTAATATGAAAGCGCACCGCCACCGGAACCGGAACCAACAACAATAAAATCGTAGATCATGTAATGAATTTATAGGTAACTAAATGTAGGTACAATATAACAATTTTCCGTGATGCAAAAATCTCTGTAAGCGATTTTTATTTTAACTTAATATGAAGATGCTTCGACACCGGTATTGGCCAACAATGTGTTGATGGCAATTGGTTTTGAAGTGCCGTTGTATTGAATGATGATATTGTTTTCCAGCAGCTCTATTTGCTGTGTTTCAACGAATTTAAAATAATTGAAATGAATAGGAAGCGCCATATACCTGAACTTAGTATGATCTAAGTTGAATGTATGCAACAATTCAAATTTTTGAGTGCGTTCCAACTCATTGATAAATAAAGATTGCGGTTTGATTTTGTGTTGTAAATGATAATCAATAGCAATCAAATCTAAGATGATTGGATCATTATAATGTTCGTCAGCATATTGATAAATGATTTTGTACACATCACGCAAAGTATATTGATGCAATGATTTTACGGTTGAAAAATACCCGCCTACACCGAGTAAAAAATCAAAGATGCTGTACTTATTGGTGATGTATTTCAACGTTTGAACGGTGCGACCTTTATTCCAGTAAATTTCTAATGCATGTTCGAGCAAGACAATTTTATTCAATTCCTCTTTACTCAGATAATTACTTTCGATGATCTGGTAGGGTGGATTTTTATCGAATACAAAACCATGTTGGTTGTGCTTATCGCGAACCGGAGTGCCTTTTAAAAACTTGAGAAAACCTAATTGCAGTTCCGGCGCGAAGAGTTTGAATACTTCTTCAAAAGAATATTTGATGTCATCAAAATAATCTAATGCCAAACCGACAATTAAATCTAAGTGCATTTCAATTTTATTGTCTAAGCACTTGATGATACTTTTCGTTTTATCAAAATTTTGTTTTCTGCTAACTGCTAAATTTGCTTTTTGGTTGACAGTTTGAATACCTATCTCGAAACGAAACAAACCAACTGGTACTTTTTCTTGTATAAATTCAATAATATCAGGATGAATGATGTCGGCAGTTATTTCAAACTGGAAAATATTTTTCGGTGAATGATGATCTAAAATGAATTGAAAAATATCAATCGTAAAATCTTTTTTAATGTTGAATGTTCGATCTAAAAACTTGATTACTTTTCCATGCTGCATCATAAACATCAACGTTCTTTTAATACTTTCGTTCGGTAAATAACGCACTTTGTTATCTAAGCTTGCCAGGCAAAACTCGCACTTATACGGACAGCCGCGCGATGTTTCCAAATACAACACTTTGGTGCGCAACACATTAATATCATCATCTGCATAAGGCATCACATCGGCGAAGTTCATTAAATCGAACATCGCAGGTGTTTTGTTTTCAATAATTTTGCCGTTTTGTTTAAAGACCAAACCTTCTACAGTTTCTATATTCGGAAATGTTTGAATGAATTGCTGAAATGGAATTTCACCTTCGCCGATAATAATATAGTCAATATAATCTAACGCGATGACATCATTGTATTCATAGCTTACTTCAGGACCGCCTAATAAGATTTTCGTATTCGGATTATTGTGTTTTATTTGTTGTGCAACCTGCAACGTTTGTGTGATGTTCCAAATGTAACAACTAAAACAGACAACATCGTATTGCGCGCAGTAAGTGGCAACAGGTTCCTGTTCTTCATTAATCGTAAATTCTTTCCATGCCAAACCATCGTATGCTTTATTCAATTGATAAAGAATACGAATGGCTAAATTGGTGTGAATGTATTTAGCATTAAGCGTTGTCAGCAAGATTTGCATGGTGCAAAGATACGTGTTTAAACAGAAGATGCCACGATTATCGTGGCATCTTCTGTTTAATAAGCATTACTTTATTTTTCTCCGATATTAATGCCTTTGTTGGCAACTGTGTTTACTGCAACTTCTTTTACCGTTATAGCTTTCATATCGCTGCTCACATTGATGAGCATCCAGCCATAATAATTATTGCCGGTATTTTTTTCTATTTGAAATGCTAAATAAACATCACCATCACCATGAATACCATCGTTAAACTCTTTAGTAACTTTAGTAGAAATGAATGCAATATAAGTTAATTCAACCCAATGAGAAGAAGAGACATCAACCAATGTATTGGTTGTTAGCGTTTTTGGAATTGTAATTATTCCACCTAAGAAAGACGGAAAACTTACAAAATCAGATAAAATATTAGTACTGTCGTTAACACCAGTAATGCGTAAATATTTAGTAGAATCCGAAAGTATTCCTTCAAAATTAATATCTAGTTTTCCATCATCATCTAAGTCTAAATAATCAGAAACCATAAAGTTAGAACCCACTTTTATGGCTGTAATGTTTTTATTGATTGTTCTGTCATTTATAGCCGGATTGTTATTGTCATTCTTTTTACAAGCTACTGTGAAAAGTAAAGCGATAATAAAAACTGTAATTGATTTCATAAAATTTGTTTTAAGTTGTTTGTTAAAGTTCGATGTAAAAATAAATGAGATTACTGTACTTTACACGTTAAATTAGCAAGCGAACTATTTTAATGAGAATTTGGAAAAATATATATCGTTTATTGTCAGCAAAACATTATCGTGTTATCTTACTACGATGACAGGAATGATAAATGAAGCACCGACAGGTTTTCCAAAATGATCTGCACGCAAAAATAAAGCACTGTGACTGTAAATTTAACCGCTGTCACCAAAGACTAAAGCACTGTCATAAATCACTTAAGGATTTTTAAGTAGCTAATCAAACGAAAATCATCTATTTCTATATTTTTATTTTATTGTATTTATGTGTAGTGATTTGCGTTGAAAGTGCTTGGATGGAGTTGTTGAATTTTGGCAATTTGTTGTTGGTGTTTAATTATTGCTTTCATTCAAACTAAGTAAATAGTTGGCAATTTGTTGTGTTTCTTTAATTGATAAATTTGGTTTAAAATATTCAATATATTGACGCAGTTGTTTTAATGTTAATATTTTTACATATTCAAACTCTTCAATTGGTTTTTGATTGATTAAAACTATTAGATTTCTTATCGGAATTTTCCTGTTTCCCCAATGATGTTGTGCCAGCAAGCTGTTCATATGATTTGCTAAAAGTATATATAGTGCATGACCTGTTCTTTTAATCTGTTTAACAGGTGAACGCAAATCAATATTCGCAATTGAATCTTCACTCCAATTTTTTGTTTCTATAATAAAAATGCCCGAAAGAGAAATTAGTAGATGATCTATTTGAATAGATTTTATGTAGTAATTTTCCTTCCTGTTATAAATTGGCGGATCAAATGTGCAAGTAAAATCATTTATTAGAATATAATCGTCTGATAAATTTTCTAATTCTTTTGAGACTTTATGTTCTCCTACAGCACCGTATATGGAAGTTTTTATTTGATCAATTATTTCCTTTTTTCTTTTAAGTTCTTGTAGTTGTGAAGAACTGCTTTTATCAACTGCAGACATAAAATGAGAAGTAATATATTCACGACGGTTGTTCTTTAAGGAAAGTGAGTCGAGATAAGATTGTACTGAAGCATTAAATTTTGTATCAAAATTAATTTGTATGTTTTGGATTTTTCTCTTAATTATTTTTCTTTTTAGGTAGAAAATAACTGTTTTAAGTATATTGGATTGTGAAGAAGATGTATGGTCTAATTGTTGCCGTAGTTGTTCAAGTTCTAAATCCAGCTTTTGTTTAAATTCATTTTTATTTTTTTCAATAAGATCATTTAATTGCTCTATTTCATTATTAAGTTCATTTTTTTCTTTTTCAATTAAAATTGTATGGTTAGAAATAATTTGCAACTGTTCGTTGGAATAGTTCTTTTGAAAAGCAATTAATTCGTTTATAGATTTGAAATCATAAACGTTATGATTATGTAAATGAGATTTGACTGCTGTTAGAGAACCAATTTGATTATAAACTTTGCACATATTTAGTATACAAATTTATTTACAGTTGGTGTATTGTATATCTTAAAGGAATAAATCCTACTTAAATTTCTCTTTATTACCAATACCATCTAAAGGTAATACGTTGGAAATAAATTTCGGATAGTTTCTGCTTTTGCCAAACCAGCTTAACATCACTGCATGCAATAGTTTGTATTTAGAATTGGTGTAAGGATACCATTGCGGCTCTATTAATTTTCCTTGCTTGTCAATCAATACCGATTTTAAATTGCAGAAAGCCAATAAACCATCTTCACCTTTAAATCTGCCGATGCCGCTGTCTTTTACACCGCCAAATGGCAAATATGGATTGGCTTCATTCAGCATGTGATTGTTGATACATACGTTTCCGGCTTTGATGGCTCGTGCTACACGTTCGCCACGCGCAGCATCTTTCGTCCAAACAGAAGCACTCAAACCATACGGTGAATCATTTGCCAATGCAATGGCTTCTTCTTCCGTTTTAAATTTCATAATTGCTAAAGTAGGTCCGAATGTTTCTTCGGAAGCGACTTTCATGCTGTGGTTACAGTTCTCAAATATAGTTGGCGGAATATGGTGCGAACCTTTTTCCGTAATGCCACCACACAATAATTTAGCACCTTTGGCTATTGCATCTTCAATATGTTCTTCAATAACCTTTACCTGGAAAGGCGCTGTAATAGCACCAACATCGCAATCTTCCGGCGATGAAGTATCGCGGTTGATGTTTGATGTTCTTAAGCGTTTGGTGCGTTCTACCAAATAGGGAACAAGTTGATCATAAATGCCTTCCTGCACATATAAACGCTCGATGCCGGTACAGTTTTGTCCGGCATTGGTAAACGCGCCCCACATTATTCCATTCACCGTTCTGTCTAAGTCCACATCGTCAAAAACAATACTTGGATCTTTGCCGCCTAATTCCAAATCGATCGGAATGAGTTGTTTTGCACATGCTTCCATCAATTTTTTTCCAGTGTTTACGCTTCCGGTAAAATGCACTTTATCCGGTTTTTGTGCTAAAAGTTTTGCGCCGGTTTCTTTGCCACCAATAACTACTTGTATGGCATCTTTTAAAAATCCGCTATGTGCGAAGAAGTGTTCCCACAAAGGTTTTAATGGAGTTACTTCTGATGGTTTTACGACAACGGCATTTCCGGCTAAAAATGCCATAAGCGATGGCACAATCACTTGATAAAACGGAAAGTTCCAAGGTGTGATCACTAATATGGTTCCTAATGGTTCTCTGAATTGTCTTGATTTTTTTTCCATTAAGAAAATCGGCCAATTCATTTTTTGGTCTTTCAATTGTTTAGGTGCTAATTTTGTGTATACATCAATTACATCGGTTACTTCAAATACTTCGGCAGCAAAGGCATCGGTGCGCGCTTTACCGGTTTCAGCTATAATTGCATCTAATATAAAATCGCTGTATTGAATCACATAATCTCGGATTTTAAGCACTTCTTCAATACGCGCTTTTACCGACATATTTTGAATAGCTGACTGTACATGCTTCGCTTTCGCAAAGATAGCAGCAGCTTGTTCGTCTGTAATTTCATCAATTTCGTACAGTATTTTTCCGTTGATTGGGTTTTGTACAGGAATGCTATTTGCCATGAATTTATTTTTGGTTGAAAAATACCAATTTATAGTGATAATATAAAACTATTAGAATGAAAAATAGATTACAGTGTTGAAGAATTTAAACGATTCAAAAAAAGTTAAACTTTTTCTAAGTTCTTTTGTTACATGGTCGAAACACTTTTTATGAATAGACTTTTACTGGTAATTTTATTACTACCTACGTTTTTATTTGCACAAACCGGCGTTATAGAAGGAAGAGTTTACGATGAAATTAATAATGAACCTGTTATAGGTGCGAACGTAAGTATAATCGGAACTACTTTTGGCGCTTCAACAGATATAGATGGTAACTACCGGATAGAAGCGCTTAATGCAGCACTATACAATATTGAAGTGTCCTATATTGGCTATGAGACACAAACCAAATTTGAAATTCAGGTAACGAATTCAAAATCGATTCGTATTGATTTTGCGATGAAACAATCGTCAAACGTTATAGATTCTGTTGTAATAAAAGCAAATCCGTTTGAGCGAAAAATGGAATCGCCGATTTCATTGACTACCATTGGTGTCAATGAGATACAACGCAATCCAGGCGGTAACCGTGATATATCGCGCGCTATAAAAAACTTGCCTGGTGTATCGTCCGGTTTTGGTTTCAGGAATGATTTATTGGTTCGTGGCGGCTCACCAAATGAAAATCGTTTCTATTTAGATGATATAGAAATTCCAACCATCAATCACTTTGCTACACAAGGCGCCAGTGGAGGCAGTAATGGTTTATTAAATGTAGATTTTATCAGCAATGCAGATTTTTATACCGGTGCGTTTCCGGCAAATCGTGGTAATGCCATGAGTTCTGTACTGGCACTTACACAACGCGAAGGCAGAAAAGACAGAGTTGGTTTAACATTTACGATTAGTGCCAGTGATGCAGGTATAACATTAGAAGGACCTTTTACGAAGAAGAAAAAAACAACATTTTTATTAAATGCAAGATATTCTTATTTACAAGGCCTGTTCAAAGCATTTAAACTACCATTTTTACCAACCTATTCTGATGTACAGTTTAAAGTGATGCATAAATTTAACAACAAGCATGATTTAACATTGGTTGGTGTTGGCGCATACGATATGTTGCGTTTAAATACCAAAGAAAATAAAACAGATGCTCAAAAGTATTTACTGAGAAATTTACCTTTTCAGGATCAATGGAATTATACCATTGGCGCACGTTACCGATATTTTATGAAAAGCAGTTATATGGTTTTTGTGTTGAGCAGAAGTTTCTTCAATAATCATATTTACAAACATACAAACAATGATAAGTCATTGGCAAAATTGTATGATTTGGATGCTGATGAAGCAGAAAACAAGCTGCGTTTCGAGCATGTGCTGCGTGTGAAAGAATATAAAATTTCATACGGTATTAATTACGAATATACACGATATACTACTACAACCAGCAATAAAATTACACTTGGTGATACTGTATTGGATGTTAATTATTCATCAAAGTTAAAATTACAGAAGTATGGTTTCTTTGCGCAATTTAGTAAAGCATATTTTGATAATCGATTGAGCTTATCATTAGGAATTCGTGCAGATGGTAATAATTACAATAAAAAAATGGCCAATTTATTTCGACAGTTTTCGCCACGATTTTCAGCTTCGTATGCGATTACCGATTACTTAAGTATTAATTTTAATACCGGTTTGTATTATCAGCTTCCACCTTATACTACTCTCGGTTTTAAAGACAACAACGATGTTTTAGTGAATAAAGACAGATTGGATTATATTAGAAATGTGCAAGTTGTTGGTGGTTTTTCTTCTACCATTAATAAATCGAATACTAAGTTTTCATTGGAAGGATTTTATAAGCGATATTATAACTATCCGATGTTGTTAAACAAAGGAATTTCCTTAGCCAATTTAGGCGGTGACTTTGGCTGGGTCGGCGATGAACCAGCAGCATCTGTTAGTCAAGGAAAAACGTATGGTATAGAGTTTTCAGTGCAACAAAAATTATGGAAAGGCGTATTTGGAATTGTATCTTATACTTGGTTTAGAAGTTTATTTACCAATACACTTGGTCAATATAATTCAAGCAGTTGGGACAGTCGCCATGTTGCCAATATTACCGTTGGCTATAAGTTTAAACGTAATTGGGAAATCGGCATAAAATGGAGCATTCAAGGTGGTTCGCCTTACACTCCTGATGATACAACTAATTTTGCTTTGGTAAAAGTATTTGATGCCAATGGCGGTGTTCCTGTTAAAGATTATTCCAGATTAAATTCGCTGAGAACGAAAGTGCTGCATGGATTAAATTTACGCGTAGATAAGAAATGGTTTTTAAAGAAAATTAATTTAAATCTGTATCTGGATATTACCAATGTTTACAACGCAAAAGATGTATCGCCGGCTAACTTAGATGTTGTCAGAGACGGTTCTGGAAATGCTATTGTTGCAAATCCGGATGCACCGGACAATGAAAAACGTTATCAATTACAGTATTTAAAGAGCAATGCTTCGCGTATTTTACCAACTGTTGGATTAGTAATTGAGTATTAACATTAAGTTTATTTGCGTTTTGCATGCCAAACACCATGATCGCCATGTGGCAATAAAAGTGTTCCTGTCATGCTGTCTGCGTTTATAATTTTTCCTTCGTATCTGTCATCGTTAACGAAATAAAAATTTACATTTTTTTTGTTCACATACCAAGTACCTGAAACAGTATCAAAATTGCGATAATTTTCTAAGTCATAATTTTGTTTAAAATACAAATCAGATTCAGCATAAAAATTAAATGTTGAATTGTATTGATAGTATAATGTCCAATGAGTTTCTGATAAATTGATGTCTTTTTTACAAGAAAAAAGCAAAAAAACAAAAAGTAATAAAACTATATTTTTCATTTTTTATTTATTTTTTACTGCAGTCATTTTTTATAGTTAGTGCTCGATAGTTTATTATGCATTGCCCATTAAACCAATAATTAATACCTAAAAAGCCAATAATCATGACCATTGACTAATAACTATTTGACTATTGACCATTCAGCATATCGTTATCTTCGCCCATTAAAGGAGCTGCCCAACTTGGTTTTGCCGGTGTTTCAGAGAATTTAAACGGTTGATTCACATTTTTAAATTTTCCGTAATCGGCATGTTCTACTTCAAAAAATACTTCACGTTCTATCAAATGTTCATCGTTTTCTACTTCATCAATTTCCAGTATAGGTGATAAACAAATATCGTGATTTTCTGCTTCTTTGATCCATTCATCGCGCGTTTTGGTTAAAAATAAATTTTGTAATTCTTCTTTTAATTCTTTTACCAATTCAGGAACCGGCAGCATTTTATTCATCCATTCCGGTTTGTTGACCATGGCGCAAAATCCCTGAAAAAATTTGGGTTCTAAACCACCTAATGCAATCCATTTTTCATCTTTGCATTTATATACATTATAATGCGCCAAACCACCTGATAAATATAGGTCGCCACGCGTTGGTTGGGCAGTTGTATTTAATGCTTCACCAAATGTTGCAGATAATAAAGGCATCACACAATCTGTCATCGCAACATCTACAAATTGTCCTTTTCCGGTGCGTTCGCGTGCCCACAATGCAGACAAACATGCAACTATTGTTGGATAGCTTCCGCCTGCGATGTCTGCGATTTGTACAGATGGTAAAGTTACTTTGTCTTTGTCACCGTTCAAACCCAAAATGCCTGAATAACCTAAGTAATTCATGTCGTGACCGGCTTTGTTTTTGTAGGCGCCAGTGTAACCGTAACCGGTAATTGCAACATAAATAATTTTCTCGTTATGTTGCTTTGCAGTTTCATAATCGATGCCCATTTTTTGCAGCACACCCGGACGAAATGAATCGATAACAATATCAGCCGTTTTCACTAAATCGAAGAATTGTTGTTTGCCTTTTTCTGATTTTAAATCAAGTGTAATTGATTTTTTACTTCTGTTTATGCTTAAATAAAAAATAGATTGCGAACCTTTCATCGGCGGAAAGAAACGCGTGTAATCAGGTGCTTTCGGATCTTCAATCTTAATGACTTCAGCACCAAGGTCTGCCATCATTTGTGTAGCCAACGGACCAGGTAATAGTCTGCTTAAATCTAAAATGCGAATTCCCTGTAATGGACCTTGTTGTGGTTTGCGTGACATGTTTTAATTTGAAAATTTGAAGATGAGTTAATGTGAAAATTGATAACCTATTTAATAGAAATGGTATTGTTTTTCAACCAACTAACAATTGCATCAAAATCAAGTTTGCCTTCTGCAATTGCAATTACAAAATCATAAATATTGTTTTCATTTGTATCTATATCCAGATTATTTTTATTTAGAATAGATATTAATATAAGAAAACCTATTCGCTTATTTCCATCATGAAAAGGATGATTTTTAATAATACTTTCTGCAACGGCTGCTGCTTTTTCAATTATAGATGGATATAAGTCAACACCATCAAAAGTAGCAAATGGTCGATTTAATGCTGATTCTAAAAGTGCAGTATCTCTAATATTATTTTTGCCTCCAAATCTTTCAATTGCTAAATTATGGATTGCAATTACTTCTTCAAATAAAATCATTGTGCTAATCTTTTCAATAAACTTTCATGTTTATTCATAATTTCATCAATACCAACTAAAAGATTATCATAAACAAATTTTTCTGATGTATTATTTTCTTGCTTAGCAATATCCAATAATTTTACTACTTTGCTCTCAGGCAATTTCTCAATTAATTGATGCAACTCTTCTCTTGGACTTAAAACCATACCTAAAATTAAGAATAAAAAATTAAAAATGCTATCATTTTTTGTTTCTATCTGCGAAGCTGAATACTTTCTTCAATAATTCGGTACCACGTGCCAATGGGTTTTCACGGATTTTGTTTTCTTCTTTCTCTACCATTAAAAACACACCTTGCAATGCTCTTTCTGTTACAAAACCGGCCAAATCGGTATTGACAGGTTTTACAAACGGAATTTTATTATAAATGGTCATCGCGTCTGACCAATATTTTGTTGCATTTACGTTTCCTAAAGAAGTGTTTATAATAGGTCTGAATTTATCGGCTAAAATTGTGGTTGTAGTTCTTTTCAAATAAGCCGTTGCTGAACCGTTGCCGCCTAATAGAATATTCATTGCATCCGTGATTGTCATTTGAGTAATGGCTTGTTTGAACACATCAATAGCAACGCCTGATGCCTGTTCTGCAGCACGGTTTAAAGAAGTCGTAACATTATCTACTTGTTTTTGCATGCCTAACTTCAGCATGGCGTCTTTTACCTGATTGGCTTGTTCCGGCCAAGGAATTTTAACCAAATCATTTCCTAAAAATCCGTCTGTTTTTGAAAGCAAACCCATTCCATTTACAATACCAACTCCAAGCGCTTCTTTCAAGCCGTTGCCGGCTTCTTGCTCGGTTGGACCACCTGAAACGCTGCCTAAAACAGCGCTAACTGTTTCTTGTATTTGTTGTGTTGTACAGCCAAATAGTAATATGGATGCTAGAAAGATAGGAAAGAATTTTTTCATTTTTAATTGTTTAAATTATTTTGATTTATTAAAATTTGTATCGAATTTACGAAGTAATAATACAAATAAAATTTTAAAGATGAAGTGTACTCTTTTAAGCATCGGCGATGAATTGTTGATAGGTCAAACTTTGAATACGAATGCACATTGGATGTCGCAAAAAATGAATGAAATAGGTATTGATGTAATTCATCATATTTCGTTGAGCGATGATGAAAAGGATATTGTTAAATGTTTGAATGACGCACTGGCATCTTCACAAGTTGTATTAATTACCGGTGGTTTGGGACCAACCTCTGATGATATTACGAAAGACGTATTATGCGCTTATTTTGGTGGTCAACTGATTTATAACGAAGCCGCTTTTCAAAATATTGAAAACATTTATAAACTCAGAAACAGAGCTATTACCGATGATGCCAAAAAAATGAGCTTGGTTCCTGATAATTGTATCGTTATTGAAAATTCAACAGGAACTGCGCCTGGTATGTTGTTCAGAAAAGATGAAAAAGTAATTGTGTCGATGCCTGGTGTGCCTTATGAAATGAAAGCGATGATCACGAACTCAGTTATTCCATATTTACAGGAAAATTTTCAATTACCAACGATTATTCATAAAAGTATTTTAACGGTTGGTATTGGAGAAACCATATTAGCTGAAAATTTAAAAGACTTTGAGCAAACAAAAGATAAACGTATCAAGCTTGCTTATTTGCCAAGTGTTGGTAAAGTGCGCTTGCGTTTAACCATAAAAGGTGAAAACAAAGAAGAATTGAAAGCTGTAATTGACAAAGCAACAGAAATTGTTGTACAAGCCAATCAGGAACATATTTATGGTTTTGATGATGATGTTTTTGAAGAAAAAATAGGTGAGTTGCTGCTTGAAAAAAAACTGACGATTGGTACTGCTGAAAGTTGTACTGGCGGCTACATTGCGCATCTGATCACTTCGGTTGCTGGCAGTTCGGCTTATTTCAAAGGCAGTATTGTGTCGTATGCAAATGAAGTGAAAGAAGGTTTATTGCATGTAAAAGAAGAAACGTTAGCACAATTTGGCGCAGTAAGCGAACAAACCGTTTCGGAAATGTTGAGTGGCGCATTAGAACAATTAAAAACAGATATTATCATTGCAGTTTCCGGTGTTGCCGGACCAAGCGGCGGAACGCCTGAAAAACCTGTTGGTACAGTGTTTATTGGTATAGCGAACAAAGAAAAGCAGTACATTAAAAAGCTATCATTCACCAATAACAGAGAACGCAATATTCAGTTAAGTGCAATTGTTTCATTGGTGATGCTGCGTAAATTCTTGTTGAATCTATAATCACCACTTAATGTTATACTAACGCTTTAGAGTCAGTATAACGCACTAAAAGACTTATCTTTGCACAAAATTACAGCGTGAAAAAAATATCAGATTACAGAAGAATTTTAGGTGTTGATAAAAATGCAGATTTAAATGTGTTGAAATCTACCTACAGAAATTTTATGAAAGAATTTCATCCTGATAAATTTGTGAATGATGAAGAAGGAAAAGAAGCTGCAGAAATCAAAAGCAAAAATATCATCGAAGCGTATCATTTTTTGGTAAGTATTGATAAAGAAACGCAGGCAAAATATGCTGATGAATACAATAACACGGTTGCCACTTCGCCCATCGTTGATTTTGAATACAAACAAACTACTTTAGAAATCAAATTTGACAACGGCAGTTCTTACGAATATTTTGACGTACCTAAAAATGTGTATATCAAAATGATCAATGCTGATTCTCAAGGTCGTTTTATGCGTCGAAATATTTACAATAATTATGTTTTCAGAAAAACAGCCAATGTAGAATTGGTTTAAACTGAAAGTACAAACAATTTCTTTTTTTCTTTTTATTGATTGGTAATTTATTCCAACTCTTGTATCTTGTAGCCAAATGTGATATTCAAAATGGCTGAGTATAAATTATTGATGCCTAAAATGGGCGAAAGTGTAATTGAAGCAACTATCTTAACGTGGCACAAGCAAGTTGGTGATGTAATCAATGAACATGATGTGGTTTTAGAAGTGGCAACTGATAAAGTTGATACAGAAGTTCCGAGTTCGGTAAGTGGTGTTTTAAAGCAGATTTTACACGAAAAAGATGCCGTTGTTCCGGTTGGCGATGTATTAGCCATTATTGAAGTTGGCGGCGATTCAACAACTACAGAACCACCAAAAATTGAAGAAAAGAAAGAAGCAATTGTAAAAACTAAAACGGAAGTTGCTGAATCAAAAACAGAAACAAAAGAAGAAGTAAAAATTATTGAAAAGCCACTTGAACAAACTATTTCAGAACCGGTTAAAGCAATTGAAAAAACAGTTGAAGTTGCCAAGCAAATTGTGCAGCCGACACCAACTACCACAACACATCATTCCAACAGATATTATTCGCCGTTAGTATTGAATATCGCGCAAGTAGAAAATATTTCCATGCAGGAACTGGAAAGTATTAAAGGCAATGGTGTTGATAATCGCGTGACGAAAGAAGATATCCTGGAATATGTAGAGCAAAAGAAAAAAGGATTGGTTGTGGCGCCAAAACCAACTGTTGAAACATCGGAAAAGAAAACGGAACAAAAAGCAGAAGTTAAGCAGGAACAAAAAGTGGAATCAAAAGCTGTTGAAAAAACACAGGATTCAAAACTTACAACTCAAGATTCTAATATCGAAATCATTGAAATGGACAGAATGCGAAAACTGATTTCGCAGCACATGACCAGCTCTGTAAAAACTTCGGCGCATGTATCTTCTTTTGTTGAATGTGATGTAACAAACATTGTGCGCTGGCGCGATAAACATAAAAATGCGTTCCAAAAACGCGAAGGTTTCAGTTTATCATTCATGCCAATTTTTGTTGAAGCGATAACCAAAGCCATCAAAGATTTTCCGATGATCAATGTTTCAGTTGATGGCGATAAAATCATTAAGAAAAAAGACATTAACATTGGAATAGCAACGGCATTGCCAAGCGGAAATTTAATTGTTCCGGTTGTGAAACAAGCCGATCAGAAAAGTTTGCTTGGCATTGCAAAAGCGATGAATAATATCGTACAAAAAGCAAGAACAAATACACTACAATCTGATGATGTAATGGATGGCACTTACACGATTTCTAACATCGGAACGTTCGGAAATATTATCGGAACACCAATTATCAACCAGCCGCAAGTTGCCATTATGGCTGTCGGTTCTATCACCAAAAAACCGGTGGTTATCGAAGTTGACGGACAAGATGTGATCGCTATTCGTCACATGATGTATTTATCTCATACATACGACCATCGTGTAGTTGATGGCATGCTTGGTGGCATGTTTGTAAAAAAAGTGGCAGATTATTTAGAAAAATTTGATTTACATCAAGAGATTTAGTAACTTTAAGCATCACAAAATGCTTTTTTGAGACAAATACAAGACATTGAGGCACTTAGAAATACATTAAAAAATACGATAATGTATTTTACCGATATTCCTAAATATCAGTTGGAAGAGTTTGTTAGTCTTTTTACATACGAATCATTCAAAAAAAACGAAATTATAATTCCGCCAAATACGTTTAATAACAAATTTTATTTCATGTTGAGTGGATTAGTCCGAATCTACTATGTTGCTGAAGATAAAGAGATTACGTCTGATTTTAAAGAGCCAAATTCATTTTTTGTCAATGGCTATACTTTGTTTACAGGTTTGCCAAATATTGATTTTCACGAAACTTTAGAAGATACTGAGTGTTTATCTGCTGATTACGATGAAATTGAGCAATTAAGCAAGAAATATCATCCGATTGAGCATTTAGGCAGAAAAATGGTGGAATCTTACTATGCTGAATATTTAAAGACAAATTATAACCGGCTATTTTTATCGGCTGATGAGCGATTCGATATTTTCGTACAGGAACGCGGAAATCTTATGAATCGCGTATTATTGAGGCACGTTGCATCGCATTTAGGTATAAAACCGGAAACATTAAGCAGATTACGTTCAAAACAGCAAACCATAAAAAGATGAGCAAAAATTTACAAACTATTGAAGAAAGTCGAAATCAATTGAGAAAGTACCTGCTTTCTCTATATCCTGATACGGATATAAATGAATTGGCTGAATTAATACAACAGTTTACTACGGATAAATTTGAAAAGAAACAGATGATTCTGGAAGCAGGAAATTTATCTGATTCTGTCTATTTTGTCATTGAAGGTTTAGTGCGGATCTATTATGTGAAAGAAGAAAAAGAAATTACCAATTGGTTTATCAAAGAAAATATGATGTTTGCCGCTACCTATTCTATTTTGACAGGCAACAATAACTACAGCACTTACGAAGCGTTGGAAGATACTTATGTTTTGAAAATTAAGTATTCCGTGCTCGAATCTTTTTATACCAAATATCATTCATTAGAACATTTAGGACGAAAATTGATTGAAGCCTATTACGGTGCGTTTATGAAAAAAACATACGATGTTTTGTTTCTTTCAGCAGAAGAACGCTATCAGTTATTTATCAGAGATCACAGTGATTTGTTGAACCGCGTACCATTGCGTTTCGTCGCTTCATTTTTAGGAATCACACAGGAAACATTGAGCAGATTAAGAGCAAAACATTAAATAGTTTTGTAGTCTTTAAAAATGAAAAAAATAAAAGACATAGAACCTTACAGAGCGCAACTCAGAAATTACTTTTTGTATATGAATGCTTTGTGCGTGCCTGATGAGATGAATGAATTGATCAATGAGTTTAAACTGGAAAGTTATCCGAAGCATCATGTTTTACTGAAAGCAGGCGATAATTCAGATATGGTATATTTTATTTGTGAAGGTTTGGTGCGCATATATTATACAAAAGAAGATAAAGAAATTACGAACTGGTTTATTAAGGAAAATATGATGTCAACGCCAATTTATTCTATATTGACCGGTGAAAAAAATTTCAATACATACGAAACGATGGAAGATACCATTACACTAACCGTCAGGTATTCAGTCGTTGAATCGTATTTCAGTAAGTACCATTCATTGGATCGTTTTGGACGAAAAAATATAGAACGGTATTACACTACATTTATGAAAAAGACATACGATCTGCTTTATTTGTCTGCAGAAGAACGGTATCATTTGTTCATGAATGATCACGGTGATCTGATTAATCGTGTATCATTAAAACATATCGCTTCTTTTTTAGGTATTACACAGGAAACACTCAGCAGATTGCGCGCTAAACATTAATGACAAAAAATAAAATGAAACAAAATGTTGCAGAGAATATTGAAGAACAACGTAATAATTTACGCAATTATTTTCTGAACATTGCGCCAAAAACAAATGTGGATGACTTGAATGAATTGTTAGATCAGTTTACGTTGGATAAATTCTCAAAAAAACAATTGTTATACAAAGCCGGCGGAGTTTCTGATACACTATATTTTATTTACAGAGGTTTGCTGCGTATTTATTATATAAAAGAAGACAAAGAAATTACTAATTTGTTCGTACCTGAAAATCAAATTGTGATTGGTGCTTATTCTATACTGACAGGCGAAAGAAATTACAGCAATTACGAAGCGTTTGAAGATACTTATGTACTGAAACTAAAGTATTCAGTGATGGAAGAATATTATTTAAAATATCATTCATTGGAACATTTAGGCAGAAAATTAGTAGAACGATATTATACATCATACATGAAAAAAACATACGATGTTTTATTTCTTTCAGCAGAAGAACGATACCAGATTTTTATGAAAGAACAAAGCGATTTAATGAATCGAGTACCATTGAGATATATAGCGTCATACCTCGGAATTAAGCAGGAAACATTAAGCAGACTAAGAGCAAAATATTAGATTTTATTGGCATCTTATCAAAATAAATGAATTCATAATTTCAATTTTTTATGTATTTTTAGTACAAACCAACTTTTAATTTTTTTTGTTTGGATGGCAAACTTAAAACATACTGTTGAGACGTACAGAAAGTCATTAAAGCTTGTTCTGTTACAAATTGCTGATGTGCCTGAATTTCAGATCAATGAATTTGTAAATCTTTTTGAGTTGAAAAAATACAAAAAAAAAGACGTAATTATTGCGCCGAATAATACAGACTTGAAAGGATATTTTATTGTGAAAGGATTGGTCAGAATGTATTACATTAAAGGCAAAAAAGAAATTACTTCTGATTTCAGGGAAGAAAATTCTTTCTTTTTAAATGGTTATACGCAATTCACCGGTTTACCGAATTTCGATTATTTTGTAGCACTGGAAAAAACAACTTGCCTGGAAATAGATTGGAATGAACTGGAGAAAATTTTAAAACGATATCATGCGTTAGAACATTTAGGAAGACTGGTTATTGAAATGCATTATTTAGAATCCATTCGCGTCAGCAGAAATATTTTATATCTTTCTGTAGATGAACGTTACAAAGTTTTTAAAGAAGAAAGAGTTTCCTTATTCAACAGAGTTTCTCAAAAATATATTGCATCTTATTTAGGAATTACACAGGAAACTTTAAGCAGAATGCGTTCAAAGTATTAGTTTTTATTGGTGATAAAATCATCATCTAATGTAGTTGATTCTTTCTGTTTAATTCTGGTAAATATAAAATACAAGATAATTCCGCTCAGAATGATTCCAAGTGCAAATAAAATAAATTTCCATTCAGCGGAAAAAAAGATAAATATCCAGACTGCAATTCCAATTAATGCAGGCAATGGAAACAATGGCATTTTATAAGGAAATTGCATTTCTTTTTTTCTCGTATGCAATAAAATCAAACCTACACTTTGCGAAATAAATTGTATCAATATGCGCATGATGATTATTGCTGTGATAATTTCTTTCATTTTAAACAACAATGAAAATCCGAATGCGACACCAGCTAAAATCAGCAATGAATAATGCGGAAAGTTTTTAGTTGGATGCAGTTTTGCAAATACTTTAAAATAATTTCCATCAACAGCCGCTGCATACGGCACGCGCGAATAACCAAGCATGACTGCAAACAATGAAGTAATAGCAATGATCAACACCAACGCAGTCGCGATTTGTGCGGCGACTGTTCCGTATATTTTTTCAAAAAATGTGCTGACAATGAACTCGGAATCTTTTGCTGTTTGCCAAGGAATTACGCCTAATACAGCAATTTGCATACATAAATACAAAACGGCAATGCCTGCAATAGAAATAAAAATACTGCGCGGTATATTTTTTTCAGGTTCAACGATTTCGCCGCCAAGATGGCAAACATTGTAGTAACCTAAAAATGAATAAATCGTCTTAATACTGGCTTGTCCTAAACCAACAAAAAATATAGGTGTTAAGTCAAATGCATCTTTAGAATAAGTAAAAGCCAGTTTAGAATCGAAGTGCGTGAAACCACTAAAGATGAGCCATAACATCGTGCCGCCAACGATCATCCACATCACAACGGAAATTTTTCCGATGTCTGTGATTTTTCTGTATAATAAAAACGTGATAAACAAAACCAATGAACCGGCTACCATTTTCTTTTCATAATAGCCAAGTGTTGGAATTAAATAAGTAAGATATTGCGCAAAGCCGATTGCACCGGAAGCAATAACTAATGGCGCCTGAATAGTCGTTTGCCAGATGTATAAAAACGAGAATAGCTTACCATATTTTTTACCATACAAATTTTGCAGAAACACATAGCTGCCACCTGCTTGCGGCCATTTCGCACCGAGTTCGCTCCAAACACAACCATCACAAAAGGAAAGCAACGCGCCTAAAATCCATGCTAATATACATTGCGGTCCATTCATCGCGCCGATGATAAATGGTATCGTTATAAACGGACCAATACCAACCATATCAATCATGTTGATAGATACAGCTTGTCGTAAACTTAATCCACGAATGAGTGTTGTCATGGTTGTTTGTTGTGGTTATACGTTATTTGTTATAAGTTATTGGTATTTGTATTGAAAACGTATTTCGTATAACCTATAACATTTATCTTTTTAAACTACTATTTATAAGGAATAATTTTTAGCCGTTCAAAAAACTGCTGGCATTTGATTTTTCCTTTTTCACCATTCAAACTGAAATACCAGAATTGCTCCAAATCACCTTGATTCATTGCCAGTTGCATCGTGCCTTGCGATTTGTGTTCGGCGATTTCCCAGTTTACAATGATTTTATAACTTAATGCATTCTTGAATCCAAATTTTACACTTTTATCAAAGAAATACATCGCTGCATTGCCTTCTACTTTTGATTCTTTATAGTCTTTAAGTTGCGTAAAACTATATTTTGTCGTATCGTTTTTATTCGCACCGGTAACGCCTAAAATAATTGGTCGCTGTGCTTCAGGCAATAATTGAATCGTGCGCAATGCCAGTAAAGTTGCTGCTTTGTGGTGTGCGTGCGTTTCTGGTGTTGGTAATAAACAAAACACGAAATCATATTTTGTTATTGTCATGATTTCTTTCAAACGCGTAGAAACAAAAGCAACATTCCAGGTAGTATCTAAAGGTTCATGCTCATCCAAACCATAATGTGCATCTTTCTGGTCTAAAAAGAAAATATTGTGCATACCGATTATTTTTCCGGCGTTCATCAGCTCTTGTTTGCGAATGCGTGGTAAGTTTTCGCGGCCAACTTTTTCATCAGTCAATTCTAAATTATAATATGCTTCAGACAAAGTAGAGTATTTGTAGCCGCCTTCACCGTTTGTGATAACACACTGATCTGCAACACCATTTAGTTCTTTTGTTACTTTATAAACGGTAGCTGCAAAACCGGTTTCATCATCAGGATGCGCTGTGACAATTAATATTCTTATAGTGGAATCTTGCTGTTGTGCTTTAGATAAATTGCACAAAAGAAATACAAACTGTAATAAAATGAATTTTTTCATACATATTATGTTTAAAATCAATTACAAATAAATTAGACTTGATTTATATCAATTTATTGTTTAAATTTATTGATTCTTATTTTTTATATCAATCATGGCAAAAAGATTACACAAATTAAGTGAAAAAGATCCGAAAAGTTTTTTGAAAGAAGTCATTCTTAGTAAAGAAGTCATTTCAGAAAACAATATACAAAAGATTCTGGATGCTTTTGAAACAGTTGTGTACGACAAAAATCACCAGATTATAAAAGATGGCGATTTAACTGATTACATGTATTTTATCGCTAAAGGTTTGGTGCGTGTTTATTACTATAAATCAAACAAAGAAATTATCGATTGGTTTGCTGAAGAAGGTACTTTTTTCGGAAATCTGTACAGTCATATTACACGCAAACCCGGTTTGGATATTTATGAAGCGATGGAAGATGTTGTGTTATTAAGAATTAAATACAGCGAACTCGAACGGTTGTATATGCAATCGCATGAAATAGAAAGTTTGGCGCGCAAGATCATGCAGCAATATTATGTAACGTATGTTGAACGCGTTCACAATTTAAGAGCATTACCGTCTGAAAAAAAGTATGAATCATTTGTAAAATATTATGCGCCTATTATGAACAGAATTCCGCTGAAATATGTAGCCAGTTATCTTGGAATTACAGCAGAAACATTAAGCAGAATCAGAGCAAAATAAAAAATGATTAAGAAGATAAATAAATTGATATATAGCAATTTTCAGGTAGATGCAGGTTAATAAAATTTAGTATGTTTGCAAACAATAGAAAATGAAAAAGCATACCGACGAATTACTCGAAATACAAGCAAAACAAACACTAAAACGGGCACTTTCAAGCGTGACAAAAGTTGATGAAACACAATTAGACGCATTACTAAGTCTGTTTGAATTGGTATCGTATAAAAAGAATACAGAGATCATTAAAGAAGGCGATATCGCCGAATATTTTTACTTTATTTATAAAGGTATCATCAAAATTTACTTTTACAAAAATGAGAAAGTAGTGATTGATCGTTTTGAACAGGAAAATGCATTTTTTGGCGGAAATTTTACGCACATTACTAACCAACCTGGAACGCATGTATATGAATCGATCGATGATGTTTTGTTGCTGCGAATAAAATATAAAGAACTGGAAAAATTGTGCCAGAAATTTCACGACATTGAGCGTTTATACAGAATCAGCATGGAACTATTTCACAGTGCTCATTCGCACAACATGTCGAAATTCAAAGCGATGACGACAGAAGAACGCTATTACGAATTAATAAAGACACATGATAATATTACGAATCGTGTTCCATTAAAAGATATTGCCAATTATCTGAACATGACGCCGGAAACCTTAAGCCGCATTCGTGCGAAATACGACAAAAACTAAAACCTGACGACCATTAAATTTAGAGTTATGCTCAAATAGTTGACATAAGTCATTCATTTGATGATAATATTGCTTAATTTAGTTCAGTTAAGTAGAAATACGCATTAGATGAAGTTGAATAAAAAACAATGTTTTGCAGAAGCAAAAAACCACATGATAAAAGTACTTTCTGAAGCAGCTAAACTCTCGAATGAAAGTATGAATTCGATTATAGATCTTACCCAATTAGTGGTTTTCAAAAAAAAACACATTATATACAATAAAGGTGAGATTGCTGAGAAGATATACTTCATTCATCAAGGCGTGGTAATGGTGCATTATTTATCAGATGGCAAACTTATAATAGACCGATTTGTGAAAGAAGGTTTGTTTATCGGCGGACAAGTTTCTTACATGACGCAGCAGCCGACCAATCTGGTATTTGAAACATTAGAAGATTCCATTATGCTGGAAATCGATGCAAAAGAATATCTGCAATTATGTTTGAATAATCATGAGATACAAACCATGCATTCTATCTTAATTACACAGAAGTTTAAACTGTATTCAGATATGATTGTTGCTTTCAGAGCATTATCGGTGCAAGATAAATACAACAAGTTTCAGGAATTGTACGGTGATCTGATCAACAGGATATCAATGAAAAATATCGCTACTTTTTTAGGAATGACGCACGAAACATTGAGTCGTATTCGTTCTGTTCAAGGAAAAAAATAAAACCTGATAACAACCTTTTTTATTGATTGTTGGTTTCATTCACTTTCTTCCAGATCATCATTTGATTCGAAAATATTTTCGCAAAACCTTTTACATCATCACCGGACCAGGCATTATTCATTTCACCGTAACTTCCAAATTTAGCGCTCATCAGATCATATGGTGATTCTATACCGATTAATTCAAAACGATAGGGTTGAAGCTGTATAAATACTTTACCGCTTACTTGTTGTTGTGTGTTTTGTAGAAATGCTTCTAAATCGCGCATCAGCGGTTCGTAAAATAAACCTTCGTGCAGATTGCTTCCATATACATTGCTCAATTGATCTTTCCAGAAAAGTTGTTGTTTGGTCAATGTGTGTTTTTCCAGTAAATGATGCGCTTTGATAATAATTAAAGGTGCTGCAGCTTCAAAACCGACACGACCTTTAATACCAATGATGGTATCGCCAACGTGCGTATCGCGGCCGATTGCGTAAGCGCTCGCAAAGTTATTCAACTCAATAATAAGTGCTGTCGGATGCTCATATCGTTTGCCATTCAATGCAACAGGTTCACCTTTTTCAAATTCTATAACATATTCGCTGATATCCGTTTTACTTAACTGAGTTGGATAGGCATTTTCAGGTAAATTATTTCTGGAAGTCAGTGTTTCTTTACCGCCAACACTCGTGCCCCAAATTCCTTGATTAATAGAATAGGCCGCTTTTTGTGCATCGATTTCTACGCCATATTTTTTCAAATAGTCTATTTCTTCTTCGCGAGAAAGTTGATTATCACGAATAGGTGTGATAATCGTCGCATCAGGCAGCACAATATTAAACACCATATCAAAACGAACCTGGTCGTTGCCGGCGCCGGTGCTGCCATGCGCTATGTATGCAGCGCCGATTTCTTTTGCATAATCAGCAACAGCAATCGCCTGAAAAACGCGTTCCGCAGAAACCGACAACGGATAAGTATTGTTTTTTAAAACATTTCCGAAGATTAAATACTTTATACATTGCTCATAATATTCGTGTACAACATCGCGTACTATAAATGCTTTGACACCTAATTGTTTCGCGCGCGTTTCAATTGCTTTCAGTTGTTCATCACTGAAACCACCAGTATTTACGGTTATTGCGTAAACATCCAGCTTTTTTTCTTCCGTTAAATATTTTACACAATACGAAGTATCTAAACCACCACTGTATGCTAAAACTACTTTGTTGTTCATGTCTTTATTTTATCGGTTATCAATTCTTGTCGTCATTGCAAATGTTATCATCATTGCGAATCTTGTCGTCATTGCGAGGCACGAAGCAATCTCTTGTTATGTAATTTAAGATTGCTTCACACGTTCGCAATGACGCGAAGCGTATTCTAATCATTTCTTGCCTTCTTATTCGCTTTACTCAAACCACCTGTTTTTACTACTTTTATTCGTTGTGCTTTTGGTGTTTTTAATTTAGCCGGAATTTTCTTTTCTACTTTTTGAGCTTTCACAAACTCTTTCTTTTTGTCTTCTTTCGGATCGAATAACATTGCTGTACACAAACAGTTGGTTCTGTTGGTGCGTGTCAATACATCATAATTTACACAGCTTTTGCAGCCACTCCAGAATGCATCGTCTTGCGTGAGTTCTGAAAACGTAACCGGTTTGTAACCTAAGTCGGAATTCAGTTTCATCACAGCTAAACTCGTAGTGATACCAAATATCTTTGCCTGCGGATATTTTTTGCGCGTATAATCGAGTACAAATTTTTTGATTCGTTTTGCTAATCCATGTTTGCGGAATGCTTCTTTAACGATCAATCCTGAATTGGCAACATAGTTTTTGCCTTGCCATGTTTCTATATAACAAAAACCTGCTAGTTCATGTTGAGCGGTTAATGCTATAATCGCTTTCTTTTGTGAAATTTTTTCTTTGATGTATTCCGGATCGCGCTTGGCAATTCCGGTGCCGCGTTTCTTAGCAGATTCTTCATAGAGTTTACACAATTCTTCCGCATAGCGAATATGTTCGCTGCTGGCAGTTTGTACGGCAAAGATTTGCGGTGTTTTTTTCAATTCGCATAAAGTATTATAAAGTAAAATCTATCCTGACAAAAATAAACTGCAAGATGTAAATTGAATGTTATTTTTTGATATTGATACCAATAATTGTTTTTTGAAGTAAAATATCATTTTAGGTTTATTAACTATTGGCTAATTGCTATTGATTAATGACAAACAAAATAAATTGCTACCTTTGTCGCACAAATAAAAAATATGAATCTATTGTCTTTTGTAATGCACTGGAATATCAGACCTGAAATTTTTATGATTTCAGATAATTTCGGAATACGCTGGTACAGTTTGTTGTATGGCGCGGCATTTTTTTTAGGTTACAATATTTTATTCTGGGAATTTAAAAAGGAAAATAAAAACACCGAAGGCGCAGATCAGTTATTGATGTACATGTTTTTCGCGGTATTAATTGGTGCACGTTTGGGTCATGTTATCTTTTACGATTTGGATTATTACATGGCGCATCCGTTAGAAATCATACAAATCTGGAAAGGTGGTTTGGCAAGTCATGGCGCAGCAATAGGAATTACGATTGCATTATTATTGTACAAACGCAATCATCCTGAGTATTCATTTTTATGGATCATAGACAGAGTTGCCATTCCAACGGCAATTGGCGGTTCATTCATTCGCTTTGGAAATTTCTTTAACTCTGAAATTGTCGGTGATTACACTGACGGATCTTGGGGCGTCATCTTCGACCGATTACACGAAACTGCGCCGCGCGTGCCGGTACAGTTATTCGAAGGATTTTTGTATGTATTTATTTTCATAGTTATTATCAGTATTTACATCGCGAAAAAATATAAACCAAGAGAAGGCAGCTTAATGGGTATTTTTCTGTTCATGATGTTCGCAGGAAGATTTTTCCTTGAATTCTGGAAAGTAGATGACAACCAGAAAACATATTTTGGCTATACTTTAAATCACGGACAATGGCTGAGTTTTCCATTTATAGGAGTTGCGTTATTCATTTTGTTCTTGTCGTATAAATACGGAAAACCAAAAGACGAAGTTCAGCAGATATAAAGTTTTGTAACTCTGTAAGCGTTAAGAAATTTTTTATTGTCTTCATTTGCCTCAACCTGTCAAGCTATGCTTGACTTCCTTCTCCAATTGGAGAAGGTGATCTCGCCAAAAGCGAGATCGGATGAGGCTTATTTTGTCTTTGTGCTATCTGATTTAAAATCCAGACTGATCGAATTGATGCAATAGCGCATACCGGTTTTGTCTCTCGGACCGTCTTCAAAAACATGACCTAAATGAGAATGACATCTTTTGCAGATGACTTCGATACGTTGCATTCCATAGCTGTTATCTACGCGCATTTCTACAGCAGATTCACCTGCTTTGTCATAAAATGCCGGCCAGCCGCAACCACTGTGATATTTTGTTTCAGACGTAAATAATAAATTGCCACATGCTTTGCAATAATAATTTCCATCAGCAGTCATGTCTGTATATTTTCCGGTGAATGGTCGTTCGGTGCCTGCTTCGCGCAAGACGTTGTATTCTTCATCGGTCAGAATTTTTTTCCATTCTGCTTCTGTTTTTTCCACTTTTGTTGTATCCATATAAACTTGATTTTTTATCGGTGTAATTGCCTTGATTTCCTTTTGGGAAATGCTGTCCGTTGTCACTTTTTTAGAGTTCTGGCATTTAAAACTTAATAATGTACTTAGCGTAATTATTGATAACGTTAAATTTAATCCTAATTTTTTCATGTGTGTATTTTAAACAAATTTTATTAGTAAAAGTTTGGTATCCTAATTATATTCGTAGCATGAAGGTTTTTACTTACAAAGACAGATTTCTTTTAACATTTCTTTTGATTTCGGTATTAAGTTTCGCTCAAAATAGAGATTTTGAGGTGTCAAAACTAACGAATTCTGCACAAGTAAGTTTATTAACTGTTGGAAGATCGGATGCTGAAATTTATCAAAATTTCGGACATACTGCCATTCGTGTTAAAGATTCAATATTAGGTTGGGATTTAGTGTATAATTACGGCACTTTCAGCTATGATGATGATTTTGTCTGGAAATTTGTAAAAGGAAGATTGTTGTATTACGAATCTATTGACAATTATCCAGATTTTGAACAAAACTATCGTGATGAAAACCGTTCTATTAACGAACAAAAACTGAATCTTACGCAGGAACAAAAACAAACGCTATTTGAAAAGCTGACAGTCAACGCACGCGAAGAAAATAAGTATTACAAATACGATTTCTTATTTGATAATTGCTCTACGCGGCCACGCGATATTTTATTTTCATTGTTTAAAAAAACAGCCAACAAACCGGATAAAGACGATCAATCGACGTATAGAGAATTGATTGACAGAAATGTGCCAAACGAATGGCTGGATTTAGGTATGGATTTATTAATTGGTGTACCAACTGATGCGAAAGCAAAATATGGCAGAACATTCTTGCCTGATGAGTTAATGCAATTATGTGACAGCTCGATTGTTGATGGCAAAAAATTAGTAACCAGCAACACATTAATTTTAGATACTATTCCGGAAAGCAGAGCAAAACAATGGTTTTCGCCAACTATAGTATTTTGGATATTGTTCTTTCTTTTATTGATTATTCAGGTGCGAACCGGCTGCTTTTCGTTCAACAGAATTACACAAATTGTATTCTTCACTATTTTAGGATTATTTGGCTGGTTGTTTGTTTTTATGTGGTTTTTCACAGAACACTTAACCACAAAATGGAATTTAAACATACTTTGGGCAATGCCGCTAAATATTCCATTTATTTATTTCATTCTGAAAGCACCATTTGCGAAAAGTGCGTTAAATGAAAATGAGCAATTAGATAGTAATAACAAAAAAAATGTGCGATCAAACAGCAAACTTTCAAAACTGGGTTTTGGCTACATCAAATTCTACCGTATTTTAATGATAGTGCTGTTGATTGGCTGGTATATCAATCCGCAACGATACCATAAAGCGGTATTGCCGATTATCTTAATTGCGATATTGTTTGCATCAACTTTGCTGCGTGTTCCAACATCAGACGACTTTAAGAGACGTATGTTTAAATAAACATCTGCTCATAAAACAAAAAAAGTCCTGAAATTTTCAGGACTTTTTTATAGCTGTTTAGATTAAACTATTCTTCTGTTTTTTCTGCTTTCGCTGCTGCTTTTTTCGCTGCTGCTTTTTTTACAGGTTTTTCTTCTTTTGCTACTTTTTCTTTAGCAACAGTTACCGGTTTTGCTACTTTGTGTGGTCTTGAATTTCCGAATGAACCTGCAAAGATTTTTCCTTTTCTTGAGCGTTGATCACCTCTTCCCATTTTTTTATAATTTTTATTGAATGAATACTTGATTTAATTGGTGCAAAGATATGAATTTATTTTTTAAAGTCCAATGTCTCAGTTTTGCTTATACATTGAACCTGAAATGCATCAAATCACCGTCTTTTACCACATATTCTTTACCTTCAATGCGAAGTTTTCCGTTTTCGCGGCATGCTGCTTCCGATTTGTATTGCATGAAATCTTCATAAGCCATTACTTCTGCTTTAATGAATCCTTTTTCAAAATCAGTGTGAATAACACTGGCTGCCTGCGGTGCTTTCCAACCTTTATGTATTGTCCATGCGCGCACTTCCTGCACACCTGCAGTGAAATAGGTTTGCAGTTGTAACAAATCATAAGCAGAACGAATCAAACGATTCAAACCCGGTTCTGTTAAACCATATTCTTCCTGGAAAAGCGCTTTGTCTTCTTCTTCCATTTCCGAAATTTGTGCTTCCACAGAGTTATTTAAAATAATAACTTGCGCGCCTTCTTCAGCAGCCATTTTTTGTAATGCTTCCGAATATTTATTGCCTGTATGAATGGATGCTTCGTCCACGTTAGCAACATATAAAACCGGTTTGTCTGTCAGGAAACATAAATCGGCAAAAATTAGTCTGTCTTCTTTAGAAAAATTTAACGAACGAATATTTTTACCATCACTTAAGCATTGCTGGCATTGCATCAACACATCATATTCGTGTTTTGCTTTCGGATCGCCGCTTACTTTCGCTTGCTTTTGAATACGTTGCGTTTTGCGTTCTACGCTTTCCAAATCTTTTAATTGTAATTCGGTATCAATGATGTCTTTGTCGCCAACCGGATTGATAGCGCCTTCTTCACGCAGAATATTTTCATCTTCAAAACAACGAATCACGTGAATGATGGCATCTACCTCGCGAATGTTTGCTAAAAATTTATTGCCTAAACCTTCACCTTTAGAGGCACCTTTTACCAAACCGGCAATGTCCACAAATTCAATAGTTGTCGGTATAATTTTATTCGGTTGAACAATTTCCGCGATTTTAGTTAATCGCTCATCCGGAACATCTACCAAGCCAACATTGGGCTCGATGGTACAAAACCGGTAATTGCTGGCTTGCGCTTTTGCATTGTTTGAAACTGCATTAAATAAAGTTGATTTTCCTACATTTGGTAAGCCAACGATGCCACATTGTAAACCCATATATTAAGTGTTGAATGGTATAATGAATGATTTTATTATTTTCGAAGTGCAAAGATACGATTTTGTGCTAAATTATAATAATGGCAACATTAACGAGGTGAATTCTTTAGATTACAGCGCTTATATCAAATTATCTATCATTTATTGAATTTTCAGCTTCACTTCTTAATGCGTTGTACTTTTTGTTGATGCTTCTGATAGTTTTACAAAAAAAACTCTGTCATGAAGAAATTACAAACTATTTTAATTGCACTATTATTTACATTCAATGTATCAGCACAGGATTTTGCGTATGAAGGTCCGGCAAAATCAGAAGTAAAGTCATTTTGGATTAACGCAATGGGCATTCAAAAAACCGGTAAGTTTGCGGAAGGTGTTGCCGTTCTGGAAGCTAAGATGGCTGCTGTGAAACAAAAAGATCCGGCATATAAAACAGATAAGATGGAAGCTGAGATTGCAAAATGGAAAGCTAAAGCAGGCACGGCAAGCAGCAGTAACTCAGGAACAACTGCTGCTGCTAATAACAGCAATCTTTCGCCGACACAAAAATCTATAAAAGCAGATAAGCTGATGCGGAGCTTATTTGTGGAAACACCATTAAAAGTAAATCAAAGCGATGTGCCCGTAATGGAATTCCGGTTTAAAGAATATACTGATAAATTACAGGAATTGATTGATTTAAATACAAGACCGAATGCCAGTGACATTAAGTATATCAAAACGTATATCGCATCTTCTGCCTACGGCACTAATCAACTGATTGGAAATATAGAAGCCGTAAAAACGACTGCAGGCGATTTAAATGGTGTAGCGCAAAATTATTATTTAGCAAAATATCATCAGCTATATTGGGATGCCGCGCAAAAAATATTTCCGGAAGAAACGGATTTCGCAGATGAGTATAAAAAGATAACTGCTTTAGTTGCCGCTAATGGCAGTCTTGAAGATATGAAAGCAGGCACCGCAAAGAATAATGAACAGGAAATAAAAAATCGTAAACTTCCAACGGCTGTAATGAAAGATGCTGCCGCTGAAAAAATGATGATAGATGCGTTTAATAAAATGTACAAGAATGATTATAATGGAACGGCTTATAAAGCTGTCATTTTGCAAAGCGACTGGCATTCTGTGCGTCATGAAATCAGTGGTATCATTACAGGTCGCCAGCGACAATTTGCGGTTGTTTTCAAAGGCAATGACAATAAATGTTATTTAGTTAAAAGTATTTATTTATACCAGGAATTTAACGGACAAACCTATATAAATACGATTGCGAAATATGCTGAAAGCCCGAATGAGATTTTATGCGAGAATGTGAAATAACATTAATAACATAAAAGATCCAGCATTATTATCTCATTCTTATCCTTCTAATTTTAGAGTATGTACTTAGTTTTGCTATACATAGTTGATTAGATTAAACTTATTCAAAAGAAGTAGAATGATAAAAATGAAAAGGAAGTATTACTTCAGCAACGTAATATTGCCTTTTCGTTTTTCTGTTTTTCCATTGAGAATAAATTCTGCAAAGTAGGCATAAACATCTTGCTGAACCGTTTCATTTTTGTATTTACCATTCCAGCCAATAGATAGATCCGTTGTTTTAAAGACTTCATTACCATAGCGGTTATAGATAATTAAACTACCTGAAAGTTCGCAATTGCTGCGAATTTTAAATTCATCATTGTTGCCATCGCCGTTTGGTGTAAATGCAGTTGGAATAAAGTAAGTACATGTTGTTGCTTCGCAGGACTTGTAAGAGATTTTAATTGTATCCGTTTCGTTAAAACAATTGGCCGTTACGGTTACATGATAGATGCCGTCTTTAGTAACAATAAAATAGGGAAGTGTAGAACTATCTTGCCAAACATAAATTGCATTAGCTGTGGTGGCATCTAAACGCAAAGTATCGCCTTCGCAAAGCGTGGTGTCATTGCCTAAATGAATAGAAGTTGGTATAGGTGTTACAAATAAAGCTAATGAAATAATAGAATCACAATTGGAGGCATTGACTAAAGTATCTGCATAAGTACCAGTTGTGGTAATATTTTTTCCATTAAAATTATAAATTCTTCCGTCACAGATAGTATCTGTTATAGTTGTTGAAGAAGGAGTGCCGATATTATTTACAATGGCATTGGTGGTATAGTTACAACCATTAGCATCTTTTACTATAATGCTGTAATTTCCTGCCGGTAAATTAGAATAATTTTTATTGATTGAAAAACCGGTGTTATTAAAATTATACTGAAAAGGAGCAATACCACCTGTAACCGCGCCTAAATTAACCGCACCATTATTTTTACCACAGGTAGCATGAGTAATGTTTTTAGAAAGATTGGTAATAGCGTTGGTACTACTGCTAACAGTAGTTAAAACGGACGAAATACAACCCACACTGTCTTTTACATGTACTGTATAATTACCGGCTGATACGTTTGTAAATACATTGCTGCTTTGAAAGCCATTACCAATGCTATAAGTATAAGGTGCTTTGCCACCAGTATGCGTAATGGTAATGGTGCCACCATAGTTGCAAGTTGCATCTGTTGCTTGAGCAAAAGCAGTATATTGCGCAATAGGTTTACACAAATACATAGGCGCAATAAGAGGATTTATTTGTGTAAAAACATTACGCGGTGTATTAAATAGATTCATCCAAATAGAGCCGGAACCTGTAGCCCAAAGTGTTCCATCAGATTTTAAAATATAGGAAAACAACTCGCCTGCCATAATATCATCCACATTCGTTGCGACAAGTACAGGACTGAGTGGATTTTGAGAATTTCCAGTGCCTAATTGTCCCCAAGCATTGTAACCCCAAGCATAACAGTTATGATTGGCATCTAACGCTAAAAAATGTAAACCATCATTGCAGCCAGAGATGGCAACTATATTATTTAGTGCATTTAATTTTATAGGTACATTTGCAGAATTATTAGTTGCACCATTTCCGATATATGCATTAAGCGGATATCCCCAAGTATATACATCTCCGTTAGCATCAAGTGCAATCATCGCTCTAGCATTTGCTTTTATATCAATAATATTTGATAAGCCAGAAATTGGTATTGCTATTTTTGCTGTATCAGTTAGAGAACTATCATTACCTAAACCATAAGAATAATTAACTCCTGTTGCTAAAACTGTACCATTATCTAAAAGAATTATATTATTATAGAATCCATTTGCCACCCTTACCGCTGTATTTACACCCAACATTTTTGATGGAATCGTAGTTGGAATAGTGTCGGCAGTGTCATTACCAAATACACCATAAAAGTTGTTACCTACCGACCAAACTGTACCATCCATTTTAATAAAAGTGCAAACATAAACTCCTGCATCCATAAATTTAACATCCGTTAAAACCTGTTGCGGTGTATTTGTAAAGCCAGATGAATAGCCAAGAATACCAGTATTTATAGCATTTCCCCAAACCCATGCGGTATTATCATTTTTAATCGCACCCATAACATAGCCGGTACTGTAATAGCGCACATTGGTCATGCCTAAAACAGGAACTGGAGTGACACTTCCTGTATATGTTCCGTTACCTAATTGTCCATATTCGTTGGCACCCCAACCGTATAATTGGTTGTTTGCTCCGCAGCTATCGCCGCAAATGGTATAAGCAGAATAGGAGCCAACCGTGTAATTAGATGGTTTGTACCAAAGCCGTCCGCCAAAGCCATCGCCCACCATACTGTTTTGTGCAAATATGGTGGAAGTGCTTAAAAGGATAAGAAATAAGAAAGCGCTTTTTGTTGTAGTTTTAAAGGAATTCACATTAATTTATAAATTTATGAAAAATAAAGATAGTAAATTAAATAATAGGAAATTGGTTGTTGCTGAAATATTCTACTTTGTGCACAACAGCCATAGTCCATGTTTCACTGCTTTTTTCGCATTGTGGGTAAAGTACCTGCAATACAGGTGCTAAAACCCATGATATGGGTTCCGCTTTTCACTGCTTGGGTTTCAGTACCTACGGCATAAAAAGCAGTACCCACGCCATGGGTACGGCAACCCATGGCATAAAAAAGTGTACCCACGTCATGGGTACGACAATCTATGGCGCAAAAAGCAGTACCCACGTCATGGGTACGACAACCTATGGCACAAAAAGCGGTATCCTCGTCAAGGGTGTTGCTACCCATGACACAAAAACGGACTCTGGTAAAAAAGGTACATATACCGATGGAAGGATGAGTTTGTATTATTTCCAGATCAGCACAATCATTCCTGCAACAATCAGTCCGGCGCCGATGAGTAATTTCGGCGTTAATGGTTCTTTTAATAAGAAAAAAGATAAAAGAATCGTGATAACAATACTGCTTTTGTCGATGGCGGCGACATAAGAAACATTGCCCATTTTCATGGCTCTGTAGTAAAATATCCAGCTCAATGCAGTTGTTATTCCTGATAAAACTAAAAATATGATTGTTTTAGTGGTGAGCTGCGAAATGTCTTTTGTTCCTTTTAAAATAATAACATTAATGACTACATACACAAAAATAACAGCCGTTCTGATGGCTACACCTAGATCTGAATTAATCTTGCTGATTCCGAATTTTGCCAGTACTGCGGTCAAACCTGCAAAGAATGCGGATAAGAGCGCGTATATTAACCAGGTTTCCATGGAGTAATTAAATTACAAAAGCGTTCCGCTTAATAGCAAGGAAGCAACAACAAAATAAATAACCAAACCGGTAACATCTACTAAAGTTGCAACAAACGGCGCGGAAGAAGTTGCCGGATCGGCGCCTAATTTTTTTAAGATAATTGGTAGCATGGAACCACATAACGTGCCCCAAAGTACAACGCCAATTAGCGTAATGCCAACTGTAAATGCAATGAATAAATAATGTTCGCCGTAGATGGGTGTGATTGACGACCAAATGACGATGCGTAAGAAACCAATAATACCTAAAATAGAACCTAAAACCAAGCCGCTTTGAATTTCACGTTTCATCACGCGCCACCAGTCTTCAAAAGTGATTTCGCCAAGTGCCATTGCACGAATAATCAAGGTTGATGCCTGCGAACCTGAGTTTCCGCCACTGGAAATAATTAATGGAATAAATAATGCAAGTACCACTGCTTTTGAAATTTCATCTTCAAAAAAACTCATGGCTGTAGCTGTTAGCATTTCACCTAAAAATAAAATAACCAACCAAGGTGCGCGCTTTCTGATCAGTTGAAAAAATGGCGTATTCATGTACGGTTCATCGAGCGCTTCCGTACCACCAATTTTCTGAATATCTTCAGTATCTTCTTCACTTTGCACACGTAAAATATCATCGATCGTAACGATACCAAGCAAAATGCCTTCATTGTCAATTACCGGCAAAACCGCGCGATTGTTTTTTCTGAAAATCAACGAAGCGCTTTCCTGATCATCAATTACATTCAACGCGATATATTTCTTATCCATCAAATCACTGATTTTTGTTTCAGGCGACGCAATGAGTAATTCTTTTAAGTTGATATCGTCTATCAGTTTTTCCTGTTCATCAATGATATAGATAAAGTTGATGTTTTCAATGGTTCTTCCAAGTTTGCGAATTTTATTGAGTGCATCCTGAACAGACATATTGTCTTTTACTTCTATATAATCAGGATTCATTAGCCGACCAACGCTGTCTTCCGGATATCCTAATAACGCAAGCGTTTCGATGCGGTCTTCGTGCGGCAAAAACAAGACTAGTTTTTTTACCGATTCGCTGGTTAATTCACTGAGCAGAGCGGTTCTGTCATCGAAGTGCATGTTCTGAATCAGCACAGCTACTTTGTTTGACGGCAATGTATGAATCAGTTTTTTCTGCAGTTTTACATCTAAAAATTTCAGTGTTTTTACAGCGCGGTGCGGTTCAAGATTATCTATTATTTTGTTGCTGTATTCCGGATAATCATTAATAAAATCAACTAATTCAGTCGTACTGAAATCCGTGAAGAAAGGTTTCTCGTGTTTCAGTATATCTAAAATTAATGCTTCTTTTGTGATTTCCATTCTTACAAAAGTAATGTATTCAGGCAACTAAAAAAAAAATCGACTCACATTTATATGAGCCGATTTTTGTATGTCAAATCCATATTATTGATATGGATTAATCCCATTTTTCCGCATCATCAGAAACTGTATTGGTATTTACAATCGTAGATGGCGTAGTATATTCTTCAGAAGATGTATTTTTTGTTTCTGCTTCTTTTTTAGGTTGTGGTTGATAATCACTATCTTCATAATCATCATGATTTAGTGCATCAAAATCGAAATCCGGCAGTAAATCGTGCTTGATATGATCTACTGTTTCCTGCAATGCATTTACGAATTTTACAAAATCTTCTTTGTAAACAAAAATTTTATGTCGCTCGTAAGTGTCATCTTCAAAACGTTTTTTACTTTCAGTAATCGTTAAGTAGTAATCATTAGCGCGTGTTGTTCTTACATCAAAGAAATACGTTCTTCTTTTTCCTGCGCGTACTTTTTTAGAATATACGCCGTTTTTGTCAAAATTTTTGTCGTTCTCCACTTTTTTTCAAATTTTAATTTCACAATTATAGTTCAAAAATGTTTCTCATTTTATTTTTTTAATTAACAGCATTTTTTGTACGTGTTAATAACTTGACGATTATTAATTATGGTCATTAGTCATTAGTCATTGGTCATTGTATGTTGATATAATGGCTAATGACTACTGGCTACTCGTTCTGCAATTGATATAAGTCATAATAAATACCATTCTTCTGCAACAATTGCTGGTGATTGCCATGTTCCACTATTTCGCCATTATCTAACACCAAAATCTTATTAAAGTTCATAATGCTGAAAATTCGATGTGTAATAAAAATAACCGTTTTGTCGCTAAGTGTAGTATGCAAGTTATCTAAAATGATTTTCTCGGTGTTTGCGTCAACAGCAGAAAGGCAATCATCCAATATCACCAACTCAGGATTTTTAACTAATGAACGCGCGATAGAAATTCGTTGTTTTTGACCACCGGAAAGCATCACACCACGTTCACCGACAATAGTTTCGTATTGCTTTTGCAGACCAATAATATCATTGTGCACATGAGCAACAGTTGCAAACTCAGTAATTGTATCTTCAGAAAATTGTGCTTCGTTTTTGCTTCCAAAAAGTAAATTGTTTTTTACTGTATCAGAAAATAAAAAAACATCTTGCGGTGTGTAACCGATCTTATCGCGATAGGCATCTAAATTTATCTGTTGGATATTTTTTTTGTTGATTAAAATTTCGCCTTGTTCAACATCATAAGTACGCAATAATAATTCAGCAAATGTAGATTTTCCGGAACCGGTTTTACCAACAATCGCCACTTTATCGCCTTTGTTTATAGTGCAGTCAATGTTTTTTAATGCTTCTATTTGTGTGTCTGTATAAGTAAATGAAACATTCTTAAACTCAATGTTTTCAATACTTTCGATATGTTCTGTCGAATTGTTGTGAATGATTGCATCATCATTTAAGAAACTGTTTAATCTTTTTTGAGATGCTTCGGCGCGTTGAATCAACGAAACACACCAGCCAAGTGAAGCAACAGGCCAGGTTAGCATATTGATGTAAAAAACAAATTCAGCAATATTTCCTGCCGTGAAATTTCCTTTTTGAATTTCTTTGCCGCCAATGTAAATTACCATTAAAGTGCTTAAACCAATTAATAGCAACATCAACGGTGCGAAGAAGGATTCGATCTTTGCTAAACCAATATTTTGTTCTTTGTAAGCATTGCTTGCGTCTTTAAATTCGGTTTGAATTTGCTGGTCAATTGCGAACGACTGAATGATGCGAACGCCTGAAAACACTTCCTGTGCGCGCGATGTCAGGTTGGAAAGCGCAATAGAAATCTGCTCGCTTCTTACATTAATTAAATCACTGACTTTATAAATTAAAAACGCTAAGATCGGTAATGGCAATAATACATAAATCGATAAATAGGCATTGATGTAAATCATTGAATAAATTACCATGCTGAATAAGATGATCAAATTCATGATATACATAATCGCCGGTCCGATATACATACGCACACGTGAAACATCTTCACTGATGCGGCTCATCAAATCACCGGTATTATTTTTTTTATAGAAAGAAGTATTCAGTTGCTGATATTTTTGATAGAGTTCATTCTTTTGGTCGTATTCAACTTTGCGCGACATCACGATCAATGTTTGCCGCATAAAAAACATCAGTAAACCTTTGATTAAAGATGTAATTAAAATAATGGCTGCGAAATAAAGTATAAAGAAAATAAAATGTGATTTGTAATTTGGCTGTAAAGCAAAGCCGTTCAGTAACTTGTATGTTCTGATGTTTTCTGTAATGATATCTATTGCGTAGCGAATGTAAGTTGGTGTATATAGTCCAAAAAAATTAGAAGATAACACAAATAAAAAACCAAGCAATAAAAGCCATTTGTATTTGAGCAAATACTTGTTGACGGCACGCAATTCTTTCATCATGGTAAAATTAAAAATTATGTTTTGATATTACGTGATTTCATTGTTTATTAACATCATCTTGAAATTTTACAACCTGTCCTTTACAAATTATATTATATCTTTGCAACAGCTAAAAAGTTCCTTATAACATGATTACCAGAAGAAGTGTTCGTATAAAAGCAATGCAATATATATATGCTTATGAAACTGTCCACTCTGCGGAACGTAAACACTTCGAGCAAAATCTGCAAAAAAGTATCTTCTCTGTAAAAGACCAATATTTATATTTGCTATCGTTCATCAGAGAGATTGCTAACTTCGTAGAAAAAGATGCGCAAATAAAATCTTCCAAATATTTAAAATCAAAAGACGATAAAAAAGTAAATACTAAATTACTAAGCAATTTTTTAATTCAGTTTTTAAATAATGATGCAGCGTTTTTAAAAGAAATCAAAGCGCAGAATACATTGTCATTAATTGATGAAGAAGATATACGAAGATTGTATAAAAAAATGTCAGAGACACAGCAATACAAAGAATATTTAGAGAACGGAAAAGAATTTGACATGGATGAAGACCGGAAAATTGTCTTATTCATACTCAATAATATACTGTTTGAAGATGATGTGTTTATTGATCACTCTGACGAAAACTTTATCAACTGGAATGATGATGCCGAGTTTGTGGTAGAAGCAGTAACTGACATTATACAAAAGAGCAAACACGAATTAAAACTCCATTTGAATCGCCAGCAGTTGAAAGATAAAATGGCAGAACTTTCTCAATTTGGTATCGAGTTGTTCAATCAAACGGTTGAACACAAGAAAGAAAACTACAAACTTATTGAGCCGCGTTTAAAAAACTGGGATTCTGACCGTTTGGCTACGGTTGATATTATTCTGATGCGAATGGCATTGAGCGAATTCTTATATTTTCCAAGCATTCCGATCAAAGTTACCATTAATGAGTATTTAGACATTGCCAAAGAATATTCAACTCCGAAAAGTAAAGATTTTATTAATGGCGTGCTCGATGCGTTGATGAAAGACCTGAAAGATAAAAACTTACTGAATAAAACAGGAAGAGGTTTGCTGTAAATAGTTCTAAATACCACGAAGTCGGTATATAATCTACATAATTTGGAATGTAAATTGCATTATCAAAAGAAATTTTAAATTAACAAGATGCAAAAAGTATTTTCTCTATTGATTGCTTTACTAAGTATCAGCCAATTATTCGCGCAATCAACAATCG
This sequence comes from Chitinophagales bacterium, assembly GCA_046329815.1. Classification (GTDB taxonomy): domain Bacteria; phylum Bacteroidota; class Bacteroidia; order Chitinophagales; family JADIYW01; genus JADJSS01. The sequence continues at coordinate 318,606 of JAXLTY010000002.1, forward strand.
CAAAAGGTTCAAAAGTAACTATTTTAGAAATAGGTAAAAGTGATACTTATTACGGCGAAAGAGCTGATTTTGTTGGTACTTCGGCAACTACATTAGGCACGTTGAACAAAAATGACAACGGTTTTTATTCAGGTACTTTAGAAACAGAAAGCGGCAGAACCTGCTTCTTTAAAAATGTAAAAGTAGAAGTTGTAAATGCAGGCAAAAATACAACATTCAGTTCTGATAAGCAGTTTTCAGGAACGATTCCAAAAGGCACTCGCTTTGAAATTCTGGAAGTTCCTGTTGATGATTCATACTATAGCAGCAGAGCCAAAATTGAAGGCAAAAAAGGAACAACCACTTCTTCTATGACTGTTGATACTGATGGTTATACAACAGGCAACATTACCACAGATGAAGGCAACAGTTATTTTTTTTACAAAGTACGTTTAGGTAAAACAAACAGCCAGTCTGTTGTAGGAACGTATTCTAAACCAGCATCAAAATCGGTTAAATTTATTACAGGCACCATTAAAAAAGGTACTAAAGTATATGTTGCCGAGATCAGTCCTGATGATTCATATTATTCTGACAGATTTGATAAAGTTGGAAAACAAGGAACCGTTACGAAATCTGATATGACTGAAAAAGAAGATGGCTATTATGCAGGCGATTTTACCTATGATGATGGTTCTACAGCATATTTTTATAAAGCAAAATTTTCAAAAGATCCGGTTGATAAATTAGTAAAAACAGAAACAGATAAAACTACATCAAATAGTTCAAGTGATTACTCAGGATGGGAATATTTATTTGGCGGCGATGATGACGATGATTGGTCAGGTGCTAAAAATGACGCGAACATTAAAGAAGGCGATAAAGTAGAAATTACCGCATTGAATACAGAAGATAGCTATTATGATGATAAAGACGACTACATCGGTAAAAAAGGTGTTGCCGGCAGTGATTTATCTTATGATGAAGATAAAGGTGGTTATACCGGAAGTGTAAAATTAGAAAGCGGCGACAAGCCCTATTTCTACTTAGTGAAACTGAAAAAATTAAGTTCAACCAAGTCTGTAGCAGCTACAAATTATGGTGAAAAAATACTGAAAGGTACTAAAGTAAAAGTGATAGATATTGACAGCGATGATAGCTTTTATGATAATAAAGATACATACATCGGCAAATCCGGAAAAGTGGCTGAAGGTTTAACGCATCAGGGAAATGGTTTGTATTCCGGAAAAATCATTTTCACAGATGGAACAGATGCTTATTTTTATAAAGTATCAGTGAAAAAACTCTAAGCATATCTTATTTCAATAAATTAAAATCGGATAAGCTATTTTACTTGTCCGATTTTTTTTATTTTAGTTGATGCAAAAAACTAACTACCTGAAAGTAATTGCCTTGTTGGTAATTATCTATTTCATTTTACCAAAGCATGTACAAATGGGTTTGGTGCACAACTTCGCCAATATCGATGATTACAAGTTATTTCCAAATAACACTGTGGCTAAATCAGATCATCCAAAACCTTGGTTAATCAGCGATAATTACAATAAAACAGCACCTTCCAAAGAATTGCTTGGTTTTTTTAAAGAAAGACAAACCTGTGCTTTTTTAGTCATACAAGACGGTAAAATTTTATATGAAAATTACTGGGAAGACTACAATAAACAAACTATTTCAGGTTCATTTTCCATGGCAAAAACGGTAAATGCATTGCTGATTGGAAAATTGATGGAACAAGGAAAAATAAAATTAGATGATGATATTAAAAAATATGTTCCTGAATTAGAGCACATTCCGGCAGGAAAATTAACCGTAAAAAATGTACTGAACATGAGCTGCGATTTGGATTGGACAGAATCTTACTGGAATATTTTTTCACTGACTTCTGAATCCTATTATGGCAATGATCTGGATAAATTGATGAAGAAAATTGAAATAAGACCAACTAATAATCAAGGCAAAATTTGGGAATATCAAAGTGTCTGCACGCAAATATTAGGTTATATCATCAAAAATGTAACGAAGAAATCGATTGCGGAAAATGCACGTGAGTATTTATGGAATCCGTTAGGAGCTGAGTCAGACGCACTTTGGAGCACCGATAAAAATGGCGTTGAAAAATCATTTTGCTGTTTAAATGCGACGGCACGCGATTTTGCACGATTGGGACAACTGGTGTTGCAGCACGGAAAATGGGATTCAACTCAGTTGATTGATTCGTCATACATTCAGCAAATGACAACACCGGCTACTGATTTGAAAGATGCGGAGTTTAAGAATGCTGTTAATTGGTATGGCTATCAAACCTGGATGCTGAATTATAAAGGACATCAGATTTCTTATTTCAGAGGAATTTTGGGACAGTTTATTTTTATAGTGCCTGACAAAAACGCAGTGATTGTGCGTTTAGGCAAGAAAATAGTACGCGATCCAAAAAATACGCAGCGCCAAAATGATGATATCTATAATTACATCGAAGCCGGTCTGCAGATCCTGAAATAATATCAAGTAATCACAAATAAAAAATCTCAACCATTTGGTTGAGATTTTCTAATTATTAAACTAAAAAATTAAAATTATTTCGTTTTGATCAATTCTTTGATACGAGATGCTTTACCTTTCAATTCTCTGATGTAGAAAATTTTTGCACGACGTACTTTACCGATTTTATTCAATTCAATTTTATCGATATTTGGTGAGTTTAATGGAAACACACGTTCAACGCCAACACCGTTTGACAATTTACGAACGGTAAAAGTTTGTGTTGCACCGGTTCCTTTACGTTGGATTACATCACCACGGAAAATCTGGATACGCTCTTTTGCGCCTTCAATGATTTTGTAGTGTACATTTATGTTATCGCCTGCTTTAAAGTCAGGATGATTTTTTGATTCCGTTAATTTTTTGGTTAATTCTTTTACCTTTTCCATTGCTGTATTTTTTTAAACGTGTGCAAAGATACGGACTTTTTTGTAAATATCCATATTAACTAATCGTTTTGTAAAATATCCGGTCGGCGCTGTTTTGTTCGTTCTATTGCTTGCTGATGACGCCATTCTTCTATCTTTTTTTCGTGACCGGAAAGCAGGATTTCAGGCACTTTCCAACCTTTGTAATCAGCAGGACGCGTATAAACCGGTGGCGCGAGCAAATTATCCTGGAAAGAATCACTTAAAGCAGAGGTTTCATCATTCAAAACACCAGGAATCAATCTGCCAATCGCATCAACCAAGATTGCTGCAGGCAATTCGCCGCCGGAAAGCACATAGCTGCCGACCGAAATTTCTTTCGTGATAACGTGTTCGCGTAGTCGTTCATCGATACCTTTGTAATGACCACACAAAATGATGATATTTTCTTTGAGCGAAAGCGTATTCACCATTTTTTGCTCTAACAGTTCGCCGTCTGGCGTGGTGAAAATAATTTCATCGTAGTTTCTTTCTTTTTGCAAAGATTCAATACAAGCTAAAATCGGCTCTATGCACATCACCATGCCTGCGCCGCCACCAAACTGGTAATCATCAATTTGCTTGAATTTTTTGGTAGAATAATTGTGCAGATTGTGCAAATGAATTTCCAGTAAATTCCGGTCTTTAGCGCGCTGAATGATAGAATGCGCAAAAAAACTTTGCATCAGATCAGGAACCGCAGAAAGTATATCGATACGCATAAGAGTTGTAAGTCGTGAGTGATAAATCGTGAGAAAAATTTCACTGACAAAAATACATTTTTATTTAGAATGGTTTGTTGTAATATGTCATACGCTAAAAAAGTTTACAAATTTTAAATAATGTTAACTTTTACTAATGCAAAGTCCTGCATCGCTTTTTATCTAAGCTTAGATATACTGAGAGGAAACAAAATATTAGATTTCTATATTTTAATAAGAAATTAATATTCTACTTGGTTTAATAAATGGAAAAGCAGAAGTGATATATTGTGGATCGAAATGTGGTGTAATTACTGCCTTTGTAACTCTGTTATTGCTATCAAATTCATAGCTAAAATCGGCATATTTTACATAAGAAGTAAAACCTCCACTTAATATATCGCCATCAAAAACTTGAGTTATGAATATTGATTTAACTAATTTAGATTTAATATTTGGAATTGGAATTTTGCTTACAATTTGCATAAACAATAACGAACTTATACTGTTAACGCCATCGACCGGATGAATAATGCCAGACATTTGAAAAAGATTGCAATTATTTTCTTTCTCATCTGATATGACAGTATAACGTAAATGTTTATAAATTCCATCAGGATGTATGCCGCTTTCTATTGTTAATGAGTCGCTATTAGCTGTTTTAATATCATACTTATATATAAATGAATTAACGGATCCAGTTAAATATAAAGATCCAAAATGAGATAGGAAAGTATAAGGTGTAGAGAAATTAGAATAGGATAATTCATTATTTGAGCCATCACCGGTAAATGTTGGTTCATCTAAAATTAAACTATAATGGTCATGTAATTCAAATATTCTATTATTATTATCAAATTTAATAATTGATACATCATTACTATCTAAACTGAAAAATGAATTACTATAAAAGATGTATTTTTTTGAATTAAATAAACTGTGATTAAAGATAATAGTTATTTGGTTTGGTGATAAATTTGGAATAGAAACCTGAGCACTGTCAAAATAAATTCCACTGGAATCAGGAAATAAATAATAAGTTTGTGTAGTTACATAATTTCCTGTTACCGTATCTAAATCCTGATAGATAATAGATTTTGGTGTATTGCTGACAGCATTATTTCTGTTCGCATTTTCTTTTTTACAACCTATAAGTATAGTAAGTAGAACTACAATTAAACAACTATTTTTCATCTGATTATTTTTTGTTGATTTTTAATGGAGCAGATGGAATTTATGACTTCTATACATTTATAATTTTTGTGTCATAGAACCATGTTTCGCAAATAATCATTTCTGTTTGGTGTGCGAACACGCATGCTCATTTCATGAATAGTTTTTTACAAATCTAATTCATAGTTCTTAAAATATAAAAAGATAAATTTAATTGTTTGTAGAAAAGAATATCTGTATGTTTTGTGTAAAATATTAAAAATCAATAGTTTAAAACACATCTAAAAAACCTTCAGGCAAATCTACAGAAACTATTTTCTTTTTATCGTCAATTTCCCGGACGAAATCATCATTCAACGGAACCAGTATTTCTTTGGTTTCTTTAAAAACCTGTGCTAAATATTGTTGCGGCATTTCCAAAATAGATTCGATCTTTCCGATTTCGCCATGTGTTTTGTCATACATCGTAAATCCGATTATATCATTATACGGATCTTCTTCCAGAATTTCAGTCAGGTCATCATCTTTAGCGAAAATAGCTTTGCCTTGCAATGTGTGTGCTGCTTCTTTTGTAGTAATGTCTTCCAGTAAAATAATCGCCTGAGCATCGGAATTAATATCTTTCGACACGATAAAATAGGGTAGTTGTTCAATAAAAATGACTTTCATGTCTTCAAAATCATCCATATAAAACGCATCAACAGCAATTTTCAGATGACCTTTATAGCCATGTGTTTTCAGCGCTTTTCCTATTTTTATTAATTCCATTGGTATTTAAATTAAAAAATCCTGACAATAGCCAGGATTTTTACAGTATTATTCTGAACATTATTCAGCCGTTTCTTCTGTTGCTTCAGCCGTTGGTTGTTCTGTAGCAGCTTCGTCTTTCACTTCTTCAGTAGCTTCTTCTAGCGGTGCTTCCACTTCTTTAACTTTAGCCGGTGTGTTCACAACAGCATCGATTTTAGCTTTTTTCGCAGCATCTGCTTTTTTCTTGTGGTCAATTACTTTGCCTTCTTTTTGCTCTAACCAAGCAGCAAATTTTGTTTCAACATCTTCTGCTTTAACAACACCTTTAGCAACACCGCGTAATAAGTGTTTTTTGTAGATAGCGCCTTTGTACGATAAAATTGCTTTTACCGTATCAGTTGGTTCAGCGCCGCTTTGTAACCATTTTACTGCTTTGTCCACATCTAAAGTGATGGTTGCAGGAATTGAAGTCGGATTGTAAGTTCCGATTTGCTCAATGTGTCTTCCGTCTCTACGAGCGCGAGCATCTGCCGCTACAATTTTGTAGAAAGGTGCGCCTTTAGCGCCATGTCTTTGTAATCTTAATCTTGTTGCCATATAAAAATATGTTTTAAATTTTTAATTCCTGTTTTGTCAATATTGACGGTCAGGTTTTGAATTTGAGGTGCAAAGATAGGAATTAATTAGCGAATTTGAAAATTTGCTAATTAGAAAATGATGTTTTTTTAACGTGATTACTCATAACTCACTACTCATAACTCACTACTCATGACTCACGACTAATCACCACTTCTTTCGGCAAAAACTTGCTGGTGTCGCCGCCACCAATGATAATTTCGCGGACAATAGTAGAAGAAACGGCCGATAATTCAGGTGAAGAAAGAATCAGAAAGGTATCCAGATCCGGCTGCATCATCTTATTCAGTTGAGCAATAGTTTTCTCATATTCAAAGTCGGCAGACGAGCGGATGCCTCTGATGATATACTTTGCATTTTTCTGCTTACAATAATTGACAGTCAATCCATTATATGATTCTACTTTAACTGCAGGTTGATCTTTAAAAACCGCTTTTATCCATTCAATGCGCTGCTCCAGCGGAAACAGATATTTCTTCTGCGTGTTGATACCAATAGCAATAATAATCTCATCAAACAACGGAACGGCGCGCGTTACGATGTCAACGTGCCCAACGGTAATTGGATCAAACGAACCCGGAAAAATAGCAATCTTGTTCATATTGTAAATGTAAATTAAATTTTAAAACCAAAACTTAAATTCATGATTCATAACTCAAAATTCACTTAAAAAATCCGTGATTCCATAATGCGCAAAAATCCATCGTAACGGCAATCGTGTAATGTAAAAAGATGCTCAAAAAGATGGTTCGTGTATTTAAACTCAAAAAACCAAGTACACAACCTGCTATAATAGCACCGACACTTTCGCCAAACGGCTTGCCGAAATGCGACATGCAATATGGTATCATTGCGATGAAAATAGAGTAATAACCAAATTTATGCTTGATGGTATGCAGCAAAAAGCCACGAAAAAAGAACTCAACAAACAGAAACTGAAAGAAATACAGAAATTCCCAAAACAGCAGCTTATTGATCTCACTTTTGTCATTTATTTTTAATAATGGATAATAACTTTGAAAACTCTGTGTTTTAGAGGCAATAAACACAACCGGAAACATTACCAAAACAAACAAAACATAAATGCCGTAATGCTTAAACGCGATGTTAAACGTCAAACCATTATCAGACAATTTTTCCTTGTAAATTACTTTAATGATAAAAATTGGTATGAGAAAAAACAGGAAAAAGCAGGAAAATGTCCAATGGATTAAGTATTGCAATTGAAAATTATTAAAGACTAAAATTTTAGCTGAATAGATTGATGATAAACTACTTAAACCAATATCATTTAATAATTGATTGAAATTTGAAAACGGCATATAATACGTGTAAACCGTCAGAATAAGAGCAGTCGAAACCGTAGTAATCACCACCTTTTTGTCGATGTTAATCACGTCGATATCAAAGTAATTTTTAAATGACTGAACAAGTTTATTCATTTTTAAAAGTACAGATTATTTCCATAAACTATCATTATGATAATCGCTGCTGTAATTTAATGCACAACTGCAACTGAATTTTACTTTATTATCAGGAAAAAATTGTTTGTACAACGACAATCTTTTTTCAAGAGAAACATGCAGCGGATCAACTCGTTTATTCAGCCACATTCCAATGATTAGAGCAGGATCATGCTTTGGCGGTCGCCAGCCGTCATATATGCACAAACGCGTATGATAGATAAAATGCATGCCTAATATTTTCTCTGTATAATAGTTTTTTTCAAGCACCGTAAAATTGCTTTTCTCAAATTTTTCAATAGAAACTATGGCTTTTCTATATTGATGCCCAAAATAAAATGCCATCAAAACGCTGGTAAAAATGCCTGCAAAAAAGAATATTCTCGATATATTAGATGTTGGTTTAAGTACATAATTCCAAAATAATTGCACCGCAAAAAAATGCGGTACATAAGTTACTAATCCAACGACTACTAATATTAGTATTAAGCTTTCTAAATTCATTTCTTCTAAAAACAGGATGCAATAGATAAAAATGCAAAAAGATATTCCGTTCAGAAAACTTATAACATGCACGAACCTGTTATTTTTAATCTTTAGCGGATAGATAATGCAGCAACTGAAACAGATAAACAATAAGACACTTGCCCATAAAGTCGGAATGCAAAACACCTGAAATAGTATATTTCCGATAATTATCGTAGATATCAGAATGAAATTGATTATCGATAAAACTCTTGGACTGAGAAAGAATTTTTTCTTTTCTGTGATAAATGCATTATCTAAAGATTCACTCATATCTACTCAAATCTACTCGCAACAAACCATATTTCCAAATATTTATTTATTGCAATACAATAAGCTTAAATTACCAAATTTTAAAATTCCAAATTATCCAATTTCGAATGCTGGAATTCAGTGATAAATTGCTATCTTCGCACATCAAAATCAAAACTGTAAGTGGTAATTCCTGATTTACGTTTAATTTCCGGTAGAAATACCAACTATCTTTCACACAAGATAGCGGAAAGTTATGGGCAGGATTTAACACCTGTAGAAGTGATGCAATTCAGCGACGGCGAGTTCGAACCGGTAATCACAGAAAGTATTCGCGGTTCGTATGTGTTTTGTATTCAAAGCACCAATGCACCTGCTGATAACTTAATGGAATTATTGTTATTATTAGATGCTTCTAAAAGAGCATCAGCAGGTTATGTAGTTGCAGTAATGCCATACTTTGGTTTGGCTCGACAAGACAGAAAAGACAAACCACGCGTGGCAATAGGTGCAAAGTTGGTAGCGAATATGCTGGTAGCAGCAGGTGCTCAGCGCATCATGACCATGGATTTACATTCACCGCAAATTCAGGGTTTCTTTGATATTCCTGTAGATCACTTGGAAGCAAACGCGATCTTCATTCCATACTTGAAAGAATTAGCATTAGACGAGTTAGTATTCGCTTCGCCTGATGTTGGCGGTATCAAACGTGCCAGAAACTATGCGAGGCAGTTCGATGCTGAACTAGTAATTTGCGACAAACACCGTGCTAAATTCAACGAAATCGAATCTATGCGCCTGATTGGTGATGTAACCAATAAAAATGTGATTTTGGTTGATGATTTAATCGATACAGGTGGAACATTATCTACAGCTGCAAATTTAATAAAGGAAAAAGGTGCTAAAAGTGTTCGAGCATTGATTACGCATCCTGTTTTATCAGGCAAAGCGTATGAAAAAATAGAAGCATCTGCTTTAACGGAATTAGTCGTTTGCGATACGATTCCAATGAAACAATCTTCATCAAAAATAAAAGTGCTGTCGGTAGCGTCTCTATTTGCAAGAGCCATCCGCAATGCACACGAGTTTAAATCAATTAATTCATTATTCATTCAAAAAAAGTAAATTTTATGCAAACAATTACCATTAGCGGAAAAGCTAGACAAAGCGTAGGAAAAGTAGCCACTAAAGCAGATAGAGTTGCCGGCAATATTCCATGCGTGATGTATGCGGGAAACGAGGTGGTGCACTTCACTTCAACTCTTTCAGAATTGAGAGGAATCCTGTACACACCGAAATTCTTCAAAGCGATCATCAACATTGATGGCACAACACATGAAGCGTTATTAAAAGACGTACAAGCTCATCCTTTGACAGAAGAGATCTTACACATTGATTTTCACAAATTAACACCTGGCGTTAAAGTAATCGTGGAAATTCCGATCAAAGTTGTAGGACAATCACCTGGCGTTAAAGAAGGTGGTAAATTATTAGTGAAAGTTCGTAAAGTGAAAGTAAAAACGTTACCTGAACACTTAAAAGACACAATCGAAGTAGATATCACACCATTGAAATTAGGTCAGTCGTTCAAAGTTAGAGACATCAAAGAAGCTAACTTTGAAATCTTAAACTCACCATCAATTCCATTGGTATCTGTAGAGATCACAAGAGCATTGAAATCTGCTGCAACAGACGCTGCAAAAGCAGAAGCATCTGCAAAGAAAAAATAACAACCGGTTTTGTTATACTAAAAAGCCGTTTCGTTTTATTCGAAACGGCTTTTCTTTTTTTATTTTATACACATCTGTAAAAAAAATGCTCTGATGAAAATCAGAGCATTTTTACTATTTGTGAGTTTGTTAATTACGCAATCGTCACATCTTTATCTAAATAAACATCTTGTATAGCGTTTAATAATTCCACGCCAACTTTTACTTCTTTTTGGAATGCTTTTCTGCCTGAAATTAAACCTGTTCCGCCGGCGCGTTTATTGATGATGGCTGTTTCTACTGCTTCCGCTAAATCAGTCAATCCTTTGCTTTCGCCACCAGAATTGATCAAACCATTTCTGCCCATGTAGCAGTTTGCTACTTGGTAACGTGTTAAATCTATTGGATGATCAGTAGTTAATTCGCTATATACTTTTGCATGTGTTTTGCCAAATTTCAACGCATTGTAACCACCATTCAGCGTAGGTAATTTTTGTTTGATAATATCTGCCTGAATGGTAACACCTAAATGGTTTGCCTGAGAAGATAAATCCGTTGCAGTATGATAGTCAACACCATCTTTTTTAAATTCATTGTTGCGTGTATAGCACCATAAAATAGTAGCCATACCTAATTCATGCGCGTATTCAAATGCTTTCGCCACTTCCACAATCTGGCGTTTTGATTCTGCTGAACCAAAATAAATGGTTGCACCAACTGCAACAGCGCCCATATTCCAGGCATCTTTTATAGAACCAAACATAATTTGGTCAAAAGAATTTGGATAAGACAAAAATTCGTTATGGTTGATTTTTACAATGAAAGGAATTTTATGTGCATATTTTCTGGCAACAGAACCTAACACACCAAATGTAGAAGCAACTGCATTACAGCCACCTTCTATTGCTAATTTTACGATATTTTCTGAATCAAAGTAGATTGGATTTGGAGCAAAACTCGCACCGCCACTATGCTCAATACCTTGGTCAACCGGCAAAATAGAAACATAACCGGTATTTGCCAAACGACCAGTTCCGTAGATTTGTTGCAAACTGCGCAAAACCTGCGGATTTCTGTTGCTTTGTAACCAAATTTGATTTACAAAATCAGGATTCGGTAAGTGCAATAAAGATTTATCAATAGTTTTACAAGTGTGATTCAATAAAGAACTGGCTTTTTCTTCGCCTAATAATTGTGAATAGTTGCTCATTATGCTGATTTTAACGAGCGCAAAGATAAATAAAAGTAACGAGTCGTGAGTAATGTATAAAAGAGATTTTATCTACAAATCAGAAATGCAGCCATTTTATTGCAATCAAATAAGATAAAACAGAAACACTTGCAGTAAGAAAGGTGCCCCAAATTATATCAACAATAACTACCGAAACTGGCCACTGTTGAATAGTTGCCATGTTGGTCAGGTCGTAAGTAGCGTAACACAAAAATCCTAAGAATATACCATTTATTAAAGCTAATTTCCACGAATGCGCAGAAATGGCCGGAAATTGACAGAAGTACAAAATTCCAAAAATGTAAATAGTATAAAATACAACGGCTGGAATGGTATTAAACTCACCATTAAAAATAAACCCTAATTTTTCTTTGTAGAAATTTTTTGCGACCACACCAAGCCATAAAAGATCCAGCGCTAAAAGCAAAGCGGCAATAATTATGATGAGTAGAACATATTTCACCTATACAATACAATCAGCGATTAATTTTGTTTAGCAATTCCTGAAAATAAGCAGGCGCATTTAGCATTTTGCTGCCATACCACGAGAAATATTCACCGTCAACTAATAAAATTTTAGCATTTGGCATTTGCTGCCGGATTTCTGCGATATGTTTTTCGGTAAATGGATATGGTTCTGACGATAATAAAACTAATTTGCAATTAGCAAAATATGAAGTTTGTAAATTATTGATAATTGGATATCGCGTTTGATGTGCAAACATATTTTTCAAACCTATCGTTTCCAGAATCGCATGAATAAATGTGTCTTTGCCAATGCTCATATAAGGTTTACGCCAGATTAAGTATAATGTTGGAATATTACTAAGCAGTTTTTGTATGGTAGAGAAATTAGATTTGGTTTGCTCCATAATTTCAAATGCTTTTGCTTCGGTTTGAGTGAGTTTACCAATCTTCTCCATCATTTTATAATTATCTTCCAGGTTTTTTATATCGAAAACAACTACCTTAAATTCCATTTGTAATTGTTGAATTTGTTCTTTTACATTTTCTTCTTTCGTTGCGAAAATTAAAGTGGGTTGCAATGCTTTTATTTTTGCCAAATCAATGTTTTTGGTGCCGCCAACAGTTGGAATTTTACTGACTTTTTCTTTTGGATGAATGCAGAATTTAGTTCTTCCAATAATATCATTTTCTAATCCAAGATCGAATAATAATAATGTAACAGAAGGTACAAGTGATATGATTTTATGTTGCGGCATGTTACAAAATACTTATTTTTGTTAAAAGATTATCAGGAATGGAAGTTGAATTTAAACAAACACTGAACGAAAAAGATTATGTAGATTTTGCTGTCAAAAATTATTTTACAGCCAATAAACGACAACTCTTTTCAGCACTGCTGTTGCCAGCAATTGGTCTGATTTGTATGATCGTTTATTTTGTTATACAACCGGAAGATAATTTTTTACTAATATTAGCTGGTGTTTGGTTATTGTTTCCGGTACTTCGGTATTTTAACATTAAAAGGCATTTCAGCAATGTACTTAAAACGGAGAAATTCAGATGCAGAGAAACAACCTATACTTTTAACGATAATGATTTTACGGCAGCAAATGATTTGTTAAGCACTACGGTAAAATATGTTGCCGTGCATGATATCAAAGAATCGAAGAAATATATTCAGATTTATTTAAGCGCTTCTTCTGCTTATATTATAGATAAAGATCAATTAGGTGAAGAGAATTTAGCATTGCTAAAAAAGATAATCAGTAAAATTCATCCAACTGCGTTGTTTAATGAAATCAACTAAAAATTACTCAATATCCAATTGATGTATCTTTCTGAAAATTTTAACCGATCTTACTTTTAACGTTGCAATCCAAACGGCTAATAAAATCCAGCCGATCACAGCAGGATAAAAAACAATACGCAGATTATTATCTAAGTCGTAGCTGTTGAAACCAGGATTTCCGCCATTTCCAGGATGCAGCGAAGCACCAGCAACGCGTGGAATCACGCCAATCAGCACCATAAACATCACAAAAGCAAAAATGGAATACACAGCAGAAAAACGTGCTCTTTTTTCTTCGTCTTCAAATGAGCCGCGTAAAATAAAATAAGCAGCATATACTAATAAAGCAGCAGCTGCACCGTTTAATTTTACTTCCTGAAAAACCCACCAGGCGCCCCAAGTTACGCGTGCCCAAATCGATCCGGTAATAATTCCTAAAATACCAAACACAAAACCAACTGTTGCAAATGAACTTGCTTTAACATCATATTGAATGTTGGATTTGTTTAGATAAAGTAAACTGTAAATCATTGAAGTAAACATTAAAGTAATCATCGCGAACCACATCGGTACATGGAAATATAAATTGCGAATGGATTCTTCTAAGATATTCATTTCAGGAATTTGTCCTGAAAAACCTATAATTACAGTGTATAACAAGCAAATCACACACAATATTTTCCACCAGTAATCTTTCATAAATAAATTTTAATCGCGCCAAATATACGGAAACAAAATGACTGATAAAACCAGTGTAATGATGTCTAATAAAGCAATGGCGCCAAGATTGGCATACATGTCTTTATCAGAAATACTGAAATCTGCCAAACCGCTCATTCGCACAATTAATAATAATAACGGCAAAATGATCGGAAAACCTAAAATAGCAAGCAATACCACATTTTGCGTGCGTGCTGTGATAGCTGATAATAAAGTAAATAAATTAGAAAATCCGACAGAACCTAAAACTACCGTTAATAAAAACAATTTTTTGCTTTGCACGTTTTCATTGAAGAAAAGAGTCATTACACCAAAAATGATAAACGATAACAGTATAATGTAAATCGCGTTATAAATGGTCTTTGATAAAATAATTTCAACCGGCGATGCAATATTTCGCAAATAATAAAACTGTTCATTAGCATCTTTCATAAAACTTTTAGAAACAGCATTCACTGTGGTAAACAATGAAATGATCCAAAACAATGCAATCCAGGTTGGAATATTGATGTTGCCTTGAAAAACCAAATAAATTAAAAAAGTAGTTCCTAATACATATATAAAGATGGTTGCAATAGCAGTTTTTTGCCGCCATTCCATCAGGCACTCTTTTTGTATGAGTTTTAGGATATTGTTCAAGCCAAAATAATTATTCACAAAAATAAGCTATTTTGCCTAAGTAATAAGTAAAAATTATAGTATGCAAACAAGAAGCCGTCAAATAAAAATTATTCTGTTATTGCTAATGTTTTTATGTTTAGTGAATACAACTTACGCTAAAAAGAAAAAGAAGAAAAAGAAACCCACATCTCAGACAACAGTAGTTGTTACTTCAAAAAATACTAAAAAAGATTCAATACAAAAAAAGCCGGTTCCTATTGATATTGAATCATCTGAAACTAAATCAGATGTCGATGGTTTACTTTGGTTTGCCAAACAACAACTCGGAACGCCTTATAAATATGCATCGGCCGATCCGAAAAATGGTGGTTTGGATTGTTCCGGATTTTTGTATTATGTTTTTCAGCATTTTAAAATCTCTGTGCCACGTTCTTCCAAAGATTACATGAATTTCGGTAAAACGATTGATAAATATGCTGCACAAAAAGGTGATGTCATCGTATTCACCGGAACAGATGCTACACAACGCATTGGTGGTCATGTTGGTTTGGTATTGGAAAATGATAATGGTGATATTACTTTTATTCATGGTTCTTCCGGAAAGGCAAATGGTGTTACTATTTCCAAACTTTCTGAAGGTTATTATACACAACGTTTTTTAAAAGTGGTAAGAGTGATAAAATAATCATAAAATGATATGGTTAATGATAACAGAATTGTATTTTTGTAATACAGACTTATGAAAAAGATATTAGTAGCGAACAGAGGTGAAATCGCATTGCGCGTAATGCGCACATGCAAACAAATGGGTATTTCCACAGTTGCCATATATTCAGAAGCAGACCGCAATTCGCCACATGTGCGTTTCGCAGATGAAGCGGTTTGTGTTGGTGCAGCGCCTTCAAAAGAATCTTATTTAAAAATTGATACGATAATTGATGTTTGCAAAAAACTGAATGTCGATGGTGTACATCCGGGTTATGGTTTTTTAAGTGAAAATGCAGCGTTTGCAGAAGCATGTGAAAAGAACGGAATCATTTTTATCGGACCAACCGTAGAAGCAATTGAAATAATGGGCAGCAAACTGGCAGCAAAACAAGCCGTTTCCAAATTTGATGTGCCTTTAGTTCCGGGAACAGATCAGCCGATTACAGATGTTGCTGAAGCGAAAAAATTAGCGACAAAAATTGGTTTTCCAATTTTAATAAAAGCATCAGCAGGTGGCGGCGGAAAAGGTATGCGTATCGTAAACAATGAAGCGGAATTTGAAGAACAAATGAAACTGGCAGTTTCTGAAGCCGTTTCTGCATTTGGTGATGGCAGCGTTTTTATTGAAAAATTTGTGACTTCACCACGACATATAGAAATTCAGGTATTAGGCGATACGCACGGAAATATTTTATACTTATTTGAGCGCGATTGCAGTGTGCAACGTCGTCATCAGAAAGTAGTTGAAGAAGCGCCGAGTTCCTGTTTAACACCTGCTTTGCGCAAAAAAATGGGCGAAGCTGCCGTACAGGTTGCTAAAGCTGTTAATTACATTGGCGCCGGAACAGTAGAATTCATTGTAAACGATAAACTGGAGTTCTATTTTCTGGAAATGAATACGCGTTTACAGGTGGAACATCCGGTAACAGAAATGATTACCGGAATTGATTTGGTGAAAGAGCAAATTCAGATTGCGCGCGGCGAAAAAATTGGTTTTACACAAGACGATCTGAAAATAAATGGTCATGCATTGGAATTGCGCGTGTATGCAGAAGATCCGGAAAATAATTTCCTGCCTGATATCGGTAAGTTAGAAGTGTACGAAACACCAAAAGGTGATGGCATCCGCGTAGATGATGGCTTTGAGCAAGGCATGGATATTCCAATTTATTATGATCCTATGATTGCGAAATTAGTAGTGCATGGAAAAAATAGAATGGACGCTATCGAAAAAATGAAACAAGCCATTGCTGATTATAAAATCGTAGGTGTAAAAACGACGTTGCCGTTTGGATTGTTTGTATTAAATCATGCTGCATTTACGACAGGAAATTTTGATACTAAATTTGTAGATAATTATTTTGATCCGAAAAAAGTAAATGAAACCGAAGTAACATTAGCGGCATTATTAGCTGCTAAATTATTCAGTGAAAACGAACAGGCATTTTCTATATCAGAACATGGAAATTTAGATGCAGCTTCAAATTGGTCTGTGAATAGAGCAAGATAGATTTTTAAAATAATAAAATAAAAAGGTTGTCTGATTTTTCAGACAACCTTTTTATTTTAAAGAACAAGTGTTAGAGTCCTTGAATAGCTGTTTGAATTTCAGCCAACGTAGCAGCAACAGGATTGGATGTCACAGTTAAGTTGGTAACTACTGTTGTCGGTTTTATTTCATAGTAATACTGATCTTCTATTTTAGCAATAACAACAATTTTTATCGATAAACCTTCAGGTACGAAGTAGCCATTGGACAGACTAAATGTATTGGTTGCAAAATTAAATGTATGCATTCTGGTAACTGAATTTATGCTCGGAAAATAAATAAACACATTCGTATTCGAATCTACAAAAGCGGATGGTGTAGTTACGAAAATATTTGTTAAAGGATTGGGTGAATTATAAAAATAGTCGCAATTGATGTAAGTTAAACTATCTAATTTAAACGTGAAAGCGTATGTGTAATGACCTGCTGTAGTATCGGTTATAGTTGTATTTACAACATTTCTGCTGGTATCAACAGGTGTCCAGTTTATTGTAGTATCACCACTTATAGAATCGCTTGGTGTTACAGTGCCATAGAATAAATCCATTGGTGTATTTGTTGCTGAAGGAATGTAAACATTAGTAAATACACTTTTATTCATTACTAATTCTTCACCATCTTTATATGCTTTAATATAGATTTGTCCGCCGGATTTTAACAGCTTACCATCAGATGTTGTTGTTTTGTTAGACAAGATCATATCTGCACCTTTTAACATTTCCTGTAATTTAACGATAACATTTCCGCTTGATACAATAGCACCTGTTTTTGTTTTAAATGCACTTGGCGGTAAGTAAATAGTAGTTCCTTTTGCGCCAACAACAGTTTGAAATTGTGCAGCGTTAATGGTGAAGCTTTGCAATGGCGCTTGAGTAAGTTTGTAAAAATCATTTAATGTAGATTGTCTTGCGTTTTGCGTTTTCTGAATTTTGTCTTTCGAACAACTTGAAATACCAATTCCTATGATCAATAACAGTGCTAAAATTTTTGTTGCTTTTTTCATGATAATTATTTTTAAAAAGTTATGATACAAAACTATCCAAATCGGCAATGAAAAAAAGTTACAAATTTTGGTAATAATTCTAATATAAAACCTTCTTTATAGTTCAAAATACATAAAAATGTGTTTTAAAGTAATGATATTCAATTATTTAATGTTGTACTGATTTCTGTAAAAATTCCCTTAAATGAAAAATATTTACTAATAAACTAGTGAAAATAAAATCCATTTACCAATAATCTGTTTAGAATAACAACGAACACGAATACAATAATAATAGCTGGTTGAATGTTATTTAATAGATCGAATTCTTTATTGTAATTCAAATCAGAGTAGTTTTTATTCAACGCATCACCATATGCATAAAACAAAGAAAAATAACTGAACGCTGGCATCAAACTCACCCAAATTTGTACAGGTAAATTCAACAACATCATAAATACTACACAAATATAAATTGGGTATTGAATAATTGCCTGTACAAATATTCTTCGCTGGTTTTTGTTTTCTATAATTTCTATCGAAGCCATCTCTACAAAGTGTTTGGTAAGATTTTTTATGATAAAATACAACATCAATAATCCTATTATTGCTATTAAAATAACTACCCAAAACGGAAAGCCAAGTGCATGAAATACAAAACCGGTATCACCAGACGTTGTTAATGGCGCGATCATCAAATAACCTAAAAATCCGATATAGCCATTCACCGACATAAATACATTAAACAAGAATAAACTATTTCGTTTTTTGGATTTTACCACAATCCAATGAAACAATAAACCAATAAACAAGCTCATCATCGGGCCTGCAGATGCAATCCATATTTTTTGATGGATGCTTAAATTACCATCATCATAGTTTACAAAATTATGATGGAGCGATAATTCTTTTGCATCAAAATAGAATGCAGCCAAAAAGTGGCTGCATTCATGCAATATCATTTCCAAAACAGCAGTTGTTACATATAACAGAGCTGAATTAATGATTACATATTTGAACTGTTTCATGAATACTTATTTTTTAACTTATCGTATTCTTTTTCTACCGAATTAAAATCAGCATGATATGCTTTAAAATATTTAGAAACTAACGAAATTCCCCAAAATACAGTTGGCCAAATTGGCCACGGAATTCCGTTAATATCATTCTTATAAGCAGTTAAAAACCAAATTGCCCAAAGCAATAAGTTTACACTTAAATATGAAATTAAATTTCTTTTAAAAGCAACTCTTGCTTGTGCAGTTTGCCATAATAGCTGGTCTTTTTCTTGTTGATTTTCCATTTTTATTATTTTTTATTTTTATAGAATCGTTGAATGATAGAATATTAATTTTATTTTTTACTTACTACTTATGACTTACGACTTACGACTAAATACTTTTGTATATCAGCGACATATTTTTCAAATGCTTTCGTTCCTTTTTTAGTGATCTTACAAGTCGTTTTTGGATAATTGTTTTCAAATGCTTTTTTTACTTCGATATATTCTGCATCTTTCAGTTTAGAAATCTGCACGCTAAGATTGCCATTTGTAGATTGTGTAGCTTCCTGTATGTAAGTAAAATCAGCTTCTTTTACACCAATCAGCAACGACATGATTGCTAACCGCAATTGTGAATGTAATATTGGATCTAACTCAGTAAACGTTTTCATGCTTGCTGATTTTTAAACTCATTTTTTAATAAAAATCCGGGAATGATGTAAGATATTAAAATGGCTGCTGCCATAATTAACAACTGATTTTCATCTTTAATAAAAGAAATTACAATTGCTAAAATAAAACAAATCAAACCACCAATTACTAATGGTCTAAAGTCTATTATTTTTCCTGTAACAAATGTGCCAATTGCATATAACAATATAATAGTTGGCAAAATATTTATTTTTTGAGAAGCAAAAAATACGATGCAAATAAATGCACATCCAATGGCTGTCCATAGCGCACTTATTGCATTGCCATTATAGGTTTGTAGCTTAATTTCCTTTCTTTTTTTAACGACAATATAGATGTGGATGATAGCAATTATTGGCATTGCAATCCAAACGGCTTCGCTGTCTTGTACATGTGTTTTTATTAAGATATATTGTGTTACAGTACAAATTAGTGCAGCAAAACCCCAAAGCAGAAACAATGCCGAGTTGTCAAATAATTGCGCTTTGGTTTTGTTCATCATATTTTGAATGATGGCTAAACTTTCCTGTTCGGTGATATTTTTTTCTTCCATTGTTGTATAAATTAAGTGTAAAAATAAAGTAGTTTATTTTATAAACCAAATTTATTCTAATAAAGTTCCATGAAAATGAAATATTTTTTCAGAATGATTTTACTAGGAATAAGAGTAGTGATTCAAATCAGAAGTTAAGCTGTATTTTCTGGATTCAGCAACCGATAACGGTCGCAAAAAGGGAGCATCGCCGTTTTTGTCAAAGTAATAACTATTGGCACCGGAACAATTATTATTGAAAAAAACCGTGTTCTCCTGATTTTCTAACATGTATTTAAAATAAGTATCGTTTGCTTCTTTTTTAATTTCTACAACATCAGTCTTTCGTTTCCTGTTTTCATTCAACACACGCATAATATGATTCAACTGAATCTCAATCAAATCAAACCACGACAAACCGGAAGCGCTGTACGGACCAAAGATCATAAAGAAATTAGGAAAACCGGGAATGCTACAGCCATGATACGCTTGTAGTCGGTTTTGCTGCCAGTATTCACTCAATTCTTGTTTATCTTTTCCATAGACTTTATAATTCACCATGCTATTATTCGCCATCACTTTAAAACCGGTTGCAGTAATCAGCGTATCGGCTTTCCGTTCTGTACCATCTTTCGTAATAATGCTGTCTTTCGTTATTTCTGTAATTCCGTCTGTTATAAGTTCTACATTTTTTCTGTTGAATGTCGGATAATAATCACTCGAAAAACTCGGACGCTTACATCCAAAACCATATTTAGGTGTCAATTTTTCTCGTAGAACAGGATCTTTAACTTGCTTATGCAAATTTCTTAAACAGACATTTTCTAAATATTTAATGATAAACGGAAACTGTTTGTTCTTTACGACAGCCGTCACCATTACTTGCTCTGTGATCTTATCGGTAACTTTTCGGATAGAATTTTGAGTAAAAGGCAACAACGAAAAAACATCTTGCAAATAAGTTGGAATAACGGCATCCGGCTTGCGTGCTATCCAAATCGGTGTGCGCTGGTACACTTGTAATTGCTGCACAATTGGCGCAATGGCTGGAATCAGTTGCACACTGGTGGCACCTGTTCCGATGACAGCTACTTTCTTATTTTTTAAGTCATATTCCTTTTTCCATCGTGCTGTATGAATGAGTTCACCTTTAAAATGATTGATACCTTTTATATCCGGAAAATTTGGATCAGTCAACGCGCCTGTTGCTGAAATTACGACCTTTGCATAATGTTTTCTTTTATTGCTTAAAGTAATTGTCCAGTATTTTTTTTGTTCATCAAAGGCAGCATCTGTAACCGTTGCATTAAATATAAAATGTTCCCGTAAGTTGTATTTGTCAACGCAATGTTGCGCATATTCAAACAACTCTTTGCCTGGTGCAAACACGCGGCTCCAGTTTGGATTCTGCTCGAAAGAATATGAATAGGTAAACGATGTAATGTCAACAGCAATACCAGGATATTTATTATCGCGCCAGGTGCCGCCGAGATCACTTTCGCGTTCTAAAATAACAAACGAATAACCGGCTTTTTTCAGTTGTATGCCGGTGCCGATGCCTGAAAATCCGGAACCAATAATAAGTACGTCGTGTATAACAACTGTTGCTTTTGCCATGAATTAAATTGATAATTAAAAGTAAATCATTCCAAACAGAAACATCTGTTCTAAAGATAAAAAAGTACAAATAAAAATTAACAGAAGTTAATCCGGTTCAGAACGGATAAATTAATTCAAAGCTTCTTATCTTTTATCTATTTAAATATTCCGGCCAAAATCGTACATTGTCAATCATAAATTCATGCTATGGCAGATCAACAATTCGATTACGATTATGTAATTATCGGCAGCGGCTTTGGTGGCTCGGTTTCCGCGTTGCGTTTATCCGAAAAAGGATATAAAGTACTGGTGATCGAAAAAGGGAAGTGGTTCAACAAACCGGAAGACTTTGCAAAATCAAACTGGAATTTACGCAAATGGATGTGGATGCCAAGTATCGGTTTACAAGGTTTGTTTAAACTCACTTTTTATCGTCATGTAGCTGTAGTGAGCGGCGTTGGTGTTGGCGGCGGTTCGCTGGTGTATGCCAATACATTGCCGATTCCAAAATCCGAATTTTATAATACCGGTCACTGGAATGGCTTGGAAAACTGGGAAGAAGATCTGAAGCCATATTACCAGGTAGCATTAAAAATGTTAGGTGCGGAAAGACATCCATACATGAGCAAAAGCGATAAGGTAATGCAACAGTTAGCGGCTAATATTGGTCGTCCGGATTCGTTTGACAAAACCAATGTTGCCGTTTATTTCGGTAAAAAAGATGTTACGGTTCCGGATCCCTATTTTGGCGGCAAAGGCCCTGACAGAACCGGCTGTAATCTTTGTGGTGGTTGTATGATTGGCTGCCGTTTCAATGCGAAAAATACATTAGATAAAAATTATTTGTACTTAGCACAGCAATTAGGTGCTGAAATATTAGCCGAAAAAATAGTGTATGATGTAGTGCCGTTAAGTGCTGATGGCGGTGCCGGTTATGAAATAAAATTCAAAGATTCCTTGTCTAATTTCTTTCCTGAAAAAGGAAGCGTAAAAGCCAAAGGCGTTATTTTTTCCGGTGGTGTTTTAGGAACGGTGGATTTGTTATTAAAGCTGAAAGCAACTTCGCTGCCGAATTTATCGGAAACGATTGGATCCGGTTTGCGTACCAATTCAGAAAGTTTAATTGGTGTTACTTCATTTGATAAAAATACGTCGTTTTCGGAAGGCATAGCTATTGGTTCTATTATCAACATAGATGAAAGTAGGCATATTGAACCGGTAAAATATTCAGAAGGGTCCGGTTTCTGGCGCATCTTTATGGCGCCGATGGTGCAAGGAAAAAATATATTTATTCGTTTTTTTAATATGCTAAAAGATTTTGTCCTGCATCCGTTAAGCAACTTAAAAGCGTTTTTCATTGATGATTGGAGCAAACGCACGCAAATACTGTTATATATGGAAAGTATTGACTCTACCTTGCGATTTAAACGAAATATTTTTGGCGGAATGAAAACAAATATGGACAGCGGTCCGGCGCCGACTGCCTTCAATCCGAAAGCACAGGAACTGGCGCATGAAGTAGAAAAGATTGTAAATGGCAAAGCGATGGTAATGAGCACAGAAACCTTATTTGGTATTCCGACAACCGCTCACATCTTAGGTGGCGCCTGCATGGGAAAAGATGATAAAAGCGGTGTGATCGATAAAGACAATAAAGTATTCAACTACAAAAATATGATGGTGTGCGATGGCAGTATGATTTCCGCCAATCCGGGTGTGAATCCAAGTTTAAGCATCACTGCCATTTCCGAACGCGCTATGAACAAGATGCCACTGAAGAAAGATAATCCTGAGTTTAACTGAGCACTTATTTTTTTGAATATGTTCGATGGTGTCGTTGTAGTAAAACAGGATACAAATTAACCAATACATTAATAAGCATAATAGACGGTACAAAAACGCTTCGATGTATGCAAATCAAATAAACGCTGAAAAATAGAAGTAGTACGAATGGCACTAAATGACCAAATTCATTTCGTTTGGTTTTGGTTATGAAAGCATCTAATTTTTCCTGTGTGCTGCCAAAATAGGTAGCTTTTATTTTTTGTTTATTATAAAACAGGAATACGATTATCTTTCCAAATAATTGCACACCAATAATTTTGCAAATAAATTTTAGCAACATTGGTTGCCATATATGATAATATCCGTTAGGCAATAGTTTATAGGCAGGAATTATAATTCCCAAAATAATAAAGATGGCAGATACAAAAGCAGCAAAGCAGGCGCCTTTTAGATGAACAAGTAGTTTGTTATTGTCAATCGTTTGAAATGATAAAGCCAAAGCAACAGCGATACAGCCACAACATAAAGAAACCAATATAATGATCCATTTTTTCATCAGTTAAATATAAAAGTTAGAATTAGCTTTTTCATTTACTTGCATAAAATACATCACTCATCACACACTGGCTTCCATCAGCACTTCCAAACTTGTCGTCTCTTTTGTAGTCACTGCAATGTTCTCAATTGTCTTGATTGCATAACCACCAACACTTATTTGCAAGGTATATGTACCCGGCGGAACATCAATGATTGTAAACATGCCCGATTCATTCGTAACCAGTTTAGTTGTTGTACCAACCACTTCCACCAATGCGCCGTCCAGCACTAAATGACTATCGCCGTCTTTTACCGTACCTGAAATAATACCGAAATTATGATGACGGATACCGTTTTTCACAATCCTGCGGGCATTCTTATAGGTAAGGTAAACATCCAGGTGTTCATCCTTAAGACCTGTCATTGCCTTATCCAGTTCTTTTCTCAGGAACAGAGAGATTTCCTGCGATTTTTGTTTTTGCAGTTTCGTCAATGTTTTCCGGATGTTGCGTGCCGTAGTCGGAGTGGCCACTAACGTTATATAATTCGTCAGCGTTATATTGTACGAATCAATATACGCAGCATCCACACCAAAAGGAGCCAGTTCCGCCTGGTTTCCGGTCAGTATATTGACCACAAGTTGTCCATGAACAATTACGGTTTGGTCAGCCATGGCCTGTACCGTACTCAATGCTTTGTCCACTGAGTTTGCGATCGAAAAATTATGTACATTTCTGAAATGAGCCACGATATAACCTGCTGATCTTTCAATAGAAAGATTCAGTTTGTTACGCGCAAACTGCTTGTCTTCAGCTACACCAGTCCGGTTCATACTTTGGTCGCGGCTGATGTCGTCCATTTCTTTCAGCAACACGAGGTAGTGTGCATACAAACCAGCCACGCCTGCGTTTGTATTGATCAGTGTGATATTGTCATCACACACACCTTTCGTTGCTTTATACATGGAAAGGAGATTTTCTATGAATGTGTTCATGTCTGTTTTTATTTAAATTATTAATAATAGAACACTGCCATTAAGCACCGGCTTGTTTTATTTTATCGGAACTATACAGAACGTGTTTGATAAAAATTCTCAGTGTGCACGTAAGAACAAAAAATCTTTTGATACATATAAACGCAGCCACTGTCTGTTTATTGTATATAATAAAAAGTTTAACATTTTTTTAGAAATGTGCAACAGTTATTCATTACTGAGCGGTATTCAAATTGTCAGATAAGTCAATTTTTAATCAACAACGAACTGAATAACAATTTTATATTATTAACTTTGACAATTGGATAACATAAGTAATTAATGACTACAAAAACAGAATCAAAACAGTTTCAATATGAAATTCAAACCTATCAGGAAGACTGTGTCAATAATATCATCAGTCTTTTTGAGAGTCTTCGCCAAAAAGTGAATTTTGTTGAGGTACTGACGGCACACCATAAAAATTACAAATACAATTTTCCAGTTCAAGAAAACAAAAATATTGACATAATGATGGAAACGGGAACGGGTAAAACGTTTACGTTTATAAAAACCATTTTTGAACTAAGTAAGCATTTCGGCTACAAAAAATTTATCATTCTTATTCCGACAGTTCCAATCAGAGAGGGGACAAAAACAAACTTAGAAGACACTAAAGATTACTTTAAAAGCTTTTACGCCAACGAGAAAGAAAAGGAAATTGAAACCTTTGTTTACGAAGGTGGAAACATTTCAGCCGTCAGACAATTTATAGGCACTTCCCATTTATCTGTTTTGGTAATCACACCAAGCTCATTTAGCCACAAAGACAATATCTTAAACCGACCATTAGAAAAAGACATTAACACGCCTGAATTATTTGTAAATAATCAAGAACCGCCAAAATCATATTTGGAATGTTTAAAGCGCCTAAATCCAATCGTGATAATGGACGAACCACACCGTTTTGAGGGTAACGCTTTTAAAACCTATTTTGAAGGTTTTGAAAATTACTTTTTGCGTTTTGGGGCTACATTCCCCAAAAAGAAAGACAGTTTGCCTTTATCCAATGTTGCCTATGTTTTAGACAGCATTTCTTCATTCCGACAAAGTTTGGTAAAGAAAATTGTGGTTTATACGCAAGACGTGGTTGAAAATACAGACACACTCATTGGCATTGACAACAAAAAAGCCATTGTAAGCACTTTAACCAATGGAATTATTGCCAGACGAGAATTAGGAGTTGGAGCAGTTTTCAACGGAAAAAGCATAAAAAAAATAAACAAAGACACCATTGTTTTAGCGGACGACACCATTGAAAAGGTTGATTACTCTTTATCGGACGAATCATTGCGGGCAATGATTAAAGAAACAATCAAAATTCACTTTGAAAAAGAAAAGGGATTGTTTGAGCAAGGCATAAAAGCATTGACCTTGTTTTTTATGGAAAGTGACACCAGTTTATTTCGTGGCGACAATCCTAAAATCAAGAACTTTTTTGAAGAAGAATACAAAAAGCAATACACAGAATTAGTAAACAAACTTGACCAATCAAACGACTATTATAAATTCTTGCAGAACGATTTTGATAGCGACAATACGCTGCAAGTTCACAAAGGATATTTTTCAGGCGACAAAGGAAACGCAGACGAAAAAGTAAAAGCAGGAGTTGACGAAATTCTAAAAGACAAAAAGAAATTGCTTTCGTTTGAAAGTCCTACTCGTTTTATTTTCTCCATTTGGGCATTGCAGGAAGGTTGGGACAATCCGAATGTTTTCACCATCTGTAAACTTTCCAATCAAGGAAGCGAAATATCAAAATTGCAACAAATAGGTAGAGGTTTACGCATTTGCGTCAATCAAAACTTACAGCGAAACACGCTTAAAAATCTGAATGACGACCAAGAAGCATTTTGGAAAATCAACAACCTTGATGTAGTTGTATCAAGCAAAGAACACGGTTTTGTAGAAGCAATTCAAAATGAAATTTTAAGTAACTCTTTCCTGATTTCTGAAACATTCACCGAACAAGAACTCATTAAAACACTCAAAGAAAAATCGGGATTTGATGATGACACAGTAGTTACTTTGGTGGATGATATTTTGAAAGACAAGAAAATGATTGTTCGCAAGGCAATTGTTGACGGACAAAAGATTTACGAAAAATCGCCTGAGTTTTCAGCTATTCTTAAAGAACAAAATCTACCCGAAGATCAGGTGAAAGCCATTGAAAGTTTGTTTGCAACCGATACCAACACTTACGTTCAGAAAGCCGAGAAGAAAAAAGAGAAAAAGAAAGTTTTTATAAAGGCAACGCATTTGCAAGAGTTTCAAAACCTTTGGAATTCTATCAATAAAAATGCTTTCTATGTGTTGGAAACTTTGACTGCAGAACAGGAAAGCCAACTGATACAAAACATAAAATCACAAATTGAAGCCGTAAATATTGAAGAAATTCTATTGCAAACCATTCGTGCAGAACTAAACGTGAACAAAATTGGTGAACAACACGCCATTACAGAAAAGCTGACCGACACCGTTTCATACAAAAGCAAAGTCGATTATTTGGAATTGGTTCGCACTTTGTCCAACAACACTAAAACCCCTATTTCATTTGTAGTAAAGGTTTTCAATGCGTTGAGTGATGATTTCAAAACTAAAATGCTTTGCAACAATCCTGAACAGGCACAAAGGGAAATTTCCGAAATAATCAACAAGAACTTAATTGCAATGCTTAAAGCAAACATTAAGTATGACGGAATTAACGGAACAGGTTTGCCCAACGTATTTAAAACCGAAAAAGGGAAAACCTATTTAGACACAGGAAGCGTAGGCAAATTTCAAAAAGACATTGCAGGCGATTTTAGTTTAAAAACCAAATGGGTATTTGAAGAAGTGATTGAATACGATAGTGATTTTGAATTGGAAATTGTGGAGCAAGACCCCGACATGGACAGCATTGAAATTTTCGGCAAACTTCCACGCCTAAATATCCAAACCCCTTTGGGCAAATACAACCCCGATTTTTGCTATGCCATCAAAAGCACTGAAGGCAACAAAATATTTTTGGTAGTGGAAGCCAAAGGTTATAAATCGTCAACTGCTATTCCAGTAGATGAAAAAGGTAAGATTGATTTTGCCAAAAAGTATTTTGAGGCATTAGACAAACACTACAAAGACCAAAACATTAGAGTTTCATTTAAAGAACGTATCAATAAAACGCAATTAGCGGCATTGATAAACAACGCATAAACAATGGATTTACAAATAATAAGAAACGAGTTATTGGATGAATACCTCAAAGTAATTCCAAAAGACTTAGAAGAACGATTTGAATCTTTGAAAGATGCTGAAATATCTACAGATACATTTAGCTTTTATACTTCTGTTGCCTCTGTCTTTTCAAGCAAAATAGAAGGAGAGAATATTGAGTTAGACAGTTACATCAAACACAAAAAATTTGGTATTGAATTTTTACCTGATTACACCAAAAAGATTGATGACTTATACAGTGCTTATATTTTTGCCAAAACAAATGAACTGAACAAGCCGAACATAAGCAAGGCACATATATTATTGAGCAAACATATAGTCGCAAAACATCAGCAAGGCAAATTGCGAATCCACAACATGTATGTAAGCACACCCGATGGAAAAATTGAGTATGTAGCTGCATCGCCCTATGAAGTAGAGGCAGAGATGGAAAAATTTTACAGTGACATTGAACTGCTCCTGAAACAGAAATTATCCATTCAGGAAGTTTTCTTCTTTGCTGCTATGATTCATTTAGTGTTTGTGAAAATTCATCCGTGGAACGATGGAAACGGCAGAAGCGGACGATTATTAGAAAAGTGGTTCTTAGCTCAAAAATTAGGCGAAAAAGCTTGGTTTGTAGCCAGCGAAAGAAACTATTATGAACACCACCAAACCTATTACCAAAATATACGCCTGTTGGGATTAGAATATACTGAACTGGATTACAGCAAAGCACTTCCTTTTTTACTAATGTTGCCTGGTAGCTTAAAATAATTAAAATGAACGAACAAGATTTTATAAACGCAGGTTTTACGGTTGTTGGCTCAGAAAATAACGAAAACAAATTGTTGAGTTTTCTGAAAGAGCACTACCCAAACGTAATCCGTGACACTGAAATAAATTTAGAAGAACTAAAAGCCGTTTTGGGTTTGCCCATTGACGAAAAAGTTAACGGTTACGGTTTAAACTTTGTGGGCAGAAACTTTGCCCGAGCCAAATATGCTCAAAAGACAGAAAAGGAATTACGCCTGAATAACACGTTGAGCAAGAATATTGACACAACAGAAAATTTGGTGCTAAAAGGCGACAACCTCGATAGTTTAAAAATTCTTAAAAACCATTACAGCGGAAAAATCAAATGTATCTACATAGACCCACCGTACAATACCACCAGTGACGAATTTGTTTATCCTGATAAATTCGACAAAGAAGAAGCAGAAGTTTTAGGGTTGGCAAACTTAAGTGAAAGCGATTTCGCAAGAATGGACTTTAGCTTCAAAACTAAAAAAAGCCACAACGGTTGGTTAGCTTTTATGTATCCTCGTCTATTATTGGCAAGAGATTTACTGAGAAAAGATGGAGTAATATTTATAAGTATTGACGATAACGAGCAAGCGAATTTAAAGCTGCTTTGTGATGATGTTTTTGGAGAAGAGAATTTTGTTGCGAATATTATCTGGGAGAAAAAGTTTGCACCTTCAAATGATGCAAAATGGTTTTCAGATAATCATGACCATATTCTAATCTATTCAAAAAATAAAGAATTCTTCAGACCAAATCTTCTAGAAAGAAATGAAGAAGCATTGAAAAGATATAAAAACCCTGACAATGATACTCGTGGTGTTTGGGTTTCTGGTGATATGACAGTTAAAACATACAATGCAAATTACGATTTTGAAATAACTACACCTTCAGGCAGAAAAGTATCACCTCCAAAAGGAATATGCTGGAGATTTTCAAAAGAAAAAATTGCAGAATTAATTTTAGATGAAAGAGTCTGGTTTGGAGAAGATGGTGAAAATGTTCCAAGATTAAAGAGATTTCTTAATGAGGTAAAAGAAGGTATAACACCTTTA
Organism: Chitinophagales bacterium; assembly: GCA_046329815.1. Taxonomy (GTDB): domain Bacteria; phylum Bacteroidota; class Bacteroidia; order Chitinophagales; family JADIYW01; genus JADJSS01. The sequence goes on from JAXLTY010000002.1 coordinate 348,557, forward strand.
ACAATATGGTATCACAAAGATGTTGCTCATAATCAAGAAGCTGCTCAAGAGCTAAGAAAACTGTTTGAAGGTGAGTTATATTTTGAAACTCCCAAGCCTGTTAGGCTAATAAAAAGAATTATTCATTTAGCTTCAAAAGATAATGAAATTATACTTGATTTTTTTGCAGGTTCTGGGACAACGGGACAGGCAGTAATGCAATTAAATGCAGATGATGGTGGTAAAAGAAAATTTATTCTTTGTCAAGTAGACGAAGCTATCAAAGAAGATAAGCCAGCATATAAATTTTGTTTAGATTCTAAATTACCTCCAGTAATTTCAAGCTTAACCATAGAACGCCTCAAACGAGCAGGAGATAAAATAATCAAAGATGTTGAAACTGAAAACAGCAAAAACGAATTATTCGAGGAAGATAAAAAACAAGTTCCTGATATTGGCTTTAAAGTGTTTGACAGTGTAGAAGCACCTAAATTAAAAGTTGACGACAAAGGACAAATATCCATAACTGAAAATGACACAGACGCTATCAGTCGCATTTACAATATGGTTTTCACCGTTGGTCTCGACGAGCCCACACAAGTTCCCGAAGAAGTGGTAAAAGATTGCATTTACAAAATCGGCAATCATTACTACATAACCAACAGCGAGCAAATAACCAGTGATGATTATTCAAACGCCATTAAAAACGGTAAAGTATTTATTGATGGTTGGACAGCCAGCTTAAACGGAACATTGCAGAACTATAAAGAAGATGTGAAAGTTGTGTTTTAAAATGCAAAATCGAAATGAAGTACTATAATGAAAAATGTATTGAATGTGGCTCTTATCTAAGTGAAGGAGTTATCGTGTTTTCACAGAATAATTATGGTGTCACTCTTTGTATACAGCATCAGCAATGGATAAACAATATGCAAGATATTACCACACGAGAAACAATCCGTTTGTATTTTGCATTGAAAGAAAGAGGTGTACCCGCGGAATTAGAAAAATTTGATGGATATAAACACATTGACATAGCTATTCCTGAAGCAAGAATAAATATTGAAGTTGACGGCAGACATCATAATCATGATGCTCGACAAGCTCTGTCAGACTTAAAACGTACTTACTATTCTTTCTTAAAAGGTTTCTATACTTTGCGTATTCCAAATTCATTAGTTTATAATGATGCTGTTTTGGAAGAAACAGCTGATTGTATAGTAGGGCTTTTAAATGAAAGTGTTAAAAAGAAATACATTGGAAATATTGATAAATAGCCCTTGCGAAATTTACTATTCTGCGCATCGCGCGTCATTGCGAACGCAGTGAAGCAATCTCTTTGCCATTCTGCGCATCGCGCGTCATTGCGAACGCAGTGAAGCAATCTCACAACTCTGGCGCTAGACTTCCGGAGGACGTCTAGTGTCTACTGATTAAACCAATCTCTGATTGGAAAACCACCAATTCACCATCACCATCCCCAAATCCTGACAAAAAGACACTGAAACTGCCAAAAACAATCAAAAAACCATCCAAAACTTTTCCTGAAGCGTAAAACACTTTCCATAGAGCGCAAAAAGCTTTTCCGGAACGCCGCGCAACTTTCCTAAACCACCGCGCAACTTTCCCGGAAGCGGAAAACACTTTCCCAAATCGCCAAACATGTTCCCTGGAGCGCAAAACAAGTTTCCTGAACGCCAAAAAACTTTTCCTGAAGATCAGAACAGGTTTCCTGAAACACAGAACACTTTTCCAAATCACCAAAACAAGTTTCCTGAAGCGTGCAACAACTTTCCAAATCGCCAAAACATGTTCCCTGGAAACTAAAATAAGTTTCCGGAACACCAAAACAACTTCCCAAAAGACCACACAACTTTCCCTGAACACCACACCATTTTCCCTGAAGCGCAAAACAAGTTCCCAAATCGCCACACAACTTTCCCCGGAGCGCAAAATAATTTTCCAAATCATCGCACCAATTTTCCTGAACACTACACTATTTTCCGGAATTAGCACACCACTTTTCCGGATAACTAAACAACTTAGCCGGAAACCGACAAAATTTTGCTGTAAGATTTGCAAACTATCTGCAACTAATCATCAATTATTTGCACTAAATACGCTTATATTTACAACCGAAAATTTTAATCTTTATGAATCTATTGAATAAAACAAAAATTGCAGGCGCGATGATCTTCGCAGCTTCAATTTTTTCATTAAACGCACAAAACAAACCGGTTAAACGTATCAATCCGTTGTTACAAAAAAGCAAACTGCAATACCAGGCGCCGCCGTTCAATTTGATCAAAGATGAAGACTTCAAACCGGCTTTCGAGATCGGTTTAAAGAAGCACGATGCTGAATTGGAGAAAATTGCGAACAATAAAGCTAAACCAACCTTTCAAAATACCGTATTGGCATTGGAAATAAGCGGACAGGATTTGTACCGTGCAAGAAGCATATTTAGTAAACTGGTAAGTGCCAACACCAATCCTACGTTGCAGGCAATTGACGAAGAATACTCACCAATATTTGCAGCACACAACGATAAAATTTATCTGAATACTAAATTATATAAACGCATAAAAGCGATCAATTTAGATTCATTAAAAGGCGAAGACAAAAAACTGACGCAATACTATTTACAATATTTTGAATTGGCAGGAGCGAACCTTTCGGATGCCGATAAAGAGAAATTAAAAAAAGTAAACCAGGAACTGGCTTCTTTAACCACGGAGTTCAGCAATACATTACTAATAGCACGAAAGAATGCCGCTTTGGTGGTAGATGATGTGAAAGAGCTGGATGGTTTAAGTGATGCAGATATTACAGCAGCAAAAGCAAAAGCTACCGAAGCCGGAAAAGACGGAAAATACATCTTAGGTCTGTTGAATTATACACAGCATCCGTTGTTACAATATCTGAATAACAGAACTACACGCGAAAAATTATTCAAAGCATCGTGGACACGTGCTGAAAAGAACGACAGCGGCGACACAAGAGCGATACTGGAAAAAATAATTCGTTTGCGTTTACAAAAAGCACAACTGATGGGCAAAAAAAGTTATGCTGCCTGGAGTTTACAGGACCAAATGGCAAAAACACCGGAACGCGCAATAGATTTACTGGCTCAGTTGGCAAAACCTGCTGTAGCAAAAGCGAACGCAGAAGCGAAAGATATACAGGAACTCATCGACAAACAAAATGGCGGTTTCAAGCTAGAACCTTGGGATTGGAATTATTATGCGGAGCAAGTGCGTAAAGCAAAATACGATTTGGATGAAAGTGAGATCAAACCTTATTTTGAAGTGAAAACCGTATTGGAAAAAGGCGTGTTCTTCGCGGCAAAAAAAATGTATGGCCTGACATTTAAAGTGCGCAAAGACTTGCCAGTGTATCATCCGGATGTGGTTGCATACGAAGTGTTTGATAAAGATGGCAGATCTATTGCTATCTATTACTTAGATTTTTATACACGTGATAACAAAAGCGGCGGTGCCTGGATGGATAACTTTGTGCCGCAATCTTACTATTTAAAACAAAAGCCGGTAATCTACAATGTATTTAATTTTGCCAAACCGGTAGGTAATAATCCATCATTAATTAGTTATGATGATGTAACTACTATGTTCCATGAGTTTGGTCATACACTGCATGGATTATTTGCCAGCCAGAAATATGTTAGCTTATCCGGTACAGCAGTACCGAATGATTATGTAGAGTTTCCTTCACAAATCAACGAGCATGCGGCTTTAGATCCTGAAGTATTGAAAAACTATGCGATTCATTATAAAACCAAAGAAGTAATACCGCAAGCGCTGGTAGATAAATTGTTAAAAGCAGAAACATTCAATAAAGGATATGATGTAACAGAATTATTGGCAGCCGCTGCTTTGGATTTAGCTTGGCATACAGTAGAAAACGAAGCCGATTTTAAACCAACTTTAGAATTTGAAACTGCAGCGTTACAAAAATATGGTTTGTTATTAAATGAAGTACCAACGCGCTACCACACACCTTACTTTGCACATATCTGGAGTGGCGGCTATGCGGCAGGATACTATGCATACACCTGGAGCAAAACACTGGACTATAATGTGTACGACTGGATGAAAGCCAACGGCGGTATGACACGCGCCAACTGCGACCGTTTCAGAAAATACATATTATCAGTAGGTAATAGTGTGGATTTAAACAAAGCATTTGAGAAACTGATCGGCCATGAAATGAGAGTAGAGCCGTATATAAAAAATGCAGGACTGGAATAAACAAAATGAAACCATTTTGGTTGTATTGGATATTATACTAACCTGATGAGAAAATACTTTTTTATACTACTCGCAACAGTAATGGTTGCACAACATGCCTTTGCACAAAAAAATTATACCATTAACTGGCAAAACAAAACCAGGAAATATATAGTGTATTTACCAAGAAATTATGCTACTTCGGAAAATTTGCCATTAGTCATTAACATGCATGGTTTTTTAACAACAGCACAGTTTGAAATGGATTATACACAATTCAACAAAACTGCAGACACTGCGCGCTGTATCGTTATTTATCCGGAAGGAGTGGACCTGCGCTGGAATTCCGGTACGTTCTTTTTCGTCACTTCTACAGTGGACGATGTCGGATTCTTAGGTGATCTGATGGACAGAGCGGCAGTTTTGTATAATGCGGACATGAAAAAAGTATATTGCACCGGTTATTCTGCCGGCGGATTTATGAGTTACAAAATGGCCTGTGATGCTACCAATCGAGTGGCTGCTATAGCACCAAATGTAGCCAGCATGGTTTTTGATAACTTAAGCAGTTGTGTGCCTGCAAGACCTATTCATATCGCAGCGTTTAATGGTACTGCCGATCCGATTACTGCATACGTCGGTTTTCCGGGCAATTTTCCAAGTATTGATTCCGTCAAACATTTCTGGCAAATTAAAAACGGTTGTGCTGCTGCGGCAACGATTGATACTTTACCGGATTTACGAAATGATGGAACCAGAGTCGTGCGTTATACTTATAACAACTGTGCGCAAGCTGCCGAACAGGTATATTACAAAGTCATTAACGGCGGACATGTCTGGCCGGGCGCCAATGATATCTTTTTAGGTTTATTAGGCAAAACCACACAGGATATTTCTATGAATACAATTGCCTGGAATTTCTTTAAAACAAAAGAAGTTCCGCAGAATGTTCGCTGTGATGCGCCGGCAAATCTGGTATCAACAGCAATAACAGTTGATTCTTTTCAGTTGAACTGGAATGCAGTTGCAGGTGTGCCGAAATATAAAATTGCATTAGCAGATGACAGTGACAAAGTGACTTTCTTTGAAACATCGAATACTACGTTTGATGTGAAATTAAATCCTGCGAAACGCTATCGCTGGAATGTAGCGTCTTTATGTTCTACCAGTTACCACAACTGGAACACGACAAGAAATTTAAATGCCGTAGCAACAGCAGTAATAAACAGAAAGACAGAAAAAATTACACTCTTTCCAAATCCATGTACAACATTCCTGCAGTTAGACCAGCAAATCATACAACAGCAAAAAACAATCATAACCATATACAATGCAGTCGGACAAATAATAAAGGTATTGAATGCACTACCTAATGATAACAACATAGATGTATCAGATATACCAAATGGCTGGTATCAGTTAACGATTACCACTGCAACAACCAACTATACCTCGAGCTTTATAAAAGAATAGACTTTTCATAAGCCACTATGGTTAGATTTTGGCTATAAAACCATCCTAAAAGCACTACATTGACCGTTTACTCAATAAAACGACCGTTTACTCATTTTTTTTGTATGTGTTAATTCTCTAATTTATCTTTGGTAATATTAAATAACATTCAATTTTCAAACAATTTAAAAAACATTATTATGGCAAATCCAATTTCAGTTAATATCAAATTTTACTCACCGGATAATTCGGTAAATGCAAATCACGCGGTATATGCAAAACTGGAAACATATGCTAATGGCAACAATCCTGCTATTCTTGTATTTCAATCTGCTTATCCAAATAATCCTGTTGTTGTTAGTCAGACAAATCCTGGCGTTGCTACAGCAATGGGCACAGTAGATGCTGATTTATATGATGATCTTAAAGTATCTGTATTTTTAGTTAATACCGTTAATTCACCTGTTTCTGTACCAAGCGCCTGGAAATACAAAAAGGTATCGTTCGTCACTGTTGGTGGTGTTAAACAATTGGAATTTGATACTTTTTACATCAAACACTCGGGTGTTAGCGGTGGTAAGCCGATTATTACTACCGGAATGCCTTCAAAACCTTCAGATGCGAGAAAAAGTAAACCAACTGCAAAAACAGCGAAAAAAAACAAAAAGTAAGAAAATCATTGCGATGAATAAAAGATAGATTTCACTATCTTGTTAGTAATAACTGCTTAAATTAATTGCAATGCCAACGGTAATACACAAACCTATTTTGCCAAAATATACCGAGAGCGTCAGGTTTTATATTTCTTTAGAAAATGCTGATTTAGTCAATTTATTGTCAGTTGAATTAAGTGAAATTGTTCATACTATTGATGCTTCAGGAAATATAACCGAATCTCAAGATGCGATAAAATTATATGATTGGGATTCTTTCAGTGCAAAAAAAATAACTTTAAATTATAAGCGTAATGCTTATGGTAGAAATAAATTGATTAGTTATACTTTCACTTTAAACTATACAGGCAGACCCAATAATATTGAAAAGATAACAGTAAATTTTGCGACAATACCTTATCCTGTTGATTCAGCACCAATACCGATTTATACAGTTGGACATGTAGATAGCATTACAAATATTGTTTTTATTCCGGAAAAGGATATGAAAGACAAAATAGAGGATTTTCCATATTACGTATCAGAAATTATAAAAAAAGCATTTTTTAAAGAACGAACATTAAAAAGCTTAAGTAAATATTTTAATTACTTTATAAATCCAAATTACGCATCATATAATAATGATACAGGATTATATGCAGCACCGGATAAAGCTGAGTTAATTGAGTTTTGTGCAGGCAAGATTATCTTACATGACCTTGATTATAATGATGTTTCGGACAGAAATTATTGCGTGTCTGAATATTATAATTTCGGTACTTTACTACATGAATTAGGACATCAGTTATTCTTCTTATCAGATGAGTATAAAGATGACGGAAGTGGCGCGGTAGATTATCATATATTGGATAACTATTCGAATATTTGGGAAGATAGCTACAAGGCGTCTATCGTAGCTAATCCTATCAATCGAAGAGTAACCAAATTAAAGTACGGCAATGATATATACTACAAAGTATGTAAAAGTAAGTGTATTATGAATGATCCTTCTGAAAAGAAAGTTTATGCTTATGATACAGTGTGCAGTGATCGTGTAAAATATGTAATTCATAATAGAGCATACCACAATAATATGATGTTACATATTTTAAAAACCGAAGACGGAAATAAAAAGTACACACAAGAGAACGAACCATTCAGATCCGATTTTATATTTAAAGGTACAAAACAGATTAGAGTACAAGTAGATTATAAGAATAATGAATTTGTTATTGATAAAAGCTCGATGGTTATTTGTCCAGGAAATGTTCCTTACTTAAAAGGTAATAATAATATGTTGTATGTAAATTATCTTAATCAGGTTGGTACATGTTTAAATAGCTATAGATTATATGCTCAGGAGTCTATCATAAAAAAATTAAATAACGCAGTTCAACAGAATAAAACAGCAGGCAATATTTCAATGAGTTTACTGATTCCGTATAATGAAGAAATTAAAAAAATTGAACTTTTCTACAAAGAGCAGAAAATAGCTGCACTTTCATTGGATTTCAAAGAATACCGGCAATTATTTGTATGAGCGAAAGATGCCTTCTATTTTTTTCAATAACTCTTCAACTTTAAATGGTTTGTATATAAAACTGTCAAAACCAAATTCTATTAATTCCTGTAAAGATAAAGATGACAAAGATGCTGTATGTCCAATTACTTTTAACGACTTGTATTCTTTGTTCTTACGTATTTTCTGGATAGTTTCAATTCCATTTAATTGCGGCATATCCATATCAAGCAACAACAGATCTACATTTTTGTGGTTCCTTAATATTCTTAATACATCTGTTCCGTTTCCTGCTTCAAATATTGAATGAATATTTTGGTACTTTTTACCGAGAATCTCGGAAATGATTAACCTGTTTTCAAGATTGTCATCTGCAATAATGATTTTCTTATTGGCTAAAGTAGCGGCATTAAAGACAAATGCTTTGACTGGTTCATCCGGTTCGTCACTATCTTTAAACGGAACAGAAATAATAAAATGAGAACCGGTGCCGAGCTGACTTTTTACTTTGATATTTCCATTCATTAATTCGATGATCTTTTGTGTAATACTCAAACCTAAACCGGTACCACCAAACGTAGTTTTGATGGTTGGCGTTGCTTGTTCGTACCTGTTAAAGATAGCATTCAATTTATTTCTATCGATGCCAATGCCAGTGTCTATTATTTCAAAAATAACCAGTTTATTTTTAATGTTCTTTTGATTGATTTTGACTCGTAATGTTATAGTACCTTCCATTGTAAATTTTACAGCATTGTATAAAATATTTAACAGCACTTGCTGAATTCTGATCCGGTCACTAAGCATTTTTATGTCGCCGTTGTATTTCTTTTGAATAATGAACCTGATATTTTTTTCTAATATTGTTGGTTCTATTGTATTTAAAATATCCTGTATTAATGCATTTAAAGAGAATGAATTAATAGCTAATTCCATCTTACCGGATTCAATTTTTGATATATCTAAAACATCATTTACAATACTTAGCAGATTTTCTCCATTACGTTTTAGTCTGTTAATGTAGTTTTGTTGCAAAATATCTAATTGTTGCTGTTCCAGCAAATAGCAGATACCTAAAATACTATTGATTGGTGTCCTGATCTCATGGCTCATATTTGCTAAAAAATCATGCTTTAAATTTGCTAATGAAACTGCGCTGTTTTTCTCAACATTCAGTATGTTTATCTTTTGCAGTATTTCAAGGTTTTTAATACGGTTATTCGCCTCTATATTATAAATTTCTTCGTTGATGACTTTATGCTTCTTGAAATAAAATAATGCATCTTTATAGTTTGAAGTTTGCTCTGACAACATTGACAGTAGTAAAAACACACTATTCAGATTCGTCTTGATGTTATTCTTTTCTGAAAAAACATGTACTTCGTTCAGCGTCTTTTTGCATAAAGAATAATCTTTATTATTCAGATAGGTTTCTGACAAGAGTAATTTTGCCTGGTTTGCTTCATTCAGTTTTTTTTGTTCACTGAATATTTTTATTGATTTTAAATAGAAATTAATTGCTTTATCATAAATTTTCTGCTTGTCATTGAGTAAAGCAAAATTTGAATAAGCAAAAGCGATAAAATATAAATTATTAATTTTTTTAGCTTTATTAAAAGCAATTTTTAAGATAGATGTAGCTTTCTTATATTCTGCAAAATGGATTAAAACACCTGAATAATTGATATACAAATTAATTAAGTAATATTCATCTTTGTGTTTTAATGCATACAGAACTGCTTTTTCAAATGCTTGTAAAGATTCTTTCATTATATTTTGAGAGAAATACTGCAATGCCTGATTTAAGTATGCACTGCATAGTTGAAATGCATTGTTATATTGTAATGCTATTTCTATCTGGCAGTTGACCAGTTCCTGAGCGATATCCAGATTTCCAAAATAACGTTGAATTCTATACTGTAAACTCAATGAATTTAAATGAGCATCAAAATTTTTTTGAAATTCAGCTGTTGATTTAGCAGTTTCTGTGTAATGCCATGATTCGCCGTATTCACCTAAATCGATGTAGCATAATGCAATATGTACGCAAGTTACCGGAATCAAGTCTTCGCGCTCATGCTCTTGAATAAGTTGATAGCATTGTTTTAGTTTGGTAATCAATTCATCATTGCTTACCCAATTGTCAGAGCGCTTTAAGTTGGTTACAAAAGATTCTGCTTCTATAATAGTGTTTATCATCGCAGCCATGCGCGATTAAGATACTCATTCTTTCGTGTTTATGAAAATACTATTAGAAGAAAAATATACTTATTCGTATTTCACCACAAAAGCGTCCTTGTATTTTTGTGATACTAATAGCTTCAACGCATCAGCATACGCGCGATTTTGGAATTTGCCAACCAATAATTTATAAACGGTTTTACCATCTACTTCCGCTTGTTGAATCGCCACATTTTCATGGTATAAACTTTCCAGTTCAGCGATCATTGGAAAGATAACAGATGGATCAGAAAATACGCCTAGCTGTAAGCCATAAAAACCTAATTTATTCTTATCTAAATTAGTGATAACAAAATAAGCAGATTTATTTTTTATACCATACGAATTGGCTTCTTTGATCTCAATTGCCGGTTGCGGCATATTATTCACCGGCACAGCGGTCGCTTTATTATTTGATGTAGTCGTTATAACTTCTTTATTGACTGCTGTATTTGTCTTTAAATCACTTAAAGTATCATTTCCTGAAGTTGAATCAATTTTGCCAATTCCATTTTCTTTTGCTATATCAATGGAAGCACTTAATAAATCGGCAGGAGTTTGGTCTGGTTTTACAATTTCGATCTTTACATAACAAGTGCCTTTGTTTCTGTAACCTAACAATTCTGCAGCTTTCGTGGAGAGATCGATCACTCTTCCTTTTACAAACGGACCACGGTCGTTTATTTTTACATACACTGATTTGTTATTCTGAGCATTCGTTACTTTTACAACCGTACCAAGTGGTAATGTTTTGTGTGCAGCTGTCAGTTTATTTTGAGAGTAGATTTCGCCGCTTGCAGTTGGTTTGCCATTGAATTCAATTCCGTAGAAAGAAGCAACGCCAAATTCAGTTTGTGCGAAATTCGCAAAAAAGCTAAACATTAAAATTGTAACTATCAATATTCTTTGCATAGGCAACTTTTTTGCTGCTAGTTGAAATATTTAACATAAATCAACTTTCAGAAGTTCCGTGCAAAATTACGGCCACAATGTTACGGCTTGGTTAAGCAGGAACTTAGTTGCAATAAAGGTTCAGTTAAAATAGCATGACCGCCTTTGTAAAAAATATGTGAAAATGTTATGCCAGCGTTATCTAAACTTTTCAAAACTTCTTCTTTTAATTGCTCAGTGATGAATTCGTCTTCATCGCCTACCAATAAATAAGGAGAAAGCTCATTGAGCTTATCTTTATATTTCAAACAATCGTTTGGTATGCTCGAACCCCAAAAAGCCAATGAATCTATCCTAAAGTCGCTGTGCATAGACCATCTTGCAATGGTAGAAGCGCCTTGCGAGAAACCAAGGCCGACAATCTTTTTTGCTGTTTGTAAATCTAAGGTTTTGTAAACGTTATCTAAATATGTAATATAGTCTTTGATTTCATTTTCACGATCTTCATTGGTCATCCAGGAAGCGCCAACTCGACCACTCATTCCTGTGGTATAGTAGCGGTTCAATGCTTCAGGAACCACTACAAAATGCTCTTCAGGATCCAAAATTTCAAACTTTTTAATGAAATACTCAGCTAAAAAACCATAACCATGTGTAACGATCCATACTAATTTTGTTTTTTCCGATAAAATTCCATAAGTAAAAATGCGCGCAGTTTTGGATGTGGTAATATGTAATTGTGTTGTCATATAATAACTATATTATTCAATAATTTTTTCCATTTTCATGCCACGAGAACCTTTTAACAAAATTTCTGCATTGGAAAATTGTTGTGTTTGAAACCAATTTTTTGCTTCGTCTGTATTTATAAATTTTAAAACAGAATTATTGGTAGTTGTTTTACTGAATTCATTTCCAACTAACACAATTGCAGTTAAATCTAATGATATTGCCAAATCAGCTATGAACTGATGTTCTTTTTCAGCATCTGTGCCTAATTCAAACATATCACCTAAAATAACAACCTTATTTTTTGCTGTTGATTTAGAAAAACTTTCAAGAGCGTGTTGCATACTGGTAGGATTGGCATTATAATAATCACAAATGACTTTGAAATCGCCTTTATCCAGAATTTCAGAACGTTTATTACTTGGATAATAGGTTGAAATGGCTTTCTTAATAGCTGAATTTTCAACACCAAAGTATTTTCCGACTGCAGCAGCGCACATAATATTACTGTAATTATAGCTGCCGAATAAATTTGAATCTATTTCGACATCTTCAAACTGTATTTTCAAAAATGGATTATCTATTAAGATTTTACTGTGATAATTATTTTTTTCATTATTCCCATAAGTTATGTAATTATTCATGTTGCGCTGAAGAAGCATATTGATCAGAATCGCATCATCACCATTTACAAATACAGTTCCATGATGTTGATTCAAATAATCATACAATTCGCCTTTGCCTTTTCGAATGCCTTCAACACCGCCAAAACCTTCTAAATGCGCTTTGCCGCAATTTGTAATGATGCCATGTGTTGGTTCCACATATTTACAATAACTCTCAATTTCTTTTTGATGATTGGCACCCATTTCTATCACAGCGATTTCAGTGCACGGCTTCATTTCAAGTAATGTTAACGGAATGCCGATATGATTGTTTAGATTTCCTTTAGTATAGTGTGTTTTAAACGTGGTAGCTAATACGGCATTGACTAATTCTTTTGTAGTTGTTTTCCCATTTGAACCTGTAATGGCTAAAATGTGCTTTGGATTTATTTGGTGCAAATGATAATTTCCTAATTGCTGCAATGTATTTAAAGCATTGTCAACTAAAATGCAGCGCTCATTTACAGCATATTCTTTTTCATCAATAATGGCATAAGCAGCGCCTGTTTCCAATGCTTTTTGTGCAAAAGCATTTCCATTGAATGAATCGCCTTTTAATGCAAAGAAGAGCTGATTTTTTTGTATGTTTCGTGTATCAGTTGTTACACCGTTTGATTGTTTAAATAGTTCGTATAATTGATGTATTTGCATTTATTTGTTATTAGAAAGGTGAGTAGCTATTGGTGAAAATAAAAAAGTCTTCCGTATTAATGGAAGACTTTTTATTGACAAATGTTTATGTTAAACTATTTGTATTTTCTTGCTTTTTTGTTTTTCTGTAAGGTTTTATTCATTTCACCAAATGCTTTTCCACCAAACATATTTCCATCAGGTGAACCAACACGAACCATTGCACAACGGAAACCGATATCATCAGATGATTGATCTTCATTTAAGAAACGACGTGTACCTGGTGACATATAGTAACCTCTGTCTCTCCAAGAACCACCTTTGTAAACTCTTGCTTTGTTATTTACTAAAGTAGAAACACCATATTGATATTCAACTTGTGAAGATGAATCACCGTCATTATAATCTAATGCGAATGATTTTCTATAGTTTCTTCTGTTTGTTAAATCAGCATCATCTTCACGTACATATTTTACGCGACCCATTGAATCTAAACCTTCGTCAGTAGATGGTTTAGTAAATAAGTTACCACGATAAGTATTCAAGTCTTCACCATCAGCTTCTGTCATTGGACGGTAAACGTCTTGAGTCCACTCATTTACGTTACCAGCCATATTGAATAAACCGAAGTCGTTAGGGAAATTAGCATGTACATCAGAAGTAATCTCAGCATTATCATTTAAAGCACCGGCAACACCCATGTAGTCACCACGACCTCTCATAAAGTTCGCTAAGAAATCACCTTGTGATTTGTTATGACGTTGGTAGCGGAAAGTTGCGCCGTCCCAAGGATACAATCTTCTGTCTGTAATAACTTCTTCGCCTTTGATTGGCATATTACCACGTAAACCTAAAGCAGCATATTCCCATTCAGCTTCCGTTGGAAGTCTGTAATCAGGTAATAAGATACCATCTTTGAAGTTTACATTTCTTTTTCCGGCACCATTTGGATTCAAGTCTTCTTTTTGTTTTTTAGTAGCACCTTGATACAAACCGCTTGAATATGCTTCAGTATTAAAGTTATCTTCATTTTTTTGGTTAGTATTTAAATCCAAATAACCTTCTTTTACTAAAATCATTTCATTCACACGGTCAGTTCTCCATTTGCAATATTCTGTTGCTTGTAACCAGTTTACGCCAACTACAGGATATGTATGGTATGCTGGATGTGTGAAGTAGTATTTTACATACGGTTCATTGTACGCTAAGTTACGTCTCCAGCACATTGAATCCGGTTTTGCATTTTTTACGAATTCAGGATGGTCAGTTCCAAAAACTCTTTCTAACCAATAGATATACTCCTGGTAGTCTAAGTTTGTTACTTCTGTTTCGTCCATGTAAAATGAAGAAACAGTAACACGACGTTGAATGTTGTTGTTTTCATACGTTAAATCTTCTTCAGTAGCACCCATTACAAAAGTACCACCTTCAACTAATACTAAGTTTGGTCCTGTAATTTGTTGTGTATTTGGAGATTTTTCAAATCCACCCCATTTTTTGTCGTTTAAGTTCCATCCTGTAGTAGATGAAGAACCTGATTTGCTGCTTCCTTTTTTGCAACTTACAGTAAATGTTCCAGCAATCATTGCTATGAACAATAAGTAATTGATTTTTCTTAAGGTCATTTCTTCGGCTTTTTTAGAAAAAAATATTAATTCAAAGGTAAGTCAAAACTTTTGATTTACCAAATTTTGCTTTCAACTTTATTTAACGCAAAAGTGTTTAAATTATTGTAAAATATTGTAAAATTGCATAAATATTAATTTGCATCGTTTAGTATAAAAATGACGTCTTGTTAATTAGTTGTTTATGTCAAAAGCTATGTTCAGAAAAATTTACTTGCTGCTTTTTTTTAATCTGTTGTTATTCAACGGGTTTTCTCAGAATTTGTCCGAGTCATCTGTTAGTGTTAACTTAAACTGGAAATTTGATAACTCAAAAATCAGCTTGCAAGGCGCAGTTTTTTTACAAGAAAATGAATATTTACCAAGTTTCTCTGTGAGCAGAAGATTGCCAAATTCAACAAATGTGGATATAATTTTGACAAATGAGGTTTATCAAACTGTTCAAAATTCTTTTTTTACTGCAAAGCAATTGCAAATTATTAAAAATAAAATCATCGTAAAGAAAAATGTTGGCTTTGAACGTAAGCAGGCAATTGCTGGTTTCTCTGTTTTTCCGTATCGTCTTAACAATGGCGTTGTAGAAGTATTGAAATCATTTGATTATTCTATTCAACCAAATAATTCGCAACGTTTGTCTTCAGGTAGTTCTGCAGCTTTTGTATATCCAACTCATTCTATATTGCAAAGTGGCAACTGGTACAAATTCGGTGTGTCAAGAGCCGGTGTTTATAAACTGGATTATACTTTTCTTAAAAATTTAGGACTTTCTATTGATAATATCAATCCGGCAAATCTCAGAATATTTGGTCATCGTGCCGGTATGCTGCCAGAATTAGCAGGTGCGGCGCGTGAAGATGATGCGTTGGAGTTTCCAATTAAAGTAGTTACTGCGAATGCATCAAAGTTTCAAAACGGCGATTATATATTAGCATATCTAACCGGTCCGGAAAAGTGGACATACAATTCAACTAAGCAATTATTTGTTGCACAAAAGCATTTATACAGCGACACTAAGAATTTCTTTATTACAGGTGATGCAGGAATTGGCGCTCGCGTGGCATCAGTAAATTCAAGTGCTTTGGCAGAAACAAAAATAATTTCTACTTACAACGATTATCAGTTTTTTGAAGAAGATAAAGTCAATATATCGGAATCAGGAAGACAATTTTTAGGTGATGAATTTGGTGCAGTAACAGACAAATCATACTCTTTTTCTTTTCCAAATAAAGTTTCAAGCGAACCGATTAAATTAAATTTAGCTGTGGCTGCATTTTCACAAACAAGTGGTTCATCATTTACAACAAATATCAGCGGTTCAAATTCTTATATGTTATCAATTGGTAATGTAGTTTGTCCGAGCGGAATTTGTTATACGGCGATGTGGCAAAATCCAACATACACATTTAATAATGTGCCTTCTTCGTTTAATATTAATTTGAATTTTAACCGCAATGGTGATTTTAATACAAAAGGATGGCTGGATTTTTTACAACTGAATACAATATCAAATTTAACGTATAACGGTTCGCCACTAATGTTTAGAAGTATCACTTCAGTTGGTGCAGGTGATGTGTCTAAATTTGTAATACAAAATGTAAATTCAAATGTAGAAATTTGGGACGTTACAAATCCTTTCAATGTACAACGTATCAACTTCGATCTGTCAGGAAATACTGCCAGTTTCAAAGTTGCAACAGATTCATTAAAAGAGTTTGTCGCGTTCGAAAATTCATCAGAAATTCCGGTTGCTTTTGGCAAGGTAAATAATTCAGATTATCATAGTTTATCAGCACAAGACTATTTAATAATTACCAGAAGTGCATATATCCAGCAAGCAGAAGCGTTAGCACAATTTCATCGTACTAAATACGGCAGAAGAGTAGCTGTTGTAGATTACGATATTGTTTGTAATGAATTTTCTTCAGGTACCAATGATATTACTGCTATTCGCAATTTTAATAAAATGTTTTACGATAGAGCGAATGGCAACGTTGCAGAAATGCCTAAGTATTTATTGCTGTTTGCTGATGGTACTTATGAAAATAAAAATATCGGAACAACTTTGTTGCCATCTTATGAAAGCTATGAAACATTTAACGGAATTGCTACTTATGTAACAGATGATTATTTCGGTTTACTGGATGATAATGAAGGCGCCGATGTCACCAACACAGAAACAGAAAAAATGGATTTAGGTGTTGGTCGAATTCCGTGTAATGATGCTCAACAAGCACAGATTGCAATAGACAAAATTAAAAGCTACTATTCTGCAGACGCATTTGGCGATTGGCGTAACCAGGTTACTTATATTGCTGATGATGAAGACATAAATATTCATTTAGCACAGGCAGAATCTTTAGCTACTACCGTTGGTACGTCACTTAAAAAATTTAATACAGATAAGATTTATTTAGATGCTTATACACAGGTTTCAGGTACCAGCGGCGCGCGGTATCCGGCTGTAAATGAAGCCATCAATAATAAGATACAAAAAGGCACGCTGTTTATGAACTATGCAGGTCATGGCGGACCAAATGGTTTGGCAGAAGAATCTGTATTGACACTGAATGATATTGCTTCCTGGAATAATCCTACAAAATTATTCTTGTTTGTTACGGCAACTTGTGATTTTACACCTTTTGATCAATTTGATAAAAATTCGGCAGGTGAACGTACTTTATTTAAGGAAAATGGTGGCTGCATCGGATTAGTAACTACGACGCGTTTAGTATATTCAAATGAGAATGAAAAGATTAATGACAGATTCATGCAGTCAACAATTGATGCCAATAATGACGTCAATATGATGTTAGGCGATATGGTTCGCGAAACTAAAAATCTGAACTTCGATTCATATGAAAATAACCGAAAATTCTTACTTATCGGCGATCCGGCTTTGCGATTGGCATTTCCGGTTAATAATGTAGTCATTACAATGATTGACAGCGTTCCGATCAATCAGCCACATGATACGATTAAAGCACTTTCCAAAATCAGAATTAACGGCGAAATTCGTGACAGAAATAACGTTTTTATGCCTGATTTTAATGGTGTAGCTACTATAAATGTTTATGATAAACCAAAGACAATCACTACATTAAAAAATGACGATAATAGTTTTCCTCAGGATTTTTCATTACAAAAAAATGTGATTTTCAGAGGAAAGACTAAAGTTACAAATGGCAAATTTGAGATCGTTTTCCTGGTGCCAAAAGATATAAACTATACTTACGGAAACGGAAAGATCAGCATTTATGCGAATTCAGACAATACGGATGCAGACGGCTACACAACTGACATTATTGTTGGTGGCGCAAGTGATACTTTTCCTACAGACAATAAAGGTCCTGTTGTTGATGTATTTATGAATGATGATAAATTTGTATTTGGCGGTATCACAGATGAAAGTCCAAAGTTATATTCAAAGCTATATGATGAAAATGGCATTAATACATCTGGTAACGGTGTTGGCCACGACATAACTGCAATAATTGATAATAACACGAAGAATATCTATACGTTAAATGATTTTTATGAAGTAAATGTTGATGATGGTTCCAGAGGAATTGTAAATTATCCGTTCTCCAAATTGTCAAAAGGCAGGCATACATTAACGGTCAAAGCTTGGGACGTTTTAAATAATTCCGGCGAAGGTTATACTGAGTTTATTGTAGAAGAAAAAGCAAATTTAGCTCTGACACATGTGTTGAACTATCCAAATCCGTTTACTACGAACACAAGATTTATGTTTGAACACAACAAACCTGGAATTCCTTTGGATTTGAAGATCGAGATTTTCACTGTTTCAGGAAAAGTTATTAAAACAATTACAAAAAATATTAACACCATCGGCTACCGTGTTGACGATATTTTATGGGACGGAAAAGATGATTTTGGTGACAATATTGGGCGCGGAGTCTATATTTACAGGGTTTCTTTAAGAGATGACTCCGGAAAAAAAGTGTCACAATATCAAAAATTAGTTATTCTAAATTAGATATTTTAAAATAAATTTACCAACTTAACGTTCTCAAATAAAAAAAGAATTATTGAATTGACTTTTACACTATAAATTTTATGCTATATTTACCAAATTAAGGATTTGGTTGTGTAGGTATGAAAAAAAATAAAACAAATAATTTTTTAAATGAAATGTAATTCAAAATTAGCTACGTTTTTCATTGCTTTATTTTTAACTGGTGTGTCTTCAGTTTCCTATGCTCAAGCAAATTTTTCTAAAGGTGGCATTAACACTGTAAATAGTGCTGTGCCATTCTTACGCATCATTCCGGATGCGCGTGGTGGCGGAATGGGCGATGTTGGTATCGCAACTTCTGTAGATCCGAATACTACGTTCTATAATGCATCCAAATTGGCTTTTGCAAAACGTAAATTAGGCTTGTCTTTGTCGTATGCGCCTTGGTTGCGCGCACTGGGCATCACGGATATTTACATGGCGCACTTTACTGCATTTTACAAATTTTCAAAAAACGATGTAGTCCATACTTCTTTGAAATTTTTTAGCTTAGGTGATATTGATTTCACCGATCAGGTAGGAAATCCATTAGGAAGCGGACATCCGAGAGAGTTAAGTTTCGATCTTGGTTATTCACGCAAATTATCAAAAGAATTTTCTTTAGGTGTTGCTTTTAGATATATTTATTCAAATCTGGCTTCAGGTCAAAATATTGGCTCAGAACCAATTCGTGCTGGTCATGCTGGTGCTGCTGATTTAACCGCAACGTATTCACATGATTTCAAGGTTCAAAAGAAAATGAAATCAAATATTATGGTAGGCGTGGCTATTACCAACATCGGTACAAAAATTTCGTATGTTAAAGGATCAAAAGAAAAAGATTTTATTCCAACAAATTTTGGATTAGGTGTTGGTTGGCGTTTACAACCAAGCAAATATCACGAAGTAGGTATCTATGCTGATTTCAATAAATTGCTCGTTCCAACTCCAAGAAACGATGATAAAGACAGCAACAAAATTCCTGATTTCAAAGAACAAAATCCTTTTGTCGCAATGTTCAAATCAGCAGGCGATGCGCCAGGTGGTTTTAAAGAAGAAATGCGCGAGTGGACAATGGGTATTGGTGCAGAATATTGGTACGATCATATTTTTGCTGTGCGCGCAGGTTATTTTTTGGAAGCAAAAGATAAAGGAAACAGAAAATTTGTTTCCATGGGTGTTGGTGTGAAATACAGCGTATTCGGTTTGGATTTTTCGTATTTGATTCCTACCGGCGGCGCAGCAAGAAATCCATTAGATAACACCTTTAGATTTAGCTTGAAGTTTGATTTTGCTAAAGTTGGCGGCAATAAAGTGGATTATGATGGTGATGATATTAATGACAGAACCGACCGCGTAGATAAAGCGACTCGCAAGCGCTTAAAGAAAAAAGGCGGCGGTACAACACAGTAAATAATCAAACAATCTGATTATAAAAAAATGTTACTCAGCTAAAAATGGAGTAACATTTTTTTTTATTGATTATTCACATTAAAATGAAATGAAATAAAAGAAAATCTAAATTTCAAATCGTACTTTTGAACAACCAATTACACTTCGTGTGTTCTTATGAGCGACCAAATTAAACATGAATGCGGCATTGCTTTAATTAGATTGCTTAAACCGCTTTCTTATTACAAGGAAAAATACGGTGATATTCACTACGGACTTAGCAAAATGTATCTGCTAATGCAGAAACAACACAACCGAGGACAAGATGGCGCCGGTCTTGCAACTATCAAACTGAATACATCTCCTGGACAACCATATTTTGACCGTGAAAGAAGCGTTGAAAAACAAGCTATACAAGCAATTTTTGATAAAATTTTTCATCAGTTTTCAGATTTATCTGATGCAGAAAAAACACGCATCCAGAATTTAGATTATGTGAAAAATAATTACGAATTCATGGGCGAGTTGTTGCTTGGTCATTTGCGTTATGGCACACATGGAGGCAATGATAAAAGTAATTGTCATCCACGAATTCGTGCTAATAACTGGAAAACAAGAACACTGATTGTTGCCGGAAATTTCAATATGACGAATGTTGATGAATTATTTGACAAATTGGTAAGTCTCGGACAATTTCCACGTGAAATGTCGGATACTATGACTGTTTTAGAAAAAATAGGGCATTTTTTGGATGTAGAAAATCAGCGTTTATTTAAAAAATATAAACCACAAATATCGAATAATTATGAAATCACACCGTTGATTGAACAGAATACAAATGTGGCAGATATTTTAAAAAATGCAGTGGAAGATTTTGATGGCGGTTATGCAATGGCAGGTTTAATTGGTCACGGTGATGCATTTGTTATTCGAGATCCGAATGGTATTCGTCCTGCGTATTATTATAAAGATGATGAAGTTGTTGTTGTCGCTTCCGAACGACCTGCGATTCAAACATCATTTAATGTGCATCGGAGTAAAGTGCAGGAAATAAAACCTGGTCATGCTTTAATTATTAAAAAAGATGGAAGTGTTGGAGAAGTGGAATGTATTAAAGCAAAAGAAAGAAAAGCATGTAGTTTTGAACGCATTTATTTTTCACGTGGCAGCGATTTTGAAATTTATCAGGAACGAAAAACATTAGGCAAATTAGTAGTACCTGCTATTTTGGAAAGAGTAAATTATGATATAAAAAATACTGTTTTCTCTTACATACCAAACACTGCAGAAGTAGCGTTTTTAGGAATGGCAGAAGAAGTACAGAAACAACATGTACAAAAGAATATTCAGGATTTTAATAGTGGAAAAATAGCATCACAGGAAGAATTTCAACAGCAGCTTTCAGTAATGCCACGTATCGAAAAAATTGCGGTAAAAGATGTGAAACTGCGCACATTTATTACTGATGATACTTCGCGCAATGATTTGGTGCATCATGTGTATGATGTAACGTATGGTATCGTAAATAATGATGTTGATACGCTGGTTGTTTTAGATGATTCTATTGTGCGCGGTACAACGCTTAAAGAAAGTATTCTGACCATGTTGAATAGATTACAACCGAAAAAAATTATTGTAGTTTCGTCAGCGCCACAAATACGCTATCCTGATTGTTATGGTATTGATATGAGTAAAATGGGCAGTTTTGTTGCGTTTCAGGCGGCAATTGCTTTATGGAAAGAAAGGAATAAATTTCATGTAATTCAGGATTTATATAAACGTTGTAAAGAAGAAATACAAAAGCCAATTGCTGAAATGCAAAATTTGGTTAAAGAAGTTTATGAACCATATACTTATGATGAAATTTCAGCAAAGATTGCAGACATTGTAAAACCTAATAATATTTTTGCGCAGGTAGAAGTGATTTATCAAACAATTGACGATTTGCATAAAGCATGTCCAAACAATACAGGCGATTGGTATTTTACCGGTGATTATCCGACAGCAGGTGGTAATAAAGTTTCGCTTAATGCATTTATTAATTACATGGAAGGCAGAAATGTGAGAGCGTATTAAAAACTAACTTGTTTGTTTGCTTATTTATTTAAATACATGACTAGTAATAAAAAAGCGTCCGAGAATAATCGGACGCTTTTTGTTTTTAAATTGCTCATTTATAGATTAGTATCTTTTTTTGTAGCCACCATCGCCACCGCTTCCGCCGCCGTAGCCACCTTTATTGTAGCCACCGCCGCCACCTTTGTAGCCGCCGCCACCTTTATAGCCACCGCCGCCGCCGTAGCCGCCGCCGCTTGATTTTTTGTACTCAGTTTTTGGACGAGCTTCATTCACTGTAAGATTTCTGCCATTGATACCATAATCATTAAGATTTTCAATTGCTTTTTGAGCTTCATCATCATTTGGCATTTCAACAAACGCATAACCTTTGCTTACGCCTGTTTCTCTGTCTTTGATAATTTTTAAAGATGTGATTTCTCCATATTGTTGGAAAAGTTCTTGTAAGCCAGCATCTGTTACAGATCTGTCAATGTTTGCTACGAAAATGTTCATTTAATAAAATAATTTAAAATTTAAAAAAACTACCAACTTTTATTATCAAATACAATGAACAATTCATAAAACAAAACATTGAAAAGAAAAATAAAAAGAACAATAGATATACAAATATAATGATAAAATTTGATTTGTGATATTTATGCTATTAATTTATTACACCAATTCAGCATATTTTCAAGTACAGTTGCTTTTTCAGGTTCATTATGACATTCATGATATAAACCGTCGTAACTAATAAATGTTACATTTTTTCCTGCATTAGCAACAAATTTCTTGGTCGCATCATAAGATGTTAACTGATCTGCTGTACCATGAAAAATTAATGTAGGTAAAGTAAGTTTTGATGCATTAACGATTGCTTCTTCGCCAAATTCGATTAATTCGATGCCCATTTTTGAAGAAATACTATCAAATACCATTGGATCTTTTGAGTATTTTTCAACTTCCTTTTTATCGCGAGAAATACTATTTACATCTAAACCTGAAGGCAATGAAAAAGCAGGCACAAGATTGCGCATTAATTTGCCTGCGAATAATTTAATGGCTGGTGGCGCAAAACCTGGCTGAAAAAATGGCGATGAAAGAATAACGCCAACAATATCTTTTGGCTGACGTTTAATACAATAATTAGCAACTATCTGAGCGCCCATGCTGTGCCCGTAAAATATCTTTGGCAAACCTGGAAAATTTGCATCGGCTTGTTTTAACAAATTTCCTGCATCATTTAAAAATTCATCATAACTCGGAAAATGACCGCGTTTTCCTTCAGAACGACCATGACCACGCGCATCATAAGTAATCACTGTATATTGATTGTCTGTAAAATATTTTGCAACATGTTCATAGCGAGAACTATGCTCACCAAAGCCATGCACCAGGCAAATTACTGCTTTTGGTGCTGTTGTTTCATTTTCCCATTTTTGACCAAAAATTGATAAACCATCATTCGATTTCCAGTTGATTATTGTGTTTTTCATCTATCTAATTTTCTGTTTTCTTAAATTAACTTAAAGGTAGTAAAATTATTTTTATACTGAAATTTTGTAGAAGCATAATAGAAAAACAAGCAAAATACAGCAGGAAAATGTTAAAAAATGAATTTATTCAAAAAAAAATGCATTTTCCTGTTGCGCTTTTCTAAAATTAGGTTTAATATTGAACCACCTAACATAATAACTTTAATAAAAACCTTTAAAAGCCCTATTTATGAAAAAGATTACTCTTGCCTTTATGGCAATTTCCTTGCATTTCTTAACTCATGCTGCGGTAAACATCATTCCATTTGGTGCTACCTGGAAATTCTTAGCAAATGGATCTAATCAGGGAACGGCTTGGCGCAACTTTTCGTTTGCAGACGGAACCTGGACAAGTGGTATCGGTGAATTTGGTTACGGCGATGGCGACGAAGCTACCGTTGTAAACGCAGGTTGTACACCGGTAAATACTTGTAACAACAAACATGTTACCACTTATTTTAGAAAAAAAATTACAATTGGTAGCACTTCTAACTACTCTGATTATACACTTAGAGTAAGAAGAGATGATGGTATTGTTGTATATATCGATGGTATCGAAGTATATAGAAACAACATGCCGACCGGAACAATTGGCTACAGAAGCTTAGCATCTACCGATGCTGCTGATGATGGCACGGCTGTTTTGTCAAAAACATTACCGGTTTCAACTTTAGCTACTGGTAATCACATTATCGCTGTAGAAATTCACCAGTTTTCAAGATCAAATGATGATATTTCATTTGACTTAAGATTGGTAGCAAACGAAATTCCTGCAGTGAATGCTAACCTGACACGCGGACCTTACTTACAAGCAGCTTCTCAGCAATCCATTCATGTAAGATGGAGAACGGATATTGCAACTAACTCTGTAGTAAAATATGGTACAGTTGACGGAAGCTTAACTAATACTATTACCAACAATGCTATGGTTACCGAACATGATATTACTATCACAGGTTTGGATAAAGAAACTAAATACTACTATTCAATTGGAAATACTGTACCGGCAACTCAAACATTGAAAGGTGGCAGCAATATCTACTTTAATACAACACCTGCTAAAACAGCAGAACGCGTATCACGTTTTGTAGTATTCGGCGATTGCGGAACAAGTTCTGCTATTCAAACAAGTGTACGCAACAGTGTATTAAGTTATTTAGGTACTGAACACGCTGATGCAATGTTGTTATTAGGTAATAATGCAGCAAATACAGGTACTGACATCGAATATCAAAACAATTTCTTTAATCCATATCAGGATGCATTCTTAAATAATACAACATTATTTCCGGCTCCTGGTGATGCTGACTATGCAAAAAATCCGGCTCGTCAAAATGACCATGCAATTCCTTACTACAACATCTTTACATTACCAAGTGCCGGCGAATCAGGTGGTGTACCATCAGGAACAGAAGCATTCTATTCTTATGACTATGGTAATATTCATTTCCTTTCTCTAGACTCTTATGGAAAAGAATCAAATGCATACCGTTTATTTGATACAACTGGACCACAAGTTAACTGGATTAAAAATGACTTAACAGCTAATAAATTAAGATGGACTGTCGTTTACTGGAATCAATCACCATACACAATGGGTTCTGATAACTCAGATTCAAATGCAGATTTAGTTGCATTACGTCAAAACTTCCTTAGAATCTTAGAAAGATATGGCGTTGATTTAGTATTAACTTCTCACAGCAATGTTTATGAGCGTTCATACATGTTAAATGGACACTACGGCAACGAAGCATCTTTCAATATAGGTACTCAGGCAATCAGTAATTCATCAGCAAGATATGATGGCACATCAAACTCTTGTCCTTACATTAAAAATGAAGGTCAAAAAGCAGGAACTGTTTATGCCGTAATTGGTTCATCATCTAAATTAGGTACAGTACAACCAGGTTGGACTCATAATGCAATGGTTTATTCAAATAATTCTGTAGGTGGTGCAATGGTTATAAAAGTAGATGGCAACAGATTAGATGCTGACTGGGTTTGCGCTGATGGTGCAGTTCGCGACAGAATTACATTAATGAAAAACGTAAACAAAAAAGAACCACACACTATTTTCTTAGGCGATCTATTGACAATTACTTCTTCTTGGAAAGGCGAATACAACTGGTTTGATGGTTCAATAACAAGTTCAATTGATGTTTCGCCGCCAAACTCTGAAGTAATCGACCAATTGATCGTTACAGATAATAACGGTTGTTTAGGCGATACTTTCTTAATCACAAAAGTACTACCATTCCAAAGTCCGACAACTACTATGGGTTCTTCTGCTGACAGAAAAAGCAACAATGCGGCAACAGATAAAAGTGTAAAACCTGCAGTAGCACCGGTTGTTACTACGTATGAAAACTATATAAAAGTTTATCCAAATCCATCATCAACTGGTATTTTCACAATTGACTATTCATCTGACAAAAGCATGAACAGCACAATTGCAGTGTATGATATGTCTGGTAATGCAGTTTTACAAGAAGCATTTGATATACAAGAAGGTTTAACAAACTACACATTGAATATTTCTAATCTTGCAAGCGGAAGCTATATCGTCAAAGCAGGCGATAAGGTTACCCGAATTATGAAACAATAAAGTTTTAACTACTACAAAAATGCTCGCAATTTGCGAGCATTTTTTATTTTATTTCATGATAAGAAACAAAAAAGTATCTGAGCTATTAATGACTAAATTTTGTACTTTTATGAATACTACTTTGCTTTAAATAATCAGAAATGAAAAAAAAGATGATCTTACTTCTTAAAATTATTCTTGGTGCAGGAATTTTGTTTGGTTTATATGTAATTGGTGCAATCTTGTATGCGCAAATCACCGATTATAAGCCGAAGAAAGAAGAGCAAGCCGAAGTATTGATTCCAAAAGATAAATTACCGGAAATCGATAAAGATACACTGGTATTTTATGACTGGAATATCGGTTATTGCGGTTTAGGCAAAGAATCTGATTTTTTCTATGATAATGGAAAAATGGTGCGTCCGACAAAAGCACTTTCTGAAAAGAATTTTAAAGGTTTTATTGAAACGATTTCCAAATGGAAAGTGGATGCCGATTTTATCAATATTCAGGAAATAGACCGAAATTCAAAACGCAGTTATCATGTAGAGCAATTTCAGAAAGCATTTGAAACATTGGGTAATTTTAAAGCCGTTTTTGGAAAGAACTATGATGTAAAATATGTACCGATTCCGTTTTTAGAACCAATGGGAAAAGTGCTTGGCGGCATCGGAACATTTTATAAATATCAGGATGCGGAAACACCGGTAAAATATGCATTTCCGAGCAATTTTTCTTTTCCAAAAGGTTTGTTTTTTTTAGACAGATGTTTTGTAAAACATCGTTTTAATTTAAAAAATGGTAAACAGTTAATTGTGATCAATACACACAATTCTGCATACGATGGCGGCAAATTAAAAAAGCAGGAAATGGCTTATTTTAAAAATTACATTGTTGATGAATATGCGAAAGGTAATTATGTGGTTGTTGGTGGCGACTGGAACCAAATTCCGCCAGGATATAAACCAATCAAAGAAAAGAGTGACTATGAAGAAATGCCAGTTCCTGCTGACTTTGTAGATAGCACATGGACTTTTGCATTTGACGGCACAACACCAACCAATCGCAAAGTAGATTTTCCATATGAACCCGGAAAAACATACACAACAGTTATTGATTTCTTTTTATTGTCGCCGAATATTGAATTGCTTGAAGTAAAAGGACAACCAAATGGTTTTGAATTCTCAGATCATCAACCGGTGCGCATGGTTTGTAAACTGAAAGAATAAATTTAAAAAAATGTTTAAACATCGTGGTAGAGCACGAACATACAGCCACAATTTAAAGATTGCGTCATTGCTGTCTGTTGTTGCTGGTATAGTAAATGTAGTTGGATTTTTTTCAGTGCAAAAACTCACAACAAACGTGACAGGTCATTTTGCATTCTTTGTAGATGAAATCATAAAATTACATTTCACACAAAGTATTGTTTATTTATTATATGTGGTATTTTTTTTCTTTGGTTCATTTGTTTCCAGTTTACTAATTGAAATTACATCCAAAAAAAATGAACGCTACATTTTCTTTGTGCCTGCATCTATTGAGGTTTTGATCTTAACCTTAATAGGAATTATTGGAAATACTGTAGCGAAAAATCAACCTGATATTATAGCGTTCAGTTTATTGTTTTCAATGGGTTTGCAAAATTCTTTGGTAACATCGATATCCAATTCTGTAGTTCGCACGACACATTTAACAGGTCTTTTCACCGATCTTGGTATTGAATTATCTCAACTGTTCTTTTATAAAGAATCTGAACAAATAAAACGACTCTGGTTATCCATAAAATTAAGGTTAACTATTATTTCTTCTTTTTTTTTAGGTGGTATTATAGCCGGTCTGCTATATGTTAAGTTTGAAATGTTTACATTGCTGTTAGCTGTCGCTATTTTGAGTACTGGTTTAGTTTATGATAATATCAAAATTAGAATTGTTTTATTAAGCAATAAACTAAAGAACATAAAATAGCATTGTTTATTTTCTTTCTGAAACTTCGTATCTTTGTATGACAGATATATGACAACTATTTAAGATTTTCTATGACAATCAATTCTGAAATACAAACACTTAGAAAAGTAATTATACATGAACCGGATCTCGGCATTGAACATATTTCACCGGAAATTGCGGAACAATTATTATACGATGATATTGTTTTTTTGCCGCGTATGATTGAAGAACATTTTACATTTACATCGACACTTCGACAATTATTAGGCAAAGAAAATGTGTATGAATTAGACGACTTGCTGCGTGAAATTTTAGTAAAAGATGAAGTGCGCGAAGAACTCATTGAATTTTTATTTGATAAAGAAGATTTAGGTCTTGGTCAGTATGAAAAATTAAAACAAATTGAACTGCAAGATTTAGCATCCACATTGATTTCCGGTTTGCATCCTGAAACACAGGAAATGATATTGGCACCATTACCGAACTTAGTATTTACACGCGATATCGGTTGTGTGATCAATGATCATATGTTGGTTTGCAAAGCCAATAAATCAGCACGGTTACGCGAAAATTTCCTCACTAAATTCATTATTCATCATCATCCGCTTTTTGCATCGTTTAAAGATAAAATTATCGATTTTGTGTTAGATGAAAATTTAGAAAAAGACGCAGGAATTTCTATTGAAGGCGGCGATGTGATGTTGGTGCATCCAAGACATTTATTAATTGGTGAGAGCGAACGCACAACTTTGGATGCCATCTTTGAACTGAAGCAAATTTTATTTGATAAAGATATTGTCGATTTTGTTACAGTAGTTGAAATTCCGAATGAACGTTATTGTATGCACTTAGATACGATCTTTACGTTGCTGGATGATACAACTTGTGTTGGTTTTGCACCATTAATGTTTGAAAAAAATGATAAAGTCGATATTATTACTTATTCAAAAGACAACAAACGCGCGACGTTGTATCCAACTTTAAAAGAACTCATTAAAGAAATTTATCCAAACATGAATTTCGTGCCTTGCGGTAATGGAGTTTCGCCGTTCGCGCAACGCGAACAATGGACAGATGGTTGTAATTTTGTTACCGTAAAACCTGGTGTTGCTTATACTTACGAACGTAATATTTACACATTAAAAGCTTTGCGTCAAAATGGCTTTTCTGTTATCACTGCTGAACAATTATTATTGGATAAAACGAGCTTAGATCAATTAGAAAAAACAATCATTACCTTATCATCTGCTGAATTATCTCGTGCGCGCGGCGGTCCGCACTGTATGACGTTTCCAATCAGCAGAAGCTAATTTATTTACCAATAGCTTTGTTTTATTTTCTCTAATCTTATTCATATTTGCTTGATAGATGTCAAGAAATATTGTTTTTATTTTTTATTGACTTGTATCAAAGTGTATTAAGTTTCTTCGCATTAATTTTACATTACCCTTTTGATAAAAACATAAAAAACCACTCAAGAAAAAGACCAAACATTCGTTTGGTCTTTTGATTTTTATGAATCAATTTTCTTTTAAAATAATCCGAATAATTCAGCATCAATTTTTTCTACTACTTTGCTGAAATCTTCTTGCTTGTCTGCATAGTTCAAATCATCTACATTAATTACTAAAAGCGGACCTTCTTTGTAATTATCGATCCAGTTGTTGTAGTATTGATTGAGTTGTTTTAAATAATCCAAACGAATATTATCTTCATAAGCACGACCTCGTCGTTCGATTTGTCCAACCAAAGTACCGATGGATGCTTTTAAATAAATCAGCAAATCTGGCGCATTCACTTTCTTGCTGATGGTTCTGAAAAAACTGATATAATTTTCAAAATCGCGCGTGCTCATCAAACCCATTTCGTGTAAATTCGGTGCAAAAATATGCGCATCTTCATAGATGGTTCTGTCTTGTATAACAATATCATTTCCTTCCTGAATTTCTACCAATTGACGCAAACGACTGTTTAAAAAGAAGATCTGCAAATTAAACGACCAGCGCGGCATATCCTGATAAAAATCGTTTAAATATGGATTGTTCTCAACATCTTCAAACCGAGCGTCCCAATTATAATGTTTTGCCAGTTTTTCGGTCAGCGTAGTTTTTCCGGAACCAATATTTCCGGCCACTGCAATGTGTTTCAATTGTTTTTTTTGCTTTGCCAAAATAGTTTTATTTAAATCGTTTTTTAAGGACAACTAAACTATACATTTTTTTTCATTGAAAATGATAGCAGTAGTAATTTTTTTAAAAAAGTGGATAAGTTTTAGAATCGATTCTTTGTTATCGATCGCACTATCTTATAACCAAATTGATTTCAAACCCATAATTTCCTGAACACCATCTAATGTTGCACGCGCGCTGATACGTGCTTTTTCAGCGCCATCTTTTGCTATTTTATTGATATATGCTGGATTGTTTTCCAGTTCGATAATTTTTTCTCTGATTGGCTTTGTAAATGCAATGATATCTTCTGCCAGTTTTAATTTTAAAAAACCATACTGTATGGTGCAGTTATTGTATTTTTCTTCAAATTCATCAACAGTATCTTTAGTCGAAACCAAATTTAATAAAGTAAATAAGTTTTGCACCGGTACCGTTTTTTCCTGATTCGGAACGGTCGGTGAATCGCCTGATACGGCCTTTTTTAATTTGTCTTTGATTGTTTTTTCATCATCGAATAAATAGATAGCGTTTCCGGTACCTTCACTTTTACCCATTTTTCCGGTACCATCCAAACCTGGTACTTTTATCAAATGACCGCTCATATCATATGCTTGCGGTTCCGGAAAGAAATCGACACCATATTTATGATTGAAGCGCAATGCAAAATTGCGTGTCATTTCCAAATGTTGTTCCTGATCTTTTCCAACCGGCACGAAGTGCGCTCTGTGAATCAGAATGTCGGCAGCCATCAAAACAGGATAGGTGAGCAGACCTGCATTTATATTCTCATGATGTTTTTTTATTTTTTCTTTGAAAGAAACACATTTTTCAAGTTCACCTTTATATGCTTGCATGTTCAGCAAAGTATATAATTCAGAAATTTCAGGAACATCACTTTGCACAAACAAAGTACATTTTTCAGGATCCAAGCCACAAGCAACGTATTCGATTAAGGTAGCACGCACTGATTTTTTTAATAATTCCGGATCAGGATGCGTGGTCAAGGCATGCAGATTTGCAATAAAGAAATAACTGTCATGCTTTTCCTGCATTTCAATAAAATTGCGGATTGCACCAAAATAATTGCCTAAATGTAAATTTCCGGTACTTCGTACGCCACTTAAAACTCGTTTTTTCATGGTGCAAAACTAATCATTTTAAGCGTTTTCTAACATATCGCACAAATGTTTATTTAAATGGCAGATTTATTTTGTTAAATTTTATAAAATGGTTAAATTTTTAACGATATTTGTATAGCACAAACTAGTTTTGATTTAAATCAAATAATTTATGAAGAAAGAATTACACCTGATTGTATTTGTATTTCTATTTATTTATTCTTCTGGTCTTTTAGCACAAAATGAAAGGTCAAAATCTGCACAGAAAGAAGCAATTGCTGTTCCTGAAACAGTTGTACAATCTGAAAGTAAAAATAAAGAAGCTAATAAATCAAAAGAAGCGCCGAAAGTAGTCAAAGCACCTGTTAATTCTCAAAAAACAGATGCTGTAAAAACAACTGATAAAACCGCTGGTAAACAAGCTAATCAGGTAAGAAAAACTAAGGTTGTAGTAGAAACCACAGAGCAGGCAGAACCAGTTCCAAACAATTATCAAACTCAAAATAATGCTACAGAAAATTTTGAAACTAATGTAACCTACACTAAAGAAGATTTGTCTGTAGAAACTGCAGCGAATACTTCAGAGCGTAAACCAAATAAAATACAAAAATCAGTAAATTATCAACCTAAAGTGGTTAAAGAAGATATTCATCCTGTTACTGATTATACAAATTCCGGCATTGCTCCGAATAAGAAAATATATCTGCAACAAGAAGCAGATGATTTAGAAAGAGAAATTCAATTAAATGCAAATAATCCAAATTATGATATAGCTGCTAAACAAAAACAATTAGATGAGATCAAGAAATTAATAGGACAATAAAAACATACTTATGAAGAAATTTTTACAATTTCTGTTTATTACTTTTTTACTATTTGTAGCAATTAATTCAAATGCACAGCTAAATAACAACTGTGCAAACGCAGTAAACGTTTGTAATAACCAATTAGCAGAACAACTAGATGACGGACCCGGAACACAAGAATGTCCAACAGGTGGTTGTGGCTGTATGTTGGCTGGTGAAAAAAACACGCGTTGGTTTAGAATTACTGTAGCAACCAGTGGCACTTTAGAGTTTACCATTCGACCGTATGCAGGAACTGCTGATTATGATTTTTCCGTTTGGAATCAAGGTGTTGGTGGCTCTTGTCCGTCAGGCGGTCGTTTAAATGCACCGGACAGATGTAATTTTGCTTCACCAAAATCACCGACAGGAATCAGAGGAACCGGTGGAAATAATTCAGAACCGGCGTCAGGTAATTTATTTTCCAATAATATGGCAGTTACTGCAGGTCAGGTTATTTATATTTTGGTTGATAATTACGATGGAACACAAGAAGGTTTCTACTTGGATTTCTTTGGCGGCGCACCTGGTTCAGGTACAGGAACTACAGCTACATTTAGTTGTTCATCTGTAAATCAATGTACTAGCTGTAATGATGCAGATTGTAAATCGTATTATTTTGCAAGTCCAGATGATTATTCTTATGATGAAACAGCAGCTAATGGCGCATGTCATTCCAATTTTGGTTATGCAAGTGTAAAAACAGCCACTGTGTGCGGAACATTTACTGTTCCTTCTCCATTTACAACTGTACAATTTCCAACCAATCGTGGTTATGAAATTATTACAACAAATGGTGCAAATACAACTACCTGTTTAAATTCTGCAGTAATAACCTATCAGATTTGGGACAACTGTGCAGCAGCACCTTTAACGCCTTCTTCGCCTGGAATTTATACCGGTTTAAATAATGTTACAAACTATAAAGTTTGTAAAACAATTACTGTTTCCGGTGCAGATTGCTGGTTAAACAGAGTTTGCTTACCATATTGGACAATTGTGCAAAATGATGTCCAATGCAGCGCAACACCATTAACTGTAAATGCAGCGCCTGTATCAGGTACTAATGCAGGTGCTTCTTCAGATTTTGATGCCGGCTGTACCGGTTATCAGGATGTTTATTACAGTTTTGTGGCACCTGCTTCCGGACGTGTTCAGATAAATGTTATACCAAATGGAACTTCTGATGTAAAAGTGAGTTTGATTGGAGCGCAGGCAGGCATGGAAAATGGTGTAAATGATTGCGGACAATCTTGTTCTGTAATGGATAATGTTGCCGGTGGTTGTAATGATGAAGCAGGAACTGGTGGAGCAGAACGTTTATTTGCATTTGTAGTACCAGGACAAACATATTATGTTTGGATAAGTGGTACACTTTTCAAACCAACTGCAACATTTACGGTACAGGTAACAGAAACAATCACCAACACAGCTAGTCCAACACCAGGTCCTGATATTGTAGGTGCACCAGATGCAATTCCTGCAAATGATGCATGTGCTAACGCAATTAATCTAAATCCATGTGTTAACAGCGCGGGAACAACAATTGGCGCAACGGCTGAATGTACCGATCCTGATCCGGTGTATGTTGATGCATTAACGTTAGAAAATGATGTTTGGTATAAATGGACTGCACCTGCAAATAATGGCAATAGTGAAGTTACACTGACTGTAACTGGTGTATCTTGTACAGGTGGTGAAGATGGAAGCACCGGAATTCAATTTGGTATTTTCAGAGGAACGTGTGCATCATTAACACCAATAAGTCATGGTACAACATCCATAACATTTACACCAATTGCAGGACAAACGTATTACTTTGTAATTGATGGAAACGCCGGTGCTCAATGTACTTTTAATATTCAAATTAAAAGACCAAGTGTAACCAGCCAAACTTGTAACACTGGTTCTGCTTGTGCAGGAAGTTCGTTAAATGCAACAATGGGAATTACTTATTATGGCTCAAATCCGGGAACACGCTGGGCGTATTGTAAATCAAGTACATTTGGTACAGGTTGCACCATTGATTTAGATAATCCTGTAACATATTTTGTGTATAATCCGGCACAAGGGTTGCCAAGTCCTGGTTGCACACCAGCTACTTATACTTTTGTTGGTTATATTTTAGCAGATAATGGTGCAACAACAATTGCACCTGGTTATCCAACACCACAACCATCAACAAGTAATTGTCAACGCCAGACAAATGCTTGTACGTTTAATATCTATCCGGATATAAGAAATACGGTTACGGTTACCAAAACGAATTGTTCACAGGTAGTAACTTTAAATGGCTCTTGCTCGCCCGCAGCACCGGTAACACTAACTGGAAACACCAATCAGACAATTGCTTCGCCTCCTGGTGGAAGCGGTACATTTACACCTGTAACCGTTAGCTGGAATGCGCCATATGGAGCATCGGCACCGGCACAATGCAGTACCTACACAATACAAAATACCTATAATTGTCTAGGACCATCAGGCAACACAACTTGTCCGGGACCAACTTTAACCGTAGGCACACCAGGTACAACCGTTACAACTAATAATAACGTCGCTTATGACGCAAATGACGATTTTGACCCTTCATTAGATTGGACTTGTACAGATAATTATGGATATGGTGTCTGGTTTAATTTTATAGCACCAACATCCGGAAATGTAAATATTGCTCTGACAGGCGTAGGTACTGGTGATGATTTTTATGCAACCGCATTTTTATTCAATAGCAGATTAGCAAGCGATAATGATGATTTCTTATTTGGTTGTGATAATTATTTAACGCCAGATGATGATGCTTTCGAATCAGATATTTGCGCTGCTTGCGCAGACATGGCAAATATATGCCAAAAAGCAGATCAACTTGTGAGCTGTGGCAAAGCAAGTGCAGCCAATACTAATCTAACGTTACAACCAAGAAATTTAAATCCTGGTGAAACTTATTACATTATGATTGATGGCTATGAAAATGCGACTACAGCTCAACTAAAAGGTAATTTTACTATTCAGGTAAATGATGCTGGTGGTGGACCTGTAAGACCAACTAATGATGCATGTGCAAATTCTATAGATATTTCTAATACAGGTTGCAACCCTTTTCCTTCTAATAATATTGGTGCCACATCACCGTGCAGTTCTGATTTATTATTGACCGGTGCGTCAACTGAAAATTCTGTTTGGTACACTTATACACCAACAGTTACTGGACCTCATACTATAAAATATCAATACGCAACAGGTTATCATTGTTATATAGGAAATGATCCCGGAATTCAATTTGGTATTTATACAAGTAGTAATAATTCATGTACAGGAACATTCACAGCTTTGCCTGGTGGTGAAGTTTCTACAGGAACAACAACCGGATCTGTAACATTGAATTTAATTGCAGGACAGAAATATTATATATTCATAGACGGATTTGCAGGCAATGAATGCAAATTCGAATTCCAGATTTATAATGGAAATACATGCTGTACTGCTGATTTAGGCGTAACAGAAGGAGGTCCAAGTATAACACTGTGCTATGGCGATGAAGCAACTATCGGCGTAACTGCAAATCCAATTGATTTTGGTACAAATGCAGGCGCAAATCCTGTTATAGGCTGGCAATATTCAGCAACAAATCCAACCATTATTAATCCGTTTAATCCGGCAAATACAGGAGCTTTTTATGTTGGTCAGATAGATACGACTACTGCTGGTTCAACAACAAAATATTATAAGGACTGGGAAGGATATTATCCTACATCATATCCATCTTATGATGGCTCACAAGGGCAAGTTTCTTTATCAGCACCTGTAAGTGGTTTTCCTGCTGGTACAACTTTTAACTCTGCAACAGATACGATAACAGTTTGTGTTTATGCTGCTGCTGATTATTTTGCTGATATGGATTTGGATTTAATTGCGCCTGATGGATCAGTATATAGATTACTTAGAGACCAATGTGGTTCAAACTATGGTTTGTTCAATGTTTGTTTTTCAAATGTAGGAACTGCCACTAACGTTACCGCAGCAGCATGTCCTGGTTCAGGTGGTGAGTTGGCAGGAAATTATTTACCACTGGATGCATGGGCTGGTCTTAATGGTGAAACTTTAAACGGCATGTGGAAGTTACGAGTTGAAGACGATGCTTTCGGATTTGATTATGTTACTTTATTTGGATGGAATATTGAGATTAGAAAAGCGATCACAACTAAAGCATCGCCGGTTCCAGGCGTTCGACATGGTGATTTAAACATAGTAAACAATGATCCATTCAAATATAATGGAACTCAAACATTTTGGTTAACACCGGTAACATTTGTAAATTACAATGGCACTACATTAACACCGGATTCTTGTTATAGTTATGGAACGCCTGTAAAAATTACTCTTTTAGAGAAAGTAACAACGCCATTAATTACACCGGTTTGCGCAGCACCTGGTGATGGCTCAAATGGAATAACTTTAACGGTTACATCACCGACAGGCGGTATGCCTGGTTTACCTTCGCCAACAGCAGCCGATACATTTACAATAGTTGGTAGTGGTGCTGCAAGCGGTATCAAATTCCCAACACGTCCGGTTGGCGAAAGTGAAGTTTCCACAGCATTTACAGTTACAGATGGTCAGGCATGGAATGTAAGATTTACGGATAACAATGGCTGTAACAGTAGTATCGGTGGAACTTACAATCAACCGAATTTAGGAAGCGTTGTATTGGATACAAATGTTTGTGATGGTGCTACAGTTGCTTTCTCTACTTCTAATCCGATTCCGTTATTTTCTCAATATCGAGTAATACTTGACTTTGATTCCTATCCACAAGACGTTTCCTGGTTTATTTATAATGGTAATAATCAGATTGTAGCTTCTGGTGGTGGTTATGCAACAACTGTTGGAGCTAATACAACAACAACAGCAGCAACTATCAATCCAAATGACGGTCCATTTAGATTTGTATTGTATGATGGTTATGATGATGGTTTTGGTTCCGGTGGAGGCAGTACCAATAACGGTGGCTCATCTACCTTAAATTTTGTCAGAATTGTTGAAATTCATGCTGATGGTTCTGTTGATACATTATTTAGTCAGAATTATGCATATTGTACTCCAATTTATTGTACTGGTCCTGCAGCATCTGTTTTTGGTGAATTAAATATAAATCTAGGTACACCAACAGGTACTTTTTCAACAGGTGTCTCCGTGACATTAGAAAATAACAGAACTTGTACCGGAACTACTATAGCAGGTGCAATTACTACAAATCCGGATGGAACCGGTACTATTAATACCAATGCAGCCGGAATAAATGGTGGCTCTTCTTACTCATTACAATATACTTACACCGATCAGTATGGTTGTGCAAAAACTATTTGTGGTCCGTTGGATGTTTTTCCAAATATTACAATTAATCCAACTATTAATTGTAATGTAACACCTCCTGTTGTTTCTGTTAATTCGAGTTGTGCAGGTTGTATTTCACCTTATATAGCAGAATATTCTTATAATGGCGGTGCAACATGGACAACAGCAACAAGCGCTAACTTTCAGGATATATTTACATTTGCACATGTGAAAAATACAGTGACCGGTGTTGTTGGTTGTGAAGTAAGCAGTGCTAAATTGTTTGATTGTCCAACTGTTTTGCCTGTTGAATTAATTTACATAAAAGCAACACCAATCGATAATCAATACATAAAAGTGAGTTGGTCAACGGCGTCAGAATTAAATTCTAAAACGTTTGAGGTTTTAAGAAGCATTGATGGTATTCATTTTGAAAAAATAGGCGAGTTGCCTGCTGCAGGAAATTCAAACTCTCAAAAAGATTATGAATTTGATGATCATACTGCTGTTGCCGGAATTGTATATTATTATCAGGTTAGAGAAATTGATTTAACCAATCATACCAATTTAACGAATATCGTTAATGCTAAATTAGAAAAAGAAAAGTTTGAACTAATGAGCATATATCCAAATCCGACAATTGATAATACAATAATTACCATCTATACAAAAGATGCAATGGATATTAAATTGAAAGTATATAATGATATTGGTCAGATTATTAATGATTCTCAAATGACGTTGAAATCTGGAATTAATACTTGGAATATTGATACCAAAACCTGGTCAAAAGGTGTTTATTATTTTATCATCAATAATAACGATAAACCAATAACCCGACAAGTGATTAAATTGCAATAACACAATTCCGATACTAAAAATTAAAGAAGACGCTATGTAGCGTCTTCTTTAATTTTTATTCACTTTCTATGTCGTGACCATATTCTGTTAAGAATTTTCGAAGTTGCAGAAATGTTTCCTGGTCAGCTTGGATGTTAGTTTTATCAGCTTCCAATACATCACAACTCAAACAAATATTCAAGCAAGAAACAATTTTATGGTTTGAATCATAAAACACAATAGCATCGCGAAATTCCGGAGCACACATCCAGTCAACAATATTTATTGCTTTAATTTTAAGTATTGTTTTTAGTGTTTCTATTTCTTTATCGCCTTTATAAAATGTATTAGTCTTGATGCTTGAGAAATGAAATTCGCCGTTTAAATCGATAAGATACTGAGTATAGTTTAAAAGTTGATCCAGTTCTGAAAAACGCTTTGAGTCACTTTGATTCAGAGTATTAGTTTGTTCTAATTTTTTATATTCAATCTCCATCAAATCAATTTTGTTTTGATAATCATTTCCTCTCAATAATGAATAAGTTTCAATGTATTCAAAACATAAACTATCAATATATTGCTCTGATGTAATTCCTGAATTAGCTTCCATTTAATAAATACTATTTAGATGTAATTAGTTACCTGAATCAAATATAATTAATGCGAAGTAATGCATTATCGTAATTTGTTTGAATTTTCAGTTTAAACAATCTTTCACTCATTTTCGTTTTGGATAAAAAAAGCTATATTTATTCTGCTAAATTAGTATAGTAAATATGCCGAGAATTGCACCTTTGCCAATTGAACAAACTTCTGATGATATGATTGCTGCTTATGAATTGCATAAGTCAACTTACAACGCGCGCATCACTAATATGAAAGCTACGCTTGGTCATTCACAGGTTGCTTTTGAAGTCTATATGGAATGGTATCGTTTGTATAATGCTATCAAAAAAATAACTGGCGAACGTATGGCGTATTTATTTGCTTACTCAGTTTCAAAAAGCAGCAATTGTCCATTATGTACTACTTTTTTCAGAAAGATAATTATTGATAACGGCGAAAAACCGGAAGATTTAGAATTAACGAATAACGAACAATTGTTGTTGGATTTTGGAAGTGAAATTTCAACGAAACAAGGAAAAATTTCCGATGAATTATTTCAACAAATCAGCCAGATATATACTACGAAAGAATTAGTAGAATTGATCGCATTTGCAGGCCAAATGATCGCAACAAATGTTTTCAGCAATGTCATTGATACAGAAATTGACGAATACTTATTTTCATATTTACCATTTAAAAAATAACATGAATTCAGATTTAAAAGGAAAAGTCGCTTTTATCACAGGCGCAGCGCATGGACAAGGAAGAGCTTCTGCATTGGCACTAGCAAGAGAAGGTGTGCATATCATCGGATTTGATATTGCAAAGCCAATGGCGTATCCAGGTTACACGATGGGTTCTGTTGATGAGTTAGAAAAATTAAAAACGGAATGCGAAGCATTAGGTGTTTCATGTTTAGTGTTCAGAGGCGATGTGCGTGATGATGCAGCAATTACTGCTGCTGTGAATGAAACAAAAGAAAAATTTGGTCATATTGATATTTTATTTAACAATGCTGGTATTTGCGCATATGGTGTGGTGGATGAAATGCCGGAAGAAGAATGGGACGCGATGATTGATATTAATTTAAAAGGAGCGTGGTTGGTGGCACGAAGAATTATTCCAATTATGAAAATACAAAAATCAGGTGTGATCATTAATAATTCGTCAATTGCCGGCTTGCGCGGAATGAATCGTTTATGTCATTATGCTGCGTCAAAATGGGGTTTGACCGGTTTAACAAAATCTTGGGCAATTGAATTGGCGTCATTTAATATTCGTGTGATCGCTTTGCATCCAACTGGCGTGAACACACCAATGAATGATGGTCTGGCATTCTTAGAAGGAACCACTGCACAGGAAATTGCGGAACGCTCTGCAGGAAATTTAATAGATGTTCCTTGGGTCGAACCGGAAGATGTTGCCAATGCGGTTGTGTTCTTAGTATCAGATAAAGCACGCTTTGTAACCGGCTCTTCGTTTGTTTTAGATGCAGGTTTATTAACCAGATAATTATTGATTTATTTTTATAAACGCCATCATTTTCTCAAACCATTCTTGTGGCTTTTCCAACATTGGATAATGACCGCAAGTATTAATTTTAGTATAAACAGCATTTGGAATTTCTTTATACAACTGTTCTGCGATGGCTTTGACTGCAATAGGATCTTGCTGTGCCCAAAGTATATGCGTAGGAATATCTAATTGCGTCAATGCAGGAATCCATCTATGCCAGTATTTCACGCGTTCATTGTTGTACTGAGAAATTTTATGTAATGTTTCATTCGTTCCATTCATTCTTAGTAAATCATATAACAATGACATTTCTTCTACATCACATAAACTCTTATCAAACCAAATGTCTTGCATGGTTTTAATGAAAGTGCGTTTATTCATCAATGCTACAATATATTTTCCAAATATCGGATGCTTGAGCAATTTTTGTATTAGTTTTAAATGTGCCAGTTCAATATGCATGCTGCCATTACAAAAAGTTATTGATTTTATTTTCACCGGCTCAAAACCTTGCAGCTTGCGAACAATAATTTCATTCGCAACGGTGGTTCCGTAATCATGAGAGACTAAATGGATTTCTTTTATTGCTAACTGCTTCCAAAGTTCAATGGCAATTTCGGCTTGTTCAATCAATGAATACGAATAGTTGGACAGTTTTGCAGATAAACCAAATCCAACATGATCATGAATGACGTATGAAAAATCAACTTCTAAATTCGGTAAAACTTTATGATAATCAAACGAAGCAGATGGATAACCATGCAAGAAAGCAATGGTTGGTTTTTCTGTTTGGTGATGAATATGGAAAACAGATTTTCCATAGATGTCGATGTAATTGCCTTTCTGTTTCCACGATTCAATATTCATAGATTATCGTTTATAACTCAAATGTTGTTCCTA
Source organism: Chitinophagales bacterium (assembly GCA_046329815.1). Lineage (GTDB taxonomy): Bacteria > Bacteroidota > Bacteroidia > Chitinophagales > JADIYW01 > JADJSS01. The sequence continues at coordinate 390,027 of JAXLTY010000002.1, forward strand.
AAGTTGGTATTTCAACAGATTGAAATTTTTCATTCAGTAATGCTGTTTTAAATCGTTCCTGGCGTTTTAATTCGCCATGTACTAAAAATATTCTCTTCAGTTTAGTTTTGTCTTGGTTGCTTATGAATTGTAATAATTCAGGTTCATCAGCATGCGCGCTCATGCTGCTCATCACTTCTATGCTTGCCGCTACTTTCTTCTCTTCACCAAATATTTTTATGGTTTGCTGTTTTTGAATCAATTGTTGTCCAAGCGTTCCATCAGCGCAATAACCAACAATCAAAATTGTATTTTCTGCTTTCTCAATTTGATTGGCAATGTGATGTTTTACACGACCGGCATTTGCCATACCTGACGCTGCAATGATCATACATGGTTCCGCAGATTTATTCAGTGCTTTTGACTCTTCGGTTGTTTTAATATATTTCATGTTTTTCCAGCCAAACGGATTTTCATCTTTGATTAAAAACTGGTGCATTTCTTCATCAAAACATTCAGGATGCAGAATGAAAATATCTGTTGCATTAATTGCCAGTGGTGAATCAACGTACACATTTATATTTTCGAGTTTTCCTTGTGTATATAATTTATCAAGTCGATATAAGATTTCCTGTGTTCTTCCAATGCTGAATGCAGGAACAATTACTTTGCCTTTTTTATTGATGATTGTATCTGAAATTATCTGTAAAAAATGTTCATCACTTTCCGGTGTCTCTGCATGCTTCACACCACCGTAAGTAGATTCACAAACCAAATAATCCAACAATGGCATTGGAGCCGGATCTTTTAATATTGGTCGATTATATCTTCCGACATCACCTGAAAATCCAAATGTAGTTTCTTTATTATTCTCATTGACTTTTAATGTAACTGCAGCACTTCCTAAAATATGACCTGCTTCAGAAAATAATATTTTTACATCATTATTTATAGTAAACCAGTTATCATATTCAACACAAACAAATTGTTTCATGCAATTTTTTACATCAGCATCAGTGTACAACGGCTGTATATTTTTGCCTTGTTTCTTAGCTGCATATTTAGCATCGCTTTCCTGAATATGCGCACTGTCTGAAAGCATGATAGTACATAAATCACGCGTAGCTGAAGTGCAAATGATTTGTCCGTGAAAACCATCTTTCACTAATTTTGGAATGCGTCCTGAATGATCGATATGCGCATGCGATAAAACCAATACATTGATTTCATCCGGTTTGAAAAGCCATTTTGTATTAAAATTTTCAAAAGTATCTTCCTGTCCTTGGTACAAACCACAATCTAATAAAATCTTAAAATTATTTTTCAGTGTAATCAGGTGACAACTACCTGTGACAGTTTGTGCAGCACCGCAAAATTGTAATTTCATATGTAAAGTTATATGTGATAAAGTTATGAAGTTATTCGGATAAACATACATTTCTGATGTTTGTAAAACATTTTTCACTAAATAACCGAATAACTTTTAACCAATAACCTATATCTTTACTATCTTTGGTGCAATAAAAAAACAAAATAATGCTACAGGAAATTTTTAACGATGTACAAACCAGGATTCAGCAACAGATACAAGAGAAATTTGGTTTAAGTGCAGACCAAACAACTCAAAGTACCAATGTGTTGCTGGATAACTTTAAAAAGTTTTTTTCTGAAGATTTAATGGCTGGCGGAATGAGCGGTATGAAAGATCTGATGAGCAATGGAATCAATGACATTAAAAATAATCCTACGCTGAATAATTTGCGTGATAATGTTTTAAAAGATTTGCAGGCAAAGGTTGGTTTAAGTGAAGAAACTGCACAAAAAGTACGTGATTTTTCTATTGGTGAATTGTTTGGTTCATTCAAAGAACAGTTTTTTAACGAAGACGGAAAACCTGATTTCGGTAAAATTATGAGTAAAATAAATTTAGCCGATTTTCAATCGCAGGCACAGGAAATGATGGGAAAAATGGGTGTTGACTTAAGTAAAATATTTGGAAAGTAAAATAGCTGAGAAAAGAATTTCTTTAAAGTGCTGAATGGAATTCATTCAGCATTTTTTATAATACCTGTTCTAATAGTTTTATATAAATTTTCAAACCATCTTCAATTTCTTTCAGATAAATAAATTCGTCTGCAGTATGTGATCGTTCTGATTTTCCAGGACCGATCTTTACACTTGGAATCTTTAGCAATGCCTGATCAGACAAAGTGGATGAACCGAATAATTCAATGTTTATTTTTTCAGCAGTTTTAACAATCACATGTTCTTTATCAATTGTAGATGGCATCAAACGCGTAGAACGTGGTTTTATTTCTGCTTTCACATTGTCGCGAATAATTTCCAGTAACTGATCGGTTGAATATTCAGGAATGGTGCGCACATCAACCGTGTATTTGCAAACATCAGGTATAATATTATGCTGTGTGCCTGCGTGTATCATGCTTACAGTTAATTTAACAGGACCTAAAATCGGATTTATCTTTTTGAACTGATAATTCTGAAACCATTGCACATCAACCATGGCTAAGTAAATAGCATTAATGCCTTCGTTGCGCGCTGAATGACCTGCTTTTCCTTTTACTTCGCCATCTAACACAATCAATCCTTTTTCTGCAATGGCCATCTTCATTTCAGTTGGTTCGCCAACAATAGCAAACTCACAAGCTGATGTTATTTCACTCAATTGTTCGATACCGTTTTTTCCCGAAATTTCTTCTTCTGCGGTTGCAGCGAAGATTAAGTTATACTTCAAATCATCTTTATCATAAAAATGTATGAACGTTCCTAACAATGCAACTAAAGCAGCGCCGGCATCATTGCTTCCTAAACCATATAATTTCTCATCTTCAATAATGGCTTCAAACGGATCTTTTTGCCAGCCATTAACAGGTTTTACGGTATCGATATGTGAATTTAAAAGGATTGTTGGTTTTAAAAAATTATAGTGTTTGTTTTTGCACCAAGTATTATTCAGCTTAGTTTCAAACGGAATTTTTTTTGACTTTAAAAACTTACGAATAACTTCAGCAGCTTTGTCTTCTTCTTTGCTGTATGAAGGAACTGCAATTAATTTCCTTAATAGTTCAATGTATTGTTCTGATATATTGTGGTCGGTTGACATTAAAGTATAAAAGTTGTTCCAAAATTACTATTTCCATTCAAAATTGAAAGTATATCATTTGAATTACACAGTATAACTTTTTCCACACCATTTTTTAACGCATGTAAACTATTTTCTGTCTTTGGTAGCATACCTTGTGTAATGATTTGTTTTTGTTTGAGTTGCTCTACATCAACAGATGAAACATTTTTTATGACGCTATTTTCATTATTCACATCAGTAAGCAATCCTTTTTTTTCAAAACAATAAACAAGTGTTACTTTGTGTGTTTCAGAGAAAGCGATCGCTATTTCCGCAGCAATCGTATCCGCATTCGTATTTAATAAAACTCCATTTTCATCGTGCGTGATTGGTGCAAAAACAGGCGTTATGTTTTGGTTTAATAAAGTTTGAAGAATAGCTGTATTTACTTTGTCAATATCACCGACAAATCCATAATCTATATCATTATTGATACGTTTGTGCGCCAGTATAACATTCGCATCAGCACCAGTTAAACCTAATGAATTACAATTATTTTTCTGTAATTGTGCTACTATTTTTTTATTGATTAAACCTGCATACACCATTGTTACAACATCCAGCGTTTGTTCGTCTGTAACGCGTCTGCCATTGATTTGTTTGGTTTCAATATTTAATTTCTTTGAAAGCTCGGTTGCTATTTTGCCACCACCATGAACTAATATTTTATGTTGCTGAATCTGCGCAAAATCAGTTAAAAAAGTAGTTAAGGTTTCTGTATCATCTATACAGTTTCCACCAATTTTAATAATTATAATTTCTTTCAATTTTGTATATTAGCTTAAACGAAAATAAGTAAATGCGTGCAAAAATTTTGTATTGTATTATTATTCTTACTTCAATTTTTGCCTGCAAAAAAGAAGTGATCAATGGCAGATATAAGTCGGTTGCACAAATTAAAGTTGCACCAGGACCTGAAGATATTGTGCTTGATAAGAATAATAACCGCATTTTAGTTTCGTGTAATGAACGACGTGACGGCAGGCCAAGTGTCGGTGAGATTTATCAAATAGATATAAATACAGACGAAACTAAAGTTATAACACGCATTAATTTTCCGGCAATTCCGTTCAATCCGCATGGTTTTGATTTACAAACAATAAATGGTGTTTCTTACTTGTATGTGATCAATCATTATCGCGATGCTGCGAGCACAAGTTCTGTTATTCAGTTTAAGATAAACACAACGAATTTAGAATTTATTAAAGAATATAAAAACGCTTTACTGATATCGCCGAACGATTTAACGGTATTGCCGAATGGTAGTTTCTATTTTTCAAATGATAAAAATTCATCTAATATTTTAGACCTGCTTACGAATCCAAATGCAGGTTCTGTAGTTTATTGTGATGGAAATGACACATGGAAAAAAGTAGATAGTTTGATTGGCTTTCCAAATGGTTTATATAATGAAAATAATACGCTGTATTTAGCAACATCACGCAATCATGCATTATATAGATACACTATAAATATTGATGGAACTTTGCAAAACAAATCGACGTTATCAACTATTAACGGAATGGATAATATTACGAATGCAGGCGATGAATTAATTATTTCTGTGCATCCAGATGAAGTGAAATTTGCATTGTTGTCCTATATTCCAACAACAGTATCACCGTCAATAACGTATGCTATTAACAAACAGACAGGAAGCGCGCATATACTTTTTAAAGATGATGGCAAAGTAATTTCAGGTTCATCTACAGCGTTGATCAATGGCGATGATTTATATTTAGCACAAGTATTCGGCGATTTTGTGCTTAAAGTACATAATTATTAGATTACGCGTTTTACGGTATTTCTATTTTTAAAAATAAATCTAAATTTTAACACAATAAATATTCTTTATATCCGTTACGGTAAAAACTAATCTTATGAAAAAATTATTGCCAGTTATTTTTTTTATCGTGCTAAACAAAGCTGTTTTCGCAATTACCGGAATTTCCGAAACACCGTTCAGTGAATATAAATTTCAATCCAATGAATGTAAAATTATTTATCACAATCAAAGCAGGATTTTTATTCAGCCATATACTTTTTATCTGGATGGAAAACCTTATACAGGTGAAGTGACGTTGAAGTACCGTGAATTTACTGACCAGTTAGATATTGTACTGAATAACATTCCAATGAATTATTCATCAAACGACAAAACGCATGTATTAGAAAGTGGCGGTATGTTTGAGTTGTATGCTTATGCGAATGGAAAATTATTGTCTTTTGGAAAAGATAAAAAAGCAGTTGTACAAATGGCATCCAAGTTTGATATTACTGGAGGCGAAACCTATAAATTAAATACGACAACAAAAAATTGGGAAAAGAAAACATTGTTCGCAAATGTACCTGATGCTAATGTTCAATTGCCTGCAAACAAACAAGATATGTGGAATGATAACTTGTGGCTGGATCAGGCAAGTAATGGTGATGAAATAGTTATTTTAAAAGGAAATAATTTTGATAGTATAGCAACTGTGAGAGCATTTACAGAAACTGATGCAGATGAAATCCGTAACCAGGCATTTAAGACGATGAATGTAAATGAAATGGGTTTTTATAATTGCGATAAAATTTTAAATGAAGAAATCGTTCCTTTGGCTGTAGAATTTAAATTAGACATCAATAATAAAATGCTGAATTCTATTGTTTACGTAGTTTATAAAAACAGAAATGCTGTAATATCATATTATCCTGAACAATTAAAAACAGACTTTAAATTATTACCGAATGAAGATTTTACTATTTTTTCAGTTGCGAAAGATGGTAAAATTGCAGTAGTTGACAAAACGTTTTTAGCGCAGTTTGATGTGACAAAATATAAAAATAAAACAGTAGTGATGCCGATGAACGTGGAAAAAAAATCAATTAAAACAAAACAGGAATTAGCAATGCTAACCGGTTTGTAAACATAAATGCTATGAATAAATTTCTGTCGATTTTAATGGTTTTGTTTTTTGCTAATACTGTTGCTGCACAAAATTTGCAACCGGATACAATGACGTTTACTATTAATTTGGATGTATCACAAAATATTTATCTTAAAACAGTTCCTGTTGATTTATTGAAAGGTTTTTGTGAAGGAAAATGGAATGCTTATTATCCTAAATATGAAATGACGCAATGTTTGTTCGATGATTTTTTATCACATTTTAATAAGTACCAAATCACTCAAAAGAAAGATAATATTTGTGCAGATAATTATTGCGGAAGTCCTTATTTTATAGACTTTTTCAAAGAATTTGTAAGAAAGATCAAATTTAAAGAAGTAGTTTATTTCGACAAACAGCATCAGACGGAAAAGAGAGAAGTGATTTGGATTCAGGTGTTTTATTCAAGACAAGAGAACGAAAATTGGGTGCATTATGGTGGTCCAATATTTTATTTAAGAGAAATCAACCAGCAAGCTGGTTCCATACAGGTTTATAACAAAGATATTCGACCAATGCCTTGGACATTGGAAAAAGAATTTTCTACGCGTGGATTTATTGTGAATGAAAATCCAAAGAAAACAAACACCAAGAAAGTAATTAAAAATTACGATGTACAAGAATTTTAATCTACGATCTTACGCAGTTTAATGGACCAGTCTAAATTCATTTCTACAATGATCGGAAAATTAGCATCATTCAGATAGGTGATAGAATAACCATCTTTATCGCTTACTGTTCTGCATTCTAATTCATTTGAATTATTGTTTTTATATTCAAAATTCTGTGTGTGATTGTAGCCGTTGCCAAAAATCGATTTTATGCTTTTTGTAGCATCAGGCGCAATTTCCATTGACGAACTGCCTTTCCAGCTTTCAAACATTTTATCACTTATTACAATACTTGTTTGATTAGTCAGTTCTACTTTATCCTGGTTGAAAGAACTAAAAATAGCATTCGCATTTTGCATAGCCGAATCATGAATTGAAACGGAACCTTTTTTGTTCAATGGTTTGTCGGTTTGCCAGTCAAAACTAAATCCATCATTTACTTTAGTAATTTTAAGCGTTAAAGCATATTGCAAACCATTGTGGTTTACATCGTAGATAAATTGTGTATCTTTTTTAAAAAAACTATTTGGATTAATATATCTGAAACTCATTGCAAAAAAAAGCAAATAAGCAAATACAAGTGTATTTTTAAATATACTTTTCATTGTTGAATATAAATAGTGTTTGTGTTTGTTAATTAAAATTACTATTTTTTATGAAGAACCACAATCAATTGTTGCATTAAATTATAGTGATTTTAAAATTTCCTTTAAAACTGACTGTGCAGCAAATTCACGGTTGGCAGCTTGTTTTATAACCAATGAATAACCAGAATCTAAGGCATCATCCGCAATTTCTATGTTTCTGCGTGTTGGCAAACAATGCATGAATTTTGCATGATTAGTTAACTGCATTTTTTTATCAGTAATCATCCAATCTGAGTGATTACCAATGATTTTTCCGTAATCAACATATGAACTCCAGTTTTTTGCATAAATAAAATCAGCGTCTTCAAATGCTTTTTGCTGATTGTATTCAATGGTTGTATTACCGGAAAACTGTGTTGCCAATTCATAACCTTCAGGATGTGTAATTACAAATTCAACATCAGCATGATTCATCCATTCTGCAAATGAATTGGCAACACATTGCGGTAATGGTTTGATGTGCGGCGCCCAACTTAATACTACTTTAGGTTTTCGTTTCGTTGTATGTTCACGAATGGTCATCAGATCGGTTAGTGATTGTAATGGATGTACTGTTGCACTTTCCATATTTACTACAGGCACTTTTACATTTTCCAAAAATTTATGCAGCACATATTCTGAGTAATCTTTCTCTTTGTCTGTTAGAGTAGGAAAGCATCGAATGCCAATAATATCAGCATATTCGGAAATAACAGCAGCACCTTCTTTGATGTGTTCAGCCGTTGAACCATTCATAATTGCACCATCTTCATATTCCATTTGCCAGCTATCTTGATTCAGGTTTAAAACAATGGTATTCATGCCTAAATTCTGTGCTGCTTTTTGCGTTGAGATTCTGGTACGTAAACTGGAGTTTAAGAAAAGCAGCACCATTATTTTATTTTCACCAAGATGCTTATATGCAAATCGGTTTTGTTTTAATGCAATGGCTTGTTGCGCTAATTCTTCAACATTGTTTACATCGTGTACATTTAAAAAATTCTTCATTGTAAGCAGTCTTTTAAAGCACTTATCAAAATATTTACTTCTGTTTTGGTGATGGTTAAACTTGGCAATAAACGCAAAGTGTTTGTCTGATTTGAATTGCCAACGAAAATATGATGTTCGTAAACTAATTTATCGCGCAGCTCATTTATTGGAAAATCAAATTCAATACCAATCATCAAACCTTTGCCACGTATTTCTTTAATGTTTGGTAATGTTTGCAATTGCTGTATTAAATAATTTCCAACTGTGACTGCATTTTCAATGAGATTTTCAGTTTCTATTACTTCTAAAACAGCTAAAGCAGCAGCGCAAGCCAATGGTGCGCCGCCAAACGTGGTGCCCAACATGCCATATTTTGCTGCTATTTTCGGATGAATTAAAATACCTGCAACCGGAAAACCGTTGCCCATACCTTTTGCCATCGTGATAACATCAGGTTGTACATTTGCATGCTGATGCGCGAAAAACTTTCCACTTCGTCCAAAACCACATTGTATTTCGTCAGCAATGAAAAGCGAGTTGTGTTCATTGCATAATTGTTGAATTAATTGTAAGAAAGAAATATCAGCTTCATAAATTCCATTAACACCTTGAATCGGTTCAATAATAACTGCACAAATTTCATTTTCTGCAAATGCTTCTCGCAATGTATCTTCATCATTGAAATCTAAAAACAGAACATGTGCATCATCATTAATTGGTGGTTTTATTTTCGGATTATCCGTTATAGCTACAGCACCTGAAGTTCGTCCGTGAAATGCACCTTTGAACGCAATTACTTTCTTCCTGTTGTTATGATATGAAGCCACTTTCAGCGCATTTTCAACTGCTTCGGCACCGCTGTTACACAAGAATAAATTGTAATCATCATAATCGGAAAGTTGACCTAATTTATTGGCTAATTGTTGTTGGATATTTAAATGAACCGAATTAGAATAAAATGATAAATTATCTAATTGCTCTTTCAGTTTTTGAACATAATATTCGTTCGCATGACCAATGGAAATAACCGCGTGACCACCATAAAAATCAAGGTATTTGACATTTTTATCATCATACACATAACAACCTTTTCCTTTAACAAGGTTGATGTTGAATAATGGATATACATCGAATAGTTTCATTAGTATGCACTTGATTTAAGTTTTAAACCTTCAGTCTCATCAAACCCAAACATCAAATTCATGTTTTGCACTGCTTGTCCGGAAGCACCTTTTAGTAAGTTATCGATGATAGAAAGAATTACTAACTTATTGCCGTGTTTTTCCAAATACAGCAAACATTTATTAGTGTTTACAACTTGTTTTTGATCGATATTTTTTTCAGAAACAAAAACAAATTTTGCATCCACATAATAGCGATTAAATATTGCTTTTGCAACATCTATACTGCTTTCAAAGTCTATATATACTGTTGCAAGAATACCACGCGTAAAATTACCACGATATGGAACAAAATTTATGGCTGAATTAAAAGATGATTGTAATTGTAAAATACTTTCACCCATTTCATCTAAATGCTGATGGTTGAATATTTTGTATGCTGAAATATTATTATTGCGCCAGGTGAAATGCGTGGCATCATTTAATAAAATGCCGGCACCTGTTGAACCGGTAATAGCTGAAATATGGATTTCGCTTTTTAATAGATTTTGTTGTGCTAACGGTAGTAATGCTAATTGTATAGCAGTTGCGAAACAACCAGGATTTGCTACATGTTTGGCTTGTTTGATAGCTTCTTTATTCAATTCAGGCAAGCCATAAATAAAATTGTTTGCATGGTTTTTTAAACGAAAATCATTGCTTAAATCTATAATTTTTGTAGTAGGTGAGAAGCTGTTTTTTTGCAAAAATGTTTTTGCTTCACCGTGTGGTAAACATAAAAACAGTACTTCAATTTCTGTATTTATCTCATTCGTTAAAACCAAATCTGTATCACCAAACAAATCAGTATGTACTTCATAAACTTTTTTTCCGCTTTGACTTCTGCTGAAACAAAAATCAATCTGCACTTTCGGATGCTGCAATAAGACACGAATGAGTTCGCCGCCAGTATAGCCAGCCGCTCCAATGATACCAACTTTAATCATATTTCTAAATTAACAGAAATAGATTACTAAAGCGGAAATGAAAAATGATGTTTGTGTTAAGTCAATATCTGAATTAACTCTTGCTAAATAATGCCACAAGCATGTTTTTTGCATCTGTTATTTTTCTGCTTTGAGAGAAAGAATATGCAAAATGTATTGGAATAAAAATGAATGGGAAGATATTATAAATAAATTCTTTAGATTTTACATTATAAACAATAAACAACGTAATTATTGTAGTTATTATCGAAATGATTAAAGAAAATTTTAAGTTGACCTCAGAATCAATTGATACATGTATAATAAAATCATTGTTCTCTGTTTCCTTGATTTTGCCTTTGATTTCTATTTTGTTTGGATTTTGGGTAAAAAATGTTCCTGATGTAACAGCATGAAAATAGTTTGTTGTATAAAAACCAAGAAACATCTTTTCAATTATCTTAATGCTGTAATATTTTCTTGTATCTGTTTCAATAATAGAATCTAATTTCTGTAAAATGTCTTCTTGTGATAATTGTGTAACAATATCAAAATTTGTTTGTGGGGCAATTTTCATCACTTAAATTTACTATAATAATTAACAAAAAAATTGTTGAAATAATTCCATATAAATAAAAATGTCGAGTTTGATATTAACTCGACATTATACTAATCACAATTAAATTTATCACTATCTCTTGCCCATACCCATTCCTTGCATGCGTTTCATCATCACTTTCATCTGGTCGAATTGTTTGATGAACTGATTGACATCTTGTATAGAATTTCCGGAACCTTTAGCTAAGCGTTCTCTGCGTTTTCCGTTTAAAATATCCGGATTTCTGCGTTCTTCAACAGTCATGGAAAAAATAATGGCTTCAATTTTTTTGAAAGCATTATCATCAATATCAATATCTTTTACGGCTTTGCCAACACCAGGAATCATACCTAATAAATCCTTGATGTTTCCCATTTTTCGGATCTGGTTGATTTGCTGCAAGAAGTCTTCAAAATCGAATTGGTTTTTCGCAATTTTTTTCTGTAAACGCTGCGCTTCTTTCTCATCAAATTGTTCCTGCGCTTTTTCCACGAAAGAAACAATATCACCCATTCCTAAAATACGCTGCGACATACGTTCCGGATAGAAGATGTCTAACGTGTCCAGTTTCTCACCACGTGATACAAATTTGATCGGTTTGTCAACCGTATATTTAATCGTTAAAGCAGCACCACCACGCGTATCGCCATCTAGTTTCGTTAAAACAACACCATCAAAATTGATTCTGTCGTTGAACGCTTTTGCTGTGTTTACTGCGTCCTGACCGGTCATTGAATCAACAACAAACAAGGTTTCCTGCGGTTGAATGGCTTGTTTTACATTTGCGATTTCAGTCATCATTTCTTCATCAACAGCCAAACGACCTGCAGTATCGACGATGATTACGTTTTGTCCTTTTTGTTTTGCGTAGGCAATGGCATTTTGTGCAATCGAAACAGGATTTTTGTTTTCAATCTCAGAAAAAACTTCTACGCCAATTTGTTCGCCTAGCACACGCAACTGCTCAATTGCAGCAGGTCTGTACACGTCACAAGCCACCAACAAAGGAGTTTTGTTGAGTTTTGTTTTGATATAATTAGCTAATTTTCCGGAAAAGGTAGTTTTACCGGAACCTTGCAAACCAGAAATTAAAATAATGGTTGGATTTGATTTTAAATTTAATTCAACCGCATTGCCACCCATTAATTGAGTCAATTCGTCACTAACAATTTTTACCATCAACTGGCCTGGCGCAACAACAGTCAATACATTTTGACCAAGTGCTTTGTCTTTAATCGTATCGGTAAATTCTTTGGCAATCTTATAGTTTACGTCAGCGTCAACCAACGCACGACGAATATCTTTAACGGTAGATGCAATATTTAATTCGGTAAGTTTACCTTGTCCTTTTAAATTCTTAAACGCACCTTCGAGCTTTTCCTGTAAGTTTTCAAACATTGTTGTAAAAGTTAGTAGCTATATGTTATCAGTTATAAGTGTAAATAAATCCTGTTAACTTATAACGATTAACTTATAACTTATTTAGTAGTATGTTAATCTCTGTACTTTTCCCAAATATTTAGCCAATCGAATTACTTGTCTTGTGTAACCGTATTCGTTATCATACCATACATATAATACGATTGATTTTTTGCTTGGTGAAATCAAGGTTGCCGGTGCGTCTAAAACAGAAGCGTGTGAGTTGCCAACGCAATCCGTAGAAACTAATTCTCTTGAAGTAGAGTAATCTATTTGTTCCACTAAATTGCCATAAGTAGCAGCATCTCTGATGATTGCATTTACTGCATCTATTGATTCTACTTCTGTAGATAGATTTAGATTTAAGATAGCTAATGAAACATCTGGTGTTGGTACGCGCACTGCATTACCGGTAAATTTACCAGCCATAGCAGGCATTACTTTTGTAATAGCACTTGCTGCACCGGTTTCTGTAATAACCATATTTAATGGCGCAGAACGACCACGACGATAGCTTTTGTGATAATTATCTAATAAATTCTGGTCGTTTGTGTAAGAGTGCACTGTTTCTACATGTCCGCTTTCTATACCTAATTTATCAGCAATCACTTTAATGATAGGTGAAATAGCATTCGTAGTACAAGAAGCTGCTGTAAATATTTGTCCGTTATCAGGATTGAAATCTAAATGATTGACGCCATAAACAATATTCGGCAAGCTACCTTTGCCTGGCGCAGTCAACAACACTTTCGCGATACCTTTTGCTTTTAAATGCGTACCTAATTTTTCTTCATCACGGAAAATACCTGAATTATCGATCAACAAAGCATCTTTGATGCCGTAAGCTGTGTAATCAATTTCAGCAGGATTGTCGGCAACGATCATGTGAATTTTATTGCCATTTGCGATCAACGCTTTATTTTCATAATCTTCAGTGATAACGCCACGGAATTTTCCATGAACAGAATCTTTACGCAATAATGAAGAACGTTTTTTAATTTCTTCGTCTGTATTTTTTCCACGGGTAACAATTGCTTTTAACACCAATTGTTCGCCGTTTCCATATTGTTGAATCAATTCGCGCGCTGCTAAACGACCAATTCTACCAAAACCAAATAACACTACATCGATTGGTTTAATAGTTCTTTTTTCTTTACCGTAATCTTTTAGTTTTTCTGCAACAAAAGTATCAGCATTGTTTGCTTTTTCATTTAAATATTGCGTTGCTAATGTTGCTAAATCAATACGCGTTGGTGCAATGTCTAATTTTGCAATTGCTTTTGAAATATCCAGTAGTAATTCAATTGAAATAGGAAGTTGTAAATATTTTTTTGCAAACTCTTTGTTATTTAAAACCTCACTGGTTCTTGAATCGACAACGGTTCGTCGCAAAATAACTAATTCTACGTTTTTATCTAACCAAAGTTGTCCTGCAATATTTATTAATTCTAAGGCGCTTTTTTCTTTGGAATTCCAGTTGCTCATTTTGTTTTATTATTGAATTTGTGAATTATAAAATTTAGGAATGAGATTCTTCGCTTCGCTCAGAATGACAATAGGTGTTATCCACCTAAGTAGTTTTTCAATAATTTGCTTCTTGAAGTTGCACGCAATTTATTGATGGCTTTGTCTTTGATCTGGCGAACGCGCTCGCGTGTCAAACCAAATTTTTCGCCGATATCTTCTAATGACATCGGATGTTCAACGCCGATTCCGAAGTAGTATTTCAATACGTCTTTTTGTCTGTCTGTTAATGTTGACAAAGAACGTTCGATTTCTTTTCTTAAAGACTCGATGTATTCTAATTGTAAGTCGGTGCGTGGTGCGCTGGTATTTTCTAAAACATCTAATAAAGAGTTTTCTTCGCCTTCTTGAAAAGGTGCATCCACTGATACATGACGAGCAGCAACACCTAATGTGGTTTCTACTTCTTCGCGCGTAATTTCCAATATTTCCGCTAATTCGTCAGCAGAAGGTTCGCGTTCAAATTCTTGCTCTAAGTTTGAAAATGCTTTGTTGATCTTATTTAATGAACCAACTTTATTTAATGGTAAACGAACGATACGAGATTGTTCGGCCAATGCCTGTAAAATAGACTGACGAATCCACCAAACTGCATAAGAAATGAATTTGAAACCACGAGTTTCATCGAAACGTTGTGCCGCTTTGATCAAACCCAAATTTCCTTCGTTGATCAAGTCGCTCAATGTCAAACCTTGATTTTGGTATTGTTTTGCTACCGAAACCACGAAACGTAAATTTGCTTTCGTTAAACGCTCTAATGCGCGTTGATCGCCGGCGCGAATGCGCTGTGCCAAATCTACTTCTTCATCAGCAGTCAACAAGTCAACTTTTCCGATTTCTTGTAAATATTTTTCTAAAGATTGGCTTTCGCGGTTGGTAATGGATTTGGTTATCTTAAGCTGACGCATAGTATGATTTAAATGGATAATTTTTAAAAAGCGTGCAAAGATATGAAATTTTTAAGTGATTGTCAATATTTTAACATTAGCTTAAAATCAACATTTTGGCTTAAAATCAAGATTTTTTTCATGTATAAAATGAGATACATATCGCATTTTATTTATTTAATTTAGCTTTCAGGTGTTCTTTTACGCCATTTTCCCATTCGTCTTTCAAAATACTTAAAATAATACTGTCGCGGTGGTTGCCGTTTGGTAAAATCAGGTTTTTACGCAAAACGCCTTCTTCCACACAACCAATGCTTTTCATGGCTGCAATACTTTTCGCATTTCTGTTGTCAGCGCGAAAAGCCACACGAACCATGTCTGACTGTTCAAATGCAAATTGTAGCAGCAGAAATTTACAATGCTTATTCAAACCCGTTCCTTGGAAATCTTTGCCGATCCACGTATAACCAATTTCTAAAGCTTTATTAATCCATTGAATATCATAAAAACGAGTGCTGCCTGCGTATTGTTTTGTCTTTTTGTCAAAAATAATGAACGGATATTCAATTTGATTTTTTCTTTGCGAAAAAGCATTATCCATGTACTTTTTCAGGTTATCCAAGCCATTTGCCTGTTGATAAGAATAAGTCCAAAGTTCCGGCTCATTTAACGAAAAATAGCTAAGATGCTCGAAATCATTTTCAGTTAATGGTCTTAGCAAAACGCGTTCGTTTTCTAAAATACAGTCGTTTTCAAAATTAAATAGATACATATTTTTTATATTTTATTCAGATAAAAAAAGCCCGAAAATAATTCGAGCTTTTTTCTAAAAATCGAAATTAATTTTGTTATTCTTTAATAAATTTATCTGTAGCAGAAAACTCCTTATCTGCTATTTTTATAATGTACATTCCTTTTGATAAATTACTGGTATTCAATATATAGTCAAAAATATTTTTAGCAATGCTTTGAGTGTTGATCAGCTTTCCGGTAATGTCGTAAATAGTTGCAGTAACATCATTTTTGGTACTTTTATTAAAATGTATGATCATATTATCATTCACCGGATTTGGATAAAATGAAATGCCTGCGTCAGTCAATTTTTGGTTTTTTACAGACGTGATAACTGTTGGTTCCAGTTCGCGTTTTGTAATTAAACCGGGACGACGTTTTAATAAATTAAATCGCATAATATCCGTTTGTCCTTTAGTAAACAGATTGTAACAAATATCAGTTGAGTAGTCCATATAATTCTCAAACATGTCTGGCCAATCTCTGCCAAGATAGATTTTATTACAAGTATTAACAGTTGTATCACAAGGATTGGTAGCACCTCTGACTATGTTATTGGCAAATGCCTGTTCTTCTTCAGGTGTGTCAACGATAAAATCATCAATAGAACAGCCGGTTCCTGGTAATAAAACATTTCCCCAAGAATGCTGTAAACCTAAGTAATGACCCACTTCGTGCACAGGAGTTCTGCCTTTGAAATAAAACTGGCGGAAACGAGCAGATGCTGAATCTTGCAGAAACCAGTTATTTTGGCCAAATCCACGAAAATCGATAATGATACCATCGTTGTTGCCATGGTTAGTTGCCAGCGGTCCCCAATTTATTGCGTTTGCAGGCGGTGTTGCGATGCCCAATAGCATACCGCAAGTATCGCAAACGTTTAAACAAGTTGGACATTTACGACTTTCAACATTTAAGTCGCAAACCCAAATATTAATGTATTTATTAATGTTCCAGGATGATTTACCTTTCGATTTAGTTAATGGAATAGTATCTGTTTTTACAGCTTCCAAATTTAAAGCGTATAAAATAGGATTGCTTAATGGCGACCATCCGGTAAGTGTGCCTAAAACACCTTTTGTTCTTGTAATTCCATTCGTAATTGCACCACTTGGTGTTCTTTTTGCCAATTCAAATTTTATACGCGCATTGCCTTGAAAAGGTTTGAAAAATGGGCGTAAATTAACTGTATCATCATTTAGTAAGTTATAATCTCTGTTTAATGCATCAATTTGTGATTGAATAATGGCATCAGGAATGTTTTCGTATTTGTTGTTGCCCAAATAAACCACATGTACTACGACCTGAACTGTATAGGTTGAATCGGTATTTACTCGCGTTGAATCAGTTTGAGTTTCTCTGTTCGCTGAAACATCATTTAAAAATTGAAGATATTCCTGTTGCATTACCGGATTATTTCTGAACTCATGCAAAATTTGCTGATCCAATCCACAGCGAATGATTTCCTGAGCATTGGCTGATAAAGCGAATCCAATATAAAATAGTATTGAAAAGATGATTTTAGAAGTATATTTCATGGCCAGTTCTTTCCACAAAAATAAACATTTTTGGATGTATTAATAATTTGGAAATTATTAACAATTAGTTAGTTAGAAATAAAGAGTAAATCAATTCAGAATAGGATCTTCCGGCAAAGAAGCGATGAGTTTGTGTTTGCCGCCCATTTTTTGTAATACATCTTGCCACATATATTCACTCATACGAAAAATTTCAGGATAATCTTTGCAAATGATCCAACTGTTTTCAGCCATTTCTTCCTGTAACTGCTCGGCGTCCCAACCGGCGTAACCAACAAAGAATTTAATGTTGTGCGGTAAGATTTGTTTTTCTTTGATCAGCGTTTTTAAAATATCGAAATTGCCATTCCAGTATAAATTGTCTTTGATATGAAACGAATCAGGAATCATATCACCGTAAGAATGTATGTAATTCAATCTGTCCATACCAACTGGACCGCCGTAATAAACAGTGCTTTGAAATGCCGGAAAATTACTGACCATTTCTGTTACCTTAAAAATAGAAGGACGATTCAATACCAAACCTAACGCACCATCTTTGGTATTTTCGCAAAGTAAGGTTACTGTTCGTTTAAATGAAGGATCTTTCATAAACGGTTCTGCAATCAATAAATCGCCTTTTTGTAAATCGACAGTCATAAGTTTTTCTTTGTTGTGCGTTGTATATTTTAAATGTAAAATTTATTTCTATAAATGATTGTTATTCTGTGCAGATTTAACACTTTTATAAGCGTTTTTGTTTTTCATGCTTAATATCTGTTTTGAATGGAATTGATATGTTTTACTGCAATTAGCCGATCGTATCGCTCGCCAAAAGGAGTATAGTAAATTAAAATAGTATAATCATTTTCGGTGTCCACATAAAATCCTTCCGTCATGGTTTGGTCTTCAATTTTCGTCGTTTCATCTTTAAAAATATAGCTGTAATTATACAAACCTTGTTTCAACTGAATGGTTGCCAGATAACTTTGTGTTTCCAGATTGTAATACATTTTCGAGTTATCATCACAGGTGTAATTATTAAACGCGCCAACAACATAAAAATTGCCATTCTGCAATGGATTTGGATAGGCCAAATTAAAATAAACATTACAATAATCAGCACCATTAAAGTAATTTGGATTTTCATACGATTCATTATAAAACAATCCGTTCAAATCTCTGTAGAACTGATATTTAGAAGTTTGTTGCGGAACATCGTAGCGCAAATAAAAATTATTTTCAGTTTCGGTAATATTCAGTGCTTTTACATTTTCACCACGAAAGCGAATCGAACGAATATCGAACTGACGAAATTCTCTGCCCGTAGGATAGGTGAGCACATCATTGAAATTAAAGTTTAAAACATCTGTATTTACCAGTAATGGTTTTACATTTGTCTTGGCATTGTCCCAGCGATAATTTTGTAAAATGGTTGCAGAAACTTCCATTTGTGCATTGTCAATCGGAAAACCTTTATGATTCACCGTGAAAACAACTTCCTGGTATTTATCGCGTGTGAACATGTTGCGTGGATAGGCAACGCCTGCATCTACTACTACTTTCGGCTCATTTACCATAAAACGTTTTACAAATGTCGGATTATCTTTATTCGTTTCATACACGATCAATGCGTAATTTCCTGACTTTGTTACTTTCATATCAAAATTGGGAAACTGCATTTTGTAATGCACATAATTTACTTTTGTTCCGTTTGAATATTGATAATCATTGATTGTAGATTCCGTAAAACCATCAACGTATTCCATCACATTTAAACTGCTCGGTTTCCAGTCGGAATTACATTGAACAACCGTGTAATAAAATGTTTTTGGTCTTGTTGACAAATCATCAAAATGCAAATCCAACGTTTCCGTAGTATTGAGTTGAATAATCGGCATCGCCATTTCATAACCGGTTGGAAACAATTGTACCGTTTTTATCGTGCTTGAAAATACTTTATTTTCATAGGTTTGTGCATTTGCAGTTATAAAAATCCAACAAAAACAAGATAAAAGAATAGCTTTGTATATTCGCATAATGATTTTACATCAAATTTCTTTCCAAAAATAGAAATTACCAGGCAACAAATGGAATTCAGCACTAAAATAAAGATAGCACCGTCTTTAAATTTAATTTCTCACGAGCATCATTTGTGGCTGATTGGTTCTTGTTTTACTGAAAATATTGGCAGTCTGCTGAAACAACACCAGTTTAAAACATATCAAAATTCGCACGGAATTATTTACAATCCGATTTCTGTTTTTAATGCTATTCAGGAAGTTGTTGCACAAAAAATATATACTAAAGTCGATTTGTTGCTGCAAAATGAATTATTTGTTTCGCTGAATCATCACGGAAAATTTTCAGGAACTGATGAAACTACAGTTTTGTCGAACATCAACAATGAAATACAAAAAGCAAATGAACATTTTATAAAATCGGATTTTGTATTTATCACGCTTGGAACTTCGTTTGTATATGAGTTTTTGGATCAAAAAAAAATGGTTGCGAATTGCCATAAAATTCCAAATACAAAATTCAATAAACGAATTTTATCAATTCAGGAAATTGTCATCGCGTTTGAACAAATCTATCTGTTGCTAAAAGACAAAAAAATAATTTTCACAGTAAGTCCTGTTCGTCACTGGCGTGATGGCGCAGTCGAAAATCAACGCAGTAAAAGTATTTTAATTGAAAGCATTCATCAAATCATAGAAAAATATGATAACTGTTATTATTTTCCTGCTTACGAAATTGTGATGGATGAATTGCGCGATTATCGCTTTTACGAAAAAGATATGCTGCATCCAAATCAGGTTGCTATTGAGTATATCTGGCAACGATTTTCAGAAACGTATTTTTCAGAATCAACACAGAAAGTCAATCAGCAAATTGCATCCATCAATTTATTATTGCAGCATCGTATCAAACATGAAAACACGAATGAAAAAAGGCAGTTTGATAAAACAATAAAAAATGCAATTGATAAATTCAAACAGGAAAATCCAACAATTGACATTAATTTTTAATCAATCAAAATAGGAATTTCGATAAGCATTTTTGCATTGAAAGCATTGATAAATTCTATATTGTATTTGCCATGCAGCAAGTCTGTCACAGAAGTAATAGACTGGATTCTGTCATCTTTTTCATTGATGTAGGTTCCGGTGCATTGTACTCGAATTTGTGCTTCTTTAATAGAACTCAACACATATACATTGATGCTGAGCTGCTCTGCTTTGTGCTGCGAAAAATAAGAAGTCAGCATTTGCACGAAATCATACAATACATTTTGCGACGCAAAAGAAACAGGTGTTGCCGGAACATTTAAATTGTATGAAAAATTTGCTTTAGATTTTAACTTAAATTCATCCAGTAAATCTTTTAATGCAACCTGCAAGCCAAATTTTTGTAAAGTTGGCGGTAAAAATATATGCGACAGATTTCGTATGTTATTGCAAATATCATCTGTGTTTCTTAAAATGTTCTTTAATTCGGTTTCTTCTTCCTGATTTTTAGGTTTTATGGAAGATATTTTCATCTTCATCGAAGATAGCATGATGCCGATTCCATCGTGCAATTCCTGGCCAACTCGCTTGCGTTCGTTGAGTTGTCCTTCAATTAAAGAAAAGTTATTTTTCGCATGCATGGAACTCATATCTTTCTTCAGTTGCTCATTGTTGCGAATGATTTGTAATACACGAGAAACGGCACTAACACTAATTATAACGCCTAAAATAAAAGCATTTGAATACGTATAAATTTGTCCTACATAGACACCGAAAACATCACGACCAAATTCCGGTTGCGGATAAAACAGGAAAAAAGAAAATGATATAAAATAAATAAAGGCGAACAAAACCAATGATCGATCATTGCTGTTTAGAAATGCGAATATAAAAGTAAAGACGATGCTTATAAGGCATACAACAACAAAAATATTTTGAATGATGATAAAAGTATGCTGTGCATTGCTGCTTAAAATTCCAACGATCAGTGAAATAAAAACCAACAACAAACCAAAATAAATAAAGTATCGCAGAATATTTTGTAGTGCCGGAATGTATACACGTTTAGACAAAAATCCTTTTAAAAAGATCAGAGATGTAATCAGGTAAAATGATAAAATTATTTTTTTGAAAAAGAGATCAATGCTTGGATGTGTCGGCCACAATAATTCGTAAGCAAGATTGTTTTTAATAAATAAATATAATGCGCCAACAAAGATATAAGCGCAATAATACAGGTAGTTTTTCGCGCGCACAAAATAGGTGAGCAGCAAACAAATAAAAATATATAACGCCAAAATACCATAAAACACACCGCGAGTCAGCTCAAGTGCCTGCATACGATTGATCTTAGCGTCTTTTTTCCAGATCAGTAATTTAGGTTTTGTGTATGAATGAAAATCGTCATCGTGGAATTTAAAAATGATTTCATTCAGTTTGTTTGGTTCAAGTGTAAATGGAAAAACAATATTTCTGTCATAATACAAACGTTGGTTCAGGTTCTTGCTTAAAAAATTAAAATGTTGCTTAAACTGCTTACTTTCATATTGTGTAACATTGATTTTGTCAATCAACTGAATTGGAATTTCTATTAAAATTTCTTCTGTTGCAGGTTGTTTATTTTGAATCAGTAAACTGTAAATAATTGAATCGGCATCTGCTTTTTTTACGATAAAATCTGTTGCCGGTTTACAACGCATGTGTTTATCGACTAAAAAGATCCATTGTGAGTTTAAAAACTGCTCTGCTTTTGCAAAGTGAAAACACAAGCTCAAACCCAATATAATATGCCATTTCAACGGTTTCAACTAATATGATTTGTGTTTAAAATGATATGAATAGAAGTTCCTTTTTTCTCGCTTGACAAAAAATATATGTTGCCGTTCAAACTGTTTATGCGCGATTCTATATTCAACAAACCTAAACCTTTTTGATTGTTGTCGGTGAATCCTTTTCCGTTATCAGTAAATTTTAATATCAGGTCGTTTTGATCTATTTTGCTGTGTATTGTTACGTTGGAAGCATTAGCATGTTTAAAAATATTATTGGATAATTCCTGGCAAACACGATAAATATGCGCATTGGCAATTGCATTTAATTTAAAATTATCTTTTATATTTTCAAAAATATAGCTGACCTCTTTTTCTGCATTTAACTTATCAGTCGATGTGTATATTAATTCCTGGTACAACATATTTTGCAAGTCAGGTGTAACATAGTTACTGGTAATATTTTTCAAATCTTGTAATGTATTTTTCAAATCTTTCAAAACCGTTGGTATTACTTTGTTTTCAGATGAATTGGTTTGAAAATATTGTATCTGTTCCTGCAGTTTTTCAATATCTATTTTTAAAGAAGACTCAATTGAATGAGTGATCTTTTCACGTTCTTCTTCTTGTCCAAGCACAAATATATTGATGTTTCTTTTTTGCAGATATTCCAGGCGTTTGTAAGATAAATTATTCTTACGAACTAAAAAATGATAATTATAAACGATAAATAAACTGATGATGAACAACTCGGACGCAGTTAAAATAATATTGGCCTGAGAAACAAAAATCGATGAATTGAATAAGCGCAATGCCGAGATTGTATTTAATATTTTTGAATAGCCGTAAATGGTATTTAAGAAAATAAACCAGTTTAATAAATGCATAGACATAGTTAATACAATCCATAAAACTTCTCGTCGCTTTGATTCTCGAAAAGCATAAAAAGCCATAAGAAACACAGTGGCCGTATATATAACCAATAATAAATGTATGACATAGTAAAATGCTTTAAAACCAATAAAATAAGGTGTTTTGATAATTTCTAAAATAAACAGCGTTACTGAAAATAATAAACATACAACTATAATGATATTTAAAACCGTTTGATAAATATTTTTCAGAAATTGTGCAGTAAAAAAACTTTTGATGAAAAAAATATGTGAAATAAAATAACCTACAGCAGCAATAACGATAATATATTTTTGAATGGATGCCGAAAACCACCACATGTATTGGCTGCCTATACCTAAATACAGAAAATAGCAAAGTAAACTGAAAAAATTAATGATTGAATATATCAGGAAATAATTGCTTTTGCTGTAAATGTAAAAGCACATCAGTAACATCAAAAACATAAAAAATATACCTAAAAAAAAACCTAAAAAAATGTTGTCATGATTGGTATGTTTGACAAATGAATTTTCACTGTCTAATTTGATTTTAAACGCAAGCGGTTCCCATTGCGGACGTACTTTTACTTTTAGTTCTGTTGATTCATTGCTTTTCAGCAGAACAGGAAAAACGAAATTACTATGCTTAAAAACTCTGTCGGAAAACGGAACAGCATCACCTAAAAAAACAGTTGTGTCTTTTGTTTGTATTTCAATGCAGTCGATAGTAGGATTGATGATGCTCAAATAGAGTTGCTGATTTTTGGAAGTGTTATTTTTTATCTGTAAAATAAATAAGGAATCATGCCGGTTGCATTTATGTGTATTGTAAATTTCTGCTTGTTTAAAATTGCTGTCAATATTGATTACTGTTCCAAAAAACGATTTTGAACATAGAACAATAAATATGAATAGCAATACGTTTTTCAATCTAATAATTATTAAGTTCTTGCTGCATTTTCTTCGTCATACCTTGTACAACCTGCTCATACGAGTGATCGATCATTTTATAAAATTCTTTTTCCGAAAACTCACCGGTATAATCAACAGTATTCCAGTATTTTTTATTCATGTGATAACCGGCTCGCACGCTGTCATATTTTTCACGCAGTTCAATAGCTAACTCAGGTTCGCATTTTACATTTACAGAAACCATAGCATCGTTGATGTTGGTTAGTAAAAACATTTTTCCAAGCACTTTAAAAACCAATGTTTCTTCATCAAAAGGAAAATCTTCTGTCACGCCTTTCTTCTGCAAACAATAGTTTCTAATTTCTTCTAATTGCATATCTTTACGTTTTTATAGTTTATATGGACAAAGATAAATCGATACACGAAGTAGCTGCGTATATTTCCGAAAAATACGATATTTTATTGGCAACATTCAACGAAATAACAGCGTTTGGCAAAGAATATTTCGAGCAAAAAAGATTTCATGAACATCATGCGCAGCAGCAAAACCGTTATCGATTGTATGGAAAATATGTGAAAGATGTTTTCGCGAAAACACAGGAACTGCTGAAAGACAATATTCATAATGTCGCTTATTGGAAACAAATCAAAAAAGAATTTTCAGGTTTGATTAAAAACAAACCGCATCGTTTAAATTCCGAAACATTTTATAATTCTATCACGAGAAAAGTTTTTTTTGATAAAAGTTTTAATTCGGATATTGAATATTTTGACTACACAGACTACAAGCCGATGCCGAAAATGGATAAAGAAATTTTTGATGTAATCGAAGCATCGCATTTTTCTCCAATTGCTATCAAGCAAATTCTAAAACTTGCCGACTTTTCGGTGAAATTTGAGAACATCGACCGCGATTGTCAGAAAATATTTGATGAAGTGGCGCCATTTATCATTCATCAAAAATCAAATTTATTTATAGAACGCATCGAAGTGCTGAAAGTTATATTTTACCGAAACAGAGGCGCGTTTATGGTAAGCAGAATATTTTACAAGAACTGGTCGATGCCGCTGGTTATTCCGTTGATGAATGAAGAAAACGGTATTTTTGTAGATGCAGTGATTTCTTCGCCTGCCGAGATTTCGATCATATTTTCCTTTACGCGTTCATCGTTCTTTGCGCATACTAAATATCCGGCGCAGTTGATCGATTATCTGAAAGCGATGCTGACGCACAAAGCAGTAGGTGAGTTATACGATTCGATCGGTTATTATCGTCACGGTAAAACTATTCTGTATCGCGACCTGATGAATTATATTCATAATCATGACGATAAATTCATTGTTGCGCCAGGTATCAAAGGTATGGTGATGGCTGTGTTTACGACAAAATATTACAATTTTGTATTTAAGATCATTCGTGATAAGTTCGCGCCGCCAAAAAATTGCACACGCGATTTTGTTATCAAAAAATATGAAGAAGTTGAGATCAATGACAGAGTTGGACGCATGGCATATGCGCATTTGTTTGAAAATTTAGAGTTTCCGCGCAATTTATTTTCGTTTGAAGTTATTAAAGAATTACAGGACACATGCAGCGAAAGTGTCGATTTTATTGGCGATAAAGTGGTGATCAAACATGTTTATATCGAACGAAGAATGACACCGTTGAATATCTATTTGCAAAAAGCAAATCCGATCGATGCCTGCCGTGTGATTCTGGATTATGGATTTTGTATTAAAGAACTGGCAGCTGCCAATATTTTTCCGGGCGATTTGTTATTGAAAAATTTTGGTGTAACGCGTCATGGTCGTGTTATTTTTTACGATTATGATGAAATTGCGAAAGTAACGGAATGTCGGTTTAGAAGAATTCCTCAGTACAGCGATGAAGATGATACGCGTGGAAATGTTGAAATGATAACTGCAGAAGCAAACGATATATTTCCGGAAGAATTTAAAGCATTCATGGCGCCTGACGGACCAATCGGTGAAATATTTTTAGCAGAACATAGTGAGATTTTTGATCCGAAATACTGGCGTGATATTCAAAAGCAAATTGAAGCAGGTGAATATTTACGTTTCTATGCGTACGATCAGTTCAAGCGATTTAAAGCGAATGAATAGTAATTACTCATATCATTGACTAAGAAATAATCTTATTTATTTTCAATAATAGGTAAAGTCATAATACTGGTAGCTACTTACGCCATCTTTTGTATATTTAATTTTAATTTTACTTACTTTATTATTAGTTGTTGTGTAGTAATAGTCTGCAGTTGTTCCACTACTTGTTGTAAAACTATTCAACAAATAACTGCTCGGTTTTACAATATAATAATTTTCAACATTCAGACTAGTATTAACTACATTCATGGTTACTCCTGCATCACCGCCAAATAGTCCGCACGGTTGCTGCGAAGGAAGAATGTAATTTGTTTTCTCTGCGCTGTAATTAAGATGAATGGTATCCGTTTGTTCTACAGGTGATCCTGTATAATTTTCTATCCAATTTATATGGTAAGAAATACAATTATGGATACTGTCATAAATAAAACCGTTATATTTGATATCGCTGATAAAAGCTGCAAAAAAACCTGTATCATAAATAGAATCTATCTTATTGTTTTTAAAGAACAAGGTTGCTGTCGGTTCATATAAACCGAATGTCTCTTTGTCTATTGACAAGATTTGCTTTCCGTTTGATTTTACAAAATAATTTGTTCCATGAAATCTGTCATATACCAGTATAGTATTATTGCTTTGATAAATAATATTTATAGCTCCGATTATAAGTGAATCTATACTATTTGCAGGTATTTTTATTCTGTGATCGATAGATTGGAGTCCACCGGAAATAGTATCATAATTATAAAAATACTCATCTATAGAATTAGCAAATATAGTATCTTCGCCATAAAATTTTATGGTTTTAATTTTTCCTTTCAATACATCATTTTTTGTATTATGACATTCTTTCTTACATGAAAGGAAAAATAACATAATAATTGATAGTACAAATAATATATTTCTCATAAGTCCTGTTCTTTTAATGTCCGTTAAACCATGTTAAAATATCTAATTGCGCTAAAGATTGTCCGTTAGTAGTGGTTGGTACAGTACTTGCACTTGGCGAGGCATTGCTCACATCATGATTGCTGCCAGTGTAAGTTTTTATAACATGTCGTGGTCCTGTTGCTGGGTATGTTGTTGATATTGTTTTAGGAAGAGCCGGTGAATTTAAACCTAATAAACTTTTTCCGGTGCTGTTGCAGGAGTCTTTTACACCGCCAATAGTATTCAGGGCAGCATGCATATTATTGGTTGAAAATTTAAATGGCACCAGCCAGTCGTCTGTTCCGTGTATAATAAAGGTAGGCACTATACGTGCTGCTGTCAGTACGCTACACGGACTAATATTCTGAAAGGCAGCATTAGAACCAGGGTTGGTAACGATTTGGCGCACACAACTTTGTGCTAAATTGTAAGAGTTGGTTACTCTTTTTTGAGTATTAGCGGATGCAGGAGATTGAATAATAAAAAGCCCTGCTTTTATATTTGCTACAGTGCAAGTTAATGGATTTACAAATCCTGTAATTGTATGATTCGTTGCAGCTGCTATAGGATCATGTATGCCATAAAATGGGAAATGTGTTAATGTTGTCACATTTGGATTATCAATAACGAAGTCTGTTCCACAAGGGAAATTAAAAGGTCTGTTCATTATCCAATTTGCCATTTGATTCATATTGGTTGGTCCGGCTACAGATACTACTGATTTTACATAGCTGGTATTGGCACGCGTATAAGCAAACATCAATGCCAGATGTGCACCAGCACTTTCGCCTAATACTTGTATGTTATTGGCGTTAATGCTTAAACAAGACGGAAAGTTAGTATGGATATGTTGTATGGCAGCATCCACATCATTTATTTGGTCATTAATAGTAATTGTATTTGCCATAATATCAGTATTATTATCACCATACTGTACCAGTCTGTATAAAAGAGAAACTACTACATAGCCATTTGCCAATAGATTTTTTACTATATTTTGATTCTGTTCATTAGTTATATTGGAAGTTCCGCCTACTGTATAAGTAGAACCCCAACCATTTACTTCGTCAGGATTGGGTCCGGTTGTCCATCCGCCACCATGTATCAACACTACAACTTTTGAATTCGCATTGAAATTAGTTGGTAGATACACATAATAATAATTTCTTGCATCTGGACCATAATTGCCTAAAGCATATATTTTATTATTCCAAGGATCGTTAATG
Organism: Chitinophagales bacterium; assembly: GCA_046329815.1. Classification (GTDB taxonomy): domain Bacteria; phylum Bacteroidota; class Bacteroidia; order Chitinophagales; family JADIYW01; genus JADJSS01. The sequence continues at coordinate 417,996 of JAXLTY010000002.1, forward strand.
TAAAATGGACAGTCTATAACATTTGCATTATTCATAGTCCTTCCAGTTGGATTGCCACCACATGGTGCTCCTGGATAACCCATTATGTACATTCCATTACCGCACGTGTATGGATAATATCCATTTCCACCTATCCTGCTCGAAGATATAATATCTCTTAAATGTTGGGTTACAGGCATTCTTCCACCGCTTTTTTCATAGCCAACAATATCGCGTGTCGGCAAATCTAAATTCAAATAATAATCAAGCGAATCTCCTGATTTTCCAGCTTCTCTGGCATTTGATTTGGAATTCTTTTCGGCTTCTTTTATAGCATTTGCCGAGACAGGATCGGTCACTTTACTGCAGGATATTAGTAGAAAAATTACTGATACAATGATCAGTGCTTGGTGTTTGGTGTTTGGTGTTTGGTGTTTGGTGTTTGGTGTTTGGTGTTTGGTGTTTGGTGTTTGGTGTTTGGTGTTTCATAAGTTTTTTTTATGTAATAGTAAAGATAAAGATAATATTTTTATTATGCAATAGTATTTTATAAAAAAAATCATATTGAAACTATCTGTAATGTATATTAACCTTGTTAGCTGTATATTTATTAGATTAAGACGTGATGCATTGAATTAAAGATATTGATTTTCAAATTCAGTATTATAAAATTCAAATTATATTGACTGAGTTGAGTATTTTGTACGATCAGTTCAAGCGATTTAAAGCGAAAAACAACGAATAAAGAATCAGCATCAGTTCATAATTCAAAACTCAACATTCAGAACTACTTAATATTGTTCCTTTTCATTCGGAAAATCTTTATTTTTCACATCAGCGATATATTGTTGCGTCGCTTTTTTAATATCATCATATAAATGAAGATACTGACGTAAAAAACGTGGTTTGAATTCGTGCGTAATGCCAAGCATGTCATGTGTCACCAATACTTGTCCGTCAACGTGCGGACCGGCGCCGATACCAATCACAGGAATAGAAATACTTTCAGAAACAGTTTTCGCCAACGATGCTGGAATTTTTTCCAAAACCAATCCAAAGCAACCGATACTTTCTAAGTATTTTGCATCTTCAATTAAACGTTCTGCTTCTTCTTCTTCTTTAGCTCGTACGGAATACGTACCGAATTTATAGATAGATTGTGGTGTCAAACCTAAGTGACCCATTACCGGAATACCTGCTGTTAAAATACGTATGATCGATTCGCCGATTTCTTTTCCGCCTTCCAGTTTTACACCGTGTCCGCCGGTTTCTTTCATTACGCGAATAGCTGCGTTCAGTGCTTCCAATGAATTTCCCTGATAAGAACCAAATGGCAAATCAACCACTACAAAACAACGTTTGATAGCACGCACCACACTTTGCGCATGATAGATCATTTGATCTAAAGTAATTGGTAAAGTCGTTTCGTGACCAGCCATTACATTGGATGCTGAATCACCCACTAAAATAATATCGATGCCTGCATCGTCGAGAATTTTTGCCATCGAAAAATCATAACCGGTCAGCATGGAAATTTTCTCGCCACGCTCTTTCATTTCTTTCAGTTTATGCGTTGTTACTCGCTTAATTTCAGATTGTGCTGCAGACATGTTTTTTTTGTTTTGTAGAATACGAAGTTACTAATAACTTTAAATAATTGAGTTACTTCTATGTTATATAAACCATCTGACGGCTTAATGCCATCAGATGGTTATAATTATTTGTAAATTTGACCGATGAATTATTCGGAAACGCTTGACTATTTATACAACAAGTTGCCCATGTTTTCGCGCATCGGTGAACAGGCAATAAAAAAAGATCTGACGAACACGATTGCCTTATGTAATTATCTGAATAATCCGCAAGATAAGTTTAAATCAATACACATAGCAGGAACGAATGGTAAAGGATCTGTATCGCATATTTTAGCATCGGTTTTACAAGAGCAAGGTTATAAAGTTGGTTTATATACATCACCACATTTAAAAGATTTTCGCGAACGCATAAAAATAAACGGCGAAAAGTGTTCTGAAGCATTTGTGATTGATTTTACAAAAAAAATACAATTAAAAATAGATGAAATACAACCATCATTTTTTGAAATAACGGTGGCGATGGCTTTCGATTATTTTGCGCAGCAACAGGTTGATTTTGCAGTGATAGAAACCGGACTTGGTGGCCGGCTCGATTCAACTAATGTAATTACACCTGTTCTTTCCGTTATTACCAATATTAGTTACGATCATCAGCATTTATTAGGAAATACACTGGAAAAAATTGCAACAGAAAAAGCAGGAATTATTAAATTCAAAGTTCCGGTTGTGATTGGTAAAAAAGATGCAGCAACTGAAAATGTTTTTTTACAAAAAGCATATAAAGAAGATGCATTGGTTTATTTTGTTGAAGATTATTTTCAATCGAAAGAAATTATAAAAAAAGAAAGAACAACTACATTCTGTTTCCAAAATATTTTTACTAAAACAGACTTTGCAATAGATTCTGATTTGCGAGCCAGTTATCAGCAAGAAAATATTGCAACAGTATTGTCTGCAATCGCAATTCTTAGATCTTATGATTACCAAATATCAGGTGTAAGTATGATAAATGGATTTTTGAATGTTGTAAAAAATACTAATTTTATTGGTCGCTGGCAACAACTGGATGCTAAACCGAACATCATTGCAGATGTTGGTCATAACGAAGCAGGTGTTGAGAAAATAAAGGAACAACTCGCAAATGAAAAATTCAAAAAATTACATATTATTTATGGTGCTGTAAAAGATAAAGACATTAGTGCAATATTAAAATTGTTGCCAAAAGAAGCTGTTTATTACTTTACAGAACCGCCATTGCCACGCAAACTGGAAGTAGAAAAATTAGTTGAAATGGCAAAAGCGCATCAACTCAATGGAAACAGTTATACTGATCCGAAATTAGCATTAGATACAGCAAAACAAAATGCTGAACCTGAAGATTTAATCTTAATAACAGGTAGTTTTTTTGTGGTTGCTGAAGTACTATAAATTTATTTTTCAAAAAAAATGAAATTTAATTTGGATATAAGATTTTTTTCTGTTTAATTGTGCCTGAATATGTAAATATGGCAAAGAAAATTCCTTTTACTGTAGAACGAGTGTTTAAATCTTCGCCTGCAATTTTGTACAACTTCTTAACTACACCTTCCGGTTTGGTGCAATGGTTTGCCGATTATGTTGACTTAGATCCAAATGGCGAAGTATTCACGTTTGAGTGGAACGGCGAAGAACAGATCGCAGAAGTACTGGTGTATGAAGAAGAAGAATTTATCAAATTGCGTTGGGAAGATGAAGAAGACGATAAAGCATTTTTTGAATACAGGATTAAAGTAACAGACATCACTAAAGAAACGATATTGACAGTAACAGATTTCGCATACAAGGAAGATGTCGATTCATCGAAAGAACTTTGGAGAAGCCAGTTGAATGATTTAGCAAAAGCGTTAGGAAACGGCTAATTATTATCCGTAAATTTAAAAAGCTGATACATTGTATCAGCTTTTTTTTTGCTTGTCGCTTGCTTTTAGTCAGCTAATTCAATATAATCTGTGAATACATTTTAACTCTTGGCTTTACTTTTTTTATTATCATTTCGAACGCTATAAATTAGTGATAGAAAAATGAACAGGAACGTCAGTATAAAAACCTACATTTGTGCATATAATCATCTAGATAACTCATGACAATTGTAGATTTTACCGAAGTTAAACTCAGTCAACTGATTACACATCATGTAGGCAATAAATCAAAAGATGAAAGAATGGTTCTTTCCAGTGAACTGACGACAATAGAAAAAGATACCGATGATTTTTTGTTGAAATATTTTCTCGCACCGGTAAAACCGGAAGAATTTTTTTCTTTTACACATACTGTAAAACTAGATCAAAATGATATTTATACTTTAGCAAGATCCATATTTTCTAATCCTAAATTATTTATCGCAGAATCTCAAAACATAGCAAAGCTGTTATACGAACATTCCACACATCCGAAAATAAAAGAAGGTGAATTGAATATTGCTTATTTCACAAACATCTTTTTTGAAAATGAAACAGTTGATGCGATTGGTATCTTTAAATCAGAAACGGATGTGCCGTATTTAAAAATGAAAAATCAAAAATTCAAATTCAGTATCAATCATGATTACGGTTTTGAATTAAAAGGCATGGATAAAGGATGTGTGATTTTTAATACCGAACAGGAAGATGGCTATCGTGTATTGATCGTTGATAATACAAATCGCGCGGTGGACACACAGTATTGGATGGATGATTTTTTACAGGTAAAGCAAGTATCAGACGATTATCATTTGACGAACCAGTTTTTAGGTATTGCCAAGAATTTTGTAACACAAAAATTCTCAGAAGAGTTTGAAGTAAGCAAAGCCGACCAGATCGATATGTTGAATCGCTCAGTAGAATATTTCAAGTCGCATGAAAGTTTCGACAAGCAGGATTTTGAAAAAACAGTTTTTCAGGATAATGAAGTGATCCAATCGTTTAGAAAATTTGATGAAGATTATCGCCAGGAAAACGAACTGGAAGCAAACGATAATTTCGATATTTCGATTCCTGCAGTAAAGAAGCAGGCACGCGTGTTCAAAAGTGTGTTGAAACTCGATAAGAACTTTCACATCTATATTCACGGAGCCGGTGACTTGATTGAGCGAGGCGTTGATGAAGATGGCCGCAAGTTTTACAAGATTTACTATAAAGAAGAATCATAATACAAGCAACAAGCAACATGAAAATATTAGCAGAAACAGAACGGTTGATTTTAAGAGAAGTAGAATATATCGACCAGAATGATTTGTTCGAGATGGATTCCGATCCTGATGTCCATCGTTACATTGAAAATAAACCGATAACATCTGTTGATGAAATCAAAAAAGTAATTGATATGCTGAAAAAGCAATACACTGAAAATGGCATCGCACGCTGGGCAGTAGTGGACAAAGTGTCAAACGAATGCATCGGCTGGGCAGGACTCAAATACTTTAAACAACCGGTGAACAATCACAACCATTTCTATGAGTTAGGTTATCGGTTTAAGCAAAAACACTGGAATAAAGGTTATGCAACGGAATCTTCCATTGCAGTGTTGAATTATGGCTTTAAACACTTGGATATAGATAGCATCTATGCTATGACGGACCCGGAAAATGCAAATTCAAAAAAAGTATTGAATAAATTGGGTTTTGATCATTCCGGAATTTTTGATTACGATGGTCATCCTGCAGACTGGTTTGAACTGCAAAGAACAGTCTGGGAAAACCGAACAAAATAAGTCAAATATGAGTCCATATTTAGATGGTCAGAACTTAACTTAAATCAAGAAACTGCGTTTTTAACATAATGTGGGTTTTTATGAGATAATAATACTAAGCAAGTGCGTTATACTTGTATTCGTAAACAACAATAACATAACCCAAACTTATGAACTCTAAATTAAGCGCAACGATGCTGCTGCTAAGTATGTCTGTATTATCGTACGGACAGCAGATCAAAATTGCAGATTTCCTTAAATTACGCAACAGCACACAAACAATCGTTGAAACAACACTAAGTACATTCGATATTCAGCTCTATGACACATACGAACTGAATAACGACAAAACACAACTCAGTTTTCGCAGTACTTTGGAAACACCTTCTGTTTTCACTATGATCGATTTCCTTTATTTGCAGGATGCTGAATGGAACAATCGTCTTTCTTTCCAGACTGCAGAAACGAATCTGGTAAAAAAATATCTCGAAGAAATGAAAACGCTTGGTTATAAATTCGTCAACAAAAAGATAGTGGACAGAAGAATTTATGATGTTTATTCAGATGGCAAAAACACCATCGAACTTATCCGTTCACAAATCAAAAGTGATTTGCTGGCGAAGAAATATTACATCTTTGCATTCTATAATGCTGACGAATATAAATATGCATTTGCTGCAGAAAACAAAACCTGCAGTGTACAGCCATCCAAAAAGAATAGTATGTTCGATAATTAATTTTGTGTCATACTGAGTTTATCGAAGTATGAGTTTATTGAAGTATGCGTGTATCGAAGTATCCATGCTGCTCGTATTTGCGAAGTAGGCAGTTTCCTTTTTTATTTAAAGCAGGCATGTAATCCGACATCTATTGTTCAGCTAAAGTATAAATAATAAATACTGCATGTTCATTTATCTTCCTGCTTCACAAATCCGTATCTTTTTCTATATTTGGTGTTATTCAATAATTAATACAACAGCAAAAAACATCATTATGGCAGCTACTACCGCATTGGAAACTGTACAACAATACTATCAATATTTCAACGAACGCAACTGGCAAGGCATGCTTTCCTTGTTGGATGAACAGATACGCCACGAACCTAACCAAGGCGAGCCGCGAATCGGCAAAGAAAAATTCAGTGAGTTCATGAAAGCTATGGACGATGCTTATGAAGAAACACTAACCGATATCACACTCTTTGCAGAACCTGCAGGTAACAGGATTGCCGCCGAGTTTGTAGTTAATGGTATTTATAAAAAAGGCGAAGCAGGTTTCCCGGAAGCACACGGACAAACCTATGTGCTGCCTGCCGCTGCATTCCTCGAAGTGAAAGACGGTAAGATAACGCGTGTAACTACTTATTATAATTTAGAACTGTGGATCAAGCTGGTTTCCTGATATCGTTTTTCTATGTACACATTTAATTTTGTTTGGAAAAAAGGAAAAGAGATACTTACTGTTGCCGATGATTTCGCACAGTTGCGCATCAGTGTGTTCCGTGAATTTCCGTATTTGTATGACGGCTCTGTGGAATATGAAAAAGAATACATACAAACCTATTCCAATGCAAAAGATGCCTTGTTGTTTGCTGTGTATAAAAATGCTCAGATGATAGGCGCTACCACCTGTATTCCATTGAAAGAAGAAACGGAAGAAGTAAAAGAACCATTCATAAAAGCAGGTTTTGATGTAGATACTATTTTCTATTTTGGTGAGAGCTTGATACTAAAAGAATATCGTGGCTTGGGTTTCGGTCATCGTTTTTTTGATGAACGTGAAGCGCATGCAAAAAGCTTCGGCAGGTATAACACAACTGCTTTTTGTGCTGTAAACAGGGAAGACGATCATCCGTTAAAACCCAATGATTACAGGACGAATGATGCATTTTGGGTAAAACGCGGTTATCAGAAAAGTATAGATTTAATCTGTCGTATGGAATGGCTGGACATACAACAATCTGTGCCTACATATAAAGAACTTACATTTTGGACCAAAGAAATATAAAGAAAAACAAAAAATGAAAATTGCTGCAGCACAATATCCGATTACCTGTCATTCTGCATTATATGACTGGAAACTGCATACGGAAAACTGGATACGCACAGCAGCAGAACAAGGTGCGCAATTACTCTTGTTTCCTGAATACGGTGCTATGGAATTGGTCAGCATTTTCCCGACAGAAATTCAACAGGATTTACACCAGCAAATATTAGAATTACAAAATATTTACAACGATGTGTGCACGTTCTTTGAGAACATGGCAATCAAATATGGTGTCATAATCGTAGCGCCGAGTTTTCCGGTTAAACAGGATGACCAAATTTATAACAGGGTAAATGTTTTTAGTACAAAAGGACATTGTGGCTATCAGGATAAATTCTTTATGACACGTTTTGAAGACGAAACCTGGCACATACATTCAGCGCCAAAAGTGTTGACTGTATTTGAAACAGATTCCATAAAATTCGGTATTCAGATTTGTTATGATGTAGAGTTTGCTATCGGTTCCAAACTCTTATGCGATGCAGGAGCCGAGCTGATACTCGCACCGAGTTGCACAGAAACCATTCGCGGTGCGGCGCGCGTGCATATAGGCGCACGCGCAAGAGCAATGGAAAACCAATGTTATACAGTCGTGTCGCAAACAGTAGGCAATGCAGTATGGTCGCCGGCAGTAGATATCAATTATGGGTATGCAGCCGTTTATGCTACACCGGACATGAACTTGCCGGAAGAAGGCATAGTAATGCAAGGCACACCACAGCAGGAATGTTGGTTATACAGCGAACTGGACATGACAAAAATAAAGGAAGTGCGTCGCAACGGACAAGTATTAAACTATCACAGCCACCAGTCACTGCAATATATATTCAAAGACGAAATCATCGAAATGAAAACAGTAAAGTGTTAGCAGTTTAACTACAAATCTTACAGCAAATTATTTATAAGGACTATTCTTAAACTTGTTAACCACATAAGCAGTCTTGATGTTAACGGAACCATCATTTCCAACCCACGGACCCATCAGCCAAAGCACTTCCATGATCTTATATTCCAGCAGTTTTAAAGAAATATCGGAATGCTCAACGGTTTTTAGTTTATCTTTTTCATTGGTGATAATTAAAAAAGTCACCAAAGGATCTGCATAATTATCTTCAATAGATTTATCTATAGACGTAATTTCATTCGATTGAATTTGCACTTTTACATTAAAATCATTTTGCAGATACGTGTCCCAAATATCCAGCGGCACTTCCATAAGATTAACATAAATATCATTGCTCAGGACATATCCTTCAACAGGCATCAGCGACGCAGTGTCTTCTCTTTTTGGATATTGCAGTAAATACCATTCTTCGGTATTGTCATTTTGCATGGCTTCTGCAGGTTTGAAATACGTGCTTCTTCCGGCTTTTTTAGTATAGCTTTTGGTATCAAAATTATAAACGAACAATTCTTTCTTTCCTTTCCAGTCATATACATTCCAGACACCAACAGGCACACCATTTGTATAATTGCCGCTTTTAATAACAACGCCTTTATCGTTATAAAATTTCCAGATTCCGTTTTTACGGCCGTTTACAAATGCACCTTCAAATTTTTTTGAACCATTCGGATTGTAAAAGTTCACAGTACCGTTCAGAACACCATTCGTATAATTAAAAACCCGGATAAGCGTTCCTTTTTTGCTCCATGATTTCCAGACGCCGTCTTTTTTACCATTTACAAACTTTCCTTCTTCCACCGTTTTTTTATTGCAAACACGTTTGTAGTTTCCGTTAAAGACCGGCTCTGCCTGATCAAAATAATCTTCGCATTTACAATGCTCCAGTGTTATTTTAGTTTGAGTAAAACCATTTGTAAACAAGAACAAACCGCTCAGTAATAAAAGAAGATGTTTCATATACTATTTTTAGATGCGTTCAAATATACTGCTATATTTTGAATACACTTGCTTTTAAAATAATTGACCATAATTGCGAACGTAGTGGAGCAATCTCAATACCTCTGACAGGGTTTCAAACCCTGTCAGAGGTAAAACAATCTCAAATAAAAATGCCGTACAATAGTACGGCATTTTTTTAATGTTGGTTAGTAATTTACAGCTTCACCACTGCGATACTCATAATATCGCTCCACTGACCAACCTGTTTATTGTCTTTACGGTAAATCGCTTTGTAGCGCCACAACGCAGGTTTTTCAGGAAGTTCATGTGTATCCGTGTAATTCGGTTTCAGATCCACTTCACAAAACTTGAAATCATCACCGCCGTTCCTGTCTACCAGAATTTCCAGCGCGTCCAGACCGTTGCGTTTCCACACCAGCTCCGGATGACCGCCGTCCACCAGTTGAATAGTAATAACAGGTTTCGCATTATCAATATCAATCACTTTTTTCGCTTTCGGAGCCACTTCGATACCTAAATCATTGCCATCGGCAACGGTATATTTATGATGTTCGCGAATACGGTTCGCCATAGATATGGCGCGGACAAATACTGCCGGAGCAACGGCAGGTGGCACGTTTGTAAATACCGGCGGCGCAGGAGCGATGCTCGGCGTATTGTTATTGCTGTTGCCGTCGTGCACTTCTTTCTGGTAGGCAATCAGTTCTTTCAGGTAATCTTCATATTGGTTTACATAATCATTGATATAGACCACATAGGCAAGCGCCTGTATTATTTCTGTGATTTCCGCAGGCAGAATATTATATTTCGCTGCGTATTTAGTGAGTTTGGCAACGAAATTCTTCAGCCAAAGTTCTCTGCCGGCTTTGTCGCGCGGCAAGTAAGATGCATTTTTCATGTCTTATTTTTTACGTTTTTAAATAATAATTAGATGTTATAACACTTGTATCTAACGAATAATTATTGTATATATTTCACAGTAAATGGATATGAAAATTTATTTAATATAAATATTTTTTCATATGAGAGGTGTATGGAAAATAATTATAATGTATAATTAAAACATAAACAATTAATGGTATGTTTTTTTTACTATTGCCTGATTTTCAGCAGAAAAAAATATTTTTTTCAAAAAAAAATAAAAACAATGCCCAATGTTCGCTGAACAATGGCTAATGTTGTGCGAACAATAGTGAATGTTGGATGAACAACAGATAATGTTGAGCGCGCAATGGTAATTGTTAAACAAACAATGACTATTGTTGACTGAACAATGGTCATTGTTAAGTGAGCAATGGTGAATGGTGGGTGAACAATGGGTAATGTTGAGCGAACAATCGTGATTGTTGAGCGTGCAATGGCTAAAGTTGAGCGTGCAATGGCAATTGTTGAATGTACAATGGTGATTGTTGGGTGAGCAATGATGATTGTTGTGTATCAACTACGTTTCATTAATTTCGATTCTCAAACTTGGTTTCCCAATCAATAAGTTTATTTTCCCAATTTTTTTTAGTTGTAGGAGTTTCTTGTAATTGAATAGCTTTTCTTAATGATTCTAAACTTTGAGAATTTCCCATTTCAAATTCAGTTATTGCTTTATCATGATAAAATGCTGAAAAATGATAATAACCTCCATCTTCTTCAGCTATCGTAATTGCATTATTAATATCAATTAAAGAACCATTAAAATCATTTAAAGCCCTTTTGACTTTACATTTCATTTGTAAATTATATGGTGTGTTTGGATTTTGAAATTTATCAATAATTTTTAAAGCTTTATCATATTCCTCTCCCAAGATATATAATTCAATATGTTTTTTTAAAGTAACATCGTCAGTAGCGTTAGAATTTATAAAGAAATCTTCAGATGATGCATAAGATTCATTAAGTTCAACTAAATATGAAGGGCTTGATTTATCTGTCTTGAATTTTAAAGCCTTGTAATTAGCTAATTGAATTCTTGCATATGCTTTCATTAAAGGCAAATTTGAATATAGATTTGCAGGAAATGGAAGTATAGAAACTATTTTTAAGAAATCTTCTCTTTTGTTATATCCTAAATGATCAGATAAATTTTCTAATATTCGATATGGTAAATCAAATTCCTCATTAGCTACGTAAGATATTAATTTAACGAACTCTTCAATATTATTATCTATGTATTTGCTTCTTAGGTCTTTTAATTTATTATTTGATATCTCTTGATAAAATGATAGAAGAATAGTTATTGAATCATTATCTAAATCTACTGATTCAAAAAACTGTTCTATTATTTTTACAGTACCAGGTATATCATTTTGTTTTTTCTTGATTCTTGTAATTTGCAATAATGTTGGTGAGAAATTTTTCTCTATAGACAACACTTTATTAAAATATTCTTCAGCTTTTTTATATTCTTCTATTTTTGAAAATATTTTTCCAATATGATGCAATATGATGATCTTAGCATTTCTATTAGTTGTATTTTTTAGAATTGCTTCTAAAGTATCAATTTGAACCATACTTTGTATCAAATATTCAGATGATTTTCTGTCAATATCTTGTAATTCTAATTCGGACTTTTCTATAATTAATAAAACATCTACTAACGTATGATTATTTAAGTTGTAAGCACTAATGTCGCTTAATAATGCTTTCTTAGTACGAGCTAAATCACTAGCTTGGATTAAGCAATACGAAATTATTTTTTTTAATTCAGCATCATTTGTTATTGCACCTAAATAAGTAATTAGGTTGTTATGTAAAAACATAAATTTATAGAAGATTAAGGATTTTTTTTCAGATTGAATTAATAAAAAATCTTTCGTTTTTGAGATAAAAGTTAATTCTTCAGTTATATTAGGAATTAATTCACTTATAGAGTTGTAAATTAAAGAATGAATCTCAATATGATAATTATCATTTCCTTTAATTATTGACCTCTTTCTGAGATCTCTTATTATTTGAGAACCAATATTAAAAGTTACAAATGCTTTAGATAATATTTCAGTTCTGCAAAAAATTAAAAATTGAAATTCAGTATTATAGGTATTTAAATACCTTGACAGTAATCTTTCAGCAACTTTTTGCTGTTTATCTGAATCTGAATAAGAAGGTATATTCTGAATGTCATTTAATATTTCCACTAATGGAATTTGATCAATTAGAATTAAACCTTTAATTAATTTAAGTCCAAGTGGATATCCACCAACATATTTATTAATAATTTCTAACTCTGAATTATTTAATTTAATGCTAAGTTTGTCAAAAAATAAATTTATAAATTCTTCCTCATGAATTTGAATTTCAATTGAGATATCATCACTAAAATGTTTTGATAGAGAAGTAATAATTAAAGAAGACTCTTTAGTGTTAGAATTTTTGAATTGTTGAACTAAATCTTCATTTCTAGAATTAATATTATCAAAGATCAATAAACATTTATAGTTTTTTAAATAGTATTCTAAATTGATCTCTTTATTGTATCTCTCAATTTTTATAGATGAAAAATCTATGCTATCACCTACAAATGAGCTGTCAAACCATAGAGCAACATCGTATTTGTCACATATAGATGAAATTATATTTTTTGCAAGTTCGGTTTTACCTACACCACTGATACCATATAATTCAACAATGTTATTTGTAGTTATGGAATTTATTATTTTCGTTTCTTGATTAGTAAATATATAATCTTCATCTACAGTTGGTAAGCTATATTTTTCAGCATAAACAGAATAAAGTGAATATGAAGCTGGTAAAAGTTTGAGAGCATCTGTAAAAGACTTATTTGCAGATGTATTTGATACCAAATAATTGGCGATATCAGTGCCGTCATAAATAATAACTTTTAAATTTGGGTATAATTGTTTTATGTAAATTATTATAGCCTGTTTAGCTTGATCTGCGCCGACTCTGTTTGAAAATAGATATAGCTCTTTTGTTTTTGGATGATTTGTTAAGGCGCTAATAGCATCCTTAATTGGTTTATCATTTTTTGGGTCAGATTGCTTTTTTTTCACCATACCTTTTTTTACGGGTTTGGGATTATTATAGTTATTTAAATTAGGTATGGAAAAATAATCCTCGTCAGTACCACATTGTCCAATAATTTCATATTGATTATCACTTAAATCTCCTCTTGATCGTATAGGCTTAGCACAGAGATTATGACCAATGTCTTTTATTTCTTCACCTGTGATCATATTCATAATATATTTACAAAAAGCTTCAAACTCAGTTCCATTCATTACACTTAAATCTTCTAAAATAGATTTTAATAATCGCCTGTCATTAAGATTGGTCATTCCTTTATTTATTTATCTATTAAAGATAATAAACTTAAAATAATATTTTCTTAGAACACCTCACTATTCCTTAAAACCACTCATTTTTAAAATGTATCTCAAATACTTATCTTTGCCCAATGGAAAGTATGTTATCAGCCAAAGAAATTCGTCAGGCGTTTTTAGAGTTTTTTAAAAGTAAAGGACACCAAATCGTGCCGTCTGCGCCGTTGGTGGTAAAGAACGACCCAACCTTATTGTTCATCAATTCAGGTATGGCGCCGTTCAAGGATTTCTTTCTAGGTATCGGCAAACCGAGCAGTCCGCGCATCGCCGACACGCAGAAATGCCTGCGCGTTTCCGGCAAGCACAATGATTTGGAAGAAGTTGGTGTGGATACCTATCACCATACCATGTTCGAAATGCTCGGCAACTGGTCGTTCGGCGATTACTTCAAACCGGAAGCGATTGCCTGGAGCTGGGAACTACTGACCGAAGTATTGAAACTGGACAAAGACCGTTTATATGTCACCATCTTTGAAGGCAACGAAGCAGAGAACATTCCGAAAGATACAGAAGCGTACAACGAATGGAAAAAAGTAATTGCAGAAGACCGCATCTTGTTAGGCAATAAGAAAGATAATTTTTGGGAAATGGGCGATACCGGACCTTGCGGACCTTGTACGGAAATCCACGTGGATTGCCGACCGGACGAAGAACGTAAAGCAGTGGATGGCGCTACTTTGGTGAACAACGACCATCCGCAGGTGATTGAGATTTGGAACAATGTATTCATTCAATTCAACCGTAAGAAAGATAACTCGCTGGAATTATTGCCTGCTAAACATGTGGACACCGGAATGGGTTTCGAGCGTTTGGTGCGTGTGATACAAGGCAAAACATCTAACTACGATACCGATGTTTTTTCAGGAACGATAGAAGCAACGGAAAAACTCGTAAACAAGAAATACGACAGAAGCGACAGCAAAGAAGCCATTGCGTTCCGTGTATTAGCAGATCATATTCGCGCGGTATCATTTACTATTGCAGACGGACAATTACCAAGCAATACAGGCGCCGGCTATGTAATACGAAGAATTCTAAGACGCGCGGTGCGTTACTATTTTTCATACTTAGACAGAAAAGAACCATTGTTGCATTTATTGGTGCCTGTTTTGTCAAAACAATTTGAGGAAGTATTTCCTGAATTACAAAAACAGGTGGATTTTGTAACTAAAGTGGTACTGGAAGAAGAGAACGGTTTCTTAAAAACACTGGAGAACGGATTAAAACGTTTAGACATTATCATCAAAGAATCAGATAAAACAATTGAAGGCAAAGCGGCGTTCGAGTTGTTCGATACATTCGGTTTTCCAATCGACTTAACCAATTTGATTGCTTCTGAAAATAACTTATCGGTTGATGAAAAAGGTTTCAGCGAAGAATTACAAAAACAAAAAGAACGCAGTCGTGCTGCTTCTGAACTGGATGTAGATGATTGGATTACTTTAGGTGATGGTAAGTCTGTATTCGTTGGATATGATTCTTTGGAAACAAAAGCAAACGTTTTAAAATACAGGAAGATAAAAGCAAAAGGTAAGGAACAATACCAGATTGTGTTGGACAAAACACCGTTCTATGCAGAAAGCGGCGGACAGGTTGGCGATGTTGGACAATTAACGATTAACGATGTACGATTAGCGATTACAGATACGAAGAAAGAAAACGATCTTATCGTTCATTATGTAGATGAAATTCCTGCAGACCTAAGTGGCGAAGTGCTGGCAAGTGTAAACGCGGAAACGCGCAGAAAAACTACGGTGCATCATTCAGCAACGCATTTGTTGCAGGCAGCTTTACAACAGGTTTTAGGAAAACATATCGCGCAAAAAGGTTCACTGAATAATAGTGAATACTTACGTTTCGACTTCTCTCATTTTGCGAAAATGACGAACGAAGAAATTGAGCAGGTAGAAAATGTAGTGAACGAAAAGATAAGACAGAACATTCCGGTTGTCATCAAAGAAATGCCGAAAGATGAAGCGATGAAACTCGGTGCGATGGCATTGTTTGGCGAAAAATACGGCGATGTAGTGCGTGTAGTCATCATGGACGAAAAGTATTCTATTGAGTTGTGTGGTGGTACGCATGTTGGTGCAACCGGCGAATTAGGTTTGTTCAAGATCACATCGGAAAGTGCTGTAGCAGCAGGCGTTCGCCGTCTAGAAGCTGTATGCGGTGAGGCAGCGTTGGAATTTGTTAATAACAAAGTCAATGAACTAGCGAATGTAAGCAGTGAACTGAAAAATCCTAAAGATATTATTAAAGCGATCCAGCAATTGCAGGAAGAAAATGCATCGCTGAAAAAAGAGATTGAAAAGTACCAGAACGAAAAAGTAGAGATCATCAAACAAAGTCTGCGAACTAAAATACGCAACCAGAACGATGTGCATGTGCTGATAGAAAAAGTAGATGAGGTGAATGCAGATGGTTTGAAAAAAATTCAGTTCGATTTGAAAAATGAATTTGATAATTTATATTTCGTAGCGGCAACCGTTTTCAATGGCAAGCCGTTAATATCCGTGATTTTGTCAGACAACATCGTAAAAGATAAAAAACTGCACGCAGGCAACATGGTGAAAGAACTGGCAAAAGCTATCAAAGGCGGCGGCGGCGGACAACCATTCTACGCAACTGCAGGTGGCACAGATATTAATGGCATTGATACCGTTTTAAAACAAGCTGAAGAATTATTTTTAGTACAAACGAACTAATAATTTTTAGTAATTTAGATTAAAATAAATGTACAGGAAATGACAGCTTTGCAAACACAAAAAATAAAAGATAAACTCATTCGTAAAATTCAAAAAACGAATGATATTAATTTATTAGGAAAAGTGGAATTGGCATTGAACGAAAAAGAAGAGGAACAGTTATTGTTGACAAAATCTGAAAAAACAATTTTGAAACAACGATTGAATGATGTTAAAAATGGAATTGGAATTCCTCATAAAGATGTAATGAAAGAAATGAAAGAATGGCTGCAAACAAAATAATCTGGCATCCTGTTGCAAAGATTGAGTTGAAAGAAATTTTAGATTTTTATATTTGGCGGAACAAATCAAAAAGTTATAGTGAAAAACTATTGCACAAAATTAATACACAGATCAATAGTTTCCTAATTTTTCCTTACGCAGCAAAGAACACAGATTTTGAAGATATTCAATATTTCACCATAGACAATAATTTCATCTTTTATAAAGTTGTTGAGAATATCATTTATATACTGATGGTTTCTGATGCGAGAAGAAATCCTAAAACTATTTTATCCAAACTTTCTAAACGAACTACAGAATAAATGCAACCTTACGATAAATACGAAATAGTCATCGGTCTTGAAGTACATGCGCAGTTGAATACATTAACCAAAGTATTTGCTGCCGATGAAACGACTTTTGGTGCAGCACCAAATTCTCAGGTATCGGCAATTACTGCTGGTTTGCCTGGTGTCTTGCCTAAATTAAATAAGAACGTTTTTGAGAAAGCCATCAAATTAGGTTTGGCGTTGCAATGCGACATTACACGCGAAAATCATTTCGACCGTAAAAATTATTTTTATGCAGATCTGCCAAAAGGTTATCAAATATCACAAGACAAAACACCGATTTGTCGTAATGGTTTTGTAGAAATAACGATTGAAAATACAACAAAAAAAATCATCCTGAATCGTATTCATATTGAAGAAGATGCTGGAAAGAACAACCATGAACTCGATGAAAATTTTTCTTTAATAGATTTGAATCGTGCCGGCGTTCCGTTGTTGGAAATTGTAACTAAACCGGTGGTGCGCAGCAGCGATGAAGCGTATCAGTTTTTAACGGAACTGCGCAAGTTGGTTCGTTATTTAAATATCTGCGACGGCAATATGGAAGAAGGTTCAATGCGCTGCGATGCCAATGTTTCGGTGCGTTTGCACGGCGAAACGGAATATCGTAACAGAGTAGAAGTGAAGAACATGAATTCGATTCGCAATGTAAAACGTGCGATTGATGTTGAAGTAAAACGACAAATCGATATTTACGAAAATGGTGGAACAATAGATCAGGAAACGCGTGGCTTTAATCCAACGGATGCAACTTCATTTCCGTTGCGCAGCAAAGAAAACGCACATGATTACCGCTACTTTCCGGAACCTGATTTGCCGCCTGTAATCGTAACACAGCAAACGATTGACGATATCAAAAATACAATGCCTGCGTTGCCGAAAGAATTGCAGCAGCAGTTTACAGGCGAATATAATTTGTCAGCATACGATGCGCAAGTGCTGACCGATGAAAAAGAATTTGCTGATTATTATTTACAAATCATCAATCATACAAAGAACTACAAAGCAGCAGCGAACTGGATCATCAATGATGTCAGATCATTCACGAATGAAAACGATATTTCGCTAAATGATCTTAAAGTGCAGCCAAATCAGATTGCTGAAATTATTCAACTCGTAGATGACAATATCATCAGTTCTTCAGCAGCAAAAACTATTTTTAAAACATACACAGAAGGCAATAATCAATCAGCCGTTGCGCTCGCTGAACAATTAAATTTAATTCAGTCTTCTGATAAAAATGAACTGAGCGGCTGGATCGAACAGACACTGGCAAAATATCCGGACAAAGTCGCTGAATATAAAAAAGGAAAAAAAGGTAACCTGAATTTATTTGTTGGCGAAGTGATGAAATTATCTCGCGGAGCAGCTAATCCGAAAGACACAACTGCAGCATTGCAAAACATTTTAAATCAGTAAGAATCAGTAAAAAGTTATTTGTTATAAGTTATTAGTAAAAAATAGATCATGAAAAATATTTTCAAATACAGTGTTGCAGTTATAATATTGATAATTACAGCTTGCGGTAACAAGAATGGTTATAAAATAGAAGGTACGATCAAAAACGGCAACGGAACAAAAGTATATCTGGAAGACGTGATGCAGGCAGCTGCAATCACTATCGATACTGCTACTGTTTCCGGCGATAAATTCAGTTTGCATAATAACGCGTCCACCGGAATTTACCGTTTGCGTTTTGGAAATGATATCAATAATGCACCGTTTGTTTTTATAGATAAAGACAGTAAAATAAAAGTTGAGATCGATTTAAAACAATCAGAGAACTACAAATTAAGCGGTAATAAAGAAACAGTGGATATGATGGAACTGATCCATACTTCCAATAAAAACTTTGCTGCAATTGATACTGCATTGTCAAAATTGAAAAGCGCGAGCATTAAACAAACGGATTCTTTTTCTGTCATTTTTAAAAATGCGAAAGCTGTACAGGTAAAATTTATTAAAGACTTTATCGACAAACAAAAGAATGATGAAATAGCATGCTTTGCTCTGAATTTATTCGGACCGATGTTGGATGAAGAAGTTCCTTATTTGGTTGATATGACAGAGAAACTGCATTTGGCACAACCTGATTCAAGACAAATTACCGGTTGGTACAAACAAATGCAAGACTACAAAACAAGTTTGATGAAGCAACAGGAAAACGGTTTACCGGTAAACACGCAAGCGCCGAATATCGTGCTGCAGAATCCAAAAGGCGATACCATTCAATTAAAGAATTTGCAAGGTAAATATGTGCTGCTCGATTTTTGGGCAAGCTGGTGTCAGCCGTGCAGAATGGAAAATCCGAACGTAGTGAGAATGTATGAAAAATATCATTTTCAAGGATTGGAAATCTTTTCTGTTTCATTGGATGATAAAAAAGATCGCTGGATGAATGCGATCAAGCAAGATGATCTAAGTTGGGAAAATCATGGTTGTGACTTTGCCGGCTGGCAATCGAATACAGCGAAAATGTATAAAGTAGAATCCATTCCGATGTCATTCTTATTGGACAAAAAAGGAAAGATCATTGCTAAGAATTTACGCGGTGAGCAACTGGATCAAAAATTAGCCGAAATATTCGCAACTGCAGCTAAATAACATGCGCTATAAAAAAAGCATACTTTTTATGATGTTATTCATTTTGCTGAATACATCATTTGCAAACAAAGTTTATTTTGAAACATACCAATTACAAAATGCTACTACATTAAATTTTGCTGTTGAAGATGCCAAAATATTATTAAAACAAGGTAATGCAACCATTACTGATAATTTAGCAGATGCTAACTGGAAAATTATTTTTCAATTAGTACAAAATAAGATGGCGTTTAAAACATTATACGATGCCAATACTAAAGCAACGCAGCAGTTTTCTATTCAATCATCAAAAGAAAATAATGTAAACACGATTGTTATCACTTCACAATCTGAAAAAGGTTTGTCCAACGGCATTTATTATTTTCTCCAAAATAAATTAGGTTTCCAATTCTATCATCCGAAAGAAACCATCATTCCTGATTTGTCTAATTATGTATTAGATACATTTACGGAAACCATCACACCGCGTTTCGATAAGATTGGTTTTCATATTCATGCGATGCACCCGTTGGAAATTACAGAAGCATTATTGAACGAAAACACACCGAACGGTGCAGAAGAAATTAAAACGTATATCAATTGGTTGTGCCGCAATGGACAAAATTATTTTGAGTTTAATCTGTTGCGCAGCATCAAACTAAAAACATGGATTCCTTACATGAAACCGATTATCGATTATGCGCATCAGCGTGGTATTATTTGCGGCGCTGATATGTCACTGCACATGATACAGCAGCGCGCGTTTCAATTGTATAAAAAATTTCCGGGTTCATTCAGGAAAAAGAATGTTCAGATAGCAAAAAACATTGAGCAACTGATGCAGATAAATTGGGACGTTTGGAATGTGGAATTTGCGACAACAGAATTTACGCATAAGAACCAGGATAAACTGCATGAACAACAAAAATTTCTCTACGATAATTTGGCGAAATATAAGGTGAAACTGACGAGCCGTAAACATGTCGTGCAAGACCAGAATTTAGTTTCTAATGCGAAATCTATGAAAACACAACGTACAGACATGGACAGCGCCTATGCATTGTTTGTGCATACAGTGATGTTCTACAGTTTATTAGATTCGAGCGTGCCGGTGTATCGCAATAAGAATTTTGAGTTTCAAAAGAATTTGTTGGTAGAAAGCAATAAATACAGAGAAACCTGGTATTTTCCGGAATCTGCTTATTGGATTACGTTTGATAATTCAGTACCGATGTTCCTGACGCCATATTTAGATGCACGCTTAAAAGATATTTTGTATTGCGATTCAGTAGGCATTGATGGGCATTTGACGTTTTCTTCAGGTTGGGAATGGAATTACTGGCTGATTGACTGGAGCATTGCACGCTGGTGCTGGAAAGAAGCACAACAAAAGATACAGCCACTGGAATATTTACAACAAGTAATTAAAAATGATTCGTTGATTGATTTTGTTGAGAAAGCAAATGCATTGCAGCAACATTATATAAAAGACAAACAACTGATAAAAGTATTGACGGCGCAAACGATAACGGACGAAATAGGTGGTAAGCTGAATTTAGAATTCCATCCGCGACCGGAATATTCTTACAAGTACATCATGAATAAAGCAAGAGAACCGGAATTGTATTTTCTTCAGGAAAAATACTTAAAGCCATTAAATGGTTTTATAGAAAGCTACAATTCATTAAAATCAGATTATGCACTCTTGACTGGAAATAAACTTGAAAATGAGATTTTAAGAAGTTTAGATATTACAAAACTGCGTACTGAACACAGAAGAAATACATTATCTTATTTAATGTTTTACAGGTTAAATAACTTAAGCAAAATAAAAACGGATGTTCAGATTTATCTGAATAATGCTAAAACAACCAGAGAGAAAGCATTGACAATCGTAAAACAACAGGAACAGAACTACCGTTATCCGGTTTCGTCTATTGCTGCAGAAAAGAAAAGTAAAACCGTTTATAACTTCGGTTATCTATATCCTGTTTCTAATCTGCATTTCTGGGAACGCGAAGAAAAACAGGCAGCAAACAACAAATGGAAATTCTACTACGATAATATTTGGGATGTCTTAAAGATCATTGGCGTAAAAAAATAATCAGCAATGTCAGAGCAACAAAATAATCCATTACACGGTAAAACACTGGAATACATTGTTTCGCATCTGGTAGATTATTATGGTTGGGAAAAGTTAGGTCAAATCATCAACATTCGTTGCTTCAACATAGATCCGAGTGTCAAATCCAGTTTAAAGTTCTTGCGTCGCACACCTTGGGCACGCAAAAAAGTAGAAGAGTTGTATTTAGATAGTTTAGGTTAATGAATACTAACCTGGTTTTTCTACATTAATTATATTGATCTTGAAAGAATAGCTATCCACTCTGTCATCACCACCATGATTTCCTCCATAACAGCCGCCAGGCAAAATGCCGTTTCCGACATAGTTATCTTTTGATTTTTTAAGCTGGATGTTTATCTCATCAGTACCAACGAAATCTTTAGTTGGCGTATATGTAAATTGAGTCAGGTTAGTAGAATTATCTGTAGTGATAACACTATTGGATGCATGCGAGGCTTGTTTCGTAATTTCCGGCTGTGTATTTACAGGAAACGAAAAAGAATATGTTTCATTCATTCCCAAATTAAGATCGATTGTTTGTGTAATTGTTTTATGATGGTTTTCTTTTTTACAGGAAACAGTCATCACCAAAAAAAATAAAACGGTTCCAAATAGTTGTATTGCAGATTTCATCCGTGTCGAATTATAAATGAATAATAGTAAAGTTACATTTTTATTTTAAGGAATGTATCAGCTCACAAACAAAAAATGTATTACAGTTCATGGTCGCATTCTGTAGATAAGTTTAGGTCGTACAGTCTTTTAAGAATCTTTTTATCTGTTCCGCCATATCGTACGGCTGCAACGCAGGAAACAGCAATTGCATTGATAGCTTGTTCAATTTCTTCTTCGGTTTCCGGTTGTCGTATAAAATAACAACCATCATCAGAATGTCCTATTAAACCAATAGCTTCTGCTTCAGGCGCACCGCACAACGTACAGGCATTCCATTCAACATAGAAATCACCGGGCGTATTTAATATATGTCGTATTCTGGATTTAGTAGTAGTTCGGTTAAATAATTTTTTGAATATACTCATAACATAGTCAATAAGACATAAATCAGCTTACGCGTTTTCCATAATCGCTATATCCAGCTTTTTCATTTTCATCACTTCCTGAATCACGCGCTGAAAACGCTCCTGATCGCTCATGAGTTTACCTAAACTTGCCGGCACAATTTGCCACGCCACGCCATACTTATCTTTCAGCCAGCCACACATACTTTCCGCGCCGCCATCTGCTGTTAAACTGCTCCAGTAATGATCTATTTCATCTTGTGTCTCACAATTAACTACTAATGAAACTGCTTCATTAAATGTATAATGATGCTCGCCGGGACCATCCATTGCGATGAGTTTATATCCATTTAAATTAAATTCCGAGTACATTACTTTGCTTGCATTCGCATCGCCGTCAGGATAATGTATCAAAATAGGAGTAGAAGAATCAGGAAATACAGATTTATACAAATTTTGCGCCTCTTCTGCTTTACCAAACAAATGATCCGTAAACAAGAAAGAAGGTGTGATCTCAGCGGTTTGTCCGGGCTGACCTGCAATTGTAATTTGCCATGTCATGCCATATTTGTCTTTTAGCCAGCCGTAGCGCTCGCTCCACGGATGCTTACCTATTTCTATCATCGCGCTGCCGCCATCGATCAGTTTTTCCCAGCAGGCATTGGTTTCTTCCAGTGTTTCAAATACGGCTGTTATCGAAATAGACGGATTGATTTTAGATTGCGTGTTTCCGCCAAGCGCCATAAATTTTTTACCATCCAGTTCAAACAACACCGCCATTGAGTTTTCTAAGGTGATGGTGGAATTTTTAAATACAGAACAATAAAATTCGGCTACTTCTTTACTATTTTCATTCAGCCATAAACATGGATATATGGAGTTGTTCATATAAAATCGTTTTGTTTATAAAAATAAGAAAAATAAATTTAGTGAAAAGATCCAATAAATGATGATACTACATTTATTTAAACATCATTCTGATTTTGTAACCAATTAAATAGATTGTTTCTTTTAACAAAAATTCTAATTTACTTCCAAAAGAAATATACCTGGATGTTCTGGTAGGTGATGAATACGCATTCAACGGATAATCCTGTGTCATGCGCATCGCTCTTTTCATGTGTATCGGATCGCTCACGATAAGTACGCTGCTGAAATGCTGTTGCTGAATAATTGGAGTAGCATACAACAAATTTTCCTGTGTTAAGGTAGATTGATCTTCCGTAAAGATTACCGAATCCGGAACACCGTGAGCTAATGCGTATGCTTTTCCAACAGCAGATTCAGCATATTGCTTGCCTTTGCCGATTCCGCCGGTAAAAACCAGCTTTTTGACATAGTTATTTTTATACAACCAGATTCCATGTTTGATTCGTTCTTCAAAAACAGGCGAAGGTTGGTCTTTCCAAACGGCTGTTCCTAAAACAATAGCAGCATCGCATTTTTTAGTTTCATCTATCATAGAATAGTAGTAGATACTGATAAATGTATAGACATAATACACTGCAAATATGCCTAAAAAGTAAAGCATACTCTTTTTAAAACGGATGTTGAATTTCATGTTTACTTTGCTCAAGAATATTGTATTGATTCTGCTGCCTGTCCGGTAACACTACATTATTTTGTTTGGCGATGTCCACTACTATTTTAATAACGACAAACAAGCTGACACAGGCAAGCATAGCCGTGCGATGGTCTGCCTGCATATTTTCGAGTACAAATTTATAGAGAAATGAGCCCAAAACCACCACCAAATGCACCACGAGCATGTGTGCATCAAAAATAATAAAAGAATCGTTTGGTTTTGCTTGCCTGTAATTGTTAGAAGCGATGAACTGCATTAAAAATTCTACTAAGTTGAACAGGATAAAATTCAGCAGCGTTATTTTATAAAACGCATCCTGCAAGGTCAGCGTTTGCCAGATGCCGGTGTTTCTAAAATGTTCGCGTCCGGTGACTAAGAAACCTAAAAACACCACGATAAACAAAAGATAAAACAAAAAAATGCCACAGCGCATAAATAAAAATTTGATTGCCAGTACCATCTTGTTGACAACCGTTGCCTGCGGATCGCCTTGCGCAAACACTATTTTTAAAACAAGGAAACCGGTAACAATGAGCATTTCGAGCCAGTAGATATACACTACAGAAAAAATAGTCCAGTTGTATTTGATTACACCATACAACGGGAAAAGATTAGTGAGTATAATAAGAGGAATTAAAGCGCGGTTTTTAGTTTGATTCATACCTGTTATGGTTGTGTAGAAACAAGATAAGAAAAATTAGTTGTATTTGAAAATTATGGTGATTTCCTGTAAGGAAAAGACTTTTTTCTGCCAAACATTGCTTGTTTCTATTAAAAAATAGTCTTTTAGATAGAGGAAAAGATCTTTCGGAACGAGAAAATAATCCTTTTGTACAAAACAAAGTTTGAATACGATGTTTGAAAACATTAAAGCAAGAATAAAAAACTATTATAACGTGTTGTGCGATTAAAAGATAATATAAAAAAGATGTTGTGCATCATGTGTTTAGCATGATTTTTGCATGTAATTGTTTGAAAATCAAATACTTACTATGCACAACATCAAAACAAATTTCGACAAATTTTTTAATCTTTCCAAACAATTCTTAGCAGAATATTTCTATGAACAGACAAATAACTTTCAATTTTATCCTAAAACACCAAAAATGTCGGATGCTGAAATAGTGGCATTGGCTATCTGTTCAGAGTCGTTAAGTATTGATTCTGAAAATCTATTTTGGAAGAAAATGAAAGTAGAATATGCATCAGCTTTTCCTCAATTAATCGACCGTTCTAACTATAATAAACGCAGAAGAAGATTACAATATTTTATTCAACTTTTAAATGATAAAATAGCCAAACCTTTTAATGAATTCGAAGACGTTTTTATAGTAGATTCTATTCCAATACCAGTGGCACAAATAGCTCGTGAAAAAAGTTCAACCATCTGTAAAGATGATTTTGAAACCGCTCCTAATAAAGGCTATTCTGCCGTGAGTAAATCGTATTTCTATGGATATAAATTACATCTGTGCACAACACTTAATGGCTCGTACATGTCAATGAATATTAGCAAAGCCAGCGTACACGATGTACATTTCTTAGATACTATAAAATATACCGGCATGAACAATGCAACCCTGCTTGGTGATAGAGGTTTTTTATCTTCCACTCATCAATTAGATTTATTTGAATCGTGTAATATCCAACTACAAACACCAATGAGAAACAATCAGGATAACTATCAAAATTATCCAGTAATATTCAGAAAATGTAGAAAAAGAATTGAAACTCTATTCGCTCAACTATGTGACCAATTTATGATTAAAAGAAACTATGCTAAATCATTCATCGGATTGCTTACCAGAATTAAATCTAAACTCTGTGCTTTAACTGCTTTGCAATTCATAAATAAAGTAAACAATAAACCAATTAATCATCTTAAATTTGCTCTCGCTTAATCGCACAACGCGTTATTATAATAACTTGTAATTAAGGGGATTTTACATTTAAATTTGATTCCATGACCAAAAACTAAAAGTACATTCTTGCAAGTATTTCATTTATGATATGCACAGTTATAGTTTATTGGCAGTATAGAACTAAACAGGATTTAACTGAACATGCTGCGTGGAATATATTTTTCTTCTTGCCTGTAATGACTATTCTGGCTTATACCATTATACATGGTTTGATATGCATTTATTTGAAATTTAAAGAGTGATACGTTTGTTAGTTAATACACGCTTCGCGTCATTGCGAGGCACGAAGCAATCTATTTGCATAGTAATGGATTTTGATTATTTTTAATTATGAAAAGAGGTGGTTGTGTTTATATAATGACAAACAGTAACAAAACAACATTATATATGGGTGTTACAAGTGATCTGCAAAAAAAGAATTTGGCAGCATAAGAATTTTGTTTTCCCTAAATCTTTTACTTCTAAATATAAATTGGTGTATTTAGTTTACTATAAATTTTATAGCAGGATAGAAGAAGCTATTGCAATTGAAAAGCAAATTAAAGCAGGTTCAAGAACGAAGAAAGAAGAGTTGATCAATTCAATAAATCCTGGTTGGAATGATTTGTATGATGAGGTGGAGAAGTGGTGAAATGGCGAGAGAGATTGCTTCGCTGCGCTCGCAATGACGTGAACTACAATTATTTCAGCTGCATCATTTTATCTTCTATCTGGAACACGAGGTCTAAGTAGGTTTTGTCGCGTTTCACTTCGCGCGTGCGTGCTTTCGGCAGGTTCACTTCTATATGTTCTACAATGCGTCCCGGATTGGAAGCCATGATGTAGATATCATTCGACAAATAAACCGCTTCACTAATATCGTGTGTAATGAATACAATAGTTGACTGATATTTTGCCCAGATTTGTAATAACAAGTCCTGCATTTGCAGACGTGTGTTCACATCCAGCGCACCGAACGGCTCATCCATTAAAACGATCTTAGGATTGGAAATCAAACTGCGTGCAATAGCAACGCGCTGCAATTGTCCACCTGATAGGACAGGACTGGTCGCGTATTTATTTTCGTGTCCTTTCAAACCGACAAACTCGATCATTTCGGTTACCTTTTGTTTGATTTCTTTGTCAGGCGTTCCTTTGAATTTTAACGGCAACGAAATGTTTTCAAACACCGTGTACCACGGCATGGACGAGTATTGCTGGAACACCATACCAATGCGGTCGGTATTATCATTGATCGGTTTGTTGTCAATTAAAATTTCACCTTGTGTCGGTGCCTGTAAACCTGAAATATAACGCAAAATAGTTGATTTTCCACAACCTGATTTTCCTAAGATAGCCACAAACTGTCCTGCAATCGGATTGTCGCGCACTATGAAATTGAAGTCTTTGATGATAACTGTTTTTCCGTTATCATACGTCTGACTAACATTCTTTAGTTCAATTATAATTGGCCACGATGGATTAAGATCAAACATTTATTTGGTTGTTCTGTGTTTATGAGGAAATAAAAGCTTATCGAACAGCATGAATAATCTGTCCTGTAAAAAACCGATAAAAATGATCACTAACAAAATAGCGAATACCTTATCGATTCTGCCTTGTCTTTGTCCGACTTTAAAAATAAGCGAACCTAAACCGCCGGTGCTGTTGAGCATTTCGGCAATGATAATATATGTCCATGAAATAGCCACCAACACGCGCACATCATCGGATAGCTTGGAAAGCACAGACGGAAAGTAAACGGTTCTTAATGTCTGCCATCTGCTTGCGCCTAATGTATATACCGTTTTCAGGTAAATATCATCCACTTCATCAATACGCTGCACGATGATAGGCAACAAGTACACTAAAATACCGAATGCTAAAAAATGAATCTTCATCGGATCGCCGATACCAAACCAGGCGATGAACAAACCGGTAACCGCTGTTAACGGAATGAAACGCATTGTGTCGATTGGTTTGTTCAGCAAACCTCTAACCACCGGAACCAAACCTATCGTAAAACCTAAAGGAATAGCGATAGCCAATGCTTCTAAATAACCACAAAAATTCAGGTAAATAGAAGTAAACGCATTGCGCACCAGTCCATCTTTTAAATGCAGTTCTTTCAACGATAAGATAACCTGCAATGGTGTTGGCAGAATACCGTTTGAAACGATTTTGGTAAAACTCAGCGCGCACCAAACTCCGAGAATCAGTACGACTCCAAGAATTAAGTACATGAATTTTTGCTTATCAGATAGATTTCCTCTTATATCAACATACATATCAGTTCGGATTGTTATTCGTTAACAAATTGGAAATCTGTTCTTCTGTTTTTTGATTTGCCTTCAGCAGTTGCGTTATCAGCCAATGGTTTTGTAGAACCATTTCCAACTACTACAAATCTGTTGGCAGGCATATTGTATTGTTTTTGTAAATATGCAGCAACAGATTGCGCACGTTTGTAAGATAATTCTTTATTAGAAGCTTCATTACCTACATTATCGGTATTGCCTTCAATACGGATTCTCGCATTATCAAAACCACGAGCCAAATCAGCAAATTCTTTGTCGATGATGTATTTCGTGTTTTCATCCAATTGGAATTCACCTGTTCTGAAATTCACAGAAACCGCTTTGCTGGATGCAGCTTCTGCTGTTTTGGTAGCTTCAGTTGGTGCTGTAAATTCTTTTGTGCCTTCAGCCAAATTTTCATTGCCGCTTAAATTAGTTGCCTGTATAAAACTTGGATTAGAGATTATTCTCCAATTGGGAACTTTGTCTGATGTATAACCTAATTTATTATACACAGAAGACATTTTAGTATATAATTGCTCGCCGGTAACACCTTTGAAATTCGGATCTAAACCAAAGAACTGTAAGTTGTCACCGTGTGTAGAAAGACGTGTGTTATTAATAGCTAACAAAGCATCACCTTCAGGAATATTATAGCCAACTGATAAGATTTTTGCTGCTTTCAGTTTATTGTCTTCAGAAGTATTTAATTCAGCCGCGCCACGCATCCAGCCTTCATACAGTTTTTGCATCTTTTCTTTATTGTTGTCTAAAAATTCTTTTTTAGCAAACAGAACATCTGCAATGATACGGCTTGCATTCTTCGTGCTTTGTAATACTTTAGAACCAGCAACTGCTTTGATACATGCTTCATCATCCGGACTCCAAACGACAGCGGCATCTACTTTGCCTGCTTTGAATGCAGAAGCAGCATCGATAGCATTTGGAAACTCTACAATCTGAACATCTTTAGTCGTTAAGTTACTTGCTTCCAGCATCCATAATAAAAATGTATGTGATGGTGTCAACGGTGCCAAGCCAATGGTTTTACCTTTTAGATCATTCGCTGTAGAAATACCGCGGCGAACTACGATAGCATCGCCACCACGCGACCAGTCAACCTGGAATGCAACCTGCGGCTGAAATTCTTTTAAACCTTCTACTTCAGTAGGAAACGCGTCGATAGTTGCCCATAATAAATCGATTTCACCAGATTTTAGAGCAGCACGGCTGGCATCAAAATCATCTAATACTTTGAATTCTACCGGGAAACCATATTCTTTTAAAAATCTTGAGTTAGAGTTAGCGGTGAAACCTTCGTTGAAATATTGTCCGCCTGCAAAGCCGCCCCAGGTATTTACGCCAATTTTAATAGCATCTTTGTTATCAACAGGTTTTCCTTTTTCAGTTGCTTCTTTCGGAGCGATTTTTCCAATTACGCCTGTTTTTTTCAGTAAGGAAAAACCTAATACCAATGCACCGATAATAAGTGATGTTATAGCAATTTTTCCGAATGTCGTCAATTTGTTCATTTGTTTTGGTTTAATTTGAATTCTAATTTACAAAAATAGTTGATATAGTCTTGAAAATATTCCTTATTTATGCACAAAGTAAAGAACTCATCAAATAACTTTTGATGTTAAACATGATTTCGATTTCATAAAGTTCCCTATTTTTAAAATAAAAATATACATATACATGAGCAACGGATTAACGAGAGCGATTGAAAAATTAATTGAAAATTTTGTTGAGGAAAATAAATTACAAAAACCATTCTATAAAGCCGGTGCTGTTCCGCCGTTAAAAATATTAAGTATCAGCAATGCGTTGCCAGCTTTAAATCTTGCCAATGAAGAAATACTGTTCTGTTATGACAGAAGAGCATACGATGTTTTTAAAGGTTTTGTGTTGACCGATAAGAACTTTCACTTTGTTACAGAAAAACCAATGGTTGTTCCTGTTGGCGAATTGAGTATGATAGATGCTGAAATTACTGCGCAAGTTTTAGGTGATGATTATAAAGCTTTAGCACAGCCATTGAATGAATTACTGCATGATATTGCTGACGGAAATTTTGATAAGAAATCCAATAAAACAGCAGCGAAAAGCGAAGCAAAAGAAATTAAAAAAGAAATTGATGACAGCAATTTTGCAATTCCATCTGCTTATCTGGATATTTTACAAGTAGAAGGTTTGAAACTATATGACATTATTGAAGCATTGAATGCAGACAAAGATTTTATAGATGTACTTCAGAAATCATTGACGAAATCGGATGTGCTGAAAGATGAGTTTAAAACACATCATGTAGTTTTGCAAGATACCATTGAAATATACAACCAGGTTTTCAATAAACCGGACAATGAAAATGTAAAAGCAAAATTCGCTTTAGCATATTTATTCGAGCGTTTGCAAGGCAATGATTTTGCAGAAAACTTATCATTAGAGCGCATCAATGAAATGGTGGCGAATCCTAAGTTTTTAGAAAGCATACAGAAAGTAAAGAACGCTAAGTTTTTAGCGCCGTCTGATGAATATAAAGATCAATTCATTTTGCCGTCAATTTTGTTTCGCCTGCAGCATAAGCAATTCGATGCGCTGGCAGCAGCGTACAATCAGTTAGCTATTATATTAGCAAACACAGATAACGCGGTTTCAGAAGATGAACAAAAGGTATTAGAGAAAATTCAGCAATTATGCTTTCATCCGAAAAAGAATTTAACCAACGTAAAACAAAGCGCTGTTCCTGATGATGATACGCTGGAAAAAGTGATGCAGGAAATCAATGAACTGGTTGGCTTAAAAAATATAAAAACAGATATTCAGGATTTGGTCAACTTTTTGAAAGTGCAAAAGATACGCGAAACACAAGGTTTAAAAGCAACCGAGCGTATGTTACATTCTGTTTTTATGGGACCGCCCGGAACTGGTAAAACAACTATCGCACGTTTGCTTGGAAGAATTTATAAGCATTTGGGTTATCTTTCTTCAGGTCATATCGTAGAAACAGACCGTGCCGGTTTGGTGGCCGGTTATGTTGGACAAACAGCGTTGAAAGTGGATGAAGTAATTAAAGCGGCTATTAACGGTGTGTTGTTTATTGATGAAGCATACGCACTGGCTAAAGATGATTCCGGAAAAGATTTTGGCAATGAAGCGATTGAAACGTTGTTAAAACGTATGGAAGACCACCGCGATGACTTAGCTGTGATTGCTGCCGGTTATCCGGATGAAATGAAAACCTTTATACAATCCAATCCTGGTTTGCAGTCGCGTTTCAACCGTTACTTTAAATTTGAACATTACACGCCGCAGGAAATGATGGAAATTTTCAAAGGCATCGCCAAGAAAGCAGATTTTGTCTTAACAGAAACAGCGCAAAAAAAACTGCAGCTCATTTTTGATGGTTTATATGAAAAACGAAATTCGACCTTTGGAAACGCGCGCGTAGTACGCAATATTTTTGAACAGGTGATTGCTATTCAGGCAAATAGAATTGTTTCCGTAAAAGACATAACTAAAGAAATCCTGATGTCGCTGGAAGAATCGGATATTCCTGAAGTGAAAGAAACGATTGCGAAAGTGTTTGTTTTTAATTGAGCAACTACTTTCAAAAGGAACTTTTTTTTTTAAAAAGCAATTTAAATAAGATATTAAATTTAATTTTACACAAACGAACAAACTATGCCTTTAGACTTGAATAAATTGAAGTCACTTTTTATTGTAGAAGATACTACAGAAAAAACTGAAACTGAAAAGACAGAACAAACAACCACACAAAATACAACAGTGCAAACTACAGTTGTTCCAGGCAATGTTGACCAGACTATTTTAGACACGCTGTTTAAGTCTTTGTCCGATAATAATTTACAAGGTTTTGATTATTTCGAGTATAAACAGTCTTTGAAAACTTTGCGTGGCATGTTAGACGAGCAAACTGCATTTAAATCGGCATTTGCAACGGCTGCGACAATGGGCATTACTAAAGAAAAATTACTGGAAACAGCTAATTTTTATGTGAAAGTATTGGAAAAAGAAAAAGAGAAATTTGATGAAGCAGCGCGTTCACAAGGCGGTGCCACCATTGAACAAAAAAAGAAAGAAATTGAACTGACTACTAAATCAATTGCTGATAAATCAGAACAGATTAGAAAACTGACCGATGAAATTTCAGCAGCTCAAACAAAAATAAACGAACTCAATGCGTTTGTACTACAGGCAGAAGCAAAGATTGCTGATACTTCTAAGAATTTTATCGCTTCTTACAATTCGATCAGTTCTGAAATCAGTACGGACATTGAAAAAATAAAACAATATATTCAGTAAATTCATCATTCATTATTCATCATTAAAAATTTATAATTCATATAATGGAACCAATTAATGACCAATTAAAACCAAAATCTTTTTGGGAAAAACCGGAAGGAAAAACCGGTGCTATATTTTCTATCGGCTTGCTCGGCGCGCTTGCTTATGGTTTATACAAAATACTGCCTTTCCTGATTGCAATTGCTTCAAACACCTTGTACTTAGCTGGCTTATTGATGGCTTTAGGTGCTTTGATCTATATGATCTTAGATCCAAAAGTGCGCAACTTAGTATTTTATATGTATAAATCGGTGATGCGCTGGATTACAGGTTTATTTGTGCAGATCGATCCGATTGGAATATTGGAAACTTATATTGGCGAGTTGCGTACCAACTTAGCAAAAATGGATAAACAAATCGGTTTGTTGCGCGGACAAATGCGTAAACTAAAAGATATCATCGATCAAAACCAACGCGACATTAAAAACAATTTATCATTGGCAAGTCAGGCAAAACAAACCGAAAAAGAAGGTCTGATGATACTAAAAACACGCAAAGCAGGTCGCTTACAGGAATCGAATATGCGTTTGGAAGACTTGTATAAAAAGATGGAAATCTTATACAGAGTTCTCGGTAAAATGTATGACAGTTCTGAAATTTTATTGGAAGACGTGATCGATCAGGTGCAAGTGAAAAAACAAGAACGCGAAGCCATTCGCTCATCACATTCAGCAATGAAATCTGCCATGAATATTTTAAGTGGTAATTCGGATAAACGTTACTTATTTGATCAGGCAATGGAAGCCATCGCTGATGATGTTAGTATGAAAATTGGTGAAATGGAACGCTTCATGGATTTATCTTCCAATTTCATGGATTCTATCGATTTGCAAAACGGTGTATTTGAAGAAGAAGGTTTAAAAATGTTAGACAAATGGGAAAAAGAAGGCGTATCTTTATTACTTGGAAAAGACAAAGATTTATTAGTAAGTGATACAGCAACCAACAAAGTAGATTTGGATGCGCCGCTAACATCCAGCAAAACAGCAGGACAAGCTAACCAATACGGCGATTTGTTTAAGTTTTAAAACAAACGAAAATAACAGATTAAAAAAAGCAGGCATTTGCCTGCTTTTTTTTTATTAAACAATGTGTATTGACCGAATTCTAATTGGTATGTATCAAATACTCATTTTCAATTGACATAATTATAAACTGTAGTAAGTTTACAATAAAATTAAATCACATGAAAAAAATAAAACTAATTACAACATTAAAACTCGCTATTGTTTTGTTCTGTTTCTCCGCATCTTTATCATCATGTAATAAAGATGGCAGCAGTGAACCGGACGATCCGAATATTGTTTATACTACGTTTAATAAAACACTGACAAGTTCAATTGGTGTTATAGTGACTGATTCATTAGATTTTAATTTGGATACAAAAACTGATTTTAAGATTCTAAGTGGCTTTACAGCATCAGGCGATACAGCTGCGGCATATTTGTTAGGTGTAAACGGCGAATCTTACATTGATTCTACATTGAATTATTCAAGTGTTTATCAAACGGTAGCATTGTCAAGCGGACAAGCACCAATGGCACATTCAACTGCAAAACAATGGAGTATAATAGGTG
The DNA here is from genome assembly GCA_046329815.1 of Chitinophagales bacterium. Lineage (GTDB taxonomy): Bacteria > Bacteroidota > Bacteroidia > Chitinophagales > JADIYW01 > JADJSS01. The sequence continues at coordinate 452,290 of JAXLTY010000002.1, forward strand.
CAGTAGCGCTGAAACGCGGAAGTGGTAATATCTGGGGTTTTGCAGGTGCCGGTGATAAATTCATACCACTTTCTTTTAATAATATCTTAACCGGCAAATATCATTATGGCTGGGTGCGTGTAAATGTAAGCAGTGATTTTACAACATTTAAAATAATAGACGGCGCATATAACTTAGTACCTGAAACACCAATTAAAATGGGTGCGAAGTAGTACTAAAATCAATAACAGGAAAACGCAGTCATGTTGAATACATTGACTGCGTTTTTGCATATATCGCCATTTGATGTTAGTTTTTGTATCTTTGAGTATGTCAAAAAAGAAAAAAATAAATAAATCTCCAAAACAGGATAAAGTAAAACGCGATAAAAAATCAACCAAAAAGGACCATGAAACATTTGTAGTAGGCGATGAGTTAGTAGGTGTTATTGATGTGGCTCGCAGTGGCGACGGATTTGTGACAGTAGAAGGAAAAACGAAAGATTTTTATATACACAGAAAGAACGTAAACAAAGCATTTGACGGTGATAAGGTCAAACTGATGCGCTTGCATAAACCTGGCGGCTCGCGTCCTGAAGGAATTATTACAGAAATAATTGCTCGCAAACGTACACACTTTATTGGTGTTGTAGATCGTGCGAATGATGTGTGTTTTGTCATTCCGGATGATACAGGCGTTAAGGTTCATTTCTATGTTCCGGAATCACAATCTATGAAAGCCAAACATAACGATAAAGTAGTGGTTGAAATGGCTGACTGGCGTGCAAAAGATAAAAATCCGATTGGTCATATCACAGAAATTCTTGGTCAAGCTGGCGGCAACGATATTGAAATGAAATCTATTTTAATTGAAAACGGTTTTTTTACATCGTTTCCAAATGAAGTGCTGAAAGAAGCAGATGATTTGCCATTTAAAGTGTCCGATGAAGAAAAAAAGAAACGCAAAGATTTCTCCAAAATACCAACATTTACTATCGATCCGACCGATGCAAAAGATTTTGATGATGCGCTTTCATTCAGAAAATTAGAAAATGGTTTGTATGAAGTTGGTGTGCATATCGCCGATGTTTCGCATTATGTGAATGAACATTGCGCGATGGAAAAAGAAGCATTTAAACGTGCAACTTCTGTTTATTTAGTCGATCGTGTTGCGCCGATGTTTCCGGAACGCTTATCGAATATCATTTGTTCGCTTCGTCCAAATGAAGATAAGTTATGTTACGCTGCCGTTTTTCAAATGGATGAAAAAGCGAATATAAAAAATGAATGGTTTGGACGCACTGTTATTCATTCGCAAAAGCGTTTTACCTATGATGAAGCGCAGGAAATATTAGAAGGCAGTGATGGTGTGTTTAAAGATGAATTGTTGCAGTTGAATAAATTGGCGCATATTTTAAGAAAAGATCGTTTCAGAAATGGCTCAATTGGTTTTGAAGCGCCTGAAACCAAATTCAAATTAGATGATAGCGGCAAGCCGATTGGTGTGTATGTAAAAGAACGCAAAGACGCGCATTTGCTGATCGAAGATTTTATGTTATTAGCGAATAAAGCAGTGGCAACGTTTATCGGAAAAGAAAAAAATAAGAATGGCAAAGTGCCGTTTGTTTATCGTGTGCATGATTTACCAAACGAAGAAAAGCTGATCGATTTCCAATTGTTTGCTCAAAAATTCGGTTACAAAATTCAGTTTGATAATCCGAAACAAATCGCGCGTGAGTTGAATCGTTTAATGAAAGAAATTGAAGGCAAACCTGAACAAGCGGTGTTACAGCAACTGGCGATTCGATGCATGGCAAAAGCAGTTTATACAACAGATAACATTGGTCACTACGGTTTAGGTTTTGATTTTTACACACATTTCACTTCACCTATTCGCCGTTATCCTGATGTGATGGTGCATCGTTTGTTAGATAAAATTTTAAATGATAAAAAATTACCATCGCAAGGTGATTTGGAATATCAATGCAAACACAGCAGTGAACGCGAACGTGCTGCAGCAGAAGCAGAACGTGCATCAGTAAAATATAAAATGGCTGAATTTATGTTGGATAGAATTGGCGAGCAATTTGATGGTGTGGTTTCCGGTGTGAAGAATTGGGGAATTTATGTAGAATTGCCTGCGTATAATTGCGAAGGTTTAGTGCGTGTGGAAACCATGCGTGATGACATTTATGTATATGACGAACGCAAGATGCGCATGATCGGACGACGCAGCGACAAAGTATATCAATTAGGCGATAGAGTAGGTGTGAAGTTAGTAGCGGTAGATATTGAAAAGAAAACAATTGATTTTGAGTTGGTGAAATAATAAAATTAGAATTAGCTAGTGAAGAAAGTAAATGCTTTATTTATTGTTGCTTTGGTGTATTGGTTTTTTTCATGTGGATCACTTTATACAATAATGCATGGTCATGGTGAATCTCTGCCATTTGGATTAGATATACTATTTTTCCCAGGATGTATTTTGGGTTTTGCTTTCGGTTATGGTGGTGGCAATGTTTTTGCTATACTTGGACAACTAATAACTTTGCTTTTTATTCTTATAGTATATTTTATAGCTTACAGAACAAAGAAAAAAGATAATAGCGATATAAAATAAAAGTTAAAAAAACAGTTTAATATCATGAATCAAAAAATAAGAGCAATAATAACAGGCGTTACAGGTATGGTAGGCGAAGGCGTTTTAATTGAATGCTTGCAGCATAATGATGTTGAAGTAGTATTAGTCATTGCAAGAAAACCATCAGGTAAGCAACATCCAAAACTAAAAGAAATTGTGCTTTCAGATTTCATGAATATCGAATCTGTAGCAGATCAATTGAATAATTATAACGCGTGTTATTTCTGCGCAGGCGTTTCTTCTGTTGGCATGAAAGAAGCCGAATATAAAGCAATTACTTATGACGTAACAATCAAAGTTGCAGAAGTATTATCAAAGCTGAATCCTGATATGACCTTCTGTTATGTTTCCGGCGCAAGTACAGACAGCACAGAAAAAGGCAAGCTGATGTGGGCACGCGTGAAAGGCAAAACCGAAAACGATTTGATGAAATTACCTTTCAGGCAAGTTTTCGCATTTCGTCCTGGTTTCATGAAACCAACCGAAGGACAAAAATATGCGTTGTCCGGTTATAAATATGTAGGTTGGTTGTACAAGCCATTAAAAGTGTTGATGCCCAATACTGTTTCTACATTAGCAGAAGTTGGACAGGCAATGATAAACGTAACAAACAATGGCTTTGACAAAAAAATACTGGAAGTAAAAGATATTCTTGCAGCAGCGAAAAGTGTATAATCATTGAAGGTCAATTATAGTTTTATCTATAATTTTTGCTTTCAGCGTATTATTCAGAAAATCATTTTCCGATGCTTTATTAATTATATCTTCTACGGTAAAAACTTTATTGCGATGCATCACTTTACTTTCCCAATTATAAGCATGTTCAATACCAATAGTATATATCGTGATTGTCTTTTCTTCTATCTTCATCCGTAAAAAATTAAGATAGCCGCTTTCGTATGCCGGCGATGATATTTCATTTACAAAAAGATCAAATACTAGGTTTCCTGTAAGTAATACTATACCTAAAATAAAAGCATACAGAAATCCTGCAGAGAGAAAATATAACCAGTAAGTGATTGCTAAAAAATGAAAATGAGGAACTTGCATTACACTTATCTTTTCAAATACAATAAACCACAATATACTTTGACAAACCAATACAATCAATGTCAAAGCAGCATTTATAATATTATAGATCGTATTTTTTTTGCTGTTTATTTCTTTTGGCTTTACGCTGGTAAGTATCAAATAAAATAAAGATGGTGTCAATAATGCAGGTATTATTGCAAATGGATATTTTAGTAAATACATCAATAAATCACAAAGATTAAGATGGTTATGCAATACGTTATTCCAAACAGAAATGCTTTGTCTTCCGGTGAATGTATAAAATAAAGCGAAGCTAATTAAACTGAACGTTCCAACTAAATATGGAAAAGCGAGATTATATAATTGCAATGGTAAAAAGAGTCCTTTTAAACGCATAAAATTGGAAATGTTTTTATCCGGAAATGTAACATCTTGCTTTTTATAAGTTTTATCTTCGTCTTTAAAGTTGTTATTCGCATTGATATATGAAAGCTCAATTTTTTCTTTTAAGCTGGAAGTTATATGTTTAAACGCGCCACCACCACCTGAAGTAAATAGATATTCAGGAAATTCATTTAATTTCTTTGTGTCATCATTGAGACCTTCCATTTTATATTTTGCGTAATGATGAATGTCACCAGCAATCAATATCTTGACGCTTATATTATTTCTTTTATTTGTTTTTGCATTTCGCTGTAATTCTTTTAACATATAACGTACACTGTTAAATCGTTGGCGTCTTTTGTCAGTATCGGCTTTTTCATAATCATACCAGGATGGTTCAGGTACGATTATAATCAGGTTTTGAACTACATCGTCAGGCAGCGCATTTACATATTCTGAAAAATAATTCATTTGCGGAATATCTATATCACCAAGTAGCTGGCTATCGATGGCAAGCAAATGCAAATTACTTCTCAGCTTTAGAATAAAATAACTTCGTTTTTGTTTCGTCTTATAATTGCCAATGGTACTGTCTTGAAATAACATTCTTGAAAAAGCAGATAAGCCATCATACCAATCATGATTTCCAGGAATAGCAAACAGATCAGTCTGGTTATTCGAGCTTTTTTTAGGAAATACAAATCGAATTGGTCCTTTCAAACGGTTAGTATATTCTTCATCTGTTGCGTGCGGATACACCAGATCGCCACCAATTACCAGCACTTTTCCTGCATTTAATGTTTCACTTCCAAGTGTTAATGTATCTCTTGTTAAAGTATAAAAAACAGAAGTGGTGCCATTAAATCCATCGCCTGTATCAGCTACAAAATCCAACCACAGTTCTTTTCTTTCGGTATCAGTTTTTGTTGTTTTATCAATTTCAGTATGATATTCAAATGCAGTTTGTGGCGTAATGCTGTAGATTTCTCTTTTATCAATAAAGCTCAGTGTTTTTTCTGAGTCGGTGACTTTCGAAAAGGTTTTCATCAAACCGGCAAAATCCCACCATTGCACCAATGCTTTTGGTATAAATGCAAACGAAGCATTATTCATTATGGTTTTTTTTACTTCAATATGTTTTTCTGTAAATCCGATTTTGTCTAAGAACCACCAAGCTAATGGCAATGAAGTAATGAATAATGGCAATAATAATGATGTATCGAAATGTTCAGGATCATCTTTGCAATAAATAAAAACAACAGATGCTAATATGCTGCAACCTACCAGTATTTGAAATTTTATTCCTCTTTTAATAAACGAAATAAATCTTAAAAATGTATTTTTTATCATAGCTGATGGATTTTTATTATACTAAACTACAAATTAAGCAGAGTTCGTTTTTGGTGTTGTCGCTTTCCTTAAATCTAACACATTTACCATCGTTTTGTACCAGAAAGGTGCGCCTAAGGTAAGTGCAATCGCCGTAATGAAGATACCGAGTAATTTTATCGGCCAGCTTGATTTACTTGTATTGCCTAATAATCTTGCTTCTTCTTTCATTGTTTTACTATATGAGTAATTATATGCAGTATCTTTTTTTGTTATTATTGAGTCTTTTTTCCAGCCAAATGGCAAATCAAACGAATTAATGGTGGCAAGTATTTGTTGTTGCCTGGCTTTTATCGTATCAAACTTTGCAGTATCAGGCAATGTGCTGTCGACATAATACGCGTTTTCGCTTAAATTCTCTGCCTGCTTTACCATTAGCTCTCGTTTGTCTTTGTTCTCATAAAAATATTCTATTAAGACCAAGCTGTCGATATTTAAAACAAGACAAGTAACAAAACTGATAAAGCCAATGATAATCTGCGACTGGTTTTTGTACACTATCTTTATACTTTCCATATAGTTGTTGTACCAGTTTTGTAAACCTGTTTTTACTGCTAAAATTGTATTATCTTTTTTGTCTTCTGCATCTTTAATAATTTCAGAAAGCTTCGTTTTCAAAAAGTCATTATTTAATTTTTCAATGGCTGCTTTTAATTCGGAAAAAGAATCAATATTCAAAGATGTTTCTTTTTTTATTTGTTCCAATATGGCACCTGAAAAATTCTCAGCAGTAATGTATTCCGGCAGCTTGTACTTGATCTCTTTACCTAATATCTTCGACGGCAGATTAATAATATACTTTGAATCATATATTTTACTGGTAAAGCTAGTGCTGTTGTCTTTTTCACCTAATAAATGCAGAATTGATCTTTTCAAGACTCTTCCGCGTGTGTTGAAAAGCATCGCCATCATTTCATATACAAACGAAACGAATGTGCTCATTAAAAAATAAATGACAATAAGTGAAAGCACCACTTCAATAATTACAGGCAGCATGATCTGTTATTTAAAGTTAGAAATGATTATAATCAACTAAACGAAAATATACTCATCTGTTTGTAAGAAGAAAGTTGCATGTTCTACCAAATCAGCTTCAGCATCTCTGCGTATCAGCAAACCTCTTTGTGCATTTGTCCAAAGTCGTTTCATTGCCCTGATTTCATTAGCAATTCTTACTAAGTTGCCACTTGCGATTAATCCAACTAAATTTCTCATTTCTTTTCGTCGGTCAGTATTGGCTAAACTTTCACCGCGATTATAAACCAAAGATAAAATAGCACCTTGTGCGTCCGGCGGCAATGCTTCAATTCCAGGATAAATGCCGCGCGTTGTTTTAGCGTATTTCGGCATCGATTTCGTGTAGAATACTTCGAGTGCCTGTTCCCATGAAACAACAATACTTTTTATTGAATTAGATAAAGCATCTTTTGCAGCAGTGCCTTTTTTGCCGATTGTCGTGCTCAGTTTATTGAAATCCACCGTTGATAATACATTTTTCCAGTCGTTAGTAAATTGCGTCAAAGAGACATATCCTAAATCATAACCGATACCAATAGTAACGCCGCTATCGCCGTCAGGCCAGATCGGAAATTTATATTTGGTTTGATAAGCGCTTTTTGAAGATATTTCAGCATTGATAATAATATCCAGACTTTTTTTAGATACGATCATACTGGCGCCGACAGGAATTCCTGGCAATGTTTTAGATATAAAATCTTCAATTCTGGATATAGTTGCCGGTCCGACAATTCCATCTACATCTTTGCCGGTAAATCCTAAACTTTTTTGAATTTCTTTTTTGTGTTCAAATAAGGTTGCAGTAGCAGGCAATGTAATTGCTTTTAGTTTTTCTATTTCAATACAAGTTGCAAGGTCAAAAATACCGGTAGCAGTAAGCTTTAATTTTTTTTGAACATTAATGATCCTGGTTTCTAATGGTGTTGGCATACTCTTTTTTTTTGGTTTAAGTAAAATGGTTTTATTGATGCTGTAAATCTTGCGATATACATTTCTTATCGAATATAATCAATAATTATCGCTATAAAAATAGATTATTCCATAAACAGAAACAAAAAGAATGAGTAAACGGCAGATATTTTGAGTAAACGGTTCTTAAGTAAGGAATACAAATAAAAAAACGCTTCATAATTGAAGCGTTTTTTGTTGTAAGCTAAAATATTAGCTCAAATATTTTAAACGCATTTTAGGCGTGATCTTTTGTAAAGAAGCATAGATCAGTTTAATAACATTTTCTACGTCAGCGATTGCAACAGTTTCTACGGTTGTATGCATATATTTCAAAGGCAAAGAAATTAATGCACTTGGAACGCCGCCGCCATTATATGCAAATGCATCGGTATCAGTACCCGTTGAACGCGAAGCCGCATCACGCTGAAACGCAATTTTTTCTTTTTCTGCAACATCAATGATCATATCGCGAATAATGTTGTGTACTGCCGGTCCGTAAGTAATTACCGGTCCTTTGCCGCATTTGAAATCACCTTGTTCTTTTTTATCGATCATCGGTGTTGTGGTATCGTGACAAACATCAGTAATGATTGCCACATTCGGTTTGATTTTATTTACGATCATTTCAGCACCACGCAAACCAACTTCTTCCTGGACGGAATTGCAGATGTATAAACCAAACGGCAATTTCGTTTTTGATTCGCTTACCAAACGTGCTACTTCAGCAATCATAAAGCCACCTATTCTGTTATCTAATGCGCGGCCTGTATAGTATTTTTTATTCAGAATCATTAATTCATCTTCATAAGTAATTACACAGCCAACGTGGATACCCATTGCTTCTACTTCTTTTTTGTCTTTCGCGCCAACATCGATAGTAATGTTTTTTACAGTCGGTGCTGTATCTTTTCCGGCATCGCGCAAATGAATGGCAGGCCAGCCGAAAATACCTTTTACGATTCCTTTTTTAGTATGAATATTCACTCGTTTTGAAGGTGCGATCATGTGGTCAGAACCGCCGTTGCGAATTACATTGATCAAACCATCTTCACCGATATAGCTCACAAACCAGGAAATTTCATCGGCATGTGCTTCTATTACTACTTTAAAAGGTGCGTCCGGATTGATAACACCGTAAACCGTTCCATAATGATCTACTTCATACGTATCGATAAATGGTTTGATGTAATCTAACCATATTTTTTGTCCTGCTGCTTCGAAACCTGTTGGCGAAGCATTGTTTAAATATTTAAATAAAAACTCTTCTGCTTTTTTGTCTATTGAATATTTCATCTGCGATTTTCTGTAAAATTATAATGAATTAAGGTGATTTTTTTTCAAAAACTAGTGGTTTTGTGACTGATAATATATGAGCAATAAAGCTAAAATGTTCAAAACCAATAATTTTCGGCGTGCAAATATACAAATTATCCGAAAAAAATCAAGATACCAATTCACAAACTGCTTCTGTCCATTTATCGGTTGAGTTTAAGCTTTCCACCAAGGTAATGCTTTCTCCGCCGTGTTCTTCAAAGAGTTCTAAGTATTCGGTGCGGATTTCGTATAATGTTTCCAGGCAATCGGCAACAAACGCAGGCGAAAATACCAATAATTTCTTTTTTCCTGCTTTGGCTAATTGCGGAATGACATCAACGGTATATGGTTCCAGCCAGACTTCTTTACCTAAACGCGACTGAAACGTTGTAGTAAATTGATCTTCTTTTAAACCTAATTTTTTGGTGATCAGTCGTGTGGTTTCAAAACATTGTGCACGATAACAATGCTGATTGATTTCTTCAATACGCGCACAGCAGTCACTTTTTTGCAGACAATGACAAGCACTTAAATCTGCTTTCTTTAAATGACGTGCAGGCAAACCGTGATATGAAAACAGAATATGGTCGAAATCATTGAAGTTATACTGTTTTCCTTGTTCCACAAATGCGTCTATGAATTTGTCATTATCATAAAAATGATGAATGAACTGCAAATCAGGAATCGTTAGCCATTTGGATGTGATTTCCTGTACTTTCTGGATCACCGAACCATTGCAAGCTGATGAATATTGCGGAAATAAAGGCAAAACAACAATTTTATTGACCTGAAGTTTCTGTAGTTTAGTCAGTGCATTTTTTAAAGATGGATTTTGATAGCGCATCGCCATTTCCACAACATAATTTTCACCAAGTTGCTGTTGTACTTTCTTCGTTAAATCTTCTAAATGAAATAACAAAGGCATACCGCGTTTTTCATCGTAAATAGCACGATACGTTTTAGCGGAATTTTTATAACGTGCCGGAACGATAATACCACGAACCAGCAGGTTGCGTTTTAACCAGCCAAAATCGATCACACGTTCATCTGTCAGAAATTCAATAAGATATTTATAGACATCGCTGTCGCTCGCACTGTCCGGTGTGCCGAGATTTACTAGTAATATGCCTGTTTTCTTTATCATAATAATCTTTTCTTTGCTGCATTTATTTCTTCTTGAACGAATGGCAATATTAGCTCAGCTAAATTAAAAACTTCTGTGCAACAAATATCAGGTTGGTTGTTTATTTCTTGATGAATATTTTTTGCACGTTGAATTGCTTCTTCAATGAAAATTGGATGTTTATTACAATTAAATCCGCCTATTTTATCATTTAAATGATTTTTCCAAGAGCTGCAAGTATCGAGATTATCTAATGTTAGTTTATCTGTAAAATGATGATAATATTGCCATACTTCAAAACATGGATTGCTTTGTGCTATTTTCCATGTTGGATAATTTACTAGTTTTTCTTTTAACTCATTTATCTTATTACCGTGTTCATTCCACTTATCTGTATCAATTACAAACCAAACTTCATCTATTGAAGCAATTTCATATTTCGGATTTGGATTTTCTTCAGATTTTACTAATAATTTACATGCAGTTTCAAATAAACCAATTGGATTATTCTTACCATTATCATGTTCAACTATTTCCAAATTAATATTGTGAGATATATTTTGAAAATAACGAAAATACATTGGTTCTGTATTTTGTCCTTCACAAAAGATAATAAATAGTTTTGCTTCTTTTGTTGGTTCTCTTCTTGTATATAATTTACTTCTCGACAACATCTTCCTTATGCCAGTTTAAATCATGTAAATTACTTATAAAAGGAATTCCACCATATCGCCCTTGTAAATATCCTTTACGAATATCAATAGTGCTATGTTCTTTGAAATCACTTAGAGAATACAACTTCGTTTCACCTCTTTTATTTTTTTCAGTAAACCAAATTTCATCAGTTCGTAAAATATCCTGATCTAATAAATTGCTTTCATGCGAAGTGAAAATTAATTGCCCTTTTGTATTTTCTTCTTTTGAGAATTTTGTAATTAGTTCTTTAATTAAAATTGGATGGATGCTTTTTTCAATTTCATCAATAATGTATATGCAACTTGAATTAATTACATCGTCTAAAACTCTTAAATAATCAACTAATTTTTTAGTACCATCTGATAATTCATTATACCTAAATATTACATTATTTCCATTGTTGTCATTGACTATATATTTTAATTGTATTGCCCAAAATTTATTGTTCTCTTTAACAAAATTAATTACCTCATTATTTATAATTTTAAAAATTGGAAAACTTTCATTCGTTTCAATTGCGTTAATAACCTTATTTATTTCATCTAAATTATTGCTGCCAAAAAATGCTTCAATTTGCATTTTTTCAATCGAAATATCTTTTATTCCAGTAGAATATGTTGATAATACTTCAACACAGAATTGCTTAAAATTAATATTTTGTCTTAATTGTAAAGGTAAAAACCTGTTGTGTATTGTTAAGTTGCTAACTATTTTAAAATCATTATCTAACCATACATTTAAGGCATACATATCATACCAGTCATCTGTAGCCAAGTCATCTTCATCATCTCTTCCGAATTCATCAAGTACATCAATAAATGATTGATTGGGTTTCAAAATATTATTTTCAATAATTTCTTTTAAAAGTTTGTTTTTATCATTTTCATAAAATTTACTAAAGAATTGAATACTGTTTTCATTCTTTTCATTAGTTTTTCTATGAAATATTAATCTATCTTCTTTTCCAAGAATAATTTCTGACAAAAGTTCATCTGCAATTCTATTTTCAAGTACAGATATTGTATAAAAGTAATGTTTTGAAGTGTCATAAAACTCTAAAGAAAATTCGATTGGTTTAATTAAATTTTCTTGTTGGAGCTTAAATTTTCTCGTATTTAAATCATATGGTATTTTACCACTTAAAATTATTTTTTTTAAGTAACTAAATGCCTTTACTAAATTCGATTTTCCAGAAGCATTTGCACCATAAATAGCAGCAAGCTTCAATACTTCAATTTCATCATTCAATTTATATTTATGATGCTTTAAGCGCGTAGCTTTGCCTGGCAACATATTAAATTCTGTCGCTTCATTAAATGAAAAGAGATTTTTTACAACAAAACGAATTAGCATTTGCGTGAAATTTTCACACAAATATAGTTAAAATGAAATGAAATTTTGTTAAAATACACTAAAAACAACATTGAATTGTGAAATTTTCACATTTTATATCACCGAATCAAACGCAGCGCAAATAACCTGTACGGTTTTATCAATATCTGCATCGCTGTGCGCTGCGGAAACAAAACCAACCTCGTAACCAGAAGGACCAAAATAAACGCCGTTTTCCAGTAAATAATGATATACTTTAGAAAATAAAGTCATTTTGCCTGCATTTATTTGGTCGGCGCGCGTTAAATGCGTCATGTCTGAAAAGGCAAACCAAAAGATTGAACCAATATTATATATCGTAATTTCGTAGTTTTTTTCTTTGATGTGTTTCTTGATTCCATCAACCAGTCTGTCCGTTTTATGTTGTAAATCGTGGTAAAAATTTTCTTTCAGACATTCTGTTAACTGCGCAATACCAGCAGCCATCGCTACCGGATTGCCGCTTAATGTACCTGCCTGGTAAACACTACCAAGTGGTGAAATATGATTCATGATCTCATGACTTGCGCCATAAGCACCAACGGGCATACCACCGCCAATGATCTTTCCGAATGTAATGATATCCGGCTGTATTTTATACAAACCAGCAGCGCCTTCAAAGCCAACACGGAAACCGGAAATCACTTCATCAAAAATCAATAAGACATTATGTTTTGTGCAAAGCTCACGCAAGTGCAATAAGAATTTATGTGATTGCAACAACAAGCCATTGTTTGCCGGAATTGGTTCGATGATGATTGCTGCGATTTCGTTGTGCAATTTTTCTAAAGTAGCAGCCACTTGTTCTTCATCATTCAAAGGCAAAACAATAGTTTCATTCGCAAAACTTTCAGGAACACCAGCCGAAGTCGATTCGCCAAACGTTACCAAACCGGAACCTGCTTTTACCAGTAAAGAATCGACATGACCGTGATAGCAACCTTCGAACTTAATGATCTTTGATTTGCCGGTAACACCGCGCGCCAAACGCAAAGCGCTCATTACTGCTTCTGTTCCTGAACTTACAAAACGAATTTTTTCGATGTAGGAATGATTAGAAATAATTAATTCAGCTAATTGATTTTCCAATGCAGTTGGCGTGCCAAAAGATGTTCCTTTTTTTACGGTTTCGATGATTGCTTTTTCTGTGTTTTCATTCGCGTGACCTAAGATCAACGGACCCCAAGAACAGCAGTAATCTATATATTGGTTGTTGTCTTCATCAGTAATGTAAGCGCCTTTGCCTTGCTTCATAAACAGCGGTGTGCCGCCAACGGATTTAAACGCACGTACCGGTGAGTTGACACCACCAGGCATTAAGGTTTTTGCTTTTTCAAAAAGTTGTTGTGAGTTTTCGTTTTTCATATAGATGTTGTGTTTTTAAACCTTCAAGGTTTATGTGTAATTAATTTTTTATTTTAGGCAATTCAATATAGAAAACAGATGATTCATTTACAATAGAATCGAACCAAATTTTGCCATTCATGCGTTCTATAATATTTTTACAGATTGCCAAACCTAAACCTGTTCCTGAATTTTTTGTAGTAAAGTTCGGTTCAAATATATGTTCGCGTTTTTCTTCAGGAATACCTGTACCGTTGTCTTTAAACGATATAATATACTGTTCGTCTTTTTCTTCAATATTAATGTCAATCAATCCGGTTTTGCTTTCAGGAATCGCCTGTGTCGCATTCTTTATAATGTTGATGAATACGCGCATGAGTTGTTCTTTGTCGCCGTTGACGAAATATTCTTTTACATCATAATTCAGGTTAATTTCAAGATGTTCAATTTCACGGAACAATTCAACAGCAGATTTTAAGATCGGTTCGATGTTGATGACATCAAAATTTCCTTGCGGCATTTTTGCAAAATCAGAAAAGGCGGTTGCGATGTTGGATAAGTTGTCGATCTGTTCTATCAACCGTACGGAAATTTTTTGAGTCAGTTCTTTTACATCTTCAGCATCATCATTCAACGCGCGCTGTAAATGCTGAATACTTAATTTCATTGGTGTCAGCGGATTTTTTATTTCGTGTGCCACCTGTTTTGCCATTTCGCGCCATGCGCCTTCACGTTCTGATTTTCCTAACAGTTCGGCACTTTTTTCCAATTCGGCTAACATCAGATTGTATTGTTTTACGAGCAAACCGATCTCATCATCGTTTTTCCATTTTATTTCCTGGTTCTTTTTACCAAACTGAACATTGCGAATATTATCAGAAATCAAAGTCAATGAATTGGTAATGGAACGCGATAAAAATACAGCTAACAAAGCTGCTGCAATTAAAAACAACACATACACATTGACTAACGCAACTAAAAAATAGGAGATGTCTTCGCGGAAAGATTTTTGTTTTCCATAATACGGAAAATTAAAATAACCTAATACTTTGCCGTTGCTTCTGAATGGTTGATAAGCACTTAAGAACTCTAGTTTGCCTATATGTTCATCATGCACGTATTTAGATTTCGACTTAATGAATAAATTGTAATACGCATTCTCATCGATCTTTTTAGAAACTAAATTTTGCTTAAAGATTTCCGGCTGTGATGATTGAATTAAATCGCCTTTAGTGTTGTACACATTGATATCAAGCGCATGAATATTCGACAAGGTTTTTACACGTTGCTGTATTACTTTGTCAAATGTATTTTCGCCGTATGTTGGATAATCATCTACATAGTATTGCGATACATTTTTCATTACAGCATTTACTTTTTTCAGCAACCTGCTGTTGTGATAAATATTATATTGATATTGAAAATAGACCAAAGTAACGATACCGATTACAGCTAAAGAAAACAATACTAGTGCAATCATCGCATTTTGAATTTGCTTTTGTAATGTGTTGCCTGAAAAGAAATCTTTAATTGCATTTTCACTCCAGAATCTATCGGAAAAACCAACCCAGTCAATAAGAATAAAAAAGAATAAGAAGAAAATTACCATGTAAGAAAACACCGAAAATGTGCTTAAAACAGGTCGGTTCTTTTCTGATAATACAACTTGTTTTTCATTTCCGAAATAGACTAAATGTGTATAGTTTGCGGTTTTGTAAACATTGTAGTCGTTGTTGTTCTTTTTCTTGTAATCAAATTTTAATTTGTATTCATAATCGCCTTTTTGTTTGACTAAAAAATTATTGTCATAAATACCATAAGAGAAATTTTCAAATTCTTCATCGTAGTAATTTTTTTGATTGATCAACAATTCAGGATAAGCACTGTATGAACTGAATATCTTTGGAATAAATTCAACAAACAAATAACCTAAATTGACAGTATCTTCTTTTAGAGGAAAATAACCAAGGTATTTTTCACCATTTTCTTTGATCGATAAATATTGGAAATTCGGCGAAATTGTTTTTGCTTTTTTATAGTAATGGTAGCTGTTTAGTTTGTTGAAATCTTTTTGTACGGCACCAACCAGCGGAACTCCATCTTTATCGAACGTATATGTGTTTATCGTGTATCGCTTTTGGAAACGCTTAAAATATTTGCCGGTGATTCTATTGTCAATATCAATATTATATAAGTATGGATTTTTGAAATACGCTTTGATGAATGCATCGTTCTTGATCTGTTTTTCGGCTTCGGTTAAGTTGTATTCTTCGCCGGCATCGCGCTCAGAAATCAATTCTTCCATTCGGTATTTTCGCTTGTCAATTTCTTTTTGATTGGTGTTGTGAATGATAATCACTGATGTTAAAAAAGCAATCAATGAAACCAAAATTAAATTGGAAAGAAACCTATATTTTGGATTCTTGGCATACAATATTTTTTCGTAATGGAAAAATATAATGAATGTGAAAATCCATAAGCACAAAAATAATGCATAATTAAAATTAACGATTTCTTTGATCCAGTATCCAAATAAAATGCAGGCAACACTTGAGCAAAGTGTCCATAATAAATAGTTTTTACTAATGGTTTGGTCGAATATCCATTTTAATAAAAATAACAAACTCGCGAATAACAAACCAAAGATCAGCAAGCTGACGAACGTATATTTATCTAAAGAATTGACTAAGTAGAAGTCGAAACTGATAACAGAGTTCTTAATAACACTTTGTATTGTGTAGATGATTAAGAAGAATAAAATCACCGGAAAAATAATAATCCAGTCGTTGCGTTTTTCATCTTTATTTGGAAGCGGAATATATTTTAAATACGATAAGCTCCATGCTATTAAGAATGTGCGTATCAATAAAGTTCCAAGTGTTTTTCCTAAAATGTTAGATGCAAATAAAGACGATGAAAATAGCAACGATGACTGCGTTATAGATAATACATCTAATTGGTTCAATAAAATCTCAGCTGCGATAATGACTAGTAAAAGTATAGAGACTGCAAACCGGTTTTTTCGTTGCAGGAATAAATTTTTTATTATTTGGTAAAGCGCCCAAAACAGGAATATTAGTCCGATGAACTCAACTAAAATAATGTATGGATTGTAAACGAATTTTGCATTATCTGCAATACGTATAGAAAATAAATAATGTCCGTCTTTGTCATTAACGGAAGTTGTTTTTTTTACTTCTTTACTTGAAATGATTATGCGTTTCAGAAATGGATGATTAAAAACAAAACCGTTATTTAAGAATTTATTATTGATATTGAACTGATAATAAACAGGAATGAATGCATATACCTTAACTCTGTCATCGTCAGAAGACTGGTGCAAAACATCAAAAAAACTATTTGCTTCTTTTAAAAAAAATATTTTGTTTTCATTCAGTTTGTCAATGTTTTCAGGAATGAATGAGTTGTTCGACCAGTATTTTAAAACGCCGTCTCTGTAAACATAAATAAAGAATTTCTCTGTTGCAGTACTGTTGTCGATATAGTTTTTTATAACATCATACGAAACATTGGCATTGTACAAAACTGGATTTGAAATGATTTTGTCTGCTTTAGCTTCTAGTTTGTGTATTCTTTTTTCCAGGATGTGTTTTGCTCTGTTGATATTAGGTGAAACACTTTGCACAATATCAATAGTTAAGCCGACACCTAACAAAATAATACCGGTCAATAAACCAAGAAGAATCTTATGTTTGCGTACGAAATTCAAATTATTTTGTTGAGTTGATCAATTGTGTCTTTGCCAAATTCCAAATTTTATCTAATTGTTCCAGGTTCATTTCATGCATGTTCAACTTATTTTCATTAGCATGATTTTCCATCCATCGAAAACGCTTCATGAATTTCTGATTTGTTTTCTCTAAAGCAGCTTCAGCATCTACCTGAATGAATCTCGAATAATTAACCAATGCGAATAATACATCACCAAATTCAAGCTCAATTTCTGTACCATTTCCGTTCGCCACAGCTTCTTTCAGTTCACTAATTTCTTCTTCTATCTTTTCCATTACCTGGCTTTTATCGTCCCAATCAAAACCAATAGCACGTACTTTGTCTTGAATACGCTGCGCTTTATTGATAGATGGTAAACCATTCGGAACACCTTCCAAAACTGATTTTTTTCCTTCTTTTAGTTTTAATTGTTCCCAGTTTCGTTTCACTTCATCTTCATCAGCTACTTTTACATCACCGTAAATATGCGGATGACGATGAATTAGTTTTTCGCAAACCGTATTCAGCACTTCTGCAACATCAAATTTTTCTTCTTCATTTCCGATGCGTGCATAAAATACTAAATGCAAAAACAAATCACCTAATTCTTCTTTGATACCTTTCCAGTCTTCGTTGATAATTGCGTCAGAAAGTTCATACGTTTCTTCAATAGTCAGTTTGCGCAATGTGTGTATCGTTTGTTTTTTGTCCCAAGGACATTGCTCGCGCAATTCATCCATTATTTTCAGTAAGCGTTCGAATGCCAGCAAACGTTTATCCATAGTCATTAATTTACACAAATCTACCATTTTCAAATGAGTACAGAAAAATAAAATGCAAACACAAAAAACTATTGTTATTTTGTAATGGATTAATATTTAGTTGCACATGTCGGACAATCCATTTAATAAAGCCAGCAATTTCAGTCCTGTAAAACAAGGTTTATTTACGTTTGGTTTAGTATCAATCATTGCATTGCTTTGTGCTGTTTTTTCAAAACCAAACCGAACTGAGTTTGGCATTATTTTGTCACCGATATTTTTGTATTGTTTTTTTAATCCTTTTTTAGGTGCATTAAGTAAGCATCTCGGAAAATATATTTTACAATCTATTGCTGTGTTTTTCGCCTTAGGTATTTATATCGTACTATTAGGTTGTTTCGTAACACACACAAAGTTCAGCGCTTTGGAAGAATTACAGTCTATTATTTTATTGGTTTTCGTGTTATATTTCCTGGTTAATTTTTTAGGTTTAGTATTTCGTGGATTGATGGCAGCATTAAATGTCATCGATCAGCATTAACGAATATTATGCTAAATATTTGTTAATGATACTATTAAAGTTTTCATTTCAATTATCTTTATAAAATGAGCCGTGCTGCGATACGCAATATCATTTTACTGGCATTTATTTCTTTAGGCGGAATTATCGCTACTCAAATTATCTGGGTAAAAAAAGCGGTGGATTTAAAAGAACAACAATTCAATCATCGTGCGTATGTTGCGTTGAAAAGCGTTGCTGACCGTTTGATTCGTGATTCAAAATATTCCGTTCAATTGGATGGTATTAATAAAAAAGCATCTAATTTTTATACATTAGATTTCAGTTCGCCGGTAAATGTAACGATGCTCGAAAACTACCTGATGATCGAAACTAAGAACCAGAATATCTTTGCAGATTTTGAGTACGGTATTTTTGAATGTACTACAGATTCATTTTATGCAGGTCGTTTTGTCGAATTAAAAAATACAGGACAGTTACAACGGTTAAATGTTCATGCTCGACCCAATGAGAATTACTACATTGGCGTTTTGTTTCCGAAGAAGAAAAGCTATTTACAGGATGATTTAAAGCTTTTGTTGTTTTTCTCAATAGTATTAATGGTGGTAATCGGATTTTTTACATACACAATCCTGGTAATTTTAAAACAAAAAAAACTAAGCGAAGTAAAAACAGACTTTGTCAACAACATGACGCATGAGTTCAAAACACCAATATCTACTATAGCTTTGGCAAGTGATGTATTAATGCGTGATGACATTACACAAAATCCGGAACGCTTAAAACATTATGCAACCATCATCAGCGAAGAGAATCAACGACTCAAACACCAGGTGGAGTCGGTGCTGCAGGTTTCGCAAATTGATTCGCATAAGATTGCTCTGAATTTAGTAGAAATAGATGTCCATCAGTTGATTCAGAAAATCATTAAAAACTTTGAACTGCGAATCAGTGAATTGAATGGAAAACTGGAATTACATCTGGATGCTAAAAAATACATCATAGAAGGCGATGAAGTGCATGTAACCAATATTTTCTATAATTTATTGGATAACGCGATTAAATATTGTGATAAAATACCATTAATCATTATCACAACTGCCAATAAACACAGAGGTTTTGAGATTACAGTGAAAGATAATGGAAAAGGTATTGAAAAGCCGGCACAGAAAATGATCTTTGAGAAATTCTTCCGCGTACCAAGCGGAAATCTGCATGACGTGAAAGGTTTTGGATTAGGTTTATTTTATGTAAACAGCATGATGAAATTACATAAAGGAAAAATTACATTGCAAAGCGTTGTGAACGTTGGAACCATGTTTACACTGTGGTTTCCAAACAAAAAATAAAAACAGGTAGTAAAATAAATTGATTAAATTTAAGTAAGAAACGATTGATTATGGAAAAGAAAGTAAAAATTTTGTTAGCCGAAGATGATCCGAATTTAGGTTTTATCGTAAAAGATAACCTGACTGATAAAGGTTATGATGTAACACATTGCGTGAACGGTATGGACGCGGAACGCGCCATTTATAAAGAGAAATTTGACGTCTATTTGCTGGATGTGATGATGCCGAAGAAAGATGGATTTACTTTAGCGCAGGAAATTCGTGATAAAAAAGATGATACACCGATAATTTTTATTACTGCACGCGAAATGCAGGAAGACAAACTGAAAGGTTTTACAGTTGGCGGCGATGATTATATTACTAAGCCATTCAATTTTGATGAACTGGTTATGCGTATGGAAGCGATTTTAAAACGTACCAAATCAAGTATTCCTGATGTTACTGAATATAAGATCGGTAAATACACTTTAAAAGTAGATGAACTGAAATTATCCATCGGTGATGCGATTGCTTCTGTTACTAAAAAAGAAGCTGCTTTGTTAGAATACTTAGCTAAGAATGTCAATCAACCGGTGAAACGAGAAGACATGCTGATGAAGATATGGAAAGACGACAGCTATTTTGCAGGCAGAAGTATGGATGTGTACATTACCAAGATCAGGAAATATTTGAAAGATGACCCAAATGTAGAAATACAAAACGTACATGGTGTTGGTTTTAAACTGCTGATCAAAGAGTAGGAAATGATGATGATTGCTGCTTTACAAAACATCGATTATTCGGTTTTTAAATTTATCAATCAAACACTAAGTAATTCAGTTTTAGATATTATACTGCCTTTCTTGCGCCATGCGCCGAACTGGATTCCTTTGTATTTATTTCTCGGAGCATTCTGCGTGTATAAATATAAAACAAAGGCATTTGCTTACTTGTTGTACATTCTTATCGCTTTCGCTTTGGCTGATTTTATTTCAGCAAGTATAATAAAACCTTTAGTAGGAAGAATGCGTCCTTGTCATTCGCTAACGTTGCACGCACGACTGGTGCTGGGACATTGCGGTGGCAAATGGTGTTTTCCTTCAACGCATGCAACGAATCATTTAAGCATCGCTCTGAGTGTCGTTCTGGCAAATATCTTTACCAAGAAATGGATTAATTTCTTATGGATATTTTGGGCGTTGTCTATCGGATTCGCACAAATATATGTAGGTGTTCATTATCCGAGTGATGTGTTGGCAGGATTTATTTTAGGTACTATACTCGCATACCTGAATTATCATTTTATATTGCCTTTTTTGATAAAAGTCCAGGCAAAATTTATTGGCAGCAATAACTGAGCAAGAGTTATCCATACTACAGATAAGCTTAAACAAACATTTACAAAGCGTTGTACTTCAAGTTTGTAGAAGTCATTAAATGCATAATAAGCATGGTAATAATTACTACTTGTTTGAAATAATAAGAACAAACAAAATAGGGTAGTACCAATGAAAAATAATAGCACGTGCGCTTTATAAAGTGTTATGGAATGGAGTTTGTTATAATGAAAACATAATAAATACGAAACCGCATTCAACAAATTTATCAAAGCAAAACATACATACACGCTCCAGTAAAATGCAATGTATTTTAGATTAAAAATACTAATGGCAAATACCTTGCATGTACATAAGTAATGATGCAAAGGAGCAATCAGTATCAATAAAAAAGCAAAGTAAGCAAAATAATATTTGGTGAAGTCGTCTTTCAAAGAAGAAAAAAATGGGACAACGATGGGGTTCGAACCCACGACCCTCGGAACCACAATCCGATGCTCTAACCAGCTGAGCTACGATGTCCATGTAAAAGAACTGGACTGCAAAGATAATTTTATTTTTCAAAAATTCAAGAAATCAGTTTTGTAGTTAAAAAATACTTAACGTTTAGTCGTTATTAACGTATTTTCAGTGAAAATCTTGTTAATAAAAATATCGTAACAGATATTAACAGTATCGCTCTGGCAGGTTGAACAAAGCATATATACATTTGAACAAACAAAATAAATTTTAAAAATGAAAAAAATCATCTCAGCCATTTTCGCACTTGTGATGTTCACAGTGATGGCACACGCAGCAGGCACTACACCTGCAAAAACTACTACACCTGCAAAAACAGAAGTAAAAACAAAAACAGCTAAAGCAGAAGCAGCACAGGCAAGTACGGCGCCGAAAGCAAAAACTGCAGTGAAGACAACTACATCAACGACTGCAAAAGTAAAAGCAGACGGAACGCCGGACATGCGTTACAAAGCAAACAAAACGGCTAAAACTGCCGGCCCGAAGAAAGCAGATGGTACACCGGATATGCGTTACAAAGCGAACAAAACAACTACAACCGCTAAGAAAGCGTCTAAATAATTATTGTTTTTTTGTAAATGAAGAATGGCGTCTTATTTATTAAGACGCCATTCTTTATTGTATGAAATACTCAATATACCTACTAGTATCTGTAGTATTCCGGTTTGTAAGGACCAGCTACAGGAATATTTAAGTAAGCGCTTTGTTCTGCTGTCAATTCATCTAATTCCACACCAATCTTAGCTAAGTGTAAACGAGCTACTTTCTCATCTAAGTGTTTAGGTAACATATACACTTTGTTTTCGTATTTGTCAGCATTCGCCCATAATTCTAACTGAGCGATTACCTGGTTAGAGAAAGAGTTAGACATTACAAATGACGGATGACCTGTAGCGCAACCTAAGTTTACTAAACGACCTTCAGCCAATAAAATAATATCTTTACCATCAATAGTATATAAATCTACCTGTGGTTTGATTGTATTTTTTGTATGACCATAGTTAGTGTTTAACCAGGCAACATCGATTTCGATATCGAAGTGACCGATGTTACAAACAATCGCTTTATCTTTCATTACTTTGAAATGCTCGCCAGTGATGATATCACGGCAACCTGTTGTTGTAACGATGATATCCGCTTCGCGTACCGCATCAATCATTTTTTTCACTTCATAACCTTCCATTGCCGCCTGTAATGCGCAAATCGGGTCAATCTCTGTAACGATAACACGAGCACCGGCGCCACGTAATGATTCAGCAGATCCTTTACCAACATCACCGTAACCAGCAACAACAGCTACTTTACCAGCGATCATTACATCGGTAGCACGACGAATCGCATCTACACAACTTTCACGGCAACCGTATTTGTTATCAAATTTAGATTTTGTTACAGAGTCGTTAATGTTGATAGCAGGAATCAACAAGGTTCCTTTCTCCATTCTTTCGTATAAACGATGAACACCAGTTGTTGTTTCTTCCGATAAACCTCTGATGCCTTTCGCCAATTCAGGATAACGGTCAAAAACCATATTGGTTAAGTCACCACCATCATCTAAGATCATGTTTAACGGACGCTCAGGAGAACCGAAGAACAAAGTTTGTTCGATACACCAGTCAAATTCCTGTTCGTTCAACCCTTTCCAGGCAAACACTGGAATACCGGCAGCAGCGATGGCAGCAGCAGCGTGATCTTGTGTAGAGAAAATGTTGCAGGAAGACCAGGTCACTTCAGCACCTAAAGCCACCAAAGTTTCGATTAACACAGCCGTTTGAATTGTCATGTGTAAGCAACCGGCAATACGAGCACCTTTTAATGGTTGAGACGGACCGAACTCTTCACGAAGTGCCATTAAACCTGGCATTTCCGCTTCTGCTAACGTGATTTCCTTTCTGCCCCATTCTGCAAGAGACATGTCTTTAACTTTGTATTTCAAGCTAAAGTCGATTTGAGAAGATGTTGTTGTTGACATATTAATTTATTGATTTATGGTGCAAAATTACACCACAGCATTGGCTTAAAAGTTGTCTTATGGCAAGAAATGGAATGTCTTAATCAGGATTATTGGATTTAAAGATTTAGCAGATTAAAATCATTAAATCCAATAATCAGAAAATCCTGATTCAGACATTACACGCATTGCGTCTTTGCGAGGAACGAAGCAATCTATTTGGTTATATTATTATATAAAACTATATTTGAGTAAGGCTGTTATGAAAAGATATACATTCCACCTATCGGTCGGTGTCCTCACCGACCGAAATAAATATGGTTGGTGAAGACACCAATCATTAAAAATAAATCCAGATTCAGACATTACACGAATCGCGTCTTTGCGAGGAACGAAGCAATCTGTTTGGTTATTTTATAATATAAATCTACATTTAAGGAGTACTGGCATGAAAAGATATACATTAATTTTATTATTGACCATAATTGTGGTTAGTTGTCTTCACAATAAGAAGGAAATTAATGACGATTTATATAAAGAAATCCATTTAAGATTGAAAGACAGCTTAGCTGATATTTTCATTAAGATTCCTAAAAGCTATGATACTTTTGCTGAATGGATAGACGAAGAAGGTTGTTATCTGGCGGAAAACAAAAATACAGGTATCAGCCCAAATCATTGAGATTACATTTAGAAAGCGGATTTCTTGACATTGATGTTCCAAGAGATTCCATTGAAAACCTAACTATTATTCATAGTGATGTTATTGTTAATGAATCTAATTGTAGTGTAAAGAAATTTACAGAACTTCATAAACAAGGAATTATAAATGAAAATAGTAAAAATGCCTTTGAAAAAAATGTACAATTTGATACTATTATCAGAATAAACGGAAAGTTATTTTCAATTATAGCAAGCGAAAGCTTTAATGCAAACAGAAAACAATACTATAAAGAAATTTCTGCTATGACAGAAATAAATGGCAATTGGGTTAGTTTTGTAAATAAGCTGACCACAAAAAAGAATGATTCTCTAAACATTAATTTCAGAAGAAATGCCATGCAAATATTTGAAACTATAAAAATAAAATAAGTGCCCAACTTTAAAAAAAAGCAATAATTGAATATAATTACGCTAAAAAACTACAATACATACCCAAAAACAGTTACAAAACAACCTAAAGCTATTAATTTTCACCAATTCGTTGTCAATTTGTCCGAACTCCTCGCCAATTTGTCCAATCTCCGCATCGATTAACTCGATCTCCGCTTCAATTTATTCAATCTCTGAAACGATTTATTCAATCTCCGCATCGATTAACTCGATCTCCTCATCGATTCTTTCCATCTCCGCATTGATTTTTCGTGTATCCTGGTCGATTTATCGCATCTCCTCGTCAATTTGTCCGATCTCCTTGTCAATTTGTCCGGTCTCCGGATTGATTTACCGCATCTCAGCATCGATTTTTTTTGTCTCCGAGTATGTTTTTAGTGGACAGCCACTTCTTTGACCTAAATATGACGCATACATAAAAAAACAGCCGTTCTAAACGGCTGCTTTTCTAATAGTCTATAAATCTTGATTTCTAAATTACGATTCCGTTGCGCGTGCCATCTATTTTGCACGCACGAAAGTGTTTAGGCATTGGTATAGCCACTAAATCATATACAAACGGATGGAGCATACCTATTTCGGTTACTTGTTTTACTTTTTCACCGGTCACATAAAAATTCGTCAGGTAGATAATGTCTTCCCTGTATTTTTCGTACAACCAGTCGCCGAGTTCCGGATGACCGATCTCATGCAAAATAGTGAGTCCGTAGCAATTGGCTTCCCATTCGTAGCGCTGCAGTTTAAACAACAGGTCTGCATCCGGATTGATATGCAAGACCGAACCCAGTTCCACATATTTATCATCGATGCCCCATTGGATGCAATGACCAATTAAATGAACAGCATTGAACAGCTTTTCTTCCGGTGTAAGATCCGGTGAAATCCAGATGTCTGTACCATTGATATCACCTTTAAAGAACGGATCGAGGTTCTTTGAGTTAATGATATTTAACCGCAACTGATCGGCAGCATAGGCCTCGACAATGTTATAAAAATGAAAATAGTTGATCATATTTTATTTACTGATTATAATTCTTGTTGGTGTCGGCCCTTCGATGCCATTAGTATCAAACGCTTTTTTCACCAGTTCCTGCACGCCGAAATACACGTCCCAATAATCTGACTGCAGTGTATATGGACGAATCGCTAAAGAACACATACCGTCAGCCACTTTCAATACACTCACTTCAGGAGCCGGTGATTTCAATACTTTCGGATGGCTAAGCATCGCTTCAGTAGCTACTTTTCTTGCAGTATCTATGTCCTGATTTAATGCAATGGCCATTGTCAAATCTACGCGTAAATTTCCATGTGTGGTATAGTTGGTGATAATTCCTGTTGATAATGGTCCGTTCGGAATGATGGTAGTTTTATTGTCCGGTGTTAAAACTGTTGTAGCAAACACGCCTTGTTCTATAACGGTTCCAACTGTTGCCTGCGCTTCGATAAGGTCACCTACTTTAAATGGTTTGAAGATCAATATCATGACGCCGCCTGCTAAATTTCCCAATGAGCCGTTGAGTGCCGCGCCAATTGCTAAACCTGCGCCGGCTAATAATGCTGCAAACGAAGTGATATCGATACCGATCATGCTGGCAATGCTCAGAATAAGCATAATATTCAGCATCACTTTCATTAAAGAAAGCAGAAAACCTTGCAGTGATTTGTCATAATTTTTTCGGTTCATGATATTCGACAATACATCTACTAACTTGCGAATAATGAAGGAACCGATAATGTACACTAAAATGGCGCCGATCAGTTTTGGAGCAAAAGCCATTGCCATGTCTTGTAATTTTGCTACATAGTTGTAACCTGCCTGAAGTTGAATTTGTGAAAGCATTTTTTTTTGTTTAAAATGATAAAGAAATTGGTTTATTGTTAAACGATTGATGTAGTTTTATTGATTTACGTTGCACACAAGTTTTCGTTTGAATTACAAATATTACACTATTTAATTATATTTTTCTTTACTCTGCTTAAAGAAGTTGGTGTTACACCTATAAAAGACGCTAAATATTTTTGCGGTATGGATTGCAGTAATTCCGGTTTATTTAACAGATCGAGATATCGTTGCTCAGCGGTGTCTTTTTGCAATGCTGTGAAGCGTGCCAATAAATGCAATATCACATCTTCCCAGAATTTGCGCATCATTTCCTGCATTTTTGGATGTGTCTCATACAGTTTATTGAGTGTGATTTTAGGCAAATATAAAATCTCTGTTTCTTCAATTGCCTGTAGAAAATAATTGGTTGGCGTTTCGCTGATGAAACTGTAAATTTCTATAGCTGACGAATGATTCAAGGCAAACCACACTGAAATTTCTACATCTTCGTGTATATAATAGAGGCGAAGGCAGCCATTTTGCACAAAAATCAGGTCGCTGCATATTTCGCCTTCACGAAGTACAAATTCATTTCTTTTAATTTTTTTAGATTTGAATTTAGAAACAATACTTTCCAATTCTTCTGCCGGAAGCTGAACATATTCGCTGAAGAATTTTTTTAGTTCGGTGGACATATTTTACAGTGATATAAACATAGTCAAAAAATCGGAAGTATAAAATGGAATTTTAAAGTGGAGCATATCGGATTCGAACCGATCGCCTCTTCACTGCCAGCGAAGCGCTCTAGCCAAATGAGCTAATGCCCCAAAAAAATAAAAAAGAGTATAAAAAATTGAAATACAATTAATTATACTCTTCGCAGAGAGAGAGGGATTCGAACCCCCGGACCTGTTACAGTCAACGGTTTTCAAGACCGCCGCATTCGACCGCTCTGCCATCTCTCTAATTGGAGTGCAAATATAAGGAATGAAATTTGAAATCAAAATTAAATAAAAGAAAACAGGACACAAATTTGTGTCCTGTTAAAAAAAATTATTCTTAGAAAAAATTATTCTACAATAAATGTTTTTACTGATTTAAAGTCTTTATTTTCTATATTGATGATGTATAAACCTTTTGCCAAATCAGGTAAATTGATCTGCAACTGATTATTTACATTATATGAATTTGCAAAAACATTTCTGCCTACATTGTCAAAAATAGTAACGTTTGTATTTCCTACAGCATTTTTCTCAAATTCTACATTTAAGATATTTGTAGTTGGATTCGGAAACAATTTTATTGCCACCTGATTCGTGTTATTTCTGATACCTGTCACTGTTTTTGTTTTAACTGTAGTAGTAGCCAATCCTGAATAATTTGGTCCGTTTGTACAGTTTTTATTTTTAAATGTAACTATAAATATTTTATACACAGTACTTGATGACAAACCTGTTAATACAGTTGACGAATCTGTTCCTCTATAATAGACTATTGGTTGAGTTGTTCCTGTAGATGGAATTGTAGCTCCAACACCATAATATATACTATCATGTAAAGTTACATTACCTACCGTTGTTGTTGGTGCAGCAAATACCATAACACTATCTGCATTTGCAGGATTTGTCCATTTTATAGAAATTGAATTTGTAGTAGAATCTACTTTAATAATAGATGTATTGGAAACACCAGTTGGATCTTGGCAGTCTGTACCTGCTGCTGTGCGTATTAATACATTTGCTAAACCGCCATAATTTGGACCGAATGTACAGTTTTTGTTATTGAATGATACAACGAAGATTTTGTACACTGTATTTGTTACTAAACCAGTCAATGTTAATGATGAATCAGTACCTCTGTAATATACTTTTGGTGGTGTTGCACCAGCCGTTGGAATAATACTGTTTAATAAATAGTAGGTAGAATCATGTATTGTTACAAATCCGATAGTGTTAGTTGGAGCTGCAAAAACCATTACACTATCCGCATTTGCATTTGTCCACTTAATAGAAATGGTACTTGTAGTAGAATCTACTTTAATAATTTTGGCAGTAGAAACACCAGCCGGATTTGTGCAGTCTGTATTTACAATTCCACCGGCAGTTGCAAACGTTCTTGCATTTACACCGGCATAATTTGGTCCGTTTGTACAGTTTTTATTGTTAAACGTAACTACGTAGATTTTATAGTAAGTATCTGTCGATAAACCTGTAAAAGTGAATGAAGAATCTGTTCCTCTGTATTTTACTGTTGCCAGAACACCATTAGATGATGTAATAGTAGAATTTACAGGATAAGCTGCACTGTCTCTAACTGTTACAAAGCCAACGGTGCTTGGTGCAATCAACACCATAACGCTGTCTGCATTAGCAGGATTTGTCCATTTTACTGTAATAGTTGAATTCGTTGAATCTGTTTTGGTTAAACTAGTAGCAGCAGATGGTTGAACGCAGTCAGTGCTTAATTGTTGTGTTGTAAATGAATCTGCAACAAAAGTTGTTGCATAAGATGGTCCGCCGGTACAAGCATTATTAAATGATGTTACAGCGATATAGTATTTTGTATTTGGTGATAAAGCTGTGGCTGAGAAAGTTGTATCTATGTCAAAATTCAAACATTTGTATGAATTAGTGAAAAGAGGATAGTTCGTTCCTTCTGTAAATGCAGTGCCGTTAAATGTCGCAGGATTACCTGATAATTTTGCAGTACCAATAAATGCCACATAACCATTTGGATCAGGAGCTGCGTTTTTGTAAGTAATTTTTGCTGAAGTAGTAGTAATGTTGCTTACTGCCAAGTTAGTTGGAATAGCAGTTGGCGTTGTACAAGCCGGTAAAGAACCTGTTGTAAATGTTGCACTAATATCATCAATTGCCAAAATATCATCGTTACCAAAGATATTATAGTCATTAAAACGCAACCAAAATGTTGTGCCATTTGGAATATTTAAACTGTTTAATGTTGTTGATTGAGTTGTTGTAATGGTGTTGCCATCTAAAGCACCAACTGTAGAAGTACTGTTAATACTTACAGCAGATAATGCAAGAGCTGTTGTCCATGTTCCTGTATGTACAGAATCTGAACCGATATTATACTCAGCAATTAATGTATCAGGATGGCTTGCTGTATTGTTTCCACGACGCCATTGTTCCAATTTATAAGAAATTTGAATAGATGTAATTGTTGAACCAGTATTATTTATACATTTAACACCTAAATACATAGGCGCATTTGCATTGCTTATTAAAGTAGCTAATGCTCTGTCTGTGCTTGCTGCAGCACCTACAGAGTAGAAACCTGAAGCAGTTGCAGTACCTGCAGTTGTCTGAATACTGTCTTTCGCATTTCCTGCCGGATTGAAATACGTGTACCATCCATTAGGCAATACAGATTTTGGAGAAGTACCTGTTGTAGGTAAAGTATTGAAATTTTGTGTGTACACAAATCCATTGGATGTTACACTTACAGATTGAGCATTGACACTAATAATAGCCATCAATAGTAGAAAAGAAAGTAATATTTTTTTCATATTGTAATTTTACCTTGCAAAGGTAGCTATAATATAGCCAGTTTTAGCACTTTTTAACATAAAATATTCAACACTATAATGTGTTTTTTGTGCATAAAAAAGCCGAACTATGGTGTTCGGCTTTTCAGTTGTGTTTTGAGTTAAATTTATTTCAATTTAAACGCTTTTTTAACAGCATCTACATAGTCTAGCTTTTCCCAAGTGAATAATTCCACCTGTACTTTTTTCTCATTTTCTTTTCCTTTATTGAAAACTTTAGTTACTACTTCGTTTTTACGACCCATGTGACCATAAGCTGCTGTTTCACTGTAGATTGGATTGCGTAATTTAAATCGTTGCTCGATTGCATATGGACGCATATCGAATATTTTTTCAGCAATTTTTGCAATTTCACCATCAGTCAAATCTACCTTATTGGTTCCATAAGTATCGATGAACAAACCGCAAGGTTTTGCAACACCAATAGCATAAGATACTTGCACCAATACTTCGTCAGCAACACCTGCAGCTACTAAATTTTTAGCGATATGACGAGTCGCGTATGCAGCGCTTCTGTCCACTTTACTTGGATCTTTACCGGAAAACGCGCCACCACCGTGAGCACCTTTTCCACCGTAAGTATCAACGATAATTTTACGACCAGTCAAACCTGTATCACCGTGCGGTCCGCCAATAACGAATTTTCCGGTTGGATTGATATGATAAGTAATTTTATCGTTGAATAATTTCTGAATAGCCGGTTTCAATTGTTTTTTCACTCTTGGAATGATTACTTCAATGATGTCTTTTTTAATTTTAGCTAACATTTTAGCATCTGAATCAAAATCATCGTGTTGTGTTGAAACAACAATAGTATCAATACGAATTGGTTGGTTTACATCATTATATTCAATCGTAACCTGGCTTTTCGCATCAGGACGCAAATATTTCAATTCTTTACCGGCGCGACGTGTTTTTGAAAGTTCCTGCAAGATTTTGTGTGCAATATCTAAAGCCAAAGGCATATAGTTATCTGTTTCTTTTGTTGCGTAACCAAACATCATACCTTGATCGCCTGCACCTTGTGCATTCGCTTTTGTCTCAAAATCTTCTTTTTTAGACTTTCTGTCAACGCCTTGATTGATATCAGAAGACTGTTCGTGAATTGCAGAAAAAATACCGCAAGAATTTGCTTCGAACATATATTCAGATTTTGTGTAACCGATCTTACGGATCACATCGCGTGCGATTTCCTGAACATCTAAATATGCTTTTGATTTTACTTCGCCAGCCAACACTACCTGACCTGTGGTTACTAATGTTTCGCAAGCTACTTTTGATTGCGCGTCATACGCTAAAAAGTTATCGATTAATGCGTCTGAAATTTGATCAGCTACTTTGTCCGGATGACCTTCTGAAACTGATTCTGATGTGAATAAATAAGGCATTTTTAAAATTAATTTTTAATGATTTATATGGATTGATTTATTTTTCGAAGCACAAAAGTAGGTAATCTTGTAAAGAAAACAAAATTTACGCTGTTATAGATTTGTTTGCTTATCAACATGTTTTACACCGAAAAAATCATTATTTTTTCATATTTTTCAATAATGATAGCAAAAGAGTCTTTTTTATTTAAAAACTGGGCAAATAATATTCAGCATAAAACACCTGTTTTTGCACAACCAACTACCGAAAATGAGATTATTGGATTGGTAAAAAAATATACCAAGATTAGAGTGGTTGGTACTGGTCATTCGTGGTCTGCACTTTGTGAAAGTGATGAATTACTGATCAATCTGGATTTGTACAATCAAATGACCAATATCGACAGAACAAATAAAACAATTACCGTTCAGGCAGGCATTAAACTTAAACACTTAAATCTGTTATTGGATAAAGAAGGTTTTGCCTTAATCAATTTAGGTTCGATTGATGAGCAAAGTATGGCTGGCGCTATACAAACCGGCACACACGGAACAGGTATCAGTTTTTCTAATTTGGCATCGCAAGTATTGTCGTTTAGTCTGATCAAAGCTAATGGTGAGAAAATAATGTTGCACAAAGGCGATGAGCTATTCAATGCGGCCATTATTAGTTTAGGTTGTCTTGGAATTATTTCTGAAATGACTTTACAAGTAACTGATGCATTTAATTTGCACGATAAAACATATACGCAGGATTTCAACGAAGTGATTGAAAATCTGGATACTTTAATACAACAAAACGATCATTTTAAATTATGGTGGCTGCCGCCAACAAAAGATATTGTCGTTTTTACTTATAAACGAACGCAAGAGCAACCCAATGATTCAGCTATCAGGAGATTTTTTCAGGAAGTAGTGTTGTCGGTTTGGGGTTTTCGCTTGATGGTTTTTATTGGTAATCTATTCAATTTTTTGCGTAAGTATATCAATGTTTATTTAACCAATCAAATGAAAGGTCCTTTGGACAGGATTGAAAAAAGCTATAAAGTGTATGTAGTTCCCGAACCGCCAAAACACCGCGAAACGGAATGGGCTTTTGATGTAAAAGACGCGAAAGCATTACTGAAAGAATATCAACAGATCTTTACCGGAAATATGCCATTCTCGTTTAATTTTATTCAGGAAATACGGTTTACGAAAGGCGATGATTTTTGGCTGAGTGAATGTTATCAACGTGATACGATCTGGATTGGTGCGTATAATCATAACTGCAAACAATGGCCTGCTATTTTAGATTATTTTGAAGTATTTGCAAAGAAACATAACGGCAGACCGCATTACGGAAAGGAGTTTCATGTACGCAAGGAATACTTATCGCAACAATATCCAAAATACTCAGATTTTATAGAGCTTCGCAAACAAATGGATCCGGAAAATAAGTTTGGCAATAAATTGATTGATGAACTGTTCTAAGATTTTCTTAGTACAGAACTATTGCATAGCCCATTCAAAATCTTTGATGATATCTTCTATGTTTTCCAAACCAACCGAAACACGAATCAAGCCATCAGTAATGCCGTTTTGCAAGCGTTGTTCTCTGCTTACATTTACATGGCTGGTAGAAGCAGAGTGCGTTACTAAAGTATCTGCCGTGCCTAATGAAGCCGTCAACGTACAAAATTGAATGTTGCGCATCAATTGCATGCCTGCTTCCAAACCACCTTTCAATTCAAAGCTCAACATACCACTAAAACCTGTCATTTGATCTTTTGCCAAATTATGATCCGCATGATCTTCTAAACCTAAATAATTAACAAAAGAAACTGCTTTATGCTGTTGTAAAAACTGCGCTAATTGCAATGCGTTTTTTTGATGTTGTTCCATACGCAATGCCAATGTTTTAACGCCATTATTCAATAAAAAAGCTTCAAACGGCGAGCAAATACCACCAATCATCTTTTGAATATTATACAATCTTTGTTGTATTTCATCGTCTTGTTTTCCAATAACGACACCAGAAGTACCGGTTCCATGTCCATTCAAAAACTTAGTAGAAGAATGTACCACGAAATCAATTCCGTATTTTAATGGTTGCTGAAAATATGGTGTGGCAAATGTATTGTCAACAATAGTTTTAATGCCTTGATTTTGCGCGATGGCAGCTAAAGCATCCAAGTCATAACAAGCTAATGTAGGGTTTGCCGGCGTTTCGATATACATTAACTTGATTTTTTCGTCATTGATAATTGCATCTTCAACAAAATTCAAATCTTTCAAATCTGCATAAATAACTTCAATGCCATAATCTTTTAAAAAAGAAACAATAAATTCATTTGTCGTGCCGTATAAATTTCCTTGCGTGATTATTTTGTCGCCACTTTTTACATTGGCTAATATTGCAACAGAAATAGCAGCCATGCCTGAAGCAAACAACATTCCAAAAGCTGCTTCGCCATTTCCGATTTCATAATTTTCCAGAGCTGCCATTTTTTCTGCAACCAATCGCACAGTTGGATTGCCTAACCGCGAATAAGTATATACGTCTTTGTTTTTTCCACCGCTTTTAAAAAATTCAAATGCTGCATCTAAATTTTCATAAGTAAATGTTGATGTTGCATAAATTGGCGGTACATGCGCTGACAAGCCATCGATAATCGGATCTTTGACACAAATAGAATGAAATCCTTTTTTAAAATTACTGTTCATAGTCCAAAAATAGTAATAATTAACCGTTTACTCAATCAAATTGCCGTTTACTCAATCTAAACCGCTTTTAATTCAAATAATACAATATTTACAGTGCATATACGGTTATAACGTAAAAATTATTTCCGCGGAACGTTACAGTTTCGATTTAGTTTGTACAAGTAAACTTGTTCAAGTGGACGACGTGAGTCGTCCTTTTTTTATTTATTTCCGTCATAAAACCTTTCGTAAATGACCGAATTCTAATTTGGAATGTCCGAATACAAATTAAACAGGTCAAATGAATAATACTGTACATAAATTTGAATCATCAAAAACAAATAAAAATTTAAAACCATGAAAAATTTAAAAATGAAATCAAAACTAACCATTGCTTGTGTAACATTAGCAATGATTTTTTTCAGCTTAAGCAGTTGCAAAAAAAAGGAAGTAACTACTGAAGACGCTGCATTCAGTAAAGTAAAAACAGCAGACTGGCGTGATCACATTGGTGAAGAATTTACAGTAGAAGGTTATGTAGATGAAGTAGGCAGTGATGGCGGACAAATACTAAAAGTGTATGCAGATCCAAGACACAGATTGTACGATGGTATGCTGGAGCAAAAAAACTTTATCTATGTTGAACCGGCTGTAGGTACTCAATTAGATTTTTCTTCCATTGTTGGAAAGAAAGTAAGAATTACTGGTAAATTAGCGGTAAACAGAGATGGCAGCATCAACACTTCATCCAAAATAAATGTAGTTGGTGACATTTCTCAAGCTACTTTGGTGTTAAACAGTTTGCCTACTATTATTGATAATACAGTTCGTTTCAGACCTGTGGAAAGATTCAGTCTTTGCGACAGATTTCCTGCTATTTGCAGCTTAGCAGTTAACACAAACAGAGCAAAAGTTGCATTCTTGTACAGCGGTGGTATCGATGCAGGAAATGCACACACACGTTATTATAACGATATTAAAGCATTATACTGGATCTTAAAAAATAAATATGGTTTCAGTGATGCAAATATTATTGTATGTTATAAAGATGGCAAAAACGATTACACAAGTACAACGCCTGGTGATACTATCAAAATTGATTACAGAGCTTCAATTGCAGGTTTAAATGCGGCTATTGCTGACTTACAAGGAAAAATGGGAACATCTACTAAATTCTTCTGCTTCATCAATAACCATGGTGGCGGTTACAGAGAATCAAATGGTTTATACTATGGTGGCGCTCCTGATACAAACGGTGATGAGCCGGCTGGTGATGCACAACACTATGATGAAGATATTTTTTACTACAACGAATCTGTTGATATTATCGATGATTTATTGGCTACAAAAATTAATTCATTAACATTCAACACGGGTATCTTCGTTCTAAAACCTTGTTTTAGCGGTGGATTGATCTATGATTTAAGAGGCGCTAACCGTGTTATTATCTCATCTGGTACAGAAAGACAAGTGACTTACGGACACAGCTCAGGAAACTTTGGTGAAATGTCACATAATTTTATTGCAGCAATTTCTGGTACAGTTCCAACAACCGGCGCAACAGTGAATGCTGACACTAACGGCGATGGTCAGGTTTCAATGCAAGAAGCGTTTATCTACTTAAAAAATGCTGAAGAATGGAAATCGGATGAACAACCACAATACAATGATGATGGTACAGGTACGCCAACAACGACACCTTCTACATCGAGCTTTGGTGCAGATGTCTTTTTATAAAGACTGGTAGTTATTCATTTAACGGAAGGACGACGTGAGTCGTCCTTTTTTTTTATTTTCTGTCGAATAACAATCGTTGTCCGTTTTTGCTTTCATCAAACAAACCGTTATTATATACTAAATTTCCATTGACAAAAGTTTGATGTGCTTTGCCGAAAACAGTTTTATTTTCCAACGGACTCCATTGACATTTATACAACATATTTTCTTTAGAAATAGTCCATTGTGCATTGGTATCTATTACAGCAATATCAGCAAAATAACCTTCTTTCAAGTAACCACGATTGCGTACCTGAAAGCAATCAGCAGGAGCGTGGCACATCTTTTCTACTATTCGTTCTAAAGAAATTTTTTGCTGATGATAAAAATCCAGCATCAAATTCAAACTATGCTGAACCAGAGGCAAACCGCTTGGCGCATTTAAATAAGAATTGTTTTTTTCTTCTAACGTATGCGGTGCATGATCGGTTGCCACTACGTCTAATCTGTCATCTAATAATGCCTGCAGCAAAGCATCTTTATCGCTCTTATATTTTATTGCCGGATTACATTTTATCTTACTGCCTAAAGCAGCATAATCGCTTTCATCAAAGTATAAATGATGCACACAAACTTCTGCAGTAATGCGTTTTTCTTTTAACGGAATGGTATTTGTAAAAAGCGCTAATTCTTTAGCCGTAGAAATATGAAAAATATGTAATCGCGCATCGTGTTCTTTTGCTAAATCAACAGCGAGTTTTGATGAAATATAACATGCTTCATCATCGCGAATAACCGGATGATAATTCATTGGAATGTTATCGCCAAATTGTATTTTATATTTTTCAGTATTGCTTTTAATTGTTTGTTCGTCTTCACAATGTGTAACAATAACACCGTTCAGGTTGGCAAATATCTTTGATAAAACATGTTCGTCGTCAACCAGCATATTTCCGGTTGATGAACCCATAAAAATTTTCAAAGCACCAACTTTTGTAAAATCTGTTTTCATTACTTCATCATAGTTGTCATTAGATGTACCCATGAAAAAAGTATAATTTGCCAGCGAAGTTTGTGATGCAATAGCATATTTTTCTTCCAGTAATTCTTGTGTTAACGCAGATGGTTTGGTATTTGGCTGTTCCATAAACGAAGTGACGCCACCGGCAATAGCTGCTTTACTTTCAGTGTAAATATTGGCTTTGTGCGTTAAACCTGGTTCGCGAAAATGCACTTGATCATCTATTATTCCAGGAATGACATGTTTATTTGTTGCGTCAATAACAGTTGCTGTTGCATCAGAAATATCACGATCAATTTTTGTAATTAAATCATTTTCAATCAAAATATCTTTTTGTTCAATTTTTCCTTCATTGATGATATTGCCGTTTTTAATAAGATATTTCATAGCACAAAGTTAGCGTTTATTGATAACCTTTTTTCTTTTTTTGATCAATCAGTTTTTTCATTTCCTTTTCCGCAGTTTCGTCATCATCATAAGGTTTGATAATTTTTTGA
Source organism: Chitinophagales bacterium (assembly GCA_046329815.1). Lineage (GTDB taxonomy): Bacteria > Bacteroidota > Bacteroidia > Chitinophagales > JADIYW01 > JADJSS01. Next base: position 489,470 of record JAXLTY010000002.1, read on the forward strand.
CCGTTGGTATTTATTTTGCCAAATTCAATAATCAACGTGTTTTTATTTTGTGTTACCTGCCAGAATTTATTAGAATTATCTTCTGCGAAAGTAAGTCGTATAGTATTAGTATTTACAGGCGAATTGAAATTTTCTACTAACTCTTTTTGTTTGTTTTCTGTCAGTTCAATTCGTTTGTTTAAAAGTTCTTCTGTTGTTACAACATTCAAATTAACAGATTCGCTTTCTACATTTTTTCCATCAATTAAATTGATGATTTGCTGTAGTGTTTTCGCTTTATTTTCTAACCAGTCTTTAGCATATACTTGTAAAATATTCCAGCCAAAGTTTTTTAAGATGGTTGGCTTCAAAAGGTATTGTTCCAGCAAATCGCCGTTGCGGTAATGGCTATCATCATCTAGTAAAATACCTAAAATGTACTGTTTATCATTTTCGTTTCTTTTTACACCAATATGACATTTAAAATGTGACTGCCCAATATTCATCTTGGTGAAATAACCAGCTTTATTTAATTCATCACAAATTTGTTGCTGTAAATGATTGATGCTATTTTTTTCTTGTAATTGCTGTAATGTCAGCGTGTTTAAAATACTTTGTGCATGCGCCAAACTGCCGGTATTCATTAGCGCTGCATAGTGTAAATATTTTTTAAAATAATTGGCACCTTCATTGTATTCATTTTTGATGTCTGTGTGTTGAATAGAACTTACTACACAAACATGTTTCTTCGCTCTTGAAAAAATTACGTTCAATCTTTTTTCGCCGCCTTTTTTATTGATTGGACCAAAATTCATAATCATACGACCATTTCTGTCGTAGCCATAACAAGTGCTGATGATAATAATATCGCGTTCGTCGCCTTGAACGTTTTCCAAATTTTTTATAAATAAACCAATAAATTGATTGTCTTCGATGCGTTTGTATTCGTCTTCCAGCCATTTATCAAAATCTTTATCTTGCTGTGCTTTCTGATGAATCGCATCTTCAATTTCACCTTGCTGTTCCATCGAAAATGCAACAATACCGATACTTTCTTTATGTTCGTTTTTATAAAACTGATACAATATTTCTGCAATGTAATTTGCTTCGGTTTCGTTGCTTCGGCTTTCATAAACACCATTTTTTAAATGATGGTAACTAATTGGACGATCAAATAAGTGTGTGAGAAAATCTTTCGCTTCACTGATGTTATTTACTTCGATTGTATTAAGTGATTGATGTAAATCTGTTTTGTCAGGAATCGTTAATAATTGATTTTCATAAAAAGCAGCATTCGAAAAACTGATCAACGATTCGTGACGACTGCGATAATGCCAACCTAATAATACAGATGACAATTTTCGTGCTGCCTGATTGAGTAAACTGTCAGCATCCAATGCCAATTGATTTTGATGATCATCTTCATCTTGCCAAAGATCATCTATATCATTTTGTGATGAACTGAAAAAATTACTTGGCGGCATCTGCATTTCATCACCGACAACGATAGCTTGAGAAGCTCTGAAAATAGGTGGTATGCCTTCTTCTAACGTAATCTGACTCGCTTCGTCAAAAATCACTACGTCAAAATATTGTGTGTTTAAAGGCAGCGTATCGGAAACAGATAATGGACTCATTAACCAAACCGGTTTGAGTTCTCTGATGATTTTTCCGGATTCTGCTGTCGCTAATTCTCGAATGGATTTGTAGCGAATAGTTTTGCTGAATTCATTTTCAAGAATCTTTCTGCCTTCTAATAATAAACGCTTTTCTTCTTTTTCTTCGGATGTTTTTCCGGCTACAGACATTTCAGAATTCAATATTAATTTCATGAATTTTTCACGTTGCTTTGCTCTGATATAAGTGCTGTTTATTTTAGAATATTGCTGGTGTAATTTTTTGATGCGCTCGATATGAAACTCTAAAACGCTGCCTTCAATTTTCTGTAGTTCGCGATGCAATACATGAAAATCAGCCATGCTTTTTTGCGCCAATATGTTTTCAATTTCGCGTACTGAATATTTTTCTGTTTTGAGTAATTGCTTTAGTTTCGGCGAGGCATTGATCAACTCACGCAAATAAGGTAAATACAGATTGAAGTCATTAACAACAGGCAATATAGACTCCACCGTTTTTTCTATAGCAGGAAATTTGTCAATATTTCTGTTGTCTAAAACTTGAATAATTAATTTAAATAAGCGATCAAATTTAGTTTTGATTTGTATAAGATCTCGAATCTGATTATTGCTGTTGTTTTGCTGAATGATCGTTTTTATTTCCTGATGTAATTGTTGTCTGCATTCTTTTATTTTGACAAATGCTTCTTCTACATTTCCTAATTGATATTTTTTTTCGGCTTCGTTTGCTTTTTTATTTTGCAGATTTATAATAGTATATTCTTGCTGTAATTGCTGCAATACCTGCGAATATTTTGGCTTTACCTGATGTTGTGTAAAGTCGTATGAAGCATTCAAACTGCTGCGCATTTTTCTGTATGAACCATAAAAAATACGCAAGAAAGAATTTTCTAATTGCTGTGCAATTTGCAGAGCGTTTTCAGTGTCTGTTTCGGAAAATTTTTGTTTCCAGTTTTTATTTTTCTGTTGAATACTTTCAATGTCTTTATCTAATTCTGACAATTCATTTCTTATTTGAATGAAATCTTGGTATGCAGCGCTTTGTTCGTTCAGTAATTGTAGTTGATTCACTTGGAGAAACAACTGAAGCTCATCAATATTTTCTAATAATTTTTTTAAATCAACAATATTTTCTTTGTAATTATCATTAAAATCAGTCAATTCTAAGTATTCAGAAATTTCTTCGGTTAGTGCTGCGATTTCCTGCAATTTGTTTTTTAATTCAGTTGGAGTTGGCGCTGTTTCAAAAACCAGATCATTTAAGTGACTGATCGGATGTTCAGCAAAATTATTTTTTTGATGGTTTGTTTGTAATGTGTTGTATAATTTTTGAATCGTTTCACCAAAGCGTTTCCATTCTTTATAACCAACCAATTCATCAATATCTGATAAATGCATTTCTTTTGATACATCAGCTAATTCAATCAGTTTTTGATATAATTCGATAGAAGTCAAGTCGGCACTTGGTATAGTTTGCTGCATTACAGCGCTAAAATGCTCAATGATTTTTAATTCCTGCTGAATGTATTGAATCACGTCATTACGTTGCTGAACAACGTCTTCTATTTTTGTGTTGTTTTTTAGATTTAATTCGTAATTCTGTTTAAGATTTAAAATAAATTCTTTTTTATCAGCTTGCGAATCATGTATCAAACAACACAGTTCATCTAAGTTTTCCTGTTTTAAACGATAATACACCACATCAATGGCCGCGCGCTTTTCGCACACAAATAACACTTTCTTGCCATTTGCAACATAATCTGCAATCAGGTTCGTAATGGTTTGAGATTTACCGGTACCAGGCGGACCTTGTATAATATAACTGGTGTTTTGCCGAGCTTTGTAAATCGCTTTATTTTGCGTCGGATCGGAAGCAACTACATTATACAAATCATTAAACGCAACAATATTTTCTTCTTGTTGATTTATATTTTTTGGCGCATCATCAAACAATAAATCGAAAACAGGATTGCTTTTGTTGTTATCAATAATATCATTGTAATCGCTTACCAATGACATTTTTTTGTAGTTAAAATTTCCAAGAATAATATGGCAAAGATCGAATTCCCATTTGTACGGATTGATAGCGCTTTCATCCAATGAATACAGTTCGCGCGTGCTGCCTGCTTCAGCAAAAAGATGCGTGTTTGGTTTTATATCATCGTTGATTAAAAATTCCAGTGATGAATGTGATTGTTGCACATAATTTTTATATAGTTGCAAACCTAAAGGTTGAAAATTATCTGCAGCATATGAATAATCGAGATTGTGATACGTTTGCAGTTTTCGGTTTCTGTTTAATTTTTTCCTGAATTGATTTAGCGTTTGTTTTGCCTGCGCATGAATCAATTTTATTTTTGGTTTATCAGAAAGCACTAACGTAATACCTGATTGTGTATTGTCGATTTGTTGTTTTAAAATAGTATATACATCATGCAAACTGCTTTCATTGAGCTGTATGGTTTCCGGTAATTGTATGTTATACAACTCGCGCAACTGATATAAAAGTACCGGATTTATTTCTGCTTCTGTGTCTGCAATTTCTACTATATATTGGTCTTTCAGTCCTTTTTTCTTTACCAGATTAACAGCAACCAATACCAATGGCGTTGATATTTTTTCTGTCAAATCTTCTTTGATATTATACCAATGCAAAAACGCAACCGCTAATTTCAGTTGAGAAAAACCATACTCATTAATATCTTTATTGGCTTCAGAACGTATTCTATCTAAGTTTGGCGCGATGTATCCATTATCTTCAAACCGCACATATTTTGATAATGAAATATCTTTGGCATTACTTACTTTTGAAGCGATATCATTATTCCATGTAAATAAAGATTCCGGTTGAATATTTCTATAATTTAAAACAGAAGGAACCGAAGCAACAGTAAGATTGATGAATTTCATATTTGGCTTGAAATACAACAATCGATTCCTTCTGCTCAAATCAAACAAACGACTGCGCAGTTTTTTATGTATAAACTGGCTCTTACTATTTTTACTGATGTTATTCTTTCCGGCAATCAAACTCAAATCAATTTGGTTTTCCGGATTGTATTCTCTGTAATTTTTTAGTTTTTCAATAATTTCTGCTAAATCTTTCAGGCGTTTTTTTCTGTTCAATTCCGTCATGCCGATAATCAGGTTCGCTATAGCAGGATGGATCTTGGAATTAATAAAAATTAAACTTTCTCTGTGTCGTACAAATTCTTCCATGTCGTCAGCATCCGTAAAATCTAATCCTAAGGACAAACTTGCCATTATCAATCCTAAAATAAAAACATCAGTAGCAGCATCATGATGTTGAAATGAAATTTCAAAACATTTATAATTTGGAAGAAAAACAGCACGATCTATTGGTACTTGTACATCTTTTTGAAACTGAAGATTGATGTTTGATATTGTAGTTCGTTCTCCGATTTCAGTAATACTTTTTTCTTCACCTGAAATTTCAAATGCTTTTACATCTTTTGGAAACAGTGCATGTATAGTATCAAAATTGTAGCTTGGTTCTTTTATCAGATGTTCATCAATATCCAGTTTTTCATTGGTAATCAGCAACGTGTCAGTGTTATCCAAAGGTGCCACTTTGTTGATTTCATGAAACGTGAAAACTTCTTCCAGTAACGGCATCATCATAGCAACAACATCGTCGTTGGTACAACCGCCATCTGCTATTGTTTTGCGTATAAATGGTATGAATGGATGGTCAGCAGGCATCGTCTTTTCTTTAATTCAAATAATTTTCACTGTCTGATTCTAATATAGAATTATATGTTTTAGCAGCGGCAGCGATATATTCATTGTATTTTCTGTCGCTCAGTTTTTTTTCTTTTTTTATAATTTTTGCCAATGCTTCTGACAAGAATAAATGTTCTGATAAATTTAAAGCATAACCGGTCATCGGTTCGTTCAATTCTGTATCGCACATACTAAAATCATACAAAACATAGGCAAAGTAATTTTGGACAGATTCATCCATATCTTTATAAGCAATAAGGAAATCGTCATTCATTATTATTTCTGTATTTAGCTTAAAATCTTTGTTGTATTGCTTACACAATGCCATATTTAACTCACTTCTTGTCCATTTTGGTTTGGTAATGATATGCAGTAAATTTTTGGTTTGAGTATCTGTTTTTTGCTGAGCAAAAATATCCAGATTGTATAAACTGGATTTACCGGTTATAATAGTTTCAATAGCTGTATTGGCATTTTCTTTTTGTTCATGAAATAAAGAAATCGCTTTTGCACGCATAAATATTTCAGGATGTGAACTGCCTTCAGAACCACTTGCATCTTTTGCTAAAATTTCATCTGCTTGCTTTAAATAACTTTGTACTGAAATATTTTCTAAACCGGTGTATATTTTAATAAGTGTTGCAATTAATACATCCGGATTTTCTACTACTTGCAAGGCAGCACGATCACAAAATAATTCTGTAAATAATTTGAATAAGCGTGCTGTTTCAACATAACTTTCCTGTGAAGAAAAGTCATTGGCAATAGAAGATATAATTCTGTCAGCTATCTCATAATCGCCATTATCTTTTATAAAAAATAAAATATGAGCAAGCTCATGCGACAATAAAGCCAGCAATTCCTGCTGATTCAGTAATTTTAAAATACTGCCGGAAAATACCAAATGCGCTTCATTTCCTAAAAAAACAATACCTGCATTATAATCTTGTTGATGCTGAGATTGGTATAAAGTAATCGGAATGTCAATTTGCAGTTTCAGTTTGGCTTGTTCCAATAAATCATAAATTGCTTTGTCGGCTTGGCTGTCTAAGCGATACGAATTTTTTAATAAATCTGTTTTAAACGCTTCAACTTGCTCTTGTTTTATAGTAGCAGACGCAAACCAATTCCATGTTTTGGTCTGACTCTTAAAATATTCTTTTACTTTTTGATGGTAATCAAAAACAGCAATCATGTTTTAGATAAATTTGTTTCAGTGAAAATAGGTATAATCTTATAGCATATCAAAAGCTAGAAGTATATTTAATGTTATTGCTTTCTGCCAACTTTATGACCAGCCACTGCATAATATAAAATGTACAGATAGCATGGAATCATCATTAAATAAGCAATTTGCTTGTCGCCGATAGTTTCTGAAATTTTGCCATACAATGGCGGTAAAACAGCACCGCCAACAATGCCCATAATTAATAATGCCGAGCCGGTTTTAGTAAATTTTCCTAAACCATCAATTGCCAGTGGCCAAATTGCCGGCCACATCACAGCATTAGAGAAACCTAATAACATGAAGCAAATTACTGCAATATTTCCTTTTGTAAGCACTGCGGCAATAACTAAAACCATGCATAAAATGGTTAAACTAAACATGGCTTTTTGTTGTGAAATATACTTGGGAATAAAAATGATATTAAATACATAACCAGCCAACAACGCATAACCTGTGTAGGTTGCAAAGTTTTTTGCAACATCTAAAGGAAAACCTAAGTGTTCACCAAAACCGGCAAAGGTATCATAACTGATCACTTCAACACCAACATAAAAGAAAATAGCTAATGCTCCTAAAAGTAAATGTGGAAACTGAAAAATACTGTTTTTTGTTTTTGATAATTCAGAATCAGTGTTGGTTTCTTCTTCATGCACTTCGGGCATTTTTACAAAGAAAATAGCAATCGCTAAAACTGTCAATGCAATGGCCAAAAATGTATAAGGTTTTATAACGCGCGCTGCCAGTGTATTCAATTCGATAGCTTTGTCGGCTGCATTTAATGTCAATAATTTTGCTTTGATTTCGTTAGCATTTTTTAGCGCAATCGAACCTAAAACATAAATCGCACAAATGCCGGCAATTTTATTGCAAATACCCATAATGGAAATACGCTGAGCAGCACTTTCAATCGGTCCTAAAACTGTAACAAATGGATTGGCAGCGGTTTGTAATAAAGCTAAACCGGTACCAATAATAAATAATCCTAACAAAAACAAATTGTATGTTCTGGTTTGCGCAGCCGGAATAAATAACAAAGCGCCGATTGCCATAATAAACAAACCGACTGACATGCCATTTTTGAAACCGGTTTTTTTCAGGATCATCGAAGACGGAATTGCCATGATAAAATAAGCGGCAAAGAAAGCAGAAGCTACATAATAGGATTGAGTGCTTGTTAGTTCACATGCAATTTTTAAATAGGGAATGAGTGTACCGTTTGCCCAGGTTATAAATCCAAATATGAAAAATAAAACACCAATAATGGTGATCTGATAACTAACCGATGCATTTTTATTATCTGTCATATAATTGTTTTTAGTGATATTTAATCAAATATACAAAACCGTATTAAAAACGATGATTAAAGTTATCAAGAACGTGTTTGCTAAATCAACTGCGGAATTGTTTGATTTTAAAGGCATTTATGTATATTTACCGTTTAATTTAGATTCACTTACATACAATAATGAAGAAACAACTTATTACACTTTCTTTGCTGCTTTTTACGGCACACATATTTGCACAAGGAACCTATATTCCAATGGGTTCTGAAACCAACCATTATTTGCAGCGATTGGAAATCAAAACCGGTTTAGTCAATCAGTTTCATACATCTAATCGTCCATATGACCGCAAAATGGCGATTGATTACGTCAACGGAATAGATTCCTTGAGTGATATGGATTCGGATGATTTATCTGAAATGGATAAAAAAAATGTTGCCTATCTCTACAAAGACAATTTTGAGTTCGATGATGAGCATACCGAGTTACCGGAAAACCCTAAACTGAAATTTTTATTTACGCATCCGGCGCATTTTTTAAGCGTTAAAATTCCGCATTTTGCTGTTTCTGTCGATCCTGCTATTCAGATAAAATTAGGTGGTTCTTTTGTCGATGAAAATTCTACATCCAAACTAAAAGGACTGAAATATTTAACATCAAAAGGTTTTGAAGTACGCGGTCAGGTTGATGATATTTTCGGATTTTATGCATTGTTTTTATCAGAACAGGGAACGTTTCCAAATTATGTGCAAAACTATATCAATGAAACGAGAACGCCGCCTGGTGCAGGTTATTGGAAAGATTATAAAAAAAATGGATATGATTATTTTTTAGCTAAAGGTTATGTGACCATCACGCCGTCAAAGCATTTTCATATTCAGTTTGGATACGATAATAATTTCATTGGAGATGGTATTCGCTCTATGTTCTTGTCGGATTTTGGTGCCAACTACTTATTCCTGAAATTAAATACCAATGTATGGAAAATCAATTATCAAAACATTTTTGCTGAATTAACTAAATTCTATCCGCATGCAGGCGATGGCTTATTGACCAAAAAATATATGGCTGCGCATCACTTAAGTATTAACGTAACGAAAAATTTCAATTTTGGTTTCTTTGAAAGTGTGATGTTTAGAAGAGAAAATAACTTCGAATTACAGTATCTGAATCCTATCATATTTTACCGTTCTATAGAACAAGCGCTCGGCTCGCCCGATAACGCTTTATTAGGTTTCGATTTTAAAGTAAACTTTGCAAAACATTGCCAGATTTACGGACAATTTTTATTGGATGAATTAAACTTCAAAAAAGAATTCAGTCCGCCGCCGGGAAAAAATAAACTGTATGGTTTAACGCATCCAAACCGCTGGTGGGGCAATAAATTTGGCGCGCAGTTAGGTATTAAGTATATTGACGCCTTCGGTATTGATCACTTGGATTTACAATTGGAAGGTAATGTAGCACGTCCATATACTTACTCGCATTATGATACTGTTTCTTCTTGGACGCACTACAATCAACCATTGGCACATCCTTTAGGAGCTAACTTTACAGAGTTGATTTTTCAGGCAAAATACCAACCGATGCAGAAGTTATTTTTGTCAACACGATTTGTGTATGCACATAAAGGAGAAGATGATGACAGTTCTAACTATGGCGGAAATCCAATAAAAGATTATGATTTGAATAAACCGCAGGAATATGGAAACCGCATTGCACAAGGTGTTTCATATCGTTCATTCTATATCGATTTATTGGCTACTTATGAGCCGTGGCATAATGTTTTTATTGATTTGTCTTATACATACAGAAAGAAAAAAAGTGAAGATGCCGCGCGCAATATGCAGACACATTTATTGAATTTAAGTTTACGTTGGTGTATTCCTTATCGTCGGTATGATTTTTAGAAATTCAATAAATTCTGAATGATAACGTTGTGTTATTGATATTTCGTAAAATAAAAATTTAAATTATTTTGACCGCAGAAATGCGGTCACTTTTATTTCTCAAATCCGAATTCATCAAAAATGAATTCTAATTCCTGGTAGATATGTTCTTTCTCAAAACCATATTCTTCCAATGAGTAGCTGTGTTTACTGGAATAATTTCTGGATTTAGTAGTTTCTTTTTCTAATAAATTTAAAAATTCAGGAGTGACGTTCAGTTTCAACTGATCGTATATTTTAAGAACAGTTTCTTTAGGTTTGGCAATCAGATCAGTGTATGAAACAGTAATAAAATTCTCTTTCTTGAATTTTGATTTTTCTTCATTAAAATATTTATAGTAAGCAATACCAACTTCGCCCCATTCTCTGTATTCTTTTGAGATCTTTGGAACTTCAGGAAATAAATTAGGCCACGATTCAGCAAACATGGATGTAAAAGAAGGAATTGCCTGGTAAGGATTTCTGATTAAAAAGATAATTTTGATGTCAGGAAAAATGTCATGTAACAGCTCTAATCTGCCGGAACTCATTACGGATTTTGCTAGCAGAAGTTTGTCGCTGCCAAGTGCATACATCCATCGTTGTGCAGTGGCTTTATAAAATGCTTTTATCTTTTCTCTGGCATTTTCTTCTAAATTATCAGGTATATATAATTCTTTGAATTCTTTTAATTCTGGCGTAACTAAGCCGACAGATGCTGAAATTCCGGAAACAAAGTGCAATCCTTCATCTTCTTCTGCTTCATTAAAACCGGTATTGTGAATATCTTCCCATGCTTCAAAGAATCGGTCGTTAATAACATCCATTAATTTATGTAAAGGTTTGCCTATTTTATTATCAATAGAAGCAAATACTTGAATAATTCTATACAATGTAATAGATGGCCAAATGGTTTGATACATTAATGTTGAAACATACTTTTCTTCGTCCAAACACATCAGTCGGTGCAGAAAAGTAGTACCGCTGCGCGGATTGCTGATAATGAATATCGGTTGTTTTATTTCAATATGACGATAATTCGGAAATAAAATCTCGTCAATAAAACGGGTAACAATATTCGTCAGCATCACGATAGTTAACACCAAAAAATAACTGATTCCTAAAAAAAAATTGCGGATACTGAAGTTTTTGATGCAATGTAAATACACTACTCGTGTATGTGTTTTTAACCGAACATAAAACAAAGGTGCACCGATAATATTCATTCCAGAAATTGCGAGAGTGCAAAAGTAACATAATTCAGCAAAATAAGTACCGGCTTAACTATATTTTAGAAATCCTAATGAATAGTGCAAAACTGTTCGCCTAAGATAAATCCTTTATCGTCGATGATGGAAATAATATAATCGCCTGGTTCATCGATTTTTGAATAAGCAATTGTGGTTCTGCTTCCTTTTAAAACTTTTATATCTTTATTGATAAAACGAGCAAAAAAATACTTTTCAACTCGTTTGGCTATACTTAAACGATAAACAGCATTATCTTTAAATTTATCATCATGATTGTAAACGATACAAATATTGTCTTTGTTGGCTCGCCATTCTATTTGAGAAGTTTTTGGTTTTGATTTGGCATTGTAGGATTTGCACAAAAATACTTCACCGGCTTTTGCATGCATGAATAGTATGCCCAATAGCATAAGAGTCAGAGTTTTCATAAATGTTTCTTGTTTAGGGTTTAGGGTTGTGCAATATTAGCACAAATACTCGATTTTGTCAATAGCAATCTGAAAAATATTCAAACGAATATGATTTATAATTCTATAGTACCACGTAAGTGGCTCATCTGACGTAAGATAGCATTTTTGCGTTTAATGATATAACCGCTTGGTTTGCCGGCGTTCCATTTTCTTGGATTGGGTAAAACAGCAGCAATGGTAGCAGCTTCGGCAGCAGTTAAGTCTTTAGCATCTTTCTTAAAATAGGTTTCTGAAGCAGCTTGTGCGCCGTAAATACCATTGCCCATTTCTATCACATTCAAGTAAACTTCCATAATGCGTTTCTTACTCCAGAAAATTTCGATCAAAAACGTAAAATAAACTTCAAATGCTTTGCGTATATAACTGCGTTGCGGAAATAAAAATACATTCTTAGCGCATTGCTGGCTAATGGTACTGCCGCCTTTAATCGGTTTGCCTTTCTTTTTTAATTTCTCATTTAGTTTTGCTACTTTTTCTATGGCTTCAAAATCAAAACCGAAGTGTTCAGCAAACTTCTGATCTTCTGATGAAATAACTGCCAAAATCAAATTCGGCGACATTTCTTTCATTGGAATCCAGTCTTTATTGATTTTTGGCGCTTCGCCTGAAAATACTTGTTCAACGCAACGAATCAACATCAACGGTGTGCATGGAATGGGTATAAAACGAAATAAAATAGTGGAAATAATACTCAATACAAAAAATGCGACAACCAAACGTTTTGTCCAAAGCCATAATTTTTGTTTGATTTTTTTCATCTTATGTTAACTTCAAAAGTGCGTAACTAACTGTAACTTTCCAAATAGAAATATCCACTATATGTTAACGACTAAAAAAATGAGTGAACTGCAACATCCTAATACACTCAATATTTTTCTGGGAAATCTGCTGCAACTAAGAAATGAACGTATTCAGTTCTTTATTGATCAGCAAAAAAAACTGGGTGATATATATCAAATAAAAGTTCCGACACGCAAAGTAATTGTATTAACAAATCCGGAATGGATAAAATATGTGTTGGTGGACAACAACAAGAATTATACAAAAAGTTTTGCGTATGATTCTATCAAATTGTTTCTTGGAAATGGTTTATTAACTAGTGAAGGTGAATTTTGGAAACGTCAGCGAAGACTGGCGCAGCCGGCTTTTCACAAAGAAAAATTGGCATTCATGTTCCATAATATGATAGAACAAACGGATAAATGTTTGCATAGTTTAGAGCAATATGCAGATACTAATCAATCGATTAACTTATCGAAAGAATTGTATAAACTGACTTTGGATATTGTGAACTCAACACTTTTCTATAATGAAGTAAATAACACAACAGATACGATTTATAAACTGGTTTCGCAAGGCAGTGAGCATATTACAAAACGCATCGACAATCCATTTCAATTGCCTGAATGGATTCAGACACCAAACAGGTTGAAAGAAAAAGAAGTCTTAAAATCTATGGACGATGTTTTCTTTTCGGTGATAGACAGACGACGTCAGCAAAATGAACAGCACGAAGATTTATTATCAATGTTGATGGATGCGCGCGATGAAGAAACCGGCGAAGCAATGGACAACCGGCAGTTGCGCGATGAAATTCTGACCATTTTTGTTGCCGGACATGAAACTACGCAAATTGCTTTGGGCTGGACTTTTTATCTGTTGACGCAAAATCCTGATAAATTAAAGATTTTGATGGATGAAATTGATACTGTTTTACAAGGTGAAACGCCAACAGCACAAAGCATTCGCGGTTTACATTATTTAAAACAAGTGATTGATGAATCGATGCGCTGTTTTCCGCCGGCTTGGATCATGGGTCGCAGAACGATAGAAGCTGATGTAATTGATGGTTATGAAATTCCAGCCGGTACGAATATCGTCATGCCTATTTATGTAGTGCATCACGATGACAGAGTCTGGGAAAATCCTTATGAGTTTCAGCCGGAACGCTTTGCTTTAGATAATCTGAAAGACAAGCATAAGTATTCTTATTTTCCGTTTGGCGGCGGACCAAGATTGTGTATCGGCAATAATTTTGCCATTCAGGAAATGCAGGTTGTCTTAGCAATGATCCTTCAAAAATTTAAAATCGAAGTGGATGATGATTTTGTGCCTGATTTAGATCCATTAGTAACACTACGTCCAAAAAATGAAATCCATGCGAAAGTTTATAAAAGATAATACTTTTTAAATGTCTAAAACCATATATTTGACTGACGACTTATAACTTACAACTATTTATGGCAGCAACAGAAACAATCCGCATTCCACTTGGCTACAAAGCACCTGATTTTACACTTTTAGATACGGTTTCGGATAAACAACTTTCTCTGAATGATTTGAAAGGCGACAATGCAACCGTTGTTATGTTTATCTGCAATCATTGTCCGTATGTAAAACATGTCAACAAACAATTGGTAAGTTTGGCAAACGATTATACAAACAAAGGCATTTCATTCATTGCAATCAGTTCAAATGATATTATAAACTATCCGCAAGACGGACCGGAATTGATGAAAGAAAATGCAAAAACAGAAAATTATCCGTTTCCGTATTTATATGATGAAACACAGGAAGTTGCCAAAGCATATCATGCGGCGTGTACACCTGATTTCAGTATTTTTGATAAAGATTTGTTCTGTGTATATCGCGGACAATTAGACGATTCAAGGCCAAAAAATGACAGTGTTTCCGATGGAAAAGATATTCGTGCTGCTTTAGATGCTATCTTAGCAGGCAATCAAGTAAATGAAAAACAATTTCCAAGTATGGGTTGCAATATAAAATGGAAATAATATTTTAACCACATTCTATCTTTTACAAACATAGGATGTGGTTTAATATTTTAAAATTGTATGAATGAGCATCTTCAAAAAAATAACAGAAAATCCAATTGTTGAAAGTGCTAAAGCATTGCAAAATGCCACTAAAACGGTCAATAACTTGGTTTCGCTATTGTCTGACAGCAATGTTTCTAAATCAGTAAAAGAAATGATTGCAGGTTTGCGAACGGTTATTACAGACAGACCGAATATTACTTCTGTTAACCACTATATCAATCATTTTTTATTAAAGATCGATCCGGAAAACCAACCGATCGTGATCAAAGAATTGCTAGAAGTTTTTCACGAACGCTGGAAAAATGTTGATCGCAAAACTGCCGAAATTGCCAATCATAATTTCGATTTTGATAATAAAACAATTCTACTGCATGGTAATGATATTCATATTCAATCATTGGTTGATTTATTGAATGTTAATACAAAGAAATTCAATTTGATACAACTAATATCAAAACAAGATAAAATAGGAAAGGAACAGGCAGAAATCTTAGCCAAAAAGAACATTCAGGTAAGAGTAATTGATGACGCCGGTGTTGGGAAATTCTTACCTGAAATCGATATTATCTTGCTTGGAAGCAATATCATAATGCACGATGTTTTTATCACGAATGCTGGTGCACACTTGCTGGCTGCTGCTGCAAAAACATATAATATTCCGGTATTTGTGTTAAGCGATAGCCGCACAATTCTCAATAAAAAATTCTTTTCGCAAAGCATTGTCGATACTTTTGTTGGAAAAGATAAAAAACCGGCTTCTGAACTTTGGAAAGGAGCACCTGAAAATGTTGAGGTCATTTACAACCACATGGAAGAAGTTCCTAACAGACTCATTACCAAATTTATACTTGAAAAAGAAGCGCTCACTTCGCCTGAACTCAACGACAAAATCGACAAGGTGTTGGTAACAAATTTTTTCTAAACAAAAGTTAATTCGCAATATTGGAACAAAGTTTGAGTTATCTTTAAATAAGTTTAAATGATTAACAACTTATTACTTACTACTTAATTATTATTTATGAGCGTAGTACAACTTCAACAACGACAAGCCGACCAACAATCTACTATTGTTACAGGATTGATATTGGCAGCTTTGTTACTGATATTTTGGTTTATCAAAATGCACAATCCGGAAAAGCCGATTGAAGATGCTATTGATGGCGTAGTGATAGATTTTGGCGATAATAAATATGGTTTAGGCGATGATAATTTAAAAGAAGCCGGTGGACAAAATTCAACGCCTGCTGCTGTACAACCAACACCATCACAACCAACACCACAAGTGACTCCAATTGCTTCAACGCCTGTTAAAACACCACCAAACAATCAGGTAATTGCTGAAGATCCAAATGCAGTTGCGATTGCACAACAGTTGAAAGAAGAAAAAATCCGTAAGCAAAAAGAATTGTTGGAACAACAAAAAATAGCAGAAGCCATAAAAGCAGCAGAAGCAAAACGTTTAGCGGAAGAAGCAGCAATCAAAGCGGCAAAAGATAAAGCACAGGCAGCTATCACCAAAGGTAAAAATGGTAATGGAAACGGCACTGGCAATGCAAATGGTAACGGTAATGGAAATGGTCAAGGCAACACTAAACCTGGTGGAAATCAAGGTGCACAATGGGGCACACCTGGCGGCGATCCTAACGGTACCGGTAATGGTAACAATGGAACCGGACCTGGTTCAGGAGAATTAAATGTAACTGGTAGAAAATGGCGCGATAGAAAACAACCGTTTAACAGCACAAACAAAGAAGGTAAAGTCGTTGTACAAATTAAAGTCGATAAAGAAGGCAATATCGTTTATGCAAAAGGCGGTGCTGCAGGTTCTACAACTACCGATTCGTACTTGGTTAGCATTGCTGAACAGGCAGCTCGAGCTTCAAAATTAACAGCATCTTTTGCAACAGCTGAAGAACAGTTTGGTACTATTACCTATCGTTTTACCAATTCAGAATAAAACGCTTAAACGTATAAATCAAATCAAATTATTATTTTCTTAAGTAAAGCCAATTTGTACATTTTCAAATACAGAGTTTGTATTTTTGTTGCATGAAGATTTCTTTAAACTGGCTGAAACAATATATTGATTTTGATTTATCGAATGATGAACTCAACTATTTACTAACGGACATTGGCTTAGAAGTTGAAAGCATCGAAACTTTTGAATCTGTAAAAGGCGGTTTGAATGGTTTAGTGGTTGGTCATGTGCTCGAAAAAGAAAAACACGCTGATGCCGATAAATTATCGGTTTGCAAAGTAGATGTTGGCACAGAAATATTACAAATCGTATGCGGCGCTCCAAATGTAGCAACAGGTCAAAAAGTAATTGTTGCATTAGTTGGTACAAAATTATTTCCAACTGCAGGCGAACCATTTGAAATTAAAAAAGCAAAAATTCGCGGTGTAGAATCTACTGGAATGATATGTGCAGAAGATGAGATCGGTATCGGAACTTCACACGATGGAATCAAAATTTTAGACGAAAATGCAGTAGTTGGCTCTTCTGTTGCCAATTTTTTTGGTATTGAAAATGATACAATCATTGAAATTGGATTAACACCAAATCGATCTGATGCATTTTCACACATCGGTGTCGCACGCGATTTGGCTGCAGCATTGAGTTTCCGAAATAAAACAGAAGTAAACGTGAAATTTCCGAATCTCAAATCTCAAACCTCAAATCTCAAATCCGACTTCATTGTTGAAGTAGAGAATAAAACCGCAGCGCCGAAATATTTTGGAATAATTATCAATAATATTAAAGTTGAAGAATCACCGAAATGGCTGCAAAACCGTTTGAAAGCGATTGGTCAAAAATCGATCAATAATATTGTTGACATCACAAATTATGTATTACATGAATTCGGTCAGCCACTGCACGCGTTTGATTTGTCAACGATCCAAGGCAATAAGATCATTGTAAAAAACCTGCCGGCAAAAACAAAATTTACGGCTTTAGATAATTCAGTCATCGAATTGCACGAAGAAGATTTAATGATTTGCGACGGCGAAAGCAATCCAATGTGTATCGCCGGTGTGTATGGTGGCTTGCATTCAGGCGTGAAAAATGAAACCACAGCTATCTTTTTAGAATGTGCGTATTTCGATCCGAAAACCATTCGTAGAACTTCTACGCGTCATGGCTTGCGCACCGATGCAGCAACGCACTTCGAAAAAGGCATCGATCCGAATATTACTGAAACTGCTTTATTGCGTGCTGCACAGCTAATAGAAGAAGTTGCCGGCGGAAAAATTACATCTGAAATTTTCAAAATAGAAAATAAGATTTTTGAAGATTTTAAAGTGGATTTGGAAATTACAAATGTAAAGCGTTTAACTGGTGCAGACATTTCTTTGGATGATATTAAAAAGATTTTGAGTTTGTTAGACATAAGAATTTCAAATGAAACTTCAACTGCTTTAAGTTTATTAGTGCCGCCATACAGAACTGATGTAACACGCGAAGCAGACATCATCGAAGATATTTTGCGTATCTACGGTTTCAATAACGTGGCGATTCCGTCTAAATTAAATGCAAGTGTTAATTTCTCGAATGCGTTTGATGCGGACAAATTATACAATAAAACTGCTGATCAATTGGTGAATTTTGGTTTCTATGAAATGATGAACAATTCATTATCGAAATCAAAATACCAGGAAAATCTGAAAAATAAAAGTGCAGAAAATTGGGTGCGCTTGCTAAGTTCGATCAATACCGAATTAGATGTGATGCGTAACAATATGCTGTTTTCCGGTTTGGAAAGCGTGGCGCACAACATCAATCACAAAAATTCCAATGTAAAATTATTTGAGTTCGGAAAAACGTATGAAAAGATCGATGCAAATAATTACTCGGAAAAGAATCATTTGGCTATTTTTATTTCCGGAAACAAATCATTGAGCAATTGGAATACACCAAACAGAAAATCAGACTTTTATCATATCAAATCTATCGTTGATTCTATTTTGAATAAAATCGGAATTGAAACATTTGACGCATTTGATAATGAACTGTCAGAATTTTTTGATTATTCGTTAGTTTATAAAAAAGGTGAGAAGCAACTCGCTGAATTCGGAAAAGTAAATACAAAATTCACTAAGCTGTTCGACATCAAGCAGGAACTGTTTTTTGCAGACATCAATTGGGATTTAGTGATTGCGCAAGCAAGAAAAGTGAAAACCAATTACAAAGAAATCGGTAAGTTTCCGTCAGTAAAACGCGATTTAGCATTGTTATTAGATAAAAGTGCAAAATTTGATGCAGTAAAATCCATCGCAACTAAATTTGGAAAGAAAATTTTGCGTAATATTGAGTTGTTCGATATTTACGAAGACGAAAAGATAGGAAAAGACAAAAAATCCTATGCTGTTAGTTTTACGTTTAAAGATGATACAAAAACACTTCAAGATGCTGATATTGATAGTGTTATGAATAAATTAATGGAAGAATATACTAAACAACTCAACGCAGAAATTAGATAGATGGCGAAAATTGACGAAAAATGGGAACGGATTTTTAAGAAAATTCAGCTAATTTTAGAAAAAAATCAGAAATTAGAGGACGAGATTTCAGCGTTAAATCAAAAAAATGCTGATCTTTCAAATCAGATTATTCAATTAACTAAAGAAAAAGACAACTTAAAAGAACAAATACAACATATAAAAACAGCAAAAGAAGTACACTTATCTGAAAAAGAAAGAGCACAGACAAAGCAGCAGTTGAAAGAGTTTATGGTAGAAATTGATGACTGTTTGGCAAAATTGATACAATAAAAATGGCAGAACAACTAAATATAAATTTACTCATCGCAGGCAGACCGTACAAATTAAAGGTATCGTCTGATGAAGAAGGATATGTTCGCCAGGCCGCAAAAGATATCAACGACAAGATCGCGGAATATCAGAAAACATTACTTACGCGCGATCGCCAGGATTTCCTGTCGATGATTGCTTTGCAGGCAACCGCCGATGTATTGCAGAATAAAAATAAAGCCACCAACGCAAATATCGATTCCAAACTCGATGAACTCGAAGCCATTCTCGACAAACAACTCGGTTTGACGCTCTTCTAACCAAAGTTATTCTATTGCTGTGTAAAAGATAGAAATTCCGCAAAATTCGTTTTGCGTATTTTCGCTTTTAAAGGTCAGTACGGCTAGTCGTCTGTATCAAAAAAATATAAAAAAGTCAGATGTTTTAAACCATGCTGACCTTAACAAAGGTTTCGTTCATTTTCCTTAAAAATGGCTTGAGAATTAGTTAACCAAACTCAAACATAAATAATATGATGAGTCTAAACAAACACACAAAATGGATCCAATTATTATAACCGTTATTGCCGCAGTTGTTACGCTTGTTGTCGGTTTTCTTATCGGGAAAATGATGTCAAAAGCAAATGTTGAAAAGCAACTGGCTGAAGCACAATTGATTGAAGAAAAAGCGAAAGCTGTTGAAGAAAACGCACGTAAAGAAGCAGAAATCATTCGTAAAGAAGCGTTTACTACTGCAGAATCTTTGAAAAAAGATAAAATGATGGAAGCGAAAGAGTTTTTCTTGAAACAAAAAGAAGAACAAAATAAAGAGCTGGAGCAACGTAACCGCAAATTATTAGAATCAGAAAATCGTGCGAAACAAATTGAGCAGTCGTTAAAAGATAAATTGTCGAATGCAGGAAAGCAGGAAAAAGAAAATGAAGAACTGAAAAAACGCCTGACTGAACAAATTGAGATTGCTAATAAAAGACGAGACGATTTAGACAAAGCTGAAGCTGAACACATTGCAAAATTAGAGCAGGTTGCTAAACTTTCAGCAGAAGAAGCAAAAGCGCAATTAGTAGAACAATTGAAAGGCAAAGCTAAAACCGATGCGATGGCGCACATCAAAATGGTAATGGACGAAGCTAAACTAAAAGCTAATAAAGAAGCAAAAAAAATTATCATTCAGTCTATTCAACGTACGTCAGCAGAAACCGCTATTGAAAACACGGTATCAGTTTTTAACTTGTCATCTGATGAACAAAAAGGACAGATCATCGGTCGTGAAGGCAGAAATATCCGTGCATTGGAAGCAGCAACCGGTGTGGAAATCATCGTGGATGATACACCGGAAGCGATTATCATTTCCGGCTATGATGCATTCAAAAGAGAAATTGCGCGTCTTTCATTGCAGCGTTTGGTAGCAGATGGTCGTATCCATCCGGCGCGTATCGAAGAAGTGGTTGCAAAAACGGAAAAACAATTAGAGCAGCAAATCATGGAAATTGGGGAACGTACTGTAATTGATTTAGGTATTCACGGTTTGCATCCTGAATTGATTCGTTTGGTAGGTAAAATGCGTTTCCGTTCTTCTTACGGTCAAAATTTGTTACAGCACTCGCGCGAAGTAGCAAACCTTTGTGCCATCATGGCAAGCGAATTGGGTTTGAACGCAAAACAGGCAAAACGCGCAGGTTTATTACACGACATAGGTAAAGTTTCCGATGAAGATCCTGAGTTATCACATGCATTGTTAGGTGCAAAATTATGCGAAAAATATGGCGAAGCGCCGGTGATTGTAAACGCAGTAGGAGCACACCACGACGAAATGGAAATGTTGTTTGTAATATCACCGATCATTCAGGCATGCGACTCTATTTCTGGTGCTCGTCCGGGCGCGCGCCGCGAAATGATGGAAAGCTATATGAAACGTATTGATGAGTTGGAAAAATTAGCTACTTCATATCAAGGTGTACAAAAAGCATACGCTATTCAGGCAGGTCGTGAGTTGCGTGTATTGGTAGAAGCTGAAAAAGTAGATGATAAACAAGTAGAAGAAATGTCATTTAAAATTGCACAGCAAATACAAGATGAAATGACATATCCTGGACAAATAAAAGTAACCGTAATCCGCGAAACTCGTGGTGTTTCTGTGGCGAAATAATTTATACGTTTCCGCGTTCATTGCTGGAACGAAGTAATCTCAATAAATAAAAAATAACAATGAAAAAAATCAGTTTAATTCTTGCTCTATTATGCACAACTATTATTGGCTTCAGCCAGGAAATTGACATTAAAAAAGGCATCGTTTTTATAGATGGAAAAGAATGCCTGAAAGTTAATTCCGATCCGAACAATGTTGCTTTTTCAGACTTGCAAGGCAATGAGATCATCTTTCTTAAATTTATACACGATAGCAAGTATGCTAGTTTGTATGTTAAGGTGACTTTTTTGGATCAGAAAATTTCCTTTACATCTAAATCGTACATTTTTACTAAAAAATTGTTGATTAAAAAATTACTCGAAGATGGCACATTAACTGATTGCAAAATAGTTTCTGAAAAAGCAGAACGCTTCGTTTTAAAATACGATGAAGCAGTCGATAAAGATTAAGAGTTGCGAAACTCGTCCTTGCGAGGCACGAAGCTATCTTTAAAAAAAAGCGCATCAAATGGATGCGTTTTTTTGTATGCGAAATATAAAAAACTGTTTACTAGAGAATTTCTTTTATCCTGTTATACTTTTGATTAAACTATTAACTATCACATTCATTGCTTATTTTTGAATTGGAAACGTAAATAACTATATGTCTGTTGCCAAGCAAAATTTAGAAGTACAAAAAAAACTCACAGCAGTTATTGTTGTCTTGTTTATTATAAAACTTGTCGCGTGGTATCTTACCAATTCCGTAGCTATATTAACAGACGCACTCGAATACACGATCAATGTGATTGCAGGTCTTATCGGACTTTACAGCTTATACCTTTCTTCCAAACCACGCGATCAAGATCATCCTTATGGTCATGGTCGCGTTGAATTTATTTCTGCAGCAGTAGAAGGAACTTTGATGATTGTTTCTGCTTTTATTATTATTTACGAAGCGATTAATAACCTGAAGCATCCGCATACTATTGAAAAATTAGACTTCGGTATTTTGTTGGTATTGCTTACCGCAGTTATTAATTATGCAGTCGGTTTATATGCAGTCAAACGCGGCTCGCAAAATAATTCATTGCCGTTGATGGCAGCAGGAAAACATATGCAGTCGGATACATTTGCTACGGTAGGCATTTTGATAGGATTGTCATTGATTTATCTTTTTCATATTGCTTGGATAGATAGTGCAGTTGCGCTGATATTTGCATTCATTATCATTATTGCAGGATATAAAATACTACGCCAGTCTGTTGCAGGAATTATGGATGAAACGGATAATGAATTATTAGAGAAAGTAATTAAGGTTCTAAATGAAAACAGGAAGCAAAACTGGATTGATCTGCATAATCTGCGTATTATTAAATATGGTTCTATTTTGCACCTGGATTGCCACATTACGATACCTTGGTATTTAAATATCCATGAAGGACATGACGAAGTAAAAGCACTGGAAGATTTGGTGCGCCAGCACTTTGGTGATTCGGTAGAATTGTTTGTGCACACCGACGGTTGCCTTGATTTTTCCTGTAAGATTTGTACTAAAACCGATTGTGACAAGCGGCAACATGATTTCATAAAAAAGATAGAATGGAATGTCGAAAACATTTCATCTAACACGAAACACAAAGCTGAATTATAAATTTTTGCGTAATAAAAATACTAACAAAACCATAAAATCTGATTTTTTAGTATTGTTAATACAACGCTTATTTTTACAACATGATTTACGATTACAAAGAAATAGAAGAAAAAGCACGCCAAAAGTGGAACTACAATAATCCTGAAAAATCAGTCTATAAAGTTGATACCAAAAGCGATAAACCAAAGTATTATGTGCTCGATATGTTTCCGTATCCAAGTGGTGCAGGTTTGCATGTAGGTCATCCGCTGGGCTATATTTTTTCTGATATTTATGCGCGCTACAAACGCATGAAAGGTTTTAATGTATTGCATCCAATGGGTTTTGATGCATTCGGTTTGCCTGCAGAACAATACGCCATTCAAACAGGTCAGCATCCTGAAATTACTACAGAAAAAAATATTGAAACATACATTGAGCAGTTAAAGAAAATTGGTTTCTCTTATGATTGGTCGCGACAAGTGACTACTTGCAAACCAGAATACTACAAGCATACACAATGGATTTTTCTTCAACTATATAATTCTGTTTATTGCAATAAAAATCAATGTGCGTATCATATTTCTGTGTTGATTAAACATTTTGAAGAGCACGGAAATCATAATAATACAGCATACACAACGACAGATGTTCCTGCATTTTCTGCGGAAGAATGGAAATCGTATTCACCAAAACAACAACAAGATATTCTGATGGAATATCGCTTAGCATATCAGAAAGAATCTTTTGTCAATTGGTGTCCTGCATTAGGAACGGTTTTGGCAAATGATGAAATCGTAAATGGTGTTTCAGAACGTGGCGGTCATCCGGTGGAAAAGAAAAAAATGTCGCAGTGGTTCTTGCGCATCACGGCGTATGCAGAGCGTTTGTTGCAAGGTTTGGAAACACTGGATTGGAGCGAAAGTATGAAAGATATGCAGCGCAACTGGATTGGAAAATCAACAGGAGCGATGGTGTCTTTTCCGTTAAAAGATCACGCAGAAAAAATTGATGTTTTTACAACAAGAGTAGATACGATTTTCGGCGTGTTGTTTTTAGTGATTGCGCCTGAACATGATTTGGTCAGCCAAATCACAACACCTGAATATAAAGATGCGGTCGATGCGTATGTAAAATTATGTGCATCAAAATCTGATATTGAACGACAAGCAGAAAAGCAAGTATCAGGACAATTCACTGGTGCGCATGTATTGCATCCGTTTACGCAAACAGAAGTGCCTGTGTTTATTGCTGATTATGTATTGGCTGGTTATGGAACAGGTGCTGTAATGGCTGTGCCTTCAGGCGATCAGCGCGATTATTTATTTGCGAAAAAATTTGACTTGCCAATCATTCCGATTTTAGATGCACAACAAAATTTAGACAATGAAGCTGATGCGACGAAAGAAGGTAAATACATCAATTCTGATTTTATCAATGGCTTGAATTATGCAGCAGCAACAGCTTTATTAATTCAAAAACTGGAAGAACAAAAAATCGGCTATGGCAAAGTGAATTTCCGTATGCGCGATGCCGGCTATTCGCGACAAAGATATTGGGGCGAGCCGTTTCCAATTTATTATGATAAAGACGGAATTATACATACAGTGGCAGAAGATAAGTTACCGGTTACGTTGCCAAAAGTAGAGTCTTATAAACCAACAGGCACTGGCGAAAGTCCGTTGGCAACCGCTACAGATTGGGTAACGCAGAATGGTGTAAGCACGCGCATGGAAACCGATACCATGCCAGGTTATGCTGGTAGTTCGTGGTATTTCCTGCGTTACATGGATCCGGAAAATCCAAGCGAGTTAGTAAGTAAAGAAGCGCAGGAATATTGGCAGAATGTAGATTTTTATGTTGGCGGTTCTGAACATGCAGTTGGTCATTTATTGTACTCGCGTTTCTGGCATAAATTCTTAAAAGACATTGGCAAAGTAAGCACAGAAGAACCGTTTAAAAAAATGGTGAACCAAGGAATGATTCAAGGTGTGAGTAAGTTTGTTGATAGAATAGTTTTTAAAAAAGATGATAAACAACGAAATAAAATTCCAATATATATTACAAAAGGAAGGAGTTTACCAAATATTCATTATGTAGATAACTATTTAATTAATGAATACAAAGCTGATGATTTAATGTTTACAGATGAAGAATTGAATTTACAATCAACAGAAAACTCAGATGATATTTTTGATAAAAATATTTTTAATTCACAAGTTCATCATGAGATACAAAGAATTCATGTCGATATAAAATATGTTGATTCAAAAGATAATTTAGACTTCAAAAAATTAATTGAAGAAGATATGTCTGGAAATTTTAAGGATGCTGTATTTGTGAAAGAATTAGATGGTAATTTCTATTGTTCTAGCGAAGTCGAAAAAATGTCTAAATCAAAGTTCAATGTGGTAAATCCTGATCAAATCATTGAACAATATGGTGCAGATACTTTCCGCATGTATGAAATGTTTTTAGGACCAATCGACACCGCAAAACCTTGGGACACGAATGGTATTTCCGGTGTGGCTAACTTCATTCGTAAATTCTGGCGTTTATTTTATGACGACCTTGGAACACCAAAGAATCTTGACATTGCAGCAACAGACGAAGAATTAAAAATACTACATAAAGCTATCAAAAAAGTAAACCAGGATATTGAGAATTTAAGTTTTAATACGTGTGTTTCTACCTTTATGATTTGTGTAAATGATTTGTCAAAACTGAAAACAGTTTCTAAATCTACATTACAAAATGTGCTGAAACTCATCGCGCCGTTTGCGCCACACACTGCAGATGTTTTATGGACGAATTTAGGCAACACCAATTCTGTAGTGGACGCTGATTTTCCAACGCATGATGAAAAATATTTGACAGAATCAACATTCACGTATCCAATTCAAATTAATGGCAAACACAGAACCAACATCGAATTGCCGCTAGACATGGAAAATGATGAAATCCAGAAAGTAGTAATGGCTAATGAAACCGTACAAAAATTCACCGAAAACAAAGAACCAAAGAAATTTATCGTGGTGAAAGGCAGAATTGTGAATGTTGTGGTTTAATTTTTTAGATTTTCCTGTAATATTTTATTAAACAAGACTACCAATTTATGATTAATTGGTAACTATTAACATTTCAAATGTTAAATAATTAACAACTGAATTGAAATTAACAAGATTTAATTAAATTTACACAACTAAAGCAATTAAATAATGAGAAGAAACAGTACACTAACTTTAATGTTGGTCTTATTTTCTTTGTTGTCTTTTTCTACAAATACAAAAGATTACAAAGCGGTAGCAATCAAATACATTAAGGATCACAAAAATGATTTACAACTTTCAGATCAGGATATCGCTGATTTGGTAGTTGCAAAACAGTATCACGATGACTTTACAAATTTCGATCGCGTGATCTTCCAGCAATCTGTTAACGGATTAAAACTGAAAAACGGATACATTGGTATTCACTTAAAAGATGGTGTGGTATTCAATGCTACAACAAATGGTGTTTTTGATTTGAAAAAACAAATCACAACTACAACACCAACTGTCTTAGCAAAAAATGCATTAACAACTGCTTACCAGTTGGTTTATCCTGATTTAAGCAAAATTGTCGGACAAGGCAGATACAATGCGAATGATAAAGTATATGTATTCGGTAATGAAAATGATTTGGACAATTATGCTGAAGCAAGATTGATGTTGGTTATGGATAATCAGCAAAAACCTTACTTAGCATGGGAAATCGGTTTTGGTAACAGCAAAGCAACTAATGTATGGAATATTGAGATCAATGCTATTGATGGTTCTGTTATTGCAAAAAGAGATATGGTTTTACATTGCGATTTCGGAAGAGGTTGCTATTTGCAATCAAATTCATCTGAAAGACAATCTTTCGATCAAACCAGTGGTTCATCTACAAGTGGAACATCAGGTATTGATCAACAAGTTCAAGCTGCTAGTTCATACAGAGTTTATCCATATTACACTGAATCTCCGGCTTATGGATCTAGAATTTTAGTATCAGATCCTGAAGATCTCACTGCTTCACCATATGGTTGGCATGACACTAACGGCGCAGCAGGTGCTGAATCTACTAAAACTCGAGGCAATAATGTTAATACGTATTCCGACAAAGACGCAAACAATGCGGTAAATCCTACTTCTGGCGTAGATAATAATTATGCTGATGGTGGTGCTGCATTAAACTTTGATTTACCGCTTGATTTTAGTACACAATTAGATACACTTGCTAATTCAAGAGCAATTCAGGTACAATTATTTTACATGAATAATATCATGCATGATATCATGTATAAAAACGGTTTTACAAAAGATAATGCAAACTTCCAGTCAAATAACTATGGTGGTAGTACGGCAACAGATAATGACCCTGTAAATGCAGAAGCGCATGATGGTTCAGGTACAAATAATGCTAATTTTTACGCGTCTCCGGATGGTACAAACTCTACTTTTGACAGAACGCGTATGCAAATGTACATGTGGGATGGCACGCCACCTTCTACTTTAAATTATAACGCTCCTGCATCCATCGCTGAAAATGATGTTGCACATGGTTCACAAAATGGTTGGGGACCTTGTTCTTATAATGTTACTGGAGCGGTAGCAGTAGCTACTAGTGCAACAGCACCATCAAATTATGTATGTGGCGCTGTAAACAATGCAGCTCAAGTTACTGGCAAAATTGCTTTAATCGATAGAGGTGATTGTAATTTCTCAGAGAAAGTATTGAATGCACAAAATGCTGGTGCAATTGGCGTAATTATAATTAACCGTCAATCTGCCGGAGATTCTCTAATTGGTATGGCTGCCGGTACAAGTGCGGCTGGTGTTACAATTCCTGCGATGTTTGTTACATATGCGTACGGACAATTGTTAAAAAATAATATTGCAACAGCAAATGTTACAATGACTAGAGTTTCTACTAATAATTGCCTAGATTTTGATGGCTCTTTAGATAATGGTATTGTGTCTCATGAATATGGTCACGGTATATCTAATCGTTTAACAAATTCAGCAGGTGGTAACTCATGCTTAAATAATGCAGAAGAAGCTGGTGAAGGTTGGAGTGATTTCTTTGCTTTATATTTAACTAGAAAGCCTGCAGACACTAAAAACACAGAAAGAGGTATTGGTAACTATGCAGTGGGATTACCTTCTACAGGTCAAGGTATTCGTAGATATCCATATTCTTATGATATGTCTATCAATCCATTAACGTATGCAGATATGGCTGCTAGCCCTGAGGTACATGATATTGGTGAAATTTGGTGTTCTGCTGTTTGGGATATGTATTGGCTATTTGTTGAGAAAGATGGTTACAGTTCAGATTATTATGCTGGTAATGCTGGTAATAACAAAGCTCTGAAAGTAGTATTAGAAGGTTTAAAACAACAAAAATGTAGCCCAGGTTTCTTGGATTCAAGAAATGCCATTTTAAAAGCAGACTCAATATTATATGGTTATGCTCATAAGTGTGAGATTTGGACAGCATTTGCTCGTCGTGGAATGGGTTATTCTGCTATTCAGGGTTCTTCAGCGAGCGCAACTGACCAAACCGCAGCATTTAATTTGCCACCTTCTTGCTCAACGACACCGACGGCAACGGCGAGTTTCACGTTAAGTGACACGGTATTTTGTGTGGGCGGCAGTACTACGTTGACGAGTACGTCAACGGCGAATAATGGTGGTACATTAGATTCAATCCGTTGGACGATTACGGGAGGCACACCATCGACATCAACCTCTACTACGGTATCACCGGTATTCAACACAGCAGGTACTTACAGCATAAGTTTAATAGCATACACACATAGCGGAGCGACAGTAATACCAAGCACGGTAGTGACGAAAACGGTACGAGTTAAAGCTAAACCGACTGTAGGCGTAAACTCACCGGCAATTTGTTCAGGCGCAACAGCCACGTTGACAGCAACTGGCGCAACGACCTATACATGGACAGGGGGCTTGACAGGTAATCCTGCGACTACACCGGTCTTAACGAGCAATGCAAGTTATACAGTAACAGGCACCACGGATGGTTGTACGAATACAGCGGTAGCGACAGTAACAGTGAATGCACGACCTACAGTGTCAGTAAACTCACCGACGATTTGTTCAGGAACAACAGCGACATTAACAGCAACGGGAGCGGATAGCTATAGCTGGACAGGTGGCTTGACAGGTAACCCTGCGACTACGCCAGCCTTAACTAGCAATGCAAGTTATACAGTAACAGGGACATCAAGCGGATGTACAAATACGGCAGTAGCAACGGTAACAGTAACGGCACTACCAAACGTAGGAGTAAACTCACCGACGATTTGTTCAGGAACAACAGCTACGTTGACAGCAACAGGAGCAACGAGCTATACATGGACAGGCGGATTAACAGGCAACCCTGCAACGACACCAGTATTGACAAGCAATGCAAGTTATACAGTAACAGGAACAGCGAATGGTTGTACAAAAACAGCAGTAGCTACGGTAACGGTAACTACGCCGCCAACGGTAAGTGTTAACTCACCAACAATTTGTTCAGGACAAACAGCTACGCTGACAGCGAGTGGTAATGCAACGACCTATACATGGACAGGTTTAACAGGTAATCCTGCAACGACACCTGCATTGACATCAAATACGAGCTATACGGTAACTGGGACAACCGGTACATGTAGTGCTACAGCAGTAGCGACAGTAACAGTAACGGCACTTCCGACAGTATCTGTAAACAATCCAACGATCTGTTCAGGACAAACAGCGACATTGACAGCGAACGGAGCAACGACGTATACATGGACAGGCGGCTTGACAGGTAACCCTGCAACGACACCTGCATTAACATCGAATACGAGCTATACAGTAACAGGAACATCAAGTGGTTGTACCAATACGGCAGTGGCAACGGTAACAGTAACGCCACTTCCAAATGTGACGGTTAACTCACCGAGCATCTGTGCGGGTTCAACAGCGACGTTGACAGCAACGGGAGCGACAAGTTATTCATGGACAGGCGGTTTAAGCGGCAATCCTGTGACGACACCTGTATTGAACACAACGACATCATATACAGTAACCGGAACAACAGGCAGTTGTTCAAAAACGGCGGTAGCGACAGTAACAGTAAATACGACAGCACCTACGGTTACAATCACACCCAATCCTGCAAGCGTATGTAACGGAGATCCAATTACGTTGACCGCAAACGGAGCGGATAACTATACCTGGTCACAAGGCGGTTCAACGACAAATACCTATACATTTACACCGTCAGGCAATGTAACGGTAAGTGTAAGCGGAACGTTGACAGGTTGTACATCAGCAGGGAATGCCTCTGTAAATGTTACTGTTAAACCTAAGCCGACGGTAGGCGTAAACTCGCCAAGTATTTGTTCAGGAACGACAGCTACCTTAACAGCGAATGGAGCGACCACATATACATGGACAGGCGGTTTGTCAGGTAATCCTGCAACGACGCCTGCTTTGACAAGCAATACAAGCTATACAGTAACCGGAACAACAGATGGTTGTACAGGCACTGCAGTAGCAGCAGTAACGGTCAATGCGTTACCAACCGTATCGGTTAATTCACCGAGCATATGTTCAGGTGAGACAGCAACGTTGACGGCAAGTGGTAATGCAACGAGCTACAGTTGGACAGGCGGTTTAAGCGGTAATCCTGCAACGACGCCAGTACTAACAAGCAATACAAGCTATACGGTAACGGGATCGAACGGAAGCTGTACAGGTACAGCGGTAGCGAATGTAACGGTTAACACGACACCTGCACAATCAACGATCTCGCAAGGAGCTGGCTTTGATACGATCTTTTCGAGTACAGTGGTAGCAGGAGCTACGTATAAATGGTACTTAAACGGCAGTACAACACCTGTTGCAACGACCAGTACGCCATATTATAAATTTACGACAGTAGGTTTATATACGGTAGTGGTAGTAAGCAGCAGCAACTGTAGTTCACCGATATCGGCATCATTCAGTACACAGCCACCGTTAGGAGTTAAGACGAGTGATAATGTTAAGGTGTTGCAGATCTATCCGAATCCTACAGATGGCAGATTGGTATTGAATATTGGTTTATCGAAGTTGTCTAATGTACAGATGAAGATATATAGTTCAGAAGGCAGAGAGATGTACAGCAATGTAATAGGTTTAACGAAAGAGATCAATCAGGAGTTGAACATCAACAGTTACGCGAAAGGCATCTACATTTTGAAATTACAGGTGGATGATGAGACTATTTATCAGAAAGTGGTAAGACAGTAATCATAACTTAACTATAACAACGACATGCGTATCAGATCAAAACTGATACACAAATCAAACCTCGACTTAATTGTCGAGGTTTTTTTTATTTTTTAAAATAAGATAGGTAAAATATATTTTTTAGATTAGTCTAAAAATATTATTAAATAGATTGAAATCATGAAGTTATTTTTAGTTTATGAAAAATATACTTTGTATTTTGGTTATAGTTTTTCCTTTTTCATTTTATGCACAAGAAAAACAAAAAGCGGAAGAAGAATCAATAGCAACTGACCGACCGGATCAAACAGAAACACCAGATGTTGTTCCATTTAAATATTTTCAATTAGAAACCGGTTTTAATATTGAAAGCCAGCAAAAGGAATTGACAATAATGCATCCGACAATGTTATGGAAAGTTGGTATTTTTAAATCAACAGAATTACGTTTAATAACAGATATTTCTTCGCAAAAGGATTATGACGGAAAATATAAAGTGGGTTTATCGCCAATAGAAATAGGCTTTAAAACTGCTATTTGTGAAGAACGAAAAGCACGACCTAAGATATCGTTTATAGCACATATGGCCATTCCATATCTATCAACCAAAAATTTAAGAACAAAATATTTTGCACCCAATTTCAGATTTACATTAGAACATACGTTGAAGAAGAATATTTCGCTGGGTTATAACGTTGGTATGAAATGGGACGGCGATTCGCCTTATCCATCATTTATTTACACGATTGTAAATGGTTTTGATCTTACAGATAAATGGTATTTGTATTACGAATTTTTCGGTGACATTCCGTTAAAAGAAAAGTCAACACATACGTTTGATGGAGGCGTCGCATATCTGATTAAAAATAACATGCAAATAGATTTATCTGGTGGTTTTCAATTATATCCATTTATAAAAGGTTGGTATGTATCACTTGGTTATTCTTTCCGTGTAACGAGGTGAGATATGTGGTTATGGATAAAGATAACTTTTCTGTTTTTTTGACAAAATGGATTAGTATAATTTTATTGGAATTATGTGTTTTATTACCGAATCGCCTGAGTGTATATTATAAATACATCTTTGATGCATCAAGTATCATTTTATTGTTTAATGTGGTAATGCGTTGTAGTGGCTTTCCTAACGATATAGATTTCTTTTGCTGTATTATATTGCATATACTGTAAAAGTTCAAAGTTCAGTTTATCTGTTTTATTTAGTTTATAATATGCGCAGTAAAAACAATAAGCAGAATTAAAAACAGGATAATTAAAACCAAGATATTTTTCATTTTGTCCGTATTCGTTTCATTACGACAGTTTTTTAAGATCACTTTTTTAAGGCACGAGCGATTTTATAAAATCTTTTAAGAGTTGTTCCATTTTTGTAAAATCTTTTATGCTGTTACTGAAAAATCTGAAATGATCTGCATTGCCATTTGAATAAGTTGAATAAAAACATTTACTTCCACTTTTACAAGAAATTTTAACTTCATCTATTACAGATGAACCAACAGATTTTCCAATTGTAATAATGGTATTGTTTTTTAGTTCGCTGATGTCAATAGAAGATTTATAGTTTGCACCATATACATAAAATGCAAAATATACTTTTCCATCTTTTACTTCTACTTCACGATACGTTTCTGAGTTAAATGTCTTGAGGTATTCGTTTAGCTTTTTTAGTTTTTCTGTGTAATTAGAAGTAGAAGTTGGTGACTGATTGTTTGATGAATTATTTACAACTTTAAATTTTACACCATAAAAAGTTACCGGTTTCTCTTCGCCATCAAAACGAATACCACAAGAATAAGTACCTATATTACTTTCTATGATATCATATTCAGCCGTTCCAATTTGTCCGATATATTTCTTTTTGTTTGCAAGATTATCTTCTTTTTCCCAAAAACCTGTAATTAATACTTTAGTGCCTTTTGGGATATTATTTTTTTTATCTGTTAAATTAGAAAATGATGATTTCTGACTATCCGTTAATTCAAACTCTTCATCTATCCATTCGTCATTATTATTTGTTGCTGTTGATTTATTTGTTTGTCTATTTTTTGCGATTTCATCGCGTGAATCCGATGTTTTATTCTTCGGTTGATTGGTTGAATTTCCACTGTTCATAATATCAATATTGGATTTCAAACCATCTAAAAATTCACTTGACTCGGTGTATTTTTGTGATGAGTTTGCTGTTGAATTAGTTGATTTGTTTCCTAAATAAGCGTCTCTGAAATTGTTTAGTAAGTCAGCTAATTCTTGATAATTGTAAGAACCACTTTTGGTAAATTGTGTATATTCTTCTCTGCCATTTTCTTTCCAATCGGTAGAAATACATTTATCATCATATTTACATTTAAAAATTACACGAGAGTATTGTTCCTGAATCACAGCGCCTTCCATATCTTCCATTTTGAATTTATTGTATTTTCCTGCTTTAAATCGGTCGTAGATGTAGCCGTCTTTCACTTCAAAATAACCATAATAACCATTGTCGAATGTTTTTAGGTAGTCGTTTAGTTTTTTTAATTCAGTTTGATAGTTAGCCGTAGTTATTTTTGTTGTTGTATTAATTTTAGGTGCAACTTTTGCAAGTTCATCAAAATCTTCATCTATCCAATCATCATCATTTTCAGTAGTTGAAGATTTTTTTCCAGTTAACTGATTCCAGAAATTTGTCATCAGACTGTATAATGTATTCATTTCTGAAGTTGAAGAACAATTGTAATTAAAATAATCGTAATCGCTTTTCATATAATCCGAATACACACATTTTGATTTATTCTTACAATATAAATGCACCACATTATATCTTGTATCTTTTTCTACACCTTCTATATCGCTAATTTTTGCTTTAGAAGTATAAGTGCCTCTGAAATGTTCGATGATATATCCGTTTTTAATTTCGATCCATTTACTTAATTCTTTATCCATTGGTTTAAGAAATGTATTTAATTTTTCTAATGCAGTTTGGTAATTAGCTGTTGAATTATTGGATGGAGTATAAGTTGTATTTGCTTTTACTGATGTGTTTACAGATGGTTTTTTTCCTCTAACTGCATCTAATAAATTATTGATTAGTTGTGCGAATTCTGTTGTGTTATAAGATGAAGATTGATACATCGGTAAACCATTTATTTTACCATTGGTGTAGGTTGCCGTCATGCATTTATTTGCATCTAAACATTTGAGTTCAATTTTTTTATTTTCTTCCGTGATATATGCTTTATCTAATTCATTAACATCTGCCTTACAATAAGTGCCAGCTTTTAAGCGAATATAAATATCGTTGTCAATTACTTCAAAATATCCATAGTAACCATCATCAAAATTTTTAAGATAATCATTGAGTTTTTTTAATTCGGTTTGATAATTATTTTTTGTTGAAGTGTTTGGTAAACTTGAATTATTGCTTTTCAATTGCACTAATGCGTCATCAACTTTTGATTTAGAATTTGACACAGGATTTTTATTATATGCAGTAATAAAATTATTTAATAACGTGATAAATTCATTAGAGTTAAAATCCGTTGATTGTGAAAAAGAAAAACTAGAGTAGTTTTGATTGGTAAATGTAGAATATAAGCAATTGTAAGAGCTTTTGCAGGCAATATCTACTTTTCGGCTTTTTTCTTTTTCAAATGCGTAATCCAAATCAGTAATTTTCGCTTTGCAATAATCAGTACCATTTTTAAATCTGTCGTATAAATAACCATCTTTCACTTCCAGATAACCATAGTAGCCGTTGTCAAAAGTCTTGAGATAATCATTTACTTTTTGTAAAGCCGTTTTGTAATTAATTCCAGAATTAGAAGCAATTGTACCATCTTTTGTTTTGGAAGTAATGTTGTCTAAAACTTCATCACTAAATATAATTTCTTCATCTACTTTTACGTCCATGTCTTTTAAATCAAATCTCAAATCTATTATGTAACCTGTATTCCAGTTTTGTGATTTCTCATAAATACAATCCATTGAATAATCGTTTGCTAAAGTTCTTTCTTCCCAAACGTCGTCATTTTGAGCGCAGGCTACGGCTGTGATTCTGTGATAACCTTTAGGAATATTTACTTCCACACTGTTATACTTATCCTGGTCTTTGACAGTGCTTTCGCCAATCTTAACGCCATCTGATTTTACAACAAGTTTGGTTTTCCTGATGGAACCTTCATTAGAGTTG
The DNA here is from genome assembly GCA_046329815.1 of Chitinophagales bacterium. Classification (GTDB taxonomy): domain Bacteria; phylum Bacteroidota; class Bacteroidia; order Chitinophagales; family JADIYW01; genus JADJSS01. The sequence goes on from JAXLTY010000002.1 coordinate 524,835, forward strand.
GCAAAATAGAAGTTGAATTTAAGATTAACCTTTTCCTGCGCCGCCACAAAGTTTGCGATAAGTATTGACAAGATTATGGTGTGTATGCTTTTCATGAGCGTTGATTTATTTCTACCTGTTATAACATTGATTTTAGTTTATCTCTATATATATAAATATGGACTGTGCGTATTTCTCATAGCTGTTCTTTACTAAATCAGGAACCTCATTCCTGTTGAGTAAGCGTACCATAATATACAGATTCTTATATTTTTCGCTGTAACCGGGATTGATCTTTGTGGGGTTGCGTATGATGAACGTCGTTTGTTCCTTGTTTTCTTCAAGCTGGTAGTTTCCGTATGGCAAATCACACCCCAAGAGCGCTTCTCTAAGTTCCACATACTTCTTTTTGGCCACCTCCATGCTGGTATTGCCTTGCAGCATATATGCTGTATATTGTTTTCTATTGCTAGTATAATTTGGAGATATGTCATCTATATCCACATCTTTCAAATGGAAACGGCATACACCAAAATCATACAATACGGGCTTGCCATACAGTTGAGTGGCAAACAGGTTATATTGTTGTATGAAGCTGTTGTTAAAATCATTTGGATAGTCTATTAACAGGCTGTCCATAAAACTGCATGTATTCGGGGAGTTGGCTACGGTTGTGTATTTTAGATGTTTGCTTTCTTCTTCATTGAGTTTGGCATAAGCTGCTTTCAGTTCCTTCATTTCAGCCGATAATGCTTCATTGAAAGAAGTGCCAGAACTATTGAAATTCTTGGCAGATGCCGTTGCTTGTGGTTTCTTGTATTCTATGGACTGTAGTGCAATGCATTTTGCCGAATTGATGGTGAATTGTTTGCCAGTGCCATCAAGTGTGATGTCTACAGTATAACTTGCATACTCATCATATAATGCACTTTTCAGAATATCTTTATTAAGTACGCCCGGTTTTCCAAGTATGGTTTTAGCTGTCTCTTCGCTTATTTTCGTGACGGATGGAACATCCATGAAATATACAAGCACGTGTGTGCCTTTAGGTAAATATATATCTGAGGTCGTAGTAATGGTTGGGTACTGTTGTGTATTGAATGCAATGTCTGATACGGCAGACTCTGACGAAGGTTCTAGATTTACGTCCTCCAAATACAATAATTTTCCGTTTTTGCCCAAAAAATTGCACCTATACGTTCCATATTTGTTAGGAGGTGTATTTTCGAGCAGGATAAACGTCTTATTCAATACTTCAGTTGCATCATATATTTTCTTAGGATTCCAGTCATTATTCATATTTATGGCAGTAACTTTCACCTTGTCGAATTTATTGTATAGTTTGGTTGCAACCGGTTTTTCAGGAAGCGGTTTGGTGATTCCGTTCTTTTCATCGCGATACGCTTTTAAAAATTTATTGAAAAGGGAAGCTAATTTTACCGGCTCATAATAGTCACTTTCCAACTTGTAGGAGGTTACATACATGTTAAACCAATTGACACATTTTTCATCGTTTTTGCAATGAATTTTGATACCGTTATCAATCTGTGTTACCTGTTCATCTGCTTCTAAAATTGGGAAACTGGTAAAATCATCATTAAAGTGAAAATAAAAAACATCATCCTTAACTTCCAGCGACTTGATGCGCCATTCTTTATCAGTGATATATTTTTCCAAATCGTTTAAAGCAGTTTTAGCATCTTGTGCAGAAAGCTGAGTTGCAGAAAATATTAGCATTATACAAAAAGAGAAAATGTATTTTTTCATACTTGTTATTTTGTAGTTATTATTAACGAAGAAGTATTTTTTGATTTCATTATATAGCTGTTGGAATTAGCTTGCTTGATAATGGAATCGCCAACTTGTATTTTTGAAATAAAGGCATCTGGTACATCTATGCTGGTGTTGTCACTCAATTTGGCTACTCGTTGTATAGGTCTTCCTCGCACACCGTAAATTTCAGTTACTACTGCATGAATTGTTCTTTTGTATTCGGCTTTTTTATCCATGAAAAATAATTTGAAAACAAGTACTAAAAATAATAGTACTAAAATTCCGAAAATTATATACATGGTTTTTGAAATCATTGTTAGTTATTAACTTTGATTTTAACTTTATAAAATACAGCGGCATTTTTTTCTCCAGCAAATTTTATCATGCCATAATAAGTGCCGTCGCCATTTTCTGTCAACATTTCGACGGTGCCTGTTTTGCCAATATATTTTTTGTTTTCGTTATAAAATTTATCGGATGAAGGAACGTCTATCACAGTTACTTCAGTGTCTTTTTCAATAAAATTCATGCCTCTAAAAATATCGCTAGTGGATTTTTGAATTAACTCAGTTCTATCTAAAGATTTGCCATCCAACAGATCTTTCATTGCAGCATCCACTTTTTTTTGTGCTTCTTTTACGGCATCATCAGCTTGCTTATAGGAAGGTGTATTTGTACTTGATGAAGCATATCGTTTAGGAATGGTATAATTGTAACCGGTATTTACACTAAAACGATGAGAGCCGGTTTGTTTAGTGATGTATTGTTCAGATTCCACATCATCATAGTCTTCTTTATATACTATAGCGTAAGGCTTTCCGCCAACGAGCTTATCCATATTAATTTCGTCTTCTTTAGTTATATCTTGATCCGGTGGCCCAAAAATGGTAACTACTTTGTACGTAAAATCTTCTCTATTCAGCTGAGAGTTCCAAAAAGAATATTGATAAATCATTGACCCTTTTAATTCATTATTTCTTCTCCACTCAAATGTTTCTGCATTTGCTTTTTCATTTCGTTCTTCAATAGATTTCCAATAAGCGGCAGCTTCTTCTTGTTTTTTATATTCCTCTGCTTTGTAATAATCAACCAATTTTACTTCACTGTAAGGTGCTAAAAAATATAATGATTCATTATTGCCAAATTTCATTTCATCGGGCAACCAAGCTGTCTTATCACCACCGGGTATTCTGATGATACTGTAAAACTCTCCATCTTCGCCTTCCAAATTTTCTAACAGATATACTTCATACGGATGTTCTTTTTGATTTTTATTGACAATAGACATGAATTTTTCAGGTGTATTCATATTATTGGGTTTATATTTAAAATCGCAAAGCTTTAACAGTTTGTCTAACTCAGCATCTGATAATTTATATCTATCTTTTAATTTTTGTGTTTGTCCTGCTTTAAATTTTACAGCCTCTGTATTTATTAAGAATGGTTTTTTCTGATTGTGCAGATATACTTCAAGATTAAAATATTTATCAAATCTGTCAGCAGTAAATCCCATTTTAACATCATCAAAATATCCATTCTCTTTCCAAATGCCTTCCAGTACTCTTCCGTCCTTGTAAGTATATTTACCTTTTCCATCTTTTTTCCCAAATTTAAATTCTCCTTCATATACATCTCCGCTTTTGTATCTTTCAATGCCAAATCCTTCGTATTTTATGTTATAATCTTTAAGTTTATCAGCATAATTTCTTACTGCTCCTTCATAAAATACAAAACCGTCTTCTGTCAGATATTGAGCCTTCCCTTCTAATTTTCCGTTCACACATCTACCTTTAATGGTATATCCATTAATATGCTCAAAGACACAATCACCATTTTGACAATTTGCTGATGCGCATACCATTTCGATTCTTTCTGCATTTATCTTGTCGATAGATAATGTTATTTCAGTTCCACTTCTAAGAACTTTAAATATGTTATTGTTAAATCCACATTCTTTGAATGTACTCAATGCATTGACTGCCGTAGCATATCTTATATTTTTGTCATTAACAGATACAATGATATCGCCCACTTTTAAGCCTGCTTTTTCTGCATAAGAAGTTCTGATGACTTTTTTGACAACAACAGAATCTGTTGCTGAAGCGGTGAATTTAAAGCCAAATGAATAGGGACCTCTTTTTAAAATGTACCAAGGTTCAAAGTATGTACTGCTAAGAGGAGAGGTAGAAATATTTTCTTTTAAGACCATTTGAAAAAAACCTTTGCCATTTTCTGCCAACTTATCTTTTGGCATGTGCATATTCAAATCATTGGGAACATACATTAAGCATAAAACATCGTTAACACCCGTGTATTCATAGGTGCCATTCTTATATCCATTTATTTCACATACTTTATACATAACATAAGCTACGTCATCATCATTTTTGGCCACAGGGTGATTCTTGAGGTAAGTGCCTTCTATTACTTTCTCTGCTTCCTCTATGGAAATATCCAATGCCTTAGCAATGGGTTTGAGTTGTTTGTTATCTATAAGTCTCCAGCCATTGGAAGAATAATTGTTAAACTGAATAACATTGTTCGTGTAATATTTTGTTTTGTCTTTAATGTTGTACACCTGACTATTTCCAGAAAATGAAATGAATACAAAAATTAGTAACGGAATTATTCGTGTTATTAAATACATTGATTTCCTAAATTTTTTCAATATTGATTAAAATTAATGTAAATGAGTGTCAATTATTATACCAAATTAGTGGTATTTACATAAAAAATGCTGAATATCAGTACTACTACTGATATCAGTAATTATAACATTTTGTAATTTTACTAAACAATAAATCTTATGAATAAACTAATTATTATATTATCTGCGGTTTGCTTTATTTTTACAACTGCTTGTAAAAAAGATAATAGCACAAATAACTTCGATAGTAATTTAACAAATGGCAGATGCAGAGTTTTTTGCACTATTAATGGTGCTATTACGATGGACTATGCTTCACAAGATGTGAATAGCTTTAGTGCATATAATTCTGTATCTATGGCTTTAGCACCTGACTTTAGAAATACTACAACAGGTGAAAGAGCAACTATGGAAATTTTAGTTCCTATTTCAACTACACCAGGTAGTTATCATTTAACTGATGCTGGTGCACCAAATATTAGTTTTACTTTTACTAAAGACAATATTTATTCAGGTGTTGGAAATTCTTGGAATGCTACAGTGGGCAGCAATATGACTTTTGTACTTACTAAATCTAGTTATACTGAATTAGAAGGTACATTTAATGGTACTGCTGTTAGTGTTAGTGACGGTTCAACGATAACAATAACTAATGGAAAATTTAAAACAGTTTTTACACATTAAAAAAACTATACTTGCAGTTTTTCCCAATCGTGCATCAGTTTTTCCAATGCTTTCTTTTCATTGCCTAGTTGCAAAACAATTTGTTCATCGTATTTTCCATCTTCGGAAAGCTGCTCGATTTTTTCTTCCAGTTTTTTAATATCGAATTCCTTGATGCCTATTTCTTCTTCGAGTTTGGAAATTTTATTTTTTAATTGTTTTGCTTCTTTATCGTCAATTTTACTAGCAGGTGCTGCAGTTTCTTTCTTTGGTGTATTTACAGCTAATTGTGGTGTTAATTCCACTTCTCTGAAATTGGCAACACGGCGTTCTTCAAAGAATGCATTCACATCACCAACATGTTCTTTTACAACACCATCTTTAAACTCAAATGTTTTATCGGTTAAACCAACCAGAAAATCTCTGTCATGTGAAACCACAATAACAGTTCCAGGATATTTTGAAATCGCATCTTTTAATACATCTTTTGCACGCAGATCCAAGTGGTTAGTTGGCTCATCCAGAATCAATACATTACTTGGATTCAATAGCAAATGTGCTAAACAAACACGTGCGCGCTCGCCGCCACTTAGTACAGAAATCTTTTTTGTCGCATCATCACCGGAAAACATAAACGCACCTAAAATATTACGCACTTGCGCGCGAATTTCATTTGGCGCCGTGTCTTCCATATATTGCAAAATGGTCAATTCTTTTGGCAAATGTTCAGCATGGTGTTGCGCAAAGAATGCTGTATTTACATTATGGCCAATTTCTAAATTTCCTGAAGTTGCATCTAATTCTTTTGCTATGATCTTTGCCATTGTGGTTTTTCCCATTCCGTTTTTTCCAATGAAAGCCACTTTATCACCACGTTCTATTTCTAAATTCACATCATGAAAAACATGCTTTTCTCCATAATTTTTTGCCAGATTGGTAGCTTTTACAACTACTTTGCCGCTTTGCTGACCCATTGGAAAAGTGAAACGCATCGAGCGAACGTCGTCTTGTTCCACTTCAACGATATCCATTCTGTCTAATTTTTTCACTAAACTTTGAGCCATACTTGCCTTACTTGCTTTCGCTTTAAAACGTTCAATATTACGCTCAATTTGTTTAATTTGATCTTGTTGATTTTTAAATGTCTGCAATTGCTTTTCTCGTCGGTCTTCCTTTAAAATAAGGTATTTTGTATAATTAGCTTTGTATTCATACATTTTACCAAGTTCTAATTCAATCGTTTTGTTACAAACATTATCTAAGAACGTTTTATCATGCGAAACCAACACAATAGCGCCTTCGTATTTTTGAAAGAAATCTTCTAACCAAATAATAGATTCAATATCCAGGTGATTCGTCGGCTCATCGAGCATCAACAAATCAGGATTTTGAAGCAAGAGTTTCGCCAATTCTAAACGCATTGCCCAACCACCGGAAAAAGTACCTGGCGCTTTTTCAAAATCTTCACGTTGATAACCTAAACCCAAAAGAACAAGTTCAGTTTTTTTATCTTTATCATCAATATCCAAATGTACAAGTCTGTCATTCAAATCACAAAATTCCTGTGAAAGATTCATATAATCATCCGTGTCATAATCAGTTCTGGTTTCTAACTGATGTTGTATATCATCTAATTTCTCTTGTAAAATGTTGATTTCTTTAAAAGCTGTTTGTGCTTCCAACCAGACAGTTGGTTCATTTTGTCCACGAATTTCCTGTTTCAAAAAACCAATAGTATAACCGTTCGGTTTAGCGATGCTGCCTTCTTGCGGCGTAATTTCGCCGTTTATTGCTTTCAATAAAGTAGATTTTCCAACACCGTTTCTTCCAACTAAACCAATGCGGTCTCGTGGCTGAATAGTAAACGTAACATTGTCAAATAAAATACGGCTTCCGAATATGATTGATAAATTGGTTGCTTGTAACATGGTTTAATGCAGTAATTTAGTAATTCAATAATTAAATAGTTATTTTGATAAATACATTATTTAATTACTTTGTCATTTCATTTATTAATTTCTTTTCCTTCTTCCCATTCGCGAGTTTTATCAGCCAAATCCATACAGAATTTTTTGATGTCTTCCTGAACAAATGGATTGCCTGTGGCACGATTGTAAGTATCGCCTAAACTCAGCATTAATTGGAAAAAGTGTGTATGCATTTCGTCCACTTGCATGTCTTTTGTCCAAAGATCGAAACGCATCGTGTTTTTTTCATTGCCGTCCCACATTCCGATCATGATGCTTTTGCATTCGTCGCCGTCACCTTGCGGTCCGTCGGTAGCTGTCCATTTTATTTGTTCCGGTAAATTTTGGTTATCCAGTTTAATTTTGAATTTTATTTCTGTTTCTCTCATTTTCTATCATTGAACTGCAAAAATACAAAACCTAATATTAAGTGTATATAATAATTTAAGTTGTACAAAGACGGAAACAGACTTGCTTGATTCAAATCAATTTTATTGATTGTACAAAAAATTAACTTGTCATTAAACAAACGTTTAATTAAGTTTGCACCACAAAACTAAACAAACGTTTAATTAATATGATAGAACAAGAAAATAAAGTACTGGACAAAAAGGACTATATTTTGGATGCAGCAGAACGTTTATTTGCTGAGCAAGGTTTTGAAGCAGTAAGTGTTCGTGAAATATCCAAAGCTGCAGATATTAACATCGCAATGGTTTCATATTATTTCGGCTCTAAAGAAAAACTGTATGAAGAAATTATCAAAAGAAAACTGATCTTTTCTGATACAATGCGCAATGAGATTGAGAAATACGAAACTTATACAGAAAAATTATTTGCAGTTATAGATTTATACATTCAACGTTTGTTTGATAACAGAGCATTTCAAAATATCATTTTCAGAGAAATGGCAATGAACCAACGCAGTGCTATGAATGAAGTAATCTTAGAGCAAATACATAAAAACTTTTCTGCAATGGCTGATATTATTAATAAAGGTATCAAGCATAAAGAATTTAATAAAGTAGATGTAGAACTTACAGTAATGTCTATAGTTGCTATTGTAAAAACATATACTACTTCCGGAATGATGGCTTGCAAAGTATTACAATTAGAAAATCCGAAAGACGCATTTGACATCAAATATAAAAACCGGCTAAGAAAACATTTAAGAGAATTATTAACGAATCATTTAGGAATTGAAAAATAACCACACATGCAAAAACTAAGATTTTATATCATAAGCATTTTTTTTATTTCGTCTTCATATGCACAGGAAATAAAAAAGCTGACTTTACAGGAAGCATTTGATCTGGCTACTTCAACCAGTAAACAAATTAAATTAGAAGAACTAAAGCTTAAAAATATTGACTTTAAAAAATCGCAGACAAAGTATGCTATGCTGCCGATTATTGGCGTTTCATCCAGTTATACGCGTTTGAGTAACAACATTCCTGATTTTTCAATCGGTGTTTTTACGATTCCGCAAATTTTAAATCAATACAATAATCGCGTTGCATTGCAACAACCGATTTTTCAAGGTTTGAGAAACTGGAATAATTTAAAAATGTTCGATTTCCAGAAAAAAGCTGCGAATTATGATATTCAAAAAATAAGCGATGAAACGAAATGGAATATCGTTCAGCAATATTATAATCTGTATAAATTGCAACAAACAAATACTTTATTAGATTCAAATATTGCACAAACACAAGTACGCATTGATGATTTAACAAAATTTAAAAATGCAGGTTTGATCTTAAATAACGATGTGATGCGTGCTGAATTACAAAAAACAAACTTGTTAGTAAACAAAGCTGATGTAGAAAGTGCGATTGAAATAGCTAATTTTAATCTAAATATTTTATTAGGTTTAGATGGAACCACGCAATTTGATATTGATGAACCAACGGTTGTTTTAGCTAATAATGATTCAGTGCCGCAATTGATTATATCAGCATTTTCCAATCGTCCGGAATTAAAAGCACAGGAATTTCGTATGAAGTCTGCCGACTATGCTATTAAAGCATCTAAAAGCACATATATGCCAACGGTTAGTTTTATTACCAGTGGAAATTATAATAATCCAAATCAACGTATGTTTCCGCCTGAAGCCAAATTTAAAGCAACTTGGGACGTTGGTGTCAGCTTAAGCTGGAATCTTACTAATTTATACACTACACATACCGTTGTAAATGATGCCAGAAATCAGAAAGAACAATTGAAAGTGGCAACACAACAAATTAAAGAAGGTATTGAAGTAGAAACGAATGCTAATTATCAGGCAGTAAAAGTTGCTAATCTAAAAATAGATTTAGCACAAAAAGCAATTGCTCAGGCAACTGAAAACAGGAGAATTTTGAATAACCGTTTTCAGGCGCAAGTTGCATTATTATCGGATGTTTTGGAAGCCGATGTACTATTAATGCAAGCAGAAACAAACTTATTAAATGCAAAAGCAGATGCTGCCATTGCTTATTATAAATTACAAAAAAGTTTAGGAACGATAAAATAAGAACCTTCAATTTAAAACGCATAAATTACAATAAAATGGAAAATACAACAACAATGAACGAAGAAAAAAAATCACCTAAAAAATTCATTGGACCAATTATTGGTGTAATAATTTTAGCTTGCGCTGCATTTTTTGCATATAAAAAAATATCGTATGCTCAGCATAATGAAGATACAGAAAACTCACAGATCGAATGTAATATTGTGCCTGTGGCTGCACGCATTTCCGGTTATGTAGATAAGATATATGTTGAAGAAAATCAACAAATACACAAAGGCGATACCATTTTGAAATTAGATGACAGAGATTTGAAAATCAAATTGCAACAAGCTATCATCAACGCTCAAAGTGCAGGTGCGAATGTAAATGTTATAAGAAGTAATGCCACTTCAGCAGATGCTTCAGCAAGTGCTGTATCTACATCAATAGCTACTGCACAGGCAGGCATCGAGACAGCAAAAGCAAATGTAGAGGCAGCAAAAGTACGCGTTTGGAATGCAACAGAAAACTTCAAACGTTACGAACAATTATTCAACCAAACATCAGCTACACAAGCTCAATATGACGCAGCTTTAGCAGAAAAACAATCAGCAGAAAAACAAGTAGCGGTTTTAGAAAAACAAGTAATTGTTGCACAGGCACAATTGAAAGCGGCACAACAACAGGCATCTGCATCTCGCACTCAGGCAAGTGGTGTTGGAACGCAAATAAATTTGGCGGAAGTTGGCATCCAACAACAACAGGCAAATGTAGATTTCGCAAAATTGCAATTAAGCTATGCGTATTTGATTGCGCCTTGCGATGGTTATATTTCTAAGAAAAATGTTCAGGTTGGTCAGTTGATAAATCCAGGACAAACATTAATGAGTATTGTTGACGAAAATACACTTTGGGTAACTGCTAATTTTAAAGAAACACAAATTGAAAATATGAAAGTTGGACAAGATGTAGAAATAAAAGTAGATGCTTATCCTAAACACACGTTCAAAGGCAAGATTGAATCTGTGCAAGCGGCAACCGGATCTAAGTTTTCATTATTGCCTGCTGATAATGCAACAGGAAATTTCGTAAAAGTAGTACAACGTATTCCTGTTCGTATTGCGTTATTCGATGATAAAAACGATAACTTTTATCTGCGCGCCGGCATGAATGTAACCGTTGCAGTGAAAGTTAAATAATCTAGGAGTTTAACAGTTTATGGGTTTTTGGAATTTAAGAAAAACTCATAAACTCATAAATTCGCAAAATCAAAATTTAATATGACACAAGATCAAACAAATAGTTTAATAGAATATGGAGCACGCAGATACATCATCACGATAACTGTTGTGTTATGTACTTTACTTGAGTTGATTGATACAACAGTAGTAAACGTTGCAACCAACACATTGATGGGAAATTTAGGTGCGACAATTTCTGAGGTAAGTTGGGTAATCGCAGCGTATGCAATTGCAAATGTAATTGTCGTTCCAATGAGCGGTTGGTTATCATCTTTCTTTGGTAGAAAATATTATTTTGCCGGTTCAGTTGCCATCTTCACATTCGCTTCATTAATGTGCGGTTTGTCAGGTTCTATTTGGACGTTGGTATTTTGGCGTTTCATACAAGGTATTGGCGGTGGTGCTTTGTTTTCTACTTCACAAACAATTTTAAAAGAAATATATCCGCCGGAAAAAATAGGCATGGCGATGGCGATGTTTGGAATGGGTGTGATTGTTGGTCCAACGATCGGTCCGTATTTAGGCGGTTATCTGGTGTATAATTATTCATGGCCGGTTATTTTTTATGTAAATATTCCGATTGGTATCATTGCCGTTTTTTTAACACTGACTTACATTCGTGATAATCCTTTTGAAAAAAGGCAAGAAGCAGGCGTGGACTGGTTAGGTATTTTTTTGTTAATTGTCGGTATTGGCTCTTTACAGTTAGTATTAGAACAAGGCGAACGCAATGACTGGTTTGAATCGCAATATATACTGACATTTACGTTGCTTGCCATTGGCGGAATTGTAGGTTTCATTATACGAGAACTCACCGCTGAAAACCCAATTGTTGACTTGCGCGTACTCACAAAAGGAAATGTAGCTATTGGTACATTCATGAATTTTATTTTAGGTTTTATTTTATTTGGAAGCGTATTTATTTATCCGATTTACATGCAGCGATTTTTAGGATTCACTGCGCAAATGTCAGGCGCGATGTTTATTCCTGGTGCATTATTAAGTGGTATGATGATGCCAATGATAGGTGGTATGTTGAGTAAAGGTATGCCGCCGAAATTCATGATTGTTGTCGGATTTTTAGTTACTGCAACATTCGTGTTTTGGTCATCCATGATATTCACGACCAATACAGGAACTGAAGTCATGTTCTGGCCGTTGATAATACGTGGTTTTGGAATGGCGTTTTTGTTTGTACCGCTTTCCGGTTTAACTTTAGGTGGTTTAGTTGGCAAAGACGTTGGTCAGGCATCAGGAATTTCTAATATGATAAGGCAAATTGGTGGTTCTATAAGTGTAGCTGTAATTGGTGTTTTGAATGAAACCTTGAGTGCGGAACACAGAGCTAATTTATTGAATAATATCACGCCGGATAACGTAATGCTTAGCGATCGTTTGAATGCTATGAAAGCAGGTTTGATGAACACAACTGCTGATGCGGAAAAAGCTGCTCAGCAAGCATTAGCTTTGTTGGATTTCAACATTAACAAACAAGCAGCTATTTTGAGTTATATCGATATTTTTCACTACATGACTGTTTTTATTCTGATTTCAGTGCCATTAGTGTTATTTGCAAAAACATACAAACTAAACAAAGACGCTATGAATGATGCGCATTAATCAGATCATTTGCAACAGATTAACTAAGTCTGGAAACCGACAGCGGCAAAGTTTAATAAATTTGCCGCTGTTTTTTATTATATCAATATAATTTTCCCTGTAATTGGTTTGTCATTTTTACCAAAATAAGTCATCAGATAAATTCCTTTTGGATAAGCAGATAAGTCAATTTGTAAGGCATGTTTTCCGGTAACTTCAAATCGTTCTAATATTTTTCCTGATAAATCATTTAAAAATAATTCGTCAATATTTCCTTTGATGTCAATATTTAAAATACCTTTAGTTGGATTTGGATAAAAAGAACAACTGAATGTCGGTTCTTTAATGACATTTGCAGCAGTATCAATTACAACAGTAACACTGTCATTTGTTGTATTGACAACACCTGTAATTTTTGCAGTATCGGAAATGTTAGTCGCATTGATTTTATTATCGCAAGAAACAACACTGGTAAACTGATGAAAAACTCTAACTAATAAATCATTTAGTTTTTCTACTTCATAACTATCAGTAGTCGGTTCAATATGTTTGTCGCCAATACCGCTGTGATTGGTCAGAAATACATAAGTGCCGTTAGTAGCAAGCGCCCACGAACGCATCAAATATTCTGTACTTTTATCAATACCACTTGCTGTTACAGGAACAATTTTTATACCTTTTGCTGCTGCTTTTGCAATCAATGCCTGCAATCTGTTTATTTTATCTTGAGATTCATGTGGTGGCGCATCTAAAACAAGAAAAATAATTTTAGTGAGCACCGTATCGCTCCATTGTATATCATTTATGGCAACATCCAAAGCATCATCTACACCTTCAGGAAAATCGCCGCCACCGCCAGCAGCCTGCTCTTGAATAAAACGAGTTGTTTTAGAAACATCAAAAGACAAATCCGATTTACGAGTCGGATAATCATCGCCTTTATCTCTGTAAAAAACACTGCCTAATTTTACTGATAACTGAGGATTGCTGTCTTTTACTTGTTGTATTACATTATTCAATTCTGTTTTTAAGTAACTGATTTCATCGCCCATGGAACCGGTAGCATCTACTGCAAAAACAGCTTCAGCAGAACTATATGTATTACATTCTTTTTTGATAGTTAAATGATTGATTCCATTGTTAAACGATTTAGCTTTTTTAATTTCATACGATTTTTTATTGAAACTCGCCATAATAGAAAACTCTGCATCATTAGCATAAGAAGTATCAAACAGACTTACCCATAGTTCCGCTTTTCCAATATTATCTGTTTTTGCCGTCCATATGGTATCGCCTTTTTTATTAAATAAATAAACCTGCTGACCTATTACAGGAAAACCATCCTGGTTCTGAACAATTACAGAATAGCGAAGAGCCGGCGCAATTTTCCATGTTTTTTGATGTTGGCGAAGCGCAGATTGCGATTCACCATTCCATAACTTCCATTTACTAAAATCATTGATTTCACCGGCTGTTAACATTCCGGCAGAAATAGTTTTTGCAGGTGATTTGTCTATAACACCAGAAGATTTAAACCAAGCAAAACCAGATTCAAGGCGCACACCAGGTGTCTTTGCTGCTATATCATCATAAACCACGGTAGTTGTTGAATAGCTCATGCTTCGTATTTCTCTTTTTACACTTGCTGCTGAAACTACTACTTCATCTATGATTTTTGAAGATTCAGTTAGGGCAACGGTTAAATTGGATTTTAATTGCACGGTAACTTCTCTTGTTTCGTAACCAACATAAGAAAAAACCAATACTTTTGGAAAAGAAGCTATTCGTATTTCGAAGTTACCATTTATATCTGTGACGACACCAATACCTGTATTCTTGATGTTTACATTAACACCAACTAAAGCAGAACTGTCTTTGGAGTCAATAACTTTTCCTTTAATGATGGTCTGACTTTTTGCATTTGTTAAAAACAAAAAATTGCAAAGAAGTAGTGTAAATAGTATTCTTATATCATAATTTTTATATTCAATGTAATAAACTTTATATTTCTATAGTTTTAAGTTCTTGAAACAAATATGTAGTTAATGTTATTTCTATTACATTGCTAACATCATACTTTTAAATTATAAATTTTGTTATTTTTGGTTAATTTCATAACAGTATTCTATAAAATCAATAAACTGATTAAATCAAAACAAGAAGATAAAGGCGAGCCAGAAAAATGTTTTTAATGAAGTTGTTGTTGGAAGTAAATATTTAACAATATCTATGTAAAACTAAAATCATTCAGTTTTTTAGTTTTCCTTCTAAATCATAGTACAACCATTTGCCTGTTTTAATGCCTGATTTATAATAACCTTTGCTTTCAGGATTTCCGTTAAAATAATAAGTTTCACAAAAACCGTCTTTATATCCGTTTTTGTAATAGCATTTTCTGAATAAATGTGTACTATGATTTTCATACCAAAATACAGCTTCGCCGTTTCTCAAATTATTATTATATCGAATTTCATCAATAATACCTGTTGAGTTGTTAGCAATTCGCTGGATCAATATCGTATCAGCATTTAAACGTTTGCTTGTTAAATGTGAACCAGGATCTATTGGTATTTTAATTCTTAGTGAGCCATCCGGTTTCAAAACTGTATAAAAGTGTTCATTTCTATTTTTGATGATTTTGTCGAGCAGATATATTCTTTCCATTGAATCATAAAATAAATACTTGTAAGTGAAATCGACAGACAGTACATTATTGCTCAATTGTTTAGATTCAAAATAATCTGTATTGAAACTCGCGTCTAAGTTTTCAAACGAATCTAACTTGATTTGGCACCATGCTGTCCATCCTCTGTGTACTGCTTCAGGAATAAAAACCAACTGACCGCTGAATGAAGAAAATTCCATTTTTTCTCTTATAGTTTCTTCTTCGTTTCTTGTGTCAAGAATTGCCTGATAACTTGATTTCTTAGGCATATAAGAATAGGATTCGTATAATGTTGTTAATGTGAAGAATGTAATGAAAATAAACAGGAAAAATAATATTCTTAATATGATTCTCATCGATAATTAATAGAAGTAATTAACATGGCGATCGTTCTTATACTATCAAATATAATAAAAAACTAGAGATTGCAGAATTTTGAACATTCTTTGTTTTTAAAATGTTTTATTTACATTTAGATACAATATTAATGAATTTTAAGAACAGTTTATGTTTGCTCCAATTTTATACTTTTTTATGTTATTGATGACAACCGGCGAAAATGCTTATCAGAAAGCAGAAGCGCAAGCGAAGCTGGCTTTGTCGTTGCCACATGAAGACTCAGATTCTTTTTCTTTTTGCAATGATAAAATTAAATCTATTATTCGGAGAGACTCCATATTGAATACACCAGGACACATTGGTACGGAATACAATTATCCGATTTACAAATACGAAACGGAAATTATTTATTATAAAAACCGAACTATCGCAGCTATTGAAAAAAAACAAATAGAACTAAAACGGTATCAGTATAATGGTGTTACAACTGGCATTCAAATAATTACGACAATGGATTCGGTGAATACCTTTTATTTTGATCAGGAACAACATTTAATCACACATGCGCAACTACTCGAAATACAGGAAAAGTTGTGCAGTAAAAGCAAAGAATAATCACTAATAATAATTGGAAAATTTGAATAGCTAATTATTCAGTTGATATACATCAGAACAATATCCAATTTTAATTTGTGAGTAAGCAATCCAATTATTCCATTCAACATCTTGTCGCAATCTGTTTAATGTATTAAAGCCGTTTCGAGCTATTTCAATGCGTTGCTGTGCATTTGATAAATCGGTTATTGAAGCAGGCAGTTTAATGATATATCCATTTTGCGCTTCTTTATTTTTATTGGTTCCAATAAAAATATCGCCAAAAAACACAAACTGTTTTCCTGTGATGCGTAACAAAAATTCATTCAAATCAGCAAACTGTTGCATAAACGGCGCATTCCACATCGGTTGTAAAATATAAATTTGCTCGTGCGCACCAAACTGTATGGCTGCATCTGTTTGTATATTGCTGAATGTCGTACAATCATGATTATTCAATGCATCTTCAGCTTGTTTTTGCAACATAAAACCTTGCTTTGCTTCCGGTGATAGCCAACTCTGGTTCATCATTTTTGCAGCACCGAGATTACGATTCATAATGGCAAATGGGCCAATATCTGTTAGTACATTTAATTGTCCGTTTATTAATTCATTACACGTTTCAAGTAAAACGATATTAATGTCGGTACCATTTACCGGAACATGAAAATTATCTGCCAGGAAGTTTTGACGCATGGAAAGTGCCAGCACCAAACCGGAACGTACATCTTCGGCAACAAATACACCTAACTGAACCCACATAAATTCAGGATAAGCACGCTGCAGCGCATCATAACTCATTAATACAAAAGCATTCTTTGCTAAAATAATTTTTGATAGATCGCCATTGTAAAATACAGTGGCTTTTTGAATTACAGTGTTTATATGCTGCGAGAAATTTGCACGAACTGCATTGTAATAATCCTGTGAGTTAGCATTGATATCTAAACCATTTGATAAAGAAGTTACATCGTTTGCAATAACTCTGATTTCATTCATCAAGGCACGTTCTGAAGCAGGTAACTGCGTGGTGTCTAACGCCAGATTTTCTAAAGAATGTAAAAATGTTTCTTTTTGCGTTTGATTCAGGCAATCAGTCGTTGTGGTTATTTTTTCGCAGTTCGTTAAACATAAAACGGAAATCAAGTATAAACTAAAAATTAAAAGGCGCATTCAGATTATTTAAACAATGATACTCAATTTTGAATGATTTTTAAAGCGTATGTTATATTTTGTTTACTGCGTAATTCATGATAAATGATTCATATTATTTCTTTATTTTTGACCATTACTTACCAATTATTATTTTAACTATGTTATACACAGCCGAAATAAATGTAATGCCATTAAAAGAATTATTGGATCCGCAAGGAAAAGCCGTAGAAAGTAGTTTGAATAAACTGGATTTTCATGCGTCTAATGTTCGTATAGGAAAACATATAACACTCAAAATTGAAGCAATATCTAAAGAAGATGCAACACAAAAAGTAGAAGAAGCTTGCAAAAAACTGTTGCACAATCCGGTGATGGAATACTACGAATTCAAAATAGGCGAGTAGTAGTTTTATCTAAAACTGTTTTATTTTATTTTATTTGTATTCATCATTCACGCGACGTACTTTAAAAGTGCCATTCAATATAGTGATACTTGGTCTTGTGGTTGAAAAATCATTATGATCTTTTAATGTTCCGGTTCCTGAAAAAGTGCCTTCTATAAAACCACCAACAGGCGCCCATTTTGTAATAGTAATCGTCATGTTTTCCGGCAATATTGTAATCGTATTATCTATGTTGCTGCTCCACATTATTGAATAATCATAATCACTTTGATATGTTGCAGTAACAGTACCTGTTGTACGAATGATTGGCAAAGAAGCATGAAAGAACAAATTTTCATTCTTATCATCAGACAAATAAAAATCAATATGTGATTCCTGTAATATTTTTGGATTCGGATTGTGGTTTCGCAAGCGCGCACTGTTTGCCAAATCATGTTTAGTAGAAGTAATAACGATTTTTTTTGTAGTTCCATCTTCATAAACCAATGTATAGCTTACGGTATTTGCACTGTTGATTGGTGTTATTGGTTGCTCTACAAAATATTTTTTTAATTCACTTTCAGAAATATCATCTGTAATTTTTCCGGAACCGATTAAACCATTAATTTTTGTCCAGTTCATCTGCTTTATAAATAAATCAGCTACAGCAGCATTAGCATGAATGATTACTTTTATACTTTGTATTACTGTACCAAACGTATTGTTCGGATTCGATTTAATGCAATATTGTCCGTCTTCTGCGTAAGGTACGAATGTCCATTTGTCGCCGATGAATGCAATTGTATATTCTTGTTTAGCTTTGTCTCTGTACACATTTTTTGCATAAGAAGTATTGATTTTCTCAAATGGCGTAACAGCAAAGTTACAAGTGTTATTCGTATTTATGTGAAATTCAATTTCGCAACGTGAAGCAGCATCAATAAAATTGAAATCTTCTGCTGTTTTAGCATTACGGGCTTTTTCTATCAAAGCATTATCCGCTTTTTCTAATTTGTAAACGATCTTATATGTATGATCGAAAATATCTGTTTTTGAAAAATCCATGCTATTATACCAGCCGGTTGTTCCTTCAATTTTAGATTCGTCTTCTATCATCCAATTGTCAACTTCTCTTGGCATTGCTTCCGATATAGTTTGTAAAACGCGCAGATCTTCATCAGTTTCTGCTTTTGTAGCAGGCCGTTGTGCGAATAGTTGTATGCTTAATACGAGAAATCCGAAAAAGAATAAATTTTTCATGAACATTATTTTGTGTAAAAATACTGCTTGTATGTAAAATAAAAATTCCTCTTTTTAGAGGAATTTTTTGCCTCATTCTTTATTTATTGTTTCGTAAAACTTACGCTGACATCGGCATTGGTAATCGTGATAATTTGTTGTTCCGGCTGACAACCACTTACTTTTAGCGTATGCGTTCCGGCTGGCAGATAAGCAGTGAATTTTCCTTGTTTATTTGTAGAAACAGAGATATTACTGCTAAGAATTTCCACTAGCTTATTCTCAACTGGCGCGCCATTGCTTGTTTTCACCGTACCGTTTACTTTGTATCTTACAATATCTTTTGGATAGAGATTAATAGTAGTGTCATTGCCAAATACTGTTATATTATTTACAGGTTCTAAATTATATTCTTCGTTCATGTAAAAACCAACCTTATCCGATTTTCCTTCTTCCATTAATCTAATAACAGATTCAGGAGCAATGTACAACACATTGTTTGCATCACCTACAAAGTCATCATCAGCATTATTATCTGAAATAAATACTTTGTCTTTATTGAGATTTTTATTGTTTATGTCAAAAGCATTCACATAAAAACCTCTCACATCTTTTCGTTTGTATTTAAAAACCAACGTTGTATCAGGGCCAACGCTTGATATATTGTTGATAGATAATGGTAAAAAATTATCTACAGTAAATGAAAGTTTTGTCGGTGTTTTATCAGTAATGCCATCTATGGTAGCAGCAGTAAAGATATTTTCACCATTTGCTGTACTTTCCTGATGCGCTACTTCGATGCCATTTTTTTTAACTTTTGCTGTTGTGTATCCTATTGGCTTGTTGGTATTTTCATTGATTGCTTTTACAGAAATATTTCTTGATTTAGTATTTTTTTGAGTAGTATCAGCATTGTTTCCAAACCAATCCGGCGGATAATCATCTTTATCCATCAAAGGTACCCAAGGTAATCGAGGTTCGTCTGTTTCAGGTGGCAATTCACCACCAGGATATTCATCAAATGTCGGTTCTTTCTTCTGAAATGCTATCATGATACTGGCTCTGATACCAAATTGTTTTCCTTCAAATTCTTTCTTGTAATATGAGCCATCAGGATTATTTGGATGATTAACAACAGGGTCATTAAAATTATCTCGAAGTGTTATTGTATATACATAACGATTACCTGTCTGCGCAAATGCTGTTTCTTCCAGTAAAGCATTGGTTAGTCTGAAAGCCATAAACTCACCTAAATTCGTAATGTCTTTATAAGGTATTTCTCTTCCGTTTTGATCAATGCCTTCTTTAGAATTATACAAGATGGAATTTTTAATCAACTCATTTAAACCTAAAGTATATTGTGTAACAAATTCACTTACGTCTGCTGCAGGTACAGTATTCTTTGGACAACCTTCATCGCCACTACTGCTGCCACCTTGCAATCCTTGCATAGATAATTCTGCTTCAGGCAGCCAATTTCGTATTTCCACTCTTCTGTTTTTCAGATTTAAACGCATTTGGATATCATAGCTTTCAGTCGGTGCTAATTTGATAGTACCGCTTCCTTCACCGGTGGTAGAAAGTATTTCCTTGCATTCTACATCTTTATTAAAACCTTCATTAGTAGCAATGTCATGCTTGGTAGATATGTAATTAGTGAAAATATTTTTTGTACAGGATATTTGTTTGTATTCACCATAAGTGGTACCTGTAATTCCGTTATTTTTTCTGGTTAATATTTTTGTATCTTCTGTTCTTCCAAAATTCAGAATACCTGTTTCTGGCTCAGTGGTAAGTTCGAAATTAGTGCCTTTTATTTCTCCTTGTGTTCTGAATAATACTTTCCAGTTTGACCATGCTTCTGTTTTTTCATCACCTTCTCGTACTTCGCCACTTGTTTTTATTTCGTGCAAGCGATACGTATTTTGATTACTGACTAACTCAACATTATATTTTACTAACACATAGTAACGGTTATTCTGATTAGTAGTTGTTGTGGTTTGTGATTGTGCAACAGCAACAAAAATAGTAAAGAAGAAAAGTGATGACAGAATTATTTTTTTCATCGTGTAGGTTTTAGATAAAAAAAGCAGGTGTGATAATTATATTTTTTTATCACACTTGCTTCTTGTGATTTTCATATTTTTATGATTTTTACTTTAATTCACTCAGCCATTGTGCGGCGGCGGCTCTGGCAATATCTGCGTTAGCTTTACCTGCGCGATATATATATTTCCATCTGTTGTCTTTTTTTTCATAGTCGTCTCTTGCAAATTTTCTTCCATTTAATTTTGCATCAAAATCTACCGTATTTATTATAGCTGTAGAATTTATTAATGCGGCTTTTAGATTTGCCTTTGCATCAGCATGCAGTAAATAAGACGTAAGATCTTTTGCTTGTTTCTGATAGCTTGCCAATAATTTTTCTTTTTCTTTTTTAAATTCTGCATCTAAACCTGCTTCTCTTTTTTTAGCATTCTCATCTGTAAATTCTTTGTCAATGCCTTGCTGTGCTCCATCTTTTCCTTCTTGCATTCCTGCTTTCGCCTGTTGCAGCATTTGCTGAATCTGTTCAGGTGTTAAACCACTTTGAGCTGCCAATTGAGGATTGTTTTGCAACATTTTCATAGCTGCATCAACACCTTTATCAGATGAATTCAGGTTAGACATGGTTGACTTTTCGTATTCTTCTTTGCTTACTGCTTTTCTTCCTTCAATGTATTGTTTTTCTAATTGCTTTAGATCAGTATCGTATTGTTGCCAAAGTTTTGTGGTATCTGCATAGAAAGGAAATGGTTTTTGTTTGGCCAATTCTGCATTGTATGCCTGCTTGAATGCGTCGCTATTGTAGTATTGCTTAACGTATTTAATCAACGCGTCAGCTGTTTCTTTTTTATCTAAACCATTCTTGAAAAAAGTTCTTATCAATACAATATTTGATGACTCGAATCTGAAATCAAAAAACGTAGAATTCTTTTCTTCTCTGCCGTATAAAGCAATATTTACAACCTGTTTTTGTAAATCTTTTTCTGTTAAACCTGTTTGTGTAAATACACTTTCTGCAACAGTGAAAGCAGAACAAATAATGAAAACTACTACTGCTATTAAAATTATTTTTTTCATTTATTGTTTAGTTTTATTGTTTTACAAATTCAACGCGCCTGTTGTTGGCTTTGCCGTTATCCGTTGTGTTATCAGCAATTGGCATTGTTTTGCCATAACCTTTTGTTGTGAATCTGGAAGCATCAATTCCTAGTGCAATCAATTGTTTTTTTACGGCATCAGCACGTTCTTGCGAAAGTTTTAAATTGTAAGCGGCATCGCCATCGCCGTCCGTGTGACCGCCAATTTCAAATTTCAATTCCGGATGCGCTTTCATCATTTCAACAATACGGTTGAGTTCGCCCATGCTTTCCGGCTTTATCGTTGCTTTGTTGTAATCGAAATTGATACCACGTGCAATAAATTTTGCATCTACACTGGAAGTTAATTGTTTGTATGGATCTTTCAAACCTGCAGCAATTCTTATATTTTTAAAAAATATTTGAATAGCATTTTCTTCTTTGCTTGGTCCTTCGCTGTACAAATAAAAAGAAGCAGGTTGTCCTTCAACAGAAACATTCATCACACGTTGATTATTCAGATACACTTTCATAGTCGTTTCAGTTACTGCAATTGAAACATGCACCCATTTATCATTTAATTCATGATCGTCAGTAAATTGATCTTCAAACTGACTTTTAAATGTACTGGAAGTTCCGTTGAAATTTAAAACACCTGTTGTTGTTATACCTAAATCGTGATCAGAAAAATCACCTAATTTTTCAGGAACTTTATCTACATCTGCTGAGTGAAAAGTAACCCAGAATTGGCCGGAAGCGCCATTACTCATTGCTTCACTCATTTTTTTGCTATTACTTTTGAATAAGTAATCAAATTCGATAGTAAAACGCTTAGGCAAGTAGTCATACTTTTTCATGCGTGGATACATGCCTGTATAAAAACCATCTAAAAATCCGGCAACATTTTCATTGTTGATCTTTGTAATCTCAACATTTCCGGTAGTTACTTTCCATCGTGACGGAATTTCATCAGTGTTTTCATTGACAAAATTATCTTCAAAAATAACACTATCGCCTGGCACAAAATCAAACCTAGCGTACGACTTTAAGGTCTGTTGATTGTCAGTTTGCGCAAAATTTAATTGGAATAGCATCAAAAAAGACGCAATACACAAAATTTGTTTTCTCATGGTTTCTGTAAATTTTAAGTTTTTATGGTTCAAAAATAGAATATTATTTAGTACCTTTTTCGGACAAAATCGCCTTTTACTTACGCACATGATAAAAGAACTTATAGAAACGCTGTCCGCAGCTGAAAAGTCAAAATTGAATAATGTTGTTGCTGCATCAAATAATTTGCCGCATAAAATATTAGAACTTTATATCGCATCAATAGATATTCAGCAAGCGCAGGTTGAACAAAAGCTGAATATAAATTCGAACAGTTATTTTAAAAACATAACGCTGGCGAAAGAATTGATCTACGAAGTTATTAAAGAAGAGACCATAACTACATACGATGATATTTTTTTAGTGCGCACATTGATCTTTCGTGGCTTGCACGTACACGCAAATAAACTGATCCTGAAACTCGAAGAAAAATATCTGTATGAAAAGTGGTACGGCTTGTTAGATGTTTTGTATCACGAAAGTTTCAGAATGGCTTACAATAGTTGCGATGTAAAAGAACTGGAAAAATTAAACCTGAAAGTAAAAGCGAATCTTGAAAAATATCATCAATACACATTGTTAGATAAGCAGTTGCTATTGGATATGGCACGCTGCGAAAAACATGACATTAAACCAAATGAAATAACACCTTATCTGAAACATTTAGAAAAATTGTATAAAGATTGCCATACGTTTGAGCATCATGTTTTAGAATTCAATGCACTGCATTGTCTATATGAAGTGCATGTAAACTATACCAATGACCATAAAAAAGCATTTGATGTTATTGCAAAGATGAAAGTGTTGGTGGAAACCAATAAAGAGAAAATGAATGAGCGTATTTATGCAAATATGCTGACGCATGTGGTGTTTCCGTATTGTATTTATGAAATAGAAGAACAGCCGGAAATGTATTTCGATTATTTATTTTCTAACTTTAAACAAATCAATCATCACTTTATTATTTCTGAAGTTTTACTGCATTTCAGTATTTATTATTTTACGCGAAAAGACCTGAAAATATTGATTGAAATGCATAATTACATGAAAGAATATGCACAGGAAAAATCGAATCAATATAAAGAATGTTTTACTGCCTGTTTAATTGCTTACCTGGAACAAAATGATAAAGCATTTCATCAACACAAAATACGTTTCTACCAAACAGACGAAAGCAGAGACTCGTTGCAATGTGATTTATTGTTGCGCTATTTGGAAATATCAGCGTTGATACATGATAATGAATATGATATTGCATCTGATAAAATTGATGCTGCAGAAAAGTTCTTAAAGCGTAATTTTTCTATCGGTAGAGTAGAAGAGAATAAGTTGCTTTTTCAGGTATTGCGTAAAAAAATAAAAGGAAAGAAGTTTGAAAATGAGCCGTTGTTCGCGTATCGTTTTTTGAATTTTGTATTGCGTGAATTGCAGAAGTAAAAAACTATTTTTGCTTCCTGTTCAGGAAATACTTGTCTTTCAAACTTTGTATTTTCATGGATAAAACACCAACGACAGCTTCTTCAATAATGCTGCCGCTCATTTTAGAAATACCAACTTCACGATCTTTAAAAACGATCGGAACTTCTACAATTTTTAAACCAGCCAGCCACACCGCGAATTTCATTTCAATTTGGAACGCATAACCTAAGAATTTTATTTTTTCCAAATCAATAGTTTGCAACGTTTCTCTGCGATAGCACACGAAACCTGCTGTCGTGTCCTTTATGCGCATGCCTGTCACGATGCGTACATATTTAGATGCGAAGTAAGATAAGAACAATCGATTTTTCGGCCAGTTGACAACACTGCCGCCTTTTACATAGCGCGAGCCAACCGATAAATAAGCGCCTTTGTTTTCACACGCATCTAATAATTCTATTAATTTTTCAGGTGGATGTGAAAAGTCAGCATCCATTTCAAAAATATAATTATAGCTTTTTTCTAAAGACCATTTAAAACCGGTAATGTATGCAGTGCCTAAACCTTGTTTTCCGGTGCGTTCGATGATATGCACGCGTTCCGGAAATTGCTGCATCATGGCTTTCACGACATCAGCTGTTCCATCTGGCGAACCATCTTCAATCACTAAAATTTCAAAGCGATCCGAAAGATTCAGCGTATAAGGAATTATTTTGGCAATATTTTCCTTTTCATTGTAAGTTGGTATAATGATGATGCAGTCTCTCATTCAGTTGCGACAAAAGTAATAAGAAACTTAGTTAAAATGTTAATGCGTTAACGCTTTTTAATGATTTATTTAATGATGAAAGAATAGAAAAATGGTTTTTTAAAATTATTCAGGATAATGTAAATCTAAATAATGTTTTATATCTAGTTTGCTATCTGTGATTTTTGAGTAAACTTCAGTTCGTTCTATAATTTTTTCATCAAAAATTTTATATGCTTCATAAAATTTGCAATTAGTAACTGTATCATCATTTAAACAATATTGATTAGCTTCTATTTAAGCTTGCATAATGGCATCATCAAAATCTATGGCTAAAAATAATACAACTCTTTCTTCGTATGCAAGATAATTAATATCATCTTTTTTATGTTGAATAATACTTTTAACGCCAAACCATTCTTTTTTTGTTTCCATTTTTATAATTCTATTTATCCAAATTCATACCGGCAAAATTCCCTGAACTCATCAACAAAATAACACTATTATGCGAAGCATGATGTTGTATGTTTTCTTTTAATTTATCGGCATCTTTAAAAACAACAATGCTTTCATCAGCAAATTGTTTTTTTAACCAATTCTCGTCCAGATCTTGTTTGCCTTTTATTTTTAAAGCATGCTCATCTAAAAATAAATATTTCACATCAGCAAAATCTAATGAATGTGCATAGTGTTCAATAAAATTTTCCTGCAATGAACTATACGTATGCAACTCAAATACAGCTATAATCTTTCTTGTTGGATAACGCTCACGAACTGCTTTTACAGTTGCTTTTACTTTACTTGGTGCATGCGCAAAATCGCGAAAGATGGTTTGTTTGGTTGTGTTGTTATCAAAGACTTTTTCCAAACGTTTTGCAGCGCCTTCAAATGTTTTAAAACTATTTAAAATACTTTTTTCATCAATGCCAACGATTTTTCCGACTTCAAATGCAGATTTTAAATTCGCGAAATTGTGTGAACCAAACACATTGATCGTGTATTCATTTTCATCAAAAACCAAGATGCTTTCGTCGTTTTCTGTTTTAAACTTAAACGGAAAATAAGGAACGAGATTTATTTTATTTTCTAAAACAGGTTTCAATTCATCAACCATTTTTACCAATTCGGCATCTTCAGCATTATAGATTAGTGAACCATTTGACTGTATGCTTTTGATGAATTTTCGAAACGTTTCTAAGTATTCTTCGTACGTTGGAAATACATTGATATGATCCCAGGCGATACCGGAAATAATAGCAATATGTGGATGATAATGCAAAAACTTACTACGCAAATCTAACGGCGAAGTCAAATACTCGTCAGCTTCAATCACCATCAACGGCGCAGTTGCTGACGTTTTTACCATAAAATCAAAACCATCTAATTTAGCACCAACTAAATAATCAAACTCTTTATTGTTTACACGCAGCATGTGCATAATCATTGATGTGATAGATGTTTTACCGTGGCTGCCTGCAACTGCAATGCGCGTTTTATTTTTACATTGTTCAAATACAAATTCAGGAAACGAATATATTCTGATGCCTAATTCCTGTGCTTTCAATAATTCCGGATTTTCAGCTTTTGCGTGCATGCCTAAAATAACTGCATCAATATCTTTAGTTATTTTTTCCGGAAACCAGCCAACTTGTTCCGGCATCAAACCCAATTTCTCTAAATTTGTTTTTGCAGGATCGAAAATAGCATCGTCAGAACCGGTGATTTTGTTTCCCTGATTTTTTAAATGTGAAGCTAATTGGTGCATCACAGCACCGCCAATTGCGATAAAATGAAAATGTTGCATGTGTCAAAATTAACGATGAAATGGTTGTTTTTAATTTGATTTTATACACAAATGCGCATTGTTTAACGGTTTATAAGCACTATAATTACGTTTACTTTAGCTTTTGATAATAGTTAAAAAACGTGAAAACGTATGGCGAAAATGCAATAAATGAAGTAATTTTGCATTATAAACTCAAACGTAAACAACATGAACAATTTCAAAAAATCCACATTTGTCCTTTTATCGGCATGCATTATTTTAGTGGCATCTACGTCATGCGCCAGAAGAAATGCAACTGGTTGCCCAACTTGGGGAAAAGTGAAACAAGAGCAAACCGCTAAAAAAAGCGTGTAGTATTTATGAACTGGAAAATCTTAGATTCCGAAAATCAATTTTTGGATTTATTACAAAATCAAGCAATTTTCGCTGTTTTCAAGCACAGTACTCGTTGTTCTATTTCTACTATGGCCAAAAACAGAGTTGAACGCGAATGGAATCTGGATTTTCCAATTTATTATTTAGATTTGCTTACTTACAGAGCAATATCTAATCTAATTGCCCAAAAATCAGGAGTCGAACATCAGTCGCCGCAATTAATTGTTTTTCAAAATGGGTTGCCAATTTATGATGCAAGTCATAACGGCATTGTCATAAACGATATTTTGGTTGCCTGATTGATTTACACAAATTCAATTTTAATTTCTTGTTTAATATCAGGATGCAGACTTTTTGCAACCGGACACGCATGTGCGGCATTGATTAGAATTTGTTTTTCTCTATCAGTAAAATGATCATCAGGAATTTTAATGTTAACATGAATTTCGCCAATACGGCGTGGTTCGCTATACATCACTTTAGTGACTTCTACAGTAGCACCTTTAATATTTTTATTGGTTTCCAGTAATTTAATTCCAATAATGCTAATCATACAAGAACCTAGAGCAGAAGCAACCAAATCAGTTGGAGAAAATGCTTCGCCTTTTCCGTGGTTGTCTTTTGGTGCATCTGTATATATCTGTATGCCGCTTTGCAGATGCGTCATTTCAGTTCTTAGTTCACCTAAATAAATTATTTTTGATGTTGTCATTTTTACAAACTTTTAAACTAATTTAGCAAAATAAATGTTTTTTTAAATAGTGCGACAAAATACGATCATATTATTTTTCCTTTTTCTTACAGGTTTCGTTCATAAAGGCAAAGCAGAAGAATCCACATTAAACAGAGATTCTGTATTGTATAAAAAATCCTGGTCAGTAGGTGTTCGTTTACGCAGCGATGGTTTTGCGCTTGGAACAGAAATTACAAGAAGCAAACGTTTTAAGCGTAGCTGGCTTGTGCAGGCACAATTCGCTTATTTTTGGCATCCGAAACAAGTGAAACAACAATCGCAATATGGCAGTGGCGGTGGTTTATTTGGCACAGATGGATTTAAACCGTTTATTTATGGTAAACAAAATTCATTGTTTACTTTATATCTTGGTGCCGGACAAAAATTCTTACTGGCAGAAAAAGGAAGAGGTCATGGTGTTCAGTTATTTTTTAAATATGCAGGTGGATTTACGCTAGCCATTTTAAAACCTTATTTGTTAGAAGTTGTAGATACGGCATCAATTAGCGGAAATACATTTTCCAATACAGTTACACTTGGTTATGAACCAAACAATCCAAATAGTTTGTTTTTGGAAAGAGACTATATTGTTGGTGCTGCCGGATTTGGTAAAGGTTGGAGTTTAAAAGCACAACCAGGTATTCATGTTGAAGTAGCCATGGAATTTGATTTTGGTAAAAATGAAAGTTTTATAAAAGAACTCGAAGTTGGTGTTGCTTCTGATTTTTATTTTAAAAAAGTACCGGTAATGGTACAAAGCAATAAGATTTTATATCCAAGTGTATTTGTCGGCATTCAATTAGGTAAACGAAAGGAACGATAAACACACTTATTCTCAAAAGATAGATCTTATCAAAAATGTTTAATTTGAATGACTGAAGATATAATACAAACCCGGCCACGTAAACCGGATTGGTTAAAAGTAAAAATTCCAATCGGCGAGAACTACAAGAGAGTCAGAAATTTAGTAGATACTTACAAACTTCATACTATTTGTGAAAGTGGCAATTGCCCAAATATGGGCGAATGTTGGGGCGAAGGTACGGCTACTTTTATGATATTGGGAAACGTATGTACACGTTCGTGCTCTTTTTGTGCTGTA
Source organism: Chitinophagales bacterium (assembly GCA_046329815.1). GTDB lineage: Bacteria > Bacteroidota > Bacteroidia > Chitinophagales > JADIYW01 > JADJSS01. The sequence goes on from JAXLTY010000002.1 coordinate 553,968, forward strand.
GCCACAGGCAGACCAAAATTTCTGGACTTGGATGAACCGAAACGTGTTGCTGAAGCCATAAAATTAATGCAGGTAAAGCATGCTGTGCTAACTTCTGTAAACCGAGATGAACTGCCTGACAAAGGTGCACAAATCTGGTATGAAACAGTACGCGCGATAAAAGAACTTTCACCAAATACGACTATCGAAACATTAATTCCGGATGTGAAAGCTGATTGGAAAGCATTGGAACTAATAATTTCAGCAGGACAGGAAGTAGTTTCTCATAATATGGAAACTGTAAAACGTTTATACAGAAAAGTTCGACCACAGGCAAAATACGAACGTAGCTTAGAGCAGATCTTACGCACAAAAGAGTATGGAAAACGTACGAAAAGCGGTATTATGCTTGGTTTAGGAGAAACAGACGAAGAAATCGATGAAATAATGAATGACCTGCATCAGCATAAGTGCGATGTTGTTACATTCGGGCAGTATTTGCAGCCAACCAAAATGCATTTGGAAGTTGCTGAATTTATTCATCCTACGAAGTTCGCATCAATTAAAGAAGCAGGTTTGGCAAAAGGAATTCCATATATTGAAAGCGGACCAATGGTTCGTTCTTCGTATCATGCTGAACGACATATTTAATTTTCCACATAATTTTTCGATATTTTTATTTAAGACAATTATTTATTATTTTTGTCTTAAACCAAAACCACATCAATGAAAAAAACACTATTTGCTGTAATTGCATTGTGCATTACATTTTTCTCTTTTTCAAAAGAAGAAGTTGATTCTACAAAACTTTTAATGGAGCAGATTGAAGCTACCATAAAATATCAAAACACAGGCACCGTTGATTTAGGCAATTGTACGTTGCAAATTCCAAAAGGATTCAAATATTTGGACTCAGCTCAGTCGCGCTATGTTTTAGAAGATTTATGGGGAAATCCGCCAAGCGGACAAAATACATTAGGTATGTTGTTTCCTGAAAATCTGAGTGCTTTCTCTGACAACGTTTGGGCTTTTGAAATTAGCATGGACGAAATGGGTTATGTGAAAGACAAAGATGCTCAAAAAATGGATTACGATGAAATCATGGAAGACATGAAAAAAGATAATGTTGAAGAAAATAAAACTCGTGTGCAAATGGGTTACGGCAAAGCGGTACTGTTAGGTTGGGCTTCCAAACCATTTTATGATAAAGACAAAAAAGTATTGCATTGGGCAAAAGAAATCAAATTTGGCGATGATTCATTGAATACATTGAATTATAATATTCGTTACCTGTGCAGAAAAGGTGTCTTGGTAGTGAATGCAATTGCAGGAATAAATCAGTTAAATATGGTGAAACAGAATTTGCCGAATATCATGCAAAGCGTAGAATTTAAAAGCGGTGAAAAATACAGCGATTTCAATCCAAGCATCGATAAAGTAGCAGCATACGGAATTGGTGGTTTAGTAGCCGGAAAGGTACTTGCAAAAGCTGGTGTTTTTGTTTTTTTATTAAAGTATTTAAAAATTATTATAGTAGCTGTTGTTGCTTTCTTTGGTAAAATATGGTCAATGATTACCGGTAAAAAGAAAGAAAGTAATCCATTACCGAATGATGATACACAACCAAACGCTTAATTTAATTGACATAACATAAAAAAACGCATGAATTATTTCATGCGTTTTTATTATTTATGGTTCACTATTTTATCTTTAAATAACCGGTGTTGATGAATACTTCGTCTTTATTCCAAACATCAATAATGTAGTTGCCTTTTTCTTTGAATTCTATATAAGTATCAAACCAATCCCAATCATTGTCGATACCTGTAACAGGAATGTCTTCCATTAGTTTTGTATTATCTACATTATCTGTACCTAATTTTTTATACACAGAAATTTTTACTTTTTCACTTTTAAACGGTTTGTCATTGCTAACTTTAATACGAACTTTTACATAGCCATTATATAATTTAAACTCAGTAGCTTCGCCTGTAATTTCGCCGGAACTGCTTACGTCAGTGCCAAATTTTACAGTAGATTCTTTGTAATAATCAGAATCAACCTTATCATCATCATCATTACTATCATCAGTCACATTGATTTTGGTTGTAGCACTTGCAAGGAATTTCCCATTTTTTGTTTTTATAATAATAGTATAAGAACCTTCTTCGGTAAATTTCATATCATACATTGCGTATTTTTTTCCTGAGGAAACGTCATTCAGAAAATTATGCAGTTCATAGGTTTTGTATTCGCCATCTTCTTTTTTTTGAATTTCAACAGCTAATGGCTCTTTAATTGCAGTTGATTGCGTATAAACAATGTAAATATAACCGCCATTGGGTTTGATGTCCCAGGTTTCATAGTAACCTGACGTTTCACCAGTTGCAGCATCATATTTTTCGCACAACTTCACAGTTTGTGCAATTAATGCAAAAGGTAATAAAAATGCAATGGATAATAGTAATTTTTTCATGTGTGTGGTTTTATTGTTTTTGAATAAAATTTAAATTTAACAGCAATATTATTTCCGTTAAAATTAACATTGTGTCATAATGTCTGTAATACCGTTTTTATGGTATTTTATTTAAAACTTAAGATAAACTATTGCAATTCCAGTTTTCTGCTATTTATAAAAACTTCTTCTTCATTGTAAAGTTCAATTAAGTACTTCGCTTTTGATTTTAATATTAATTCTAAAAAAGTCCATCTCCACTTATAATTTGTAAAGAATATGTCAGTATATAAAAATTTTTTCTCATTATTTTCTAACTTATAAATCTTTGCAAGTATCCTGTCTGTCTTTAATTCCAATCTATCCGGCTGAGAAATATACATTGTTATTTTCGTTTCTTTTGGTTGCGCTATGAAAATATCTTTGGTGCCAATTAACTGTTCATTGTGTATGCTATCGCAAAAACGCAGTGTTGAATTTCTATAAAACCATGTATCTGTAAAACCGTCATCAATATAGGTTTGGTCAGTATATAAAATAGTTGTGTAATAAGTTTCAACAGGTGTATTGTCGTCATTTTCAAATAATAAAAATTTATAGATGCCACTTCTCAAAAATGTATATTTATTGGCAACCCAATTTTTAGAACTGTCTTTTTTTAATTCAAACTGATCGAACAATAAAAATGTGCTGTCTGTTCTGCCATATAATTTTTCTATTCTGATGAAATATTTTTTGGTCAGCAGTTGGTCAGATTTTACAAAGATATACATGAAATTTCCGGAACGTTGTATGTTCCATTCCGCATAACTGTTTATCGGATTGCCATCATTAGAGTAATCGGCACAAACTGTGAAAAGTGTTTTTGCTTCAATAATTCTCGTAGAAAAAAATAAAAGCAGTATAGTGAATATATATTTCATAAAAGTGCAGTTTGTTCAGATGATACGGAAAAAATTATTCAATCTCTACAGTTTTGGATTGTATAAAGATACCTTTATCACTATATAATTCTACACGATATTTTCCTCTGTTTTTTAAAGTAACAGGAAAAGACGTCCAGCGCTGTGTTGGTTTGATATCTATATTGAGTGTTTCAATTAAATTTTTAGCGCCATCAATTGTGTAGATTTTAGCCACTATTTTTTCGGTGCGCAATTTCTTTTCATCATGCGTAATGTAAGTAGTTACAATTGTTCCGCCTGTATTGTATGGAAATTTATTTTTCTTGCCGATAAAAATTTCGCTTAATACACTGTCGCAAAAAACGATGGCGGTGTTCTTGTAGTACCATGTATCTAACGCTGAATCATTTGCATAGTAATTATCTAAATAACGAATTGAAGTTTTGTATGTTTCAATAGCATTGGAATTGCTATCTAACAATGTAAAACGATAAAAACCTGGCAGCGAAAATGTGTAACTTTTATAAGTGTAATTTTTAGGTGTTTTATTCACCGGCAATATTATTTCGTCTAACACTGTGTAAACAGAATCGGCTCTGTCTTCCATGCGTTCTATTTTTACTTTATAGTCTTGCGTTAAATTAGCATCTGCCTGGTAATATATATATATATCATTACCGTCTTTTTCGGTAGCAAAACTTTCACGAAATCCTACCGCTTTATCACTGTCATCTATATATAAACAAAGCGCAAACCGGTTCTTTGAAAAACCATAAACAGAAAAGAAAAACAAAACGATGTAAACAAATAATTTCATAACGCAAAAAAAATTAAGAAATGATTCAGGATTTATGAAACTATATTTATGGTTTTGTCTAATCTTAAATGTAAATCTAAGATTTATTGGTAAATATAAACGATTTACAATACTATATGTGTTAAATTTTTTGGACATGTAAAATATACACAAACAATATAAAACATATCTTTTCGTTATCAATTCATACTTTCAGGTATGTGCCAATTGATTTTATTATATTTGCAGTCGCTTAAAAATTTAAAAATGAATATTGTCAAACTCATTCGACCAATCAATTTACTGGTAATTACGCTCACGATGTGCTTGTTTTGGTATTCATTTTTAATAGCAAACAGCTATCGCATCTTTCATTTATTTCCGTTAATGACGGATTTTCAATTCTGTTTATTAGTATTTGCAACAGTTTGTATTGCCGCAGGCGGTTATATCATTAACGATATATATGATGTTGATATTGATACCTTTAACAAGCCGAATGATGTCATTATTGGTCAGAAAATCAGTGAAATTACTGCATATAATATTTATAAAATAACTTGTGCTTTAAGCGTAATCGCTACTGTTTGGTTGGCAATTCTGACAAGAGAATATCGGCTTTCTACTTTTCCAATCATTATTATGGTAATCCTGTTTTTCTATGCTTCCATGTTTAAAAAACAACTGATACTTGGAAATCTAACAGTTGCATTCTGCAGTGCTGCAACCATCTTATTGATATCATTATTTGAAAGCGGTGGCAATTATTTAATGGGTCCGAATGAAACAGAATACAGAAGCAGTCTTTTTATCGGTGCTCTGGTGTATTCGTTGTTTGCATTCTTAACTACATTTATTCGCGAGATCGTAAAAGATATGGAAGACAAAGCAGGCGATGAACAATACGATTGTAAAACCATTCCAATTCAATTTGGCAATTTAGCAGCGAAAATTATTTGCGCTGTTTTTGCAGTTATTATTATTGCTATGTTGCTGACATTTGTTTTCTTTTTTATCAGAATGGGTATCCATAAAGTTCATTTATTTATTATTGTTGGTTTGATCTTACCTTTAGTACTGATAATTATTTACTTGTTTATTGCAAAAACCACGAAACAGTTCCATTTTGTTAGCAATTTGATAAAGGTTTACATGCTGCTTGGTATAAGTTCAATGTTGTATTTTAGTCAGGGCTTGAGTCCGATATTAATCAACTATGTTGCTTATCTGAAGCAATTGTTTTAAACAAAAATGAGCAAAACCACCAAAATTATTTTAGGTTCTCAGTCACCGCGCAGGTTTGAGATTTTAGCAGATGCAGGTTTTGATATTGAAGTAGTTCGTCCGAACGTAGAAGAACGTTTTCCGTTTGATTTAAGCCATTCCAAAGTTCCTGAATACCTTTCCAAATTAAAAATGCACGATGTGTATTCTTATGTTGGCGATGATAAAGACTTTATTATTTGCGCCGATACCATCGTCATCTTTGAAAAGAAAATGATTGGAAAACCAAAGAATCTGGAAGCTGCGTTTAAATGTTTGAAAGCGATGAATGGCAAGACGCATGAAGTCATTACAGGTGTTTCTATTCGGAAAAACAAAAAACAAATTTCGTTTTCAGAGCATGCAGTCGTGCATTTCAAAGAATTAACAGACGAAGAGATCAGAAATTATGTCACTCATTTCTCACCGTTAGATAAAGCAGGTGCTTACAATATTCAGGAATATCTTGGCGTTGACAAACTCGAAGGCGAATTTCAGAATGTAATGGGTTTGCCAATCAAACGCGTGCTGAAAGAAATTAAGAATTGGAAATAATCTAAATATCAGCCACCATCAAATTGCAGCCGCGAATATCTGAATTATCGATTCTTCCTAAAACTTCAAATGTATCTTCATCAATAATATTTACTAAATCTTGTGTGGCAATAAAACTACATGAATAAATATTAGCTAAATCAATTACATTCAAGCCGCCACGACCAGCATTTGCTGATACTTTCATTGGATTGTAAATATCGCGTTTCAGAATTTTCATAGTTTTAGCTGTCCTAAAAATTCCGTTTCCGCAAGAGTACGCCTGCGATAATAATTCTGTCATTCCATATTCAGAATGAATCATTTTTACATTAAATGCATGTTTTAATACAGTATGCACTTCTTCGCGTGTCATTTCTTCGCGTCTGCCTTTCATTCCGCCGGTTTCCATAATAATAACATCCGATAAATCCATAGGAAACTGTTCCGCAAAATCCAGTAAAGCGAATGTTACACCAATCAATAAGATTTTTTTTTGCTGAGATTTTATTGCAGCAATATGCTTTGCCAGTTCATCCAGATTATTTAAATAAAATCCTGAATATTCAGATTCTGATTGCAGTATCAGATCATTCACCATGTACACCAATGACGACGTATCGCGTTCTAAATATGATGGTAGTAAAGCTAAAACTACATAGTTTTTTATATCACCATAAAATTGCTCAAATCCTGCGCGAAAACTTTTTTCATAAACACCAAGATCATGTACCAAATGTTTGCTGTTGATTTGTCCGGTTGTACCGCTGCTTTCAAATATTTTTGCAACAGTTGCGTTTTCAATAATGATGTTTTGATTTTTATAAAATTCAATTGGTAAAAATGGAATTTTTTCTATACTGTCAATGTCATTTGGTTGGATTTTTAAATAATCAACAAACCTTTTATATACTAAATTGTTTGTATATTGGAATTGAAATAGAGACAATGCAACTTCATTAAAGCTAAAATTGTCTGTATTGAAAATGTTTGCTAATATTGTTGTTGCATCTTGCACCACGCAAATTTAATTATTAAAATGAACTTTAAAATTTTTGCCTTTCTTTCTGTAATAATATTAATGATTGCCGGTTGCTATAAAACGCCATCGTATCCAATTGAACCAGTTATTACATTCGGCGGTTTTGAGAAAGACAACGATATTTATACGCTTGGCGACAGCGGTTGGTTGTACATTAAATTCACAGACGGTGACGGCGATTTAGGATTGGCAAGCAATAGTGACACCTCTAAATCGTCTAAAATTTACAGATTTAACTTAAAATCACCCAGTCTGGTTGATACATTAGATAATATTCCTAAAATTCCATACAAAGGAACATCTATTGCAATTGATGGTACAATTGGTGTAAAACTGACTTCTTTGTTGCAAAAAACAAGTTATGAAGTGTATTTCAATGATAAAGGCACAACAATTGACACTTTCTCTTTTTCTATATATATAACTGACAGAGCGCGACATAAAAGCAATACTATCACAACACCACAAATAATTGTTAAAAAGCAATAAAAAAAGCATTAAAATAAACTTGCGTTAATGCTTACTTAACCGTTAAATCCTGCGGTAAGCATATATTTTGCTCTATTTTTGTACTCCGTAATTGGCATAAAAAATATGCATGGTAATTTTTTGTAAAATCCATGCTGCTCAATATGCCAAAAAATAGAAGAAAGAATAGATGAAACCTTACGATGTAATTATTGTCGGCAGTGGCTTTTCCGGTTTATCGGCAGCTTACTATTTACAACAAGCCGGATTTAAGGTAAAAGTATTGGAAGTTTCATCGCAGGTTGGTGGTCGTGCGCGCAGCGATAAAATGAATGGCTATACTCTTGACAGAGGTTTGCACTTCTATCATCATTCAACGACTGAACTCAAAAAGATCATTAATTTAAATGTACTTGAGCTAAAAAATACCTATCCTGGTTATTTGTTGCGCTATCAAAATGCATTTAATCTATTTACAAATCCTGTCTATCAAACCATCGATTCTTTCTCAACGGCGTTTTCTCAAAATGCTTCGCTTTCTGATAAAATGCGTTTGTTTGGTTTATATGTGAAATTGAAAACTTTGCCTTACAACAAACTGGTAAAAGAAACAGAATCTTCAACCTTTGAATATTTTTCTAAAAACGGCTTTAGCAAAAAACTGATCGATTCGTTGTTCAGACCAATGCTGGCAGCAAATATTTTTGATTATAACTTACAATCATCATCACGTTTTTCAAAGATTTACCTGAAATCACTTTTTCAGGATCATGTGGCGCTGCCAAAAGAAGGTATCGGAAAGATCAGCGAAGCGATTGCAGAAAAATTAGAACCGGAAACTATCTCTTTTAAAACAAAAGTGAAGAAAGTATTGGATAATGGTGTTGAATTGGTAAATGGCGATTTCATAGAATCAAAATATGTAATAGTTTCAACAAACGCAATTGATGCAAATACCGTATTACAAAAAGAGGCGCTTTCTGCAGAATGTTCTCATGTAACTACATTATATTTTTCTGCTGATAAAGCGCCGGTTTCTAAAGCAGTAGTGATGCTGAATGGAAATGAAAGCGGTTTGGTAAATCATGTATTTGTACCAACAAATTTGCATACTTCTTACGCACCGTCAGGCAAACATTTGATTGCAGTAAATGTCGTAAAAGAACATGATTTGGATGATGAAGAACTGGAAGTAAAATGCCTGACTGAATTGTCTGAATGGTTCGGTTTATCTGTGATGGATTGGCAGCATATTAAAACGTATTATATCAAATATGCGATGCCATTCAAACCCATTTTGGATGAAGTGCGTTTCACAAAAAAAATAAGCGATACGGTTTATTGTTGCGGCGATAGTTTAAGCGTTGGAAGTATGGAAGCTGCACTTCGCAGTGGCCGCGAAACTGCATCTATTGTGGCACAGGAATTAGAAAAAAATCCTGCGTATTCCAAATTGGAAGATTCACTTGCTTAATCAATCTTACAAGTAATTTTTTGTTTCTAAACATACTATCATCCAACGCACGCATTGTGGATAATTTTAAACTGTCGCCGTTTTTTTACATTCTATTTTTATACAACTAAAACTTAATTATGTTGACCTTATTTCATGGAACTGCGCGTCCTGGCAGCAATTCTCGTAAGATAGCTGATTTTTATGCTGAGTTATTAAACAAAAAAAATATTCCGCATCAATTTATTACATTGGAAGATGTAGATCCTACCATTTTTACACATACTTTTCATAATGCTAAAACACCGCAGCAGGCAACTATTGAAGACACTATCTTGGCGCCAACTTCAAAGTATATGTTCATCGTACCGGAATACAACGGTAGTTTCCCAGGCATGTTCAAAGCATTTATTGATGCGTCTGATGTCAAAAAATGTTTTCATAATAAAAAAGCATGTTTAACCGGTGTTGCAGAAGGTCGTGCAGGAAACCTGCGTGGCATGGAACATCTGACCAATATTTTCAATCATATGAAAATGAATGTGCTGCACCTGAAAATTCCGATTTCGCAAGTACATTTGATGCTGGATGAAAATGGAAAACTCAATAATCCGGAAATCGCAAAGTTGATTGAACAACAAATCGATTTATTCATGGAATTTTAAAACCTGTCTATGTACTTCAAAAAAAATATTTGGTTACTGATTCCTGTGATATTTGTTATGAGTATTACCTCATGTAATAATCCGGTTTCAACAAAAAAAAGAAATGTATTTCGTATGAACTTTAATTTCGGTTTAAGTTCAATGGATCCGGCTTTTGCAAAAGACCAAGGCACCATGTGGGCAGATGTTCAATTGTATAATGGTTTGGTACAGATCAATTCTAAAATGGATGTGATTCCGTGTATCGCTAAAAGCTGGACAATTTCTAACGATGGTTTGACTTATACATTCAATTTGCGCAATGATGTATTTTTTCATGATCATGAAAAATTTGCGAATGGCAAAGGCAGAAAAGTAATTGCATCTGATTTTGTATATTCATTTAATCGTTTGATTGATTCAACAGTTGCATCCACCGGTGGCTGGCTGTTTAATGGAAAAGTAGATACCAAAAATCCATTTGAAGCAACGAATGATACTACATTTGTTATTCATTTAAAAAATCCGTTCAAACCAATGTTAGGTTTGCTGACATTACAATATTGTTCTGTCGTTCCAAAAGAAGTGGTAGATTTTTACGGAAAAGATTTTCGATCCAATCCTGTTGGGACAGGACCATTTAAATTGGTGCGTTGGGAAGAAAATAATGTGTTGGTATTAAAAAAGAATGATAATTATTTTGAAACAGATTCTTTAGGAAATAAATTACCATATTTAGATGGTGTACGTATCAGTTTTATTGCTGATCGCGGTTCCGAATTTATGGAATTTTCGCAAGGAAAGCTGGATTTTATGACGGGTTTGGATGTTTCGTACAAAGATAAATTATTGACAGCTACAGGCACTTTACAACCGGAATGGAATGATAAGATTAATTTTGAAAAAATGCCATTTCTGAATACTGAGTATTTAGGTATTTCTATGGCAAAACAGGAATGTGAAGCATTGAAAAACAAGAAAGTACGCCAGGCGATTAATTATGCGATTGACAGAAAAAAAATGATATCCTATTTGCGAAATGGCGTTGGTGTTTCTGCTGAACATGGAATGATTCCAAACGGTTTACCTTGTTTTGATGCAAACTTGAAAGGTTATTCGTATGATGTAGAAAAAGCAAAAAAATTATTGATTGAAGCAGGTTATCCAAATGGCGCAGGCATCACAGAGATTAAAATTTATTCCAATCCAACATACAGTGATTTAATTACCTATGTTGCGAATGAATTAAAAAATATCGGCATTACCTGTAAAATTGAGAATACGCCTGCGACATTCTTGCGTGAAGCGATGCGCAAAAATGAAGTTGGATTTTTCCGCGCTTCGTGGATCGGTGATTATCCTGACGGCGAAAATTATTTAGCGTTATTTTACAGCAAAAATGGCGCGCCTCCAAATTATACATATTTCAAGAATGAGCAGTACGATAAAATTTACGAGCAGGCGATTAAAGAAACAGATAACAGCAAGGCAAATATTCTGTATCAGCAGTTGGAAAAGATCATTATTGAGGAAGCGCCTGTAGTGCCTTTGTTTTATGATGAACTGACGCGTTTCACACATAAAAATGTTTCCGGTTTACAAAGCAATTCAATGAATTTAGTGATACTTAAAAATGTGAAATTGAATTAAATAGTCAGACTTTCGTAAATCATAAATAAAATGATTTTTTTAATTGTATTATTGTTTGACGTAGAATCATTGTTCATTATTGATTGGAAAGGAATATTTTTTCTTATTTTGTATTGTATTTTTCTGCCTGCTTTAGTGAGTTTTATAATTTATAAATTATACAAAAGAAATAAGCGGAAATAACGTATTAAACGTGAATCATGATTACAAATATTATCAAAAATAAATCCACTAAACTGTTCATTTTCCTTGGTGGATTTTTTATTGCCAACGCATTCATTGCCGAAGTAATTGGCGTTAAGATATTTTCTTTAGAAAGCACACTTGGTATTGCACCATTCAAAATTCCGTTATTCGGTAATGATTTTTCATTTAACCTGACAGCAGGTGTTTTACTGTGGCCGGTTGTCTTTATTATGACGGATATCATCAATGAATATTACGGCGAAAAAGGTGTGAAGTTCCTGTCTTATTTAACGGTAACACTGTTGGCATACGCATTTCTGATGTACTTTATAGCTATTAAATTAACACCGGCAGATTGGTGGTCAGGTTCAAAAATTGAACAAGGTGTACTAAATATGCAAAGTGCTTATGCGCAGGTTTTTGGACAAGGTATTGCTATTATTTTAGGTTCTTTGATTGCGTTTCTCATTGGTCAAGTGATTGATGTAGTCATCTTTCACAAAATAAAAAAATGGAGTGGTGAAAAATATATTTGGCTCAGAAGTACAGGTTCTACGCTGGTTTCGCAACTCATCGATAGCTTTGTGGTGTTGATCATTGCGTTCTATTTATATCCAAAATATGTAAGCAGTTCCAATGGCGCAGCGTGGCCTTTTGCCACAGTTATGACAGTTTGCATCGGAAATTATATCTATAAATTTATGGTTGCTGTTGTGCTGACACCAGTTATTTATATAGTACACAACTGGATTGAAAAATATCTTGGACATGATTTAGCTGCTGAAATGAAAACTGCTGCAATAGGCGATGAGTAATAAAAATACTTATGTTCCAAAATTCAGATCAGTAGTTGATTTGTTAGAATTTATACCTTACGAAGAACGTATTATCGTTGATGTGTTGAGACAAATAGTTTTAGAAAATCTTCCTGAGTATTGTAAAGAAAAAATATCGTACAATGTACCATTTTTTCGCGGTAAGAAAGGTATTTGTATTATTTGGCCGGCAACTGTTCCGCGTGGTGGTTTTCAACAAGGTGTGTTGCTGGGTTTTTGGTACGGATGTAAATTAAAAGATAAAGATAATTATCTTAAACACGGAACCAATAAACAGATCTTCTATAAAATTTATAAATCGATAGATGAAATAAATGAAGACGCAATCGTCAAATTACTGAAAGAAGCAGTGGAATTAGATAACTCATGGTAATTACTGCAACAATTCATCCATAAAATCAAGCATTGCTTTCCATGAACTTTTTGCGGCTTTTTCATTGTATGCAGCACCTTTTGAATTATCATTTCCTGCATCAAAATCAGTAAATGAATGCACTGAATTTGCATAATAGATCATTTGCCAGTCTGCTTTACTGTTGCGCATTTCATTTTGAAAAGTTTTGATCTCATTCTCAGAAATATAAAAATCATCAGCGCCATGACACACCAAAATTTTAGGTGTAATGATTGTTATCATTTTACTGGTATCACGACTTAAACCACCATGAAACGAAACCACACCTTTCACGTGAAAGTTAGCACGAGCAGCTTCCAAAGCGCCGGTTCCGCCAAAGCAATAACCAATCACAATAATGTTGTTACTGTCAGCGCCTGATTTTATTAACTGTTCAAGCGCAAGATGTATGCGGTGCCTGTATTCATCAATGTGCGATTTATAATAACCGGCTTGTTTACCGGCTTCTTCTGTAGTTTTAGGATAATTTCCTTCACCATAAATATCTGCGACAAAAGTATAATAACCTAACTTTGCCAAATCTTCAGCTGATTTTTTTGCGCGTGCATCAATGCCTTTCCATGCAGGAAGAATCAAAACGCCTGCTTTCTTTTTCATGGTTTTTTTCGGTGTTGCTGCTAATCCATTTAACTGTTGAAAAGCATCGTTATAAGCAACTGGTTTAAGTTGTGCATTTACAGAGAAAGTAAAATAGAACAGCAAACTAAAAAATAAAGAGAAGCGAAATGAAGTTTTCATAATATTTTTATTGCGTTAGATATTTGATGATAACAGACCAAAACACAATTTGTGACAATTAAAACAAGAACCAAATATAAAAGTTTAAATTTTGCTTCTTATGATCCAAATAAATCCATGATTATTTAGTTAAAGTCTTAATTTGTATCTATACATAAAAAAGGTCGAAACATATTGTTTCGACCTTTTCAATATTAGTCTATAAATTAAAACTATGCTGAATAAACCGGATAATCGGTGTATCCTTTTTCATCTGCCGTATATAATGTTTGGAAATCAACAGTAGCTAATGCATGATTTTTTTCCATTCGTTCTACAAAATCAGGATTAGAAATAAACGGTTTGCCAAATGCAATTAAGTCAGCTTTGCCTGCATCCAGATCAGCATCTGCTTTTTCTTTATTGTAACCACCGCTTAAGATCAATGTATTTTTGAATTTATTTCTTGCAGCAACCTTAATAGAATCGGGCACTACAGGCGCGCCACCACTGCTGTGATCTACTAAATGAATGTATTGAATACCAATAGCATTCAAACCTTCAAATATCGATTCATAAACAGCATCCATAGTTGATGCATCGTATGGCATGTCATTATAAACACCGTATGGAGACAAACGAATACCTGTTTTTTCTTTACCAATCGCATCAGCAACAACTTTCGCTACTTCTAAAACAAACTTGGTTGGATCGCCATATTCATCACTTCTTTGATTGCTGGTGGTACGAATAAACTGTTCAATTAAATAACCATTTGCACCATGCAATTCTACACCATCGAAACCTGCTTCAACAGCATTTTGTGCTGCTTTTACATATTCTTGTATTGTAGCTTTCACTTCTTCAGTAGTTAATTCATGAGGAACAGGATGTGCCTGCATGCCTTGTGTATCTGTCCACATTTCGCCGGCTGCAACGATAGCAGATGGTGCTACTAGTTTGGCACCTTCCGGCAAATTAGCAGTGTGTCCAATTCTTCCTGTATGCATCAGTTGAATAAAGATCTTTGCGCCTTCAGCATGAACTGCAGTAGTTGTCTTTTTCCAGCCATCTATCTGTGCTTGATTATAAATTCCAGGAATACGCGCGTAACCGACACCATTTGGAGAAGGAGAGACACCTTCTGTAATAATTAAACCAGCGCCGGCTCTTTGTTGATAATACGTTGCTACTAAATCATTTGGAATATTTCCGATTGATCTTGAACGTGTCATTGGTGCCATTACTACTTTATTTTTAAGTGTAAGGCCATTTTTGTTGTAAGGTTGAAGTAAAATTGACATAAAATGTTGAATTTATTTGAATACTTGTATATACAAATATCAATCCATTTTGTTTAAGAGTATGTTATACTAAAAAAATCTGCCTTATTGTCAGTGATAATTATTTATGTTTTTTCTTCTTAATGCTTGAGTAATAATAATCTGTAGTTTTGATAGATATAACACCATTTAAACCTTTAGCACCATATAATGCAGTTGTTGCAGGTCCATTGCCATTAATCACTTCAATAGAATAAATTGATTTTTCAGAAAGAGAATCTAATGCATTATATTCTGAATACTGATCATTGATCAATAACAAAGGCGGTAATGTATCTGTATTAAATGTAAGTTCACAAGTTAGGGTGTGTCTTACATTTTTTGCCAGAGTATCTGCGATAACCGGTTTATTGTATGTGAAAGAATCAATTTCTCTGTTCAACAATATTTTAGAGATAGATTTTATCTTATTATACAACTCACTGTGTTTGTTCTGTGCAAATAAATTATTTGCAAGAAGTAGTAATAATATCAATGCAATAGATCTCATCTAATCTATACCGTTGCCATATCAATCACAAAACGATATTTTACATCGCTTTTGATCACGCGTTCGTATGCTTCGTTTACATAGTTTATATTGATAACTTCTACATCAGAAACAATATTGTGTTCAGCGCAGTAGTCCAGCATTTCCTGTGTTTCAGGAATACCACCTATAGACGATGCAGTCAAACTTCTTCCGTTTGATAATAAAGAAAAAGCACTCAACTTAATTGGCGTTTCAGGAATACCTACTAGTATTTGTGTTCCAAAAGCATTCAGCATTTTCAGATACATATCATAATCATGCTCTGCAGAAACGGTATCGATAATGAAATCGAAATAGCTAGTGCATGCTTTTACTTGATTCACATCTTTTGTATTGCAGAATTTGTGTGCGCCTAATTTCTTAGCATCTGCTTCTTTGCCTGATGATGTACTTAACACTGTTACTTCAGCGCCAAACGACACGGCAAACTTAACAGCCATATGTCCTAAACCGCCAAGTCCTAACACCGCCACTTTATGTCCTTTACCGATGTTCCATTTTTTAATAGGTGAGTAGGTCGTAATACCTGCACACAACAACGGTGCAACACCTTCTAATGGTAATTTATCAGATACATGCAGTGCGAAATCTTTTTTCACTACGATGTTATTAGAGTAACCGCCATATGTTGGTGTCTTGCCATCTTTTTCTAAAGAGTTATATGTGTAAACTGCGCCTGTTTTGCAGAACTGCTCATAACCGCGATTACAAGTATCACATTGTTTGCATGAATCAACCATACAGCCAACGCCTGCCAGTTCACCAACTTTAAAATCAGTAACGGCGTTGCCTACTTTCACCACGCGTCCAACAATTTCGTGGCCCGGCACCATCGGATAAATTCCCGGAAACCACTCATCGCGTACCTGGTGAATATCTGAGTGGCAAATGCCACTGTATAAAATATCGATCATGATGTCGTTTTCGCCTACATCGCGGCGGTCAAAATTCCATGGTACTAATTGGTCTTTTGGTTTTAGTGCTGCATATCCTTTAGCTGCTGTCATTGTATTTAATTTATTTGCGAGTGAAGTTAATTCATTCTTGTCGGAAAAGAAACATAAAAGATTGTTATAAATGCTTTGCGTTATGGCGAGGCACGAAGCCATCTCATATTACGAAGTTATTCTAAATTCAACCTGCTGATCTTAATACATTGTTTTGTAACAAAACTTTCTGAATAATCTAAGTAAATAACATTCGGAATTCGTCCTTTACGGATTTGACCAATACTAATTAACGAATCCATAACTGGTGCAATAGTAACATTCGCACTGTCTGCAGTTTTATGAATTGACGGCGCATTCGGATTCAGCGCACAATTGATCGACTGCAATTCGTTCTGTGTAATTTGCCAGCTAAACTGGAATAAGTGATTACCATCATTTGAGAAATTACGGTAAAGCGTCAGTTGTCCTTGGTGCATATCTTTTAAGTAATGGCTGTTCGTCCATGCACCTTCTTTTGGTATATAATTGCCGCTAAACATACCGTTTGCTCTGTTTGTTGCATTATTTGCAATACCTTCATACATCATCAGCACTTTTCCTGAAGTACCATTTCCGATGATATCTTTCAATGGTTGATGAATAAATGAAACAGAAGACGCTGTTGTTTCTTTATAGATTTTATCACCAAGTAATCGGTAAGTTAAATTCAAAAAAGCAGTGTCTGTTACAGAAGTACCGCAGAAATGACTAAACTCTAAGATAACCAATTCCGCATGCGTATCTAAAAAAGTATTGATGTCGTTGTAAATAGTAGTTAAATAGGCACCTTTACAACCAAGGCCTCCACAACCGGTTGAATGTTCTGTATAAAATTTATTATCGGCAAACGATGGACGCACATCAAAAATACGGATACCTTGTTTTAACTGATCGGCAAAGTTGAGCAACTGCGTTTCTGTATTGCAGTAATTGGCGCCAAAAGTACAACTATTTAATTCATACAAACCTGCATCGTGTGCGCCTGGCATCATAATATCTATCAGTGCAATATTTTTGGAAGCATACAATGTGATGAGATCATGCATCCAGCTTTCCGTTTTTACTTCAACAGCAGGTGGCGCAATTCTCGCATTGTTATTGGTTTCTTTTTTGCAGGAAAATAGTAATATAGACAAGAAGAATAAGGTGAAAAATTTATAATACATAATGTGTTTTTATTGTGTAAATAAAGTTACACAAAATTTTAGCAATTCTACTTCGTATATCATATGGGCAGCGAAATTGTTAAGAAATCACTATTTATAAACTTAATTCGTTTATTGCTTTACATAAAAAACGGAATTGTGTAGTTTTGTAGATAGTCATTTTAAACTGATGGAAGAAAACAAGCAAATATCCGGCGCTGAAGCAGTGATCAAATCTTTAATTGCTGAAGGAATTGAAGTAATTTATGGTTATCCTGGTGGCGCAATTATGCCGATCTACGATGCACTTTGGCATTACCAGGACAAGATCAACCACGTTTTAACACGCCACGAGCAAGGTGCGGTGCATGCTGCCGAAGGTTGGGCGCGTATCAAAGGAAAAGCAGGTGTGTGCTTCGCAACATCAGGACCAGGTGCTACCAATTTGATTACCGGTATCGCTGATGCCGTTATGGATTCTACACCATTGGTGTGTATTACCGGACAAGTGGCGAAACATTTATTAGGTACGGATGCTTTCCAGGAAACCGATGTAGTTGGTATTACGATGCCAATTACCAAATGGAACTATCAGGTCACAAATGCTGCTGAAATTCCGGAAGTAATTGCCAAAGCATTTTATATAGCCAATTCAGGTAAGCCGGGTCCGGTTTTGATCGATATTACTAAAAACGCGCAGTTCGAATTGATGGATTGGAAGGGTTATCCTACCTTTGAAAATGTGCGTGGATATAATCCTAAACAAACACCATCTGTCGCTGATTTGGAAAAGGCAGCTTCTATCATCAATACAGCTAAAAAACCATTGGTGCTTGCTGGTCAGGGTGTTATCATTTCTCAGGCAAGAGAGGCATTGGAAGCATTTTCTGCTAAAACAGGTATTCCTGTGGCTACGACTATGCAAGGTTTAGGTGGTTTTGATCCTGAACATGCAAACTATGTCGGTTTGCCGGGTATGCACGGAAACTATTCTGTGAACATCAAAATGAATGAATGTGATGTGATGATTGCAGTCGGTATGCGTTTCGATGACCGTGTAACCGGCGATGTAAATAAATTTGGTAAGCAAGCGAAGATTATTCATATCGAAATCGACCCTGTTGAGATTAATAAAGTATTGAAAACAGAAGTTGGTATTTGCGCAGATGCAAAAGAAGCATTGGAAGCATTATTGCCTTTAGTGTCTGAAAACCAACATAATGAATGGATTCAATCATTTAAAGAATTAGATAAAGAGGAGCAGGAAATTGTTATAAAACACGCAGTACATCCGGAAACAGAAGGCATCAAAATGGGTGAAATCATGCACTTGATTGATCAAAAAACCAAAGGCGAAGCCATTATTATACCGGATGTTGGCCAGCACCAAATGTACGCGATGCGTTATTATACCTACAGAAAACCGAATTCGTGGATTTCCAGCGGTGGTTTAGGTACGATGGGCTTTTCGATTCCTGCATCTATCGGCGCGCAAATGGCAGCACCTGACCGCACTGTTGTCGTTGTTGTTGGCGATGGCTGTTTCCAAATGACTGTACAGGAACTCGGCACTATATGGCAAAACGACCTGAATGTGAAGATCGTTATCTTTAATAATAATTATTTAGGTATGGTTCGTCAATGGCAGCAGCTATTCTTCGATAACCGATATTCTTCTGTAGAATTAAAAAATCCTGATTTTATCGCCATTGCCAAAGGTTTCCGACTGGAAGCCGCAAAAGTTGAAAAGCGCGAAGATTTAAGCGCTGCGTTAGACACGATGTTCGCGCACAAAGGCGGTTATGTGTTGGAAGTAGTGGTTGAAAAAGAAGAAAACCTGTTCCCAATGGTACCAAGCGGTGCGGCTTGCAGCGATGTAATTTTAGAACCGAGTAAATAAAATAATGAAAGCATACAAAATACAATTCATATCCTATAATCAACCTGTTTTAATTGGTAGATTTATGCTAATATTCTCTCGAAGAAGAGTAGATGTGACCAATTTTTCTTTTCGTAAAATCGATGAAAACGACGGCGAATTTACCATTGAATTCAATGCCGAACAATGGACAGCCGAAAATCTTCTAAAGCAAATTCAAAAACAAATAGACATTTTTGAAGCAAAATTAATAGCTTTGTAATTCAAGAATAACTTATTATATTTTAACAATTAAAATTAACAAATGAAAATACTTTATCATTCAATTTTATTTTCAATTTTTACTATGTTTGTACAAACGGTTAAAGCACAAGCGGTTTCGTTAGCTTCTGGTGGAACAGCAACAGGCACAGGCGGCTCATTAAGCTATTCTGTAGGGCAAGTAGCAGATATAAAAGCTACTGGAACAAACGGTTCAGTAGGTTCTGGTATTCAACAACCGTATGAGATTTTTATCGTTACAGCTATAAAAGATAATAAACTAAACATTATCACAAAACTTTTTCCAAATCCAACAACCGATTTTATTACGCTCGATATTAATAATGCAGAAACTAAAGATTTGTCTTACACCTTAACAGACATCAATGGCAAAACGATTGCTCAACAAAACATAACATCTTCATCCACCAATATCTCAATGGCTGATTATGCAACAGGTGTTTATTTTCTGAATATTACCAACAAAGACAATCAAGTTCAATCATACAAAATTTTAAAAAATAAGTAATCACATGAAATTTATCTACCAATCAACACTACTATTAGTATTGTGCTTCTTGGCGCAATTTTCTAATGCACAAGCACCACAAAAAATGACCTACCAAGCAGTTATTCGCAATGCAAGCAATGCCTTAATTACCAACACATCTGTAGGCATGCGTTTAAGCATTTTAAAAGGATCTGCTTCCGGCACATCTGTTTATACAGAAACACAAACCACCACCACCAACGCAAATGGTATTATTACGATAGAAGTTGGCGCAGGAACAGTAGTGTCTGGTAATATATCTGCAATAAACTGGGCACAAGGTCCATATTTCATCAAAACAGAAACAGACCCAACAGGTGGCACAAACTATACCATTACTGGTACATCTCAATTCTTAAGTGTGCCATATGCGTTTTATGCAAAAACAGCCGATTCAGTTGCCAATGCGCCAACTTTAGCAAAAGTATTAGCCAATGGCAATAGTGCAAATTCATTAAAAATTGCAAATGTATCAGACCCAACATTAAATCAAGATGCTGCCACTAAAAAATATGTGGATGATAAAGTGGCTACAATACAAAATGGAAATTCATCTTTAGGCAAAAATATTGGTATTATTACGACCTCAGGAAATGCTTCTGCTTGGAATAGTAATAATAGCACTTGGTATAGCGTTAGTATGGGCGGAAATGGTAAAAAAGTTGTTGAATCAAATGGAAATATAGCTGCTGCAACAGATGCAGGTAATGCTGCTGCTTGGAATAGCTCTACAAATTCCTGGGTAACAATTAGTTTAGGAGGAAATTATGATTCTATAGCTGGTTCAAATGGAAACTTTGTTTTTTCTACTTCATCAGGTAATGCTGCGGTATGGAATAAACAAACGAATACCTGGACTTCTATTAGTTTGGGCGGTAATGGTTATGCTATTGCGGGTTCAAATGGAAATTTTGTATTTGCAACTACAACAGGTAATGCGGCTGCATATAATAATCTAACTAGTATTTGGACTACTATTAGTTTAGGAGGTAATGCAAAAAAGATTACTGCATCGAATGGTAATTTTGGATTTATTACAACATCGGGTAATGCTGCATCATGGAATAGTACAACTAGTACATGGACATCTACTAGTTTAGGTGGAAATGGTTTAGATATTGCTGGTTCAACAGAACCATAATTAAAAATTAGTGTATATATTGTTTAATGGTCGGTGTCTCACCAACCATGTGCATATTTCGGTCGGTGAGGACACCGACCGATAGGCAAAACCATGTGCATGTTTCGGTCGGTGAGGACACCGACCGATAGGCAAATGACCAATACCCAATGACCAATATTTAATGTTTAATGCTTTAGCAACGCTTCTACTTCCTCTACGCTTTTGCCTATTAACCAGTCATTTATAGTGGTTACTTTGCTGGCGGCTTCCATCGTTTTTAGCTGATGCAGGGCATGGTTTTCGGGCAATTGCATATCGCGCAGCACAAACAAATCGTTAGGTGTGCAGTTCAGCGCCACGCATAGCTTAGTGAGCAGATGATAGTTTATCTGTACTGTTTTGCCATGCACCAAATTTTGCGCTGACACACTATTAATGCCCAATTTCACTAAATAGGCAATCGGCTTGGTAATATTTCGTAGCTTGAGCATAGGCATAATATCTAATAGGATGGTACTCTGTGGAATATGTATCGATTTTCTTTTATGTTTTAGCATTACCTTGATTTTTATCCTAAAGATACATTTTTTTATTAATAATAATAATCTCTAAACTAAAATTATTAATCTCTATAAAAAAATTATTAATCTCTAAAAAAAAAGTAATAATTACTAAACAAAAAATAATAATCTCTAAATATTAAATACTAATCTCTAAATACAAAATATAAATCTCTAAATGTAAAATATTAATCTCTAATCTGAAATAGACAATAGCAACTGAGAAATTTACATTTGGAAGTAAGAAACACGCCCTCAGTAATATTACCCAATTAATTTTATACACAGAACAATTAATAATCATTTTTTTTAACCACATCCTATGTTTGCAAGAGATATTGCAGACAGTAGTTTCTGAGGAAACCATAGAAAAATATGCATTTGTACGCTTTGCGTACAATATGTGTATCTTCTTTAAACCATTAAAAACTACGAACCGAATTGCTATGCCAATTTTTCTATGTGTCTGTGTGGATTTAAATGGAGCTGTATATAATTCAAATAGGCATTAGATTACTATATTTTAGTATTTGTTAAAAATATTTAATACAAAAAAATAAAGTATAACTATGAACAAAGTTTCTTTATTTTTATGGATAGTAGTAACAATTAAAACAATATCTATATGCAAAAAGAACAAGAAGCATTTTTTAGTATGGCATTAAAGGTGCGAAACTTTGCAACTAAAAATGCAACCACATTAAATACAATTCCCGGAGTAAGCAATCAGATAACACAGTTAAATACGCTGATAACTAATTTAATAACAGCAGATACCAGCAGCCGCAGCGATTTAACTGGTGTTGCCATGCTAAAAGCCACTCGACGAAAGCAGGTAGAAACATGGAGTTTGAAATTTAGTAATGCTTTAGCGGCTTTATCGGTAAATAACAACGATATTGTACTACAAAAAAAATCAGATTTTACGACCAGTTTTTGGTATAAAGCCACCGAAGAAGAGTTGATAACAAATGCTACCATTCTTAAAAACTTAGCTACGCCTGTTATTACTAACTTAGGTGCCTATGGCGTTTCGCCTGCTGATTTAACGGCTTTTAATACAGCTATTACCGTGTTTACCGATTCCGTTTCAGACCCAACTTTGGCCATCGATCAACGCAAAATTGAAAACGAACGCATTCCCGAAATTATTGACAGCATCCGTACTTTATTTACCGATAAATTAGATGTGCTGGTGCGCATTTTAGAAGTAAACAACCCAACGGTTTATGGCTTATACCAATCGGCACGCGCTATTGATGTTAACGGAGTAGTGCATGCACCAACAGTAGTGAAAGATATATTGCCGAACACCACTGTTACCGTACACACCGCAGCGGCTTACAATGCAGATACCTTTTATACGATACAAAACACAGGTAATGAGCAGGTAACGTTTAGTTTATCTGCGGTAGATAATACAGCCGGTGCCGATGAAGTGTTGCTCTTGCCCGGCGAAACACGCTCGCGGCTCGCCGAAAACTTAGCGTCAGCCGGTACTTTCTTAGTGGTTAAAAACACGAGTGCCGGAACAGTGAAAGTAAAAGTGTGGGTAGAGTAGTCCTTCAACGCACAGGTCGACACGCTGAGTTTGTCGAAGCCAGGATCTGGATAGAAAAATAATTAATACAAACTACATCTTTAACAAATTAGAATCTCTAAATAAATTGTATTTTTGGAATTGTTTAAATCTTAAATCTCAATTCCCAAATCTAAAATTAGAATAACATGGCAGTAATGAATTTTGGCGGAACAGAAGAAAACGTGGTAACACGCGATGAATTTCCGTTAGCAAAAGCACAAGAAGTATTAAAAAACGAAGTAATCGCTATCATCGGCTACGGCGTTCAAGGACCTGGACAGGCGCTTAATTTGCGCGATAACGGTTTCAATGTAATTGTAGGACAACGCAAACCATCTAAATCATGGGACAAAGCAGAAAAAGACGGCTTTGTAGCAGGACAAACTTTATTCGAACCGGAAGAAGCATTGGCAAAAGCAACCATTATCATGTATCTGTTGTCTGATGCGGCACAAATCGAAATGTGGCCAACCGTGAAAAAACATTTGACTACAGGCAAAGCATTGTATTTTTCTCATGGTTTCGGTATCACTTACAAAGAAAGAACAGGTATCATTCCACCGGCTGATGTAGATGTAATTTTAACAGCACCAAAAGGTTCAGGAACATCATTGCGTCGTTTATTTTTGGAAGGCAAAGGATTGAATTCATCTTATGCGATCTTTCAGGATGCAACAGGAAAAGCACACGACAGAACAATTGCATTGGGCATCGGTATCGGTTCAGGATATTTATTTGAAACCACTTTCCAAAAAGAAGTATATTCTGATCTAACAGGCGAACGCGGCGTTTTAATGGGCGCATTAGCTGGTATTATGGAAGCACAATATGCAGTATTGCGCGAAAACGGACATTCACCATCAGAAGCATTTAATGAAACTGTTGAAGAACTGACAGAATCATTGATCAAATTAGTTTCTGAGAACGGTATGGACTGGATGTATGGTAATTGCTCAACAACCGCACAACGTGGCGCATTAGATTGGAAAGGACCTTTCCGTGAAGCAGTGTTGCCGGTATTCAAAGACTTATATGCTAAAGTAGCAGCAGGCGAAGAAGCACAACGCTCTATTGATACCAACTCACAACCGGATTATAGAGAAAAATTGGAAGCAGAATTAGCGGAAATCAGAAACTCTGAAATGTGGCAAACCGGAAAAGTGGTGAGAAGTTTACGACCTGGAAAATAATAGTGTATTAAAACACAGGAGAATCCATCAACGTTGTTGATGGATTTTTTTATTAAACTTAATTAACAAACCAACTCCAATTTTCTTTTCATATTTGTTTAATGTATTATTTAGAATTTTAAGCTGCTGTGCTTGTTTACTGCTGTTGTCTTCTTTTCAAACAATTGAAATCAAAAAATTCAAACCGACAGTAACAGTTTTAGTAAAAAACTGGGAAAAAGTAAAAGGCACTAATTGTTTAAATGTAAAAGTGAGTTTGCATAATAATTCAGCAGATACCTTGTTCTTTTATAACATGTCGTGTTCCTGGGAAGATATTTACCGCATAAATTCAAAAGGAATAAAAATTTATAACGAAAGTATTTGTTTCAGGAATAGTCCTGTTATTGTTAAACTGGCTCCGTTTAAATCGTATGATAATGTACTGAAATTGTATAAAGATGTTGAAAATAAAAAGAATAGTATGGTCTTTAGCATTGGTTTAAATTTGGTAGAAGTAAAACCAAATGACTATTTTTTTAAGAAATGGCGCGAGTTGGATATGTCAAAGAATATCATTTGGAGTAATTCCATTACGGTGAAGTAGCCACCACTTCGAATGAACTTTAATTTGTGTAATTTTGTTGTCTGATCATGGAAATCACACTCACTACACCAGCCATTTTATTTTCAACAGTTTCTTTACTATACGTTGCTTATACAACGCGCTTCGTGGCCATTTCAAACTTAATACGAACCTTAAAAACACGCTTCGAAGAAGAACACGAAGATTATGTGTTACAGCAAATACACAACTTACGGACACGTGTTTTACTGATCCGGAATATGCAGCTCACCGGAATTATTTCGCTTATTCTGAGTGCTGTTTCAATGGTGTTTATCTATTTAGGAAAGCAAAATGCAGGTTTTGTTGTATTTGGTTTGAGCTTGTTATTTCTGATCTATTCTATGTTGCTCGCAGCACGCGAAATCTTTATTTCAGTGCATTCATTGAATATTGAATTAAATTCTATCGAGGAACTAAGTAAAGACAGCATCGACGATGGCTTGCTTATTACACACAATATCAAAAAGATAACCAAAAAGACAAAAGAGTTATTTGATGATAGTCATTAGTTGGTTAGTCATTGGTAATTAGTGGTAGTCTTATATTTTAATTTCATTCCTAATGACTATGTCCAATGACCAAAAAACCATCCACATTCGTTTATAATCTTCACTTTTCAACATTCTATTAATAACGCATTTTTACATTGGAATAATTTTTGATTCCAAACGTTATCATTTATAACTAAACTGTTTTTTATGCGAAGAATTGCATCACTGATACTCTTATCTTATCTTTTATCTTTCAGCACTTACGCGCAAACCACTTTCAGGCAGATCGATATTTTAAAATCGTATAAAGAAGCCGAAGAATTGGTGAACCTTGGAAAATATGCGGTGGCACAACCAATGCTGATCGATTTCATTCAGAAATATGATAACAAGACATTAGATAAATCGAATTTAATTTATGCTGATGCGATTTATTATAAAGCTGTTTGTGAAAAAGAAACCGGTTCACCTGAAGCCGAAAAAGATTTAATCTATTTTGCGGAAAATTTCAAAGGTCATCCAAAAACGAACGGTGCGTATTTTCATTTAGGTGATTTGGCATACATTGCAAATAATTACAAAGATGCATTGGAATGGTTTGACAAAGTAGATGAAGATGCTTTGACCGGAAAAGATGTTACAGAATTTCAGTTCAAGCGCGCGTTTGCCAATTTCGCATTGAAGAAATTCCAACAAGCAAGAATGTATTTCAATCAAATCGCAGCGAAGAAAAACCATCCATACAACGAAGAAGGTTATTATTATTCAGGTTTGTCCAGCTATTATTTAAAAGATTATAATGGCGCTTATAAAAGTTTCCAGCAATTAGAAACATCCAAAAAATATGGCAAGATCGTTCCTTATTATATTACATCTATCAAATTCATCAATAAAGATTACAAAGGTGTGATTGCGTATGCAGTGCCAAAATTAAAAGAAGGTGTTTCCTACGTTAGCGAAATGAAACACCTGATTGGTAACTCTTATTATGAATTAAAAGATTACGATAACGCGTTGTCCTATTTGGAAGATTATGTCAACAGCGCAGTAAAAGTAACGCCTGAAGATTACTACACATTGGGTTATGTACAAGCACAAAAAGGTCAATGCGACAAAGCCATCAATAACTTATTACAGTTGTCGCCTTTAGAAACTGCACTTGGACAAAATGCAATGTTCTTGTTAGGTCAATGCTATGAAAAAACAGGCAAGAAAACAGATGCGCGTACCGCGTTCTTGCAGGCAGCACGTATGAATTTTGATAAAGCCATTCAGGAAGAAGCATGGTTTCAATATGCTAAATTATCGTATGAGTTAGGACAAACGAATGATGCCTTGGTATCGTTGAAAAACTTTATCACAGCTTATCCAAATTCAAAATACACATTGGAAGCAAATGAGTTATTGGCTGATTTATTCTTAATGACGCGCAACTACGAAGAAGCGATGTCTATTATCGATAACTTACCAACCAAATCAGAAAAACTAAAAGAAGCATACCAAAAAATGGCGTACTATCGAGCTGTTGAAAATTACAACGATTATAAATTTGAAAATGCGGAAACGTTTTTTGATAAATCATTGAAATATACCAACTCAAAAAGTTTTGAAGCATTGGCATATTACTGGAAAGCAGACATGGCTTCGCAGCGCGGCGAATATGATAAATCGATTGGCGTATTAAATAAGTTTTTTCCTTTGGCAGGAAACATTCTGAAAGAACATTCTGACAAGGTTGATATTGGTACCGGAAATTATTTGCAAGGTTATAATTACTATAAAAAGAAAGATTACAATGGTGCTGATGCGTATTTCTTAAAAGCAGTTCAGTCGTTGAAAAATTCAACGAATATCACACAAAAACAAAATATATATCCTGATGCAGTGATACGCCTGGCTGATTGTTATTTTATGCAGAAGCAATACAAATCATCAGCACAATATTATGATGAGATCATCAAGGCGAATGCTCAAGGCGCTGATTATGCATTGTATCAAAAATCAATCATTGATGGTTTAGGTGGCAATTTGCAAAACAAAATTATCGGCATGAAAGCATTGGTAGCACGCTTTCCAAACTCAGCATTTGTTGATGATGCGCTTATACAGGCAGGAAACGCGTACATGTCTTTAGATAAAGATGAAGACGCGATTACAACTTTCAAATCGTTGTTAACCACCAAACCAAATTCCGATCAAATTCCGGATGCCTATTTGAAATTAGGTTTGATTTATTCAAATCAGTCGAAATACGATGAAGCACTAAGCTGGTATCAGAAAGTAGTAAAACAATATCCTGCGACACCTGCATCTAACGAAGCGATGTTAGCCATCAAAGAAATTTATATTGCCAAAGGTGATCCGAATGCATACATTACTTATGCTAACCAAAATCCTGGTTCAAAGGTTACTGTTTCTGAACAAGATTCAATTGTTTATTTAGCTGCGGAAAAACAATTCTTCAAAGGAAATATTGATAATGCGTTAAGTGGTTTTACTAACTATACCACACAATTTCCAAACGGTTTCTTTGCATTGCCTGCAAACTTCTATAAATCGGAATGTTTGTTTACCAAACAGGACTTTGCTGCTGCGCTGAAAGGTTATGAATATGTAGTGAATCAGGCGCAGAATCGTTTTACAGAACGTTCCATTGCGCGCGCTGCAAATATCAATTATTATGATGTGAAAAATTATCAGCGTTCGTATGAACTCTATACAAAATTACAGGCAACAGGAACTTTGGATGAGAATAAACGCGAAGCACAGATTGGTTTGATGCGTACATCATTCTTCCTTAAAAAATATCAGGAAACGTTAGATAATATTGTGAAAGTAGCTGCATTGCCCAACTTACCTGAATTCTATAAAGCGGAAATGGCATATTATAAAGGCATGAGTTTATTCAACTTAAATAATAAAGATGACAAAGCGTTGAAAGAACTGGAATATGTAGTAAAAAATGCGAATAACGAACAAGCCGCTGAATCTAAATATACCATCGCTAAGATCAATTATGTAAAAGGAAATAAGAAACAAGCGGAAAAAGAATGCGACGATTATTTGGATAAATTTCCTTCTTATGAATATTATTTAGGTAAGACATTTATTTTGTTGAGCGATATTTATACAGATGATAAAAAATTATTACAAGCAAAAGCAACATTGCAAACGATGTTGGATAATTACTCACAGGAAGACGAAGTGAAAGCCGAAGCAAAACAAAAGCTGGATGCGATCATTCAACAGGAATTAGATAACGGAAAACTAAAATTACAGGACAACGGAACTCAAATGAATTTCGAAAATGGTAAATAAATTGTCATTTCGAACACAGTGAGAAATCTGTTCAAAAAATAAATAAGCTTTGCGCACTTTGCTTCTTAGCGATCGTAGCGTGAAAAAAAACAGAAAATAAAAAATAAGCTTTGTGCACTTTGCGAAAAACATTGCGCACTTTGCGATTAAAAAAGATAAAAAAATGAGAAATATTATTTTAAAATCAGTATTTACTTACTACTTACTACTTACTACTTACTACTTTTCCAACGCGCAAACGCGTACAGATACATTGCCAACATTAGATGAAGTAGAGATTGTAAAAGCGTATGAACCAATTTTAATATCATCGAACAAAGTGCCGTTTTCGCCAAGTTTGCCTGATATTGCAAAAGCAAAACCGGACGCGCAAACCTATACATACAGTGACATCAAAGGAAAAATTACCTATCAGCCGGAAGATATAAGACCGATTCGTGTCGGACAAAAAAAAGCAGAAAAGAATCAGTTTTTCTATGCAAAAATTGGGTTTGGTTATCCGTTGGCTGCATTGGCAAAAATTATTATCACTAATCCTGTTCAAACAAAATACAAAGCAGGTTTGGATATGGATATGTTGTTTTCTAAAAATAACAAACCAAAATATCAGCAGTTTACCGATTTAAAAATTAAAGGTTTCGGTGAAGCATATATCAAAAAAATGGCTGCAGTAGGTGGTGAGTTGTATTATCGTCTTGGTCAGTATAATTATTATGGTTATTCTGATGTGATCTTGAACCGCGATTCTTTAAAAACAAATTTCAATCGTTTTGGCGGAAAAGTAAATATCAGAAATATCAATGACGCATACTACATGTATAAACTGGATGTCGATTTTGCTTCGGTGATTAATAAAAATGTATATCACAAACCTAAAGAACTAACGATCGCTGTTAATGCGGAATTCAATTACAACTTCAAGAAAAATTATTGGGCTGGTGCTAAAGTAAGCGTGACCAATGTTTCATATAATGACAACTATAAAGACACAGTAAATACTGCATTGAATAAGCAAAATCATTTTACTTTAAATACAACTCCTTATTTTCAGATCAAATATAAAATCTGGAAACTGATGGTTGGTCCGAATATGATCATCACCAATAGAAACTTCTATATTTTACCTGAATTTCATAACGTGTTACAGATTTACAAAGATTATTTTGTAATGTATAATGAATGGACAAACCAGGTTAAAATTAATAGCTTGAATAATTTATCTATCGAGAATCCATTTGTGAATACACGTAATTACACAAACTCTGTAGATGAAAAACGCACATTTATCGGTTTGCGTGGTAGCGTAAAAGGTTTCGGTTATGATGTGAATTTCAGTCAATTAGTGTCACATTCTAATGCACAATTTGTTACCAATTATGATTCTACAACATTGGTAAATGAGCCGATGTTCGATGTGCATACGATTTATAAATTAAAAGCATGGAATCCGCATTTTACTTTATCATACAACAAAGGCAACCAGTTCGGTGCAAAAGCATGGTTCGATTATTTTGTGTACAATAAAAATTCCGCAGTTGAATTGTCATATACACCAAAATTGAAAGCCGGTTTTTCAGCGTTCTATAATTGGAAAGATAAATTGTTAGTAAACATAGACATTGAAGGCAGAAGCAAAGTAAATGCTGTGCTAAATCAAACAGGCGCCGTTGAAAAATATGTACGTTCGGTTATTCCGGTAAAAGGTTTGATCGATATTAACTTGTCTGCAAATTATTTCATTACTAAAAACATTGGTGTATTCATTGATGTAAATAATTTGGCTTTCCAAAAATGGCAACGTTATTACAACTATCCAACGTATCAATTCCAGGTGATTGCAGGTGCGAAGCTAAGTTTCTAATATAGTTTATTTAGTACTACTTTGAATAACTACAAATCGTGTCATTCTGAGTTTATCGAAGAACTACAAACCAATATGACTTCGATAAGCTAAGTTTGACATCAACCACCAAATAAAATGATTTTAGAAGTAGCCATCCTAAACGTCATCAAAGAAAAAGAACAGCAATTTGAAAAAGACTTCGAGCTTGCAGCAAAATATATCAGTGAAGTAAAAGGTTATATTCGTCATTCACTCAGTAAATGCATCGAAAACCCAAACAAGTATATTTTATTGGTTGATTGGGAAACATTGGAAGATCATACCATTGGATTCAGAAATTCTGAACAATATCAGGAATGGAAAAAACTATTGCACCATTATTATGATCCGTTTCCGGTAGTTGAACATTTTAATCCAATTATTGTAAACAATTAAATCGTGTAGTTCGTATCTTACAAAAAAATAATTGCAACAAAACGATGGAACGTGTTACAATAAATCTTCCTGAAAAATTTTTATACAAGCAGCAATTTAAAATAAGACAGGAAGACATTAACGAAGTCAATCACATGGGAAACGAACGTGTGCTGGTGTTTGTTAATGCTATCAAAGAAGGTTTTTTTTCAGAATTAAACCTTGTACCAAACTCGCCGACAGAAGGAATTATTTTTGCAAATCATAGTATCAACTATAAAAGCGAAGGTTTCTTGGGCGACGAAATTACTTGTAATGTCGGCGTTGCAAATATTACAGAATGTAGTTTTGACCTTATTTCTCATTTTGTAAAAAATAATTCTACTACATTAGCAATTGTAAGAACCGGTATTGTTTATTATGATTATGAAAAACGAAAAATCAAAGCGTTACCGGAAAGTTTTATTACTGCTTTCACAAAATAATTTTAAATTAATAACATATCATCATGGATTTAAAAAATCTGTCACTCGTAGTTGAAAATAAAGTGGCGCATCTTGCCATCAGTCGACCGGAAAAAGCCAATTCTATGAATGAACTTTCATGGAAAGAATTAAAAGAAACATTAGAATATTGTAATGCAACACCTGATATAAGAGCAATTGTATTTAGCGGCGCTGGTGAAAAACTGTTTTGCGGTGGCATTGATTTAACGATGTTGATGTCTGTTGGTGAAAAAACAAACGCAAAATGCGATGGAAGAAAACGTGAGCTGTTTCGTAAGTTATTACTCGATTTTCAGGATGTGATTACCTTGTTTGAAAAGATAGACAAACCGGTGTTGGCTGCTGTACACGGCGCTTGCATAGGCGCAGGTTTGGATATGATTGCAGCGATGGATATGCGCTATTGCACAAAAGATGCCTATTTCTGTATCAAAGAAATTGACTTAGGTATGGTAGCAGATATTGGTACGTTGCAGCGTCTGCCGAAAATTATTTCAGATGGTATGACAAGAGAACTGGCGTACACCGGCAGAAATTTAACGGCTGATGAAGCATTGAGATGTGGTCTGGTGAATAAAATATATGAAAATAAAGAAGAGTTATTGAAAGGTGTTACCGAAACAGCTTTGCTGATTGCCAGTAAATCACCGCTTTCTGTTCGTGGCTCTAAACGCAATATTGTTTACAGCAGAGATCATTCTGTAAGTGACAGCTTAGAATATATGGCAACATGGAATGCGGCACATTTTTACTCTAATGATTTGATGGCTGCATTTCAGGCAAGCATGACCAAACAAACACCAACTTTTGAAGACTAATTATAGGTTTGAAGCAAATTAAAAATTCCACATCATTGGCTCAATGATCTCAACGCAATGTCCGTCCGGATCTCGGAAATAAAAAGATTGTTTACCGGTTTGCCAGGTAATTTCCTGTTCTATTTCAATGTTATTTTCCGTCAGTTTTTCTTTCCATTTTGGATAATCTACAGTGCTACACTCGAAAGCAAAATGCTGAATGCCACGTGCAGCATGCGGTGGCGGCGATGTTTGATCTTTTGTCTTGTCGGTATCAAAACATAATAACAAATCAGTACCAACGCGAAAGAAAACCAAACGGTCGTCTTTTGTTATAATTTCCAATCCTAAAATTTCATGATAGAATTGTACCGTTCGTTCAATATCCGTTATATTAATTGCAGTTTCTTTTATTTTTAATAAGTTTGGCATCGGTCTTTTATCAGTTCATTATTAATAATTAATTACACTTCATCATGTGCACATTTCGTATCTTAAGATAACATTATTTCTATAAATTACAGCAAAATTACAAGCAACTAAAATCAGCTTTGTTTTATCTTTATAAGCAAATAACAGAACGAATTTAAAATGCCATTTTCCGCACGTAACAGAGCTCAGTATATTCAGCAATTACAATCAGAATCATTTGATTTGCTGGTGGTTGGCGGCGGCATCACCGGTGCTGGTATCGCATTAGATGCTATTACGCGTGGTTTAAAAGTTTGTTTGATCGAAAAGTATGATTTTGCATCTGGAACCAGTTCTCGTTCTACCAAATTAATACATGGCGGTTTGCGTTATTTAAAGCAATTGGAATTTGGGATTGTGCGCGAAGTAGGACAGGAGCGCGCTATTTTATACAGGAATGCGCCACACATAGTGATTCCGGAACGTATGTTATTGCCAATCGTTGATGGTGGCTCTTTAGGAAGATATTCTACATCTTTAGGTTTATATGTTTACGACAGATTGGCTGGCGTTGAAAAACAAGAACGCAGAAACATGTTATCCAAAGAAGCAACTT
Source organism: Chitinophagales bacterium (assembly GCA_046329815.1). Classification (GTDB taxonomy): domain Bacteria; phylum Bacteroidota; class Bacteroidia; order Chitinophagales; family JADIYW01; genus JADJSS01. The sequence goes on from JAXLTY010000002.1 coordinate 587,468, forward strand.
TGGAAAAAGAGCCGTTGTTAAATCCGGATATTTTAAAAGGCGGTGGCATGTATGTGGAATACAGAAGTGATGATGCACGTTTAACGATAGAAGTATTAAAATCGGCAGTAGAGCGCGGTGCTTTATGTTTAAATTATATAGAATTTCTATCATTCACACATGATAAACAAAATAAGGTAAATGGTGCCGTTGCGAAAGATATTTTTACAGGCGAAGAGATAAAAATAAGCGCAAAAAAAATTATCAATGCCTGTGGTCCATGGGTAGATGATTTGCGCAAAACAGATAACTCGCTAAAAAAGAAACGCCTGCATTTAACTAAAGGAATTCATATTGTTATTAGGAAAGAACGCTTACCTATTAAACAATCCGTTTATTTTGATGTGATTGCAGACGGCAGAATGATATTTGCGATACCACGCGGAAACAAAGTGTATATTGGTACTACAGATACGAATTACAAACACGACACTAATTTTCCTTTTGCTACTAAAAAAGATGTAGAATATACGCTGAAAGCTGCCAATATGATGTTTCCAACGGCTGAATTAAAAATAGAAGATGTTGAATCTACCTGGGCCGGCTTGCGACCGCTGATTCATGAAGACGGCAAATCACCATCAGATTTATCGCGCAAAGACGAAATATTCATTTCCGATTCCGGTTTGATTTCCATAGCAGGCGGAAAGCTAACCGGTTTTCGTAAAATGGCAGAACGCAGTGTTAACGTAGTTTGCAAACAACTCAAACTGGAAGATCAGCGTGAGTTTTCACCATGCTCTACAGAAAACATACAATTGAGTGGTGGCAACTTAAAGAAATTGCCTACAGAATATGCTAAAGAATTACAGGAAGATTTTCAACAGTTTCATTTAGATGAAGTGTTGGATTTAGTATTGAAATTTGGAAGTAATACCGAATATATTTTATCGTCTGCACAAACACATTTCAGTAATAATCTTCTGCTGGCAGAAGCCGAATATTGTTTGGAAAATGAAATGACTAATAATCTTGCCGACTTTATCATTCGCCGCACCGGAAGATTGTATTTCGACCGACCAACTATCAAAGCAAACATTAACCAACTGGATGATTTCTTCAATCATCAGTTAGAATATTCTACGGAAATCATTTCTAAAAACCATTTGATATTCGATAAAGAATATCATGATGTAGTGGCATTCAGGAATTAATTTCTTCTTATTAAACAATAATTTTATTTATAATCAACTAAATACTAACAAGTTGTATTTATATTGTTTGTACACAAAAAATGTTCATAAATAGCATTGATAACTTCATTTTTTATTATTATATTTGATAATACTTTACCAGTTAATATTATGTGGTAATTTATGCCGTATCAAACATAGTCATTATAAAATTTAAATGCATTAGTATGAAAAAAGTACTCTACTCATTGTTGTTATTGTTTAGTGCAATAAACCATCAAGCATCTAAAGCCCAAAATATTACTTTTCCTGATGCCTATTTTAAGGCAACTATGTTTACTAACAACAATGGTTATGATTCTCTCGGTCACGCTATTACAATTAATGCTAATGGAGACAATGCCATTCAACAAAGCGAGGCACTTAGAGTATATAAATTAGTAGTTGGTTACAGTAGTAGTATTGTATCGTTAGAAGGATTACAATACTTTACCAATTTGAGAGAACTAACATTTACAGGAAGTCAAATGACAGATATAAGCATTATAAATAGTTTAACTGATTTAAGAGTATTAATCTGTAACAATAATAAATTAACTATTCTAAACGTATCTAACTTTCCAAAACTGAAAAGATTAATTTGTTCCAATAATAAATTAACAGCATTAGATGTAAGCAATCTGCCTTTTTTAGATACTTTAGACTGCAAAAATAATACAATTGCAACATTGAATATCAACAACTCTTCAAATCTAAAAATGTTGGCTTGCGAAAATAATATAATAAGTTCTCCATTGTATGCAAGTAATTTAACTAATTTAGAAACGTTAACTTGTAACAATAATAAATTAACCACACTAACAATTGATGGCGATACTAAATTGCAAACATTTACTTGTGAAAATAATTTAATTACAAGTTTAGATCCAAGCAGTTCCATTAAACTTAAAACATTAAAATGTGCTAATAATAAATTAAGCTATTTGAAAGTAACCGGTCTTATTAATTTGGAGTCAATTTACTGTAGTAATAATGAATTGTCCAATTTAGATGCAAGTAATTTAACTAAATTAATAACATTAAATTGTACAAATAACAAGCTAGCAAATCTAAACTTAGATGGTTGCAGTAACTTAATAGATGTATATTGTGAAAATAATCAATTAGTCAATATTTCGGTTAACAATGTTGATAAGCTACAATACTTGTTGTGTAACAATAACAAGTTAGGAAATTATAATTTCAATATACTAACAAAACTAAAAACGCTTTCATGTAATAACAACCAGATAACAACATTAAATGTTTCTAATTTAACAGCTTTATTAAACTTAAGTTGTGATCAAAATCAATTGACCGTACTTAATACTGCAGGATTAAGTAACTTGGTGTTATTATCTTTTGGTTATAATCAAATCTCAAAGATAAATGTTAGCGGTTTGTTTAATTTACAAACATTGAATTGTCAGTTTAATAATCTGGATTCTTTAAATACTACCTTTTTGACAATGCTGACAAATTTAATTTGCAATAACAATAAAATTTCAAAATTAAATTTAAAAAATTTAAAATTGCTGAAGTATTTATACTGCAATAATAATCAACTTACAGAGTTAGACGCAACATCACTGATTAACCTTAAAGATCTGAATTGCTCATACAACCAAATTACCAAGTTAAACATAAGCGATATTAATGATCTTCAAAAATTACAAGCAAATAATAATAAGTTAATTGCTATTTTCATGAAAAATGGTGTAAGCAGTACCAGCGCGATTAATTATTATGTGTTAACTGCAAATCCAACATTGCGATATATCTGTGCAGATGAAGTAGATATTAATGCACTAAAACAAAAAGTAAGTAGTTATAATTATACTAATACGACTATCAATACATTATGTAATACAAATTTTGACGGTACACATTATTCTTTAAATGGCGCTATTAAATTTGATCAAAATAATAATGGCTGTACAGCTTCTGATCCTGTTTTTCCAAATTTAAAAATTAAATTAAAAAGTGCGTCAGACAGTGGTTATGCAATAGCAGACAGACATGGAAATTTTTCTATGGTATTGGATAGTGGAAACTATACGATCACACCTCAATTGATACAGACAAATAATTATTTTATTGCATCGCCTTTATCGATTGCAGTTTCATTACCGGAAGACTCGCTGCCATCCAATTTTTGTATAATACCGAATGGCATTCATCATGAACTATCTGTTTCTTTAATTAATCTTCGTGCTCCACGTCCTGGATTTTCTGATGCCAGATATAAAATAACAGTTGCGAATAATGGTAATCAATTGGGAAATGGCTCAGTAACATTTACCTACAATGAAAATAATCAGGATTTTGTAAGCGCTACTAAAACACCGAATAAAATTGAGAGTGGAAAGCTAACATTTAATTTCTCTAATTTATTACCCTACGAATCAGAAGGTATAACTATAACCATGCGTACTAATTCACCATCGGAAAATCCTGCTGTTCAAAGAGGTGACTTATTACAATTCTCTTCTAAAATTGACTTGACAAATGGTGCTGTCGATGATGTGCCACAAAATAATGAAATTGGAATTAAAGTACCTGTTCGTGGTTCTTGCGATCCAAATGATAAAATTTGCATGGAAGGTGATATCGTATCACCATCAATGATTGGTAATTATGTAACATATGTAATTCGGTTTGAGAATGTAGGCAATGAACCAGCCGAAAATGTAGTAGTAATAGATTATATCGATTTGCAAAAATTTGATATTAATACTTTGGAAATCATCGCGAGCTCGCATGATTGTAAAACAACAATTACGAATGGTAATAAAGTGCAGTTTATTTTTGATAGTATCTTTTTACCAACTACAGATCCTGAAAAATATGGCCATGTAGCATTTAAAATAAAAACGAAAAATAATTTGGTAGTAGGCGATAGCATCAAAAACAAAGCAGATATTTATTTTGATTATAACTTGCCGGTGATAACCAATACATTTAAATCCATTTTCAGCGATGTGCTTTTAGGAATAATGAATAAGGCAAGTAAAGAGGGCAATCTGCAAGTATATCCAAATCCAAGCAGAGGTCAGTTTATGGTTAATTTTGAAGCGAAAGGCAATTATCCGATAGCAGTTCGAATTATAGATTTGAACGGAAGAATTGTCTATCAAAATGAAATACAACACAGCGAAAAAAGCAATTTTGAAATTGATCAGAGCAATTTAGCAAACGGTGTTTATCAATTAAGCATCACATCAGGAAAAGACAATTGGTTGCAGAAACTAATGATCGTAAAATAAGTAACTAAATAGTATTGCAGTTATTGTGTATATAAAAAGTATTACTTTTATTCTAAATAATAAAAAATGAAAAAGTCAGCACATTTATTTTTTTTAGTATTGATTTGCTGTATTGCAAAAAACACACAAGCACAAATCATCAATATTCCGGATGTAAAATTTAAAGCACAATTATTAGCTGCTAATACATCAAATCGTATAGCAACAGATTCATTATGGCACCCAATTAAAATTGATATTAATAATAACAATGAAATTGAGCTAAGCGAAGCATTGACCGTTTATCGATTGTTTTTAACAGATGGTACTATTTCCTCATTGGAAGGAATTAAGTCGTTTGGTAATTTACTACAATTATATTGTGATACGATAATTCAATTTACAACTTTAGACGTAAGCAGCATGAGTAAATTAGAAGAATTACACATAAACGGTACTTTTGATAATATCGGTCAACTGGCAACATTAAATGTAAGTGGCTGTGGTAATTTGAAAATATTAGAATGTAGAAATAACAAACTGACTACTTTAGATGTGAGCGGCTTACGAAATCTAAGTGATTTTAAATGTGATCATAATCTACTGACTAATTTAAATTTAAGTGGTTGTAATAATTTGTGGTATTTAACATGTAATAGTAACGTGTTGTGCGATTAAAAGATAATATAAAAAAGATGTTGCGCATCATGTGTTTAGCATGATTTTTGTATGTAATTGTTTGAACATCAAATACTTACTATGCACAACATCAAAACAAATTTCGACAAATTTTTTAATCTTTCCAAACAATTCTTAGCAGAATATTTCTATGAACAGACAAATAACTTTCAATTTTATCCTAAAACACCAAAAATGTCGGATGCTGAAATAGTGGCATTGGCTATCTGTTCAGAGTCGTTAAGTATTGATTCTGAAAATCTATTTTGGAAGAAAATGAAAGTAGAATATGCATCAGCTTTTCCTCAATTAATCGACCGTTCTAACTATAATAAACGCAGAAGAAGATTACAATATTTTATTCAACTTTTAAATGATAAAATAGCCAAACCTTTTAATGAATTCGAAGACGTTTTTATAGTAGATTCTATTCCAATACCAGTGGCACAAATAGCTCGTGAAAAAAGTTCAACCATCTGTAAAGATGATTTTGAAACCGCTCCTAATAAAGGCTATTCTGCCGTGAGTAAATCGTATTTCTATGGATATAAATTACATCTGTGCACAACACTTAATGGCTCGTACATGTCAATGAATATTAGCAAAGCCAGCGTACACGATGTACATTTCTTAGATACTATAAAATATACCGGCATGAACAATGCAACCCTGCTTGGTGATAGAGGTTTTTTATCTTCCACTCATCAATTAGATTTATTTGAATCGTGTAATATCCAACTACAAACACCAATGAGAAACAATCAGGATAACTATCAAAATTATCCAGTAATATTCAGAAAATGTAGAAAAAGAATTGAAACTCTATTCGCTCAACTATGTGACCAATTTATGATTAAAAGAAACTATGCTAAATCATTCATCGGATTGCTTACCAGAATTAAATCTAAACTCTGTGCTTTAACTGCTTTGCAATTCATAAATAAAGTAAACAATAAACCAATTAATCATCTTAAATTTGCTCTCGCTTAATCGCACAACGCGTTAATAGTAATCAATTGACAACTATAGATGTTAGTGGCTTTACTAAATTAGAATTTTTTATCACTCCTAATAATCCTCTGTTAAGATCTATTTACATGAAAAATAATTTAAATAGTTCTTATGATATTTATTATAGTTACAGTATAGGTTATAATTGTCCTAACTTACAATACATTTGTGCAGATGAAAGTGATATATATGAAATAAAACAAAGACTACTTAGTGCAGGTAATACAAATAATGTTTTTTTTAATTCATTTTGCAATTCAACATCAGATGGATCACATTATACTTTAAATGGTAATATAAAATTAGATGCGGATAATAATGGCTGTACTTCAACTGATCCAATATATCCAAATATAAAATTAAAAATTAAAAACGCTGTAGATAGCGGTTACGCAATTGCCAATGCACAAGGTAATTTTGCTGTGGAATTATATAGTGGTACATATACGCTCAGGCCAGAGCTAACCAATAATTATTTTATTGTTACACCAACATCTACTAACGTTACTTTTCCTGAAGATACTATACCACAGATATTTTGTATAACGCCTAATGGCATTAATCACGATGTATCTGTTAACTTGGTTCCTGTTCATCCTGTACGTCCGGGCTTTTCAGATGGTATTTATAAGATTGTATTAAAAAATAAAGGCAATCAATTTGAAAATGGTTTTATTTTATTTAATTACGATGAGAATAAACAAGATTATATTTCATCCTCACAAACACCAAGTAGTATTCAGAGTGGTCAGCTAACATTTACGTTTAGCAATTTACAATTGTTCGAGACTAGAGAAATTCTAGTTACTATGCGTACCAATGCACCAACCGATAATCCTGCTGTAAATGTTGGTGATATTTTAGTATTATCTGCTAGTGCAAATATAAATATGGATGAAAATTTAGATGATAACACTCAACAAATAAATCAAACAGTAATAGGAAGTGTTGATCCAAATGATAAAACCTGTTTGGAAGGCAATATCATCACACCAAATCTGGTTGGTAAGTATGTTAACTATTTAATTCGCTTTGAAAATACGGGAACAGCAAACGCAGAAAATGTTGTAGTTACCGATTTTATCGATTTAGCAAAATTTGATATTTCATCTTTACAAGTAACATCTACATCTCATTCTTGTAAAACATTAATTAGCAACGGCAACAAAGTTCAGTTTGTGTTTGATAACATCAACTTACCATTTACAGAACCATTGAAACACGGTTATGTTGCTTTCAAAATAAAAACTAAACCAAATTTAGTAATTGGTGATAGTTTAAAAAACTCAGCAGATATTTATTTTGATTATAACTTACCGATAAAAACAAACACTGCTTCCACACGAATCGATAATATCATTTTAGGTACAAAAAATACAACCAATAAAGATGGAAGTTTAAGTGTATATCCAAATCCAAGCAACGGAAATTTTACCGTTAATTTTGAATCTAAAGGTAATTTCCCAATTACAATAAAAATGATAGATTTAAAAGGAAGTGTAGTGTTGGAGAAAAATATAAATCACTCAGAAAAAAGTACATTTTCTTTTAATGATAAAGATTTGCCAAATGGTATATATTTAATCAACATCAATACTGAAAAAGAAAACTGGCTGCAAAAATTGATGATCGTAAAATAGACTCAGGCATTTTTTGTTTTAGTTAAAGTATCTACTTGTTTCAGTAGAGTTGGCATTCTATATTCGCCATGCATATTTTTGATATGCTGCGCAGCAACATGAATATCCATATCGACAGCAGTAATATACAACGGACTTTTACTATTGCCTCTCAGTAAGAGTTGTTTATCTTTTTCAACGGTAGCGAAATTAGTTTTGGCAACACCAATGACAGGAACTTTGCTTTCTAATGCTTTGTATAAATACGCGCCTAAACCTGGTTTTTGAGCATTATCTAAATACACAAAACCATCTACAACTATAGCTTCAATAGTATCGAATTCCACTTGCTTCAGAATACTCAAAATGCAAGGCAATTCTCTTTTGTAGAATTCACCTGACGTATAATCGGCTACATTTTCCAGTATTTCGGTATAAATCTTAAAAGGAACATTGTCCGTCCATTGTTCAAAAGCAATACATGCCGTCTTGGCTTTTTGGTCAAAGTAATAAGTATCAACAGCTAAAATCATTCTCGGTAAAGTTAGACAAAAATAGAACTGAACATTTTAAAATAGTATCATTTGCACATTAAATTGCCTGCATTTAATTTTCAACTTTTAAATTGTAACTTTGTTCTTCTTAGTAAAAATCTAACTATTTTACACAATATGTCAAATAAAATTGCTCCAATTCCAACACCGGTCAACGAACCTATTTTAGGTTATCTGCCAAACAGCAACGAACGCAATAGCTTAAAAGCCGAACTGAAACGCCGAAAAGAAACAGTTTATGATATACCGATGTTCATCAACGGAAAAGAGGTGAGAACGAACAACACGGTAGATGTTTTTCCGCCACACGAATTGTCGCACAAGATTGCGCAGTATCATCAGGGCACGACAGAGCATATTCATCAGGCAATTGAGGCAGCTTTAAATGCTCGCGAGCAGTGGGCAAACACCGATTGGGAAACGCGTGCCTCCATCTTTTTGAAAGCTGCTGATCTGATTTCCGGACCATATCGCGCTGCAATCAATGCTGCAACTATGCTTGGACAATCTAAAAATGCGTACCAGGCAGAGATTGATTCGGCTTGCGAGTTGGCTGATTTCCTGCGTTTCAACGTGCATTTCGCTTCAGAAATTTATAAAGAGCAACCGGTTTCTGCGCCAAATATTCGCAATACGATTGAATACCGCGCGCTTGAAGGCTTTGTTTATGCTATCACACCGTTCAACTTTACAGCCATTGCCGGTAACTTATCGGTTTCACCTGCATTGATGGGCAATGTGGTGGTGTGGAAACCGTCCAACACGCAAGTATATTCTGCATGGACCATTATGGAAATCTTCCGCGAAGCAGGTGTGCCTGCCGGTGTCATCAACATGATTTTGTGTGATGCAGTGGAAACAACCAATATCATTTTGCAGCATCCTGATTTTGCCGGCGTGCATTTTACAGGTTCAACAACGGTATTCAATTCTATTTGGGAAACCGTTGGTAAGAATCTGCATTTATACAAAAGCTATCCGCGTTTAGTAGGCGAGACTGGTGGCAAAGACTACATCTTAGCGCATAACAGCGCAGATATTGATGTGTTGGCAACCGCTATTTTGCGTGGTGCATTTGAATATCAGGGACAAAAATGTTCGGCGTGTTCGCGTGCGTATATTCCAAAATCCATTTGGGACGCGACTTGGGAAAAAATGTACCAGGCACTGAAGACTTTCAAGGTTGGCAATATAGAAGATTTTACGGTGATCATGGGCGCGGTGATCAATGAAGCGGCATTTAAGCGCATTACTAAATATATTGAACACGCGAAAGCTGATCCGAATAATATCATTATGTATGGCGGCGGCCACGATAAGAAAAAAGGATATTTTGTCGAGCCGACAGTTATCTTAACTAAAGACCCAAAATCAGTGACGATGGTAGAAGAGATTTTCGGACCTGTTTTAACCATCTATGTATATGACGATGCGGAAATGTCTTTGGATGCTGTTTTGAATTTAGTAGATTCTACTTCTGAATATGCGTTAACAGGCGCTATCATTGCGCAAGATACTTACGCCATTGAGCAAATGAAAAATAAACTGACCAACAGCGCGGGCAATTTTTATGTAAACGATAAATGTACCGGCGCCGTAGTAGGACAGCAGCCGTTTGGTGGCGCACGCAAATCGGGTACGAACGACAAAGCAGGCAGCAAATGGAATTTGCTGCGTTGGGTTTCGCCGCGTACGGTGAAAGAAAACTACGTTCCACCAAAATATTATACTTATCCGTATATGGTAGAAGAATAATCATTTGTTGAAAACTTAAAGCAAATTCTTAACATATAATCAAACAAAAAGGTATAAATTGCTTGCAATAAAAAACAAAGATTATGCACTTTAACATGTTTCTTACATCAGCAATAGCTGGATTAATTCCACTTATAGTTGGAATGATTTGGTACAATCCAAATGTATTTGGAAAAGCTTGGTTACAAGCTGCCGGACTTGATGAAACGAAAGCCAAACAAGGTTTCAATATGCCACTCGTATTTGGACTGACATTTGTTTTCGGTTTTTTTATTGCATTTGGATTAATGCCGGTTACCATTCATCAATTTGGGTTTATGGGTATGTTGCAACATAAATTAGTAATCAATGATGCTGCAGCTTTAGATTTCTTTTCCAAAGGTTTTGCAGATTATGGGAACGAATTCAGAACGTTTAAGCATGGTACATTACACGGTACAATTACAGGTGTTACATTAGCATTGCCGGTTGTTGCTATTAATGCGCTCTTTGAACGTAAAGGATTTAAATATATTGCCATTAATGCAGGTTTTTGGATTTTATGTTTTTGTTTAATTGGTGGATTTGTTTGCCAATTTGCAGATGTAACCATCGAAACATTTAAATAGATATAATACACATAAAACAAAAAAAAGTCGCCAATGGCGACTTTTCTTATTTTATAAATATTTTAATACTTCTGTTTTTTTTATGACAAATGATTTTTATTAAATTTAAATTGCAAGCTTATAATAAACAATTTTCTATAAAAAACTATACTTTTTCTACTTAAATAATATGACAAAGGCAAAAATTTGTATCGGAATATTTGTTTTTTGATGTATAATATTGTGTAATCAATCACAATAAAAATAGCATCATGAAATTAACAATTCACGAACTAAAAAATCACATATTAAAAATAATGGGTAAAAAATTACTCTTAATTTTATCAGTTCTAGCAGTATTATTTTTAGTAAACGCTTGCACGCCATTGCCAACCGGCGGTCCGGTAAGTAGTAATGTAATTTATAAAGTTCAGAATAAGAAAGGCACACTTGCACCAAGCGGACAACCAACCAATCGCTATGATTCATTACCAATTGAGATTAACAATGACAATGTAAACGATTTTTATTTAATTAGAGACAATTCATCGCCGTTAGCTATTTGGATAGCTCCTGCAAATAACACAAAATTTGCTACAGTCACTGTTGGTCTAACCGGAATAAAGCAATATGCATTATCTGAATCTATTAATAGTTCAAACAATTGGCAGTCTATTTCAATTGCCTTGATGCAAGGAAGTTATGACGGTACATCAGTAACTGGTGTGCTGGGTACATACATTTACGGATTACAAATAAAAAACGGTTCAAATTTTAATTATGCCTGGATAAAATTGGATTGCAATGCATTAACAAAAGTAGTTACAGTAATTGAATCTGCTTACAATACAACACCAAACCAAGCAATTCTGGCTGGTAAAAAATAACTTTATGAAGATAGAAGTAATCAGACCGATTGAAGGTGATTTTTTATGAAGAATTACTTTTGACATTTTCATGATTACTGCTTACTTTGTATCATGTTACTTGAGATCTTTCCACACAATATTGACCTGCGCAAAATGAAGCAAGTGGTTGATTGTTTGAAAAAAGGTGGATTAGTAATTTATCCAACAGATACAGTGTATGGTTTAGGTTGCGATATTTTTAATAAAGATGCCGTTGAAAAAGTATGTCGCATCAAAAATGTAAAGATCGAAAAAATGAATTTCTCGTTTATTTGCAACGATCTTTCGCATATCTCAGATTACACGATGAATGTAGATAACACAACATTCAAGCTGATGAAACGTTGTTTGCCTGGTCCGTTTACCTTTATTTTAAAAGCGAATAACAGTATTCCAAAATTATTTAAGAACAATAAAAAAACAGTCGGTATTCGTGTGCCTGATAATAATATTGCGCGCATGATCGTGGAAGAATTAGGCAATCCGATCATTACCACTTCAGTGCATCACGAAGATGATATTATCGATTATATCACCGATCCGAACGCCATTTACGAACGCTATGAAAACTTGGTAGATATAGTAATTGACGGCGGCGCAGGCGGCTACAAACCATCCACCGTTATTGATTGTACGGAAGATGAACCTGTTATTGTTCGACAAGGAATCGGCATCATCGACGAATATTAAATCTTTTTTGAAGAAATACATCGAACCTGTTTTTTAGTATATTTATAGAACACAAAAAACAGCAATGAAACTAGTTTACACGTTCTTCGCCTTACTTTTCTGCACCATTCTTTCCGCACAAAACATCACCACTACAGTGATTGATCCGCCGGCGCAATTGCGCTGCAACGAAGTTCCTGCAAAATTAAATAATGTGGTATTCGGTGCTGTTCCGCCAAATTCAGCTAACAAACCTGTCGTGGTTTATGTACATGGCTGGTTCGATAATGGTTATGCGTGGTTTATGGCAAAAAATAAATGGTACGAAAATTCATACAATCAGGGTTACCGCACGGCATTCTTCTTTCAGTCATACAGCGATGCTTTTGAAGATAACGGAAAAGTGATTGCACAAATGATTCGTAAAACATGCGAACATTATAATACGAATAGTGTAATTGCAGTTTGCCACAGTAAAGGTGGTTATGATATGGATTATACGTTGTACAATGAAAATCTTTGGGACAGCGTACAAGGCGTTATTACATTATCTACACCTTATTACGGAGCTCCTATTGCAGATTTAATATCATTTCCAATCTTTAAATCGATACTGGAAATCATACCGATTGTTGGCCCTATTTTTCAAGGCAAAGGAACCTATCAAATGCAGACTGCTTACATGGCTGGTGTAGTTCGTCCAATGATTGATAACCATCCGAATAATAATCCTGCAAAGTTTCATTGCTTTGCTGCACACGGTTTTGATCATCCAACAGTGATGCCATCAGCCATTCCTGATGACATATTAAAAGTGGTTTTTCCAAATTACCGGCCAGCATGTATTGATATTCCTGGCTTTGGTGATTTTGCCGGAAATCTAATGAGTACTTTCATGAATATTACCGGTGTGATTTCTAAAGTAGTACAAGTACAGGATAAATATAATAATCCATCAAAGAATACAGGTTTCACAGATGGATTGGCACCCTATTATTCAAGTTTACGACCAGGTTCTACTGTCATTTCACAATCACCACCTGCACAACAATCTTACCTGAATCATATTGATGTGTTGTTGTCCAGTTATGCATGGAATATTGTACAGCCGGAAATAGAATACTTTAAAGATCATCCGACATTCAGAACAAGTAATCCTGTGAAGCAAGAACAAAAAGTAGAACAATATCAACCGGTTTCAGATGTTCAATTGATTCAAAATAAAACAATCAATATCAATACGGAATTTACCAATAAATTATTCCTGGTAGGTGAGTACAAAAACGAAAGTATAAAAGTTTATGATGACCAAAATAATTTAGTAAAAACAATTCCATTGAATTATTCAGTGCAGGCAATGTATGATATCTTTCATGAAATTAGTTTGTCAGATTTATTGCCAAATAAAAACTATAGATTGGAAAGTTCTAAATTACTAACCGGACTTTTGCAAGACGGCAATAACGCTTCTATACAATTGCAGACAAACGGCAATAAAACCTACTATTCCAACGATGCTTTAGGTTTTGAAGTACAACTAAATAACTGGACAAAATCTATGGAAAACACAGTTGTAAAAGGTATGCTGAGCAGAAACATGGACGAAAACGGAAGCGTGGTGGCTGATAAAATCATTCCGGTTTCATTTGAATTTGACACGCAAAAGAATGTTTTTGTTTGCAAAGATAAATTGAATATTGATAATGGTATTTATAACATTGCCGTATTTGCAGAAGCAGGTGAATTGAAGCGATTTGCAACAACAAGTATCTTATTAAAACAAAATAAATTCAATGAGCAAACCAACATGTTGCCGGTTACTGTCTATCCGAATCCTGCGAAAGATATATTGAATATTCAGTTTGAAACAACTGCCAGCGCAAACTATACAATCGAGATATTTGATATAGCAGGAAAGAAGATTGCTGAAAAAACATTAGGTACTTTATCTGCAGGAATGCAACAAATACAACTTTCCACTAAGTCATATGACATGGCTGCCGGTTCATATTTAATTTCATTAACGCAGAACGGCGAATGCAAAAACAGTAAAGTTATACAGGTTAATTAAATTAAATTCCTAATAAGCAAATATAGCTATTACAGCAAGGATGGAAAATGTCTGTTTGTTTATAGGTATTTCTTCTTCCGTTATTCAAATCAGACAGATTGTTTTGAATTGTTATTTTAAATTCTTATCTAAAGACTTAAAAATGAGATTTGTCGCCAATAGCAAAATCAGAATATTCAAGATTGGATAATAATTTTCAGTATTGAAAACTACGCAAAATAATTGTGTTATAAAGTTTGAAGGTGGTAAGTTAAAGACTACGGCAACTGCAAAATAAGCATACAAACCATATTTTAAAACAGTAAGAATTTTTGTCTTTTGTTCTGCGTTATTAAAATCCTTTATTTGTTGTACTTTATCCTGCTTTAGAGTTTCTCTGTACTGGTTATAATGATTTAAAGCTATTTGAAATTTGTTATCGCTATCCATATTTCTTAATTCCGTCATTGGAAACCATTTTAAATCTCTCGAAATTACTGGTGAAAATGCATCATTTAGTTGTTTTGCCTGCGACAAATTTAAATTCATTTTTAGAGTTAATTTACAATACAAATACGTGGCAAGTGTTCTGATAATGTATTTATACAGAATAAATGCAATGATTATTGATAGTATGATCAATATCTTTGGATTATTTTCTATAGATGTTAATTTATCCATTATCACTATTGTACCAATCAAAGTGATAAGCTTAAAAATCAAGTCATAGATATGAGTCCAAAACATAGTGTTTGTTAATTAATAGTATAAATTTTTTCTATGTTTTAATTGTTGGTAACAGGTATCGGTACTAACTGCAATTTTTTAGCCGCTGCAGTTTCTGCTCTGCGTTGTCTGCGTGCAATATCTATCTTTTCACGTTCTGTACCTTTATAAACTAAACGAGTGCCCATTACGTAATCCCAAAGCGGAAAAGTAACGCACCAGTTCTTGTCTTGATCAGGTGCCATGTGATGATCGTAATGCCAAGGCAAATATTTGTAGCCCCATTCCGGATCTAAGTGTGATCTTTTATGTACTCGATAATAATTGTATTGTGATAACCACATGGCAGCGGTAAAGCCCGGCGCAATAGGGAACAACGGCGTTACTGCAATTGCTGCCACCACTAAAGAGGCAACTTCATGCGTTTGACCATTGAACTCATCGAAGATATTTTTTTCGTAATCAGAATCTCTGTAGCTCTCTTCCAATACTTTACGATGATGAGTATGCCAATGGTAACTCCACTTGCTTTTCTTGTTTTTTCCTTTTTCGTGCAGCCAGTATTTATGTATATACCATTCGCTGGCGTTAGCTGTTATTAAACCGGTAATGAATCCAAGCATATTTCTGTTTTTAACTAAAGTAAGATACAATTATTTTTTGATAAATTAAACTAAAATAGCGATAACTTGTTAAACGTTGTTACTTTTGTAAGACGAATGTTTTTGACAGAACAGAATATCACTACCCATTTAAGTGTAAAAATATATACTTCGCTACAGGAAATTGAAGCAGACTGTTGGAATTCAATTTGTACATCTATTCCATTCTTCCAAACCTACGAATTCTTAAAAATGATTGAAAGCATTCAGCAAACGCTGCAATTTCGTTATGTTTTAGTATTTAAGAACAATAGGATAGAAGCCGCTTTATATTTCCAACTGCTTGATTTTTCGTTCAGGAACCTCGTCAACTATTCTTCAGAGCATGAACAACAGGCAGGCATTAAAACATCGGTGAAAAGATATATCGCACGAAAGAATACGAAGTTATTGAACTTGGGAAATGTATTTTTTACCGGCGATAAAGGCATCATCGCGAAAGAAGAATCCGAAGTTGTTGAGCAATTACCGCTTTTCTTTGAAGCTGTAAAATCTACTTTTAAAGAAAAGAAGCCTGCCGCATCTTTATTGGCAAATATTTACCTGAAAGACGAAGAAAAATGTTCGCGTTTTTGCGAACAATCGTTTCATCCGTTCATTACCGAGCCCGATATGTTTATGCAGTTGGATGAAAACTGGCATTCAATGGCTGATTATATGAATGCTCTTTCTTCCAAATATCGTGTGCGCACTAAAAAGATAGTATCGACTTCGGCTGATATCGTTAAAAAGGATTTTTGTAAGGAAGAAGTGATCGCATATAAAAATGAGATACAACTGCTGTATAATAATGTGGTGAATAATGTGGCATTCAACATGGCAACACTCAATATTGATTTTTTTGAGAATGTAAAAGAACTTTACGGCGATCGATGTGTGGTGTCCGGTTATTTCTTACATAATAACCTGGTTGGATTTTCCTGCGTTTTTCATTTAGAAACCGATACCATGCATGTACATTATATCGGTTTGAATTACGATGTGAACAAAGAATATAAATTATACAACCGCATGTTGCTCGATTTTGTGGAATTTGGTATTCAGTGCCGCGTAAAGCACATTCATTTCGGACGAACGGCTACTGAAATCAAAACTACGATAGGCGCGAAGCCAAATCCGTTGCGAGCTTACCTGAAAATGAATAACCGCTTCTTCAATATGGCACTGCCGACTTTCCTGAAACGCATCAAACCACCTGAATATGTGGTGCGAAATCCGTTTAAGTAGGTTCGTCTGTTATTTCCTTTTTTCCTGAATTTTTATGGTATTGATTGATTTACGATAGTGGTACATCCTGATTTTACTCAGGTTGCTCGTCCGTTCACTCAGGTTACTCAGCAGTTCACTCAGGTTGCTCGTCCGTTTACTCAGGTCGCTCAGCAGTTCACTCAGGTTGCTCAGCAGTTCACTCAGGTTGCTCGGCAGTTCACTCAGGTTGCTCAGCAGTTTACTCAGGTTGCTCGTCCGTTCACTCAGGTTGCTCGGCAGTTCACTCAGGTTGCTCAGCAGTTCACTCAGGTTGCATTTCCGCCGTTTTTTTAAGCTATCTGACTGACATTTTGGCGCATCTGAGTGAAAATTTATCGCTTCTGATATAACTTCTGATATATCTAACCTGATTTTAAATTCATCTAATGAATAAATTACCAAATCTGATTAAAAATATATTACATCTGCCTGAACGGACGAAACATCTGATTAAAATATGAATTAATCTGAGTTGAAAATTAGTTCATCTGATCAAAATGATAAGTCATCTGATAGGATTTGAAATCAATCTGAGTACAAATAAGGAAGATAAAAGGAAAAAGGCAGATAAGAAATCAGATCTTTTTGATAAAATCATCAAACGTTTTGCGATTCTCTACGTTGCGCTGATGTTCCGCTTCTATTTGCGCATGTTGCTGATCTTTATCCACATTTTTAAACAGGTAAGCAAGCACACCACCGGTGATACCACCAAACAAATGCGATTCCCACGAAACACCCGGTTGAGTGGGCAAAATTCCCCAGATCATACCGCCATAAAAGATGGCAACGCCGCTCGCGATGGCAATAGCTTTTATATCAAAACGGAAAAAACCGGAAAAGAACAGGAAAGAAGCCAATCCGTAAATGATGCCGCTGGCACCGATATGGAACGAATCGCGCGCAAATAACCAAACCAGTAAACCGGTAAAAAAGTAATTGAGCAGCCATATCCAGATGGCAAATTTTTCATACGACAAAAACAAAATAACACCAAAAACCAAAAGAGGCAAGGTGTTGGACAGCAAATGTTCCCAACTGCCATGCACCAAAGGACAGGTCAATATGCCTAATAAAGAAGCCGTATCGCGCGGATGGATACCGAACACGCCAAAATCGAAACCTGATAATGCCTGAACGCCATAAACGAACCACATAATTATTACTGTTCCAATCGGAAAAACCACTAAATATTTTCTCATACCATTTTGATTCGTTAAATGTAATCAAACTTATTTTCTTTCAAAATAGTTCATTATAATATCGGATTTGATTTTTCAGGCATCTTACTATAATAAAGTCGATTATGTTAGAAAGCGTTAAGAATCTTTCAACTTTTTATACACATTATAAAATATAACGGTTAACATGCTTATTTTAGCGTACCAAAATTATTTCGATCAATGATTATTGCTGTTCCTAAAGAAACCAAATTTAAAGAAAACCGAGTATCTGTTACGCCATTAATAGCTAAAGATTTGATTTCCAAAGGTTTTTCAGTACAAGTGGAAACAGGAGCAGGCCTAAATTCATTCTTTTCAGACAAATCTTATAAAGAAATCGGTGCAACAATCGTAGCAGATAAAAGTTCGGTTTATGCTTCCGGTGATATTGTATTGAAAGTAAATGCGCCGCAAGCGGATGAAATTGCGTTGATGAAAAAAGGAGCAGTGCTGATCTCGTTCATGTGGGCAGCCACCAATCCTGAACTAGTAGAAGCATGTGCTAAAGCAGGTATTTCTGCCTTTTCTATGGATGCCGTTCCGCGTATTTCTCGTGCACAAAAAATGGACGCTCTATCTTCACAAGCTAATCTTGCAGGTTATAAAGCTGTATTGATGTGCGCTGATACATTAGGCAAGATTTTCCCAATGATGACAACCGCTGCAGGAACTATCAAGCCGGCAAAAGTAGTCATATTTGGTGCTGGAGTGGCTGGTTTACAGGCGATTGCAACAGCAAAACGCTTGGGTGCAATCGTGGAAGTTTCGGATATTCGTCCGGAAACCAAAGAACAAGTGGAATCTTTAGGCGGAAAATTTATTGTGGTAAAAGGCGATGACACCATTAAAATGGAAGGCGGCTATGTGAAAGGCGTTTCAGATGAGTTCTTGAAAATGCAGCAGGAATTAGTGGCAAAACACGTTGCAGAAGCTGATATCGTGATCACAACTGCATTGATTCCAGGCAGAAAAGCACCGGTTTTAGTAACTGAAGACATGGTAAAATCCATGAAATTCGGTTCAGTTATCTTGGATATGGCTGTTGAACAAGGCGGAAATGTAGTAGGCAGTAAGCTGAATGAAAATGTAAACATCAATGGTGTTACAATTATCGGTGAAGGAAATATTCCGTCATTGTTGCCGATGAATGCTAGTGATTTGTACGCAAAGAATATCCAAACGTTGTTGTATCATCTTGCAACAAGTGATGGTTTCAAGTGGGAAATGGACGAAGAAATCACGAAAGGAAGTTTAATTATTCATGAAGGAAAAAAGGTTCATGTATCTGTAATTCAATAATTTAAAAAAAATAAAACGCATGGAAATATTCGATTTTTTTGTACAAAACCGTGAAATGATCTATTTTATCATTTTAGCCGTTTTTGTAGGAATAGAAGTGATTGGCGGCGTACCAACCGTTTTGCACACACCATTAATGTCAGGAGCGAACGCAATACACGGTGTAGTGATCGTAGGAGCCATCATCGTGATGCTAGACACAGATCCATCCAATATTTTTGGTTTGGCACTGGGCTTTTTAGCCGTTATATTAGGAACACTCAATGTAGTTGGTGGTTTTGTGGTTACAGACAGAATGCTGGAAATGTTCAAGAAAAAATAGCAACTTAAATTTAAATTACGTTAATGAATGGTTTATTAGAAATATGTTATTTAATTGGTTCTGTGACATTTATCATAGGTTTAAAAATGATGGGAAATGCTAAAACAGCTCGACAGGGAAACCTAATCGGCGCTTTTGGTATGACAGTTGCGATTTTAGGAACCATCTTTTTATTCAGAACTGAACACACTACAGTTAATACGCTTAAGTATGTATTGATTTTTGGCGCAATTGCTATTGGTTCAGCTATCGGTTGGCTAACTGCTAAGCGTGTGGAAATGACGAAAATGCCGGAACTGGTTTCGATGTTCAACGGAATGGGCGGTGCATGTGCAGCTTTGATTGGTTTGACAGAATACAGTCACAATTTAGAAAATCCAACTGCGCTGGCATTTATTGTAGCAGGTATGGTTATAGGAACCATTTCGTTTTCAGGTTCCATTATAGCTTATTTAAAACTGTCTGGTAAAATGGACAAACCAATCCGTTTACCACAATATAACATATTGAACAATATTGTTTTACTAGTAGTTGTTGCAGTATCAGTTTATGTCGTTTTACAAGCAAGTGTATTGCCAACTTTCGTTATTTGGATATTATTTGTGATTGCCATTGTGTATGGAATCTTATTTACAGTACCAATTGGCGGAGCAGATATGCCGGTTGTAATATCACTATTAAACTCATTTACAGGTTTGGCAGCGGCTTTCGGCGGCTTTTTGTATGATAATAAACCAATGCTAACCGGAGGAATTTTAGTTGGTTCAGCAGGTACTTTATTAACTTTAGCGATGTGTAAAGCCATGAACAGACCATTAAGCAATGTAATTTTCGGTGCATTTGGTGGCGGAAGCGGTGCTGCAGGCGGTGAAAGTGCTGAAAAAGGAACCATAAAAGACATACAGGTATCAGATTTAGCTGTTTTATTGAACTACTCTAAAAAAGTGGTAATTGTACCAGGTTACGGTTTAGCAGTTGCACAGGCACAGCATGTTATACATGAATTGGAAAAATTGTTGGAAGAACGTGGTGTTGAAGTAAAATATGCGATTCATCCGGTTGCCGGTCGTATGCCTGGTCACATGAATGTATTGCTGGCTGAATCAAATGTTGAATATGATAAATTGGTAGAAATGGAAGACATTAATCCGGAATTTCCGCAAACTGATGTAGTTTTGGTAGTTGGTGCGAATGATGTGGTAAATCCGGCAGCAAAAACAGACCCGAGTTCGCCGATTTATGGCATGCCGATTCTAGATGTTGAAAATGCAAAAAATATTGTCATTAACAAACGTTCTATGAATGCCGGCTATGCTGGAATTGATAATTTATTATTCTACAATCCAAAAACGTCGATGTTCTTTGGTGATGCTAAAAAAGCATTGACTGAATTGGTTGCAGAAATTAAACAGTTATAATTTTTAACTAAACACTTGACTACTAGATTGTTGCATTTTACTATTTGTTCCATAATTTATATTATGTTAAATAGAAATCATCAATAAGACTGGTACAAGTGTATTAATACTTTTAAATGTATTTATACACCAATTGGGCTGCCACGATTCCGATGGCTAATGAAGAACAGGATTTTGCTCCATTCGTGGATCTTTTGACTCGCGTAATGAATGTGATTGGCACCGGCAAAATATATTTTGTGATCGACAATGCTTCTAAAGATAAAACCTTAGAATTAGCACAGGATTTACAAAAGAAAGATCCAAGATTTGAAGTTGTCTGGGCGCCTGAGAATAAAAATGTGGTTGATGCATACTTGGCTGGCTTCAAAGTTGCCTATGCAAACGGACACGATATCATTATTGAAATGGATGCTGGTTTAAGTCACGATCCAAGAGCAATACCGATGTTTTTACGCGTTTTAAACGAAGGAAATGAATGTGCATTTGGCTCAAGATTCATCAAAGATGGCTCTATGGGCGACTCACCATTCAATCGAAGAATGTTAAGTAAAACTGGAACTATATTAGCTAATTGGTTGCTTGGCACTAAGTTATACGATATGACATCTGGTTTTCAAGGGTTCCATCGAGATATTATTGGTAAATTATTACAATATCCATTAAAATCCAGAGCACACTTTTATCAGACTGAAGTTAAATACTTATTGCGCAAACACCGAATTGCAGAAGTTCCGATTCATTATCAGGCACCGTCACCGCGCGTTTCACCATCAGCTGTAAAAAATGCCAGAGAAACGCTAATGTATTACTTTTTTGAAAGATTAAAAGGTAATTCACCAGTAATATAAATCATAATTACCAAGAAATAAATAATTTAAGAAATGTCAGTTAAATCACTAGTTATTACTTCAATCGCACCGGATACCTTAGAAGTTCTGCATACTTATGCAAAAGAATGTACTGCACGAAATATTCACTTCATCATGATCGGTGATACTAAAAATCCTGAGAACTTTCACATTGATGGCTGTGATTTTTGGTCTGTAAAACGTCAATTAGAATTGGATTCAAAATTTGCAAAACTTTGTCCGACAAGACATTATGCAAGAAAAAATATTGGTTATATTATCGCTTTACAAAATGGTACTGAAGAATTAGTAGAAACCGACGATGATAATTTACCACGCGAAGAATTTTGGAATCCAACAACAAAGATTATCAGAGCTGTTGATGTTAAAGAAACAGGTTGGATAAATGTTTATAAGTATTTCAGTAACAGATTTATATGGCCACGCGGTTTGCCGCTGGAAGAATTACAAAAGGAGACTCCTAACCTATTAGATTTTGAAACTAAAGATATCATTTGTCCGATTCAGCAAGGCTTGGCTGACGAAAATCCGGATGTAGATGCTGTTTTCCGTCTCACCTATCCATTACCATTGAATTTTGAAAAAACAGGCGTAAATGTAGCTTTAGGCAATAATGCATGGAGTCCGTTTAACAGTCAAAACACTTATTGGTATAAAGAAGCGTTTCCTTTGTTGTATTTGCCGGCTTATTGCAGCTTCAGAATGACAGATATCTGGCGTAGTTATGTTGCGCAGCGCATTTCATGGGCAAACGGTTGGTCGATCTTGTATCATGATGCTACGGTTTGGCAAGAACGTAATCAGCACAATTTATTGAAAGATTTTGAAGACGAAATTCCTGGTTATTTGAATAACTATAAGATTTGCAGCGAATTATCCGACTTAAATATTAAAGGCGGCAAAGAAAATATGTTAGATGACTTATTGACTTGCTATGATATGCTAACCGGAAAAGGTTTTGTCGGAAAAGAAGAAGATGAACTGGTTCGTGCTTGGTGCAATGATATAAGCAAAGTGTGGTAATTACTTAATATTAAATAAGTTATCAACTCCAATGCTACGTTCAATCGTAAAACCTTCAGCATAAGGAACTTGTATGGTTGCTCCAAATTGTTTCATTTTTGCCAACACAAAATCCAAATAATCTTCTCTTGAAATCGGAGTTTGCGGCTCTTTGGAATCAGCATCATAGAATTGAGACTTGAATTCTTTAATGGTTTCCATCTTTTGCATTTCAAAACCGGTTACATCTACCACAAAATCTGGTTCAATATTTTTTTCCTGAATATAGCGATAAACTACCTTTGCGCGCCAAACTGATTGATTTTCAGTCTGAATTTTTACCAAACCACTCAAAAAATTGGCTCTGGAAACCAAATCACCACCACGTTTATGATCCGGATGCCTGTCTTCTATCGAGTTTGCCAAAATGATTTCCGGCTGGTATTTTCGAATCATCTGCACTACTTTTAGCAAATGCGCTTCATCAATCTCAAAAAATCCATCACGGAAACCCAGATTTTCACGTACATGCAGACCTAATTTTGCCGTTGCATGCTTTGATTCCTGGTCGCGAATTTCTGCAGAACCACGAGAACCAAGCTCACCACGAGTTAAATCAACAATTCCAACTTTATAACCTAATGATATGTGTTTCAATATTGTACCACTACAAGCTAATTCAATATCATCAGGATGTGCCGCAAACGCAAGAATGTCTAATTTCATCAATTTTAATTATGAAATCAAAATTACGGATTTTATTTAAAATGCAGCACAGTTTGGTAGATATAGGTTTTTGCCAGTTGACCGCCAAACCAGATACGGCTTCTTTTATGAATATCTGACGAGTAATTTAACACATAAAACGAGTTGGAATCGATTGGAGCGATTGCCGGAAAAGCAGTATCACCGGTTGACGGAAAATCCATAAGCGTTTCAATTTCCATTTTTTCCTTATTGATCTTATACAAAGCGGTCACTTTTTTACTGAATGAATAGCGAAGCAAGTTTTTGCGGCGTTGCTTTTTAGATGGATTTTGAACAGGTGTTGCCTCACCTTTCAAATGTCTTCGTGCAATCAAACACAAATCATCGCCTTGCTCAAACAGTAGCGAACTATCGTATTTAAACTTAGAAAATTTGGTTTTCCATTTATCAATAGAATCTTTTGAAGCGAAACACAACAATGAACCGGAACCTTCCAAACGCACCAACGACCACACATTGCCTTGTTTATCAAAGACAAATTCGCCTTCTTCAGCGCCTTTTTCGGTTATTTGTGGCTCTTTGGAAATTGGTTGAAAATTAATTCCGTCTTCAGAAGTGAATAAGCGCAGATTGGCGTGATGCTGAGAATTGTACAAATTGACGCCATAATAAGCAGACAAATACATTTTGTTGTCGTGTTCGTGAAAACGCCAATCGACAAAGCCATCTAAATTTGTCTGTATCTTTTCCGACCAACCTGAATCTGCTAAGATGCTGGTCCAAATATGCTTGGGCTCGAATTTGAAAATATTGTAGCCGCCTTCAAAAAAGTAGAAATGCAGTTTATTCTGAAAAATACAAAATCGCGGTTCGCGCATGTCAGCTTTTACAAAAAATTCGGTTTCGAATTTCCAGTTTTTGAAATCTGTAGAACTGATGATATATAAATGCACTTTTTTAGATGCAAAATGTGTCGGTGCGGTTCGGAAAGCGCAATAATATTTACCATTAAATTGTATCAGATCAACATTATTGTTGGATTTTCTGCACTTTATGTTCTTTGGAATCGAAACAGACGGAACAAATTTCGTCCATTCGTCAGTCGTAATGTTTTGTGCTTTTATGAACTGAAAACTAAGAAAAAACACAATGAAGTATAAATGTTTCATCTGAATAAATTTGTTGTTTTTTTTAAAGGCGCAGATGGAATATCCTTTGTGCATTTGCGTTTGGTGTGTGCCAATACTCATGGATATTTCATATCTAAATTTACTGCTTTAAAATAAATTGAACTACTTTTAATGGTGAAACTAAATTGAATTTGTTTTCGTTTTAATTTTAAAAAACCAACAATATGAAATATTTTCCTTATGAAAATTACAGCGTAAAAACCAATTTGAGTGTCGATCAAATAGTAGGAAGACTACATGCTGTTATAGAAACTGAAGAACAGCCACAGTTTCCGTTTTACAAAAGAAAAACAGCAAAACCATATTATGGCGTAATTGATGGCAATACGTTTAAAATTACTCGAATTATAAATTACAGAAATTCATTTTTGCCACAAATTACAGGAACGATTGAAGAAAATTACAAAGACAATTCAGTTCACATCAAAATGAAACTGCACACATTCGTAATTATTTTTATGCTATTTTGGCTAGGATTTGTTTTTACTATATGTACCGGAATAATTTATGCAATGATTAATCATTTAGACCATGATACAGAAAAATTTAATTTCTTTAATTTTTTTCCTACGCTGATTCCATTTGGAATGCTGATCTTCGGCTATTTATTAATGACATTGCCGTTTAAATATGAAAGTAAAAAAGCAAAGGAATTTTTAAATACTGTTTTGGAAGCAGATGATTTCCAAAATAAATAAAGTTAATTTTTGAAGTTTTGATTTTAACCATTAGTTGAGAATATCAATAAATGATAAAAATCAGTGTTCTGCGTTTCTTTTATTAATAAGAATAATACAGTATATTGCTTTTAGTATTTTAGTCTTTAAACCATTATTATGAAAAAAACTATTATCGCATTATTGTTTTTTATTTCTCAAATTACATTTGCCCAGTTTCTGCCGCCTGTTTCATGGACGCCAGTGACATGGAAAAAAGGATTTGGAGAAGTTTTTTATGGAAACAAAGGTACTTTTTTTGCGGATGCAAATGGAGATGGAATGTCAGATTGCATTGCAGTAAACGATAATGACATGGTAAATTTAAGGATTGCTGAAGGAACAAAATTTCGTGTCATCGTATCGTGGACGATCAAACCTTATTATGGTAATATAGCTACCTGTTTTGCGGATGTTACCGGTGATGGAAAAGCGGACGCAATAAAGGTAGATGATAATATGGTTTCTGTATCACCATCTAATGGTAAACGGTTTCCGTTTAGTTTTCCATGGACGGAAAATGCTTTTTACGGAGCCAAAGAAACTTTTTTTGCTGATGTAAACGGTGATGGAAAAGCAGATGCTATTGCGGTAAATAATGACAATATAAAGATAAGAATTTCAAACGGTAGTAAATTTTTGCCAATTGCAATATGGTCAGACTCTGCATTTTATGGCAGTAAAGGTACTTTCATCGCAGACGTAAACGGCGATAATAAAAAAGATGTTATTGCTGTAAATGATGATAAAATATCTGTAAAAATTTCTGACGGAACACAATTTCTTCCAAGTACAGCATGGACAGATAATGCTTATTACGGAAACAAAGGCACTTATTTTGCAGATGTAAACGGCGATAAAAGAGCAGATGCTATTGTTGTAAATGACGATAAAATAACAGTTAGAATTTCTGATGGAACGCAATTTCTGCCTAATTCATCTTGGACAGATAATCCATTTTACGGAACCAAAGCTACTTTTTTTGCCGATGTAAATGGCGATGGAAAGGCCGATGCCATTGCAATAAATGACACAGAAATTATGGTTAGACTCGCGAATTAATAAGCACTGATAAATGCTTATTTTGTCAGCAATTCTTTAATTTCTTTTTTGATTTTGTCAGAATCAGGTTCCGTTGTCGGAATGAAGTAATCAACTACTTTGCCGTCTTTATCGATCAGATATTTCTGGAAATTCCATTTTGGATGCGTCAGCATTTTCAAACCAGGCGCATTATCGCCTAAAAACTTGAAAACTTCGTTTTGGTTCTCTCCTTTTTTCACATGAATCTTGTCCATGATTGGAAATGTAACGCCATAATTGATCTGGCAGAATTCTTCGGCTTTGTCTGATGATAAAGGTTCTTGTCCGGCAAAATCATTGCTTGGAAAACCAATGATTTCAAAACCTTCGTCTTTGAATTCCTTGTACAGTTTTTCGAGTTTATCTAATTGTGGTGTCAAACCGCATTTGGATGCTGTGTTTACAACTAAAACTACTTTGCCTTTGTAATCTGACAGGTTTACGTCTTTGCCTCTAGCGTTTTTTACCTGGAACTGGTGTATTGAATTGTTCATTGTCTATTAAATATTGTGTACCGTCTATTTTATAAATTTCTTCTAATCTAACAATAAAATTCTCAATTTGTTTATCTTTTCCGGTCGGATCGTATTCAGCTTTCATATCCAAATCGAAAAATTTACCGATAAAATTCCACCAATGCGCTTTGAAACCGCTTCGATATTCTTTCAAAAGTTCAAAAACAGTTTGTCCGGTTTCTCTGTCTATCAATAAAATCAGGTATTGACCTTGAATTCGCGTCAGGTTTTTTAGTGTTGATTCGAAATTTGCGCGCAATACTTTTTCGCTTTCATTTAAATACTTGGTTCGTTCGCGTTTGGTTTCGCATTTTGCCAAATCTTCACTTACTTTTTTGTTCAGTCTCGCTACGCGCAGCGCATACGGATACACCAGCATCAAATAGCGTTTTCGCCATTCTTCTAACGTTACTTTTTCCAGTTTGGTCGCATGCACTTCAATCGGATCTAAAATAACTTCAGGCAATGTATCATCACCAATAATTACTTGCGGCAATTTAATAGTATCGTATTCACTTTGTGCAAATAACTGAGTAGTTGCAAGCAGAAATAATATCAAGACAAGGTTTCGCATGTGTTTATATTATAAATATAACAATGTTGATGCCAAACTAAGTAATGAAATGGATTTAATTTATGTTAAAACGAATAATTGGATGGATTGGATCGCGCCTAAGCATTTTTTATCGCTTTAAAACTATGGAAAAATAAACGACGCCAGTTTGCATGATTCACGATTTCTACTTTTGTAAAACTTTTCTTTTCCAATAAAGATTTCACTTCATTTGGCTGTAAGAAATTCAATACGCTTTTTATTAAATAAGTATAAATTGTTGAAGAACCGGAAACAACCGTACAAAACGGAACGATGAAACCATAACCTAAAATAAACCATAATGGCTTTGATAACGGATGGTTGCTTAATGAATAATCATGTATAACCAATTGACCGTTTGGTTTCAGAATGCGATGCAGATTTTCAATACATTTTTCATAATCAGGCATGTTGCGCAAACCATACGCCATGAAAATCGCATCCACAGAATTTGGCTCAAAATTCAAGTTCATAGCATCCTGCAAGGAAATTTCTATTTTTCCGGATTTGATTTCATCGGCAAATTTTTCAGAAGCAACTTGCAGCATGCCTTCTGAATTATCAACGCAAATGATTTTTCCGGTAGTAATTTTATCTTTAAAAGCAACCGTTGATTTTCCGGTGCCGCAGCATAAATCAACTACTAATTCATCGCCTTTTAGTTGCAATAAGGAACCACTTTTATTCAGATCTTCCTGATAACCATGACTCATCGCAGTTGCAAAATCGTATTTGGAAGCAATCTTATTGAATTCTTTTGGAACTGTTTTTTTATCGTTGAATAAAGTAGCTGTTGTTGACATAAATAAGTTTTTAGTTACAAAATATTAAATCAAACAATTAATGTCCAAAATTGTTGCACACGATCATATACCATAAAACACGTAGCATAATTTACCATTTTTTACGGATTTTTAGTTCATGTCTTAATCATAAATTTGTATTACATTAAAAAACACACATTTATGAAAGCATCAAACAAAATCAAATCATTTATCATCGTGATGATGACATGTTCATTATTATTTATTGGTTGCAAAAAAGACAAAACTGCTGGTGATTCATCTTCATTATCGCCAGGAAAATGCCAGATCTCGTGTACGGTTTCCGGCACTACTTCAGGTTCGTTTTCATCAGTAGATGTGGTCAGTACCGCAACAAAAAGCGGAAGTATTATGAATATTTCAGGAGCTACAGCATCTATACCTATTCAGTTAATGATGTTCTTGATTCCTACAGGATTTTCAACCGGTTCGCATAATTTAGCAACAAGCGATGATTTTGCAGTTACTTACACAAAAGATTCTAACGGCTGGGCAGCCGGAAATGTCGGTGATGATTTTACGATCAATATTACGAAAAATGATGGTACTTATTTTGACGCGACATTTAGCGGTACATTGACTAATGATACAGATCATACTACGGTTACTGTATCAAACGGTAAAATTGCAGCAAGATTTTAATAAACAAAAACCATACAACATTATAAAAAAGGAATCACTATGTGATTCCTTTTTTATAATTGAGTGAGTAATTACCGAATCTTGAATGCAAACGGAGCAATTTTCCTTGTTATATTATCTGGTCCTAAAACTTTTATATCTTCAAAATAATAAATATCGTTTGGTTTTGCTTTGTTGATTAACTTTTTGACATTCTCGTTATACTCTGCACCATTATTTAAAGCTATTTCCGGCTCAGCTCCAAACGGCTGATAAAATACATTATAGCTTATTATTGTAAACTTTAAGATGGTAGTATCACTAATAAATTCTTTGATTGACCTTGCAGCCGTAAACTGCTGAAGACTAATAAGTCCACCGGAATCTTTGCTAAATGTGTTTTTTATAAACAAAGAGACCAATAAAAATAAGCATATTTTTTTCATTTCGTTCTTTTAAACTATAAACGAAATATAAGATAAATTATTGTGTTGTAAATTAATGAAATGCTTCCGCTAAATAACGTTCTGCATCTAATGCAGCCATACAACCTGAACCGGCAGATGTTACCGCTTGTCGGTAAACATTGTCCTGCACATCGCCTGCAGCGAAAACGCCTGCAACTTTTGTCTTAGCACTGCCAGGAATTGTTTTGATATAACCAACTTCATCCATTTCCAAATAATCTTTGAAAATATCAGAATTGGGTTTGTGGCCAATAGCAACAAAGAAACCTTCTACTTTTATTTCCGATAATTCGCCACTTGTACTGTCTTTCAAACGCACGCCTTCTACTTTATGTTCGCCTAAAATTTCGTCAGTTGTCTTGTTCCAGTAAATGGTAATGTTTTCTTTTTTGATCACTCTGTCCTGCATAATTTTAGACGCGCGCATCTTATTGCTGCGCACAATCATGTGTACATGCGGACACAAGTTGGACAAGTACAATGCTTCTTCGCAAGCGGTATCACCAGCACCAACAATAGCTACTTCTTTTCCTTTAAATAAGAAACCATCGCACACCGCGCATGCCGAAACGCCACTACCATTCAATTTCTTTTCAGATGGAATGCCTAACCATTTTGCCTCTGCACCGGTTGCAATAATTATAGAATTTGCATGAATTTCTGTTTCTTCATCGATCCAAACCTTATGTACTTTCTCAGAGAAATCAACTTTAGTGACTAAACCAAAGCGAATATCAGCTCCAACCCTTTCTGCTTGTTTTTGAAAATCATCCATCATTTTCGGACCAGTTATCGCATCAGGATAACCTGGATAGTTCTCTACGTCTGTGGTCGTCATCAATTGGCCACCTGGCGTTAAACCAGTGTATAAAACAGGTTTCAGATTCGCGCGAGCAGCATAAATAGCAGCAGTATATCCTGCAGGACCTGCACCAATGATTAAACAATTAACAGTTTCTGGCATAAAAATAAGTGTTGAATAGTGATTTTATAACAAGACACGAAAGTAAAAAGTTCTCTGTTGATAATTCAATAATATGCGCTTGAATTGTCAACAGTTAGGAAAATAGTGTTGAACGGTTAAACTGATAATTCCTGGTGAATTTTCATGACTTGTTCAATCAATGACGTAGTATGATCATTATAAATCACAAAATCAGCACGTTTGATCTTTTCTTCTTCATCAAGCTGCTTGTCGATGCGTTCTAAAACTTCTTTCCGGCTGATGTTGTCGCGTTGTATAGTTCGTGCAATGCGATCTTCCACAGGCGCAAAAACCGTTATCATTTTGTCCATCAGTTTATAGCTGCCGCTTTCAAACATAATGGCTGCTTCGTATAAAGTATAAGCTTTGTCGTGATGTGTTTGAAACCAATTCAGTGTATCCTGAAAAACAGCAGGATGCACTATGGCATTGAGCTGCTGTAGCAGATCTTTATCATTAAACGCTTTTTCGGCAATGAATTTTCTGTTCAGATTTCCATCTTCATTATATGCTTCATCACCAAACAATTGTTTGATTTGGTGAATAACATCAGATTCAGAAATCATAATTTCTTTGGCACGCACATCGGCATAGTAGATTGGAATGCCAAGCGTTTCAAATATCTTGCAAACGGTTGTTTTTCCGCTGCCGATGCCGCCTGTAATGCCAATTTTTAGCATAAATACTAATTATGCTGCCGGTGTCGTTTTGCCTTGAACAGCAATAGTCAAATCAGCGTTGATAGCAGATTTTTCCATTTTTAAACGAGTTGGTCCATCTACCTGAACCATTATTGTATTGTCTTCGTTGATAGCAGCGATTTTTCCGTGAATACCGGAATTAGTCACTACCTTATCACCTACTTTAATATTATCTACAAATGCCTGCGCTTCTTTTTGTTTTTTGTTTTGCGGACGAATTAAGAAGAAATAAAAAACAACACCCATCAATAACAACATAATAGGTAACTGCATTGGGTTCGCGCCACCTGCCTGTAATAAAAATAAAAGAGAATTCATTGAATTAATTTAGTTTGCAAATCTATCATTCTTAAACAGAATAATCAAAAATATGCTGCACAAATCATTATACCAATTTATTAAATAATGCCGGAAGCTCTTAATATTCCTACAACACCTACCAAAATCCAAAATGAATTTAATAAACTATATGCTTTGTCTTTTCGTAAAATAGCGCACCAGCTTAATAAGATTGCATCAATGGTATTGAAGATCCAGACAAACAAAAATGGACTTTCGGAACCTAACCAGCTCACCAGACTGAAACTAATAATACGCATCACGACACCTAGCATTTCGATTTTAGTAATGTTCTCAAAAATAAATTGATTTATACTGTTTAACATATACGGCTGGTTTTTAACGTTACAAACGTAGAAAATAAAAAAGAATAATTAACATAAAGAGTAATTTAAATATCTATCGGATAGCTTTAGCAATAAATTAAAAATTTGGTGATACAGGTCTGTCGAACTATCCATCATACTATACAGACGTGTCGCAGCACGTCGCTGAAGTATTCGGATACATCATTTCAGAACGATTTGTACGTTATTAAGGTATTTTTACATTGAAAGTGGGAAAATTATGTATTTTAATAATAAAATCTAGGAATTTAATGGTTACCACATTTTTTGATTTAAGAAAAATTCTTCATATCCATTTTATATAATATTTAAATGGACAAAACAATTTTCACATTCAATTCTGTACATTTGCTACCGCTTTTTACACTTAATTATAATAAAACAGCTATGCAATTTCTTCAAAACTTACATATAAACGAACTAAATCCGGGCACATCAACAGGAACCAACTGGGTTTCAACTTCATCTGTTTTAGACTCTTTTTCGCCTGTAGATGGAAAAAAAATAGCTTCTATAGAAATTACCACCGAAGCTGAATATCAGAAAGTAGTGCAAAAAGCAGCAGAAGCATTCAAAACCTGGCGAACAGTTCCGGCTCCAAAACGCGGCGAAATTGTGCGACAAATGGGTGACGAATTCCGCAAGCATAAAGATGATTTGGGCCGGCTGGTTTCTTGGGAAATGGGTAAAAGCTTACAAGAAGGATTAGGTGAAGTACAGGAAATTATCGATATCTGCGATTTTGCAGTTGGTTTATCACGACAATTATATGGTTTGACTATGCATTCTGAACGACCGAATCACAGAATGTACGAGCAATACCATCCAATCGGTATTGTCGGAATCATTACTGCATTTAATTTTCCGGCAGCAGTTTGGGGCTGGAATACGATGCTGGCTTGGGTTTGCGGTGATGTTTGCATCTGGAAACCATCAGAAAAAACACCTTTAACAGCAGTTGCCTGTCAGAAAATAGTGGAAAAAGTAATCAAAGCGAATAATTTACCGGAAGGTTTATCTTGCTTAGTAAACGGCGAGCTCAATGTCGGCGAATGGATTGCCAATGACGAACGCATTCCGTTGGTTTCGGCAACCGGCTCTACCAGAATGGGAAAAGAAGTAGGCAAAACAGTGGCAGCACGTTTAGGCAGAAGTTTATTGGAATTGGGTGGCAATAATGCCATTATCATTACACCGGATGCCGATCTGAAATTAGCGATTGTTGGTTCTGTTTTTGGCGCAACAGGTACTACCGGGCAACGTTGTACTACTACACGAAGATTAATCATACATTCTGCTGTTTATGAGCAATTTAAACAACAGTTAGTTAATGCTTACCATCAGTTAAAAATCGGTAATCCGTTGGAAGATGGTATTCATGTTGGCCCGTTGATTGATACACATGCTGTACAACTATATTCAAAAGCAATTGAAGAATGCAAAGCACAAGGTGGCCGATTTGTAGTAGAAGGTGAAGTATTATCTGGTGAAAACTATGCATCAGGTTGTTATGTGAAACCATGTATTGCAGAAGTAGATTCTCAACTGCCAATTGTGAAAACAGAAACCTTCGCTCCTATTTTATATTTAATGAAATACGAAAACCTGGAAGACGCGATTGCTTTACAAAACGAAGTGCCGCAAGGTTTATCGTCTTCTATCATTACAACCAACATGCGCGAAATGGAACAATTCTTATCAGCAGCAGGATCTGATTGTGGAATTGCCAATGTAAATATGGGCACTTCAGGCGCTGAAATCGGTGGTGCATTTGGTGGTGAAAAAGAAACCGGTGGCGGTCGCGAATCCGGTTCTGATGCATGGAAAGCGTATATGCGCCGACAAACCAGCTCTATCAATTATGGTAAAGACCTGCCACTGGCGCAAGGCATCAAGTTTGATTTGTAGTATAAACTGTAAATTAATTTGATATGAAAAATGCTGTCCAATATCTTAAGATACTTTTAATCGGAATCATTATTATTTCGTGTAAAAATACTGCTAAGAACTCAACTAATAATTCATTGAACATTGAAAAAGTAAAATGGCTTATTGGGCAATGGACAGATAGTACAAAAGATGGAATAACTACTGAAAACTGGACAATTCTAGATGATACAACGTTTAATGGCAAACGATATATAGTAAAGAATAACGATACAACTATGTTTGAAAAT
Source organism: Chitinophagales bacterium (assembly GCA_046329815.1). GTDB lineage: Bacteria > Bacteroidota > Bacteroidia > Chitinophagales > JADIYW01 > JADJSS01. The sequence goes on from JAXLTY010000002.1 coordinate 621,795, forward strand.
CTACAATTACAACAAATCAATAGTGTGTTATTTTTTATTGCTATCATAGAAGATCTAAACGAAGAAAAATCTATAAAATTCATACTTAAGCCACAATCATTTGACAGTGAGTTGATATTCGAAAATCCGGAATATGAATATCCTCAAAAAATAATTTATACTAAGGTAAATAATGACACTATTATAGCAGAACTATCTGGTATGTTTATGGGCAAACAAAATTCTGTCAAATATCCAATGCATAGAACAAATGTCCAAAAGCAGAAAATGTAAAATCAAATCTTTACAGCAAAGCCAATTTTTGCCCAGGATGCTTCTTCGTAACCGGCTTCAATAGCAACACCAAAATGATCGACAAAATAATAGCGCAATGCAATGCCACCACCGGCGTTCAATCCTACTTTCTTTGTTTTGGCATCCAGTGTTTTATCTTTAAAAGAAACTAAAAATGCACCAATATGTGCATGCACGTCAAAATCTAATCTTTCTGCCAATAATTCCTTACCTGTTTTATCTGCCAGCAATTGCCACCAATGCAATGCAATGCGTGCGCCAAATGCATTTCCTAAATAGGCAACGTTGGTTGTTTTATAATTTTTTTGTGCAAATGAATAATACGCACCAATACTTACATAATCATGAACGTTATAATCTAAGTTCAGCGTCATGCCTAATAATAAACCGTTGCCATATGTTGTTCCAGCATAATTCAAACTTCCAAAACCTATATGATGACCTATGTTTAATGTTGGTTGAATGATAAAATTCTTTTTTGCAGAAGCACCTTCCGCAACAGGCGTATATAGTTTAGTACCATCTGATTCCTTTTCATTTTTTGTAATATTTACTTCTGTTTTATCACATAAATCTTCGGCAAACAAAGAGCAATGAAATAGTATAATGAGTATGGTGAACGTTATTTTTAGTTGATGCTGCATTTTTAGAATTATGCTGTAAAATTAAAAAAGCTTACTGAAATGCTTTTACATAGTTTACATATGTACATAAAAAAAACCGTCTCATTAAAAGAGACGGTTTTTATCATTAATTGAAATTATAGTTTGAAAGATAAACCTGCTTCCAATAAGCTTTTACCGTAACCAAATTCAGCATAAACGCCGATTTTTGGTTTGAAGAAGTATTTAACACCAAATTGAGGTCCTACGAATAACATACCGCCAATTGTAGAGTTATCAGCAGGGAAACCGACAGCTAAACCAGAACCAACATTTAAACCTGCATATAAGTCTAATTTGTCGCCATGAATGTCTTTGCTTGTTTTATCTTCAATTAACTGATAGAAGTGGAAATTTGCGAAGATACCAACAGGCACATATAATACGCCGCCGCCGCCTCTGTAATTTCTACCACCAATACCAGTTACTAAACCAATACCAACATAATCATGCACACCAAATTCTGCCTGTACAGAAAGCGTTCCTGAATACCAAAAACCATAATTGTAACCACCATAGTAGTAACCGCCATATCTGTAAAATCCACCTTTTCCGAATGCGCCTAGGTATGAAGACATACCTAAACCAATAGATACTGTTTTAGATCCTTTACCTTCAAAAGCTTTATCACCACCACTTGATTTCGATTTTTTTGATGCCGCGTAAGATCTTGTCATATTAGACATATTTAAACCTAATTCTTCAGCAAATGTGTTAGCAGAGAACAACATAATTGTTGCAATTACCATTAATTTCATTAAATTTTTCATTGTTTTTACTTTTTGTATGTTATTTATTTGGGCAAAAATAGACTAAAAAACTCAATATGAATATACCGAATAATAAGTAGAAATGACCGCTTACTCATTTACGCACACTTTTTCCACATCATATAATATATTCTGATAATCTGAGTCTAAATTTGGTTAAGAAACAGATTATAATTTTAAAGCAAAACCTAATTTTCCTATTGACATTTCATTCCAACCTACCTCACCAAATATGCCTACTTTTTGGGTAAAGTAGTATCGAACACCTAAACCTATGCCTGTAGAAAAACCACCGGTTATTTTCTTATTTCTACCAAAATCAGATTCTAGTTTATCATTTATATTCTTATTTACATATAAGATTCCACCGACATGCAAAGTCGCATAAAAATCCAATCTTGAAGGATCTAATTTTGTATTTGCATTCATTGCAACAATCTGGTAAATATGAAAAACACTTCGTGCGCCAAAACCTACGCCTATTTGCCTGTCTTTATAGATATTTCCATGCACTTGGTATTTATTTATTCCCTGATCCATGCCAACATAAACTCCAATACTAATGTACTGATGTACAGCTAAATCAACATTTAATAAAAAACCAGGTCTAAATCCAAAATTATATCTGTGCGAAGAATCGTATGGATGTGTTTTTCTGTAAGATTTACCGAAATATATTGGATTCAGACTTCCTAAGTTAGAAGAAAAATCTACTTGAAAATATCCTTTTTGTATTCCTCTTGATGCTATACCAGCTACAGTACCAGGTGCCGGTCTGAAATACATTTCCCAGTTACCTTCGGAGTAACTAATACTACTATTCACTGTCAGAAACAGTAATAACGAAGATAGTTTAATTAGCCGTAAATAATTGCAAACCTGCATACACATATTGACAATATTAAAGCCAATATGTTTTCAGAATTACTAAAAAAATCAGAAAATTATACTTTTTCGATAACAATAGCACTTGCACCGCCGCCGCCATTGCAAATTCCTGCTGCACCAATTTTTCCGTTTTTGTGTTTTAAAACAGAAATCAAGGTAGCAACAATTCTGCAACCGGAAGCACCAATCGGATGACCTAATGCTACCGCGCCACCAAATACATTTAATTTATCGTGTGAGATGTTTAATTCTTTCATGTTTGCCATAGCAACAACAGAAAATGCTTCGTTGATTTCAAAGAAATCAACATCTTCTATTTTTACATTTGCTTTGCTTAGCGCTTTAGGAATTGCTTTAGATGGTGTTGTTGTAAACCATTCCGGTTCTTGAGAAGCATCAGCAAAGCCAATCACTTTCGCTAATGGTGTAACACCTAATTCTTTTACTTTTTTTCCGCTCATTAGAACCATCGCGCAAGCACCATCATTAATTCCCGGTGCGTTGAAAGCTGTAATAGTACCGTCTTTTTCAAAAGCCGGTTTTAAACCGGCAACTTTTGATTCGTCAAATTTTTTAGGATCTTCATCTTCCGTTATCTGTTCTTCGCCTTTTCTTGTTTTAACGGTTACAGGAACAATTTCATCTTTGAAATAACCATTTGCATTGGCTTCAATTACTCGTTTATAAGAAGCAATTGCGTACGCATCTTGTTCTTCGCGTGTAAATGCATAATGTTTGGCGCAAACTTCACCGGCATTGCCCATCATGTATTTTTTGTATGGATCTTGCAAGCCATCGCGTGAAATGGCATCTAATATTTCGCCGTTTCCATAACGAATTCCGGTTCTGCCATTTGGTAAATAATGCGGTGCGTTTGTCATGCTTTCCATTCCGCCAACCACAACAACATCATTGTCGCCTAATGCAATAGACTGCGCTCCTAACATAATTGTTTTCATACCTGAAGCACAAACTTTATTGATGGTGGTGCAAGGTGTTTTGGTATTAATGCCTGCGGCAATGGATACTTGTTGTGCCGGTGCCTGACCAACATTTGCCTGCAAAACGTTGCCTAAATATACTTCGTCCACTTGGTCGCCGCTGATGCCAGCGCGTTCCAAAGCAGCTTTTACTACTGTTTTACCTAATTCAACTGCGTTTACACCTGCTAAAACGCCGCTTAAACCACCAATTGGTGTACGTGCCATCGATACTATAAATACATCTTCCATTTTATTTTTTGATTTTATTGAATGCAAAAATACAAAGTATTCAGGAGTTTTAAAATCAAATAATTGTATTGTTTTTTAACTGAATACTGTTGATTCAGCAAAAACAAGAGTGACAGGTAAATGTTTATAGTTCCAATTTATCCATAAAGCTATTATCCATTTTTACCGTTGCATTTAAACGATGTAAGATAGAGAATACGCCAAAAAAAGCACGATGTAAATAAATAGCATGTCGTGAGCCGCGAATTGCATTGGGTTTTCTGAATTCTTTATTGTTGAATATCGACTCGCCTTGTGTTTGCAGTTTTTGATTGTATGATTTATCGCCAAAGTAGAATGTTTCGGATTGTACCGGATAAGAAACCAATTCGACTGCATTTAAAGCAGTTTCATAAAATAACTTGTATTCATCTTCGGAATCACCTTCACGCAAAATATCCAGGTTTTTCAATATCTGAATAAATTGCTTCTGATCGTTTCTAACTTCAGGTTTTGATAATAAAAAGTAATTGGTATAAAAGTCTTTTGGAATACATTTTACGCAACCAAAATCCAACACAACCAATTCATTTTTGTCTGTCACCAAAAAATTTCCAGGATGCGGATCTGCATGAAAACATTGGTGTTCATGAATTTGCCAGAATAAAAAATCGGCTAAAGTTTGCGCTAACTGGTTTTTCTTTTGCTGATCTTTTTCCGTTTCAATATAAGTTGATAAAGAAATTCCATCAATCCAATCCATCGTTAGTATTTTCTTTCCTGACAACTCTTTGTAATATGTTGGAATAATCAGGTTCGGAATATGTTTGGTATAGTTTGCGATCATTGTTGCATTTTTCAGCTCTAAATCATAATCGCACTCTTCTACCAGTCGTTCTTCAAATTCGTCAAAATAATTTTTTACGTCTTTTTCTTTTATACCAATGAAACGCAAAAACATTGGTTTTACCATATTCAAATCAGAATGAATACTATCGGCAACACCTGGATATTGCATTTTCACCGCTAATTTCTTTCCGTCTTTAGTTGCTTCGTGTACTTGTCCGATAGATGCAGCATGTACCGCATTTAAATTAAAAGTATCGTATAATTCATTCGGGTTTTTGCCAACATATTTTTTAAAGGTATTCATTACCAACGGTGTACTCAACGCCATTGCACTATTTTGTGCTTTAGCAAATTTTTCTGTGAATTGTTTCGGCAGCAATCCATTGTCCATACTAATGAGTTGTGCAATTTTTAACGCGCTGCCTTTAAGTTGGCTCATTAGTTTAAACAATTCTTCTGCATTTTTATCATTCAAGGCATCTTCAGAAACTTCTTTATGGATGGCTTTTTGTGCTGAATGTTTGATATAATTTGCGCCAACGCGCATGCTGGTACGAAACACCTGGCTGGCGCGCGCTACTTTTGATGTTGGTATTTTGTTTTGTTCTGACATTTTATTTTTTTCTGCTTAATTTAAACAAATTCTGCGCCAAATCAAAACCTGAATCAATTGCATTAGGTGCCAATATATCAAATGCGAAATGCACTGTTTTTTCAACCATAACATCTGTATTTTCTTTGTTTGCGCTTTTATCGTTCGACCAAAAATTCAATATCGATAAGAATGCAGTATTCAGAACCGATTTGTAATAATTTGCAATAAAAGGTCGTGCCTGAACTTCGCCTGAATTGGTCGCATCAAAAATCAATTCTTCAAAATAATTATTCAAATTCGTTTTAATTGGCTGCAAAAATGAAACACGATTTTGTTGTATGAATGAAGAATCTGTTTCATCCAGATTTTGTAAAAATGTAAATACAAATGCCAGCATTTTCTCACGCGATGAGTATTGCTGATAGTTTTCATCTGTATTACATGTTTGTAATGTATTTTCTAAAACAGTATTGAACGAATGTTGTGTAATCTTGTTTTCCATAAGATTTATATCAATAATAATGCAACAAACCAAAATTAGTTTTAATAATTCAGTTATTTTTGTTACAAATTGTTAAGCATGCATAGCATTGACGAAATTCGTGAAATTTTCCTGCAACATCTACATGAAGCACGGTTTGTAAAAGAGCCGAAAAATCTATATGAACCAAATAATTATTTTTTACAAATTGGCGGTAAACGCTTGCGTCCGGTGCTTTTATTATTGACTACTGAACTTTTTGGCGGAAACATAGAAGATGCGATGAATGCTGCTATTGCGATTGAGTTTTTTCACAATTTTACCTTAGTTCATGATGATGTAATGGATGATGCGCCGCTGCGCAGAAGCTTTCAAACGATTCATGAGAAATACAATTTAAATACAGCGATTTTAAGTGGTGATGTGCTGATGGTAAAAGCTTGTGAATATTTAGGAAAATTAGACGATAAATATTTCAGAACATGCTATGACATCTTCACTAAAACTGCGATTGAAGTTTGTGAAGGTCAGCAATATGATATAGATTTTGAAAGCAGGCAAAATGTTACGCATGACGATTATATAGAAATGATCCGTTTGAAAACATCTGTTTTATTGGCTGCAAGCATGCAAATAGGTGCCATCATTGGTAATGCGAATAAATCGGATGCAGCACTGATGTATGCATATGCTGAAAATTTAGGTATTGCTTTTCAAATTCAGGATGATATTTTAGATTGTTTCGGTGATGAAAAATTAGTTGGCAAACAACCTGGCGGCGATATCATACAAAATAAGAAAACGCTATTGCTGATTGAAGCAATACAGCAAAGTTCAAATAATAATGATACTCAATTAGCAATGATTATTGAAAATAAACACATCGACCATCAACAAAAACTAAATGAAGTTTTATCCATTTTTGAACGCTATCAAATCAAAGATTTTGCGTTAAAACAAAGAAATTTATACGTTGATAAATCTATGAATGCTTTAGCTAACCTAAATTTAGATAGCACGAAAAAAATTGTACTAAAAAGTTTAGTAGATCATTTAGTGGTTAGAGATTTTTAAAAATTACACTGATACTTTATTGCTCAATTCTTTCCATCTTTTCAGTAAGAACCAAACTGCAATTCCTGCTTCTACCAAAGGAAATACAACCATTAAAATAGTAGATGCCTGTGCACTTGGAAAAAATGCAGCCGTTAAGTTGTCGTTTCCAGCAAATAACATTGGTAATACGAAATACACAAGGAAGAAGTAAAAGAACATCGCTGTGTTGGCACGTTTTGATGTTGCTGAAAAGTGAAACAATAACAATACACTTAAATCTCTTATAATAAATCCGAAAATAGAAATCAGGAACGCAACGCTGACACCTGTCAGATTGAAATCAAATTTACTTTGAATATTATCTACTACTTCTTTTTCACCGACAAAGAGCAATAGTATTACAGCAAACAATCCGAACAGAAATGAAATTGGTAATGTGATTACCCAAAGCGGTGCATTTTGTAAAAACGTGTCCCATTTTTTTTGTATCCATGCATTTTGTAATGTTCTGAAGTTCACTACATCTTTTGGTTCTGTCAACGCTAAAATATAATTGATAAATACCATTTCTGTAAAATAAATACATACTGATACCAACAAACATATTTTCAACGGCATACCGTCATAACCGATAAAAAATCCAAACTGGAATAAGAAATTGGTCAATATGAACAACAACCACCAAGTCGGTTTGTCTGAATATTGCAATTCTGCACGCATGCTTCTGTAAACAGCAGCTACAACCCAAGCGCAATAGAAAACACTACTGAACAATGAAATTGTTACAGACGTGAATGGAATACCATACCATTTTAAAGATATTTCTGTAAATGAAAATGCACTGAAAATTCCGAAGAATATTACTTTAGAAATTGAACTGAATAATAAAAATGCAATGATAAATACACGATTGCTTTTTACTTTTACGCGTCCGTCAGCTTTTCTGATTAATTGTAAAGCCATTAAAATAATGATACCATGCAATGTGATCATGGAAAGTATCATTAAACATGCGTTCGGTATTCCTTGTCCTAAAGTACCATCTTGCAGGCAAGCAAATAAATAAATTACCAAACAGATAAACGCGCCATACCAATTGTAAATAGTACTTCCGAATAATTTACCAATCGTTAATTTCCATGCACCGATAATGCTCATCTTTTGCCAATCCCAGGTTTTTTCGTTGTATTCGTCTAATATTGAATTTGATGCAGACTTAATGCCCCAAAGCATACCTAAAAAAACGAATCCGCCAACCGAAACGTATTTCAAAGTATCATAGGCATCAGGCGTCGAACTTATGTTCATGAAAATTAAAACAATAATCAATAAAATAATTGCAGGCATGGCAATTAATCGTTGCGTTGAAATTTCCAGCCAAACATTTTTAGCAAATTCAGCGTTCCATCTCAAAAGTTTATTCATGTTTATCATGCTTTGTTATTTTTATAGTTTTCAACAGTTTTAATATATTCGTCTTGCAGATTCACTTTAGTTTCCGTAATGTCTTCTACCGGCATGTCTTGAGCAATCAGTTGTTTCAACAGGTTTTGTTTTGTTAGTTTGTCGGTGTCTAATTTTAAATGAATTTTATTTCCTGTAAAAGAAATATCAGAAACACCATCTATTTGCGCAATTGCATTAAAATGCGCTTCTTCTAACTTCGTGAAACCAATTTCCAATGCCAATAAATTGGTAATGGTTTTGTCTTTAGATAAAGAACGATGTTCAATCATTCTTCCATCCTGAATCACCAGCATTTCTGTAGAATAATCTTCCAGTTCTGCTAAAATATGCGATGAAACAATAATAGTCATTCCGGTTTGCTGCAATTCCAGCAATAATGCCGACAACGCATAACGTGCTTCCGGATCTAAACCGGAAGCCGGCTCATCCAACAATAATACTTTAGGTTCATGTATAATGGCTTGCGCAATACCTACGCGCTGGCGCATACCGCGTGAAAGCGTAGCTACTTTTTTATCTGCAAAACCAGAAGCACCTGCTCTTCTGATAGCTAAATCAACAGCAGCATCTATATCACTATCGCCATGTAAACGGCTGTGTGCCATAAACTGAATAGATTGTAAAACAGTCAAGTCATCGTATAAACCAAATAAATCCTGCAAATAACCAACTTGTGCATGTACTTCGCGCGGTTGAGTAATTGCATTAAAACCATTAATCATTACATTTCCGCTTATTGGTTTAGACAATGCTGCAATGCTACGCAACAAAGTTGTTTTTCCGGCGCCGTTTGGTCCAACCAACGCAGTAATAGCACCTTCTTCTATTTCAAAAGAAACATCGGTTAAAGCGCGTTTTTCCGGATATTCATAGTTCAGGTTTTCAATAAGTATCATAGCAAATTATTACATTTTAAAAATTACAATAAACAAATGAACGACATTTTTTTGAAAAAAGTTCGTTTTCAGTTTTATAAAAGGAAAATAAAAGAGTTGAAAATTATTAACTTTATAGTTTTAATATGAAAAAACTAGCTCTAATTTTATTTTTTTTTACTTCATTAAATACATTTTCGGCTGTCTATTTAAAGGTGATGTATATTGCAGATTATCGCGTGAATTGCAGTAACGATACGACCAAAAAATGTTTTGTTGTGCGCGATAATCCAACTGATGAATGGTCTGTTCTGAATTATCCGATTGAGAATTTTGTATATGAAGACGGCACTGAATATTGTGTTTTAGTGCAAATACAAACACCTGGAGTTTCTCAGCCACCAATACCTTTCGATTCATCTCAAATAAAGTATGTATTGAGTGAAATCAAATCAAAAACTGTTAATCAGCAAGTTATAAAAGAACAAACAGTAAATTCCATTGCTGATCATTCTCGTTGGATCTTGTATAAGTTGAAAACTAAAGATGAAATAAAAACATTTTCAGTTGCCAAAGAAAACATGGAATTTAACTTAGCTGAAAATAAAGTTACCGGAAGCACCAGTTGCAATACATTCGCTGCCACATTTACCAAAGACGATAAAAACATTGCTTTTTCATCAATTGAAACTACTAAACATGCATGCAGAAAACATTCCAACGAACCTGAGTTTCTGTATATGTTGCAAAACGTCAATAACTACAAAATAAAGAAAAATGTACTTTATTTATACAAAGGAAAAACAATGTTAGCCATGTTTACAAAGAAAAAGTAAGCATCAAGGAAACACGCCTAATTCCATATAAGAAGCACCAATTTTATTTAATGCATTCACATAAGCAGCAGTTCTGAAACTGATCTTTTTATGCTGTTTCCAAAGTTCATGAATATTTTCATAAGAATATATCATGGTATCTTCCAAACCGGAACGCACCAAATCCAATTCACTTGCACCATGGATTGAATTACGTTCGTCTTTAGATATTTTTTTGCCTGTATTTTTCTCAATCACATTCATCAATTGACTAAACGATGAGTCCTGATACCGGTGATCCAATCTGCCAAAACTAACATGTGAAAGATTTTTTAACCACTCGAAATAAGAAACCGTCACACCGCCAGCATTTAAATATAAATCGGCAACGATCAGCGTTCCTTTTTTCATCAAAATAGTTTCTGCTTCAGGCGTAACCGGTCCGTTTGCACCTTCACCAATAATCTTCGCTTTGATGCGCGGCGCATTTTCTTTCGTGATCTGATTTTCCAACGCAGCAGGCACTAAAATATCACATTCATGTTCCATTAAAACATTAGAATGCTTCATGAATTTCGCTTTTGGATAATCGCGAATCGTTTTATTTTCGATCTGGAATTTTTTCAAATCTTCAATATCAATTCCTTTTGCATTATACAAACCACCTTCAAATTCAGCAATACCAACGATGATTGCGCCATTTTCCTGCATTACTTTTGCGGTGTAATATCCAACATTTCCAAAACCTTGTACTATTACTTTTTTGCCTTCGATACCAACTGTTAAGCCCAATTTTTTCATATCATCGGCATGGCTGCATGCTTGGCGCAAACCATAAAAAACACCACGACCTGTGGCTTCCGTTCTGCCGTGCACACCACCTTGCGAAATCGGTTTTCCGGTAACACAACCTGCTGCATCAATCTGTGATGGATTGAATTGTGTATATGTATCCACGATCCAGCTCATTTCGCGCTCGCCTGTACCATAATCAGGCGCAGGAACATCTAAAGATGGTCCGATGAAACCTTTTTTGATCAACTCAAACGTATAACGACGCGTGATCTTTTCGAGTTGTTCTACCGTATAATTTTTTGGATTGATTTTGATACCACCTTTTGCACCACCAAACGGCACATCTACCACAGAACATTTATACGTCATCAGTGCTGCCAAAGCCATTACTTCATCCTGATTTACCATATCGCTGTATCGAATACCACCTTTTGTCGGCAATTTATGGTGTGAATGTTGCACGCGATACGCTTCGATCACTTCTATCCTATCGCCTATTTTAACAGGAAAATTGATTTGGTAAACTGCGTTACATGCTTTGATTTGGTCGATTAATCCTTTTGGAAAGTTTGTGAAGCCAGCGGCTTGGTCAACGTAGGTTTGTACGTTCTGAAAAAATTTAATGTCGCTCATTTTTTATTTTTTTAATTCATCTTCCAGTCTTTTTATCTTTCTTTCAAGCGTAAAAAGATAAATGAAAATACCCATCAAAATAACAGCCAGAACTGCTATCACAGCATATAATTTATTGCTTTTAGATAACGTATCAACTGCCGAAATTGCTTGTGCATTTAACATTTTGGAAACAGTTCCGAAAAGTAGAATTAAAATTGCAGATTTCTTAGACATGCGTAAAATATTTTTTTTAATAGATGTTAATAAATGGTAATTGGTTATACGTTAATCGTTATAAGTTATTTTTTTTAGCTTTAGATATTTGTTATAAAGTAAAACCTATAACGTACAACGTACAACCTATAACTTTATAACTTAATTTACATAAAACCTTTTTCTTTCATCCATTGATCATTAAAAAATTTGCCAACATAGCGCGAACCATGATCATGTGTAACGATAATGACCAGATCATCTTTGGTGAACGGAAATTGTTCATGTATTTGCAAAACGCCTTGCACCGCAGAACCTGCAGAATTTCCTAAAAACAAACCTTCTTCTTTTGCCAATCTGCGCTGCATCAACGCTGCATCTTTGTCCGTTACTTTTTCGATGTAATCAATCAGTGAAAAATCATAGTTTTTAGGAATGATATCTTCGCCGATGCCTTCAGTGATATACGAGTGAATTTCTTTAGGATCAAATGTGCCTGTTTCGTGGTATTGTTTCAAAATAGAACCATAGGTATCAATGCCGTAAGACTTGATCTTTGGATTTTGTTCTTTTAAATATTTGGTTGTACCTGTAATTGTTCCGCCTGTTCCAACACCTGTAACCAAATGCGTTATTTTTCCATCTGTTTGTCGCCAAATCTCAGGACCAGTGCTTTCATAATGTGCTTGTCGATTCGATAAGTTATCATACTGATTCATCCAAACAGAATTTGGAATTTCTTTGGACAAACGCTCCGCAACAGCATAATACGAACGCGGATCAGATGATTCAACATTCGTTGGACAAACAATGACTTCAGCGCCCATTGCGCGCAAAATATCGAACTTTTCAGGTGATTGCTTATCGGTTGAAGTGAAAATACATTTATAACCTTTTACACACGCCACAATTGCCAAACCCATTCCTGTATTGCCGGAAGTACACTCGATGATAGTGCCGCCTGGCTGCAATCTGCCATCTTTTTCAGCATCTTCCACCATTTTCAAAGCCATTCTGTCTTTGATAGAATTTCCAGGATTTCCGTATTCAACTTTTACACAAATGGTGGCAGGAATATGCGCAGTAATTTTATTCAGTTTCACGACCGGCGTGTTGCCAATTGTTTCGAGTATGTTGCTATAAATTTGCATTGTTGCAAAGATAGGAAAAAAGTTAGAAGTGAAAAGTTATTCGAGCAATCTGCGATGATAATTGATCTGGCCTAAATGATAATTGAAATGCGTCAATAAATGCAGCAACATATAATCTGTTCTGACGATTTTGCCGTGTTTTTCTAAAGGAAAATCTGCTTCAAAATCCGATTCATTCATCTTGCTTAATGTATTTACAACAATCGGAATCAAAGCATCGATTTGTTGATTCATTGCACTGACAGGAATATTTTTGTTTGAAAATTCGAGATCGCGTTCGCGTACATAGCCGGTATTTCCTACTATTGCGCCGATAAAATGATTTAAATTTCCAATTAAATGCAAACACAAATTTCCTGCTGAATTGGAAATGTGTTTTTCTGTTTTCCAAAGATTACTTTCATCATTATACAAATTGATTTCTTCTTTTAATTTCAATAATTCTCTTTCGAAAATTTCTATCAATGCTTCTTTTAACATGTTATAGTGTTTTAGGTTGTCTTAATTGTTCAATCAATTCTTTCAGTGCTGCATTTAAATTCAGAATTGAATTTTTCAAATCCCAGTTTTCTTTGTTTCGTTTCTCTACATAATTGGAAACAGAACGAATTTCAATTCCAGGTTTATTCACTAATTTCAATACATAATAAAATGCCAAACCTTCCATGTTTTCAATATCTGCGTGGTATTTTTCCTGAATTACTTTAATCGTTTTTTCATTGCCATGTACTTTATTTACAGTGATCGAAGTTACTTTCGGCAAATAAATATGATGATGAAAATTGATATAAACCGGTTCGCATAATCCATATTGAAATGCATCTTCTTTTTTGTCAATAAATCCTAAATCAAAGAAATCCTGAAATTCTTCGTCATTTTCTACTCCAAAATCGCCATAAGTTTCAGAAATCACCTGTACGACACTCGCGATTTTAAGGTTTCTGTTGAATGCACCGCAAACACCTGCATCGATAAAAAAATCACGTTCATATTTAGAAACATACAGTGCCAAATGCGCTGCTGTGTTCATCAAACCCATTCCTGTAATCAAAAAATGCAAATGATGATTTACGATAAAAAGTCCTGATATATCTGTTGAAACAGGATTTAATTTGTCAAATAATGGCTGTAATTCCATCTTTGTAGCGGCAACAATCGTTAATAGCATTTCCAAATTTAATAAAAAAAACACAAGACTAATCACTCATTGCGATTCACTTATTGCTAACTTTGCGCCGTGGTTTATTTAACAAGAAGAGAGACATTTAATGCGGCGCATCGCTTATATAATGATTATTGGTCGGAAGAGCAAAATGATGCTGTATTTGGTAAATGCGCCAACAAAAACTGGCACGGACACAATTATGTATTGTTTGTAACGGTGAAAGGCACACCAAATCCGGATACCGGTTTTATTGTGAATGTGAAAGAGCTGAGCACATTGATCAAAGAAAAAATTACTGACAGACTCGATCATACTAACCTGAATTTAGATGTTGATTTTATTCCTGCAACGATTCATCCAACTACAGAAAATCTGGTGAAAATTATTTGGGAACAACTCGCACCTTTTATTACTGAATGTCAGTTACACAGTATTAAATTGTACGAAACAGAAAATATTTACGCGGAATATTTTGGTGAATAATTTTTGATTCTTATTTGGTATATTTAAAACAATATGACCAACTTCATTTTAAAATATTTTGACGATTTAACGATTCCGGAATTGTATGATGTTTTACAATTACGCGAAGAAATTTTCCAGCTCGAACAAAATTGTTTATATAAAGATATTGACGACAAAGACAGGAAATGCTATCATTTTATGTTGTATGTGGAAAATGAATTAATTGCCTATTGCCGTTTAGTGCCTGATGGAATTTCTTACGATGGTTACGTATCTATTGGCCGAGTTGCCAGTAAAGCAAGCTATAGAAAAGAAGGTTACGGCAGACAATTAATGGAACGTGCAATGGAAAAGATGACTCAGGTTTTTCCGCATTCGCCGATTAAAATTTCAGCACAGGCATATTTACAAAAATTCTACGAAGGTTTTGGATTTACTAAAGTTTCCGATGAATATATGGAAGATGATATTCCACACATCGCAATGGTAAAATCTGTTTAAGAATTAACTAAAAAATTGGCGGATAAAATACGTGATTTTCAATATCGTTTGAATCTACAATAATCCAAATCACAGGATTGGTTAGAACTGACAAAGGCAATAAATAATTATTTCTATCAACTTCTTTCGTGAAAAAATATTCTCTATGATTTATATGAAAAGAATAATTCAATACAATTTTATCATCACTTTTTAAAACTCCATCATCTGTATATATTTTCATTGGTCTGTAAGATATAATATTAGACAAAGCGGCATTTTTGTTTGAATAAATATCTATTTTCTTTTTGTATTTAAAATAGCCATAGATTGAAGCAATTGATGTCGAGAATAATGCTAATAACGGAATAATAATTGCCGTATAGAATATTACACAAAATATAAATGAAATAAGAGTTGCTATTAATGGAAATAGTAAATAATCTTTCAATAATTTTTTCTTAAATACACTTGGTAAAATTCTTATTGGCGGTGCAGGTTTTGGTTCACAATTGTTATTTGAAAAAAATGGAAGCGGCTCATGACAACTTTCACACAATGTATCACCATAAATATTCATGCATTCACACCAAGGACAATCAATATCTATTTCTTTATTGTACATAGTTTATTTTAAATAAAGACTTTATTGATTACACAACTTTGCTATCTCATTCACTGTTTTCCAGTTACGTGTCGTTGCGGTTACTTTCAATTTATTTTCAAAAAAAGTGTTGCTGAGTTTGGTATTTCCATAACCATTCGGACAATGCAAATACACATCATTTCCAATAATTTCAAACACATCAGGTTCAAAATTATAGGTATTTATTTTGGTCAAATTTTCTTTCGATGGTTGTTCAGATAAAAAAGTAATATGCAGTTTATCGAGTTCTATGTTCTTTTGTTTTAAATATGGATTTTGTTTTAAAATGCTTGTAATTTCATCAACCGTTCTTATAATCACAGGAACATCAAAACCATACTGTTCTTTTATTTTTTGCTGAATTATAGTTTCTAAATTTTTTGTTGATTTCGCATCAAAAACAACATTTCCGCTTTGTATGTATGTCTTTACATTTTTGAAACTCATCGATTCAAACAATGCTTTCAAATCCTGCATCAGTATCTTATTTTTTCCGCTTACGTTAATGCCGCGAAGAATACAAATAAATGTCACCATGCTGTAAAGTTACACAATTGGCGGCCACGGTGAACTGATTGTCGGATTTTCCGGAATATAAACGATCCAGATGCCATCACCATGATTTCGTAAAGTGCTGTTATCGTCCCAACTGGTAACAGAATCTGCTTGCTGCGCGCCTTCTCTTGTTGTAAACTGATATTTGATAATATATGGATGTCTTCCATTGATAGACTGACTTGTATCTTGGTAAATTTCGGTTATTGTACCATCAACAGCAACACCATTGCTCAATGCCTGTATTTTTTCCTGACCTACTTTTCTTCCATATCTGTATAAAAATATGCCAACTGCTAAAAATATCAAACCAAAACCCATGGCAAAAGTAGTCGGAATGCCGATGGCAATAAAAACAATACCAATCAAAGAATGTGTATTGCGCCAATACATTACCTGATGCACAAATTTTTTAGGTAATACTCTTGGTGGTTCTTCGGGTTTTTCTCCTTTATCTGCACCAATCGCTTTAGGCAACGGCCCGCCACAATTTACACAATTGGGCGATAGTGGATAAGATGAATAATAACTTTTACACCACGGACAAGTGACTGATCGGTCAATGGTTAGCATATTAATGATTTTTGTAATATAAAACTACAAAAAAATAGTTTACAAAAGAATTGCATTTCGCACGTCTTCCACATCTTTTTCAATTTGGATCTTCAGCAAATCCCAGTTTTCATATTTTATTTGCGGTCGAAGATAATCGACAAAGATGATATCCAACGGTTTATTATACAAATCGCCGTCAAAATCCAGCACAAAAACTTCAATAGTCAATTTGCTGTTATCAAAGACTGTTTCGCGATAACCGATGCTCAACGCACCTTTAAAATAAGTATCATCGATCTTTATTTTCACTGCATAAACGCCAGACGCAGGAATCAGTTTATGTGGATTGCTTATATCAATATTTGCTGTAGGAAAACCAAGCACACGACCGATCTTGTCGCCGTGCACCACTTTGCCTTTTATGGAAAACGGATGTGCCAATAATTTATTTGCTTCTTTGATATTTCCGTTTAATAAGAAGTTGCGCACTTTGGTGGAACTTACTGAAATCTCGTCTAAAGTTTGTGCAGATATTTCTTCCACTTCGTAATTATATTTTGATGAAAGCTCGCGCAGCAAATCAATATTGCCTTGACGGTTTTTACCAAAATGATGATCGTAACCAATCACAATTTTCTTTGGATGGAAATTCTGTATTAAAATTTTTTCTACATATTCACGAGCTTCCATCGAAGCAAAATCTTTGGAAAATTCAGCGATTACTAAATGATCGAGACCAAATGTTTCCAAAAGATCTTCTTTTTCATCAATGGTAGAAATTAATTTTAAGGTATCATCATTCGGATTTAATACCAATCTCGGATGCGGATCGAACGTTAGTAAAATACTTTCACCATCAATTTCATGTGCAATATCATTCAGGCGTTTTATAATTTGCTGATGTCCGAAATGTACGCCATCATACGTGCCGATGGTCAGCACTGCATTTTTAAACGTTGGTAAATGATGTAAGCCGTAATGAATTTGCATGTTAATTGTGAATCATAATTTTAAAACCATCAACAGCAAAGTTAACTATTCTATTGCTTTTAAAAAATCATCTACTGATACAGCATCATCTACTGAATAGCTGCCAATCTTTGTTCTTCGCAATGCATATAAATAAGCGCCGTTATTCAGTCGAAGTCCGAAATCGTTTGCCAGACTTCTGATGTAAGTTCCTTTTGTACATTCTACATAAAAATCCAGCAACGGCAAATCGATCTTAGTGATATCGAACTTTTTTATAGTAATTGATTTTGACTTAATCTCTACTTCTTTTCCTGCGCGCGCCAAATCGTAAGCACGTTTGCCATCAATTTTAACTGCTGAAAAAATAGGCGGAAATTGTTGTTGTTCGCCAATAAAAGTTGCTGCGTTATGAACGATGGATTCATTCGTAATTCCTGAAATATCAAAAGTCTGATCAACATCTTTTTCAGTATCAAAACAAGGTGTTGTTGCTCCTAAAAAAAACGTTCCTGTATATGTTTTATCAGCATCTTGTATTTGCTGAATCTCTTTTGTTTTCTTGCCTGTACACAAGATCAGCAAACCGGTTGCCTTCGGATCTAATGTGCCTGCATGACCAATTTTTATCTTACCGTATTTCTTTTTAAGTGCGAATTTAATTTTATTCACCACATCAAAACTAGTCCAGTCTAATGATTTATCAATTAAAATAACTTCGCCTTCAACAAAATTGTAATGAGCCATTTTTTTGCTGAATCTATTTATTTATCAGTAATAGAATTAAGATAACAGAACCAAGAATTATTCTGTAAAATCCGAAAAAACGGAATCCGAATTTTTGTAATATTTCAATGAAAAATTTCACTGCTAGAAATGCAACGATGAAAGAAACCACACAGCCAATCAACAACGTCGTTATTTCATTGGAACCGAAAGTAACTTGTCCGTCCTGATATACATCCAATAAACTTTTGGCACTGGCAGCAAACATAGTCGGCACCGCTAAAAAGAAAGAAAACTCAGCGGCTGCTTTGCGTGTTAAACCGATACTCATACCGCCAACTATTGTTGCCGCACTTCTGCTCAAACCCGGAAAAATGATGCTCAATACCTGGAAGCATCCAATTTTAAAAGCAGTCAGGAAATCAATTTGTTGCTCGCTTTGAATTTTATTTTTAGTAAATAATTTATCGACAAACAACAAAATAATACCACCGATAATCATCACAATAGCAATAAACATTAGGTTGCTCAACGTAGCATCGATATGTTTTTTTAATAGAGCGCCAAATACCAAAGCAGGAATCACGGCAATGATCAGTTTGATATAGAAGTTAATATTTTTGAAATCGAAGAACTTTTTCCAAAACAGCAAAACCACTGCAAGTATAGCTGCAAACTGTATCACTACTTCATACATATCGCGAAACGGTGTTTGCGGAATTCCAAGCAGATAATCAACCATTTTCATATGCGCAGTTGATGAAATAGGCAAAAACTCAGTCAATCCTTCAATGACAGCAAGGATAATAACGTGTAAAATATCCATAAGTTATAAGTAAAAATTAGGTCAAAATTATTCTGCAGCAGTTGTTGCTTCAGGTTTTTTAAGAATGGCAACCACCATTACTACAAAGCCAAAAATTATAGTCAGCGGTGCCCAGGTGATTCTTCTTGGAGAATATATTTCATCAACATTGAATACTTTCGGATCTGTATTTCCACCACTCATCATGGCAAAACCAATAATAATCAGTAATGCAGAAACAGCCATTAAAATATAATTCGTCTTATTAAAAAGCAGTTGTTTATTTTGGCTATCAGGCAATTTTAACCAGCTTGAATTATTGGATGAACTTTGTTTTACAGTTGATTTTACTTGAGGAACAACCGGTTTTGCAACAGGATTGGTTTTTGGTTGATTTTTTGCCATTGTTTTGGTTTAATACAATTCGTCTAATTTAATTTTAAGGTATTTATTTACCGCCAAATAAGTACTGACAATAGAAATGACTATTCCGAAGACAATCAATGCTACTGCTATGAGTGACAAATTTACGAAATCCTGAGTCAAAATCTCAATGGAAAATTGATATTTTGTTAAATAAATTAAAATCGCCAATCCAATAATTGCTATCAATGCGCTCACAACACCAACAATCACCGAATTAATAATAAACGGCTTGATGATAAACCAGTTGTTCGCACCAATCAGTTGCATACTTCTGATAGAAAAACGTTGCGAATACATCATTAATCGTATCGTGCTGTCTATAATGAAAAAAGCAACGATGAGCAAAATAATACTTAAAACTACAATTCCTATAGTTATCGGTTCTAACTTCGCTCCTACTGTTTTTACAGCCATATCAGAATAAAATACTTCTTCAACGCCTGATAAACTTAAAAACGCAGATTTTACATCTTTCACAAATTCAGGATTGGAAAAATCTGACTTTAAATTAATGATATATGAATCATATAATGGATTTTCACCTAAGATTTCACGAAAATTTTGTCCAAGATCTTTTTCAAATTCATCAGCTGCCTGCTCTTTACTTTTAAATGTGATTTTTGCAATATAATTTTGCTTTTTCAGATATGTTAGAATAGCTGTTTTCTGCGTTTCATTTACATCAGCTTTCAGATTAATATCAATTTGTACGCTTTCTTTTATTTTGTTAATTTCTCTTTGAACGTACGATGAACTGCATGCAAATAAACCGATCAAAAAAAGGATCATAGTGATGCTCATCACTGCGCTTACATAAGAAGGTTTATACTTTTTCGGCGTTTTCTGCTCTAAGTTTTCAGACATGTTGGCGAATTTAAGAACTTTTTAATTACTTAATCTTGTTCGTTATTAACACACTGTGTGATTTCCTACATTTACATTATGAATAACGCACCATTTGGTTTAGATATTTATTTAGAACCCACTTTTTTTATTGACAGTAATCAGCCGGATATTGTTCGATTTGTAAAGAACACAATTGGCAACGAAACAGATAAAACAAAAAATGCGGTAAAATTATATAATGCCGTGCGTGATGGCTGGCGCTACAATCCTTATAATATTGATTTAAAACACAATGCATTAAAAGCAAGTTCTTTATTTAACCGCGAAAATAAAAGTGGTTATTGTATCGAGAAAGCATGCTTGCTGGCTGCTTGTTTGCGTGCTGCCCATATTCCAAGCCGTCTTTGCTTTTTTGATGTAAAGAATCATATTGGTGTAGAAAAATTAGTGGAACTCCTAAAAACGGATGTGCTGGTTTTCCATGCATGCGTAGATATTTATTTAAATAATAATTGGGTGAAAGCGACACCTGCTTTTAACGAAGCATTATGTAAATATTTAGGTGTTGCGCCATTAGAATTTGATGGTGTGCATGATTCTATCTTTCAGCAATACGATGAGGAAGGCGGCATATTTATGGAATACTTAAAAGACTACGGCACTTTCCACGATGTACCGCACGATATGTTCGTTATGCTTTTAAAGCAAAACTATCCACATTTCTTTGCCGCTCAGGAAGAAAAAGCTATGGTTAAAATGGTTTAATTTTAAGCGGAAAAGAACAGCTACTCATTAAAGTTTCAGGATTGCCTGATGTATCTCTTTTAAATCATCATTCATATTATTGGCTGTATATTTCAGCTTTAGATGCAATGCATCAGAATCAACATGCAGCTCATAATTCAAATCATTATCAGCACCTGCTTCTTTTTCATCTGCTTTATTTTGTGGAACCAGTGAAGCTATTTTATCTAAAATCTTTTTAGATAATTTATCGGAATTTCCATCGAACAATTTTATTTTATCGCCAACAAAACCACCTGATTGATATAGTTTAATATTCATGCTATAAGAGTTTAAAATTGAAATAAAAAATACGTCAGTAAATTAAACTTTTCAGTGCAATTTACTGACGATTAAATGCAAAATAAAATTATTTACCAGTTTTCTTACTCATTGATTTTTTAAAATCATCAAGTTCATTTTCGAGGTATTTATCGTAATGTCCGTTAAATTCATCTTGTTTCATTGTGCCACAGCAGGTGCAACGATCACCTACAGCATCTGTAACAAATTCAGTAGCTTTTAACTTCGTACCGTCTTTGTAATTTGCGGTCAAAGGTGTTGGTGAAACAACTACTTGTCTCAGCGTGAACTGGTTTCTGATATAGTTTCTGTATTGAACAGGTTTTCCGTCAGCTGCACATACAGACAACATCTGATTTGCGATATCAGCATAATTTGCATTTGTATTTGGTGCATTAATGATCGCTCTCAACACTAATCCTAGTACATACTGACCAACATCATACAATACCTTAGCATCATCTTTTTTGGAAATACTTCTTTCAAACGCAAATATATCAGCGATGATGTCATAAATAGCACCGGTAAATACCTGTGAAATCGCATGTACTTCTGTGCCTGCTTCACTTAATTTCAAATTATTGTCTGCGTTTCTCAATCCATTCGGTCTGCCTAAAGCCAAGCCAAACTCTTCTGCCATATCCGACAAGAATGTTTTATCATGCAGCTTTGATTTGGTTTGCGCAATAATGGCTTCTACCTGATCCAATTGCGACAATGTTAAAAATATAGCGCAAAGATCACCAAATGATTCGTGTAATCCACCGGTTTGCGCAGATGGACTTGTAATCCATCCTGGTTTTAAACCATCTAAAATAGCGTGACCGGTTTCATGAGCAACAATATCTAAAGATCTGCATGTATAAACTCTGATTGCCGGTGACGAACCTGGTTTGATGAAATCACCAAATCTCAGACATCTGGCGTTTCTTTGATAATAAGCATTCATTACATCAGGCAAACCATGCGCATACACTTCTAATGGAAGTGTGTTTGTCGCCGAGTTCCAGTACCACGGAACCTGATTGCTGATTCCCAGTGAGTTTAATGAACGCTGAACCATAGTCAGTGTCATTCTTACCACTGAAAACGTGTGAACGGCATCAAATGCGTCGGAACCTGGTGTTTGGATAAAATCTCCAAACGCGTTCTTTGCAACGCTTGTCAAACCCAAACTGGTAATTCTGCCGTCTTTCGGTCCGCTTTGTAAGTAATTCGGAATGTAAGCTTTCCTGATTCCAATTTCGGTTACACTTGGGTCTTGCTTATAAATCAAGACTCTGCTTCCTTCCAAAATTAACGGAGGAAAAGGATGTGGAAGTGGCAACGGTACCGGCGTACCATTAGCTTCGGTTGATTTTTTCAACTTTCTGTTTTTTCTGTATTCTATGGTTGGTGTTGGAATGAACGCAACCGGAATACTTTGATCTACTTTAGTTTCCATTGTATTTATGATTAAAAATGCCTACTCTGTTTAAAATTCGCTTTTCGGCAATGGCGAATACAACTTGATGTGTACTCTGTAAATCTATAGGAAACATATAAAATAAATGCATAAACTTAGCGAACGGTCGTTCTATTGAGTAAACGGTAAATTATTAGAATAAACGGTACTGTTTTTTAGCAATACATTATAGATACAATTCAAGTCAAGTGCTCATTGATTTGACAAAATAAACTTACAATCACAAGGTATAAGTTTGTTTTTGTAGATTCTTATCTAGTTTCTAATGAGAAAATAAGATGATTTCAGGCAAATACGGTTTGCATATTGCGAGAAAATATAGGTTAATGCATCACTTTATACACCAGTTCTTTCATCAGGTCTGAATTGGAAGAATTGTTGGTAGCATACAAACCTTTCGCTTTCGCATCGTATTCGCAAAGCAAATGCAGAATTTCCTGCGTCTTCTGTGGCGAATAATAGCGCAGTCCGTTGCTCACGTCAGCATGCACCCAGCCGATAACTGCCGTAGCCGCTTTCACATCTTTAATATAATGCAGCGCAAACAGCTTGCTGAAATGATTGTACATATACGCCAGAATAGCGATGATCGGTCCTGCTTTCGGGTTTTTCTCAAAATACAACACCATCTTCATCGCTTTGGAAAAATCGCGCTTAATGATAGCGTTGTTAAATTCTGTGATGTTGTATTCTTTCGAAATACCAATGTATTTTTCAATGATATCTTCTGTAATTTCTGCACCGTCGGCAAGCATTACCGATAGTTTATCTATTTCATTCGCAATGCGCGACAAATCATTTCCTAAGTTTTCCGCAAGAAGCTGCGCTACATTAGCAGTTATCTTGAAATTATTCTTTTTTGCATAACCGCTGATCCATGCAGGAAGTTGCTCGTCTGTCTTTTTCTCTGATTCAAAAAACACCGATTTCTTTTCAATAACCTTCGCAATCTTAGTTCGCTTGTCGAGTGTTTTGTTTTTATGTGCAAATACCAAAATAGTGCTTGCTACAGGATTTTCGAAATACTTCTCAAAAATTTCCCAGTCTTTCGCCTTAAAATCCTGCGCTTCTCTTACAATCACCAAACGCTTTTCTGCAAACGTTGGATATTGTTTCGCATCATTCAACACTTGCACCGGATCAGCATCTTTTCCATAAAACAACGAGTAGTTGAAATCTTTCTCGTGTTCCTGCAAAGCATTGTCTTCAATAAAATTGGCAATCAAATCTATGTAATAAGATTCTTCACCGCACAGGAAATAGATCGGCTCAAACTTTTTAGCTTGTAAATTCTTCCAGATAGTTTCGAGTGTTGCTGCCATAACGATAAACGGAGTGCAATTTACGATTAAAGAAAATAGGACATCCTGCAAATCATCCACACATAGATAGTTTTGTTAATAGTTGTTTTACCGAAGAAAGATTCAAAACTTGTTGCATTTACGCTATCTTGTAGCTATGAAACCATTTTATGGCATCGCTATTCTATTTCTTTTTACATCGTGCAGCTTCAACAAGATATTTCTGCAGCCAACCAAAATACCTGCTGCAACGAAACAACTTACGATGCGTTCCGGCGACGATTCGGTTTTAGTTGTCTTTTCCGGAAACGATCATCAACCTGTTTTTATAAAAAACAGAAAAGATACTATTGATTTTAACTTCACGATAGAAAGCGTTTCTTTTAAAAGCACGAACGGAAACAGTTTGAATGGCTGGCTTTTAAGACCAAAAGATACTATTGCACGTATTACGTTACTGCATTTCCACGGAAACGGCGGCTGTTTATTAAGTCAGTACAGAGCAATATCGCCATTAATTGAAAAAGGATTCCAGGTATTTATGTTCGATTACAGTGGTTTTGGTTTTTCAGAAGGAAAAGCAACGCGCAACAACGTATTGAAAGATGCGCTCGCCGCTTTGGATTATGTAAAAGCAAGACCAGAAGTAAGCCACACACAGCTTGTAATTTACGGACAGTCATTAGGCGGTCACTTATCTGCAGTGGTTGCCGCACAACGTCAGAATGATATTGACGGTTTGGTGATAGAAGGCGCTTTCTCTTCGCATAAAGATATTGCCAATCAAATGGTTCCGGTTTTAGGAAAGTTATTTGTAAAACAAGGATACAGCGCACTGAAATCAATTCCGTTTTATACAAAACCGATACTTGTAATTCACAGCACGGAAGATAAAACCATTCCATTCTTTATGGGCAAAAAGATATACGACAAAGCCAATCAGCCAAAAATGTTTTATGAAGTAAAACAATGTCATATCTGCGCGCCATATTTTTATGCTAATGAAATTGCAGATAAAATAAATGCAATGTTACTCGCAAAATAAGAACCTGTAATTCTACAAAAATGACCGAATTCTAAGTCGTATGTTCCGCATACTCATTAATTTTTCATTCTAAAAAACATTTGATGCAACTTTACATCAACAAAAATAATTACCATGAAAACAAATAATTTTATCCAAAGCACAAAATCATTTTTCGTTTTACTATTAGCAATGATAGCAATTACATTAGTGTCTTGTAAAAAAGAAAGTGATGATCCGAATATTACTTACCGCAGCATCAACAAAACAATAGAAGTGAATACTATTCCTGGCGGCAAAGTAGATTCCATTGATTTTGACGGCAACGGTGTATCTGACTTTTATTTTTTTATAGCCAGAGAAAGCAGTGATACTTTTGCTGTACAATTTGAAGGACACAATGCTGCATTCAACCTGGATCTTACTACTCTTATAAACAGTTATTATGTGGTGAATGAACCATCAGGCGGTAATACACCGGTGTTTGTTATCAGCGATGGCAATTACAACGTAGAGGGCGTTATTTCATATAAATTCGGTTCTACAGAGAAAGGCATTGCAGGCAAAGGCGACAAAATCATTGCCTTTGGTTATGGAAGCGGTCCATCGGAAGTTCACTACGGTTGGATGAGAATGAACCTGAGTGCTGACTATAAAACATTTAAAATAATTGATTGTGGCTTTAGTACGCTTTTAAATACACCTATTGGTTTAGGCATAAAATAAAACTATGAATTTTCTTTTAACCGTTCGATGAATTTTTCATTGAACGGTTTTTTTGTAGATATACGAAAAAGCATAAAATAAAAAAGACAACATTTTATTCAAACATTGTCTTCCAAATTTTGCAGTTTCGTAACTTTTTACGGTTGTTTATCTCTGCGTAACTTTTGTTAATCTGAATTTCTTTTGGTGTCTGAATGAATAGCTTTAACCCTATCAACCAGCTGAAAGTTTCGCATCTTTTACGATGTTTATATCTTCCACTTCTCTCACTACTTCAGTAATTCAATTAACTTATTTAAAGGTAGTATGCTTCATTTAGTTTGTCAAGTAAATAGAGCATGTAGTTATCCACGCATTTATCAATAGGTTTATAAACATTCTTGACAAACAGTTAATAACATTTTACGCACAATTTTACTGATCCATCTTTACAATTTTCGGATAGAATGTACCTACGATATCAACTAACTCTGTTTGTGCGTTCATTACTTTGTTGATGTCTTTGTACGCCTGTGGTGCTTCATCCAAACCACCACCTAATAAAGTAACGCCGTTATCTTTCAACAGTTTTTTCATATCGTTCATGGTGATAGAACTTAATGCTTTAGAACGCGACATTCGACGTCCAGCACCATGCGATGCAGAATCTAAAGAAGCAGCGATACCTTTACCATTCACAATAAAACCAGGTGCTGTCATAGAACCAGGAATAATACCTAATACATTTTTTCCGGCAGGCGTCGCTCCTTTTCTATGTACGATCAGCTCTTGTCCGTCATGCATTTCTTTCCATGCAAAGTTGTGATGATTTTCCACCACACACAATGGTTCTTCTTTCAGTGCTTTCGAAATTTTTTCGTGAATCGTATGATGACATGCAGAAGCATAATCGCCTGCTAAATTCATTGCTAACCAATATTCCATACCTTCCTGTGTATCTAACGATAACCATGCTAAATGCTTTGCTTCGTTTGGCAGCTTGCATGTTTGCATTGCTAATTTGGTATAATGATTCGCAACTGTTGCACCTAAACCACGAGAACCTGAATGTGATAACAAACCGATATAATTACCAATCGGTAAATTCAACGCATTGTTTTCCTCTTTAATTTCAACGATACCGAATTCCACAAAATGATTTCCGGAACCGGAAGAACCTAATTGTTTCGCAGCTTTAAACTGCAATGATTTCAACAATGGATTCTCATCGAACTCATTTCTGTCAAGAACTTCATGCGGTGTTGTTTTTGTAAACTCACGACCGGCACCAAACAACGTATTTTCTTTCAGGATGTTTTCGAAATAATCTTGCTTTGATTTCAGCATTTTATCGTTGATATCAAACACCGACAAACACATACGACAACCGATATCGACACCAACACCAAATGGAATGACAGCATTTTGTGTAGCCAAAACACCGCCAATCGGCAGGCCATAACCTTGATGTGCATCAGGCATCAAAGCACCGGCTACTGTAACAGGTAACTTCATGGCTGTTTCCATTTGTTTGATAGCACCTTCTTCAATATCGTTCGCACCATAAGATGTGTATTCCAATTTTTCTTTTCTTAAAAAAAACTCTTTACCATCATTGGTTGAAATCACATCGTTTAGCAATTCTTCTGAAATTGTCATATGCGACTGCTCACCTTTTCGCAGCAAACGAATATTATAATCAATCAGCGCATTTGCAATTTTTGATAATGGTTCGCTTTCTGTAAATTCAAACGGATTATCTAAAATATCTTGCAATAATTTCAACACATCTTCTAAAGAATGATGTTTGTAATGTTTATGCATGACATCGATCACGATAGCGATCGTTCGATCTTCAGGATAATTTATTTTTCTAAGGTCTTTGCCTTGTAATTTTAATTTTGCCATTTTTTTTTGTTTTGTTATTATCACAGAGAACACTGAGGTTTACACAGTATTCAATGAGTTAATTAATTCTTCAATTTTTTTCTGTATTTCAGACAAATCAATTTTTCGCATTTTATATTCCATAAAAATAGAGTATAAACTTTCCGCGTTCATTTCTTTATCTTTTATTTTAATAAACAACGGTAATTTTTTATCTGTAAATTTTGTTCTAATATGATTTAAAACATTTCCATTTAATGAAGATTCAATAACACTTTGATTATTAAAAATAATTATTGCATCGTTTAGAATCATTGGTAATAGAATATTTTTATTCAATTCGATAAATTTCTTTTTAGATGAATACCAAAAAATAATCTTACCATTATTATCCTTATAAAATTTATAAATGTGCCATTTAAATACTATTGAATTATAAATCATAAATGGGAATCCAATCACAAAAATGGCAGCATTATTAATAATGCAATTAGTATGAGAATATTACCTAAAATCTTTTTCATCTTATTCTATATTTTGTTTGTGTCAGAGATCTGACAGCGTTTATTGTTCACTGCCAAATCTCCTTCCACAAACTACATACACAAATTTTTGTTTTTTTAATTCATTACAGTTTCTCTTTTGAAACCGATTACATTTACTTTTTTGTCTTCAAATGTTTTTTCATCATTATTGAAAAGTTCTGCAACTGTCATTGGTTCGGTGACATTGATATCCAGTTTCATTTTATCAGATAATTGCTGTGCTTTCGCTACACTTAATTTTCCGAAATAATATTTAGCGATCAAACGTCCTTTGCGCATCAACGCTGTATCAATCTTTGAGATCGGCATATTGAATGTACAAATGATTTGTGTGTTCAAACAATCACCCAATAAACCGTCAGAGATATTCAACAAGTTTGAAACAGCCGAACTTCCTGTGATTTGTCGATCCATGATGATGTTTTCCGCATCTTCAATGATCAATACCGAATTCGGATAATCCAGCAACAAGTTCATGAATTCCGGATTCGTGATATTTGCTGCAACACTTGGCGGCACAAACATCACACGTTTCTTTACTTTACCGATCAGATAACGCAGATACGTTGTTTTTCCTGTGCCAGGCAAACCATGCAACAACACAATACCTTTATCATTTTTCTTGTTTAACCGATTTTGAATGATATTATCAATTTGCACAAACTCATCTTCATAGTACAGTTTTAAATCGAGTTTTGTTTTTTTGACTTCGATCTCTTTCAATGAAAATGAATTTCCTTCAAACGAAATCAAATTCAATTCGAATTCTTTTTTGCGTTCTCGTCTTTTGAACTTTTTCAGTTTTTCCGACATTGCCAACACATAATCATTTTGTTCCGGTAATGAACATATTGAGCAAAAATTTGCACCAATATGTATCACCGATTTATTTTTCAAAACGATGATCGCGAAGTTCAATTCATAGCTTGCTTTCCTGTTGTTAGAATTCATACCATAATTCGTATAGATATTTTCAACATCAGCTTTCATTTCATTCTGAAAATAGTTCAAACCTTTTTCATAATCGAACGGATGAATATTGAAATACATTGGAATCTGCTTATTCATTGTATAGAACAATTGTTTCGCATTCAAATAATAACCGCTATCAATAACTGAATTGAAGTCGAACGTATTTATATTTTGATTCATTTCCATGATCTTAATTTTTATCTTTAAAAAATAGTTTTCCAGTGCGATCTTTATCGCATTAAAATTTTGTTCTTTATTATTTGCCGGAAATTTTTACAATAAAAAAGCCCGGCGTTTTGTGCCGAGCTTCATATATAGTTGATCGTTGAATTAACTAAACAGATAGCTGCGACACATAGTAAAAACAGGATAATCCGACCCTATTGATACTTTTTGACTGTGATTAAAAATTGTTCTACGCATTATAATTTCATTTTGCTGTGCAAAGATAAATCAATAATTTTTATACTTCCAAATTTATTTTAAAAAAAAGTTGTTATAGCAACTAAATTTAGAATGAGTATAAACTAGTGATGAGTTATTTAGAATTGAAGTGAACAGCAATGTATTGTATTGCTTCCTGTTGAGTCATTGCAGAAAAGTTTTTATAACGTTCATGAACATTAACAATTTCATCTAATGCTTCAGCAACGAGTTGTTTATTTTCCCAATGTTTTAAATGTTCTATAACAGTTTGCAAACAACCTTTTTTGTAGGCAATCTGTCCGATAACATGCACTAATGTATCGCGAACTCTTTTAGTTTTGTCATGCTGTAATTCTTTCAGCATCGATAAAATATCTTGTGGAAATTTTCTGCCACGCAATTCGATACCATGACAAATCTCTCTGCGAATTTCTTTGTCTTCATGATGCAAGTATTGCTTTGCCCAATTTAAAACCGGTTTTGAATTTACTTCACCCATTTTCTTAATAGAACCAATCACTGCATTGCGTGGCGAATGATGTGTATCGAATAAACCTTTATCAAAAAAATGTTGAACTACTTTGAAATCCTGCTTGCCTATTTCACCTGCTGCGTTGATTACTGTTTGTCTTATTTTAAAATCATCATCCAGTAACAATTTATCTAATAACTGTATAATTTTATTCTGTAATAGTTGATGAGAAAAATAAATTCTTCCAACAGATAAATATGCCGTCTTGCGAATGTAAGTATCTTCATCTTCAAAATAAGTAATCGTTTTAACGAATTTAAAAGTTTGTAATTCTTTTAAAATAGTATCATGTATTATGATCACGACATCTGCTCTTTCCTGTTTTGATAGATCATAGAACGACATACTATTATTATTTTACAATTGAAAACCTTTCGTGTAATTTTCCCATTTCTCAATTACTTTCTGATAGTTCTCCGGTAATGATACTTCGAAATACATTTCTTCGTTTGTTCTTGGATGAATGAAACCTAAACTTTGTGCGTGCAACGCATGATAAGGCATTAAAGCAAAACAATTTTCTATAAATGTTTTGTATTTTCCGTAAACCGTTCCGGCTAATATCTGATCGCCGCCGTAGCTGTAATCACCAAACAATGTATGACCGATGTATTTCATGTGTACGCGTATCTGGTGTGTGCGTCCGGTTTCTAATTTGCATTTTACTA
The DNA here is from genome assembly GCA_046329815.1 of Chitinophagales bacterium. Lineage (GTDB taxonomy): Bacteria > Bacteroidota > Bacteroidia > Chitinophagales > JADIYW01 > JADJSS01. The sequence goes on from JAXLTY010000002.1 coordinate 652,781, forward strand.
AAGTAGTGTAACCAAAACGTTTAATGACTTCATAATTGGTAGCAGCAAATTTACCAATATGCTCATCTTCTACTGCCATGAATGTTTTACGGTTATTTGGATTGCGGACAATGTTACAAACAATTCTTCCTGATTTATTTTCAATGTCGCCCCAAACTAACGCGATATAGTGACGTTTGATAGTTCTGTCAAAAAATTGCTTGGATAAATGTGTCAGTGCATGTTCTGTCTTTCCAATAATAATCAACCCTGAAGTATTTTTATCCAAACGATGCACCAGACCAGGCCGCGTAGCACCTGAAATTTGTGGCAAATCTTTGCAATGCCAAAGCAATGCATGCACTAAAGTTCCGTGAAAATTTCCATGTCCAGGATGGCAAACCATGCCTGCTTTTTTATTTACCAATAAAACATCATCGTCTTCATAAACAACTTCTAACGGAATATTTTCAGGTTCAACGGTATAATCCCAAGCAGGATTTGGTAATACAATCTGCACCAAATCATATGGTCGTGTTTTATAGTTTGATTTTACCGGTTTTCCATTTACCAGAATACTTCCGGCATCAGCGGCATTTTGTATTTTGTTTCGTGAAATTCCAACAATACGTGTAGTCAAAAACTTGTCGATGCGAATCGGTTCTTGCCCTTTGTCAATCGTAAAACGATGATGTTCGTAGGATTCGTCTTCTTCCTGTTCTATATTTTCAGAAAATTCATTCACTGTGCAAAAATACAATTAGAAATGCACATTAAATACTTTTGAGAATTTATCTAATAAAATTAGCTTCACTTCTTCTGTAGAAATATCTTTTTGAATTTCATTTTTTATAGATGTTACACCTTTGTCTGTAAAACCACAAGGATTAATATAATTATAATAATTTAAATCAACATCTACATTTAATGCAAAACCATGCATGGTGATCCAGCGCGAGGTTTTGACGCCAAAAGCTGCTATTTTATTGGTCTTTCCTGTAATTTTGTTATTTACCCAAACACCTGTTTCGTTTTCGATTCTGTAACCAATGATGCCAAATTCAGCAATAGTTTGAATCATTACTTCTTCCAGATCACGCATGTATTTTTTTAAATCTGAAGAAAAATATTCCAGATCTAAAATCGGATAGCCGGTGATTTGTCCGATGCCATGAAACGTAACATCGCCGCCACGATTAATATGAAAAATATCAATTCCTTTTTCTTTTAAAAAATCAACTGACAATAATATATTTTTCTGATTGGCTGCTTTTCCTAAGGTAATAACCGGTTCATGTTGGCACAATAACAAAAAATGAGCATCCGAATTCGAACGCTCATTAATTTTATTTTCTACTAAGTGATTGAATCTTTGTGTTTGAATTTCTAAAGCATCAGCATACTTTATTATACCTAAATCTTCAAGTGCAATTTTTTGCATTTTAAAATGGATTTTCCGCCAATTTATTTTTTAGTTTAGTGATAACATTTACTTCAACCGCATCAACGCCTTTAATTTCCGCTAAGAAGTAAGAGATCCAGTCTGTTAAATGAATTAAATACATACTTCTGATTAAATCGTGATCGCCTTTTGAATAAATCTCAATTACTTCACTTGCGTATTGGCTTACTACTTCTTTCGTAAATTCCATACGTTCCTGATTGCGCTCATAATCTTTATTGTTGCGTAAGAAAACAACCGCCATATTTTCATTGCGTTCGCGCCAGCCAACCAATTCGTTATGATTCATTTCAGGAACTACATGATGCCAGCATAACATTTTTGCGTTTTCATTAATTTGCTGGCGGAAACGGATAGACACACCTTCAAATTTTGCATCAGAATAAATCACCGGAATTTTGCCATTTAGTTTTTGTGCAATTTCGCGTGCCGATTTCTGAATAGCTTCCTGATCTGCATCTAATAAAGCGATAGCATCCTGTAAGTATTGCTTAAAGCCATCTTCCAATAAACCTAAATGGAATAAAATATACAGCAATTGCACGAATGATTGTCCAAATGCAGCACGTGGCGGTGAACCACCATCAATCAATACATAATCTATATCATTGGTTTCTGAATATTCCTGTACCAAACCACCAGAAGTGATGCAAACGATCTGTGCATTTTTTTTAAACGCCTGCATTAAAGCAGAAAGTGTTTCTTCAGTATTTCCTGAATACGATGAAATAATGACCAATGAATTTTCATTCACGAATGCAGGAATCTGGTATTCTTTGTTAACAATAATTGGAATTGCAACATCGTCGCGTAATACATTTGATAAAATTGTGCCGCCAATGCCTGAACCACCTAAACCGGAAATCACTACATTGCGAATTGGAAATTTATTTTTGCCAATTTTTGCTGTTTCACCAATTTCCATTGCTCTTTTCAACTGAGCAGTAAATGCGAGTATTAATTCGTCCATCTTCATTTTTTTGTGTTTTTTATGCAAAACCAACAATAACAATATTTATTGCTAAATTTTATAATCTGTTTTCTTTTTTCTAAAATCTTAATTGCACTGTAAAAATGCGAAAAAATCAGCAATCCTAAAAATCATTTATCTTTACAGACGTTAATTTTATGCAAAAGACAGCAGAAATAGGTAAAAAAGGCGAAAATCTGGCGAAAGAATATTTGCTGAATAAGCAATATCTCATCTTACATGAAAACTGGCGTTACAAACGTTCTGAAATTGACCTGATTGCACAAGATGGAAAAATTATCGTTTTTGTAGAAGTAAAATCGCGAAAAACCAATCATTTCGGACATCCGGAAGCATTTGTCACTAAACATAAAATCAAAAAAATGCAGGAAGCTGCTGCTGCATATATTGAACAATTTAACTGGCAAGGCGAATTGCGTTTTGACGTTATTTCAATCGAAAACAATAAAGATATTACGCATTTTGAAGATGCATTTTATTAATAATCGTCTGCACCTTGTATAGATTCTTCTTTATTATTATCATATGTTTGAACGCGTTCTCGTCCTTCTAATCGAAATTTTTTCAGGATATCTGCTTTCAATTCTTCCAGTTTTGCATCTTTCCAACGCACACCTTGACTATGATAAGGTCTTGAACTATATTCACCATTATAATCGCCACCGGATTCAAACTCTGTTTTGATTTTAGTCGTATCTAACGGCATCAGACCAACATAATCAAGTACATAGTGTTTTTCTTTACTGTAATAACATCTGAAGAAATAAACATAACCTGAATCATTCTTAGAATTTACACGACGCTTGTCAACATAGGTCAGCGTATCTTTGTCTTCGGAATAGCCATCTAATTTCAACAATGATTGCGCTATATCAATTTGATTGTTGTATTGTTTCGGAAAAACATCCAACCTGTTTATTTTTTTCAAGGTAGTATATAGCGGAAATCTTGTGCTAGCATCTTTTGCAAAGTGCATCCAAACCGTATCATTTACCGGAATTTTTCTAAGCAGCATTTCTGAGTACAAATCCATCAACAACTCATCATTTTTTACTTTTGATAATTTATCATAAAAAGCTTTTACAGGCGGCTCATTATAGAATGGCATTAATACGTGCATAAAATTAGACAACGATGTGCGTTCCTCGTATGTATTTACGCTGCTACTATAACTACTGTAGCTGTATTTATTATTATCATCGTCTTTATTCTTTTTAGCAATTTCATTTTTTTGTTCTTTAGAACTATAACGTTTCATTGTTTCATTGGCTTCGCGCAATAAATCATTTTTGTTATCAGCATATTTTGAAGCCGGCAACATATTACTGTCAACTACTGTTGTGAATAAAGTATATACTTTGTCTTTGTATTCATCGTATTTAGTCAGTTTCAACAAATTCGGAAACAAATCTGCTGCTAATTTTAACGTATCATATAATGGTCCGAATACTTTTCCTGTTTCGTAATCAGAAGAAGGAATCGGCGCATTATTGATCAAAATACTATCCATTACTTTCACGGCTTCTTTTGTTTTTTGCTCGGCAATATCATTTAAGATACTGAATTGCAAGTTACTGGTATCGCCAGATCTGTTGTACAATTCAACAAGGAATGGCAACACTTTTTTATTTTTTACAGAAGCAAACGCGTCAATAATTTTAATTCTGTCGTCCACATTGTAATTATAATATTTATCGCTATTGAAAAATTTTATAAAATTAGCAGCATCATCTTTATCGCGGAAACGCATGTAATCTAATATTTCTACGGCTTCTTCCTGTTTAGAAGAATCAGCAGAATTCAAAGCTGCAAAATACTTATCCGATTTATTTTTAAACGGATCGACACCAATTAAAGTATCTGTTGGTGTGAATGTATTAAAGAATTTCTGCACGAATTCACTTGGTCCGTTGATGGTATCAATCAATGCATCGATATAATACATTCTGCCGTATTTCACTATAATTTTCACCATAATACCACGCGTACTATTGGTATCAGTCAACAATAAATCATACGTTGTGAGGTCTTTTACTGTTGATTTTTTTAAACGGGACAAATGCAGATTTCTGTCTTTTGTATATACTTCAATTTCTGCATTCCAAAAACTATCTACATTATTGATCTGCAAATAATCATTGAATTTTTCGTATGAAACATAGATTTCATCAGCATTATAATTATTCTGAAATGTCTTATGTGCAACGTATGAATCGTATGGTTTTCTCTCATCTTTTGCATAACTGTAATAGTTTTCACGTTCGTACGAATTATAACCGGCATATTCAATCACTTCGTCTTCAAAAGGTTTTACACAAGTAGTTACTGTATAATGGAATCCTGTATCTGTATAAGTAAAAAACGGATTTGGATAGTTGTCTTTTGTAAATTTTAATGAATTAAAAAATGTTGACGGAAAATTATTTTTATCAGAAACAACACCAAGCATGTAATAATGAGCGCCGTTAACAACTGTTTTTAAGAACACATATTTTCCTTTGTCGGTTTTCAAAGTAGTTTCAAAAGCAGGATGTTTGTCTTGTGTGGTAAATTTCCTGTTTACGATTTCGTATTTTAAATCATTATTGAAAACTTCCGTTAAATATGCCAGTTCGAACGAATCTTCTTCGATGTAACGGTAATCAGGATAATTTGCACGCATCAGCAGATAATAATTTCCATCAGCATCGTACGCGAAAGTCTTTTCAAATTTTTTTACGTTTTTTACGTTGCTGCTCTTTTTATCGAAAATAGTATATGAAGGCAACTGCGCTTCATAGCCACCATATTCTGGCTGGTAAGTTTTCCACTTATCGGTAACAATATTCAGTTTAATAGAATTAAAAAATTGCTCATTATCTTTCGACAAGAAATAATCGCCGACACCGGCTGCTTTGAATATCAACACTTCTAAAGGTGTAATCAAAATCATATAACGACGCACATCACCACGTTGTGTTTTAGTCGTTACATCAAACCCTTGATAACCATTTTTGCTGATCTCTTTTTTAGAAACAATTTTACCCGGAATGAATTCATAAAATAAACTATCCAAACGTTTTTTATTAATTGCCATATCGTAACCGCCAAATTCATTGTGTGATTTGATTCGATAAACCGTATAATAAGACGCATTTGCTGCATCAACACACAAGTACTGTTTCAATTCATCAAACACATACACTTCATACATTTTTTTCGGAACGTCAACAGAAAAAATATTGTCGTCGGTTGTAAATGTATTAAACGTTAAAGGCATGCGAATCGCTTCCAGTTTTTCTTTAGTTTGTCCGGCAGTTTTCATTTTATCCAATGAAATAGGTCGAACCGTGTATCCTTTTTTGCGCAATAGTTCAATCAAACCATCTTTTCCGGGCAAATGACCGGCGCCAACACCTGTAAACAATGATTCTTTTTTCATAATCGAATCCATGTTATTCAACATAACCAGGTTTCTGTCATCAATTAGATATTTTCCGTACAATTTTGTAGGATACGATTTTTTATCTAATGAATCTAATAGATCCAAATCTCCAGCACGATACGCATCTTCAATTTGTTTGTAAGAATTATCTCTTATAGAATAATCTTCAACTTCTTCTTCTTCTACAACTGAAGTATCGGCATCTTTTGCTTTTTTTTCAATCTTGGAATTTTCAGGATTGATCGCTTTCAGATAATATTTCATTGCACCGTCAAATGTTTCCAAACCAGTCGTTTTTTTATTTAAACGTTTGCCGCATTGATATATAAATAAATCCAAATAAGTACTTTCTTCAAAATCACCACGACCTAACATATCACTGAAACGAAACATCATTTCATTCACCAAATCCGGATCAGCAGCCAGTAATTGCGCATAATCTTCGCGTTTGGGAACAGTTATCTGAAAAGCATCTTTATACAGATTAACAGAGCCATAATTAGTGTATGATTTATTGGCAATTTTAAATAAATCAGACTGCATCATTTCATCCAGTGATTTATCAACGTTTGTTTCCAAAGCAACAATATCAACATTTTTCAACGCGATAAAAAATGTATCCGGTAAATAGTACGCCAGTTTTTTACTAACGTGCATCGTGCCATACAAATACGATGGTTTTGTTAAACCGTTACCGGTAATTTCCCAAAATCTGCTTGGATATTTTTTAGTTGATTGCGCAGACGCATTAGATAAAGTCAATGCATATAATGCAAACAAGACAAATTTCTTACAATAGTTCATAAATTCAAATAATTACAAAATAAACACACAATATAATGAGATATTTCAATCATTTAAAAATAAAAGAACGTGTTTATATTAAATTAAGTATTTTTGCTGCATGACAAACGAACAATATAAAACACTCCTGGAAAGAGTAAATGCTTTCAGGAGCTATCTTTGACATCGCTAACAAGATTGAGCAGATAAAAGACGACGAAGCCAAAACGCTGGCTCCTGATTTCTGGAATGATCAACTTAAAGCACAGTCTTTGATGAAAGAGATTAAACAAAACAAGCACTGGGTTGCCTTGTTTAACAGCGTGGAAACAAAATTTAACGATCTTTCAATACTCAAAGAATTTAATGAAATTGGTGAAGCTACTGACGAAGAAGTAGATCTGCAATACCAAACCATAGTGAATGAATTAGATGAAAATGAGTTTAAATCCACATTGAAAAACGAAGAAGATGCTTTGAGTGCAATTTTGGAAATCAATGCAGGTGCAGGTGGCACAGAAAGCTGCGATTGGGGCTCGATGTTGCTGCGTATGTATAACATGTGGGCAAATAAGAACGGCTACAAAGTCAATGAAATAGACTATCAGGCAGGCGATGTGGCAGGCATCAAATCCGCAATAATAGAAATTGAAGGCGATTTTGCTTACGGTATGTTAAAAGGTGAAAATGGAGTGCATAGATTGGTGCGTGTGTCGCCTTTTAATTCGCAAGGCAAACGCATGACATCTTTTTGTTCTGTGTTTGTGCATCCGATTGTCGATGATTCGATTGAAATTATTATCAATCCGGCTGATTTGGAATGGGACACATTCAGAGCGCAAGGCGCCGGTGGACAGCATGTCAATAAAACGGAATCTGCTGTGCGTGTAACGCATATACCAACGAATACAATTGTTGAATGCCAGCAACAGCGTTCGCAAATTCAAAATAGAGAAACTGCAATGAAGATGCTGAAATCGAAATTGTATGAACTGGAAATGCAGAAAAAGCTGGAAGCGCGTGATGCTGTAGAAGCGCAGAAAATGAAAAATGAATGGGGCTCGCAGATACGCAGTTATGTACTGGACGATCGTTGGGTGAAAGATTTACGCACTGAATATAAAGTTACTAATCCTGATAAAGTGCTGGATGGCGATCTGAATGGTTTTTTCAAAGCTTATTTATTGCATAAAGAAGTAAAAAAATAAGCAATTTGTGAAGACTTCATCATTCGTTTTATTTTTTCTGATTGTACTTTTTAGTGAACCGATCTCGTATGCTCAAAAAAGTTACGTATTTATCGGCAGCTATAATTTTGATAAAAAATCAGATGGAATTTTTGTTTATGAATTAGACACAACTACAGGAAAGCTACATCAGATCACAACAGCCAAAGATATTTTGAATCCATCTTATCTAACATTGTCACCAAACAGCAATTTTGTATATGCTTGCACAGATACCAAAACACCTGATGAAGGAAGCGTAAGCAGTTTTGAATTTAATACAAAAGACAAAACACTTACTTTTATCAACAGTCAAAAAAGTGGTGGTGTAAATCCTGTTTATTTATCTGTTTATAAAAATGAAAAATGGCTTATCAATGCAAATTATACATCTGGCAGCGTTTCACTATTTTCTATAAATAAAGATGGCAGCATTAATCCGGTATCACAAGTTATATCGTATGCAGACAGTAGCGTAAATAGAGAAAGACAAGATCGTTCACATATACATGCTACTGTATTTTCGCCTAATGGCGAGTATGTTTTTTTGCCTGATTTAGGTGCTGATAAAATAAGATCATATCAATTTGATACCACAAATTATCAACCTTTACAAGCATCCGAATTTCCATGTACAAAAGCAACTTCAGGAAGTGGGCCAAGACATTTTACATTCCATCCAAATGGAAGATTTGCTTATTGTATTGAAGAACTCAGCGGAACGATAAATGCTTATAAATACACTGATGGCAAACTGGACAGCATTCAAAGAATTAATACTCATTCTGAAAAATATACAGAAAACTTCAACAGCGCAGATATCCATATTTCACCTGATGGCAAATTTTTATATGCATCTAATCGTGGTGATGAAAATAATATTGCGATCTATTCTATTGAACAAAACGGTACATTAAAAATTGTCGGTTACCAATCAACATTTGGTAAAATTCCAAGAAATTTCGCGATAGATGCAACCGGAAAATTTCTTATAGTTGCTAATCAAGTCAGTGGAAATATTGTAGTTTTTAAACGAAATCAAAAGACAGGTTTATTGAAAAAAGTCAAAAATAAAATAACGATAAAAAATCCGTCTTGTGTACAAATTAAACAATATGAATAACAGGATCATTATTGTTGTAATATTTTTATTTACCACAATTTCTGCACAAAGCCAATCAACAGTTTCTTTTGCAGACAGTATAAGAAAAACATATCAAATTCCGGAATTGGCTTATGTTGCCTTATCATCTGATTTTGTTTTTGAATTAGAAGTTTTAGGTGTTCAAAGAATCAATACTAATTATATAGCACATCAAAAAGACAGATTCCATATCGGATCAAATACAAAAGCAATTACTTCTTTTATTGCAGCGCTATTAGTACAAGAAAATAAAATTAACTGGAACACAACATTTTTTGAATTATTTCCTGAATTAAAATCAAAAAGTAAAAAAGCATATTATAATATTACGCTGCAGGACTTATTGACATTCAGAGGAAAACTGCCTGCATATACTTATACAAATAAACAGCCGACAAATAAACAAATTGCACGCAGCAACGCTGAACAAAGATATGCTCTTGCTAAATATTTTTTATCACAAAAACCAATGATTGAAAATGAAAATGGTTTAACGCCTTCAAATGCTGATTATATTTTGGCAGGTTTAATGTTGGAAAAAGCATCCGGAAAATCTTACAAAGAATTGGTGACTGATTTTGGAAAGAAGATCGGAATTCAATTTGGTTTTGATTATCCAAATATGACTGACACGTTGCAGCCTTATGGTCATGACGCAAATTTAAATCCGGTTTTACCTTTTGATAATTATAAATTAAATTGGTTGTTATCAGCCGGAAATATCAATATCAGCATTGACGAATATGCTAAATTTATTTTGCTGCATTTGATAGGTTTAAAAGAAAACACACCATTCCTTCCAACTAAAACATTTGAAAAATTATTGTATGAATTACCTGTTTTTTCTTTTGGTTGGTTTAATAATATTGACAGCACAACAAATCATCATATCGCGTACAATACAGGAAATGCAGGTGCTTTCATTACAAAAGTAGAAATTATTAAAGAAGCAGATCGTGCTTATATTATTTTCACCAACTCAAGCACTGCTCAAACTTCGGAAGGAATTGCTATCTTGTTAGAAGAATTGAAACGCAAATATGGAAAATGAGTTGATAGAAAATATCGACTACTATATTGATGAAAATGGTTATTTTGTTTTCACAAAAGCATATCATTTAAAACGTGGATATTGTTGTGGAAACGGATGCAAGCATTGTCCTTGGAAAGAAAATAATGACGAAAATAAAACAGATACAAATGAAAGCGAAATTTAACATATTGGTTGTTTATTGCGGTATTCTAGCATTATTTACAAGCTGCAAAAATGAAATCGTAAATTTAAAACAACCGGAAAGTGTGGTTGCAACGGAAGCATTTATCTACGTTGCCAACGTAAATGGAAGTTCTGACAAGAAAGACGGTAATGGCTACATTTCAAAATTATATAAAAATGGAAAAGTATATGATACTGTTTTTATTGGCAATTTGGATGCACCAAAAGGTTTGTGCATGATAAAAAATACATTATATTTTACAGATATCGACAAAGTGCTTGGTTATAATATCATCACAAAAGAAAAAGTATTTGAGTGCGATCTTTCTTCTTATAAAACTCATTTTTTAAATGATGTTTGCAAAGGCGACAGCAATAGTATTTTTGTTTCGGCAACTGATATTAATGAAATTTTCAAGATAAATCTTAGTAATAAAAATGTTACGCCATTAGAATTTAACCGTGATCTGATCGGACCAAATGGTTTAGATTACTGGAACGATACGTTGTGTGTTACAGAACTTGGAAATGATAGTATTCGTGGCGGTTTGGCGTTAATTGAATTTAAAGGAATAAGAATTATTTACGACAGACTAGTGTATGATGTTGGTTACTTAGATGGCGTTTTTCATGTAAATAATAATATCGTTTTTAGCGATTGGGTTTCGTTTAATGAAAAAGAAAAAGTAGCAAAGCTAAAATTATTCAATCTCGAAACAAGACAAATTACAGAAGTGAAAGCGCCTGCAATGAGTGGTTGCGCCGATATTTTTTATGACAAACAGAAACAACAAATCATAGCACCATTGATGAATGAGAATAAAGTGATTTTTATACCTGTGAAATAAAAAACTGACTACGCTCCTTTCAAAAAATAATTCGCAACGCGTTTTTCCAGCCAGTTGTGTTCTGCTTTAATATCTTCGCAAAAGCCGACATGTCCGCCGCCAATTGGAATTTCCAAATGAAATATTTTTGATTTTTTTGCAAAATGGATTGGATAACATTCTTTAGTCAATAATGGATCATTGTCTGTATTGATCAATAATGTATTGGTTTTTATTTTTTTTAAAAATGACGATGCCTGTACTTTTACATTATAATCATGAATGTCTTTAAAACCATGCATCGGCACTGTGCAACGCGCAGTAAATTCCCACAAATTCTTAGCTTCGGCAATAAATTTATAGTTCATCGCATTCGGATAACGTTTTTGTTTTAATAAAACTTTTTCTTTTACTTGTTTCGTAAAACGTCTTTCATAAATTTTATTCCAGCCGCTGCACAAATGCGGAAAAGATGTTTCATAATGTATCGGCACAGAAACTGCAACCGCAGATTCTATTTTATTGACAACATTCCATTTTTCTTCGCCTAAGAATTTTAAGGTTAAATTGCCGCCCATAGAAATGCCGATCAAATGATGCTCATCATATTTATTATGTGCTAAAATATGCTCAATCACAAAATTCAAATCATCTGTTTTTCCTGAATGATAACCAAAAAACTGGCGGTTATCTTCACCGCTGCAACCACGAAAATTCCACACACAAACATCATAACCATTAGCATTTAGTATTTTCACCAATCCTTTTGCATAGACACGTTGCGAGCAACCTTCAAAACCATGTGAAATAATAATCAGTTTTTTACTGCCAATTTTGCTCCAGTCTAAATCCAGGAAATCATCGTCCCAAGTTTCGATGCGTTCACGATTATACAGCACGCCTTCTACTTTACGATATAAGTTTGGTACAATCGTTTGCAGGTGCTTTGTATAAAGCCACTTAGGTGAATTAATTATTGGAGAAGCGTATAACATTGGGTTTTCAACAGCAATTTATAGTATTTAAATTAAAAAGTCAATTAAAAATTTATTTACCTCATCCGGACAATCATTCTGCGTCCAGTGTGAACAGTTAGATATGTATTTAACCTCGTAGGTTGCATCGATATATTCTTTTGTATTGTAAGTCAATTCCTTTCCAAGCGCTTTATCGCCTTCGCCCCAAATTAATAATGTTGGTGCTGTAATTTTATTTCTAAATACACTTTTATTTGGCTTAGTTTGTAACATTGCGCGATAATAATTGATAGAACCTGTCAGCGCACCATTTTGCCGATATGCTTTTATAAATTCATCCAGATCTTCATCCGTAAAATTTTGTTTATTGAACATCCAGCCACGCAAGAACTGCTTAAAGAAATACGATAAAAAATTACTCATCACAAACTCAGGTAAAACCGGAATCTGGTGCATAAACATATACCAGCTTCGTAATAATTGTGTAGGATTCTTCTTAAAACTTCTCAGCATTTCTTTCGGGTGCGGACAATTCAGCACCACTAATTTTTCCGTTAATTCCGGATATAATGCAGCAAAACTCCATGCAACGGCGCCGCCCCAATCGTGACCGACAATAAACGCTTTTTCAAAACCTAATTTTGGAATCAATGCAGCAATATCACTTGCCACAACATCTATTTTATAATTAGAAATTCCAATCGGTTTATCACTTAAATTAAAACCGCGCAAATCAGGCGCAGCAACTGTAAAATGTTCCGCTAAAACAGGAATCTGGTAACGCCATGTGTACCAGAATTCCGGCCAGCCATGTAATAATATAACTAATTTCTTGCCTGTTCCTTGCTTTGCAACATGCAGTTTTATTCCGTTAACTTCAATGTATTCGTGTGTTATCATAGCTAAGTTATTCTGTTTGTTTATTGAATTTAGACAATTTATTTATTTTGTTAAACGACTGAAACCAATTCTTAATAATTTAAAAACAGCACGAATTCTATCACCGAAAGTAATTTTTGAATTACGTTTAATATTGTATTTCTTTGGTAGAAAGCCATCTTTCAAAGTATAAGAACAAATTAAATGATCGTCTTTATCAATGCATGACATGCGAATTGAATCTTTCCCAAAAACTTCTACTTTTCCAAACGCATCTAAAAAATTGTTGTTATGAATACCTTGTCCGCCTTCATTCCACAATTTCATTTTCAGATCATTAGTAACGATGCTTGCCAATTTCGTGTTTTCCTGTGCTAAATTGGCACTCATCAACTCAGGAAAACCTGCGTTTTTGCCGTTGTCAATGCCTGAAGTATGTACATCACCACTGCAAATCATTACGTTTTTAATTTTATTTTCTCTGCAAAAATTAATGAGTTTGCCTTGTGTTTCCGGAAATGAAAACCACATTGCACTCATAGACGCAGCCACATACGCGCCAGTCATTCCGTTTGGTAGTTTGCGGTTTTGCGCAGCTTTCAACATACAAATATCAATGATCTTTTTGTAGGATTTATTGAACGAAGTACCACTTAAAATAATTTTCCAGTCTGCTTTGGAATTTTTCAAACCATTCAATAACCAATTCAACTGAGTGCTATCTAAAATGTTGTGTCCTTTAGCTACTTTATATTTCCATTTTCCTTTTTTTGCAGGTTTAAAGCTTTCCGAATTCGGCGAACGTGTGCTGCGTGTATCGATAAAGAAGAATTCAGTATTGCCATACATAAATGAATGATATGCTTCTTTCGGTTGCTCAGAATTGATGTAAGCCGGAAAATACTGGTGATACGATTCTAACAAATTAGTACGCAATGAATCCGGAAATGGTATTTCATTAATAGTTGTCAGACCATTTTTGATGTGTAAATCGCAATAAGTATGTTTTGAAAAATCGTCCCAAACGCCGTCTTCGTCGTCAAACACATAATCAACCGGCGTGGTTTGCAGCAACTTTTTTAAGTTTGGTAAATTATAACGAATCACAAACGATTCTTCAATTTCTTTTGGATCAGCTACAAAAAAGCGATGCGCGTTGTGCGTCGGAACTTCAGGATATTCTTCATGATCAGGATATGTCCAATCGCCTAAATGCACAAAAAAATCAGGACTTTCTTTTTGCATGGCAACAAAAACAGAATCATTTTTAAAATTTTCAGTGCAAGAACCAAAGGTGAACGAAAAATTTGTTGAAATATTTTCTTTTGGAAATGTTTTAAAAGAACCGGTAATTGTATCTGCTTTGTTCCGTATTTTTAAATAGTAATTATATTTTGTATTTGAATTAAATCCTGATACATCAAATTTAATAAGTCTATCCTCTAAATTATTTAAAGAATAAAAAAATGAATTTGCATAAATAGTTACATTGTTTTCTTTTATAATAAATATTCCCGACAAAGGTTGATTGCTTAAAATTATAATAGATGCACTTGTATCTGTTACAGCACCAACAATTGGTCCAGCAATAATAGATTGCGAATATGCTTTACTGTGGAACAAACAAAATAAAATAAAAATGAAAATTATTTTTCTCATAAAAAATCTCTTTACTCACTACTTACTACTCACTACTTTTCATACTTTTACATAAATCTACAAAATTTGCCGTTTCAGGAGAAAATAATTTTTATAGTTGGAAATTCGCGTAGTGGCACAACGATGTTATTGCGTTGTTTTAACAATCATCCAAAGCTAATGGTGCTGAACGAACTGCATTTTTTTGAGCAATTATGGTCCACTGAAGACAAAGGAAAATCAATAAGTGTTGAAGAAGCTATTGATCTGAATTCTAAATTATTATTAACGCAACGCATCGGTTACAAATCGCATGATCAAAATTATCATCAATTTGATAATGAATCCAAACAGTTTGTTGCTTCATTACAAACCACAGAACTTACTGCCGAATATGTTTTTACTGAAATGATGAAGCATGAAGTTGCACTAAATGGAAAGAGTATTGTTTGTGAAAAAACGCCACAAAATGTTTTTTATCTGAAAGAAATTTTTGAGTTGTATCCAAATGCGAAAGTCATTAATATGGTGCGCGATCCGCGTGCGATTTTGCTATCACAAAAAAATAAATGGAACCGCAGAAATTTGGGTGCTGATTATATGACAAAAAAAGAAGCATTTCGTTTGCGCATCAATTATCATCCAATTACTTTGAGTAAATTATGGAATGCTGCAATTAATGCTGCGAATAATTTTATGAGTGATAAACGTGTTATTTTCATTCGGTTTGAAGATTTGTTGAATCAACCACCACCAACTTTACAAAAAATCTGTAATCACATTGACGTTGATTTTGATGCAAACATGTTGAATATTACGCAGGAAAGTTCATCGATTGAAAAAGATTCTAAAGAAATCGGTTTTAAAGTAGAACGTGCGAGCAACTGGAAAAAAGGTGGTTTGAATACAACCGAAAGATGGATATGTCAGAAAATGTGCAGAAATAACCTGAATAAAAATGGTTATGAAATCGAAACAATTCAACCAAATGTTTTATATCTTTTGTATTATTTATTAAGTTTTCCGGTGAAAATCGGAATGGCTTTATTGTTGAATTTAAACAGAATGAAAAATATTTTTGAAACGCTGAAAAGAAGAATGAGCTGAAATTCATGATCAAAACACAACATATTTTCAATTTAGATTTTGTCGCTGCTGATAATTTTGATGAGATTATTCAAACCATTATTGAACAACCGATTGATGATACTCATTTTCCGGTTGTCATCACGCCAAATGTAGATTTGACAGTACATTTGAACAATAATTTACCAATATTATATCGATTTCAAAAGGCACGTTTTATTTTACCAGATGGCGCGCCGATCATTTGGTTTTCCAAGTTATTAGGCAAGCCATTAAAAAAACGTTTAGCAGGCAGTGACCTGTTTCCATTAATATGGAAAGCAATTATTGCTTATAAAAAAAGCGTGTTTTTGATTGTTCCATCAGAAGAAGTTAAAGCAGGTTTGGCGAAAGAATATGCGGCAGCACAATTTTATATTCCACCATTTTTTGATGCGATAGAAAAAGATGTAGAAACCGAAGCGCAGAAAATTTTACCATTGCTTTTGCAACATCAGCCAGATTATGTTTTCTTAGGTTTGCGTTATCCGAAACAGGAAATGCTTATTATTAATTTGCACGATAAATTGAAAAACGCAGAGTCCTTTACAAGAGACTCTGCTAATAAAATTAAAATGCCTTTATTCTTTAATCTTGGTGCTTCGTATGAATTCCATACCGGTTTAAAAAGCCGCGCTCCTATTTGGATGCAAAAAATTGGTATGGAATGGCTGCATCGATTTTTGTCAGAACCAAAACGAACATTTAAACGTTATTTTTACGATGATTTGTATATTTTTGTTTTGTTTGTCAAAGAAATATTTAAGAAGTAAATGCAATTAACACTTGATGATATTGATCTGAAGATTTTGTCTCTATTAATGAAAGACGCAAAAATGCCTTACACAGACATTGCGAAACAATTATTTGTATCGAGTGGAACGGTGCATGTTCGTATGAAAAAGATGGAAGAAATGAATATCATCAAAAGCTTTAATTTGCAATTGAACTATCATAAATTAGGTTATGACATTACTGCATTTTTAGGCATTTATCTCAATAAAAGTTCACAATACGATGTGGTGGCAAAAGCTTTGGAAGCGATTCCGGAAGTAGTAGATGTGCATTATACCACCGGAAATTATTCTATGTTCATTAAAATAATTTGCAAAGATACCGACCATCTGCGCCAGATTTTAATGGACAAAATCCAAAAAATTGAAGACATAACCAGAACGGAAACTTTTATTTCATTACAGGAAAGCATCAGCAGACCAATAAAAATAGACGGTTAAATAATACTGTACAATAAATTTTCTTTTTCATCGTTTACTATAAAATTAAACTTGAAACTAGCTTTAGATGAAATCCTTATTTCTGTGCTTTTTAATATTTATTAATTGTGTTGCAATTTCGCAACCGTTGAAGAATGAACCAAAACAAAAATATATCTTAAAGGTTTCTCCTGTTTTAAAATTCAATTGGTCAACTTCAAAAAAAGCAAAAAACGCAAACTATTATCCATCTAATCTAATTACCGGAATGAATTTGAATTTTTTATTTCCGGCTAAAAAGAATAATAAACATGAAGTTGGCATGCAAATAGGTTTTATTCCAAAAATTAATTCTAAACAAAATAACATTATTAGTTTTTCGGGCAACCAAATTGGCGTTGAATATAGCTACAGACTTATTCGTGTAGTAAAAACAAAAACAGATGCAACAAGATTTGAGAAATCGCCTACATTCAATTTATTTGCAGGAATCGGAACTGAATTTTTATTTACAAAAATTGGTAAGAATACTCGCAATATGGATTTTCAGATTAATAAAACAACAACAAAATCTGTGGAACAAAACATTGTTTTTGCGCCAGGATTCCAAGTTTGTAAAAAGAATTTCTTTTTCGACTTTTCTGTTCCTGTTTCGTTTGGATATAAATATCAATACAGAAAAAATGATATTGACAATCCAATTTTATTAGGTTCTGATACTTTTACTAAATACAATTTATTCAACTGGAATGTTGGATGTAAAGTTGGCGTTGGTGCAAAATTCTAGCTGATTATAATTTAGAGTCTTTCACAATATACAACGGTCGTTTTTTGACATTGTCCATAATTCGTCCAAGGTACTCGCCGATAATGCCGAGACAAATCAACTGAACACCGCCAATAAATAAAATACTAACCATCAATGATGACCAGCCCGGAACAGTATCGTGTTTAAAATATTTCTGATAAAGCGTATAAACAATTACTAAAAAAGCTACGAAAGAAACCAGAAAACCTAAGTAAGTTGCCAAACGCAACGGAATATTGGAAAAAGAAGTAATGCCATCAAAAGCAAACTTCAACATTTTAGAATATGGATAATTGGTGCTGCCTGCATAACGTTCTTCACGTTTGTATAAAACAGAAGTCTGATTAAAACCAGTCCATGCAATTTGTCCGCGCAAAAATTTATTCTGTTCAGGCATCGATAAAATAATGTCTTTCACTTTTTTTGAAATGATTCTGAAATCACCAGTGTCTAAAGGTATTTCCACTTCAGAAAGTTGATTTAAAACGCGATAATATATTTTAGCAGTCAACAGTTTGTGCCAACTTTCACCAACACGTTGCTCGCGCTGCGCAAACACAACATCATAACCTTGCTGTAGTTTTGTATATAAATCTTTAATCAATTCAGGCGGATCCTGCAAATCTGCATCAATGATAACGATTGAATTTCCTTGTGCATGTTCCAACCCAGCATAAACCGCAATCTGATGTCCAAAATTTTTACTGAAATCGATATATTTTACTTGCGGAAATTTTGTGGCTAATTCTTTGATAATAAACAAAGACTTATCTTTGCTACCATCATTTACAAAAATCAGTTCATAATTATTGGTAATTGATGAAACTGCATTTACCAAACGCTCATGCAATAAATGAATGTTGGCTTCTTCGTTAAATATTGGTATGACAACAGAAATTTCCACTTCGTGAAAATACGAATTATTTTTTTGGTTTACAGTATAATATCATTTTTACTAAACCGTGTTTGAATTGTGCAGCTATTATCCAATTTTTTAATTGATTGATTTGATCATCTGAAAAATCATTTCCAACATTACAATATAAAATATTTGCTACAGAATCAATGGATTGATTATTTACATTTATTAATCGTAAAGTATCTTTTGTCATTTCTGTTTGATGCAAACTTGTGATCATAGGAAATACAGAACCTATTTTCGTTCTGTCAACAAATTTTTCTCTGTTATACATGAAATAAAAATCATTCATACATGCATTATAATTTAGACATTGTAACGTACAATCCCAAGCATTTGAAATTGGAACCGGATAGATTTGCAGATTTCCCAGCCATAATATAATAACTGCTGTAATGGAAAAGATCATATTCTTATCAGATAAGAACTGAATGGCAATTGGCAACATCAACACATAAACTATCAAAAAATAACGATGATTGATCGGATTTTTAAATGGTAAAAATGCAGGAGAAAACACTAAAAATGGAATCAATACAAATAAAATAAACGTATCGATTTTTTTGTTTTTAATCAGATAGATCAACGACAAAATACTTAAAATAAAAACTCCTAAATCAAAGAAACAACGTGCAATAGAAAAACCATTTTTCAAAAAACCAAATGCACTTGCCAAACCACGTTGATTGCTCCAACCGCTTGCATTTGTTGACAACAACCAACCGGTTTGTGTATAGTGATAAACATACCAAATAGAAATAATCATTATAGCCGGAACAAAATACAGATTCCAATTCAGCCAGTTTTTTTTGTCTTTTTTAAGCAAAAAATAAAAGGTAATACTTAAACTGATTAAACAAAATAAACCACGCAAACTAATTCCAGCAATTCCAATTAAAATTACAGTTAGCAAGATCTTTTTGTTTTTGAGAAAGGCAACTAATGCTGCTAAATATAAGCTCAGCAACACAGCATCGTAGCTTACTAAAATATTTTGTGTAATAACAGCCGGAATGGAAAAGTATAGAATTGCTCCAAAAATTTGTTGCCTTTTACTAAATGAAAAATGGTGTAACAGTTGAACAAAAGAAGTAATTCCAAGAATCGTAAACGGCAGCATTGACAAATGCGCTGGAAACAAACCTTTTCCGAAAATGTGATAAAAACAAGTAACGTAAATGTAAAATAATGGTGGATGTCCTGCATCATATTGGCTTGGTGTAATAAAATTACCAAAGCCATGTTCGTAAAAATATTGTGTAATTGTTGATGTTAGAATGGTGTCCCAAAAAAAAGGAAGATCCCATGAAAATACATTGACTACAATTGCTATAACAATTGCAAAAACATAGACATTTTTATTAGTTGCCACGAATTTATTTCACGCAAAGTACGCAAAGAAGCAAAGAATGCAAAGATTTTTTTATTGAATTATATACTGTAATTTTGCATTATGCAAAAACTGACACTCGGCTTTTCACCTTGTCCAAACGACACGTTTATTTTTGATGCGATGATTCATCATAAAATAGATACTGAAGGTTTGGAATTTGACATACATTTTGCAGACGTTGAACAACTCAATCAATCAGCATTTCAACAAAAATATGATATTACAAAACTAAGCTATCATGCGTATGCGTATGCGTCAAACCACTATATTTTATTGCATTCAGGCAGTGCTTTAGGCAATAATTGTGGTCCGCTTTTAATCAGTAAAAATGAAATTCCTGAAAACAAAATTAATACTGCTAAAATCTGTGTTCCTGGAAAATACACGACGGCTAATTTTTTATTTTCACTAAAATATCCTAATGCAAAAAATAAAGAATTCATTGTTTTTTCAGAAATTGAAAATAAAGTGTTGAGTGAAGAATTCGACGCTGGTGTGATTATTCATGAAAACCGGTTTACTTACGAACAACATGGTTTGAAAAAAATTATTGATTTAGGAGAATTTTGGGAACAAACCTATAAAGTGCCGATTCCGCTTGGCGGTATTGCCATCAAAAGAACAATTGATAGAGAAATTCAATTAGCTGTTGAACGAATAATAAAACGAAGCATTGAATTTGCATTTGACAATCCTGATTCATCAAAAGATTTTGTCGCTTTGCATTCGCAGGAAATGAGTGCTGAAGTTTGCCAACAGCATATTAATTTATATGTTAATAAATATAGTTTAGAATTAGGTTTTGACGGTGAATATGCAGTCAATACATTGTACAAAATCGCTCAGGAAAATAATATTATTCCGGATTTATATGAACCAATTTTTGTAGAATAATGATATCGTTTACTAAAAATTAAACACTTGCAAACGCTTGCAGCGCATCTAAACGTTTTTGAATACTGGCATTCCATTCAATTTGTTTATCAGTATTGATGCTGTGATTGGTTTCTTTATCATATTTTTTTTGTTCCTTTTGCCATTGGAACGTTATTTCTTGTCCGATTGCTGGAATTTTTGAAATATCTTTTGCTGTTTTAACTTCTTCCGATAAACGTTTTCGCATCAAACGCGCATATAATTCAGTAATATCAAAATGCGTTTGTTCGTGTTGCAGCATATAATCATTTAATTCCGTGTCTTGTTGTTTCCATGATAATTTTGGAAAGAATTTACAAAGCACTTCATATTTAAATGTTGAACCTGTTGCTGAGTAAGAATATTCAACAGATGACGTAGTCATGGCTTTTTCGTCCATTTCCGGGTATGACTTACCTTGAAAGTCTGACCATTTTAGTTTCTGGTCTGCTTTCCATAAATAAAATGTTTTGTATTCAGGCGCGTTGCGCGGTGGTAACGTAAATGCTGATGCAATTATGAATAAAATGAAAATTGAAAAATACTTCATGATTCAAATAACGCAAAAGTTGTACCGAAAATATTTTAAGCTTGTTAAGAAACCTAAATTAAATTTGAATTAGTAAAAATTGTTTATTGTACACATCAAAATTTGCAATCAAATCATCGATAAACTGTTGTCCGTATTTTGCATAATAAGAAGAAAAATTATCAACGCGTTCCTGTAAATTATTTTGCGGAAATAATTGTGTTTTTATTTTTTCAATCTGATTGAGTTCTGTTTCGTTTTTTTGTTTCAATGATTTTATCAAACGTTTTTGAATGATATCAATACTTTGTAAACTTTTTTGCAACTCAGCACCTACTGTATTTACTAAGGTTGCATCGATGTTTTTTGTAAGTTCCTGCAATTTACTGAAAGTATTTTCCAGTTCATTTTTATACAACGAAACATCAATATCTTCATCCGTATTTTTGGCAATAAACTCTTTTTTCAGTTCGTCAGTTTCTTTGAAAAAATCTTGATTTTCAAATCCGATTTTTTCAATTTTTTTAGAAATATTTTCTGAAATCAATAATGCTGAATTTCTTAAAATCAGTTGCGGAAAATTGACATTATAAAAATCAAAAACAGTTTTCAATTGCAGCCAGTAACTGATCTCGCCAGCGCCACCAATGTAGCCGATCGAAGGCAATATTTTTTGCTGAAACAACGGACGCAAAATTACATTTGGCGAAAATCGTTCAGGATAATTTTCGAGTTCATTTAATATTTCTTCTTGAATAAATTTTAATTCTGAATTTTGAATTCTGAATTCTGAATTCTCATAAACTATTCTTTCGCGACTATTTTTTGACAAATAAAACAAATTGATTTCGCGCGGAAACGCCTGTTGTTTATAGCCATTTGCTTCTAATTGTTTTAATTGCTCTGCAACTAACTTGAATGAATTTTGATTTAGTAATTCATCTTTTATAATTTCAGAAAATTGTTGTTTGAATCTAGCATCATTTCCATCAACGACAACCAAACCATATTGACCAAAGAGTTCATGCACTAAATATCTTGTTGCTTCTGTTAAGGTTGGTTGTGTGTATGTTTTTTGAAAAATATCAACTAATTGATTTGCATATTCACTTTCACCTAAAATTGTTTTTATTTCGTCAATTAATGGCAAAATACTTTGCGGTGAATATTCACCGGTTGCGCCACCTTGCTTATCGTTCCATTCAATTTTTTTGTTGAACAAATGAATATGATTGATTTCTTCAAAGTCATGATCTTCGCTGCCAAGCCAATAAACCGGCACAAAATTATAATTCGGAAATTGTTGTTTTAATTGTTTGCAAGCAGAGAGCGTTTGCGCAATTTTATAAATGTAATAAAGCGGTCCGCCAAAAATATTCAATTGATGCGCTGTAACGATACAAAATGTATTTTCATCTTTTAAAGCATCAATATTATTTCTAACATGCTCAGAAATATTGACATTTTCGTATTGTTTGTTGATTGTTTCAACTAAAACTTTTCTATCAATATTTTCTGTTTTTTTATCTTGTATAATTTGCTCAATAGCATCAATTGTTGGAGTATATTTATAAAATTGCTGAACTGATTCAGCTTGATTTAAGTAATCTGTAATCAGTTTAGAAAAAAGATGCGTATCTGAGAATGAAAAGGATTTGGTGTTCTGCATTGTACAATTTAATTAATCTTCTGCGTCTTCTTCGTCATCTTTTACATTATCCAACAAAGCGAAAAACTCTTTATTTGTTGGAATTAAACCTTCTTTGGCTGCTCGGTGTTGTATCGTTGGATGTGTAAAATACAAACTGATATTTTCATCAATATCCGGTAAAAAGTAGAAACGTTCGATGATGTTTTCTTTCACTAAAAACTCTTTATTGAAGAAATATTCAATCAAATCAAAATCAAAGTATTCTTCAGTTTGATCCAGATCGACAATATATTCAAAGTTGTTTTTTTTTGTTTCAATAGCGATCGTAATTAAATTATCATCTTGCGAAGCGTTTATCGTTTTATAGTCAATTTGAAACTCTTTCAGAAAAGTATATAAAAATTGTTCGTAGCTTTTCGCATGATCAAAGTTATCTTCATTAAACACAAATTCTTCTAACACATAAACAAGCATTAAATTGTTTTCAGTTTCATTGATCGCTGAAATTATTTCTTCTCTGTCAGCATATTTAAACCAGTTCACTTCTTCTAATTTTTCCAAATAAACGGTTTTATCTTTTTGTATCAGTTGCTCGTATTTCATTGTTTTATTTTTTATTTCTTCTTGTATATTTTTCACGCAATTCCGAAATTTCGGAACGCAAAGCATTAAAGTGCATAGAAAAATTTTAACTACATACTAATAACCATTGACTATTGATTAATAACCACTTCACCATATAAATCAAAGTCTGTGGCATCGTAGATTTTTGCTTCGCAAAAATCGCCAATTCTGCAAAAGTTTTTCTTGGCATCTATCAATACTTCATTGTCCACTTCCGGCGAATCGTATTCGGTTCGACCAATAAAATAACCACCTTCTTTTCGATCAATCAGCACTTTAAAAGTCTTACCAACTTTTTCTTCGTTCTTTTGAAACGAAATTTCCTGTTGAATCTGCATCAAGCGGCTCGCGCGTTCTTCTTTTGTATCTGTGTTAATATCGTCTTCAAACCCAAACGCAGGCGTATCATCTTCATGCGAATATTGAAAAACACCAAGACGCTCGAATTGCATTTCACGAACGAAATTGCACATGTCTTCAAAGTCTTCTTCCGTTTCACCGGGAAAACCAACCAACATCGTAGTACGAATCGCAATATCAGGAATTCTGCTGCGAATTTCATTGATCAAAGACGTTGTTTCTTCGCGCGTGATTTGGCGCTGCATGCGTTTCAACACATTATTATTAGCATGCTGTAACGGAATATCCAGGTAGTTACAAACTTTGTCGCACGCTTTTATTGCATCAATAATATCTAACGGAAATTTGGACGGATACGCATAATGCAGACGAATCCATTCAATGCCTTCCACTTCATTTAATTGATACAACAATTTCGACAACGCACGTTCTTTGTAAATATCCAAACCGTAATAGGTCAATTCCTGCGCAATCAACATGATCTCTTTGACACCTTGTTTTGCTAAGTTTTTCGCTTCGGAAACAATATCTTCAATCGTTTTGGAAACATGTTTTCCACGCATAATTGGTATCGCGCAAAACGTGCAAGTACGATTACAACCTTCAGAAATTTTTAAATACGCATAATGCTGTGGCGTTGTTAAATAACGCTCACCAATCAGTTCATGTTTGTAATCTGCATTTAATTTTTTAAGTAATTGTGGTAATTCCAGCGTTCCGAAATAGGCATCAACTTGTGGAATTTCAACTTCTAAATCATCTTTGTAGCGCTGTGACAAGCAACCGGTAACATACAATTTTTCGATCTTACCTTTTTCTTTTTGCTTTGCGTATTCTAAAATCGTGTTGATCGATTCTTCTTTGGCTCTGTCAATAAAACCACAAGTATTGACGATAATTATATTTGCATCTTTTTTTTCTGATTGATGTTCGACTTCAAAATCATTGTGTTTCAATTGTGACACCAACACTTCAGAATCAACTAAATTTTTGGAACAACCTAAGGTAATAACGTTGTATTTATCTTTTGTATGTGATTTGGTTTTCAAGTAAATTTATTCGTTTATATTTTTCGTTATATGTTGTTATAACAACATTGCAAAGATAAGAAGATTTAAGTTAGTATGGAATTGATTTCAGTACTTCAACAACCAGTTTACTACTTCATTCGCTTCAGCAATTGACCATGAATGCGGATGTTTTTGGTTCAAAAGTTTTCGTTTGCCTTTATTTTCCGTTAGAATAAGTTTTGCATTTTTATTGCCTGCTTTTTGCAATTCATTGATAAAACTTACGTTATCCAACACATTTAAATCATACGCATTCCAGTGTTTTTCGGAAATTGCCCAATTAAAATCCGGTTCGCAATAAATAGAAACCGGCATTTTTTCAAACAATCGCGCTCCAACATTATTCTTATCTTCATAGCAATATGGCGACAATTTCAGGTAATTTTGATACGCATTGCTGACATCGCCTCGAAAATACGTTTGCATTTTGTCTATAAATAATTTGTATTGCAATTTATTCATGTAATAAGTCGATGTGTCGTTCAGCCATCGTTCATAAACATGATACAAACGATTAAAATCCAATGGCGGATCGATGGCAAAAACAGCTTTTGGTTTTGGTTTTATATCATACACATTGCAATGCTGCACATATTTCACCACCGACGAACCACCGAGCGAAAAACCACCTAAGTAATAATTATCATTTGGAATATTATATTTATTCAGTAAGATTGGAATCATGCTGTCCAGATAATGCATTGCGTTTGCATCAATCTGAAACGACAAATTACCTTCATTGTTGGACAACAAAACCGTAAGCATTCCTTTTTGCGCAGCAACAATCGGAATATTAGTTTCCATTTCAGCCAATGGCGGCGACTCACCGAAACCAGGCAACAAAATCAGCAAACACTTTGCCGGCGCATTTGGACGATAAACAATTCCGTAATTTTTAGTACTGTCTGTTTGGTCGAAATATTCAACCGTTCTGAAATACGATATAGATTTGGTTGAATTTTTAGTTGGTTTTAATGATGTGTCTTGAGCAAAAGAGATTGCGCAAAGGAAAATTAAAAATGATATGAAGATAATTTTATTCAAATAGTTTTCATCTAATATAGCCGCAAATATCAAATTTTAAATCCAATTCTTGGTCGTTCTTTTTGGTCTAATTCTAATTTCTTTTCAGTAGTTAAATAATCCAGCACTTCATACACATCTATAAATTTAGAGTCATGTTCTAACAATTTATCAGTCAGCTCTTTGTAATTCAATGCATATTGTCTCATTTTTACAAAAGCACGCATAATAGCAATATTTACATCAATTGCTTTTGGGCTTTTTAAAACACTGCTTAGCATGGCAACACCTTGTTCAGTAAATGCATAAGGCAAATAGCGAGTTCCGCCATAACTTGAGGTGCCAGATTGGCACCTCAAGTTATCGAACTCTTCTTTAGTTAGCTGAAACATAAAATCTTCCGGAAACCGTTCTACATTTCTGTTCACTGCACGTTTTAAATTTTTTGTTTCTGAATGGTACAATGCTGCTAAATCATAGTCTAACATTACTTTTACTTCTCTGATTGTGTAAATCTTGTTTTTAATAACTTCTAATTCCATTTTGTATCTTTTACTGTTTAGATACATGAAATGGTCAAATTCCATAAAAACCTGAAAAATATTTTAAGATACTAAATTAGAAGTTTCAATTTATTCAAACAACGTTGAAATAAATGCTTCACGGTTAAAGACTTGCAATTGTTCCATTTTTTCGCCTAAACCAATATATTTGATTGGAATTTTAAATTCATCAGCAATACTTAAAATAACACCACCTTTTGCTGTGCCATCTAATTTAGTTAAAGCCAAAGCTGTTACTTGCGTTGCTGCTGAAAACTGTTTGGCTTGTTCCATGGCGTTTTGTCCTGTTGAAGCATCTAAAACCAATAATACTTCATGCGGTGCATCCGGAATGACTTTGCTCATCACCTTTTTTATCTTGGATAATTCGTCCATCAAACCTTGTTTGTTATGCAAACGACCTGCCGTATCTAAAATAATGATATCGACATTTTTCGCAACACCGGACTGCACGGAATCAAACGCCACAGCTGCCGGATCGGAACCCATGGATTGTTTAACGATTTGTACACCAACTCGCTCGCTCCAAATCGTTAATTGGTCAACAGCCGCTGCTCTGAACGTATCGCCAGCACCAAGCAACACTTCTTTTCCTGCTTTTTTAAACTGATATGCCAGTTTGCCAATAGTTGTTGTTTTGCCAACACCATTCACACCTACAACCATAATTACATACGGTTTTTTGTCCGCTTGCGGAACAAAACTTTGAAGGTCTTTAGTATTATTTTCTGCAAGAATTTGTGCAATTTCTTCTTTAAGTATGCTATTTAATTCGTTTGTATTGAGATATTTATCTTTTGCTACACGTGCTTCTAAACGGTCAATAATTTTGATAGTTGTTGAAAGTCCAACATCTGATGAAATCAGGATTTCTTCCAATTCATCTAAAAAAGAAATATCAACGGTAGATTTTCCGGCAACTGCTTTTGATATTTTGGAAAAGAAACCTTGCTTGGTTTTTTCCAGACCTTCATTGAGTTGTTTTTCCTCTACAACAATTTCTTCCTGTGATTTAGATTTGCCAAATATTTTATCGAAAATGCCCATTTTTATAGTTCTTGAAAGTTAAAATTAAACAAAAATAGCTTCTCATAAAAACGAGAAGCTATTTAATATTTTTACTGAAAATTACAGATTTTTAAGCGTGTCTTGTAGTAAATCTTTGTGAACAACTTTCTCTCTGAAAGTGTACGCACCAGATTTTGTTGATTTTACCGCTTTAATGATTTTCACCATATTTTTAGATTCACCAACATTTTTACCTCTGTCAACTTTCGCGTTTTTGGATACTTTAGCCATTGTTTGTTATTTTATTTCTTTATGAACTGTTACTTTTTTCATGATCGGATTGAATTTTTTCAATTCGATTCTTTCAGGTGTGTTTTTTCTGTTTTTAGTAGTAATGTAACGAGAGATACCACCTAAACCTGAAGTTTTATGTTCTGTACATTCTAATATTACCTGAATTCTGTTGCCTTTCTTCTTTGCCATGATGCCTGATTTTTAGAAACCTAATTGAATTTCGCCATTTTTTTCCAATTCTTTCAAATAAGAATAAATGCCTTTTTTGTTAATTGTACGAATTGCTGATGTTGATACTTTCAAATCAATCCATCTGTCCAATTCAGGGATAAAAAACGATTTTTTTTGTAAATTCGGATAGAATTTTCTTTTAGTTTTAATGTTTGAGTGAGAAACACTGTTTCCTGTCATTGGACCTTTTCCTGATAAATCGCAAAACCTTGCCATAATTTTTTCTTTTAAGAGGTGCAAAAATACGGAATTTTTCTATTTTCTCCAAATTCCTTACACACAATTGTTAATTACTGAAATTCAAAAATTAGTGAACCTGAAGGGAGTCGAACCCCTAACCTTCGCATCCGTAGTGCGATGCTCTATCCAGTTAAGCTACAGGTCCAGCTAAATTTGATAAATTTCGGAGTGCAAAGATAGTAATTAATTTGCGAATTTGAAAATTTGTGAATTTGAAAATGTTATCAGATGTTTAATAATTAACAATCAAACCATCTTTCATAGAGAATTTTTTGTCAGCGCGCGCTGCTAAGTGTTCGTTATGTGTAACAATCACAAAAGTTTGGTTAAATTCTTTTTTCAAATCAAAAAATAATTGATGCAATTCTTCGCTACGTTCAGTATCTAAATTTCCGGTTGGTTCGTCTGCTAAAATCACCAATGGTTTGTTCATCAGCGCACGCGCTACAGATACGCGCTGCTGCTCGCCGCCGGAAAGCTCGCCTGGTTTGTGATGCATTCTGTCTTTTAAACCTAAAAAATCCAGTAATTCCTGTGCACGTTTTTGTGTTTCCGACTCATTCTTTTTAGCGATATAAGCAGGAATACATACATTTTCTATCGCATTAAATTCAGGTAATAAATGATGAAACTGAAAAACAAATCCTAAATTTTCGTTCCTGAATTTAGACAAACCTGAATCTTTTAAATTAGAAATATCTTGTCCGTTGATACTCACAAAACCGCTGTCAGCTTTATCTAAAGTTCCGATTATATGTAAAAGCGTAGATTTTCCGGCACCAGACGGACCGACAATACATACCAACTCACCTTTTGAAATTTCCAGTGAAACACCTTTTACTACCTGCAGTTTATCGTAAGATTTTGTGATGTTTTGGCAAATTATCATAAAAGTGAAAGTGAAAGTGAAAGTGATTGTGAAAGTTCATCGGACAAAAGTGAGTAATTAATTTTTACCTGGACGAAGGCAATACACTTTTGCGCGTGGATTAATTTCAGATTTTATAACTTCCAATGAGGCATCAACATCTTTTTCATCAACTTCTATGGTTACTTTATATCTGCCATTTTCATTAATAATCCTGGTTTTATAATTTTGCTCTTCAATGTTCTTTTTCAAACTGTTAGCTGCATTTTTATCTACAAAAGCGCTTACAAATATCAATGCTTTATAGTTTTTTTTTGTGCCGGTTTGTGCTATTTTTTTGGGTACCACAACTTCTTTAACAACAGGTTGTACTTCTTTTACAGACTCTGCTGATTCTTCATTTTTTGCGATGGCTGTCGGAAATACTTCACCACCAACTTCTACATATTTAGGAATTTCTTTATTTATTTTCTCTTTTTTCACCGGCTGTAAATCGCCTGAAAATTCTGTTGTTCCGATTGAAGAAACAGGAAAAACAGAAGAGAAACTAGTTGATAAAGTATTGCTTTTATTAATATTCAGAATGATTGTTGAACTAAAAAACAGAAGCGCTACTATTGCTGCAATTGCATAATATGCTTTCGTTTTTTTAGCTTGCGGCGAAACAGCATCTTGCATCAATTCAGGATGCAAAACACGCTGATATTGTTCTTTAATTTCTTCTTCTATATCTTTTAGACGATGAATCGGTTCAATTGATAATTCAGTTAAACCAAAGCTATTCAACAAGAAATTCTTATTGGGCAATGGCTGAAATTGCACTCGTTTTTCTTCATCAAAATAGATCTTGCCAATTTCTTTTAAGATCAGACTATTGTTTGTTTCCAGTGTTTGCTGACATTCTTTCGCAAACGCAACCACTTTTTCTTCTGCTTCCTGATAGGAAATTGCAAATCGCTGCATAATAGCATGACACAATAAACCATCATTATTCAGTAACGACTTGTTAAATGCCAATACTTTTGTCGGCGGCACTACTTTATTTTCAAACAAACGTATTTCAGCAGGCCGATAATTGGCAATAATTGCACCAAAACCAGGAATAATTACGCAATTGTTTGTTAATAATAATTGTTGGATGGTTTCTATCATGGAAAAACAAAAATAAAAAAAATTAGTAACAAAAGTTAATAAAATTTCTCATTTCGATTTACTGAATGATAATTTTAGAAAAATAATTTCCTTTTTCCGTATTCACTTGTAATTGATACATGCCTTTCGGCAAATTGGAATAATCTAAAGAAATACGTTGCTGATTATTAATCGTTTTGGAATCAATTATTTTTCCTGTCAAATCAAATAAATTAAGTGTTGCCTGCTGATAATTTTCTTCCATTTCCATAGTAAATAAACCATTCGATGGATTTGGAAACAACTGTGCTTTTATAGAATTACCAGTACGAATGCCGGTAACTATATTTAAAGCACTGCAAGAAATTATTTTGTTTTGCGCCGTATCTATATTTACCAAATTTGCTGCTGCATTATTATAAAATGTTGTAATTGCATCACAGTCTCTTTTCAGCCAAAAATCTAACCAAGGTTTCAACAGCATTAGAACACGTGCCTGCTGAACTGTTCGCTGTATATAGTTTTTATCTGTACATACTAATTCGCCTAATTCACAAGGCGTTTCATTTGGGTCGCCAAACTGGCAATGTGAGCCGCCAATAATATTTGCGAAGAATTTGTATTCTGACGCTAAATTATTGTACATCTTTTTACTGTTTGTATTGGCTGGTGCGATACAATCTTTTGTTCCTGTAAAAATTAAAGCCGGCTGTCTGCAAACACTTGCCTTTGCTATTGCTGATTCAGTTAAAAAGGTTTCTGCAGCCGAAAAATTAAAAAAAGTTGTAACATCAGTAACATTCTGCATGCCTAAAAAAGAAGCGCCGCCACCCATTGAATGACCACCAATTGCATTGTAATCTGCAGTTTTACCATACAAAAATGAATTAATAGAATCACCTAACGATTTTACATAACGCGCGACAAATAATTCATCTTTACCAAAATTGCTGTGATTTGGCGGAACACCTGATTCAGTTGCCGGAAATGCCAGAATATATCCATTGGCTACCAATGCATTAGCCAGCCAATCGTATGCACTGGCAGACATTACAAATCCATGTCCGAAAGCAATTACCGGAAATTTAGTTCCATCACTGACAATTGGCTGGTTGTTTCCATCTGCAGTTGCCGGATAGCTTATATACACCTGAACATACCTGTTTCCTCTTGCTTTATCGTTGAGATTCAGTGTTCTTTTTCCTATTTTATACAGTGAAAAACCAGATAATGTAGCTAATAAAAAGACAGAAAGTAGTAATTTCTTCATGTAGCTAATTTTTTGTTGTTTTACACTTCAAATGTAAATAATAAAAAACATATTACCAAACAAACGTTTGGTAATTATTTTCAGATTTTCAAAAAGAAATTACATCATTAATCGTGCTGCAATTGGAATATCTAATGTTGTAAATTGATTTTTCAGATACTTATAATATGCAGTTATAGCGATCATTCCGGCATTATCTGTACAGTATTGAAAATCAGGTATGTATGTATTCCAATTGTACTTTAATCCAAATTCAGTCAATTGTTTGCGTAGTTCAGAATTAGCGCTGACACCACCGGCTATTGCAATTTCATGAATGTTCAATTCGTCAGCAGCTTTTTTGATTTTTTTCATTAGCATCGCAACAATAGAATGTTGAACTGATGCACAAATATCATTTAAATGCTCAGTGATGAAATCAGGATTGTTTTTTAATTCTTTTTGCAGAAAATATAGAATACTCGTTTTAATTCCACTGAACGAAAAATTCAAACCTTCAACATTTGTTTGCGAAAATTGATACGCTGATGGATTTCCGAGTTTTGCGTATTTATCAATCAAAGGTCCGCCAGGATACGGCAAATGCAACATTTTAGCGGTTTTATCAAATGCTTCGCCTGCAGCATCATCTAAGGTCTCACCTATTATTTCCATTTCCAGATAATCTTTCACCAAAACAATTTGTGTATGTCCGCCGGAAACAGTTAAACATAAAAACGGAAATTTTGGCTTTGGTTCATCAATGAAATGCGCCAATACATGTGCCTGCATATGATGCACATCTATCAATGGAATACTCAACGCTTGTGCCATTGATTTTGCAAACATACCACCAACCAGCAACGAACCCATTAAACCTGGTCCGCGCGTAAAAGCAATTGCAGTAATATCTTTATTTGTCACATTGGCTTTTTTTAATGCTTCCACAACAACAGGAATGATATTTTTTGCATGCTCGCGGCTGGCTAATTCCGGTACAACGCCACCATATTGTTCATGTACTTTTTGATTTGCAGTCAGATTTGAAACTACTTTACCATTTATACAAACGGCTGCAGATGTATCATCACAGGAAGATTCTATTGCTAATATGACGATTTCAGGCATAAAAATTGCTTATTTTCTATTATTTTTACAGCTTCACAACAACTTGAAAAAATTCTTTAAATATACGTTCCGAACTGCGTTAGCAATCATACTTTTGACATTGTTGTTATTTGTTTCTGCTTATTATTTAATTCAACAACCAAAAGTACAAACGTATTTAGTACACAAAATAAGCGATATTTTATCAAAACAATTAGGTAACGAAGTAAAAATTGATTCTGTCAACCTGAAATTTATTAAAACTGTTGAACTTCATAAAGTATATGTTTCGTCAAATAAAAACAAAAATGACACCATCTTATTTGCAAACAAGCTATACGCCAATTTTTTGATCGGTGAAACATTATTCGATCAAATTACTCACTTAAAAGGCGGAAAAATTTATGTGGATAATTTGGAATTAGATGGTATTCGGTTTAATGGCTATCGGTCAATTGATGACAGTTTGTTCAATTTCAGTTTTATTCTGGAAAAATTCGCTTCAAAAGATAAAAAGCCGAAAGTAAAAAAAGAAACTAAGCCGATCGAGTTAAAATTAAATTCTCTGAAACTAACCAACGGAAATTTAGTATTTGACGATCGCCATAAAGACAGACGGTTTGATATACGTTTCAAAAAAGTAGCTGTTGATGTTCGTGATTTCAACATGAATAAATTAAAAATTGACGCCAAAAAAGTAGAACTCGAAGAACCATTTTTTAAACTTACTGATTACAACGAAATACCAAGCAAACCGAAAGATCCGAACAAAAAAAGTAAAATGTTTGATGTGCAAGGTCTTGGCAATAAGCTAAATATCAATGTTGATAATTTAACTATCATAAATGGTACGCATGCTATGGATTTTAAAAAGAAAGACCAGAAAGCAGGCAATTTCCTGATCAGCCAGATGAAAATTCATGACATTAATTTAGATTTTGATGACTATCGCTGGGATTCAACAGGTATGCATGTTAAAATGAAACAATTAAACGCAATTGCTGATGATGGTTTGGTATTAAAAAAATTACAGGCAAATGTACTTTTAGATAATGGCGGAATTTATTTGAACGATGCAGATATTGCATTCAATAATTCGGTTTTCCAAAGTAATTTAGCATTGCAGTTTAAAACCGGCGACTGGACTTCGTTCAAAAACTTTGAAAACGATGTTATGATGAAAGCAGACATCAAAGAGTTGAATGCGAAATCTAAAGACATTGCCACATTTGCACCTAAAGTATTAAAATTCATTCCGAATGACATCTACATGACCGGTAATGTTAAAGGAAATTTGGCCAACTTGCATGTCAATAAATTATACGTTAAAACCGGAAAAAATACGGTGATCGATATTACCGGAAACATCAAAGGTTTGCCACATATCAACCAGACATTATTTGATCTGAAAGTGAATGAACTCAAATCAAATCCGGAAGATTTGAAAGGTATTTTATCGTATGTAAAATTACCGGCACAGCTCGATAAAGCAGGCAATATTTCTTTCAAAGGTTCTTACTTTGGTTTCATTAATGACTTTGTTGCAAAAGGAAGTTTGAACAGCACCGGTTACGGAAATGTACTAATGGATGTGCGCATGAATTTTCCAAAAGGACAAGCACCCAATTATTCAGGAAAAGTGTCGGCAACTAATTTGAATTTAGCTGCAATTACAGGCAACAGTAAATTATTCGGAACGGTTGATCTGGATTTGACTGCTGACGGAAAAGGGTTTAAAGCAAGCGAATTAAGTACAAAACTAAACGGTACGATTCGTAATTTTTATGTAAACGGCTTTGTGTTTGATAAAATAAAAGTCAATGGATTCTTAGATAAAAAGAAATTTTCCGGTAAAGCGTTTTTCGATGACAATTGCTTCCTGATTGATTTTAATGGTATCGCCGATTTCAACGATAAGTTGCCAAAATTTGATTTCAAAACAAGCATTAAAAACGCAGATTTACGCAAACTGAATCTATCGAAAGACACCATCATGATTTCATTAGATGGCGAAATTCACGGAACCGGAAAAAATCTGGAAAACTTAAATGGCAATGGTATTTTCAGCAATATCATTCTTCAGAATTCAAAAGATATTCTGGCACTTTCTGATGTTACCATAAATATGAAAAACAATGGCAACGACAGAAACTATGCCATTAAATCAAACCAGTTCAATGCAACCGTAAAAGGTTTATTCGATCCATTATCAATTGTGCCTTCGATGAAAGTGTTTTTGAGTAATTATACCAAACTGATCCATCCGACTGATAAAGATTATGCAAAAGCAAAACCACAGCAATTCGATGCAGATATTACACTTAAATCTGATTTCGGTTTGTTTAAAGTATTTGTTCCGAAACTGGAATATATAAGCGATCTTACCTTAAATACAAATGTTAACACAAACAGTAATTTATTGCATATCGATGCAAACATGGATTCGTCCGTATATAATAAAATCAACCTGAATCATCTTGTAGTGAACGGCGATATCGTTGGTAACAACATTATTGTGGATGCAGACGTCAAGAAATTACAATCCGGAAAAACTATTATTGAAAATATCAGTTTCGGTTTAAATTCTTCATTGGAGCAATTGCTGTCCAATTTGTCTGTTTCGGCTGATACCGCATCCAATCTGGTGCGTTTAGAGTCAACTTTGGATTTCAGAGGCGATACCATCATAGCGAGAATTTTAGATTCAAAATTGAAACTAAACAATAAAATCTGGCAAGTAGAAAAAGGAAATCAATTGACAGTTATTGACAGTATTTTTATTACTGATAATTTTTCATTAGTTCAAGGCGACCAAAGA
Source organism: Chitinophagales bacterium (assembly GCA_046329815.1). GTDB lineage: Bacteria > Bacteroidota > Bacteroidia > Chitinophagales > JADIYW01 > JADJSS01. The sequence goes on from JAXLTY010000002.1 coordinate 688,467, forward strand.
TTAACAGTCCAAAACGGAAGAAATTCGTTGGAAGATGCTAAAATAAACATCGAAAATCTTTACTTGCCTGACCTTGCACAGTTAATAGATTCTACCGGTTTGCTCAAAAACGGACGGTTAACCGGTAAAGTCAACCTGAAAAATATTTTAACAAAACTAAAAGTAGATGCAGACATAACACTAAACGATTTACAAGTGTTGGACTATAAAGTAAAAGTAATTGGCCTCAGCGGCACTTATGGCAAAAATGGCAAAAAAATCGTTGAGGTTACCGGTTCATTAGACGACAAAGATTACCAACTCGCGTTCGACGGTACTTACGATATGCAAGTAAAAGGCAACGAAAAATTTGATGTCACTACAGATATCGAACTCTTGAATTTAAGTTTTCTGGAAGCGTTGTTGAAAAAAGAATTGTTGGTGCCGCATGCGTTTGTCAAAGGACAATTAAATATTTCCGGTAGTCTAAAAAAACCGGTTTTAACCGGCGAAGCTCAAATTATTGACACAGCTATCTTAAAACTGAAATATTTGGGTACCACTTTTAAATTGGTTGACCAAAAAATAAAACTAAACAGTTCCGGTTTTGATTTTGGTAATATGAATTTGTATGATAATTACGGAAACACAGCAACACTTTCCGGAAAATTACTGCACAATGGTTTTAAAGACTGGCAGGCAAAAGCATATTTAAATGCGCCGAATGGTTTCAATTTCATGAATACAACATTTGACGACAACCAGGATTTTTACGGAAAAGTATTTGCAAAAGGCGATGTTGATATCGACGGACCTTTCAGTGATTTAAGAATTGATGCAAATGTTACTACGCTGAAAAATTCAGAATTCAATTTACCAGTGTCCGGAAAATCTTCTGAAAAAGGATATGCCTGGGTAAAATTTGTCGATCCGAAAGAAGAAAAGAAAGCAATCGAATACAAATCAAAATTAAGCGGCTTAAATATTACGCTGAACATTACTGCAACACCTGACGCTACAGCAAATATCATTTTGGATCAGGCGGCAAACGATAAAATTACCGGTAAAGGTTATGGCGATATTACACTGACCATGAATACAAAAGGTGATATTCGTATTGATGGCATTTATGATATTACCGAAGGAAAATATGATTTCAGTTTCCAGGGCGCTTTAAATAAAACATTCAAAATTAAGAAAGGAAGTACCATTAAATTCAACGGCAAACCTACTGACGCTGATTTGGATATTACTGCTTTGTACAATGTAAAAAATGCATCTGTACGCAATATCTTCGACAGTACTTCAGCGTTGCGCAACAGAACATTTCCAATTGATTTGAACCTGAGAATCACCAATACCTTAGAAAAACCAAAGATCGGCTTCGTTATAGCGCCAACAGACGGAACCATTTCTGCGCAGACAGAAGAGTTGAAACGCAAATTAGATGAAATTTCAGCAAATGAGAACGATGTAAACAACAATGCAGCCACGCTCCTTTTGTTTAATACATTTTTCCCGACAGGAACTGCTTCCGACCAAAAACTTACAGGTTTCTCCAGTACGGTTACAGATTTGGTATTCAGCCAGCTTTCCAATATCATTTCCAAAGGTTTATCGCAATTAATAAAAGGCGCAACACTGGATTTGGTATTAAACGATATTGAAAGTAAATCGCGCAACTTCGGATTTAGCTACAAGCAAGAATTGTTTGGCAACCGCATCATTTTAACGATTGGTGGAAACGTCAATTTTGGTGGCACTACCGACAATACGAGTTTGCCGCCAAACGGACAAACCAGCCGTAACACGGCAGTTGCCGGCGATTTTGTATTGGAATACTTAGTGACACAAGATGGAAGAATTCGTTTAAAAACCTTTGCAAGAACAGCAAATTACGATATTTTGAATCAGGACAGGATACGAACCGGTGGTGCTATTTCGTTCCAGAAAGATTTTGACAGCTTCAAAGAGTTGTTTACAACTAAGAAGAAAAAAGAAAAAGAGCAGGAAGATCCTAAACCGGATCCGATACTGCCAATTCTACCAAAAGAAGAACTGCAACCTGTAATAGATACCTTACCGAAACAGCCGGAAATTCAATAATCAATTGAATTTCAAATTATTGTCATACTGTATTGAGCTCTCGATACTTCACTTTGTGTTCTCGCTAAGTCATCCACTGTTCTCGCAGCTTTATCCAGTATTATCGCTAAACCATCCGCTGTTTTCGCTGATGCTTCTGTCGTTATCTCTGTTTTTCCGTTTTATTTTTAAAATCAGGCAATAAAAAAAGGCTGGCATTGCTGCCAACCTTACAAGTTATTGATTTAAACTGTTTTTATTTTACAGTTCCGTTTGCAGAAAAACCTGGAGGCGGTGGCGGTGGAGCGCAGTCTCCTAATTGACCAACGATATAAGTTGCCCAGTTTTTGCTAGCTGTAAAACGAGGGCCGTTTGCCCAAGCTGTTTCTTTTGTAACTACATCACCATCTGTATCAACTCTGATAACAGAAGCGTGAGCTGCAATAATGAAGTTAGCAGGAACACTAGATAATGGTATGGTATAGGTTACTGATTGTGCTAAATTAGTAGCATTGAAAGTTGCCTTGATTGGGAATTTTCCAGGAACCGGCGTACCACCTCCTGATTTAGGAGTTCCTGATAATGTACCTACATACAAATGTAATTCTGTCATATACCAGTCTGATTCTGTTGTGTAAGTGATATATAAATTGTTAGCATCATTTGCATAAGTCAAAGTTCCCATTAGGATGTTTTGACCTGCTAAAAGACTTACAGTTTTGATACCACCACAATACAATTCTTCGCCACCTAAATTTGATGCCTTAGGAGTTGATGATGAATGTGTAACATTCAGCGAAGGTAAATCAATGTGCCAACCGATATTATCATCAGAAAAGCCACTGGTTGAAGAAAGATTTGGATAAGCCACTCCATCTTTTAAAACAGAAACACCTGGAATAGTACTGGTAGTCATAAAGCCAGATGGTGTAGCAGTACTTTTTGCCTTTGTTGCTAAAGACGTTTCTTTTTGACAAGCCACAAAAATTGCAACTACAGCCAAAATAATTAAAGATAATTTTTTCATTTTAGTTTGTTTTAGTTAAAAATCTGCGCAATTATAGCCGATTATTTTAAAACATTAAATTAATATTATCAACAACATTTAATAACTTTTACGACATATAGAATGTAGTTTTAATATAAAGTTTAAAATAACAGTTGACTATCTTGTCTATTTAGTTGATCATCAACAGTTATTTTATTATTTTTATTTATAAACGCGGAACAAACTAAACTTTCTATATGAATAAAAAGGTTACTTAACTAACTGATAGGCAATAAAAAAGGCTGGCATTGCTGCCAACCTTGTATATAGTATTTAACTTTTAAAAATTAGTTTGCTACTACTGTACCTGCAGCAAATCCTGGAGGCGGTGGTGGTGGCGGTGGTGTATTAGTTTTGCATAACTCAGAGTAGTAACCTGCAAAGCGGCATCTTGCAGCAAAAGGAATGCCTTGAGCCCAAGCATATTCCGGATCAGATGAACAACGGTTTTGTTTAACCACTGTTGCGCGAGCTGCTACGATAAAGCAGTCGTCAATATCAGCCGTTGGGAACACAAATGTGTAAGAACTAACCAATGTTCTTTTAAAAGTAACTTTGTTAGGAAACTGATTTGGTAGCACTTCGTCATAACGGTTTTCAGGAATGTTTTCTTCCAAACCGATGTACATGTGTACCTGAGAAAGTTTCCACTGAGAGTTGGTAATTTGGTAAGTAACGTACACATAGTCATCATCATTGGCAACAATTACGTTACCGATGTTAATAGTGTGTGCATTGTAACCTGCATACAATGGTAATGTTGCGATTACATCATAGTTAGCACCGAAGTTGCTTTTACCGGTTGTCGGTAAAAATACACCAGCATAGCCAGCCATACCGTCAGCAGCGATACTGCCTTCTTTTACTGTTGTCTTAGTGATTGTTCCGGTAGTCTTCCCGTTAGAACCGGTAATCACGTCAGATGTGTTTGATGATTTTTGACAAGCTGCAAACAATGCAACCACAGTCATCATAATTAACGTTAATTTTTTCATTTGGTTTGTTTAAAAAAGTTAAGAAAAATTTCGAACGCTAAAATATTGAAAAAGTCTTGCTTGACTCCTTAATCATATCCACATATTTGGATAACCTTAGAATAACACAAACAAATGAATAGTAGAATAAATTTTAATGTAAAAATCTATTATTACCAATCAATTATTTATAAAAAAGTACATAAAACATAGTATTTTTTATACTAATCTGATAAACAGTATCTTAAAGTACAAAAAAATTAAATTAAATACTTAACGGATATGAATCACATTCAGATTATTGTAAAAGTTGAACATATTTTGCAATATTTTTATGAAAAAATCAAAAATTTAAATTTTATTTTTTAACAAATTTTTAACAAATAATAAGCACAATAGCTGAAAAAAAACAAGCGAAGTATTGAATTATTGTATAAAATTGCAGCAACATAAACCCTACATAATGTTAACCCTAATCTGCACAATAGTATTTATACTATTAATTTTTTCAATTAATGTATTCATTTTTTGGAAACCAATGTCCGACCAAATGCAACTTTATGCATTAAAAATCCACTCAAAAACGACTCATTCGGTGCATCTTTCAGGCACTCGGTTCTACTATATCAGACTTTCTACACTTCAGAAAGCCAAACAAAACACTATTATTTAATTTAAAAGCATTTTATGTAAAAATTTTTATTCCGAAACATTTAAACCCTACTTTTATGAAACGTTCCATACAATATTTATTACTAAGTACATTCTTACTGTACTTTAGTTTTAATACCAAAGCACAATGTATTACCAGTGATACTTTAAACTGGGACTGGCAATATTTTAATCCAACGGCATTACCATCATCCGGTGTAAACTTTATGATGGGTGTAAGCAGCATGCGATTATCATGGACTGCGGCTGCATCCAACACCAATACTCTAATAGGCACCAGTGGCGTACCCAACACTACAGGTGTTATTGCTCCACGACATACCGGTGAGTCAGGTAGTTTTGGGTTCGGAAATGACTTACAGTTTAATGTAAGTGCCGGTGCTGATACGTTTGTATTTGCCGATACGGTAAGAAATGTAAAATTCAGTATTTATGATATTGACCGGCGACAAGCTGTTACGATAACGGCATCAGGTTTGTCTGGTTCTGTACCGATAACAACATTAGCAAAAACAAATGCTGCAAGCACCTTAACCATTGCAGGTTCTGGCACGAACACAGCTTCGGCAACATTTTCCGCTACCACTGACATAGCCAATACATCTAACTTGGCAGCAGTAAATGTAACCATAGCAGGTCCTGTTAAAACGGTCATTTTGACTTGGACAAAAAATAACACAACACCAGATTCAATTTGGATTTCAGATATTTCAGCAAATGTAGTCGGATGTTGGCCAAATGGTTACCAGGCAGTTTCAACACCGGAATCCGGACAGCATAGTTATGTTTTAGGTACTATAGGTGATTCGGTAATTGTAGTAGATTTAACCAATAATACGTCTAATTTCTTGTTTGAAGATGCTTCAATTTTTTCTCCAACTACCGGAACAACAGCAGGTAACAAACGTATTAATTCGTTAGCATACGATCCTTACCGACAAATTATATATTACTGCGACCATGACACATCAGTAGGAAATTCTAATGTAAAGAAAGTATTTAAATATGATGTAAAAACAGGCACAAAATCGACTTTTATTAATGATATTACCACTTTTGGAGTTGTTTTAGAAGGTGGAAGATTAGGTTCAGCCGGTGCATGTTTCTACAATGGTAGTTTATTTTTAGGAGTAGATGCTAATTATGCGGCTCAGGAAGCAAGTAATGTCTGGAGAATTGATATAAATAGCAGTGGTGTTGCCACTAAAGCCAGTAGAATGTGGGGCAAACAAGGTACCAGAACACCGTTTACAGGTTTACGACCATATTTATATAATTTTGGTGACTTTGTTATCAATAATGGTATATTTTATAACTTTAATCAAGGTACAGCTTCCGGTACAAATATTACCAGTGTTCAACACATCAGTTTAGATAAACAATATGCTACTAACAGTTGGGCTGATACAACATCGACAGGTGCCATTATTCCTTTTCAGGCATCTATTGATTACAATGGCAATATATATAACATGTTAACCGGCTCTACGCAAACATATGATAAAGCAGGTAATTTTGGTGCTGCTGTTACATATACAGGTACTTATGGTGCCGGATCCGGCTTAATGGACGCTGCCGAATCTTTCAAATATCCGTATGATTTTGGTGATGCACCATTAACTTATGGCGTTGCCTACCATTTATACAGAACAACACCCAACTTAACTATTGGAACATTAGTGGATTTTGAAGTAAATGACACGATAGCGCCAAATGCAAGTGGTGATAATTTGGTAGATGCAACCTTAGGCACGATCAATGATGAAGAAGGTGTTTCTTCATTTCCAACACTAACTGTTGCCAATGCATCTTATTCGGTAACTGTTACTGTTCGTAATACAACAGGTTCAAATGCAACATTACGTGGTTTCTTAGATTTTAATCGCGATGGTGATTTTTCAGATGCTGGTGAAACATCCGCTGCTGTAACTGTGTCAAATGGTGCAACTTCAGCAAATGTCACCTGGACTGGTTTAACGGCAGGTTCTGTCGGAGCAAGCTATGTTCGTTTCCGAATTGCAAGTACAGCCGGTGAAGTTGCCAGTGCGTTTGGTTATTCAGGAACCGGCGAGGTAGAAGATTATCCAATTCCAATTGGTGCATCACCACTGCCTGTTGAATTAACTACTTTTAAAGGTGAAGCACAGGAAGATAAAACAAGTTTACTGACTTGGGAAACTGCTTCTGAAAAAAATAACGATTATTTCAGTGTAGAACGTTCAGATGATGCAACTAACTGGAAAGTGATCGGAAAAATAAGCGGACACGGAACAGCCAATCAGCCAAATGCATATAAATTTATAGACGAAAAACCGTTTGAAGGTATTAATTACTACAGATTGCAGCAAGTTGATTACGATGAAACATCTGCTTATACTTCAATTGTTTCTGTATCTTTTAAAGATGTAGTGAAAGAAGAAGAAGATAAAGTAACAGTTTATCCGAATCCAACTAAAAACAATATCTGGATCGCTAGCGAGAAAGAATTAACTAAACCATTGAATGTCGATATATACAACACTTTCGGTGAAAGAGTGCTGAACATTATTATGACAGAAAAAACGCAGGAAATTGATTTAAGCAATTTACAAGCTGGATGTTATTTTATAAAAATAAATAACAAGACATTCAAGTCTATAAAGTATTGATTTGTAGTTATTAACGAATGTTAAAAAAAAATCAAGCGAAGTATTGCATAATTAATTAAAATTGTGTCCGAAACACTTTAAAACCTGTTCAATGAGAAAAGTAATCTTCATCTTCTTCGGAATTTTATATCTAAGCATTAACTCTTTTGCACAAGAAACAGAGCAAAAAGTACAACAAAAATCAATTGCTGTATTGCTGAATTTCCAAGGCAAAGGTAATATCGTCAGCAACATCAGTGTAAGCATGACTAAAGTGTACGAAGGTCGCGCAAAAGATTTGAATTCCAGAGGTTCTACCAGAGCCACTTACCCAATAAAAGTGGTTGTCTTGGATGCTGGTAAAAAACAAATCTTTGAAGGTTTTTTCGATAGTCCGTTAGTGGAAAAAAGAGAAAGCTTCGCTAAAAACGGACAAGATGTAGATAATTTTGAATTTGAACATACTGAAGGCATTTTGAGCGTGCGCTTTCCACTGACAGAAAACAGTATGAAAGAATTTACAATGCTCTGTTACCAGGTAGATGGCGATGAACATGAAACACTATTAAAAACGCTTACCATAAACCCTAACGCTAAACCCTACTAAACCCTAAGAAACATGAACAAAACCCTACTCATTCTGACGCTTTTTGTAGTGTTTGTTTTAAATTCCTTTACTTCAAACGCACAAGTTATTAAAGTAGATACACTGATTTATAATGGTAGTCCTACAAACAGGATCAATATATTAATTATGGGTGATGGTTATAAATCAACCCAAATGGCAAAATTCAGATCTGATGCAATGATTAATGCCAACTATTTAATAAATACACCACCATTTGATGACTACGCTGATTTTTTTAATTTTTTTGCAGTTGAAGTAGCATCTACTGATACATCTATCGATCATCCTGGAAACGGCTCTGACGAAGCAACTTATGTAGGTCATACAATTGGTCCTGTACAAACAAAAAATACATACCTGAATTGCACATTTGATTATCTGGCATCTGTACATCGTTTAATTGCCTCAACGACCAATTCAACAATTACATCCATTGCAACTTCAAATTTCCCACAATATGATTATATAACAGTAATTGCAAACACAGCATATTATGGTGGTTCCGGTGGTACTATTTCCTTTGCCAGCATGGATGTTGATGCTACAGAAATATTTATTCATGAATTTGGTCATTCTTTTGGTTTATTACAGGACGAATACGGCGGCTCTACATGTACAGCAACTTCAGTACAAAAAATAAACACCAGCGGTGTCGGTGATTCTAATGTGGTATGGAAAAATTGGCTGCCAAGACCTTTAGCTTCTTTTCCAACACCTGCACTAACAAGCTGTGGTACGATAGGTGTTTATGTTGGTGGTGATATTTGCAATACAAACCGATACCATCCAAAATGTTATTGTAAAATGCGTGTACTTGGTGAAGATTTCTGTGAAGTTTGTAAAGAGCAATTGGTTTACAGAATAGATACTTCGGTTTCTTACATTGATGCAACTGTTCCATCAGGTACAACTGCAACTGTTTGTAAAAATTCAACTCATCCATTTAGTGTTAGTTTACTCAATAATGCTTCCGGTACTGTACGTGCGCAGTGGTTTGTAGATGGTACATTAGTAACAAACAACAGTACAACTTTTAATTTAAATACTACTACTTATGGTGTTGGAAGTCACACTGTTAAATTAGTAACTCAAGATACTTCTTCTTTATCTAAAAAACGATTGGCAGTTTACACTAAAACATGGACAGTTACTGTATCAAATACCAATCCGGTTACAGCAGGTGCAACACCTTCTACTAGTTTCTGTGTAGGGACCAACATTAGTCTTACAGCATCAGGTGCTACCGGCTACAATTGGTCAAAACAAGGTGGTTCTTATACATCAACCACACAAAATCCGGTAATTACCAATCCGGTTTTGGCTGATAGCGGAACTTATATCGTAAATGCTACAGGCACATGTGCTTCTCAAGGTTCTGTAAAAATCACTATGAAACCATTGCCAACTATTACTATTGGCAGCAATTCACCTGTTTTACAATCCGACACGATAAAACTAACAGCAACCGGAGGCACCAGCTATGTATGGACTGGGCCTACCAGCTATAGTTCAGGAATTCAAAATGCAAAAAGAACCGGTTTATTGCTTGCTGATTCAGGATTTTATAAAGTAGTTGTTACCAATAATGGCTGCTCCAGAACGGATTCGGTGAAAGTGCGTTTACTGGCATCTTTCCTTCCTGTTGAATTAACTGAATTTAGTGGCAAAACTGAAAATGATATCAATATTTTATCGTGGGTAACTGCTTCGGAATTGAATAATGATTATTTCGAAGTACAACGTTCTTCGGATGCTGAAGAATGGACAGCTATTGGTACTGTAAAAGGTCACGGTACATGCAGAGTAGCTAATTCTTATGAATTGAATGATGACCAGCCAAATAACGGAATTAATTACTACCGTTTAAAACAAGTAGATTTTGATGGTAAATTCAATTATTCGCATGTCATTGCATTAAACAATACAGTTACACAGGAGACAGAAGTTAAAAACATTATAATTTATCCGAATCCTGCAAGAAGCGAGATTTGGCTGAAAACAGACATGGATATCGCCGAAAATAAAGAAGTAAAAATTCAATTATTGAATTATTTAGGCGAAAAAATTTACGATACATCATTGAATGAGAACCTGCAAAAAATCAATTTGAGTGATTATTTATCAGGATTGTATTTTTTACAAATCGGACATAAAACGTACAAAATAATTAAAGAATAGCAGTATCAGAAAAGCGATCTGATCTCGATTTTGATACTGTAACTTATATTTTTAATCAATAAAACCGGTTTTCCGGTTTTATTTAAAATACTAGCTATGAAAGTATCAAAAAAGAGTATCTCTTTTTTAATATTGTGTGTATGTTGTTGCGTACAACTTCAAGCACAAATATTAAAAGTGGACACATTGGTTTACAATGGAAATCCATCTAACCGTATCAATATTGTAATTTTGGGTGATGGTTATACATCGTCACAGATGCAGAAATTTAAAGCAGATGCACTTGCAAACGCTAATTATTTTCTGAAAACACCACCTTTTAATATCTATAAAAACTATTTCAATTTTTTTGCTGTTGAAGTCATATCATCTCAATCGGATATTGACCATCCTGGAAACGGTTCTGATGAAGCTACTTATACAGGACACGAAATCGGGCCAATCAAAACTGTAAATACTTACCTTAATACTACTTTTGATTATCAGCGATCTGTCCATAGATTAATTGCTTCCGCCAGTTCAACGTTAATCAATACACTTGCACTAACTAATTTACCGCTTTATGATTACATCACTGTAATTGCAAATACCAGTTATTATGGTGGTTCAGGCGGCACCATATCGTATGCAAGTATGGAGACTTCTGCTACTGAGATTTTCATGCATGAATTCGGGCATTCTTTTGGATTGCTGCAAGATGAATATAACGGTTCCAGTTGTGCTGCCGGTTCTGTGCAAAAAATAAATGTAAGCCAGGTCAAAGACACCAATGTAGTTTGGAAAAAATGGCTGACTAAACCTTATCCATCTTATCCGAATGCAGACTTAACCAATTGCGACCAAATAGGTATTTACTTAGGCGGAAATATTTGTAATAACAATTGGTATCATCCAAAGTGTTATTGCAAGATGCGCGTATTAGATCAGCCATTTTGTGAAGTTTGTACAGAACAATTAATTTATCGTTTAGATACATCTATCAATTACATTAACAGTTATAGTCCTGCTTCTTTATCGCCGAAAGTATGTAAAAATACCATACAGAATTTTTCTGCTGATATTATAAATACAACCACAAATACTGTTAGAGCACAATGGTATGTAAATGGTAATTTAGTTGTAAACAATGCTACAAGTTTTGCATTCAATTCTGCTATTTATACAAAAGGCACACACACTGTAAAATTAGTTGTTCAAGACACTTCGCTATTATCTAAAAAGCGACTGGCTGTTTATACAAAACAATGGACTGTTACCGTAACAAATGGCAGTCCTGTAACAGCAAGTGCTGTTGCAACTAATGTTTGTGTTGGTGATACTATCAAGTTAACGGCAGCAAATTCGACAAGCTATAACTGGACATTTGCGAATGGTTCTACATCTACAGTACAAAATCCAAAAATACCCAAATGTACATTGAATGATTCAGGAATTTATACTGTTGTCGGAACTTCAACAGCATGTAATTCATCTGCAACAGTTAGAATAACAGTGAATACAATACCAAATGTTGTTATAACAGGCACGACTCCAATTCAGGAAGGAAATACCTTATTTCTTTCAGCAACAGGCGGCAACAGTTTCAACTGGACAGGACCGAATTTATTTAGTTCAACACTACAAAATCCACAAAGAGCCGATATAGAATTAAGCGATTCCGGGTTTTATATTGTAAATGTTAGCAACAATGGTTGTTCTAAAAAAGATTCAATATTTATTTCAGTTTATGAAACGCCACAATCATTTTCAAAATCAATTTCGGAACGCAACATCAATAGTGCAAATTTTAATCATCTCAGCATTTATCCAAACCCTACGCAAAACGGAATCTGGATTCAATCGTCACAGGAAATAGATGCTGCACAAAAAAACATGATTGAAATATATTCAGTTTCAGGTTCTTCTGTTTTAACTACACCATTAAATCAAACCTTACAATATGTTGATTTCAATGATTTTCCAAAAGGTATTTATTTATTGAAAATAAAAGATAAAACCGTACAAATTGTTAAACAATAATGTACAGTTTCCTTAATAAAAAAGGAGTTGGTTAACCAACTCCTTTTTTATTAATATCATAATTCTTTTGTAAAAATCTATTCTTCATTATTCATCAGATCGTGTCCCATTTTGTCACGTTTTGTTTTTAAATAATTTTCATTGTGAATATTAGGAATCGTTTGAATCGGCACGTTTTCGACAATTTCCAAACCGTAGCCATTCAACGCTGCGCGTTTCTTCGGATTATTTGTGATTAACTTCATTTTAGTGATATTCAAATCACGCAGAATTTGTGCACCAATACCAAAATCACGCTGATCTGCTTTGAAACCTAAAGCCAGATTTGCGTCAACCGTATCTAAACCATCTTCCTGTAGTTTGTATGCTCTCAGTTTATTTAAAAAACCAATACCACGACCTTCCTGCATCATATATAATATCACGCCTTTTTCTTCTTTTTCGATCATCTTCATCGCATTATGCAATTGATCGCCACAATCACATCTTAATGAACCCAAAATATCGCCTGTAATGCAAGACGAATGTACGCGCACTAACACCGGCTCATCTTTTTGCCACTCGCCTTTTACCAAAGCAAAATGCTCTTCATTCGTGGATAATTGTTTGAATGCGATGAGCTTGAAATTCCCATATTTTGTTGGCATATTCACTTCCACCTGGCGCTCGATCAAACGATCATTTTGCAAACGATATTCTACCAGATCTTTGATAGAAATAATTGGCATATCAAATTTTTCTGCTATTGGAAATAAATCATTCAGACGAGCACATTCGCCATCTTCTTTCAAAATTTCTACCAATAAACCAGCCGGTTCAAAGCCAGCCAGACGCGCTAAATCAATCGCAGCTTCTGTGTGTCCGGTTCTGCGCAAAACGCCTTCTTTCTTTGCTTTTAAAGGAAAAATGTGACCTGGTTTTCCAAGTTCTTCCGGCCTTGTATTTTTATCAACCAATGCCTGTACTGTTTTGGCTCTGTCTGTTGCAGAAATACCGGTTGTACAACCATGACCGATCAAATCTACTGAAATCGTGAATGGCGTTTCATATTGCGAAGAATTGGTATTTACCATCAAATCCAGCTGTAATTCAACGCACCTGTCTTCGACTAATGGAACGCAAATCAAACCGCGTCCGTGTGTAGCCATAAAGTTAATGACTTCAGGCGTTGCGTTGCGCGCTGCCGTGATAAAATCACCTTCATTTTCGCGGTCTTCATCATCTACCACGATTACCATTTTGCCATTCTTGATGGCTTCAATGGCAGATTCTATAGTATCTAATTGTGTATTAATTTCTTGTTGTTGGTTGCCAGACATTTGTTTTTACTCCTTTTAAAAATTTAAAAAATCCAATCATTACTGCGATGTTCATGACTATAAAATAATGAAAACGTCTTAATGGTTTAAATTCGACCTTAAAAGTAAATAAAAAGATGTCAATGATAGGTAAAAACAAGGTTACGATTAGAATAAACAATGTAAATTTCAGCAATAGAATGTAGTAAATTGCCAAGAGCATAAATGGTGTTTTCCAGCGCAAAACCTTGTGCGAAATGAATACAAAACCAATATTTGAAAATGGCTGAAATGCATATTTTTTAAAGTTCCACAAATTCTGAAAATTACCGGTGGCAATCCTGATTTTGCGAAAAAATTCCTGTTTCCAATTGGTTATGACATCTTCAAAACAAATTGCATTTTTGTTTAAAATTGCATTGAAATTTTTGGTAATTATGGTAAAACCAATATAAAAATCATCTACTAAGAAATTATTGGGAATCGTTGAATATAAGGCACGGCGAATCGCATAACAGCCGCCACTTGGACCTGGAATAATACCATGTACTATACTTTCATTTTCTTTGATTTCTGTTTCGTAATTCCAGTAATCTTTTTCATTCTCATTCGTAATTTTTTTGGGTTGGATATTGGAGTCAACTAATCCAATTTTTTCATCTTTAAAATATTTTACCAATTCAAAAACAGTAGTTTCTGTAAAAATGATATTTGCATCTGTTAAAATCAAAATAGTATTTTCATCGACTATTTTTTGCTGTATGATTTGGTTCAAAACGCCAGGTTTTCCTTGCCTTTCTGTAAATTCTATTAATTTAATATTTGGCAGATTGAATTGATTTTGTAAGATTGATTTTGTAGCATCTGTGCAATTATCCAAACCAATATAAATTGTAATTTTTTCTTTCGGATAGTTGGATTTCAGAATACTATTTAGTTTTTCTTCTATCACTTTTTCTTCATTCTGAACCGGAATAACAATGCTGATTTCCGGCAGATTATCTTCTAAAGAATAGTAAGCTAAATTGATGTTTTTTCGAGCAGTTTTTTTACGCAAATACATCGGATAAAGTATGTATGCGTACAATAATAATAGTATTAATATTATCAGCAGAAAATACATTAAACGCTTGGTTGTATGGGTTTCTTTTTAGGAAATTTATTTCTGATCATTCTGAACATATTCATATACCATTCACCTCTGAAAATAACCGAATCATTGTTTGCTTTGTAAGTTAAAAACAATGCCAAAGGCAATAAAACCAGGCAAGACATCCACATGCCTGCAAATGTTGGAATCACTAAGCTTTTAGCCAGTTTTTCGCCGATTACATTAAATACATGAAATACTACAAAATACAAAACAGCTACTAAAATCGGCATTCCGAAACCGCCTTTGCGAATAATTGCGCCCATGGCGCAGCCGACAAATAATAATACTAAACAGGCAAATGATAAACTAAATTTTCGATACCATTCGCACATCAGTTGTACATAGTTTGATTGCTTATAATTCAGGTCAGCAATGGATGTTTCGCAAAAACTTTTTATGGATTGTAAATTGCTGCGCGCTGCGGAAAGACAAGATGCTGTAATATTTCCTGTAAATACATCCTGAATGTTCAGTTTTGCTTTAAGAGTATCTGTTTTGATAGCGTTTTCTCTTTTTACTATGGAATCATTTGTTCTTCTTAAGTACGAAATATAGTTGGAATTGTTCAGTACAATTTCATCCATTCGTTTATTAATGTCTTTTTGAGATGAATCTGCCAACTCAATGAGTTGATTTGCATTCAACATGATGTAGTTGGATTTAAATAAACTCTGGTCTGTGCGCGACATTTTAAATTCTTTCAAATCAAACACCTTGCGCCATTGCTTAAATTCCATGATGCTTTGTTCCGGTTTTTGTTTTTCGAGCGGTTCATTTTCGCTTTTCTTTTTAATATCCTGGTATTGCTTGCCATTGTATAACGTCAAAATCAAATGATCGCCTGTATTGCTTAAGCCAATTTCGCCTTTATCAGCCAGTACCACATTGTCGTTGCCTTTTCCTTGCGAATGATCGTACACCATAATATTGTACAGTGTTTTATTATCGGCATCTTTGTGTTTTATTTTTAATGCAAATCCGGAAATTCCACGATAAAAAACGCCTTCTTTTATATCCAGTGCCGGCTTCTGTTTACGAATATCATAGAGCAATGAATAAAAACGCAAATGTACATTTGGTAAGATCGTATTGGAAAAATAAAACGCAAATCCGGCTAAGAAAATGGTAAAGACAATCAAACTGCCCATAATTCGCAATAATGATAAACCACCGGTTTTGTAAGCAGTGAGTTCGCTGTTTTCGCCTAGGTTACCAATTACCATGGTTGATGCCAATAAAATAGCCAAAGGCAATGCCATCGGCACAATGGTTAATGTAAACAATGCGATTAATTTTAATAACAATGATGTTTCCAATCCTTTTCCGACAATATCATCAATGTATTTCCAAAGGAATTGCATCATAAATATGAAAGAAGTCAACCCAAAAGTGATGATTAACGGCACAATGAAACTGCCTAAAACAACTCTGTCAACGCGTTTTAACATAGAATGTACAGCACAAAAATAGGCAATCTAATGCAAAAGATTTAATCGGATTTTTAGGTATGGTGTTTAATTTATTAAAGCATAAAAGGCGATGTTGTAGAATAATGTTGTTTAATCTTTGCAAATCTAAAGGACAGGTAATCTAAATTTTGTTATTCCGTAGTAATAAACTGTTTATAGATATAGTTACACCTAAAACCCAGCTCCGTAGGAGCGCATTACACAGGTCGCTCCTATGGAGCTTATCGAGAATTGTCACTTTTGTCTATAAACAGCTTGTCCTTACAGGACAAGTAATTGCTTCCAAAATATTTATAATGTAAAACAAAATCAATCATTTATATTTATAACAACATTATTCTACAACATTACCAATAAAAAGCAATTAATCAAAATGTTCCGTTATTCTCATTTTTCACAAATAATCTGCAATTTATTATAGGCATTACATTTTCTATTGCCTTCATCGGAACCATATTTAAGGATATGCTATTCTGTAATATCGGCATTAAAAAATTAATTGGCAATATTATACGATGCATTGCCTTCATTTAAACAATTATTGTGTATATTCTACGGCATATTGCCTTCGTATTTTAAGAATATGAAGGCAATGCGCCGTATATTGCCTTCATATTTTCATCTGTTGAAGGTATTTTATACTCTATTGCCTACTTAGAATAATTATATACCGGCATTCAGCTATGCATTGCTTTCATAAAGACATACATCTATAACATATTTTAACATATTGACATATACTATTTTATAAATGATGGCGTTAAATATCAACAACCGTTGTTGAAGTAAACAAACATTTTTTTGGATTAGCTACCTACAAAAATGTATTTTTTAAAACATAAATTTCAGTAAAATGAAAAAAGATTATTTGCCCAACCGTGATGCCGAACTGGACACTTGGGAACTCAATTTTATTACCAAATTACCTGCCATTGCTACGGCACTTGGCATACCTACAGCCGATGTAACAAAAGTTACTGCTACCATTAACCAGCATCGTATCACTTATAATACGACTGTTGCCAAAAAGAACGAAGCTATTGCTGCTACTAATACAAATACGTTGAAAAAGAAAGAAACCAAAGATAGTATTCGTAAATTAGCGAAGCAGCTAAAAGCAAACAATCTTTTTACAGAAGCCATTGGCAGAGAATTAGATATTTTAACAAAAGAGGTCACTTTCCCTGCCAACGAAAAACCAACACTTACTGCTACTATTGATGCGCACCATGTGGTATTAAAATATGTAAAACATACACACCAAGGCATTATTATTTACACTAAACGTGGTGATGAAACTGAATTCGAAAACTTAGGATTTTGCACCAAAACAAAATTTATAGATACTCGTGCAAATATAGATGTCAGCAAACCGGAAGAACGCCAATACAAAGCTATTTATATTGCAGATGATGTACCCACTGGTATAGAATCGGACGTAGTAAGCATTACGGTGATTTAGAATATTTGAATTTTTAAAAATTAAAAGGCATCCAAGATGGATGCCTTTTATCATTAATTACAATCTAATATTATTATAGACCGGTAATTTTGATGTCATCGATTTCTGTAGTTCTACCAGCTGCAACAGCAACATATTTAAAAGCAATATAGACAGTTCCACTATAACTACTAAGATCTAAATTTCCTGAACTTACAAAAGGACTAAAAGTACCTGATGAAGATGTTGTTGCTATAATTGCATTTAAATTTGTCCATGTAAAATTTTGTGGTGAGCCACTACCGTCATAATCCGTTGAAACATATGCAGCGAGAGTTGATGAGCCAGATATAGGTGCATTCTTTACAGATGTAGTGAAAGACAAATTTTCATTTATTGTACTACTTAAATCTATTGGAGGTGTGATTAACCATGATGTAACGTTCGTTCCTGTAGAAGCACCGAATGTTTCTGCAATAGCACATTTTAATGAAGTAAACGGATTTCCATATTTATAAGGCACTCCACCTGTTTCTGTTATGTTTTGCCAACCACTAATACTTAAAACAGCATTGTTGCTTAATGACAAACCATCAAAATTCTCAGAAAATATTATTGACGGACAATTAGAACCCGTTTGTACTTCACTAATTTCTCTAATTGTAAACTGCCCTTTTGGTGCCAAAGTTGCACTAGTACCGAAAACGCTGTAAATACCTACCATTCTTACATTTCCACTTGGTGTTAGTTGTGCTGCAAAATCTGCAAAATTGCTGGTACGTACATCGATTGCATTATTATTACAATCTTTTACAGCTAAACTTTTTGAAGCACCATTACCTATATCTGCAAAAGAAACTCCAGTTAAATCAAAACGAACTGGATCTAATTCTATCAAAGTAGATTGATCTAAATTTAAATTTAAATCTGTAAGGTTGCTTATTTTTCTTGGCACAATAGGCGTTTCTAATGCGCCATTTAATATACGATTCGGTAAACGTGCTTCGCTAATACTTCCTACTGCAGGAGTTGCTGATGAATTATCTATATAATCACCTAATTGCAGGTTTTTACCATATTGACCCAATACTGTACCGTTTACGTTTATATATACTCTTCTTCCAATTTCAAATTGTTTATACAAATCTTTTTTATCTATTAAAATTGGTATTGCACCTGTTGCATCCTGAATAACAATTGTTTTGTAAAAGTTGCCACTTCTGTCATTCGCAGTTACAATACCGGTAATGTTTACATCATCCGTAATAGTAATTGGTGTTACGCCATCCGGATAATCAGGTGATGCACCTTTCATAGGAAATTTTGCTCTTAATTCTGCAATGGTAATAGTTGGTAAAGCCGGATCAACGCCACAAGGTGTTGATGAATTTACGACTTCGCTTACTGAACGAATCGTTAACTGACGTGTATTGTTAAATACAGTATATACACCAATGATACTTACTTTAGTACCTGCAGCAGGCGTAAGTTTGCTTGCAAAGTCCGCAAAATTGCTGGTTCTGACATCCATTACATCTCCATAACAATCTTTGATCGTTCTGCTTAATGATGACTCATTGATTACATCAGCATAAGGAACATTGCCATCTAAAAATTCAACAGGATCTAATTTTATCAATAATGATTGATCTGAAGTGAAATTCAAATCGCTTAAACGAGCAATTTGTTTGGGTTCTAAAGGTGTTACGCTTGGTCCTTTTACAATTACTTTATTAGTTAAAGCACTTGCAATATTACCAACACTTGGCTGTGCACCTGAGTAATCAATAAAACCACCTAATTGCAAATTATTTCCGTATTGACCTAATACCAAACCTTGGCATTTTACATACACTTTTCTGCCAACCGGATAATCTGCATTTAAACCTGATTTATTAATCAAAACAGGTATAGCACCGGTTTCATCCTGAATAACGATGGTTTTGTAGAAGTTGCCGGTTTTGTCGTCTGCCGTAACTACGCCGCCTATAATGATATCACCGGTAATGGTAATTGGGTTGCCGCTGGTAAACAATGCTCTCAAATCAGCAATCGTGCTGTTCGCAATGTTCGGATCAGTGGTGTTGTGCGGTGGCTCATCGAATTTATCTTTTTTACAAGACGTGATCGTTAACATAGCAAATGCAGCTAACACCATTAATAATCTACTGAATTTAGTTATCATCTTTTTGAATATTTATATTTTATTGTAATTATTTACTGTTTTTTATATTAAAATCTGAAAGTCAAATTCAGATAAAAATTAATTCCGTAAGCGTAAGTATATTTATTAGCAAACTTAGTCGCATTTTTTTCTGTATAATCAAAACGCAATTGTTCTCTGCCACTTACGATGAATTTTTTATTGTTTGTCAGATTACTGATGCCTGAATTCAATACTAAATAGTATTTTCCTGCATTTTTACCGCTCATTTTTCTGAAAGTTGATTTCAATCTCCAGCTATAACCACCTGATAAATCTAACGTCCATTGTCCTTTTTTGTTATATCTTTCCTGATTTACGATTCCGTACCATTGATCAGACTGATAAGGCACTAATTCTGTTGCACGCTCTGTTCTGTGTGTTGGTGCAAATTCTGTGTAAAAACGATCGAAGAAATTCACATTAGCGCTTACATACCAGAATTTCTTAGAACGATAATTCAGGCCTAAAGTATATGCTTGCTGTGGAATATTTGCAACATAAAAGTCTTTGCTGTACACTGTTTCCTGCTGAATTAATTCCGGCTGATTGTCTATGGTCAGTGTACCGATTTGACGGCTTGTGTAGTAGTATTTACCAATAGCGGCAACCAAGGTTGCACTTAAACCTTTATAGATTTGCGCTTCAACGCCTAATTCGCCACCAAAATGTCTTTTATTAATATTAGTCAATGTATAACTAGCCAAACCGAAATAATCATCGTCAAAATAAGTCAATACATTGGAACCATCTTTAAAGTCAGTGAAGAAACCGGTTGCTCTTAACTTAACTCTTGGTGAATTCCAGATATAACCTGCTTCAAACGAGCCAATTTTTTCGTTTTTTATATTATCATTTGCAAGATTTCTTGTTCTTGGTGAAATGAATAAATTGTCCCAGAAAGGTGCTTTTGTTTGATAAGAACCATTTGCATATAAGTAATGACGACCATTAATTTTGTATGTCAAACCACCTTTTACTGAAAAATTGTTGAAAGAATATGTTTTAGATTTTCCTTCTGAATTATTTGGATTTAAACCATTTTTATAATAGCCAACACGCCATTGCGTTGTATTTGAAAACTCAGCAGCCACAAACCAGTCAATGTGTTTCAAATGTTGATTTGCCTGAGCCCAAACACTTGTTTTGTGTACAACAGATGCATAGTTGTAACCAAACTTATCGCCTACTTTTACAACGTGATTTGGCTGGTTTACATCTGAATAAGTAGCTGATACATTTGTAGTTAGCGAGTCTTCTGTGAAGCTATTCTGATCTAAATAAAAATCACCGCCAAGCAAATCTTTGATACGTTTGTAGTTATTTACTTTTTGAAACTGATATGTCAAACCGGCAGTAATATCAATTTTTTTCACTGTTACATTATATACAGTATTGAAATTAAATCTGTGGTAAAACTGTGTGTTATCAGCCAAAACATAAACCGAATTTTTGCCTGAAACGTTATTGCCTGCAACACCATTTACATCATTTATTGTTGTATCACGAGCAGGAAGACGATTCACATCATATAATCTGTCCCAGTTTATTTGTAAGATATTCGGATCATTTTTTATTAATTGAGTCAATTGGTCTCTGTCTTCCGCTTCTGTGCTGTCACTCAAATAGCTTGGTAAGTATTTATAATAATCAGGGCGCGGATCATCAACGTTCATGTTTCTTTCTATTGTCGAAAGACTTCTTTCACCAAAAGAATAACCCATTGCAGTAGTCAGGTTCATGTTGTCTTTAGGTGTCCATTCGTGATTCAAAATAAATGTTGGCTGATGTCTGTATTCCACTCTTGCACTTCTTACTTTTCCGTTTTGGTAACCCCAATTTGGATTATAGTAGTTGGTACCAGCCAAATCATATGCTTCCTGAACAGCAGCAGATGCTTTTTCCTGCTTGGTTGGCGCACCAAATATTGTTAAAGACAGGTTTTCTTTTTTGAAAAATTTTTGAACCGAAACAAAATATGAAACGCTTTGCATTGCAGTACCTTTTATATAACCTGTTTTTGCCCAACGACCAAATAAAGACACACATACACTCCATCCTTTTTTTGTTATGCCTGTTCCGTATGTTAAACCACCACGTATATCGTATGTTCTGTTTGAAGTACCTAATGTTACACTTAATTGTTTACGTTGCTTGCCTGCACGCGAATCAATTGCATACAAACCACCAATTCCACTGAAAGCAAAAGTAGATGGACGCAAACCCAATACGTTTTCTCTGTTTCTCGTTACGTCATTCAAACCAGCCCATAAATTAAACGCACCAAAACCATTATCAATATATTCCGTCGGAATACCATTCATATAAGTATCAAAATAGTCACCATCGTAACCTCTAATCTTAAAACGAGCAATACTAAAATTAAAGGATGCAGCAGACATAAACGGATCGCGACCAGCATTTAAAACAGGAGAAACTGCCTGATCTGAACCACCTTCATCACTAGTTTCTTCATCTTCCAAAGTAACTGTAGGAATTTCATCTATTTGAGTATGTGTTGTATCATTAACAGTCGTCAAATTGTATAAAATTGGAGCAACTGTTGTATCCTGTTGTTTCGACTTGATCTTCGCTGAAAGTGCTATCGGCATCATGAGACACAGAAAAACAGACACTGAATGTTTAATCATAAATTTGGTATTGATTTTGTATTGCGTTGGTATGGATTAACAATCCTTAACAAAGGTAAAGATAATTCTCAAATAATTGAAGCAGGCACAATTCATATTTTCCACAAAAAACAATCATAAATAATACTTAATTTTACAGCATGAAAAAAACTATTTTGCTTCTTATATCATTGGTTTTTATTAGCCATTTATTTGCAGAAGAAAAGAAATACAAAATCATTGTTGGTGGTTTTTACAACCTGGAAAACTTCTATGATACTATTAATCAACCAAATGTAGATGATGAAGATTTTACACCTGATGGAAATTACCATTATACCGGAAAAATATTTTTAGATAAAGTCGATCATTTGGCTGAAGTAATTTCACAAATCGGCATCGATAAATCACCGGATGGTTTGGCTTTTTTCGGTTGTGCAGAGATTGAAAACAGAAGCGTGTTGGAAACTTTAGCCAATCATCCTAAATTAAAAGCAAGAAATTACCAGATTGTGCACTATGACGGACCGGATTTACGTGGAGTAGATTGTGGTTTTATGTACAATCCAAAATATTTTACAGTACTTGAAAGTCGTTCTATACGCGTAAATTTAAAAGAAGTGGTAAAAGACTGGCGTCCAACCAGAGATGTTTTGTATGTAAAAGGTGTTTTAAGCAATACTGATACCGTACATATTTTTGTAAATCACTGGCCATCACGACGCGGTGGTGAAGAAGCGACAGCGCCGTTGCGCAAATTTGCAGCAGGCATCAGTAAGCATATTATAGATTCACTTATGGCGATCAATCCAAATACAAAAGTGCTGGACATGGGCGATTTGAATGATAATCCGACCGATCCGTCTATGGTGAAAGTATTGGCATGCTGCGATAAAAAAGAAAAATGCAAAACCGGTGGTTTGTACAATCCTTGGGTGGCTTATTATACAAAAGGCATTGGTACTTTAGGTTATAATGATTCATGGAGTTTGTTTGATCAGATCGTACTTTCAAGTGGTTGGCTAAGCAATAGCCAAAATGGTTTTTTCTATCAAGGTGCACATATTTTCAGCAAAGATTTTATGATCACAAAAACCGGAAAATATAAAGGTTATCCTAAGCGTACCTGGGATTTTAACATCTACAACGCCGGTTACAGCGACCACTTTCCTACTTACCTGACTTTTCTAAAAGAAGTGAAATAGTTATATTTATATGATTTCTAAAATTTTAAACTTTAGAAATCATATAAATCGTTTATTCTTTGATAAATTTTTGGATTGTGCTACTTCCATCATCAAGAATACTTAGCAAATAAGTGCCTTTTGCCAATACTGACACATCTACAGTGAATTGATTGCTATTCGGTGCAATTTTTTGAGCAAATAATTTTTGTCCTACAATATCAATTATTTCAACCGAAGCATTCTCAAATACATTTCTGTCTAAATCAATTGTTAAAATATCATTTTTGATTGGATTTGGATAAACAGAACAATGTAATGAATTGCTTTTATTTTGTTTTACACCTGAAATAATGCAATTTGCGTTGCCGTCTTTTCCAAAAACTTTTTCAACCAGACTTGGAAAATCAATGTATGGATTTCTGTTGCCTTGAATAGCATACACCGAATCATTGCGTTTTCTTTCCAAATCACTTGGCGGATCTTGCTTGCTCCATTTGACACATAACTGCAAAATCCATGATTCCAAACCGGTATAAGAAGTTGCACTAATTACTTTTTGACCAATAACATCTAAATCTTTCCAATTATTGATGCGGTCATCATAGCGCGTTACAATATATAAATAAGCACGAGCAAAATCTCCTTTAAACTCATCGATTGGTTCAAAAACTCTGTTGTATGTGCTGTTGTTTAATGCTACTGTTGTGTCTTTAGCACCAATATAGCCAAAGTTTCTGGCAGCATCAGAGCGACCCACTTTTGTTCCGTTATAGGCAGTAAATGAAGCTGCTGGACGAACGTACCCTAATGGAAAATTACTTTTATCATTGTTTGACTTACTATCTGCTGGAAAAATATGATGCATATCTGTACGCGGCGTTATTGTATCATTAAACCAAGAAGACGGAAAAGAATGCTCTTTCGCATAACATTTACAATAGCTTGCGGCTGTTCCGCCAGTAAAACAAAAACTGCGCACATTCGGATTTCTGTCGTTGTACCTGAAATTACAGGAATCTAAAGCATTCGGAATTTCCGAACAATATCTGTCGATAATTACGGTTCCTACAAATGGCGGTTCCGCATTTTTTAAATCTGTTTTATTGTAAAAACTATCAATATCACCATAATTTAAATGATGATCAACAGATATTTTTTTGAACAATTCTCTTTTTAAGTCTGCGCAGGTTTTTGTTGTATCAACGCCATTGTAATAAGTTCCAGGATCAGCTTTTGTAATTTGAAAAGCGATTAAAATTACAATGACAGCAAATAATTTCTTCATAAGATAAGATGAAGAACAAAGATAATCTATTCCAAAAGAAAAAACTTGTTAAAATTGTGCACTAATTCTTGATAAAACTACCAATCCAGTCTGCTGAATCATCTGACAATCTTATAAAATATTCATTGGCAGCCAAATCCGAAACATTAATTTCAAGCTTATTTTTGTGTTTATCTAATTGAACAACTTTAACCAATGCGCCTTTAATATCGGTAATATATAAGGATTGGTTTTGTTTGTTTACACTTTCCGGTATTTCGATATTAAGATAAGCATAGGTTGGATTTGGATAAACCGATAATTTTTCTGTCTTGATAATATTTTTTACACCTAAAACGACATTGGTTGTATCATACTGAATATCTAAATAAGGACTTTCCAATGCCATTGTATCACCATTGTAAAATTTGACGAAATTAGTATCTAAAATTTCCAGGCGAAACTGAGTAGTTCCTGTTTTATTAATAAATTTTAATGCATCATCGTGCAAATCAAAACGCAATGAATAACCGCTTCCGCGTAAATTTCCGGCAACACAGGCAACATCCGACAGCGAAGGTGCTTCATTGTAATCACTTGCTTCTACCTGATTAGTACCGAAAGTTCCTTGTTTGATATCTAATTTAAAATAGTCAGGAAATTTAGAGCCGTAATACGAATAAGCACGTTGAATAAAAGTATTACGCATGTATAGTGATGCTTTTTTGATGATTTTATTATCAGGAATAGATGCTGTATTGAACGAAATAATGCCTTTGGTTTTACTGATTGTAGAATTGGCTATTTGTATTTCACCGGTTCCGACTGTTCCATTTTGTTTTACATAACCATCTTCCGTTTGTCCAACAGAATAAAATGATGTATCGCGGTTTCTGCGCAAGTAATTATTAATAAAAACGCGCATGTAATATTCAGCCAGATAAGTATAACCTAACGGACTTAAATGATAAGTATCTACGCCATACAAACCCATTGCAGGATGCGGCGACGGATAATTGATATTTCCGCCTGGGAAAGGCACCGAGCGCGGCGGATAGGTTCCAAATGGTGCATAACGCAAAGGCGTGGTTTGTCCGTAACACCACTGCATTAAACCATTAGCGTTAAATGAATGCATATATGGCTTGTGATATGCTTCTACAACAGAATCCTGGTAATGTGTAATATAATTCATAAAACGGTTGATTTGATATGGCGTCGCATAACCATGATTATGCCATAAATCGCAATACGGATCCCAAGGAAAATCCATACATGGATCATTGAAATTCGGATAATCATAGCTTTGCCAGATAATTTGTGCTTTTGGCAATGTGGTATGTATATAATCAAAAATACTATCCATAAATAATTTTGCCTGGTACAAATCATCATCCAATACACTTAAAGAATCGGTTGAATTGATACCGAAAGCAACGTCATTTCCTCCTAAAGAAACCATTACCACATCAACAGGATGACCTCTGTCAGAATAAATCGCACCTTCTAATGCATGTCGAGTAAGAGGAAATTGCCACCAGGTTTCGGCAGTCATACTAATCAATACACTACCGGCACCGGACGCGACATAATCAGCAAAACCATATTTAGCCAAAGCTGAATCATAAGCTAAATATAATACCGGAAAATGGCCCCAACTATCACCTGCTATACGCAAATGGCGTTCTATTCTCTTATTACAGGCATTTTGTGAAACTGAAATCGTGTAAGTACATACTATTAGACATAGAGTAATTAATAAGCGTTTCATAGTTAAATTTTCTTAAAATTATTGAATTAAGACAATTAATTACAATAAATTTATGAGTAATCGTTTATAAATCAAACTATAACCATGAAAATATTTTCTGTTACAACTATTTTATTAGTGGCATCTTTGATCACTTCTGCTAAAACATCTATCAACTCTAATCAAAATTTACAGGATGCAATTAAAAATAAAAGTGTGCAATGTGTGATACATGGCAACAGCGAAAGTACACACTACCTAGAACCTGTTATTGCTACAATAACGAATATCACCAATCAGCCAATAACCGTACAAATAAATGATGGCGACATGTTTATTCCAACAGATAGTAATAAACAAAATATTGTTGTTACCAATCAGGAAATCCTTGTTTTAAAACCTGCAGAAAAAAAGATTATAAAAATAAAAGGTATGTGCACGGAACGACGTGATGGTGCAGGAACCAGTCAAACTGTTTATACTTTTGCAAAAGGCAACAATAATAATTTAAAGAAATTAAGTGAGTTTATTCAAGCTAAAAAATACCAGACTTCTGCAGCACAGTATGCAGTTTGGAGTTTGATGGACAACAGTGATTTGAATTCTATTTATGCTGCTGATTCGACAGAAGAAAAAGAGCTGAAAAAATATATGGCTTCATTAACAGGAAAAACATTTGAGCTCGTAAATAAAAATTATCGTTATAATTATTATGAACCGCCGAAAGAGAAAGTTGGCGGAAAGTATGAATATAATTTTTCAAAAGCGCAAGATGTTCAAATTGCCATGTTTGACAAGAACGGCATTTTAGTGCGCGAATTATTTAATCAGAAAAATGTTCCGCCAGGACAACATACATTTAATTTCGAATTCGATTCCAGCGTTTACACTGATGATGTTTATTACTTTAAACTGATTGCTTTGAATGATGTATTAGTCAATCAAAAATGGAGTATTAAAGAAATCCGCGACCAGTTTAAACAAAAAATACAAAACAGACAATAGTTATTTGTTACAAGTTATACGATTGTAACTTGGAAAAGATTTGTTATTTTTACCACTTAACTTATAACTAATTACCTATAACTTTATAATATGCAATACTGGCTAATGAAATCGGAACCGGATGTTTTTTCGTATGATGATTTGGTAAAAAAAGGTCGCGAACATTGGGACGGCGTTCGCAATTATACAGCACGAAACAACATGCGCGCCATGAAAAAAGGCGACAAAGCATTTTTTTATCACAGTAATATTGATAAAGCAGTGGTTGGAATTATAACTATTGTAAAAGAAGCTTACCAGGATCCGACAACTGATGAAGTGGCCTGGGTTTGTGTGGATGTTTCACCTGTTGAGAAATTAAAGAATCCTGTAACGCTTGGAGCTATCAAAGCCAATCCGAAATTAGCAGAAATGAAATTAGTAAAGCAAGGACGCCTTTCTGTTTCAGATGTAACAAAAGCAGAATTTGATGAGATTTTGAAGATGAGTAAAGCCAAATAATACAAGAAACAGTTCTATTGAAAAAAACAATTGCCGTATTAATTCTGTTTGTCTGCTCATTTTCAAGCACATTCATTGCAACATTTATTGTCGATAATACGGATGGTCAAATGGCTGCTTTTTCTCTGCTCATTGAATTATTCATTGCAATTATAGGAATTTCAGTCTTCCTGTTTTTAGTAAAATTCTTAAAAGCAAAAATCTATAAATACACGCTTTTTATTTTAGTTTCAACAATCAGTATCTATTACAGTTTAAGTGTATTTCCGTGTTCTGAATTTTGTCCAAAAGATTTTATAACACATTCAAGAACGATAATTTCTAATTATGATGAAATAGCTATAAACGATTATAAGAATAGTTATCATACCGAAGATGTTTTAATAAACAATGCTATTTTATATAAATTCAGATTGCCAGAGAGATTTTATTACATAGAGTATTTACAGATCATAGACAGCAACAGCATTCCTGACAAGTTTAAATCTTTTCCAATTTGGATAATGAATGATTCCGTTTTATATGATAATAAAACAATGCGATATACAAAAAAAGACAACATTTTTTCGTTTAAAGATTCTATAGAAAATTTTAGTGTCGAGTTTAAAATTGGTAAAGACGGATTGAATGACGTTTCAGATTTTTATTCTGGTGGCGAATCTCATATCGGTGAAGTTGATGGAAAAGCATACAGAGAATCAGGTGTTGTTGACCAACACAATGTCAGAATAATTGTAGACAAAAGTGATCCTGATTTAGAAATTGAAAGCAATTATGGTAAACTGATGCGATACTATTTGCAATGGAAAAACAAAGCTACCATTCAACCGCATTTATTTTAAACATCTTTATACTTTCTCAACACAATAAACGCCAGTAAACTTGCGATCATGCAAGTTACTGCAACTAAACGCACACCGAATGGATTTGTCGGTGATTTTCCTAACAATAATAATGACGGAAAAATCAAACTTGTAATCGCAACACCAATCTTCATCATAAATGTTTTCAATGCGTAATATGATGCATTGCGATACACACCTGTTTCTTTTGCGTTATGTTCAGCATTATCACCAGCCATTGCCATCGGCAAAATACCAAGCACTGCAATCGGATACATATTCAGTATAACATAGAAACTAAACACTACCATTTTCGACAAATCATACATGCCAATGGTTGCAGTAAATAAATTGGCTAAAATCAAAACTACAAACGCTGACTGCATGACATTTTTCTTACCGAATTTATCAACCAACTTATCAATAACAGGATACAATAAGAACGAACCAATTCCACAAGCATATAGAATATATGATGTGTAAACGTTATTCAAATTCATCAAAGCAGCAACAAAATAAGGCACCGCAACCGTAAATATTTTTGACGGAAACCAATAGATCAACTCTACAATCACAAAAATGCGGTAGTTTTTATCGTTCCAGACTTCACGCATCGGATCAAAAATACTTACATTACTATTATTATTTTTCTGCAATTCAACATCTATATTTTTACCGGAATTATCATCTACAAATAAAATAGGCATCAGCATACAAACCAATGAAATCAATGCATAAGCTACAATACTTGCTTTGAAAATGGTTTCATTTGAATATTGATCTTTAAAACTGTCAATAATAATATTAATTGTTTGTCCGATACCGATACCAAGCGCATACGTCACCGAAATCAACATGATGATATACAAACGTTCTTTTTCATCTTTCGCCATTTCATTGATCATCGCATTGTATGGTGTTGTGTAAAAACATTTGATCATAAACGCAGCAATTACGGTTACCGACAACCATATTGCATTGATTGCATGCAATCCATCTGCCAACGGAAAGAAAACCAGCACAGAAACCAACGCAAAAGGCACAACAGCCAACGCCATAAATGTTTTGCGCTTGCCAAATTTAAAGGTGCTTCTGTCGCTTAAACTGCCAACGATTGGCTCCATGAATGCGCTGATTATATAGCCAATTGCTGACAACAAACCAACAATCGTAAATATTTTGAAAACCGAACCTTGATAGACAAATGCTTTGAACAACGGCTTGCCGTTATCAGGTGGTAAATAGAAAAAATAAATCAATTCAGTAAAACCAAACACAGCCAAAGACCAGCCGGTTTGTCCGAGTGCAAATGCGATTTTTTTGGATAAAGGAACTTTAGCAGAAACAGTAGTTACGTTATTCATTAAACTAAGATAAATAAAATGTTTAAAATTCATGTTCTGAAAAATTTGGTGCTGTCAATATTTATATCTTACAACATTTTATTTCGTTATTTTTGAACCAAATAAACAGTATGGATAACAATGATATCATGAAAAAGCTGCGCATTGCATTGCAATTACAAAACGATGATATTTCTGCTATTTGTGCGTTAGCAGATTTTAAAATAACGCCAAGTGAACTGACTGCAATTTTCAGAAATGAAGATCATCCAAAATATAAACCTTGCGGCGATCAATTATTGCGTAATTTTTTAAATGGCTTAATCATTCATAAACGAGGAAAAATGGAACCTAAAAAACCGTTAGTCAAATGAGTTTTAAACAAGCAGTTTATGAACGTTATTTGCAATTAATCAATGAAAAGATCAATTCACTACAAACAATGTTAGATGAACTGAATGAAAGTGCAAAAAATGAAACCAAAAGCACAGCCGGCGACAAACATGAAACGGCGTTGGCTATGCTACAAATTGAGCAGGAAAACACAAGAAATCAATTAAAAGAAGCAAACGAACAAAAAGCACAATTTGAACGAATAGACATTAGTCAAAAAACGAATAAAATAATAAAAAGCAGTTTAATAAAAACGAATCATGGTTATTTCTTTCTTAGTTTAGCATTAGGAAAAATTACCGTGCAACACCAACAAATTATAGCACTTTCACCACAATCGCCATTAGGTGCAAAACTATTCGGCGCGCAAATAAATGATAAGCTGGAAATGAATAATGTGAAATATGTTATTGAAAGTATTGAATAAATAATTTTAATGTCCACACAAACCATTATACAATTCTACGACAATATGTAAATGTTTGTTCTTGTAATTTTTTTCTTCGATTTTTTGTAAAACCAAAGGACAATCTGCTAAGTATTTAGCCATTTCAGTCTTAAATTTAAAACTATTATAGGTAAATGGTATTTGATTTTGAAATTCTAAAACAGGTGTGCTATGCTGAACATTATTTGAAGTATTAAATCCAACAGAAACTGAATTTATAGAATAATAATTATACAGGTTTAATTTTCCTTTAACTAATTGCATTAGAAATATTGTAGAATCATTATCAGAAAAATCTGTTGGTTTATAAAAAATATTTTTTTTAGAAACAAAAAGCATAGTATCATCTTTTTCTTCTCTTTCATCATAATATTCAAAACCGTACGCTAAAATATCTTTAGGTGTAAAAGTAATCTTTTCTCCAGCATCATTAATATACTCCATTTCCCTTTGCATTTTTACAAAATTAAAATCAATTGAAAATGTTGCATTATATGGAATTTTCAACAATGCTTTAATTGTATCGTGATTATTCGTTACATAAAAACCTTTTATCTTTTCTGCTTTAGCCAGTTGTATAAATAAGAATGTAAAAACTGAAATAATTAGGTGCTTTTTCATGAATGCAAACAATTTATAATTTTATCCTACACTTAAAATTTTAATTTCCACACGTTGATTTAACGGCGAACCTGGCGATGCGATTAAAAATTGTTTACCATAACCTTTGTATTGCAATCTATCTTTTGCAATGCCTTTACTTATTAAATAATCGACACATGCTTTTGCTCTGTTAGTTGATAGTTGGTTACAAAAAGCATCATCGCATAAACCGTTTGTGTGTCCGCCGATTTCAATTTTCAGCTTGCTGTTTTTCTTTAAGAATGCAACTACTTTATCTAATTCAGGATACGATGGAATTTGCAAATACGCAGCATCGGCCACAAAGAAAATTTTATCGGCTATAGCTACTGCACCTACTTCTATCGGCACATTAAACAAATCATATTTTTGTTGTAATTCTGCATTATTACTGGCTGTTTGCTTAACTTTTGCTAATGAGTCGATCGCGCGTTTCATCGATAACACTTCACGTTCCTGCTGTTTTTTCAACGCATCTAATTTCGCTTTATCTTGCTCCATTTTCAATTTCTCAGCAGCCAGTTTATCACGTTCTGCCTGCATTTGAGCCAACAAATCATCCATCTTCTTTTTCTCAGCTTCCAGTTGTTGCTTCTCGCCTGTCAGTTGTGAATTTTCAGCAGCCAGTTTTTCTTTATCAGAAGAAACTTTGTCGCGTTGCGCTTTTAAATCTGCAATATCTTTTTCTAAATCCAGTTTATTGGAACCCATTTTATCCAAAGTTGCAGTCAATTGTTGTGATGCCTGTTTTTGCGCATCTTGCAACGAATCCAGTTTCGCTTTCTCAGCAGCAAAATCTATAGTTGGTGTTGTTGCAACAGGTTGCGTTGTTTCCACCGGTACAGAAGTAGTTTCCTGTTTTTCTGTAGATGGTGATGCAGCAATTATCGGATCCGGTGTTCCGACAACAATTGTTTCTGTTTGTTTTGGCTGATCCAATTGGCTTTTCAATTCATCTAGTTTCTTTTGTAAATCATCAGTTGCATCATTGTTTGATGCAATTACAGGTGTTGTATTTTCTGCAATTGGCTGGCTATTATTGATACTCGGTTGATTATTAATTTTAGGTTGAGTTGTAGTTGTAGTAGTGGTCGGTGTCGCTCCTATTGCATCCATTTCTTCTTTCATCTTTCTCAATTTTTCTTCATATTTAGCAATTGCAGGATTTGGCGCAGCGTTTGTTGGTTGCGTATTTACCGGTTGAGTTTTCGGCGCTTCATACGTTGTTTTTGGTGTAACTGTTTCTGCTTTCTGAATAGGTTGAACATAAGTAGTTGCTGGTGCAGACGCAGTAACAGTTGGATTTTTTTGTTGTGCTTTCAACGCATCCAGTTTCTTTTGGTACTCATCATAATCTTTAGATGCAGGATCTTCCTGACGTTCTTTAACTGTAGTTACATTATAAGGTTTGTTCACATTCGGATTATCAATGCGTGTACTTTGCTGTTGTTGATATTGCTGTTGTTTCAGTTCCGCTAATTTTTGATCTAATGATTCTGTTTTCGCGTTTGTAGTTGGCAACGGCGCTGTAGGATTTTCATACGTTTTGTTATTTACATACGGCTCGTATGGTTTATTATTATTAACCGTTTGTGGCGTTGTAACTTTTGCATTTTGTACATCTTGCTGCTTTTTTAATGCATCCAATTTTTGCTGCAATTCATCTGTTGCCGGCTCTGTTTTCTTTAATGGTTGATTATATGTAGATGGCTGTTGCTGTGCATATTTATTAGGATCAACTTCATTTGTTTTGTAAGTTGTTGCAGTAGGAACCGTTGTTTCAATTTGTTTTTCTTCTACTTTATAGGCAATCGGATCCATATTTTTAACACCATCATTAATCGTATTTTTAGGATCGTATTTTATTGCATTTGGATCGGATGTAACATTACTTTGCGTTGGCGTTGGCATAGCATCTTTTTGCATCGTTTTCAGGTTTGCAATATTATCATTTGCCGGATTGTATGTTGGATTATTTTTCTGCTGTAACTGAGCTGCTCTTTCTTCTGGTGTCAAAACTTTTGGTGCCGGTTTTGGTGCTTCATAAGGTTTAATGGTGTTGACTTGCTCTGCTTTTGGTTTTTGTTCTTCTGGTGTTTGATATGGTTGTATTGAATTAATTTGTTGTGCTTTTGGCTTCTGTTCTTCCGGCGACTGATATGGTTGAATATTATTTACCTGCTGAGTTTTCGGTTTATTAGATTCTTCCGATTGATATGGTGTAATATTATTCACCACTTCTTTTTTGTATATTACTTTAGGTTGTGTTTCTGCTACAGGTGTCGTTGTTGTTGAATTTGGAACAGATGTTTGTTGTTCTACAGGCACGCTTTCAACAACAGTTGGCTTTGTTGTTGATGTAACTGGCTGTTGTACAGGTTGAGTAACTGATTGTGTGTTATTTTGAACTGGTGGTTGTTGAGCGGTCGGCTGCTGAACAGGTTTTGCTGCTGGTTGTGTAGTTGGCTGTACTTGTGCTTGTTGTTGTTTTAATGCATCTAATTTCTTCTGCAAGTCATCGGTTGCTGGTGATGTAGTTGCCGGTTTCGGTGTTGTTGTCATAGCAACAGGTTGTTGTGCTGGTTGAGTGACTGGCTGTGTATTATTTTGAACTGGTGGTTGTTGAGCAGTCTGCTGCTGAACAGGTTGTTGTGCTGGCTGTGTCGTTGGTTGTACTTGTGCTTGTTGTTGTTTTAACGCATCTAATTTCTTCTGTAAATCATCGGTT
The DNA here is from genome assembly GCA_046329815.1 of Chitinophagales bacterium. GTDB lineage: Bacteria > Bacteroidota > Bacteroidia > Chitinophagales > JADIYW01 > JADJSS01. Next base: position 722,974 of record JAXLTY010000002.1, read on the forward strand.
GCTGCATTTGGTTTTGTTACAACAGGATTTGAATTTGTCGTAGCAGGTTGAACTGTTGGTTTTTGTTGAACAGGTTGCGTTGTAGTTGCAACAGGTTTTGTTTGGTCTTGCTTTAACTGCGCTAATTTCTTATCTAAAGCATTATTCGGAACTTCTGATTTCAATGGCGCATTTGCTAAAATTTTTGCCATATCAACGGCTTCAGGTCTTGCTTCTTTCGGTAATTTAATTCTAAATAAATCATTCAAACCGTAATAAGAATCTTCGCTGCTGTAATAAATATAATCGCCTTGAGGTGGAATGGTATAATAAATATCCATTTTAGGTGAATTGATCACATCACCTAAATTCAACGGTTCGCTCCAGTTTTTCCAGCTTTGATCCAAACGTTTGCACATATACATATCGTAACTGCCAAAACCTTGTCTGCCAGCCGATGAAAAATAAATAGTTTTATTATCTGCAGCCAAAAAAACGCTGCCTTCTGCGCCAACTGTATTTACTGTTGGTCCTAAATTCATGGGCTCACTCCAATCGCCATCAGCATATTTAAACGAAACATACATATCTAAATCGCCGTAACTGTCATCGCGCTGCAAACACATTAACATTACATTTTCGTCTAAACTTAAAGCATAATTTGAGTATTCATTTTTATTATAAATATTCTTAATGTTCAATGCTTTGGGCTTTGACCAAGTGCCGTCTTGTTTTCTTGTGCTCATTGAAACACCTTCTTCGCCGCCTTTTTTGTATTTATTTGCGAGGTATAATCTGTTATTATCTGTACTTACAAAACACACATAATTATGCATTTCCGTATTCAATGGTTCACCAATATTTTCTGCTTTGCTCCACTTTCCTGTAGGCATCAGCTTACAAAAATAGATATCATCTTTATGTTCTTTTCCAACATTATCTTCAGCAAATTTCCGAGCGAAATAAAGCGTTTTCCCATCAGGTGAAACAATTGGCAGATGATCATAATAAGCTGAATTCACATTAGCACCTAAATTTTCAGGCATTCCTATTTTTTCTGAATAACGAACTACGTTGATTGTTGGATTGTACGGTTGAGTTGTTGAAGAAATTCCTATGCAATCAATCTGCTGCATTCCTGGAACATCTGTATTTAAAACCAACTTCAGTTTATTGACATTATATGTTGGTTTGATCTTTATGTACGTTAAAAATTCACCATATTTTTGCTGATAGCCGGTATTTTTATTTTCATAAACAGAAGTACTTTTTCCATTATTATCATACAAAATAATTTCTCGGATAGAACCTGCGTTTAAACTTTCACCAACTATGACCTGCTGCACCGTTTGTGGCTTGTCAAATCCTACTGTGATATGTTCTTTTCCGGATTGCGTTTTACCATTTGCCCAAGCTAAAGGACTTTCACCGTATTGTGGTGTATTTGGCGGACCCAATACTTGTGTTGCTTTGTATCTTGTCGAATTTTCAGGAATTCCATTCGTATATTCGGAAGAAAAATCAATCAATTTCGTTGCCCATTGAACCTGAGCAAATGTGCAGTAAATAGTAAATATAAAATAGCAAGCGATAAGTGAAAATCGTTTCTTCATAGCATCAAATTAATCTATAATTCATCTAAAAGTAGTTAAACTTTCTAAATTTTGAAGATTATTGTGCAAGTTTTGTACCAACATACTTTTTTAATGATAATAACGTTTATTTTTGGTATTAATTTTGAAGCTCAATCAATATGAAGAACCACTTCCTGCTATTTTTTATTCTATTATCAACCGTTTGCAGTGCACAAATTGATCCAAGTGATTTACAAAAGATCAAAGCATACGAAGACACCATCCGTATTTATGGCGATACGCTGATAAATTCTCAAACACAGGAAAATCGTACTATCGCAAGTTATCGCATCATCAAAACATTAACCAAGGCCTTGAGAATCAAGAATTCATTTTATTATAATTGGGATTCTTTGTTGCCGATGAAAGTTCTTCAACCGGAAGACGGCAGTTTTAAAATTTTCACTTGGTATGTTCGTAATGATGAAGACTTGTATAAATATTACGGTACGATTCAATTAAAATCAGATACGTTAAAAATGTTTCCGCTGATCGATTATTCAGACTTTACAGATAATCAAAACCAGGTAGTCGTGGACAACAATAACTGGATCGGTTGTTTATATTATGGTGTCAAAACGGTAAAAAGCGGTAAAAATACATTTTATACTTTGTTCGGTTGGGACGGCAATAATGCAACCAGCAATAAAAAAATATTGGAAGCATTATGGTTCAGAAATGGCAAGCCGCGATTTGGCGCTACGATCTTTGATTTTGGTAAAGGCAAATTGCAAAACCGTTTCATTTTAGAATTCGCGAATGATGCAACAGCAACGCTAAACTATGATGCTGCTGAAAATAAAATTATCTACGACCATGTAGAAGCAAACGGTGATGAACTCGAAGGTGTATATGCCAACTATATTCCGGATGGCACTTACGAAGGTTTTGTCTGGAAAAAAGGAAAATGGCTGCACTTAAATGATATCGCTTACCAGAAACGAAAAGATGGTGATGTGCCGAATGCGCAAAAGAAAGAAAGTTTGCAGTTGTACACACCAAAAACCAAATAACCAGTTTATATCTTATCTAATATCAGTGCCGTAGCAATTGCTGCATTTAATGATTCTGTTTTGCCTTTTTTAGGAATCGTGATTGGAAAAGTAATTTTTTGCTGCAAATCTGTATGAATACCATGACCTTCATTGCCAATCAGTATAAAACCTTCTTGAGAAAAGTCTTGCTCATAATAGTTTTTACCATTCAAAACTGCACCATAAACCGGTAATTTATAATTTGACAAAATCGTATTTAAATCTGTTTCAAAGACTTGAACTCGGCCAATTGAAGCCATACTTGCTTGCACTACTTTCGGACTGTAGGCATCAACACAGCCATCTGAACAAATGATCTTCTGAACGCCAAACCAGTCGCAAGTCCTGATAATCGTGCCCATATTTCCAGGATCTTGAATATCATCTAACATCAAAATCCATTCATTATCACCAATTTCCAAAGAATGTTGTGGGATTTTAAAAACAGCAAAGCAACCATGATGATTTTTTAAAGCTGTAATTTTATCTAAATCTTGTTCGGAAACAATAGTACATCGCTCATCTTGCAGCAAATCTGCTGATAGTGCATACATGTTCACAACTTCTAAACCTTGTTCTATTAATTCTTTTATAATTTTGACACCTTCGGCAGTAAAATGAGAATACTTCGTACGGTATTTCTTAATTTTGAGTGAGTTAATATATTTTATATCGTTTTTGCTTAACACGTATGCAATATACAAACAGTTTAAAATATTCAATCTATTTATGTTGCATACTTTTTTTGGTATCGTGCAATGCGACTAAACGTATTTTAAAAGATGATCAGAGTTTATTAATAAGCAATAATATCAGTGTAAAATATACAGGCAAAGCCGTTGAAGACAAAGCGGCTTTAAATTCAGCTTTAGGCAAACAGGTAGTTTACAATCAGCAGCCGAATAAAAAATTCCTGAGTTTATTTCGTTTGAAATTGGGAATTTATACGATGTCTGTTTTAAAAAATGAAAAACGCCTGAAAAAACGAATAGCGTTGGAAGATAAAGTCAACAACCTGACCGCAACTGAAAAAGAAAAAGCAGCTTACAAAAAACTAACGAATGCTAAAAAATTCGATAATATATTAAATGAAACTTCCGGCGGCGAACCACCTGTTTTATTTGATTCTACAACACTAAGCACATCGATAAAACGCATGAAAAACTATTTGTTTTACCATGGTTATTTCTATAATGATGTACAAGCAACATTTGTAACCAAAAAGAAAAAAACAAAAGTATCTTATAAAATTTTAACAGGACAATTATACACTTATAACAGCATAAAATTAGTCGCAGAAGACTCACTTATTTCTAAAATTGTAAACATAAAACCAAAAGAAAGATTAATTAAAAAAGGCGATGTTTTTGACATGGAAATCGCAACTAAAGAACGTCAGCGCCTGGCGGAACTAGTGCAAAACGAAGGATTTTTCACATTCAGTCCTGAATATATTTTTTTAAATGTTGACAGCACGATCGGCAACCATAAAGTGGATGCGACTTTGTTTATTAAAAACGAACCGGATTCATCTTTACACAAAAAATATTCCTATGAACAAATAGATATTCAAGTCTTGGATTTTAGTAAAAGAGCTCAAAACCTGGAACTTAAAAAAAATGATTTTATTACAGATACCATTTGTGATGTAAATTATAAAGTATTGCGTACATCAGTGTTGCCGCGCGCGCTGAAACGTTCCATTTACATCAAACCATATGATATTTTCAACAAAGACCAGTTAGATAAAACCAGATCGTCATTGAATGGTTTAGGAGTTTTCAAATTCGTAAATATTGAGCATGAGCCCATCTCTTTATCGCCAACAGAAAATGGTTTATTGACGACTATTAAATGCGCACCGACAAAACGGCATTCTGTTAGTTCCGATATTGAAGTCAACACAAATGCATCAAGTACAGTTGGTTTCGCTCTTTCCGGTTCTTACCTGAACAGGAATTTATTTAGGTCAGCCGCCAAATTCCAGTTCAATTTCTCAGCTGGTGTTGAATTTCAGGTATTGAAAGCAAAACGCCTTGAAAACAGTCCGATTAATACAATCAGTATCAATTCAGAAGCAAAAATTAATTTGGCGCGCTTCTTTCCTACTTTTCAAAAAGATAAATGTAAAACCTATCAGAAATACAAACCAAGAACTTACTTGAGTGTTGCTTATAATTTTCAACGACGAATTGGTTTGTATAGTATTCATACTATTGGTGTAAACTATGGTTATGAATGGTATAACGATAAAATGCGTCATATTTTCTCACCATTGAGTTTTACTTTTGTAAATCCGACAAAAATTACGGATTCTTTTCAAACAAGATTAAACAATGACTCGCGTTTAGCACAAAGTTTTAAACAACAATTTATTTTAGGTCAAGACTATACATTCCATTACAACAACCAAAATCTGAGTGTTGGAAATTATAAAAATTATTTTCAGTTCAGAGCTAATATTTTTACTTCAGGAAATATCATTTATGGAATCACTAAACTGATTCAAAAAGATAAAGAGAAACCTTATTTGTTAGCAAAAATTCCGTTCTCACAATTTACACGTTTCGAAATTGAACCACGCTACATATTTAATTTCAAAAAAGGACAAGTGCTCGCTTTCCGCTTTTTTGGTGGCATAGGAATTCCTTATGGAAACTCAAGATATAATGTAGAACAGACTAAATATCAAGGACGCGATACTTCATATATTCGCGAAGTTGCCGTAATGCCTTACATTAAGCAATTTTTCTCAGGTGGTCCGAACTCGCTGCGCGGTTGGGGTTTTCGTAAGGTTGGTCCCGGTGGTTATAACGTCTATCAGTTAAACAATACCAACCTGGACGAAACCGGCGACATTAAATTAGAGCTGAACGCTGAATATCGTTTTGGAATTTACAAATTATTCAAAGGCGCTGTTTTCACCGATTTAGGTAATATCTGGATGCTGAAAGAAGATCCATTGCGACCATTAGCCAATTTTGACGCGAAGCGCTTCATGAAAGAATTAGCTTGGGACGCTGGTGTTGGGCTTCGTCTGGATTTGAATTTCTTTGTGGTTCGTTTTGATGTAGCAGTTGCTTTATATGATCCGTCTTTTCCTGTTGGCGACCGATGGACATTCGACAAAATAAACAATGAAGATTATAAAATATTTACATCACGCAAAATAGATGGCAATAAAGTACAAGGACTTTATACTTTTAAACTGAAAGATTTTATTGGATTAAATTTCGCAATTGGTTATCCATTCTAATTAACTAAAATATCAGGCAACTTTTATTTAATTTTAATTGTCTTATTTTATTATACATGCAATTCATTCGAAACATATTATCATTCATCAGCAAAAAAAAATTCATTGTAGTTATCGTGGTATTCGTTTGTTTTAGTAAAGATATACATGCACAAAATTTTAAACGCTTTGACTATTTACCGGTTTATGAAAATAGCAATCAGTTATATTATCCATGGACCGGCGGTTTGAATAGTGTTCAGTTTGGTAAAGCAGATGTAAATCATGATGGCAAAAGAGATTTGGTGGTTTATGACAAATCAAATCAGAAATATTGCATTTTTCTGACGCTAACATCGAATTCTATTCATTATAATTTTGATGCAAGCTACGCGGCGCATTTTCCGCCAATAAACGGATGGATGGTTATCAAAGATTACAATTGCGATGGTATTGAAGATGTTTTCACTTACAATAATCAAGGAAATATTAAAGTATATACCGGTTTTTACAGAAACGACACCTTGAATTTTAAATTGCAGCAAGATGGATTTTACTATCTTGGTTCTGGTGTACCGATTAATGTTTATTGCGCTGACGTGTTGAAACCTGCAATTGTAGATGTCAATTTGGATGGTGATTTGGATATTATTTCATTTGATGTATTTGGCACGCGTTTAATTTATTATGAAAATCAGCAGAAAGAATTAAGTTTATCTTGCGATAGTTTATTCTTTAAAAAAACAGACAATTGTTTCGGCAATGTGCGCGATTCGTTTTCATCCATATATGCATTGCGCGACACCTGTGGTTTTAAATTCGGGCGCATGAGTGGTGATACTAAAATTGAGCATACTGGTTCCACTGTAGATGCAATTGATGCAGACAATAACGGCGCGATTGATATATTAATTGGAAGTGTTTCTATTAACACCATTACGATGCTATACAATAATGGTAACACATCATATGCAAGTATTTTAAACCAGGACACACATTATCCAAGCAACAATGTTTCTTATGATGTTAATTCATTCGCATCGCCTGTATTTATTGACGTTGACAATGACAACAAGCGAGATCTTTTAGTTTCAACTTATGATATTGGCGCAACAAATGTCAATAATATTTGGTTTTATAAAAACAGTAAAATCAACAAACTGGATCTGCAATTACAGCAAAAGAATTTTTTATTAGACAACATGATTGATGCCGGCGAAAATTCTATTCCTTGTTTTATGGATATTGATGGCGATGGTTTAAAAGACATGCTCATCGGCAGTGGCGGCTTCCGAGAAAATGCAACAACTACTTACAGATTGTTATATTACAAAAATACCGGCGCACCTGATTATCCGAAATTTACGTTGCAAAACAATGACTTTTTAGACATCAGCACATTTGGCATCAAGGATCTTGCGCCTGCTTCAGGTGATATTGATAATGATGGTGATGATGATCTTTTAGTTGGTATGAATGAAGGAAAAATAATTTATTGGGAAAATACAGCAACAATCGGCAATCCTGTAAATTTAGTGTATAGAAGTTTTTTAAAAGACTCGAGCAACAACCAGATTTCAATTGGCAGCAACTCAACACCTAGTATTGCTGATTTGGACAAAGACGGCAAAAATGATCTTATTGTTGGTGAAAGAAACGGAAACATTAATTTTTACAAAGGAAACTCTTCAACAACTGCAAAATTCTCATTCGTTACAGATTCTGTCGGAAAAATAAGAATCAAAAGTCTGAACAGTACATTTGGTTACACACAGCCAACAATTGTTGATGCAAACAATGATGGCAAACTGGATTTGATTTTAGGTACCAATCAATCAGGTTTGTTGTTGTATGATAACGTTGAAGATAATTGGAATAATACAATGACAACGACTACTGCTGCTGTTCCTGATTATTTAGGTTTCAGAACTTCTGCTTGCGCAAACGATATTACAGCAGATGGAAAGTTAGAATTATTAACAGGCAGCACTGATGGTGGTGTTATCATTTTCAGTCAGGATGCGCCACCGTTTCAACCAACTGCTGTAATAAACAATACAATACAAAAACTAGATTTCAGTATTTTTCCAAATCCTGCTAACAACCAGATTACAGTTGTTTTTCCTGAATCAAAGAAAGATATTCAATTGCAAATCTATAATGTGCTTGGAGAAGTTATGGTTTCAGCAACGTATCATCAAAAATCAACTGTTGATTTAAGTACAGCATTATTACCGAATGGAATTTATTTACTAAAAATTTCCGATGGCATAAAAGAAGGTATTCAGAAGATCATCGTACAGCACTAATTACATACCATTCACTGCAATTCTCGCTACAAAAGGCGACATGGCAACACCCATTCCATTACACGACATGACATATTTTGTACAGTTATTCAATGGCATTACAATAGGCAATTTATCATTGGAAAAGCCCATGATTCCTTGCCAGTAATGTTCGATTTCAAATGGTGTGTTTGGCAAAATTACTTCCTTTAATTTATCTATTAAATGATTAATGATTTTTGCATTGGCTTCAAATGCGGTAGTTTGTTCTGTTTCAAAATCTAAATTGCGTGCGCCACCGAACAAAACGCGTTTGCCTACATTACGGAAATAATAAAAACCTTCATCAAAATGAAAGCTGCCTTTAAATGGTAGATTTTCTATTTCATTGGTGATAATAACTTGTCCGCGACCAGGTTTTACAGGCATTTCAGGCACTAACTCATTTATAAATGCATTTGTACACAACACAATTTTTTCTGCTGCAATCACAAAGTTACCGGTTGCTTCGTTATTCAGATATAAAATATTTCCTTGTATATTTTTTACGTTAGCACCTGTGATGATTTGTACATTTTTTTCTTTTAACAGAGTCCAGTAATTCAATAATAATTTCCCTGAATCGATCTGGCGTTCCAATTCAATAAACAATAATTGTTGAACAGCATCTGAAAATCTGAATTCTTTTATTCTGTTTGAATGATCGAAATAAACCGGACATTTGAAAACAGGCATCAAAAGCGTATTTAGATAATCTAATTTATTTTGTGATAGTAGAGATTGTTTATCACCAATAATCAACTCATAACCACCAAATGTAGTGTCTAATTTTTCATTGCCAAATATGCTGAGTAAAATTTTTAAACCTTCAAAACGTTGCCATACCACTTCAACAGCTTTTCGTTCACCAAGTATTTCAATATCATGCAGAATTTCCGTTGGTGATCCGAAACACATGAAACCAGCATTTTTAGTGGATGCGCCGGTTGGAAAAACACCACGTTCCAAAACTACAATACTTGCAGTTGGATACTTCTGGCGCAATTCATAAGCAACAGAGCAGCCCATAATGCCTGCACCGACAACGACAAAATCGTATTTTGACAGCGAATTATTTTCCCAGTATGAAAGCATTGCGTTTATTTATTTATTTACAAATCTATAAATAAAAAAAAGCCAACCATAAAAATGATTGACTTTTATACTTTTTAAAGAGAAAAATGTTGATTAAAATCCTTTTTTAGCAACACCATCTTTAATTGCCTGAAGTGCTTTCGCTTCACCTAAGATTGCGGCCATTTTGTTACCTTTACCATCATTTCCTGTTGCCATATAACCACCTCTTGCAGTTTTAGTGATTACTGCATCATGCATCGGAACGTCTTTCTCTTTTGTTTTTAGGCAGTATGCCTTAATCATTTTAGATTTGTCCATTTTTAGTTGTTTTTTTTGATTAACAAATTAATATGGTCAAATTTAGTAAACTATACGATATAATAGCAGATTCTGCGTTTGACGACAAATTTTACAGAAAAATACTAACATTTAGTATTTTCTATAAATCACTAATAAACAGCAACTTAACTAAAAACAGGTTTACTCAGCCAAAATATTGTTCATAATTCGTGTCTGGTGACGAATAGATTCCTGGTGAATCGCTTCCATCATATCTTTTACAAAGTCTTCAGTCAGCTCTTTTTTAGCTGCTTTTTTGATTCTGTCATTGATGATTTCGTCCCAACGATTGGTTTGTAAGATGGTAATTCCGTTGTCGCGCTTGAACTCACCTATTTTGCGCGCAATGTCCATACGTTCGCCCATAATTTCCAGCATGTAATTGTCAATGCGGTCGATTTGAGCACGCAATGCTTCCAACTGGTTTTCTGCATAATCGTCTAATTTTGATGAACGCACGATTAATGAAGAAACGATCTCGCCTAAGCGTTCAGGCGTTACCTGTTGTGCTGCATCTGACCAAGCATTGTCCGGATCGCGGTGTGATTCAATCATCAAACCGTCAAAATCCAAATCTAATGCTTTTTGAGAAACCGATGGAATCAGCTCACGGTTGCCGCAAATATGTGACGGATCGACAATGATCGGCATGTTTGGATACAAGCGACGCATTTCTACCGGAAGTTCCCACATCGGTTTGTTTCTGTATTTCGACTTTTCATAAGAAGAAAAACCACGATGAATAGCACCTAGTTTTGTAATGCCAACAGCATTTAAACGTTCCATACTGCCTAACCACAACTGCAAATCAGGATTGATCGGATTTTTTACTAAAACCGGAATATCAACACCTTTCAACGCGTCAGCCACCTCCTGAACAGAAAACGGATTTACTGTGGTGCGCGCGCCGATCCAGAGAATATCAACACCTGCTTCTAACGCTTCCTGCACATGTTGTGCGGTTGCTACTTCAACTGTAGTTGGTTTACCTATTTCTTTTCCTGCATTCACCAACCAAGCCAAGCCATCTTTACCGATACCTTCAAACATGCCTGGACGCGTGCGTGGTTTCCAGATGCCTGCACGCAAAACATCAATGCCTTTGTTGGCAAGGCGTTGTGCGGTTTCAGTCATTTGTTCTTCTGTCTCGCAAGAACAGGGTCCTGATATGATGATTGGTTTCTGGAAATTAAAACCCCAATCTTTTATAGGTGTTAGTGTTAAGTTGCTCATGTTTAGTAGTTAAAAGTTATTAGTTATTAGTTATAGGTTAATAGTTGCTAGGTATTTGTTTAAAAACACACCATTGACTAATGACTATTGACCAATTACTATTTCACACTAAAAATAAATCATTTCAGCTAAATTCGATTTCATTTACACAAAACATCAATATTTATTAATAGTTTGGTGATGTTTGAAAAAATGGTTATTTAGTCTAATTTAGAGTACAATTATAAATGAAACAACACTCAAATATTATATTAGTAGTTCTGTTTACGATATTGAGTTGTAAATCACATAAGCAATCTGAAGAGTTTGTATCTATTCCTGTCAATGACGTGGAAGAACAAGAAATACAAAAGAAAAGTATGAGTAGAGCTGCTTACGCATATAGTGAAACAGAAAGTATTCCTAATTTAAAGAATTTAAAGAATGATTTCCAAATTATTACAGACACTAACTTTAAAGCTGTAAACTTTATTTCGGATTTAGAAATTTTCAACAAAAAACTAGCGAGAATAAAAGATGCCGAAGCAATTCATAAAATGAATCAAGGTCAACAGTTAATTTGGATCATAAATAACACCAACGATACTATTGAGTTGAAAGCACAAGATTTCAGCTTATTATGTCTGCTTCAGGCAAAAACAAAAAATGGTTTATGGAAAAATATCGAATACTGGAGATTTAGTGATTGTGGAAATAGTTATTATTCATATTCTGTCTTACCAAAAACTGCAAATTCTATCATTTCAAATTTTCACAATGAAGGTGATTTTGAGACATTGCTTCGCTTTCAAATCGCTGGTAAATATAAATTTTATTATTCAAATGAATTTTCCGGTCGTATTTATAAATCCAGATTTGTTGCGGATACAAGCGCTTATTATGAACAGTATGGTCATCGATATAAAATTCCTCATGAGAATTTTGATAGTATTTACAAAAACACACGCGAATATTAATTTTCAACCACTTTTTGATTTTTGTAAACTATTTATATTATCTTCTGCGTACAATCAAAAAACATTACGTTCTTACCTTTCATACCATTACTTTTGTGTAGAAATTACGACTTATGACCTTTGCTGAATTAAATCTGACCAAACAACTACTGAACGCACTGGATGATATCGGATTGACTACGCCTACTACGATTCAGCAAAAAGGATTTTCTACTATCATGTCTGGTAAAGATGTGGTTGGCATTGCGCAAACCGGTACCGGAAAAACATTTGCTTACTTATTGCCAACACTTCGTTTATGGTCATTTTCCAAAGATGCCGTTCCAACTATTTTAATATTAGTACCAACGCGCGAGTTAGTGGTGCAAGTCGCTGAACAATGCAAGTTATTGACCAAATACATGAACGTAAAAACGGTTGGCGTATTCGGTGGCGCGAATATCAAACCGCAAGCAACAGAACTTTCTCAAGGTGCTGATGTAGTAGTAGCAACGCCAGGTAGATTGTTGGATTTAGTATTGAACGGCGCACTGGATCTTCGCAGAATAAAACGTTTCATCATTGATGAAGTGGATGAAATGATGGATATGGGTTTTCGTCCGCAGTTGGTGCGTGTAATCGACTTGTTGCCAAAACAGCGACAAAACCTATTGTTTTCAGCTACTATTACTGATGATGTTGATGTGCTGATACACGACTTTTTTAATTTTCCGCAACGCATCGAAGCGGCGCCGACAGGAACGCCGCTCGAAAAAATAAAGCAGTCTGCGTATAAAATTCCAAATTTTAATACAAAAGTCAATTTCTTAAAATTATTACTGAAAGACGAAGCGTTTATCAAAGTGCTGGTGTTTATTTCTACCAAACGACTGGCTGATATTTTATTTTCTCAATTAGAAAATGAGTTTAAAGAACAGGTTGGTATCATCCATTCCGGCAAAGCGCAAAATCTGCGTTTTGATGCAGTCAATAAGTTTGAAGCCGGTGATTATCGCATCTTAATTGCCACCGATATTGTAGCGCGAGGTTTGGATATTGCAGCAGTTTCGCATGTTATAAACTTTGATATTCCAAACGAACCGGAAAATTATATTCACCGAATAGGAAGAACAGGAAGAGCTGATAAAGATGGTATCGCAATCAGTTTGGTTACTAAAAAAGATGAAGACAGAATAGCTGATATTGAAGCGCTGATGCAGAAAAAGATTCCGGGAAAACGTTTGCCGAAAGAAGTGGAAATTTCCAAAGAGCATGTAAAAGAAGAAACGCCTGAATTGTTTGAAAAGCAATTAGCGACCAAAGTGCCAAAGAAGAAAAAAACGGAAGAACGCGGCGCGAGTTTTCATGAAAAAAAAGCGAAGAACCAAAAAGTAAACAAAAAGATACGACACGAAGAAAAGATGAAGATGAAATATGGTAAACCTAAAACGCGCGGACAAAAAAGGAAATGATTAATTTCGGTATAATTTTAATACAATGAAAAAAGAAATTCATACGGAAATCATCATCAACAGTACACCTGAAAAGATCTGGTCTGTATTGACCAATTTTGAAAGTTATGCAAAATGGAATCCGTTTATAACAACACTAACCGGCAATGTGCTGGTTGGCAACACAATTCAGGTCAAAATCGTACCACCGGAATCTAAAGGAATGTCGTTCAAACCAAAAGTGATAACGTTTGAAACCAATAAAGAATTCAGTTGGCTCGGAACAGTTTTGTTTTCAGGATTGTTTGACGGATTACACAAATTTGAGCTGATAGACAACGGCAACGGAACAACAACTTTTAAACAAAGCGAACAATTTAACGGACTCTTAGTCGGACTCTTCAATCTCGACAATACGAAAAAAGGATTTGAATCGATGAATAATAAACTAAAAGAAATCGCTGAACAGTAAAACGACTTATGCTTTATTTACAAATTCAGACTTTAACGACATCGCACCGAAACCTTCTATTTTACAATCTATATTGTGATCGCCTTCTGTCAAACGAATGTTCTTCACTTTCGTTCCTGCTTTCACGCCATGCGGATATCCTTTTACCGGAAGGTTTTTTATTACCACTACCGAATCGCCGTCCTGAAGAACAGTGCCGTTGGCGTCTTTAACCACTAAACCTGTTTCTTCTGTAGTAGTTTCTGCCTGCGTGCTCCATTCATGACCGCACTCCGGACAAATCAATAATTCATCTGATTCATAAGTATAAACAGATTTACATTTCGGGCAAGGCGGATATTCTGACATAGTGTTGTGTGTTTGTGTGGCACAATGTACAGATTATTTTAACTATATACAACGTATAAACAAGACGATAATAAACGTATAAAAACACGTGTATTAACGTATAATACTACATCAAACAACGTATATTTATGATAATTAACTTATATGACCATGCTAAACAACTTATTAAATGACGTGTAATAACGTATATTTTGACGTATAACAACATATAAAACTACGTCAAACAACGTCTATTTATACATAAATCGTAGATTCAATAAATTCAGGAAAAGAAAGATCAGAAGCGCAGTTGATCTTCTGTGTTGGTCATCTGCGACCATCGTGCCGATAAGAATTTCACATATTTTATCGATTCCATGCCGTAAGTGCCTAATGAATATCCATCGTTTACTTCAACCAGTTTCATAGTTCCGTTTGCATCTACACCAAAATCTAAAGCATAAGCTGCCGGCGCATTTTTAAAATCTTTAACGGCAGCTTCCACAACACTCAAATCTAAGGTTGAATTCCACGCGCCTCTGTAATAACGCACATCTAAAATTTCGCCATATCGGATAAAACAACGCCATTCAGTAACAAAATTCACCACTTCCGAACACCACACATCCATGTTTTCATCTGCGTTGATGATACCGATAAAATCTTTAAATTCCTTGAATACTTTGCCGTTAAAATGTTTGGTATGTCCTTTCGGTTTAATAAAGACATTCCAGTTTTGTTCATCATGCATAATTTCCTGGAATGTAGTCGTCCATATCTTTCTGCCAAAATATTTTTGCAGTTCATCTGGATAATCTATTTCTATACTCGGAAGCGGAACGCCTATATTTTTAAGGCGTTTGCGCACATTGCCAATACCGCCAACTACTATAATTTCAGGTGCTAAATCGGTAATTTCATTCGCATCAACATACTTAAACATCTGCCAGCCCAATGTATTAAAACCATCAAATGCGGTGTAGGCATTGACTTTGTAAATGTCCTTGTTTTTATCAACTTGAATATATGCTTTCATTACTTCAGTATCTTACGAATTTCGTTCGCGTCTTTCATGAATTGCGTGAGTTCCGCGTTTTTATTTTTGTTGATGAGATTGCGAAAATGATACATTTTTTCAATGTATGTATCCATCACTTCGAGCAGATAATTTTTGTTTTGATGAAAGATAGGCGCCCACATTTCCGGCGAACTCTTCGCCAAACGAACCGTACTTTCAAAACCACCGGCTGCCATTTCTAAAATAGCTTCTTCGTCTTTTTCTTTTTCCAAAACCGTTGCAGCGAGCACAAACGAACTAATGTGCGAGATGTGCGAAATATACGCAGCATGCATATCGTGCTGGTGCGCATCCATATATTTTATACGCATGCCGAGTGTCTGGTACATTTTTTCGATTAAAGCAACTGCGTTAGGATTGCTGTTTTCTTTGTCGCAAATGATACAAATTTTGCCGTTAAATAAGTTGCTGATTGCAGCCGAAGGTCCTGAGTTTTCAGTACCTGCCATCGGATGCGATGACACATACTGCCTGCGGTTCGGATGATTTTTAATCGCATCAATAATATGTCCTTTGGTAGAACCCATATCTGTAATGATTTGATGCGGCGCTACTCTATCCAGCACATACAATAACTCATCGATCAGTATATTTACAGGCACCGTCAGTATAATTAAATCTGCCTGCGCGATAGCTTCGTCTTTAGAAACGATCTTGTCCACCAAACCTAATTCCAATGCTAAGTCGTTGCTTTTTTGCGAACGACCTACGCCTAAAAATTCCGTTGCGAAGTTCGCTGCACGCAAGTCTTTCGCCACCGAACCGCCAATTAAACCTATTCCGAATATTGCTACTTTCATATTGTGAGTATTTAGTATGCAAGTATGCAGTATGCAGTAATTGCCTACTGCATACTATTTACTGCCTACTTATTTTCTAATGTTTTAATTCTTTTTAGTGCCTCTTGTAAATCTTTTTCAGGACTGCATAAGGAAATACGCACATAGCGATTGCCGTTGCTGCCGAAAATAAAACCAGGTGTGATGAACACATTTGCTTCATGTAATATTTTTTCTGTCAGTGCTTCTACATCGCTATATTTATCAGGAATCTTTGCCCACAAAAACATACCAATCTGTTCTGTATTATAGACACATTCCAACGCATCCATAATTTGATAAGCATACGTTCTGCGCTTTTTATATTCAGCATTGCGAGCATCGTGCCACGCCGAATCATTCGACAAGGCAGCTATCGCAGCTTCCTGCAAAGGCAAATACATACCACTATCAACATTACTTTTTACTTTTAAGATCGTATCGATATATGCTTTAGCGCCGGCAACCAAACCAACACGCGCACCGGCAAGGTTGTGTGATTTACTCAATGAATTCAATTCCAAACAAACATCTTTCGCACCATCTGTCTGAAAGATAGAAACCGGTTTTCCTTCGTTCAACACCAAACTGTATGGATTGTCATTTACAATTAAAATCTTGTAATGATTTGCTAACTGAATCAATGTTTTGAATACTTCTTCATTGCCTTTTGCACCGGTCGGCATATTCGGATAATTGATCCAGATGAGTTTCGCTTCTTGTAAAATGTATTCATCAATTTTAGTGAAGTCAGGTGCCCAGTTATTGCTTTCATCCAGATCATAATAAATTGGTTCAGCACCAGCTAAATAAGTGGCTGACGAATAGGTTGGATAACCTGGATTTGGCACTAATACTTTATCACCAACATTTAAGAATGCCTGAGAAATATGCGAAATACCTTCTTTAGAACCAAGCAATGGTAATATTTCTGAATCAGGATTCAAGTCAACTTCATAAGTATTTTTATACCAGTCGCTCATCGCTTTGCGCAACGCTGGAACGCCGATATAGCTTTGATAACCGTGATTTTTTATATTCGATGCTGATGTTTTAAACGCATCAATGGTTTGCTCTGACGGTGCCTGATCCGGATTGCCGATACCTAAATTAATGATGTCTTTTCCGCTTGCACGCAGTTGCGCAATTTCTTTCAGCTTCGCAGAGAAGTAGTATTCATTAATGTTTTGAAGTTTATTTGCCTGTTGAATTATCATCTTAAATTAATTTTTCACCTTGTTTATATTCACCTAAAATTTTTAATTCTTTTGTTAATGGTTCTATCTTTTCTAACATGCTTCTATACAAATCCACATCGTCAAATTCCAAATCAGCATACATATAATACTGCCATTCTTCACCAACCACCGGCAATGATTGTATCTTAGTTAGATTGATATTGTGTTCACCAATCACCGTTAGTACTTTCGCTAAACTGCCTGCTGTATGATGCGCACGAAAACTTATTGAAGATTTATTGATAGTCGTGAGTCGTGAGTCGTGAGTCGTAAGTTTTTGCAGAATTAAAAAACGTGTAAAGTTTCTTTTGTTGTCATGAATATCTTCTGCCAAGATTTCTAAATTAAAAATTTCTGCTGCTCGCTTACTGGCAACTGCACCGCGATGTTTAATATGATTTTGTTGAATTTCTTTTGCACTTAAAGCAGTATCATCAGATTCAATCAACTGAATATTTTTATAATCATCAAAGAAATTTCTGCATTGCAATAACGCCATCGGATGAGAATGTACTTCTTCTAAATTTTCTATTCTTTGATTGGGCAATGCCATTAAATTCATTTCAATGCGTAAATACACTTCACCAACAATGATTAGATCTGAGTTTCTAAGCATTGCGTAATTGGGTAAAATAGAACCAGCTAACGAATTCTCAATGGCGCAAACCGCAAAGTCTGCATTATCTTGTTTCATTGTATTAAACAATGCCGGAAACGAAGCACATTGAACCGTTTCAATATCATTTCCAAAAAATTTCAGCGCAGCAATTTCATGAAACGATGCTTCAAATCCTTGTATCGCAATTTTATTCATGTTCTGTAATTATCATTTATAAAAAAAGTCCCGAAATGGATTCGAGACTTATTATACTTTATTTTTTCACAGCATTTCGTCTCGCTTAGTTGCGAAAAAAATAATAGCCGTAGAAAAAAGTGTTATTCATGCCACAAATAAAAAAAGAATTAGTTTAAAATGCAACTATTTCCGTATTAATTCGCAGTTAAATACAAACTTAACATTGACTTGTTTGTTTTTAATTCGACAAATTATATACTTGCGTGTCGAATTCTGAACTGCAACACTTAAATGAATGGCTTCTTCTGCTGATCTGTCTTATTGTAATACGAAATATCCGGTCATACTTATAAGTGGTTTGGGTTTTCATGACCAGAACAGGATCATGAATTATTGGAGCAATATTCCTGATTTTTTAAAACAAAAAGGTTGTGATATTTACACTGCCAACCAGGAAGCATTTATTTCCATTCCGGATAATTCCATTAAACTAAAATTCAGGATTCTGGATATTATGGAAAAAACCAAGAAAGACAAAGTAAATCTGATCGGTCATTCTAAAGGTGGTTTGGAAGCGCGTTATGTCGCCGGAAAACTAGGCATGGAAAGTCATATTGCAAGTATTACCACATTAGGTTCGCCGCATCAGGGCACGCATTTAGCCGATATTATTTTAGGAAGATTGCCTTTGCCTAAATTCGCCACTGCACGTTTAGTAAATTTATATGCAATGTTAATAGGCGATAAACGACCGGATAGTTTGCGCGCTGTTGTTCAGGTAACGACTGATGCAATGAAGCAATTCAATGATGAAGTACATGATTCATCGAAAGTATATTATCAAAGTTATGCGAGTCATGTCAACAAAGAATATCCGAATATGCTTTGGAAAACAATGGCATATATCATTCGAGAATATGAAGGCAGAAATGACGGTATGGTTGGTATTGAATCGTGCAAATGGGGAAACTATCGCGGTTTGATTCAATCAGAAACTGCTTCTTCAGTCAGTCATGCTGATATGGTTGGTTTAACGCAATTCTTCGGTAATACTAAATTCGATGCTAAGCAATTCTTTGTTGAACTGATACACGATCTGAAACTCAGAAAATATTAATTTCTTAGAAACTTATTTGGATGAATTACAGAACAGACAAGAATAGACTTCTTGCGAAATTCAAGAAATCTCACGCGCACGCGTCATGGCGAGGCACGAAGCCATCTTATTTGAATGGCAAAGAGATTGCTTCACTGCGTTCGCAATGACGCGCGATGCGCAGAATAGTAAATTTCGCAAGAGGTCCAATGCTGTAACTAATGAGCAATCTTATCGTACTCTTCCATCGTCATGACTTGCACACGTCGTTCATCCAGGTAGTATTTATCGCCGTCTGCTAAAATATTTACTTTCAGGTTAGTAATAGAAACCGGCAACCCTGATTTCAGTACAGCTACATTATTATGCTGCAGATCACTCGGATCAAAAACAATCACCATACCTGAGCCGATCACTTCGCAGTCATTACCATTACGGATAATTAAAGCAGTATCTTCTGCCAAGCCAATGCCTAACAAATATGGAAACGTTGCTACTGCTTCTGTCAGTCTTCCAAAGCGACCGCGTTGTATAAAATGTGAATCAATAATTACATCATCTAAAAAACCCATGCCGTCACGCATCAGCACACCGCCTTTAAACAAAGCATCGGAAACATGACCGCCTTTGATCATTTCTTTGCTCATGCACATCGCTCCTGCACTGGTGCCAGCCAACACAAATTTTGAGGTTTCCAGTTTTTGGCGCAGCAATGTATGTAAACTTGTACCACCAATAAAATCGACTATCTTGGACTGGTCGCCGCCGGAAAACAACACACAATCTGCTTCTTTGATGAGTTGCAATATTTCCGTCTCTTCCGATTTCTCGCGTTCACGAATATCCAGTATGGTAACATACTTGCAAGCCAGCTTATTAAATGCGGCTTTATAATTCTCGCCAACTTCCTGTGGAATGCTGGATGCAGTAGTGATCACTACTATTTTTGCATCGGTGCCACCGCTTTCTTTTACTACGTTTGCTAAAATTCCTTTACCAATAAACTCCAGCGTGTACATTTCATTTTCGCCAAGTCCTTTATCTTCGTTTCCTCCAATCGGTATTAATATTCCTTGCATGCTTTTTTTTTATTATATCAGAGTGTTTTTAAAGTACATTTCTTTTAAAAGAAGATGTAAAAAGTCCTTCGTATTTTCTTCGGACGACTCTGTGATATTTATTTTTAATTCATAAAATTCTGTTGCTAAATTATTCTTATTTTACAAAAAATCACTACTTTACTTTCCTATTAATGTTCATAACCAAATAATTTAATTTAAATCAACCCATCTACTATATGAAAATCAGAGAAATCAGAGCTATGCGCGGACCGAACTACTGGTCAGTTAGAAGACACAAACTAATTGTAATGACATTGGATTTGGAAGAGTATGAACAAAAACCAACCAATTTGATACCGGGTTTCCTGGAAAGATTAAAAGCTATGTTTCCTTCTATGTATAGTCATCGTTGTTCGGTTGGCTGTGAAGGCGGTTTCTTTCAGCGTGTAGAAGAAGGTACCTGGCTTGGACATGTGATAGAACATATTGCGCTCGAAATACAAACACTGGCAGGCATGAATGTAGGTTTCGGAAGAACACGTACTTACGGTGAAGATGGCGTTTACTTCGTGGTGTTTGATTACATGGAAGAAAAAGTAGGTATTTATGCAGCCAAAGCAGCAACCAAAATTGCAGAAGCGATTGCAGAAGGCAAAGAATATAATTTAGAACGCGATATTAAAGAAATGCGCGAAATGCGTGAAGACGAACGCCTCGGACCAAGCACCGGTTCTTTGGTGGAAGAAGCAGCATCGCGCGGTATGCCTTGGTTCCGTTTGAATAAATATTCTTTGTGCCAGATCGGTTATGGCGCCAACCAAAAACGCATACAGGCAACCGTAACCAGCCAGACCAGTTCTATCGGTGTAGAGATTGCCTGCGATAAGGAAGACACCAAATACATGCTGGAAAAAGCGGAAATTCCGATTCCGAAAGG
Source organism: Chitinophagales bacterium (assembly GCA_046329815.1). Lineage (GTDB taxonomy): Bacteria > Bacteroidota > Bacteroidia > Chitinophagales > JADIYW01 > JADJSS01. Next base: position 744,041 of record JAXLTY010000002.1, read on the forward strand.
CGAAGTCATCAAGACAGAAGGCGGTTTAAAAGATGCCATTGATTATTTAGGTTATCCATTAGTAATAAAACCAATCAATGGTAACCATGGTCGCGGTATTACTACTAACATTCGTAACTACGATGAAGCCTTGTTTGCATTCAATGCAGCCAAAGAAGTATCGCGGTCGGTCATCGTAGAGAAATTCATTACAGGCGATGACTATCGTCTGTTGGTGATTAATTATAAATTAGTGGCTGCAGCAAAACGCACGCCTGCAGGTGTTACAGGCGATGGTGTTTCCACGATTCAGCAATTGATTGATGAAGTGAATAAAGATCCGCGTCGTGGTTATGGTCATGAAAAAGTATTGACGCAGATTCACATCGATAAAATGACAGAAGAAATTCTGGAAAATAAAAATCTGAAATTATCCGATGTGATACCGAAAGGCGAATTCTTAAAACTAAAAGATACAGCCAATTTAAGCACAGGCGGCACAGCAACAGATGTAACTGACATCGTGCATCCGTATAATGTATTGATGGCAGAACGTATTGCAAAAATTATCGGTCTGGATATTTGCGGCATCGATTTAATGACGTCTGATATTTCCATACCGACCAACGAAACCGGCGGCGCCGTATTGGAAGTGAATGCAGCGCCAGGTTTCCGTATGCACATCGCTCCTTCTGACGGTTTAGGCAGAAACGTCGCATCGCATGTAATAGATATGTTATTTCCGCCGGGCAGCAGTGCGCGCATTCCAATTGTAGCGGTAACCGGAACCAATGGTAAAACGACCACCACACGTTTGATTGCGCACATGGCTAAAATGAAAGGACACAGTGTTGGCTATACTACGTCGGATGGTGTGTATATTCAAAATATGATGGTATTAAAAGGCGATTGCACCGGACCGGCAAGTGCAGAATATGTATTGCGCGATCCGTCTGTTGATTTTGCGGTACTGGAAACCGCACGTGGTGGTTTGCTGCGTGCAGGTTTGGCGTTCGATCAGTGTGATATCGGTATTGTAACGAATGTGGCTGCTGACCATTTAGGTTTAAAAGGTATTCATACGATGGAACAATTGGCAAAAGCGAAAGGTGTGATTCCTGAATCAGTGATGCCGAGCGGTTATGCTATTTTAAATGCCGATGATGAACTGGTGTATGGCATGCGCAAAGATTTGAAATGCAATGTCGCATTCTTCTCAATGGATGAGAACAACAAGCATATCAAAGCACACATGAAACGCGGTGGCTTGTCTGCGATTTACGAAGATGGCTACATTACCATTTGCAAAGGCGAATGGAAGATGCGCATCGCGAAAGCGGTGAACGTGCCACTCACCTACGGAGGCCGCGCTACCTTTATGATACAAAATATTTTACCTGCAGTACTGACCGGTTACTTACGCGGTTTCTCCTTGCAGGATATTAAATTGTCGCTGGAAACATTTATTCCGTCTGCGGCACAAACGCCTGGCCGTTTGAATATGTTCAACTTCAAAAACTTTGATTTGTTGTTAGACTATGCGCACAATCCAGCAGGTATGCGTGCCTTGCAAAAGTTTGTGGACAATATAGAAGCTACGGTAAAAGTAGGTATGATAGCTGGTATTGGCGACCGACGTCGTGAAGACAATAATGAGATCGGCAGAATTGCAGCAGAAATGTTTGATGAGATCATTATCCGACAAGACCGAAACTTACGCGGCAAGACTTCGGAAGAACTGATAGAAATGCTGAAAGAAGGTATTTACAAAGAAGATCCGAACAAGAAAATAACTGTGATATTAAACGAACCGGAAGCCATTGATTATGCAATAACACACGCGGTAAAAGGTTCTTTATTGGTATTCTGCAGCGATGTAGTTCCGGATGCTTTAGCACAGGTGATGAAATACAAAGAAGAAGAAGCAGAGCAATTGTATAAGTTTAATAAGAAGGATATTCCGAATTTGTAAGATTAAGAAGTTAATCGGTTAGTGAGAGATTATTTTAGTACATTTCATAAAATATCACAATTAATTAAAAATGTTTTTCTTTTTTCGTGCTAATATTCCAGAAGAACTATTAAATCCATCAAATACTGATGAAGATATTAATATCATTATTGGTGAAAATGGAAGTGGCAAAAGCACATTATTAAACGAACTTGCAAAATATTATTTAGGTGGAAGTGCTAATGTTATAGCTATAGCAAATACTATTTATGATAAATTTTCCTACAGTAAAAAGATTAAAGTTCAAAGGGCATCTACTGGAAATTTTTTTTGCAAATAAAATAATTAAAAATGCATTAATAAATCTAGCAAATGATGATTTAAAGAGATTAAGAAATGTTGCAAAAACACTTTCATATATAGGCTTTGATCCAATTATAGGTTTTCAATTAAAAGGAATAGCGAAAAATTTTAGAGATGAAGTTATACAATCAAACTTTACTGCTGCTGAGAAAGAAGATTTACTTTACTTCTTAAACCGTTTTGTGGATAAAGAAGTTTTGGATGGTGATATTTTAAATATAAATTTTAACCACGACAGCATTAAAGACATAAAAAATGCGTACTTAGTTACTATTTTTCTACATGAAAAGCAATTAAAATCTTTAAGGTTAATTTCAGGAATTAATATTTACTTAAAAAAAAATGGAGAAAGCATTCCATTGCTAAAAGCTAGTTCTGGAGAAATAACATTGGCAACAACCTTAATTTATATTACTTCTATTATCAAAGAACGTTCGATAATATTGATTGATGAACCTGAAAATAGTCTTCATCCAAAATGGCAAACAGAATACATAAAGAGATTATCTGAATTATTTTATTATTATCAACCAAAAATTGTTGTAGCCTCTCATTCACCATTGATTTTAAATGGTGCAGAAGTAAGTAATAATAATATTAAAGTGTTCAAAGGTATTAATGGGAAATTTGAGTTACACCAAAATCCAACAACAAATGTTGAAGAAATTTATCAAGACTATTTTGATATCACTACACCTGAAAACAGGTATATTTCAGAGGATATTATAGAAAAAATAAACTTATTATCTTCAAAAGAAATTAATGAAAAGGAATTTGAAGATTATATTCAAGGTTTGAAGAATAGTTCTTATGATGATAAACAAAAAGATGCTCTTAGTGGCATTCTTTTATTAGGGAAAGAAGTTGTTAATGAAATAAAATGAAGTAATGCCCTTAAATTTTGACTCAGTTGATATAGCAGATATTAATACAGCGATTGCCGCAGGAGGGCGAATTTGGTACAATGACTGTTTGGATAGACTAAAGACAAAAATAAAAAATAGTTTTACAACTCAAGATGTATCACAATGTTGTTATTGTGCGAGGCTTTTTAATGGAGAATTTAACATGGTTATCGATATTGAACATGTTTTACCGCAGCAAAGCTTCCCAACAGAAAGATTTATTATACCTAATCTTAATATTGCTTGCAAACGTTGTAATATGGAGATAAAAAAAGGCGATACAAGTTTTATTGTAAACACGGCTGTAATGGGAACTAATTATTACCAAAGTCATCATTATTTATTTATACATCCAAATTTAGATGTCTATACTAGACATATTGTTTTAAAAACAGTTCGAAGTGGTGGATTAATATTCATTAAATACATTTTAAAAGATAAACATAAAGCCCAATATACATATGATTATTTTTTGTTAAAAGAACTTGAAATTGATACTATTAATAACGCGCAAGGCTCAAGACCTTCGAGTAATATTTCTGCTACAATTTCTAATAATTTAAGACGATCTTTTTTAAGTTTACTGACAAGAATTTAATCTCATTCTTGCACCCTCGCACTTGGCAGGTGTTTAGCTTAGCATAGCTTCAGCGTTGGCAAGCGTCACCTGTCAGCCACTATCCAAAAATGAAGTTAAAAAAAACTAAACGATAAACGTCAAAAGGATTTTAAATCGTTTCGACGTTCCTCGGTATATTTAAAACAAGATGAAATTACGGCTCGGTAATATTTCCACTGATACTAACCGTTTTTCCGTCTACATCTGTAGCTTTAAGGTTCGAAAACTGCACATTTACTTTGCCACTTTTTAATGCTACGGTTACGTGCTGCTGCGGACTTAACGACGGATTAATGGTATTATTATCATAATAAGAGCCAAAATCATGAGGAAAGGTACTTGCCAGCAATTCCACTTCATCGTTATCCGTATTGTCGCCCGGGCTGTATGCATTATTCACTACTTTAAATTCACCGCCGCTGCCGGGAAGATCATCATCACTAAAGGTAACAGACATGGAATATACATTGTTAAACGGCGAACCTGAAGTTATCTTCTGCGCCTTTAAGGTATTGGAAGATTCAATATAAAATACATTATCCGCTTTATAAGTTACTCCATCTATTACAAAGGTATTTTCACCGGGAACAGCTCCATTATCTTTCACATTATCCTTCTTGCAGGAAAAAAACAAAAGGCTGGTCATGCAAATCGCTGATAAAAAATAGTTTTTCATAATCATGTTATTTTGATTGTTAGTTAATTTTATACGTCAAAATTAATAGCAGCTCAAAAGAAAATAAATACATAATTTGTAGTAGAACGCAGGAAGATAACCATCTATTGATTAAACCAATCCCAAGATAAGAGAAGTCTTCCACATAGCCCCATTCTCGCGCGAGTCTTCCAAAGGATGACTCGTGTGTACTAATTAAACCAGTCTCCGACTGGAACTTTAAAAAACCGTTCGGAGAACGGATTCATCAATACACACGAGACTGAAGTCTCGCGCGAGAATGAAAAACAGATCAAGTTGGTAACCCAATCGGTTATAGTATTAATCCTAATACATACAAAACAGTTTATGTTGGTATGTTTGTTATTGGTAGTGTTACTTCTGTAACCGGAATAGTTTTAGATATAATTGGAATTAAAAATGCAGTTATTTATACCAAATCAAAGAAAATTGTTTCAATAGGATTGGTAAAAGAAAATATTGGACTTGCTTTAAATTTCTAAAGCCAAGATAAACGAAATCTTCTGCACAACCAAGATAAGCGAAGTGTTCAAAGCTCGGCGAACGTCTCCGACTTCGCCGCATTGTTTTATAAGTTTAAATCTCGCACTCATCTTCCAAAGAACAATTCGTGTGTATTAATTAAACCAGTCTCCGACTGGAAACTGACAAAAAAACTACAACCATTCAGAGAACGAATTCAGCAATACACACAAGACTGAAGTGTCACACAAGTTTCAGTAACGGATTTTATTGATTATCATTTAATTATTGTAAATAGATTTATCACCTATTCAGCTAAATGTTAAAAAAAATTGTACAAAATGAAAATAAAATACGATTTCCCTGCACGGAAAAGCAATTTTCCTAAAGGAAAATGCAATTTCCGTAAAAGAAAATGGTAACTCATTAAAGGGAAATACCATTTCTGTGCAGGGAAAAGGCATTTTGTAAAAAGGTATCTAATTTCCATAAAGGAAAAAAGCTTTTTGTAAGAAGGAAATTAAATTTCCTTAAAGAAAAATTGCAACCAGTTAAAGGAAAATGCGATTTCCGTACAGGTAAAAGGCAATTCGTTGAGGGAAAATATAATTTCGTAGAGGAAAATTTCATTTGCGTAAAAGGAAAACACGTTTCGTTATAGGAAAAAGTAAATTCTTTGCAGGAAAATCCAATTTTATTTGCAAAAAAAGTGATTTTCATCTCGTACTCATCTCCTAAAGCACCGCTCGTGTGTATTAATTAAAACAGCTTACGACTGGAAACAATAGTATAAACAGAAAACTGTATACCTATTCTTTTCTTGAGCAAATCCAACAATACTCTTCTTTAAAAAAACATAGGAAAAAATTTGATATTAAAAATAAAAACCATACATTCAATAGTATTTATTAAACACTTAAAACCAAAACTATGGGAAAAAAAAGAGGAATAAAACGTGTCAGTACAGATTTAAACACAGCTTCAGTTATTTTTCTGCTTGGAGAAATTAGCACAACTGACTTTCAACATGCCAACAATTTAATTAATACACAACCAAAAGCAGGCGGTGGCGGCGGTCTTACTTACTCAGGTGGAGTTGATGAATTATTTAATGAGTTGAAAAGCACTATCAATAAATCACCGGCAAAAAAAGCTGCTTATGACGCTTCAATAAATAAAAATGGATATGCAAATGGAATACGCGAATTCATTCGTACAGAAATGAATTTTACAATAGCTCCGGCTGACGAAGCGGTATTCAATCATGTTGCTAATATAATTTATGCGGCACTGCATTGTGAAAAAGTAAGACAAGATCCGGCTAACTATTTTGATAGAGAAGGCATTACTGATTCTTTAACAGCCGCCTATCAACCAAGCGCTTTACACGCAAACGCAGTGGCTTATTATACAAATGTTGTTACTTCAACTCATGTTCCCGCAGGAACCGACCATACCAAAAATATTAAAGCACTTGAAAAGCATACCGGCCTGGAAGCAGGAACCTTTTCCACAACACAGCAAAATCAGGCATTTGCAGAGAATCTTGTCGGTTCAGGTTCTGCTTTAGCAAGCGAAAATCTTCCTGACTTAGTTGATAATCTGGAAGCAGCAGGTAGAAATGTTTTTGCTGCATTCAGCAACACATATGGTATTCTGCCAAAAGGAGCTGCGGCGGCAACGGCGGCGGCGGCGGCCTTCGATGAACTGAATGATGGTACTTTTAATAATACTGCTTTGTACGATGGCGTTGACAGCACTAATTTAAATGCAGGTCTTGCGGTAAATGCAGGCAGTGGATTTGCAGCTGTCACATCTAACAGAAGCCGCACCAGTAGTTACAGCTCTACAGAAGAGTCAAGATTTGCAGCAGAAATAAGCAGTCATGCAAAAGCTGCTGATTTGACAAGTTGTGTAGTCAATAAGGATGATACAAAATTAGATCAGGCAGAACAGGACGTAGACAATGATAAAAATGTAGATGCATTTAAATAACGCTTAATAGCAGCCAATGAATTTTATTAGCAAAGGATTTGATAAAACCCAAATGGATTTTACGGGTTTTTATAATTATAAAAACACCACTCCGGGAGGAATAGGCAAATCAGGATTAGGAAATATTCCATTTCCACTGACGGAAGTCGATCTTTCACAAATTGCATGTATAGAATTCTGGCTGCTGAGAAATACAGGCGCAGCAGCAACAGACGACCGCATCCTATTCTCATTAGGTATAGAATTGAATCCTAAAAGTATTGGAGATATGATTTTTGCATTCTGTCTTTCCGCTAATGAAACAGACGTTTACATCGAAGATGCTCACCGCATCAGCAATGCTGTAAAGATTCCTCTTACCTTTGATTTGCAGAACGCGCACCATTTTGCCCTGTTCATCCTGAACAATCAGGTAATGCTCTCTATTGATGGAAATGCAGCCGTTAAAATGGCAGACCATTCCATTACAGCGGGAAAAGACAGGGTGAAGTTTATGGGAACTATGGAAAAACCTTCCGGTGCCAACGGATACAAGATCATTCAGACTTTTGATTACTGCAGCAAAGTCAGGATGTGGGAAAATGATACCCAACTCACAGTTGCCGATATTCAATCACTCGCCTTTCAGGATTATGCCGATATACCCACAGGAATAGACTGGAGCAAAAACAGGTTGCTATTCCTGCTCACTGATTCGTATGCACTCAGCCTGATGCATGGTAAAGGAACCACAGTCCTTTCACCCATTGGTGTACCCGATACGTTCTTTCCGGATGAAATGAAAACAACAGCTATTCCCTGTACCGGTTTCTCAGGACCGGGAAAACGGAAACTATCTGACATTACCGTAATAGAAATGTGGGTAAAACCTGATTATATAGGCAATGGAAAACCGAATTCACAATGCGTATTTGAAATATCAACAGGAAAAGAAATTGGCGAAATGTTTGGTTTATACATTTCGGAAATCCAATATCAGGATGTATATGATATGATGTACCTTACCTCAGGTACAGGCACACCGGCACCGGCACTTCCGGCAGGTGAAGATTTCACGATTGGTCCATGCCTCGATTTTAAATCATCCAGGTTGGGACATGTATTTACAAAAGGTTTTTTTAATGTGAACCGCCTGGTTCCGGGTCGTTTTAATCATATATTCTTATACATAAAAAAGAAAAAGAAGAGCAGCGATTGTAAGATAATAGTAGGCATAAATGGTTTGTTTAAAGAAACGGATGTCAAAACACCTTCCGGCGGCTTCACGATTGAAGATGACTATGATCTTGTATTTGATACTTTTCGCAATTTGCAAATGAATCACATATCCATCGGCGAAAGCCTCTCCGGTTCAAATGCATTTAAAGGAGAAATGATAGGTCCGAGATTTTGGGTAAATGAAAAACTGGAAAGGCTGGAATCTGTTGTGGAAACACAGGATAAAATCGCAGCCTATGCGTACACGGATTTTCGGAATTTTAATTGCTTTGGAAATATCCAAAAACAGCATGACCTCTTTGGCAGATTAGCAGGTATGATGTTTGAAATTCCGGGAGCAGCAGGAGCTGCTGCAAAACCTGCTTACGGATTTTATTTATTGGCAGAATTAAGCAAAAACATGGCTTTCCTGCCGAATGGCATTCAAATAGAATCAGACCCAAAAAAAAGGATTTATGAAAAAATATACGATAAGGCAGATTGCATTTCTGATATTGATTTAGGGCAGGTCACCTACCCTTTCCCTTTAAAAGAATTTATCAAAGGACATCCGGTTGATTTAATGTTCAGCCAGATCGGAATTATAGACTTCTGGATCAGGTTGACCAACCTTTCAACGGCAGCGGAAATTCAAACTATTTTTGAAATTACCGGTTTCAATATTATAAATGATAAGAAAGTAAATTGCTCTTTAACTTTCGGGTTCAATAGCGATAAAAGCAGCCCAAAACCGGCTCCTGCCTTCTTTGTTAAGAAGACTTATAACGATATAGAATTACAAGCTGTTCCAATTCAATCACTCAATCCAACAAATGATTTATTTCATCACATTTGTCTTAATTTCAATGATCTTGTTACAGTAAACACACTGCACGTCCGTATAAATGGAGGACAGCCGGCTATAGCAGGCGGCGGTGCATTTTTAAATAATTTCGAGTTTAAGGTAGACGCTGTTTACATTGCATCATCCAAAGATGGAGACCAACTATTAAATGCAGAAATGTGCGGTCCGCGTATATGGAACGGTACCCAGTTTTCTGAACCGCAATATCATGCAGTGCCATTTATCCATTATTTCACCGATCCCGGACAATTGATTTTCACCAAACAGAAAGAGATAGCAAAAGTTACAACACCGGTAATACCGGAACCTCATGATGATTTGCTTAAAGTGTATGAATATTTCTATGCAAAATGGTCGGGTGTAACACCGGGAGCCGGTCCGGTGAATGATATACTCACAAAAGCAGATATAGATAAATACCAATATAAACATAAACCACCCGGCAAAGAAGTTACATTCGTAAAACTGCCGCATGAAGACCGCTTTAATGGCTACCTCGGAACATGGGTATTTGAACAGGAAGATAAAGTAATTCCGGAGTTACGCGATTTGAAAGACGACCAGCTTAATATTATTTCCCGTGAAGAGCATTGTTTTTATTCCGTACCGACGTATATCTCTTTTGTAAAAAATCCATCCAATCACCTGATATACCTCGTTGCAGACACTGATTTAAAAATAGTAGAAGTACCCGGCAATGAGTCCGCTATTGAGTTTATTGATGAAGACAGCCAAAAACATGTTTGTACTGTTTATTTAAATAAGATGCATATTCCGCATTATCCTGATATTGATGAAGAACTTCCGTCAGAATACAATGCGATCTTTGTAAAAATAGCATCGGATAATATTTATGACTTAAAATTCGGAAGCTATAAACGTCCTTACCGCAAGCCGCTATGGCCTGGCGAAAAAGCCAGTAATATATTTTTGCAGCGGCTTCCAAATTTTGACAGTCTTCTTATAGGTACTGATATTACCGAACTGGATCCCGGACAATATTTTGATTTTGAAGCCACCAAAGGCAATCCAATTTTCAGGGTGCCGCCTTCCGATAGCGCCTGCTTTGATTTGCATCAGGGTGTAACCGTTCCGTTTGGATGGAACTACGTTCCTTTTGTATCCTATAATGCCGATACAAAATCTAAAATGCTTACCACTTCCAGCGAAATGGAAAAAGCAACGAGCAATTCTATCACACATAAATCAAGCACCGACAATAAGACATCAGGAACGGCGGGAATTCCTGAAGTTTTTGCCGTAAAAGCATCGCTTGAAATCGGTTTTAATTCCGAATCAAACAGGGAAATAGCATCAAGGACCAAAGACCTCGAAGAACAGCAATCATTTGCCTCTTCACAACAATGGTTTTGCACCTCACATGACCTTGTTTTAGACAGGCCGAACATATTATTTTCTGGACAGTTTGTAGATGGAGACGACCCTGAAGATTTTGATTTTACAAAAGGTTTTTATACAGACATTCATCATCTGAAACTCGCAGAAGAAAATAATTCATCTACTATTATACTTTATAATAACCTGATTAAAGCATATGGTACACATTATCTTGCAGCTGTAAGATTTGGTTCAAAAGGATGGAGAATACATCAATTTACAGAAAAAACCCGTGAACACCTGCAAGACAACAATATTAAAATAAGTCATGTTGATGGCAGCAAAGTAGGTGTTGGTGTGGGTGCATCAGGTGGATTTGATGGTTTTAGTGCAGGACTTGAAGACCAGCTTAATATAGAAAGCAGTACAGGAACAGCATTAACCAGCCAGCAAATTGAAGACGTAAAAAATAAGATACGGAACGAAGAAGAACAAAGCGGTTCAAGAGGCTCTTACTCTGAAGGCTCTGTTGACCACATGGGTGAAATTCACGTATTAAGATACCTAGAACCTATCTATGAATTACTCAAATCACCTTATTTTAGTGATTACACCATTAACAAAATTGTAATGCCTAAGCTGAAAAAAGCTTTTGATGATTATTTACTATCGAAGAAAGGAAACTGGCCAAAAGCAGAATACATGGATGACTATTATGAAATTACAGTAGATGTAGATGTGGATTATAAACTTCCATGGGACAAACAGAAGACAGAAAAAAACCACAATGGCGTTTATCAAGGATACGATAATGTTAATGAGTTGACAGAATATCAATTTACTTGTGCAATAGAAATAGAAACCGGAGGGCAGTCTGAAAAATTCGATACATTACCTATAGGTTTTGATGAAATTTATACAACAAATGCACAGCTAATCGTTAATGAAAGGTTGAGAATTTATAATAATGGTACACTGGAAACACTGGGCACCAACAAAAGAGATAAAAATGGTAATATTATCAGTAATACGATTGGGCAAGTAGTATCGGTCGGAGAAAATGAAATGGTAAAAGTAAATTTTAGTGGCGTTTTCAAAACAAATGTACACGCAACCGGACGTATTGATATGGGATGGTTCCATAAAGATAAAAATTATGCCTATGACTATCCTAATAGCATACCTGTTTCCTATGAGAAATCGTTTAATGTTGACTTTAAGAAATCACCTACCTATACTTTTACTACAGAATTCGGCACGGTAACTGTCAGCAGGCAGAAAATAACGATTTAAGAAAATGCATACCATTCGTGTGTACCAATTAAACCAGTCTCCGACTGGAACTTTAAAAAACCGTTCGGAGAACGGATTCATCAATACACACGAGACTGAAGTCTCGCGCGAGAATGCAGAATACTACTCTTGCAACTGGTATGCCTGTTTACTTATTGCCTGTCTGCTAAGACTACCGTTCTCGCGCGAGTCTTCCGAAGGATGACTCGTGTTACTAATTAAACCACCCAAGATAAGAGAAGTCTTCCATGTAGCTCGGCGAACGTCTCCGACTTCGCCGCATTGTTTACAAAATAATGCCTGATGAAAATTAATGCAATGGTAGTCGACAGGTGAACAAGTTTTTAACTTGTTAAACCCAATCTCGCATTCTAGTATTCATATTCAGTAACAATATTATCTGCTTTTAGGCAGATAACCGATGAACAGATTGATTATGAGTTAATTATTATAGTAAAACTTATTTTCTGTTGCGGTAAATGTTAAAAATATTTTTCAAAAGTTAAAGATAAAAGGCTTTTTCTTACATCCAAAAGACTATTTCTTACATCCAAAAGACTATTTCTTGCATCCAAAAGACTATTTCCTACATCCAAAAGGCTTTTTCCTGCATCCAAAAGACTATTTCCTGCATCCAAAAGACTATTTCCTCTATCCAAAAGGCTTTTTCCTGCATCCAAAAGACTATTTCCTGCATCCAAAAGACTATTTCCTCTATCCAAAAGACCTTTTACTCTTTCAAAAAGACTATTTTTTTGACCGGAAAGACTATTTTTCCGACCAAAAAGTGTTTTTCCTGTATTGATAAGACTCTTTCTTGCATCTAAAAGACTGTTTTTTATCAGAATAAGGCAATAAGGAATTAATTGTAGAAGAATGGCTGTTACTGTTTGGCTTTGCTGACGGCAAAAACGACAAACCGGATTTCTTTCCATCTACGGTATTTATCTAATAAATATTCGGATGAAGATCTGCTTCTTAATTTTATTATAAAAATGATACACTGTTTCTTATTTAACAAGTGTTTAACCCATAGTTTCCTGTACCGGAAATATTTTTATGGCATGAAAGGAAAATTACTGATTCAATTAGTTGGTTGGTTTATTTATTGCCAGTTGTCAGCAAAAGATGCATTCATTATTTCCACAACGGAAGCGTACAAAAATATAGTTCATTTGGACACACTGCAGAATGGCCTTAAAATACTGTTCGTAGATTTTGGCACATACAATATATCTGACACTAAAAAAATAGATGTGTTTGTAAAAAACATTTCTGATTCAGCAGTGTCCATTATCAATGCCTCTTGGGGCGAACCCATGTTTATTGTGATGTATGATAAAAAAATCTGTTACCCTGGTGAAACAGCCGTGCTGCATTATGTGAATTTATATAAACATGAAGGTCCTTTTGCCAAAACATCCACCGTCACTTTTGATAATAATACACAACTATTAGTGCGGTTTATTGGGTATATCAATCCTGATGTTACAAAAAAAGCTGATGAAAACATCCGTAAATGGTGACGGCACGGAAATATAAAAATACAGTAATCTCGCACAAGGTGGTTTTAATAAAAATTCTCACTTTTGTGTAAAAACAATAGACTTCTTGCGAAATTCAAGAAATCTCACGCGCACGCGTCATGGCGAGGCACGAAGCCATCTTATTTGAATGGCAAAGAGATTGCTTCACTGGTTCGCAATGACGCGCGATGCGCAGAATATTCGACCGGACATCAATAAACCGTTTGAAAAGTTAATAGCATCAACACCAGATTTCTGGCATGATATTCGTTAATAACAATCTTATATTGTAAATTTATTTAATAAGTTGGTACTGAATTTTCAGTTCTTACATTTTTTTTATTACTCAACAATAAAAATTTAACTGATGAGAAAAATGATCTACATTTTATTTTGTTTCCTGATTACTTTATCTGCTGCAAATGCACAATGTAATTGGATAAATGGCTCCGATGCTGCATTAACAAGCGATCAGGGCCGTGGCACTACCGATTGGAACGCGCATTACAATTACGCAGCAACTACTAATGATGTAAGCATCATTCCTACTTTTATAGGCGATCGCATGACAGCCATAAAAACATGCTTGAGCCGTGAAAATTATGCGGCTTTATATGCTTCGCTTTCCATACGCATAGCAACTGCCGGTATTCAATTTGCCGGCTGGACAAATTCTACATCTAACAGTTTGCCAAACGATGCCGGTTGCGGTTACCTGGATTCTGCTGCGCATTATGGATATGTAATGTCAGATGTTGGTTATGCAAATGTATCTGAGTTATTAAAAAACAGAATGTTTGTTTTGCAAACAGCTATGTCAAAAGATGAGTATGCAAAATTATATGCAGATGTTTCAGTAGCTATTGCCAGCAAAGCGGTAAATACAACTGTAACAAATGCAGTTGTAACACCAATTATACCTGTTGTGCCCGGACAAACAGTAACTTTAAAAATTGGAACTTCATGCAAATCAACCAGTACACTTGGAATATTATTAACTAAATGGTCTCAAAAAGTTGCTGAGCAAACAGGTGGTTTACTACAGTTAAAATTAATATTTAACAGCAATTTTGGCGATGAAGGTCAAATGGTATCGCAAATGAAGTTGAATCAGTTAGATGGCGCTTTCATTTCTGATAATGCGTTTTCTAAAATATCAGAATCTATTTTGGCTTTCCAAATGCCTGGTCTGTTTTCTGATTATACTACTTTTAACAATGCACTTAATGCAGTGCGTCCGGAATTAGATTCAATTGTAAAATCAAAAGAATTTACGTTAGTAGATATTTATGCTGCAGGAAAAGTACATTTTATGTCTAAAGGATTTGGTGTTAAACTTCCAACTGATCTGCAAAACAGCAAAGCTATACTGTATAATGCTCCAATGAAATATTTGTATCAATCTCTTACAAATGTTACAACCGTGAACTCAACCATTCCTGAAATCATTTCAAATATAGATTTAAATAAAACAAACGTTGTATATTCAAATGCATACATGGCTGATTATTTTGGTTACACAAAATCCGGAAAATTAAATTTCATCACAGATCATGTTATTTATATGAATATTGGCGGCCTGATTTTTTCGAGCAAAATACTGAATACAATACCAACAGAATATAAAGACATCATTTTGCAAACAGAAAAAATGATGAGTACGACACTTAAAAATACAGTACGACAAATGGACGATGCTGCTTATGGTCGCATCCAAAGTACTATAACAACTATTGCTCAGACTACAGACGATCAGGCAAAATGGAATACACTTACTAAAGATACGCGCGCCAAGCTAAGTATTCTTTATTCTTCTTCATGGATCAAAAGATTAGAAACATTGGCTGGAAAATAAAACAAAGGCAATTTTCAATTAGTTAAACATTGTAATTTACTATTTTTATAAAAAGTAATAATTGTGAGCGAAGCAGTTTATAATACCATAGGTGTCGGCTATAACAACAACAGGGCTGCCGATCCATATATTGCAGAACGCATCATTGCGCAATTAGCACCAAAACAAGATGGTGTTTATTTAGATATCGGCTGCGGCACAGCGAATTATACACACTACATCGCACAGAAAGGTTTTACATTTTATGGTGTTGATCCGTCTGATGTAATGCTGCAAGTAGCAAACACTAAACACATTGGCGGCGCGTTTAAACAAGGAACTGCTGAACAAATTCCTTTTGAAGATACATTCTTTGATGGCGCTATTGCGATCCTTACATTGCATCACTGGAAAAATAAACAACAAGGTTTTAATGAATTGTATCGCGTATTGAAACCCGAAAGCAAAGTGGTTTTCCTTAGCTTCACAGGCGAGCAAATGGATGGTTACTGGCTGAAACATTATTTTCCGGAAATGATCAAACAATCCGGTGAAGATATAATTCCAACTGAAAGCGAAATGTTTGATTTATTTACCAATGCAGGTTTTACAGACATACAAACAGAAAAGTATTTTGTACAACCTGACTTACAGGATCATTTTTTATACGCATACAAATTTCAGCCGGAAAAATATTTAGATGCAGAAGTACGGAAAGGCAGTTCCGGTTTTACCAACTTTTGTTCAGTGCAAGAACTGGAACATGGCTTGAAATTGCTGAAAGAAGATATTGCATCCGGAAACATTCAAAACATTCTTAAAAGCTATGAGAATGACAAAGGCGATTACTTATTTTACAGTGCTGTTAAATAAATAAACCTTACCAATACGCCTGATTGAATGATTAGACTTGTTAAGACATTTTACATTAAATTCTTATTTTCTGTTAATACTTGACATTTCATTAAAACAAAAAATGAAATGTTTCGTTAAATTGAAAAGTAATTTATTTCCTAATCATTTAAACAGAAGTATTATGTTAGTTCCAATTAAAGCAAAAGAATCAGAGTTGTACTTCTACGCAGGTCCGTCAGAAGCAGATACACAAAAAATGAAAAAGGCAGTCCGTAAAACGTCACAGAATGGTAAGGAAATGCTGCGAAGTTGGTGGTACAAAATGAAAGCAAAATTATTGCCTTCTCAGACACCAAAGTATTCTTAACCATTAAAATTATTATTCATAGGAAGCCGTCTCGTTAAACGAGACGGCTTTTATTTTATAAAATATGCTATTTATCTGGATGATAAATTGTCCGTTTGGTATTCTAAAGAATACATCTTATTTTTAATAAAATGAATAAAGCAGATTTTGAACTAAAGAGTCTTATCTATATTGTCGGTATCACCTATTTCTTTAATTTGGTGTTTAGTATTGCCGGTTATATTTGCAGAGAAGATCCACATGCACAAATTCTATTTTTCCAGATCGGTAATGCGTTTGCTATTTCCGCATCTGTTATCGCAGGCCGTTATATTGGTGCGCGTGGCGAGCATGTGGCCGCATCCAGTTTTGTACTCATGGGTATTACACATGGTATTTCTTTAGCAGCACTTACCAAAGGCGCAATCAATATGGAACGCGAAATGACGATGGCGATACCGATGATTCCGGCATTGATCTTTATATTCTGGTGCAGTTTATTTCCAATCTGGCTGCGTATAGCAGGATTGATTCCAATAGGTATGTTTACCTGTAATTATGTATGTACACATGGCGGACACGATGGCTTTGAATGGGCACTGCCTGTAGGTTACGGCAGTCTTCAACTCATTGAATTGTTTTGGAGTTATTATATGTGGAAAGACTGGAAAGCACAACATGCTACAACAACCTAATACTCTATCTTTAGCTAAATATTGTTTATGAAACCTGCAGCAGTTACCGAACTTTTTATTTCGAATCATTTATTTGAAAAAACGATTGTTTTAGAACGTAATCAATACCTGAAAGTTGGAGGCAGCATCGACACGAATATTTATTTTATTGAGAACGGAAGTTTAAAGATCTTTTTACTGGACGAAACGGAAGAACGCATTGTACGTTTTGGTTATAAAAATAATCTTATTGTTTCTATCGATTCTTTTTTATCAGGCAAACCTTCTGAATTATATATACAGGCAATCAAAAAAACAATAGTGCGTATAACAAGCAAAAAAACATTTACTGTTTTCATTAACAGTACGCCTGAAAATATGAAGTTATGGTCAGGCATATTGGAAGACTTGGTGCTGCAACAAATTGAGCGTGAAAAAGATTTGCTGATCAACTCACCGAAAGAACGCTACGAACGCGTTTTGAAACGCAGTCCGCAATTATTCCAGGAAATTCCAAACAAACATATTGCCAATTATCTGCGCATGAGCGCTGAAACCTTATCGCGTTTAAAAAACTCTTGAGTTCAATCAAGATTTTTTGAGCTTCTCAGATGCAACTTTGCAGAAAAAAGAAATGAAAACAAATTCAGAACAATTATTACAAAACTTAATAGAGCAAACAAGAGCACATTTAAACTATGTTATTACACTGCAAGATCTTTCCGAAGATAAATTAAACCAAAGAATAAATAATGATAGCTGGAGTATTTTAGAATGTATAGAACATTTGAATTTATACGGCAATTATTATTTACCTGAAATAGAGAAACAACTCATAGCTTCTATTAATAAACCGGCTGCAATGTTCAAAAGCGGCTGGCTTGGAAATTACTTTGCAGAAAGCATGCTGCCAAAAGAAAACCTCAACAAGATGAAAACATTTAAAAGCATGAATCCGATTCACAGTAAACTGAATAAGCAAACTCTGGAAATATTTATACAACAACAACAAAAGATGTTGCACTTGTTATCTTTGGCACACGAAAAGAATCTGAACAGTATTCGCATTCCAATCAGCATTAACAAATGGATCCGAATAAAATTAGGTGATACATTCCGATTTGTTATTTACCACAATGAACGACATATACAGCAGGCGCAACGCGTTTTAACAAATACAAATGCTGCATTTTAAAAAGTTCAGCTATTACATAACAAACACATTAAAGCAAAAAAACGGCGAAACATTAGTTTCGCCGCATTAATTAACATTCAAAGCCATTATTGAGTTCTGGCTACATCAAAAACACCATCTGTTATGGTTTTACTGTCGCCTGCACTGTTTTTTACGATACCTTCAAAAGTGCCTTTTATACGTTCTGTTCCAAGTTCTGAGAAATAAGCTTTACAGCCATCATAATGACTCACCAGCAATTCGCCGGAAGCCGTTCTGTGCTTGATAGATATGATAGCGCTTAATTCACCGTAATTAATACCATCTTCAATTGTTCCGTCATTGGCAACATACATAACTAAACTATTAGAAGTCGTATCAGCCGTTTCAGAACCAACGACCCACCAACTGTCCAATCCGATATCTTTATGCTGGCCTGAACCAATTTTATAGTTTTTTTGTACACCATCTATTTTAAAACTCACGGATGATTCGCCGTTCGCATTGAAATTTTTATCTTTTTTGCAGGAAATTGATGCAATCGATATGCTTAATAAAATAAAAGCAAGTACAGATTTGAGAGCTGCTTTTTTCATGATCTTTATTTTTTTCATTAAGACAAATTTGGCCAAATGTAATAATGTATAAAATACATAATTTGTAGTACACAGAACTGTTGCAAGCATTTATACATTGAATAAACCATAAATATTCAGAAAAGCGCAACGTGTATCATTTTACATTCAACATAAATTGATTTTCAACAACTTATTTGACTCTTTGAAAAGTATTAGATTAATACTAAATTTGTCAGGTACTTTAAGCTATGCAAAAGGAAAAATACTATTATAATCCAAATACGCTGAAATATGAAAAATACAAGATCAGTATTGGACAGCGTATTTTGCGCATTACCGGTTTTTTCACATCTGCATTCTTTTTTGGTTTCCTGGCGATGGTTTTAGGTTACAATGCTTTCGACAAGCCCGATCAGCTTGCAGAAAAGATCAAATTGAAAGAAATGCAGGAAAAGTATGATATTTTAGATAAAAGAACCGATGCATTGAATAAAGTATTGCAAGACTTGAGCGACAGAGACGACAATGTGTATCGCGTGATTTTTGAGTCTGAACCACTTCCGGACGAACTGCGCACTGGTGGCGTGAATAAGTCTAAGATATACGCAGAAATAAAAAATTTACCGGAAAGCGAAATCATTTCTAAGACTTTATCAAAACTGGAAACGCTGGAAAAGAAAGCGTATGTACAATCCAAATCATACGATGAGTTGTCTGTGCTGATCAAAAATAAAGAAAAGATGCTGGCAAGTATTCCAGCCATTCAGCCGGTGTCTAATAAAGATTTGAAACGCATCGCTTCAGGTTTTGGTTATCGTATCGATCCTGTTTATAAAACTACGCGCTTTCACGCCGGCTTGGATTTCACAGCAGAAACAGGCACACCGGTTTATGCTACCGGCGATGGTGTTATTGAAGTTGCCGGTCCGCAAGGCGATGGTTACGGAAATAAAGTTGTAATCAATAATGGTTATGGCTATCATACATTGTTTGGACATAACAGCAAGATATTAGTGAAAGTCGGACAAAAAGTAAAACGCGGGCAAACCATTGCTTTGGTTGGCAGCACCGGAAAATCAACCGGACCGCATTGTCATTATGAAGTTTGGAAAAACGGAAATAAAATTGATCCAGTGAATTATTTCTTCAATGACATTTCACCGGAACAATATGAGTTAGTATTAAAATTATCAGAACAAGGAAATCAATCATTCGACTAGAATGTTGAATGTTGAATTATTAAACACTATTTAGAATATGCCATACAAAGACAAAGAAATTGAAAAGATGTATTTTTCCATTAGTGAAGTTGCGAAGCAGTTCAACGTTGCTGCATCGTTGATACGATTTTGGGAAACGGAGTTTGATATTTTAAAACCGAAGAAGACAACGAAAGGAAATCGTTTGTATTCTAAAAAAGATATTGAAAATTTCAGATTGATCCATCATCTGGTAAAAGAAAAAGGTTATACATTAGACGGCGCGAAGAAAAAACTAAAAGAAGGCGGCATCGACCGAACAGATGCGAATGCAGAAATTGTAACTCGTTTAAAAAAGATCAGAAGCTTTTTAGAGACAATGTACAATGAGTTGTAAGTAGTAAGTAATAAGTAATAAGAAATAAAATGTATAAAAATAATTTTAAAAATGCTATCCTGATTTTTAGCTGTTGTCTTTTGATGCTGCTTTCTTGTAAACATGATAAGTATGCCGATGATATTAAGAATGCATCACCGTACTTTACTAATTTTATTACCGGAAGTGAAGATGCGATCTTAAGAAATATCAATTTCAATTTAACGGAAGACGAAGTAAAAAAAATAGAGCCATCGAAATTATACGAGTCAACGGCAGATCATCTTTTCTATGAATTTATCTATCCGAAAGACAGCACTGCTTTTTCCGAATATGCGAATGTGCAATATTTCTTCAATGAAAACAATCAATTGGACATCATCACCGCTGATATTTATTTAAATGATTCCGCACAGGTTGCGCATACAAAAAATTCATTTGAACAATACTATACAAAACGTTATGGCAGCGCTGAACAAGATGAAAAGGGCTACAACATCTGGAACGGCGAATTTAAAGATGCTAAAACCAATAAAGAAGCCAATTACACGATTGCCGTTACTGAACTGGAAGAAGAAGTTGGCATTAAAATTGAATACCTGAAAGAATAATCTTCGGTCTTACATGAACTATTTCAAAACTATACTGTTTGCAGCTATTGCTTTTGTCAGTTTAAAGGCATCAGCAGATTCTTCCGATTTTGCAGAAATCATAGAACATGGTATAGAATTATACGACAAAGGCGATTACAAAGGCGCATTGGATTTGTATAAGCTGGCGCAAAAGATCGATACAAAATCCGGTCTTTTAAATTATGAAATGGCATCTACATATTATGCGATGAAAGATACCGCGAAAGCCATTGAACATTGTAAAAAATCAATCGCCTCTGCTGATAAACTGAATGATCAGGCGTATGTATTATATGGTACTATTTTAGAAGCAAAAGGAAATGTAAAAGAAGCCATTGAGCAATATAAAGCCGGAATCAAAATATATCCGAACAGCAGTATTTTATATTACAATTTGGCACTTACTTCATTTAATAACTATGATGATAAATCGGCAGAAGAAAACGCAAAGAAAGCGGTTACTTTAAATCCATTACATGCGAGCAGTCATTTGGTTTTAGGTTATACGATGGTAAGCCAGAAGAAACGCGTGGAAGCTGTATTCGCTTTTTATAATTTTTTACTGTTGGAACCAACCGGACAGAAAGCAGAAAAAGTGTATAAGGAACTTAGCAAA
The DNA here is from genome assembly GCA_046329815.1 of Chitinophagales bacterium. Taxonomy (GTDB): domain Bacteria; phylum Bacteroidota; class Bacteroidia; order Chitinophagales; family JADIYW01; genus JADJSS01. The sequence continues at coordinate 765,515 of JAXLTY010000002.1, forward strand.
CAATTATCGCGCGGTGTTTCGTATGACAGCACAAAGACGCTGATTACTATGCCTAAAAATGAATCCAACGAAACACTCAGAAACGCGGATATTATGTTGAGCATGATTGCAGCTAACAACAACAGCGCGGAAAACAAAGCGAAACCGAGTGCGATTTTGTTTTATCAAAACACCAAAACATTTTTTGCTTATTTGGAACAATTGAAACCCAAAACACCTGATTTCTGGAGCAAGTATTACGTTAACTTTTACACTGCAATGAATAAAGCAGGACACACCGAAGCATTTTGTTATTACATCAGTCAAACCAAATATCATCAGGATATTAGTTTCTGGCTAAAAGACAATAAGAAAAAAACAGATGCTTTAAAAAGCTGGAACGCAAAGTTTGTAAGAAAATATTAGTAACTGTTTATTCTACTTAAAATTCTTCACCACTTCAATAAAGTATTTTGCTTTCTCAAAATCAACATCAGGATATACGCCGTGTCCTAAATTGCAGATATAATTTTGTTTTCCAAACGCAGTCAGCATTTTTTCCGTTTCACTTTTGATTACTGCTTTATCAGCATATAACACACACGGATCCAGGTTGCCTTGCAGGCATTTTGTTGGCGCTTCGCTTCTCGCCTTTTGCGGTTCAATGGTCCAATCCAAACCAATTACCGAACAATGTGTAGCAGCAAATTCTGCTAAAATATAATGCGCATCTTTCGCAAATAAAATCACCGGAACTTCAGTTATCGATGCGGCAATGCGCTGCATATATGGCAAAGCAAATTCTATATATTGCTGTTTACTCAACACGCCAGCCCAACTATCAAATACCTGAACTATGTCAGCACCGCTTTTGATCTGTTCTTTTAAATAAGCAATCGTTGACGTTGTAATTTTGTCCAATAACTGATGTGACAAAACCGGATTGGTATATAACATCTTTTTAGCTTCTGAAAAAGTCTTGCTGCCCTTTCCTTCTATCATGTATGAAAAGATCGTCCATGGCGCACCGGCAAAACCAATCAACGGCACACGGTTATTCAACGCGCTTTTTGTTAGCTTTATCGACTCAAAAACATAGTGCAAATTCGGAACAACATCGGTTGTCAATGCATCTGCATCTTGCTGTAATTTTATTGTTTTGGGAAAGAACGGACCTTTGCTTTCTATCATTTCATAATTCAAACCCATCGCTTCCGGAATGACCAGAATATCTGAAAAAATGATAGCTGCATCAACTTCTAAAATATCTACCGGTTGTATGGTTACTTCGCAAATCAATTCCGGGTTTTTCACCAATTCTTTAAATCCGTTCACACTGCTTCGCACCGCACGGTATTCTGGCAAAATTCTTCCTGCCTGGCGCATCAGCCAAACCGGAATATGGTCTGTTTGTTCGCCTTTTGCCGCTTTTAAGATCAAATCGTTTATAAACATAATGGGCAAAAATACGGATTAATTTGATTTTATTTTTGATGTACTTTGTTCAAAGTTATTTGTTATTGGTCATAAGTTATTCGGTGTTAATCATAAAATAATTCGTCAAACTTCATAACAAATAACTTATAACCTATAACTTTGTAACATGTCTGAAGCAATCGAAATAAATAATCCGTCTGTATCTAAAATAATGCCGCGTGTGGTTGATATTAAAAATGCAAAGATATCTTATCATAATCATCCTGTTATTGACAATGTAAATTTTGAAGTGCGTAAAGGTGATTTCGTCTATCTGATCGGCAGAACCGGCAGCGGCAAAAGCAGTTTATTAAAAACATTATACGGTGACCTGGAATTTACTGAAGGCGATGCCGATGTGTGTGGTTATAATTTAAAAACACTGAAGCGTTCGGATGTTCCGAATCTGCGTCGTCGTTTAGGTATTGTTTTCCAGGATTTTCAACTATTAACCGACAGAACTATTTTTGACAATCTGGATTTTGTGTTGCGTTCTATTGGCTGGAATGATAAAATAAAGATCAAAGCAAAAGTGGAAGAAGCTTTATCTATGGTTAATTTAGGCGATAAGATCAATAAATTTCCCAATCATCTTTCCGGCGGCGAACAGCAACGTATTGCCATTGCGCGCGCTTTACTGAACAATCCTGAATTGATTATTGCTGATGAACCGACAGGAAACCTCGATCCGGAAACGACTGAAGAAATTATGAGTTTATTGTATTCTATTTTTAAAACCACACAAACACCAATGATCATTGCTACGCACAATTATCAGTTAATAGAACGATTTCCCGGAATCATTTACATGTGTGCATACAACTCAATGAGTCGTGATGATTCACATTTCAGATAAAAGTTACTGAATATTATAACACTACCGGACAACCGTATGCTTTGTTCGTTCCGAATTCCTGCGTGTTTACGATTAATTTGTCGATGTGTTTTGCTGCTTTAGCAATACATACAATGATACCTTTGCTTGTTTTTGTTTCGCCTGGTTTGTAAGAAGCGTTTATCATCGCTTTGGTTTCTTTATATGTTGCAGTCAGCTTGTCGGTTTGTGGCGGTTCCATCATACTATAAATAGAGCCAAATGATAACGGATATTGTGATGTAAAGCATTTAGAACCTGTTTCTGTTCCAAATAATTTTAATGAAGCAAACAAAGCGCCGGATGCTTCTTCAGTCAGCTTTACTTCAGTTGAATTGGTGTTAGTTGCCTGTATTTCCACTTCTGCCAACTCATACGCAAAGCGTTGACTCATTTCATCAGGAATGGTAACATTTGCGCCGCGCGGCAATATAAATCGATTTAACTTAACAAATTTCAATTTCATTCCGTTTGGCAAAACAATTTCATTCGGTGTATTTTGAAATGTATAATCTTTCGTGTCGGTTGTAAAATTATTATACAGATTGATATTCGCAATAGAATCAGCTTTTCGTTTTTCCGCTTTTTTATCTACAACAGGAACCGGCGGCGGCGGATTGCCTGCCTGAACGATAAAGATAACTGCTGCGATTAAAATGCTTGAAATCAAAATTGGTTTTTTCATGTTAATTTCTTTAAATCTTTGATAACAGTACATAAATCATACCAAATTACCAAATGGCATGATGATCTTCCACCACACCAATCGCGGTAAATCGTTCCTCTTTTCCATCTATGACAACAGTACCGTCAATAGTGCCAAACGGCTGTGTAAATCGGCTTTTTAATATCAATGCGTTGATGTTTTCCGTACGCGCGCCACGCGGCGACAAATGCAAATTCAAGATACCGTCTTTAGTTTCAATCAACCAGTCGGTTTTATCTAATGGCGGCTGTAACGAAAAGACTGCTTCTGATAACAATATCTTTTTTCCATCGTACCATAAAATATTTTCCATGTTCTCATTAAAACGATCTACCAGGTTAACGGCAATTGTTTTCTCGCTTTCTGTAATGCCAATGAACGACAACCAGTTCCAAATCGTTTCGCGCGGCGGATATCCTTTTGTAAAATCAATAGAACCATATTTTCCGCTGGTTGCATAAGTATTAATACCACCGTTGTTGATCTGTACTTTTACCGGCACACATAAATTTTTATACGTAAAATTAAACGGTCTTTTTTCTTTAGAAGGTGCGATAATGCTGGCGCCTAAATCAGTATTTTCGGCATCAATAATCAGTTTGAATTTACCTGAATACTGAAACGACATTTTACCGTTTTGTGTTTTAATAGAATAGTTGCCAAGTTTCCAGTCGCTGTTCAGATTCGGATTAAAATCGCTGGCAAAACCTAAAGGAACCGTTGTTTTATCTTCTTCAAACGTACCATCTTTGAACGAATAAAAATAAGTGAACGCAGTAGCTACCATACCGGCATCTGCAATGGCGAAACCGCAAATCAAATCAGGGCTGTACACACCAAAATAGATCCACGTCTTTCGTTCGGTTCGGCGCTTTTTGGTCAACAAACCTTGCGTGTCAAAATGATTTGTATCTACATTCTCAATCAAATCTTCATACACACCAAATGGCAAATTCGTACCATTCTCTATCAACGATCGTTGTTTCGGAAAAATCATAAATTGAAGATACAAAATGGAATTATTTTTTTATCAAAAAGCATATTTTTTTGAAGCTTTGTTATAGATTTAGGTATGCAAAAATTATCCACAATTATCATCTGTGTGCTGTTTATCGCAGTTGGCTGTAAAAAACAGGCAAGCTGTCCGAATATTGCCGGAAAATGGTTATTAAGAAGTGTAGTGGCAAGTGGCAGCGAAACGCTTATTCCGGATACTTCTTCTATTTCCGAAACACTGGAAATTGCGGCTGATTATACCTTTGTTTCCTACAACACCAAAACGCATAAACTCTGGAACTCCGGTCAATTTGATTGCTCTAAAGTATTTGATGTTGATTCTGCTTCTTTTAAAAAAGGCAGTTCTCATTATTTTAATTTGTATAGAAAAGTCAGGTAGATAATTTATAAGACAAAATTTTGCTTCTCTATATTTTGCAGTCGAACATGATAATAAAAAGAAGAAATCAATAATGGCAAAGAAGTACTCTGTATATATAGCTTTTGCTGTTGGTCTTATTCTTTATGCGTATATAACCGGACATGATACAGACAAGAGTGCAGTGCTAAAATGTACTAAAGAGTTAAATGAAAATTATGCTACAATGGAAAAGATAGTGTCTTTTCTGAACGATCAGAAATATAAAGACTGTGAAGATCTTTACTTAAGTAGTACACATAATGGAAAGTCAGCTTATTTAGAGTGTAACGGATCAATTATTGAAAGTATTGATACATCTGTTGGTAAGATAGAACTAAGTATTAATAATGAAATAAAAGATTATCTGAATAACAGATGGGATGCTTCTATTAGTAAAGATAAGGACAGTAATGTTTTCTGGGGTTTTGGTCTTGCCAGTTACACATTTGAACATTATAGTTTATGTTATGGTAAGCATATATCACCTGAATATAAAGTAGTAAAAGAAATAAGACCTGGCTGGTTTGTAGTTAGGTATAAGGATTAATATTAAGCGCAAGTTTTCCTTTGGAAAACTCGCGCCAGATTAGATATTTATTTATGCCTTGTCGCCATTATTGGTGTTTCGCTTAGTATAGCTTTAAGCGAAGCAAGCGTCACCAACAATCAACTTTCTTTAAGTAAATGTACGATATCTATTTCATGTTTTATGCGTTACCGAACTAACTGCCAAAAACCAAAATATCAATTTGGCTAAGTTTAATAATACCATTATACCGATATAAAAGAAATGTGTTTTTGTCCGTTCTTCTTTGAAGAAAAACAGCACAATCAAACATAATGGTATTTGTATCCATTCTGCAAAGAATGTGAACAACATCAGTGTTTCGTTAACAGTGAGTAGGGATTGTATTGCCTGGAACCATTTATTGTTTGCATAAAAACTTGTTCCGACAGAAATATAAAACAGTAATACCAACAATAGATACACACTCACCACATAGTTTATTTTCCAAAACCTTATCATTATTTAAATAGTTTTTGGTGCATGTAGTATTGCTACTTTAGTGTATAGCTCCAATTTAAATGTGTTTATGCATTTGCCTGCTCTGCCGGAAACTTCGACATATCCATATAGAAAATTTCCCAAGTGTGTCCGTCTGGGTCTTCAATGGTTCGCTGCTGCATAAAACCGTAATCTCTCATTTCGTTCGGTTCAACGCCGCCGGCTTTCAAACCATTGTTTACCATATTGTTTACTTCATCAACACTATCTACCGATAAAGAAAAAAGTCCTGCTACTGCTGATTTAGTATCTGCAATAGGTTTGGTGGCAAAGCCGGCAAACTTTTCGTGCGACAAGATCATCACAAAAATACTTTCGCTCCAAACCATACATTTTCCGCTGGCGTCCGAGAATTGAGGATTGTTTGTAAAACCTAATGCAGTGTAAAAATCCATAGATTGCTGAACGTCTTTTACCGCTAAATTGATGAAAACTTGTTTTGCCATGTTGTAAAGATTTAGTTGTTGAAGTTAGTATAATTTTTGAGTTTTATATTAGTGTGGACATCAACCGATTTGTAAAAAATTTTGTAAATACCATGCTGTATGAAGTTTGATAAAAGTTACTTTAATTCTCAAATATTTTCCATTTTAAACTTATTTCTTCAAGGACATTAAACTTTCCTATCTTTTCGATAATTGATTTTCTGTGTGCTGATCCACACATAAAAATTGCTGTATCAAATTGATTCTTTTTACAATAAGAATATATGTTGCGAAGCATTGAGTTTTCATACTCCTCAATATCTTCACTAACCATTTTATTTATCTTATCATCATTCAAAAGACTATTTTCTAACATTCTCATTTCCTCATGTAGTCTAATACTTTCAACGCTATTAAGAAATTGAAATCCATAATTTATGGCTAAAAAATTAAAATTATCGATCAACTTTTGAAGTTCAATATTTTCACATACTATATTATATTTTTTATTAAATGCATCAGATAATCCATTATCCAGTGTAGGAATATATTCAAAAGAGGCATTAAAGCTATATTTTTGGATTGCTGATATTTCCAATCTTGTATGATATACTCCAAATGATGAAAACAAAAGTTTATCATACTCTGAATACGTTTCTTGAAGTGCTTCTAAAAAAATAACTTGTGGATTTATTTTTTTTATAATCTTATATAATTCATCAGCATTGCATTTTCCTGTCTCTATATGAACTGTGCTAATAAAAGTTATATTATACATGGTTTCTAATTTCTGACATCTGCGCTTTTACTGTTCTGCAATTTCTTTTAATTTATCCAATGCTTTCGGATAATGGCTATTGAAGTAATCCAGGTATTCATCAATAACATCTATATCTACAGTTACAGTGGTAACGCCGTTGTTTTCCTGATACGTGTAATTCTCATGTCCGCCTGCCCACTTCTCTACCTGTTCGCCGGTAGTTATTTCGGTATCACCGTCGAGGAATCCATAATGACGAATAGAAACAAAATTGGCAGGTTGGTTTGCTGCAATCTCCGAAACCATGCCTCCTTTTTTACCGTTTTCATCTGTACCTGTAAAAAGAATCTTGCTGCCTTTGTCCCAACTGCCTTCATAAGTAGATGTAGGATTAAACGCTGCTGTCCAGTATTCGTAAGTGGCTTTATCTTTTAAGCCCAGCATCGTTTCATATACTTTCTGCGCCGGTGCATTTATCTCTTTTTTGAATTGTAGTTTTTGCATGTGGTTATGTTTTTAGGTTATAAAGCTAATATTGTTTGTTGAATGTCTGTGTGTTTCTTTTTATTTCCAGCACAAGCACGCCATGCTTATTGTTATACTGATACTTGCACGAGTTATGTTAGTTATTATATTGGCTTTTTGTTTTTGACAATTATTTCGGTTGAAAATCTTTATGTCCAGATTGCCATAATAAAAAGAAAATCTGTCTTAATTCTTTTCTATCCCGTTCTAACGTTGATGAATCATTTGCATCTCCGACATGACCGCCTCCAAAATTGGTATAGAGCAATACTGGTTTGTCTGATGTGCTGTTAGTTTGCAAGGCGGCTGCCATTTTTCCTGACATCCATATTGGTACTCTCGGGTCATTCAATCCGCCAACAATATATACAGCAGGATATTTTATATTGGGCTTTATATGAATTACTGCATCCATTTCTATTACTCCTTTCATTTCAGATTCTATTTCAGGATTGCCAAATTCAGGATAATTGTTTATCAAATTTGGCCACGCTTTACTTCTTATAAGATTTACAGTACCAGATTGAATAGTAGCTGCAGCAAACAAATCCGGGCGTTCGGTGATGGCTCTGCCAATTAATACACCTCCGGCGCTTCCACCAAAGCAACCAAGTTTTGATGATTGTGTATATTTGTTTTTAATAAGATATTCGGCACAGGCAATAAAATCTTTCCAGCTATTGGGTTTGGTTTCTTTCATTCCTGCCTGATGCCATGCTTCGCCTTTTTCACCACCGCCACGCACATAAGCATGCACCAACACTACACCACGTTGAATTAAGGGGTCATTGATAACATTGTATTCGTTGAAGAAGTTATCTCGTACTATAGCTCCATAAGCACCATAACCGTATAAAATACATACATTATTACCATCCAGCTTTGTATTTTTATTTCGCATTATAGTCATAGGTACCAGTGTACCATCGTAAGATGGAACTTCAATCAATTCGGTTACAATTTCATTACTGGTCTCCATATTTTTTTGGCTATGGTATGACCAAAAATCATCATCAGTTAATTTGTTTTTTGAGATATTGAGTAAAAAATCGCTTTTAGCTTTGTTGACAAATTGTTTTTGAAAAATACACTCATCGGTTTTTTTACCCATAGTAGTTATACTAAATCTGTCAAAATCTTTGATAGCTGATACATCAATTTCTTTCCCTGTTCTTTTTTCTAAAAAAATGGTTTTGTTGAGAAAGCCGTATTTGGAGTAACTAACTAAGATATATGATTTTGTTTCTGCTATATTTTCCAATTGCCAAATACTGTCTTCCGGAAAAATAATTTTGGCGTTAGCAAAGTCAGGATTATTGTAAGATGTATATCTGAGACTATTAAATCCGTTACCTTTTGCAGAAATAAAATAGTAGCCATTATTCGTTTCTTTGAAATCAGATACTGAGTCCTGTTTAGTATATAATTTTTTCCATTGCCTGGTCGGATTTAATAACTCAGAATTGTTGATATAAAAAACACTTTTATCAAGTACCAAACCTGAATTAGGCTGACAATAAATTCTTTTTGAACTATTATTTGTATAAACCATTGCGTAGTAAGCATTGCTAATCTTCTTTTCAATAGTGCTTCTTATTTTGTCATCCATAATAGTGTTGTCCGTATTACTGCTGGTAAAAAGCTTATGAAATTTATACACATAATTTTCTTTTGCATTAGGTGCTGTTCGGTCGCCGGTGTTGTAGCTGTAAATAAAACCCTTGCTGTCTGCAGTCCAATTGATAGGCCAAGAGTAGCAATTGGGCAAACTATCTTTCAGCCATTTGTTATTTGCAATGTCATAAACTTTTATAAAAGGATATTCTTCACCATCTTTATCAAATGCAGCTATAAAGTATTTATCATCAGGCGAAAACTCAAGGGCATATAATGAGTATTTTATATTGGAATCAATTTGCCATGTGTCGAAAACAAAATGCTCTTTAGTATCATTTATTGATTTGTAATACAGATTTTCTGAAAGCTGATCTGCATTATTTTTAAAGTAATAATACCTTGTAGAAGTTTTATAATACGCTTCCCGATGCCATCTTTTGGTATTATACATTTGTTGCAACTGGTTTAGAAAGCTATCAACACCACTTAGGTTATTCATTTTTTTGTCGGTAAATTCTTTTTGTTCTACCAACCAGTTTACGACGGAGCTGTCTTTTAAATTTTCTAACCAACGGTAAGGGTCTTGGTAAGTAACTCCAAAATAAATGTCGCTGCTGTCAACAGTTTTGGTAGCAGGATAGTTATTTTGAGCTTTTGAAGAAATACAAATCACTAAAAATAACAAAGTTTGTAAGATGTTTCGTGTCATACTGTTTTAAATTTTAGAGAGTGTCAAGAACATAGCCCATAACGGTTGAAAATTGGCGCTGGTTGTGCGTGTTTAGCAAAAACTATCACTTATTTACAAATGTAATTTATTACGCAAAACTTAAATTACCAAATCAACCACAACTATTGCCAATTTTTTGTTAGCGGTAGTTTTTTTTATTTCACCATCTTTATGAATGTAGGATTTGTCCATAAGTTTTCTAATTCAGGAAACTCTTTGGCATCATTCATTAATTCAGGTTCTAATTTAAATGTTGCCTTGAGTAATTCTAATGCTTCTACCGTTTTGTTTTGAAGGTTTTTAATTATAGCCATTTGATAATAACTCCAAGAAAATTCTTGAACTTCATTCATCAGCTCAAATTCAATAATGGCTTCATCATATTTCTCAATTCCTTTTAAGTAAAGTCCTTTACAGTATAATAATTGATATTTTGCACTATCGTCTATCACCATTTTATATTTTTCAAATTCGCTCAGAGCCTTGTCTTGTGGAAGTTTGTGAAATGTTTTAAGCAATAGTTGAATCGCAACAGTTTCTTCATGGTAGTTAGCGAATAATTTCTTTACACATATCAAAGCATTTTCATTGTCTTGCTCTCTATGATAATATTGAATCATATAGATTAGAGCATTTGGATGTTCTGGGTTAATTTCTAAAATAGATTTTACCGTATTAATAAACTCTCCTTCATTGGGCTTAAAAAATGTATCAAAAAGTAAATCCATCTTGTTCTCTAAAATTTGAACATTGTCAGGCTCAATTTCAAGAGCTTTATTGTAAAATCGTAACGCATTTTCTTTATCCTCTTTTCTTGAATACAAAGTCCCTTTATTGGCATAAGCTAAGGTTGCCTTGTCGTCAAGTTCAATTGCCTTATCAAAAAGTTCCAAAGCATTTTCTAAATCGCCTCTGTCCATTTGGTAAGCACCAAAAGCAATGTATTGGTCAACTTGGTCCTGGTCTGTATTGCCTTTTTGGTGTTCTGAGTTAGGTATCACTTTGATATCAGTTATTTTACCTGAATCAAGGTCTCGCTGTAGATTCTCCGTCATTCTTGCATTTAATTCTCTTAATCTCTGAACAGTTAAATCTATTTGTTTATTATTTAAACCTTGTTTAGCTAATAGATATTCAACTGTCTCAAAATTCTGTTTGCTCTCGAAATATTTTTTTTGTGAAAACGTTAATATTTCATCTTGGTATTGTTTAGAGTTAAATATCCTCTCGTTAATACCGTCTTCCTTTTTTTTAAAAAAGTCAAATAGTCCCATTTTCTTTTTTTTTGACTGTATGTTGATGTTAACTGTGTCGTTCTAAAATTACCGCTAACGCCCGGCAGCTTTGCGAAGTGAGTTGAGTCCGATGAACCATGTTTACATTGTCAACTCATTTTGCAAAACTGCCAGTTAGGCGCTGTTTTAGTTTATGCAATTTACTAAAACAGTTCCAGTTTTAAGCTACTCTCACTGCAAAACATGTAGATAAAAATTATTGTCGTAAATACTTGTATTTCCGCAGTCATTTTTGTCGTGAAAACTCATTTTATCAAAACGATAAGTTACACTCAAACAATTGTTTCACAATTTTTTTTCTTGTAACTTTGCTGAGTATTGTAAGCGTCTCACGCTTTGAAAAGTAAACTTTTCCCGCGATTCGTCGCCAATACTCAACGTAAAAAACTTTTTAGTTTTTACTCTCGTTTTGCTCCTCTGAAATTCACTACAGTTTTCATTGTTTTGCAGTGGCTTAAAATTGCGCTCTAACTAGTTTATATGTCTACATTTTGCATCCTTATACAGCCTTTTTGGGTTGTATATGCCTGCATTTTGCATCCTTTATTCAAATATAGTTTTATATTATTAGATGTCCAAATCATCAAACGGACTTTTTATATTCTGAATACTTTTAGTGCTTACATGAGTGTAAATTTCTGTTGTTTTACTGCTGCTATGTCCTAAAAGTTCCTGGATATATCTCAAGTCTGTTCCTGCTTCCAGTAAATGTGTGGCAAAGCTATGTCTCAGCCAATGCAAACTTACAGGTTTATTTATTTTAGTATTTTCTAACGCTCTTTGAAGTACACTTGATAAACTTTTCTCACTATACATACCTCCTGATTGTCCTTCGAAGAGAAACTCTTTGGGTTTATGAACCTTGTAATAGTCGCGTAGCATTTTTAGTATTTTATCTGACAATGGTATTATTCTGTCTTTTTTTCCTTTAGATTGTTTTATGAGTAACAGATTTCTTTTAGAGTCTAATTGGTTAATCTTTAAATTTAATAGTTCGCTCCTTCTTAAACCACAAGCATAAATAAGAGCCAACATTGATTTGTGCTTTATATTATTAATGCTTTCCAATATTTGCTTCACTTCTTCCTTACTTAGTACATTCGGCAATTTCTTTTCACCTTTTGGTCGGTGTATCAGTTCCTCATTCATCACTTTGTTTTCCATCGTTCTGAAAAATAATTTCACCGCATTCACAATCTGGTTTTGATACGATGAGGAAAGGTTGTTTTTCAGTATAAAATCATTGTTGTAAGTTATAATGTCTTCATTCGTAATTTCCTCAACAGGTTTGCTATTGTAAAATAGTAAAAATGATTTCAACGCATCCGTATACGTTTTTATAGTGTTATCACTATATCGTTTCGATTTCAGTCATCGGCTAAAATCTTCTGCTTTCCTCATTTTATCAGTGCGCAATACAGCATTTTCTAACTTAAACCGTTGTAGGTTTGCTTCCGAAAAGGGTAAATGCCAGGCACCTAACGTATAGCTCCATCTTGCATCCGGCAGTTTTTTTATGCGTTCTATTAAATCATTACGTTTTTCAAAATAGACCGCGATCCGTTGCTCTTTTTTATAGTTTACTATTTTTGCTTTCCATTCAATCATAATGCTATTTCTTTTATTTCCTTATTTAGATACCTAAAACACCTAAATTCCATAAAATTGTAATGTTAAATTTTAAGATACGTCTTAATATTGGTCCAAATCTGTTAAAACAAGGCGGTTGTATGCATTACATATCGCATTTTACACATGACATTGGTCTTTTGTATCGATACATTGCGCCAATGTTATATGCTTTTGCGCCAATGTTATATGCTTTTACGCCAATGTTCAATGCTTTTAGTCCAATGTAGTATGATTTTGGCTCAATGTTGTATGCTTTTGGTCTAATGTAGTATGCTTTTAGTCTAATGTTGTATGCTTTTAGTCTAATGTAGTATGCTTTTGGCCCAATGTAGTATGCTTTTGGTCTAATGTTATATGCTTTTAATCTGTTGCAGCATTACATAGCATTCCTGTAAATATATTTCTTCTGTTACTTCAATGCTTTACACGTTAAATAAAAATTAGATTTGTTAAAATATTTAAAAATGTCGATTTATATGAATACGCATACAACTTTTTCTTATCCTGATTCGTCTATTGATTATAACAAAATTTATAACAATAAAATTTAACAGTTATGAAAAAGCAAAAAGCTATTTTAAACCTCAGCAGAAAAAGCGTTACTGAGGTAGTTACTAAAGGTGGCAGCATCATTCTTAAAATGACAGGCAATGCCACTTTTCCGACACCGATGCCTGAGCTAAATTCCATTCAGCTTCAGATTGATGTGGTGAACAGTAAGCTCGCTGAACAGAAAGAGGCGTTTAAAACGTATCAGCAAAAGACAGTAGAACTCGAAAATGAAAAAGACAACTTAATAGGTCTCTTAGAATTATTAGGAAATTATGTAAACAAAAATGCAGATGGCGATGTTGCCAAAATTTTAAGCGCCGGTTATGATGTGAAGAAAGCATCGACACCTGCCGGCTTATTGCCTTCACCGCTGAATGTGCTGGCAAAAGAGGGTGCTAACAGCGGCGATATTGTAGTGAGCTGGAAATCGATGAAAGGCGCTAAAAGTTATCTTGTAGATATGACTTATGATGTTTCGGATGAAGAGCAATGGACATTTCAGGCAGCGGTTGTAAAAGCAAAATGTTTTATTTCAGGTATTGACAGCGGCACGCGCGTCTGGGTTCGTGTATCGGCAGTGAACAGCGCCGGACAAGGCGCCTACAGCGATCCGGCTACTAAGGTTGCTCCTTAGTTTTTTACTCATAATAGTGTTTTTTTGTGCCGCGAAGTTTTCGCGGCATTTTTTTGTTTTGCCTGCACATGTTATGATTTTCGCCAGTATGCACCTGTCCAGTCTATAATAGTGATTTCATCTGTAATCTTGTGTTGTTCTCTGTAATCCAGACAAGCCTGTTTGCATGCTTTAACCGCGCCCCAGTCGTCTATAATGATGAAACCGCCTTTTGATAATTTCGGATACAGATTTACGAGACCATCCATAGTAGATTCATACATATCACCGTCAAGTCGTACAATAGATAACTTATCTATCGGTGCTGATGGCAAGGTATCTTTAAACCATCCTTTTAAAAATCTGACATTGTCATCAAGCAAATCATACTTACTGAAATTATACTGCACTTTTTCCAATGATACTGCCAACTCTTCATAAGTATGAAAAATATCACCTTTATCTTGCTTATACTTTTGTTCATCCGGTTTTGGCAATCCTTCAAACGAATCAGCCACCCAAACTTTTCTGTCCGTAATATTAAATGCTTTCATTAATGCTTTCATAAAAATAACAGCGCCACCACGCCAAACACCGGTTTCAATGAAATCGCCTTCAATATTATCTTTAATCACTTCCCGGAAACAATATTCTATATTATCCAGCCGTTTCATTCCAATCATAGAATCGGCGTTTGCAGGCCAATCCTTTCCTTCCAGTCTTTTTTCAAGAGTTGACTGTGAGAATTTACAGATAGCCAGTTTATTTTTGCGGAATAGTTTATCCAATGCAATGGCAAATTTTAACTTCCAAGTATCGTTATTCTTATACAGCGGTTTGTATTCGGTATATCCAATTTTCTGATAGTCAATCAGTGTCTTTTTAATTAAGCCAATATATAAATCATTATTCATAAATATACTTTTATGCAAAGTATATCTATCTGTTTTTAGAAAAAAATACAAATTAGTTGACTTGTAGGAAGTAATTAGAATAATCAATAGCGTATATAACTGTAAATAAGTGAGATACATCTACATGTGTTACTGTAATGCTTTCTTGTACGTTGCCAGACAACGCTCACGAGCAAAGGTATGTTCTACAATTGGCGTCGGATAATCTAATGAATCTAGTTCAGGAATCCATTGGCGAATGTATTTTAAGTCTTTGTCGAACTTTTCTGTTTGTAGTTTCGGATTAAACACCCTGAAGTAAGGTGCAGCATCAACGCCTGTTCCGGCTGCCCATTGCCAGCCGCCGTTGTTGGATGCGAGTTCATAGTCTAATAGTTTTTCAGCAAAGTATGCCTCGCCTTTTCGCCAGTCAATTAATAAATGCTTGGTTAAAAAAGATGCAACAATCATGCGCACACGATTGTGCATAAATCCGGTTGCATTGAGTTCGCGTATGCCTGCATCTACTATAGGATAACCGGTCTTGCCTTCGCACCAAAGCTGAAATTCTTTTTCATTATTGCGCCAGTGTATCTTATCGTATTGCGGTTTAAATGATTCCTTTACTACTTGCGGAAAATGATAGAGTATCTGCATATAAAATTCGCGCCAGATGAGTTCATTCAGGTATTTATCGGCTTTCGCTTTTAAACATTGCTGCACTAATTTGCGAATTGAAATAGTTCCGAAACGCAAATGCAAACCTAAACGAGAAGTGCCTAAAATGCTTGGAATGTCACGCGTTTCTTCGTAATGCTGAATAAAATTATCGTTGGTTGTTTTTTCAGGAAACGAGAAATCGTCTTCCGTAAAACCCATTTTCTCTAATGTGATAAGCGCTTGTTTCTTTTGTGTTTTGAAAAAGTGTTTGAAGTATTTTTTCGTCGGGTAAGATTTTATATAAAAGTCATTCAATGTGGCTTTCCACTTTTTAGAATAAGGCGTATAAACCGTATATGGCAAACCATCGTCTTTGGTGACTTCACTCTTTTCAAAAATAACCTGGTCTTTGTAGGTAGAAAACTCAATACTGTTTTTATGCAGCAGCATTTTTATTTTCTCATCGCGCTGATTGGCATACGGTTCATAGTCATGATTGGTGAATACCTGTTTGATGGAATAAGTTTCAATCAGCTCCTGAAATACATCGATTGGTTTACTGTAAAATACCAGCAAATCAGAACCGAGTTCCTGCAATTCCTTTTTCAGTCGTTCAATTTCCTGATGTATAAAGACTACTCGCCTGTCTAATGTCAGTTCATCATTTTTATGTTTTAAGTCATCTAAGATTTCCGTATCAAAAATAAATATCGGCAGCACATTGTTACCTGATCTCAACGCATGATACAAAGAAGCATTATCATCTAGTCGAAGGTCGCGGCGAAACCAGTGAACGGACAAGTCGTAAGTCATAAGTCGTGAGTCGTGAGGCATGAATAAATTCTAAACCAAATGCTCGCCGAAATGTTCAAAGACGACGACTTTAAATTCTTCAAACACTTTCTTCGTATAAGTATTTGAAAATCTTTTTTCATCTAAGTATTCTATCCAGCGAATACCGCGAATAGCATTGGTAAAAAAGATCTCGTCAGCATTGTAGATTTCTTCGATGGAAATGGTTTTCTCTATAATTTTAACATTTGGCAATCTTGTCAATAATAACTCGCGCAAAACACCGGCAACCGGCGCATCTTCCAATCGCGGTGTATAAACGGTTCCCTCTTTCACGATGAATACATTATAAATAGAAGCATCGGCTATGGTGTTGTTTTCATTTAGCACCAATGCATCATCAAAGCCATTTTCCGATGCATATTCCATTGCTTTGTTATAGATATTTCTTTCGGTATGTTTGACATTCGCGAACGCATCGATCATCTTTTTATGTTTTGGCAACAATGTTATTTTCAAACCGACATCATTTAAAAAATAAACAGGATTATCTAATGGTTTCAAGGTGCAGTTCCATTTCAGCGGCGAAATATCAGGCATGTATTCGTGCGCACGGTTCTTTTGTACTTCAATGCGCAGGCGAAAATTCTTTAAACCATGTTCGATACATTCATATTTCAGCAATCGTAAAATGCGGTCTTCTACTTTGAATTCCGTTTCGTTTACTTTGAGTAATTGTAAACCTTTAAACAGTCGTTTTACATGCAGGTTCCTGAACACCAATCGTCCGTTGACTACTTTTATTGTTTCTATTAAACCCAGTTCCTGCATGCGTTAACTCTTATTCGTTTGTGATCTGTTCAATGAAATAATGCTATCGTAAAATACATAATTAAAAAATAAACCAGCATACTACCGTCATACACTACTTTAATGATCCACTTTTTTGCGCTGGCTGATTTGTAGAATGTAAAGACCTGCAATAGAATCAGCAATACCCAAATTAAAATAATGGTTGCTTCCGGTAAGTATTTGTTTGGTGAATGGTTCCAATTAATTAAGGCAAAAAGAAACAGCATAATAAATGAATATACAATTCCTAAAACCAAACAAATGACTTTAGATACTTTAACGCCGAAGAAAACAGGAATCGTTTTTACGTTAGATGCTTTGTCAGATGCTTCATCGTTGATATCAAACGGCAGCGTGATGAATAAGATAAAGATAAACTGTGCGACAAAAAGTATCCAGACATCTCTGCGTTCGTGTAAATTTATATTCGCTTCCAATGCAGGCAATACTACTGATGTTGCCGACCAGACAAATGAAATCAGAAATAATTTTACAAACGGCACATCGCGCAAACGTGTAGTAATTCCGAATGGTTTGAGAAACGGAACAGGATACAATACAGAAATCAAACCGACAACACACAATACGATGATTGTTTTCCATTGAAGGAAAAACATCAACACAACCGCTAAAATTCCGGATGCATAAATAGTAAACTCATTGAGTTTCGGATATTTTTCAAACCATTGTACAACCAATTCGTCTTTGTTGGTGTACATGCCTTTTTTAAAATAAATCCATCTTGATATCTGGTAAACAAACCAGGTAGAAAAGAAAACCTGTAATGATAACAAGATAAAATGAGCTGATTGAAAATCCAACAACAATATTGTTGACCAAAGAAATGCGACTGCTGCAAAGGCAATGAATAAGTTTGTTTCAATTAATATTTTTGTAAAACGAAGCATTTCTATGTGTAAATTAATCATTTTGACACATAAAATGTTCTTTGTAAAATTTAGAAACTATTAATTTATGTAAATAAAACGGATACTATTTCACTTCGCATTTCACCAGTGCTTTATCATCGATAAAACCTTCCAACACATCACCTATCTGCACCGGACCAACGCCTTGTGGTGTGCCTGTATAAATAAGGTCGCCTTGCTGTAAGGTAAAAAACTGAGAAATATAGCTTACAACATCATCGAAGGAAAAGATAAGCATTGTTGTATCGCCTTGCTGCACAGTTTCGCCATTCTTTTTTATGGAAAATGAAATCACTTTATCGCGTTCCAATGGCACGAAATCACCAATGAATGCTGAGCCATCGAATCCTTTTGCAATTTCCCAAGGCCAGCCCTTTTTCTTTTGTTCTGCCTGAATATCACGCGCAGTAAAATCAAAACCTAACGTAAAAGAATCATAGTATTTATGTGCGAACTTTTTATCGATCTTCTTACCATTCTTGCAAACACGCAGAACGATCTCGCCTTCGTAATGTACATCTTTTGAAAAATCAGGATAATAAAACGGTTGCCCATTTTTTAGTAATGCAGTTGGCGGCTTCATGAATATTACCGGACTTTCAGGAAAATTAAAATGTTTCATTTCCGCAATATGTTCTCTGTAATTTAATCCGACGCAAAATATTTTCATGTGTTGAATTGATTGTAATTAGTAATTGTTATTAAGGTGTTCTATTTATTATTAAAAGTACTCATGGTATTCATTAAACCGGCAGTGCAGAATGATTTTATGATCTCAACAGATGCCTGAATACGTTCCTGTATCACTGCTTCCTGTTCAGGTTTCCATTTTCCTAAGACATAATCTACCTGTTTGCCTTTTGGAAAATCATTACCGATACCAAAACGCAATCGCGGATATTCAGATGTCTGCAATTCTTCCTGAATTGACTTCAAACCATTGTGTCCTGCGTCGCTGCCTTTGCCGCGCACACGCAATTGTCCGAACGGCAATGCCAGTTCATCCACAACAACAAAGATATTTTCTACAGGAATCTTCAGTTCGTTCATCCAGTATTTTATGGCTTTACCGCTCAGGTTCATATATGTTGTCGGTTTGATGACATGCAGTTGTTTTCCTTTAAAAGTAGTTTTTCCGTAAGCTGCTAAACGTGCAATATCATACGAAAAATCCAGTTCTTTCGCCAACACATCTACCACATCAAAACCTATGTTATGACGTGTGTGTTCATATTCTTTACCAATATTTCCGAGACCAATGATTAAATATTTCGACATCTGTTTTAAATAAAAAGAGACCGGCAAATTGCCGATCTCAAAGCTATATAAATTTTTAAAAGTTTTTACTGCACAATAATATTTTGTGTTGTAATTCCTTCGCTGTTGGTTAATGTAATAAAATACATACCTTTCGCGATGGTGTCTAACGAGAATCGTTTTACGCTTTCGCCTTGTTGAACATTTAATTCGTCTTTTAGTATTTCCTGTCCTGTTACATTATACATTGACAATGCGTATTTAGCCGATTTAACAGCATTCACTCTGATCTCAAAGCTGCCGTTGTTTGGATTCGGATAGACAGTAAACTTAACGTCCAGTTTATTCGTTTTGATGCCTGTAGATAATGTAGCAGCAAACGCATTAGACAACGCTGATTCGCAGTTTGTAGCTGTTACAATTTTAACTGTGTATGAGTTGGTGATCGTGAATTTATAATTCGGAACTGTTGTTACAGCAACTAAATCGCCATTCATATACCATTGGTAAGAAGCGCCTGCAACAATTACGTTACTGAACAATGTATCATGGATTTGCGTGATAGTTGGTGTAGCAGGCAATGGCTCTACGGTCAAATTTAAATTAACAGTACTGTCGCACCCTAAAGATGTTTGCAAGGTTACTGTATGCAAACCTTGTTCTGTGAATGTTTGTCCGCCAACGGTTACACTTTCACCAGCGCAAACAGAGCTGTTTATGTCTGTTGTCTTAGTTGGATTTACCGTAAGCGTTAAGTTTACTGTACTGTCGCAACCTGAAGATGTTTGTAAAACAACAGTGTGCAAACCGTTAGTATTAAAGTTTTCACTGCCAATAGTCACTGATTCGTTATCACAGATCGTTCTTTCCAAATTCGTTGTTTTGGTTGGATTTACTGTTAATGTCAAATTCACTGTACTGTCACAACCTAATGATGTTTGTAAGGTTACCGTATGTAAACCTTCTGTATTGAACGATTGACCGCCAACGGTTACGCTTTGTCCCTGACAAACTGTTTGTGTAAGATTAGTTGTTTTCGTTGGGTTTACGGTCAACGTCAAATTCACTGTACTGTCGCAGCCTTTTGATGTTTGTAATACTACAGTATGCAAACCTGCTGTGTTGAATGTTTGTGTGCCTATTGTTACACTTTGTCCCTGGCAAACTGTTTGTGCGATATCCGTTGTTTTCGTTGGATTCACCACTACTAAAACTGAATCTTTTTTAACACAACCTAAATTGGTTACTGTTATTGAATAGTAAGTGCTTACTAAAGGCGCAACTGTGGTTGTTGTCGTTTGAGCACCATTGCTCCATTGGCAAGTAGCGCCCGGAATATAATTAGCAGTCAGCGCAATTGAATCGCCTGCGCAAATTACAGGATTTGCCGGTGTGAAGACGATCACAGGCATTGCATTTACCGTAATTGATTTAGTAAATGCAGCACTTGCTACACCAGATTTATAGGCAACGATACTAACTGTATAAGTACCTGCTGTTGCAAATACAGATGTAACTGTTGTTGATGAAGCAGAAGTAGCAGGCGTACCGCCATTGATTGTCCAGCGTACTGAATCCACCGGTCCAGTTGATGTGTTGGTAAATGTAATCAATGAGCCTTCGCAGATAACAGAATCACTTGCTGTGAATTTAGAAACTACCGCAGGAATTCCCTGATTGATTTTTATCCAACCATTATTTAAATCGAAAAATACATTTCTGTGCCCTTTTACTTTAATACGCGCTGAAGCGTTTGCTGTTACTACATCCGGAATCAAAACATCCTGAGAACCATCGTTTGTTACATTTGACGCTAATAAATATGGAAACGTTCTTGCGCTGTCTAATGACAGATAGATATCTACATTTGCGCATGAAATCGGTGACGCTGTTGTGTTCGCAACGTCCCAAGTAATGGTTTGTGTCGTATTTCCGTTAAACGATGAAAGTGTCGGGAAACTGTTTACACGAAATAACGTTGGTGTAACAATAGATTTTAATGTAAGATTATCATTCGGTGCGTTGAATGCTCCATAACCATTATCATTATCACGCACTGTACATCTGAATTTTATATCACGCGCTACTTCAGGCAATACTTCACCTTTATATTTAATAGAATTGTTGATCAAGCTATCCCAAACAGGAAACACACGTGTTGCTGACGGCGTAGGATTGAAAGAACGGAATAACGGAGCTGTTGTGTTGTTGGTTGCATTCCAGTTTCCGCCAGGTCCAAGATCATATTCTTCCCAGCAGTATCTAAGCGGCTGCCCGGTAGGATCTGTCGCAGATGCAGTCAGCTCAAAACTGGTTTTATATGGAATATAAAAAGTCGCCAGGTAACTGCTTACTGTTGGCGGTGTATTCGTATTTGCAGGAATAACAGCACAAGAAGTTGATGTAATATACGTGTACATTTCATCTAAACTTTTTCTGTGGAAATAATCATCTGAATGCAAAGCAATATCATTCGCGTCGCAGATACCTGCATAACCCATAATAGTAGTAGCGCTGCCCGGCTCATACGCAGCAGATGCTTCCCTGTTGCCGCCACCACATGCTCCGGTAGTTGCATTGAATGTATGATTACCGCCAAACTGGTGTCCCATTTCGTGTGCTACATAATCAATATCGAAACCATCGCCGGTTGGTGCATCAGAACCTGTTACACCATTGGCTTTTTCGCCTGTAACACAAACAACACCTAAACCGGCAACACCGCCACCACCAGTACTGAATACATGTCCAATATCGTAATTTGCATTACCTATACGCGCATCGCAAACGGTTTGGTTTTGACTTAACATCGCACCGCCATTATTATTAGAAAAGTTATCGCTGGTAATAAAAATCAAGGTATCGTTGTTAGCTACCAAGTTCATGTGAATCGATAAATCTTTTTCGTACACACCGTTTACACGATTTACAGAAGTTACCATAGCACTTAATACCAACGGTTTGGTTGGTGTTGGTCCGGCTACTGCTGCTGAATATTCTATAGTACATGCCAATGCTAATCTGAAGATACGGCGTTTACCATCTTGTACCACTAAGTTATCTGTACCACTTGTTGTAGTGCTGTTTCCTAGTAATGATGATGGATTGTTTGCCGCCTGCTGTGCCAGTTTTTCTGTCATGGTAATTGTCTGACAAGGAGCGCTTTGTGCAGTAGAACGATAGTATCCTTTTTTGTTGTAGCAATTGTAATAACCTGTATTTTTATTAGAATACGGATCAACAAAATAAACACCTTCTTTAGCGAACACCATGGCATGGAAACCAAATTCAGTGTAATCTAATTTAGCGGTTACCGATGCATCTTCTACCGAAATCGCCTGGTATGTTTTTATCATCGGATATTTTGCCGCCAAAGCAGGTTCCATGCAAGTGCGTTCAAACACTTTGAAATCTTTAACAGCACCGTCCGGTGTCGGTAATGACATAATGATGAAACGACCGCTTTCTTCGGTTGGAATAGATGGCTGCAATTGTCTGAACGTTGCATCGTCTAACTGTATCAGTGAAAACGTTTGCGGAATGATCTTTCGCTCGCCGGCGATCTGAATATTCTTGTTGGTTACTTTGTGCCAAAGCGAGTTGCCTGCAAAAGTGTTAAGCATCGTTATGCTTAAGAAAACGGATAAAAAGTATTTCATTTTTTAGTAATGTGTTTACGAATTTGAAGTAACAAATATACCGAATGCTATTGAAAACTCTACATGCATTCATCAATAAGTGTTTATAACTAATCGTTTTAACAAATAAAAGCGGATTTGAATGAAAAAAGCTGCTCAAACCTTTCATTTTTGGTACTTATTTCGAGTTAATCTGTTTAAAATCAAACTGATAAGCCCATAAAATTCTTCTACAATACAGCAGCAGACATTCAATTTATTTAGGCGATGTTGTATAATAATGTTGTTTAATCTTTGCAAATCTAGAGGAAGGTAATCTAAATTTGGTTATTACATAGGAATAAACTGTTTATAGATATAGTTACACCTAAAACCCAGCTCCGTAGGAGCGCATTACACAGGTCGCTCCTACGGAGCTTATCGAGAATTGTCTTTTTTGTATATAAGCAGCTTGTCCTTACAGGACAAGCAATTACTTCCAAAATATTTATAATGGTAAAAAAAATCAATCATTTATATTTACAACAACATTATTCTACAACATTACCTTTAATTGTTATATTTGAATAACAAACACTAGCTATGGAAAATGAGAATGAATTTTACAAATTCGGTTTCCTGTATTTTAATAAAGAAGACAAACGCATTTTAGTACCTAAACGTTTTCATCTGCTCGGCTGGACACTGAATTTTGCGAATCCATATTCGTATATCATTTTGGCTGTAATATTGCTTATAATCGGAATTGGCTGGTACAACGCACCGCAGTAATTATTTTATATCTGAACGAGAACGAATTATTATATTTAACCGTTTATTCCAAACAGCGGTGTCTGCTATCGCAAAAGTTGCCATATATTTAACTATATCATCTTTGCGCAGCCAGGTGATTTCGATAAAGCGGCTGTCCGGTTCTGAATTAGAATAGTAACCTTTTGCGTAAAAACAGTTCGTTGCTTTCACCACTTGTTTATCCTGGATGATCTTTCCCTGTTCTTCATCTTCTATGGTATAAGTGTTTTTGAAATAATATTCTAAAGACGCATTCATATCTTCTCTGAACAAACCTTGTACTACTATTTCGTATTTTGTATTGATATTATTTTGAAAGACATGTTTAGCGCGTTCGTAATCATGTTTATTATCTTCCTTGTATTCATTTAACGGCAGCAACACACAATATTCTATTTGCTCTATGTTGCAAAATGTTCCTAATTGGTTTTCTATATACACTTCTCTTGCTGTTAGCGATGCGGTGTCTTTAGGTTTTGGTGGAAACAAAGAATCAACAAATATTGTTTCTGCTGCTACTTGTTCAGGTTTGTTTGATTTGCAGGAAATCAATAATGACAAAATAAGTATCGATAAATATTTATACATGAAAATGTTTGTAGTGCTAATATACTATTCTAATTCTTCCAGTATGCGTACATCGGTAGAATCTTCTTTCAGATACACTACTTTTATTTTGTCGCCGGGTTTGTATTTATTGTAGCTGTCACTGTTACAGCTAACCGTTGCGCTTACATAATTTCCGATCGGCCGCGATTGCGATTTGATCTTATCAAAGATAGCATCAATCACCTTATCGCCTTCTGATTTTCCTGTAGTGTCTGTTTTTACAGGTGGCGGCAACTCGCCTTGCGTAAACATGGAAATATCCATTTTGTAACTTCTGCTTTTAGTAGTGCCATATTCCGACATACCGTTTATGATTGCTTCTACGCGAATACCTTCTTTCAGGAACTTTTTGTTTTCCTGTCTAATCTTATAACTAACAAAGACAATAAATAAAACCAATATACCAAAGCTGATATAAGCAATGCGTTCTATTTTCTTCTTGTTCTTATATAATTTGTCTTCGTTTGCCATCTTATTTTTGATTGTTGTTTATTCAATTTCTTCTACCAGTTTAGCATGATCCGGATCTGCTTTATCATACACTACTTTCACTATCGCGCCTTCCGAATATTTGTAAAACGATGCTTTTTTTACATATGCATTTAAGGTACTTCCAACGCCTAATTTGCCGCCGCTGGTATCAGGAACGGTAGTCATTCGTACCGAATAATTACTGGTGTCTTCCTTGTCGTTTACTTCAAAATACCTTGCCGTGATGACTGCATCTGCATGAATACCGTTTTTCAGCAGCGCTTTCATTTTAAAATGTTCATAGATAAAAATAGCCGCTATCGACAATATTATAAAAGCAATACCACCGAGAATAGTTATCGTATCTTTCCGTTTTTTTTGCTCTTCTTCGTTCATTATTTATTTTCGGTTTTGTTTTTGATGAGCAATTTAATTGGTAATAAAATAAGCATTGGCGGCACAAACAAGCAAAACACCGTTATGATTGGATAGCATTTGTTTTCACCTAAGAACTGCATTTGCCATAGATTAATATCTTTTGCCAGCCATTCGTTGGAGAACGCCAGGAACGCGCTGCCGATCAACATGATGAACGTCAGATATACGATGATGCTGTTGATTGTTTTGTACATGCTAATTACCTTTTACAATAAACCACCACAACGCTACGTACACTGCTTCCGGTTTTGCGCCGCTGATAGCATTCAGTACATCGCTCATTTTTGCAATCGTGCTGCCGCTTGAATTATTGATGTCGTTACCTGAAATTTTCAATACCGTAGAGCCGCTTGCATTACTAATTGTTCTGCCATCGCTATCTACTTTTCCTACAGTGGAACCGTTTGCTTTGCTTACTGTTCTGCCATCGCTGTCAATCTTTCCTACCGTTGAACCGCTTGAATTACTGAGCGTTCTGCCGTCGCTGTCCATTTTATATTGTGCCGAAGCCAAAGTTGATATACATACGAATGCAATAGTTGCAAGAATGGTTTTAAAGTTTGTTTTCATTGAATTGATTTTTAGTTTGAAAATAGATTTCGGTAAAACTATATTAAGTATTCCTGATTCTCTTTCATTCTTTAACAAGTGCAACAAAAAAATTAATAAGTGCAAATCATTATATTGTTCATCAAATAAAAAAAAAGCAAGCCATAAGCTTGCTGTTTTTTATAGAAATAATCAGAAGAATTATTTAGTCTTCAGCTAATACTATAATGTAATCTTCTTTGCTAAAAACTACGCGTTGTGATTTCTTCGGATTTAAACGTACACCAAAGTGATTTTCTTCATCGCTGCTTTCAGACATAAACCGGTAACCGATAGCAGTTTCGTTGAGTTGTGCAGCGCTTTCCAACACGGTATAGAAATCCATTTCTTCATCCGCTTTTACATATCTGCTTACCGGTTTTAAATAAATTTCAGAACCATCTGCATCGAATAAAATATCATATACTTTTTTCAGGTCTTTATTTTCGCTTAACTGGCTCAGCATTAAACTGATTAAGTTATCGCTTACAATAAAGTCGTCCGCTCGCGCAACCACACCTAATTCCCTATTTTTAATATCCAGCATTTCCGAGACAATGCTAAAATCTTTGTTTAGCTTTTCGCTGATGGCGCGTAAGTGTAATAAACAAATTAATGTAATCGCATCGCTTTCCTGTACTTCTATTCCGTCTGTATAACTCAATAAAATGATATGGTCGTAATCTTCCGGTTTGATACTATCTAATGTATTTCTGTCTATAATATCACCTTTCTTATAATTAATCAGTTGATTTTTTATGTTGCCTTTTAATTCATTCAATGATGCATTGATATCGATATTTCCATCTGCCAAAATTAAAACTTCAGAACCAGGTGCTACATAATTATCCAGTTCTTCAATAATATTAATACCTCTTTCATTCCAGCCCAAAACCAAGGTACGCTCCTTTTTAGCGTCTGTTTCTTCGTTGCGGTTAAATAATTCCTGTTGAATATTCCACGATGTTTTATTGCTTAAAACAATCGTATCATCATCTTCACTAATAGCAATTACCTGATCGCCGGCATTGATAACTGTATCCATAGATGGATTAATCAATACATTTTCATCTGCGGTAAATATGCCAATTACAGAAGACGTGTCATACGCCATTAACGCTTCTTTATATGATTTACCTACCAGTTTCTTTTCTTCATTAAAATAAATTTCATCGCCTTCAAACTGCAACAGTTCAGAGTACACCACACTTAAACCAGATTGACGGCAAGTTTGAGCTGTAATTTTAGAAATCAGATTGGACGAAAGAACAAAAACGGTTTCATCATTTCCAACTAATTCTGCTGCTTCCATGTTTTTCGGATCTTTAATTTCTGCAACAATGTGGTATTTCTCTTTTTTACGTTTTCTTCCATTTGTGAGCGCTAAGACAGATTTAATAACATAGGTATCAGCATTTGCTTCTTCGTTTGCCAATACTATAATAGACCGTGCTTCATTCGGATTCACCACTGCAATTGCCGAAGATTCTAACGGACTGCCACTTCTGCAAATGACTTTTGTATTTTTAAAATCCTCAACTTTATCGCGGATTTCATCGTCCATTTCGACCTTATCTTTATCGGCAAGAATAACAATACTTGGGTTTTTCTGATTGGAATTTGCTTCGATAATTTCATTAATAATAGAAAATACTTTTTCCGACCAACCCAAAATCAATGTATGATTAGACTCTAATACTTTTGATTTCCCTTTTTTTAATTCCTCAATCTGTTCGTCAATACCACTCGAAATAGAACCGATCAAAATAGATATAACAAATATACCAACCAACGTTGCTATAAAACGTACAATACGGAAAGGCCATGCATCTGCCGGATCGCCGCCCATAGTACCTGAATCTAAAGTTGCCATCAAACTTTGCCATGCTCCTTCAAAAAATCCAAGCGGATGTTCTGCATCACCTGATTCTTTTATTCCAAAAATAAGGATAACCAATCCTAGCAATAATACAATTGCCAAAGAGATGATTGCCAGCCACTTGATTACTCCACCAGGACCAGAGGACATTGTGTTTTCAAAATAATACCTGATTTTTTCTTTAAGAGTTGGTTTTTGCATAATTGATTCTTTTTTATTAGTAATGTGTGTTTGAAGATAGTAAATATTGAATAAATGCAATCAATAAGTTTATATCTGTCGCCAAATTCTTATTAAATGTGACAATTTTCGTGAAATCCTAAATCAGGTAAAAAAAAAATGCGGCCGAATGACCGCATTTATATGTAAAATCAAGTTTTTGTAATAAAAAAGGCAAGTTACTTACAGCGCACCGCTCAACCAACTACCTTTGCTGCCTTCCGACCCTGGAGGATTCGCCAGGAGCTGGTCGTATAAGACTTGCCCGGCTGCAAAGATACATTATTATCTTTCATTCCAAATTAAAAATAAGGTTAATTCTTATTACAGGTTGTAAGTAGTTTTCAGCCAGTTTTTACACTTTACATAAAGCAATTCAATATTTTGTTTTTCAGCATGTTGTAATAAATAACAACGAACCGTGCCTGTTATTTTCTTTACTTGTTTATACCAGAAATAGGAAAATAATAGCAGCCAGTGCGAAAGTACAATGACGATAATTCCATTAAAAAAGCGATTGAGGAAACCGTTTACGCCAAAAACGAATTTGGGTACTAAGAGGAAATACAACAAATAAAAGATAAAAAACAGGAACATGCCAAGCACTACGCGAACCGTACTTTTAAACACTACATTTTTGACTTTGCTGTTTACTATATACATCGGCAAAAAGAACGGAATGGCGTTTAATATAAAACCAAGCAAGAAAAAAGGTAATGTCAGCAGCAAGCCGATGCTTTTGAAAAATGGTACAACTTTGTTTTGGTTCTTTAAAGCCGATATTGGAATATTATGTTGTTCGAGTTTTTCTTCCAGTAAATTTATATCCTTTTTAAAGTTGAGTACACTTTGCCGGTCTTCGTTGTATTTTATGTTCAATGTATCCACGACTTCTTTGTGCATTTGAAACATCGCTCGCTTTTTACCGACATTTTTTTGCTTTTTAATGAGTGATTTACCAATCATTTCTTCGATTGGAATTTCCAAACCTAATAATGCTTCATGCTGATGCGACACGGCTACTTCAATGATACTTGCATGTGCAAACTGTGTAATTTGATTGATCGCTTCTTTAGCACTCAAATCGCTGACACCAACATCGTCAATAGTAAATGGTTTGCCGAAATTCATTAACAGATCCGAACGAAACTGATTGTGTTTGTAGTAATTCAAGCCAACCGGTAAAATCTGTAAGCGGCTGGTATTCCCTGTCTTTACTGCATAATCAACCATGATATGTGCCGTGCCTTTCTTAAATTCACGCACACGTTTTTCCTGTATGCATTTGCCTTCGCTAAAAATAATAATTGATTTATTTTGATCGAACATATCGAACATGCGCACAAAAGTTTCCTTGTTTTTTTCGAGATTGTTTTCTGCTTCTTCTTTTCTAAAAATCGGAATGATGTGAAACTGCCACAACAGCCATTTGAAAAAACCATTCTTGAATGCGTCGCCACGTGCGAGAAAATAGATGCCTCTTCTGGAAAAAGCGGCAATCGCCACCGGATCGATGACTGCATTGGTATGATTGGCAACAATTAAAGTAGGTTTCGAATAATCTATATTCTGTCTGCCTATCAGCCGTATTTTATACGCGGTTCGCCAACTCGTTTGAATAAGCGGTTTGAACAGCCAGTATAAAAAATTAAATTCCAAGCGCTATGTTAGTTAAATTATGACAGATACATTTTCAATACAAATATCCAAGAAAATCCAGATTTCCAGCTTCCCATTTTTTACTAGAAATTTCTTTTACCATCATTTCATTTTGACAAAACTCATTGCCGATTCCTAAGTTAGTATGGTTATTAATTTTCAGCCAGGTGATTATATTTTCAATGTAATTGGGACAATTGTTTAAAATAATGTAATCCATGATAATTTATTTCATGGAAAGATTTTTGTAACAACGATGATATCTGTTGCTGAATATCAGCTGTTAATTCAAATTCGTTATATTTTCTTATTTCTAACAACATGGATACAGAATTAATTTGTTGGTTGTATACAGAAATTTATGATTTCCAAGCTCTTAAATTCCATTTAATATTGAGTGAATTCTATTGTTCTGCTATCTTGTGTAGATGCGAAATTAGTACCATATGTTTCCTTGAATATAGCACCGCTAATTAACAATGGAATCTTTGAAAGAATAGTGCAGTAACCTGTTCTTCTTACATCATTCTCATAATTACGAATGTAATCTCCTACTCTTAATTCAAACATGCCTTTGCTAACTCCAATTTCGCCTGACATTTCTTCTATTCTGTTTCCATTTGTATCATAATAAGTAATAAGAATACCATGTGCGCCTCTTTCTAATTGGGTGATGTAGAATCTGGTTGTTTCATCAATATTCCACATGATATCACCATCTATGGTTCTTTTGCCCCAAACAATCCAAAAAGGTGTCGCATACCTAAACGGATATGCAAGTTCTGTCGCACTTATGTCACTGTCTCTAACTGTTGGAATAGTATCTCTGGTTCTCTTAGCCATATAATTTTATTTATTACAGATAAATATACATTTAATAAATTAAAAATGTCGTATATTAAAACTCATCAGTTACACAGCCTTCACTTGCAGAAGAAACGGTTTTAGCATATTTATATAAAATACCGCTCTTCGCTTTTAATGCCGGCGCTTTCCATGCTTCTTTTCTTGTATGTAATTCTTCCGCAGAAATCAATACATCAATCGTATTGTTCACAGCATCAATCAAAATAGTATCACCATCTTTCACCAACGCAATATTGCCGCCATTTTGCGCTTCCGGTGTTACGTGACCAACTACAAAGCCATGCGAACCGCCGCTGAAACGTCCATCGGTAATCAGTGCCACATCTTTACCTAAACCTTCGCCCATTAAAACAGAAGTTGGTTTCAGCATTTCAGGCATGCCAGGCGCACCACGCGGTCCGATATATCGTATCACTACCACATCACCTGCTTTTACTTTCTTATCTTTCATTGCATCAATGGCTTCCTGCTCTGAATCATAGCATTTTGCTGTACCTTCAAAACGCTCGCCTTCTTTGCCTGTAATCTTTGCTACAGCGCCTTCGATTGCTAAGTTGCCATATAAAATACGAATATGACTTGTCTTTTTAATTGGATTGTCTATTGTATGTAACAAATCCTGACCTTCTTTAAGATCCGGCAATTCAGCTAAATTTTCTGCTAGAGTTTTTCCTGTAACCGTTAGACAATCGCCGTGCAGCAAACCTTCTTTCAGTAAATATTTCATCACACCAGGAACGCCGCCAATCTTGTGTAAATCTTCCATTACATATTTTCCGCTGGGACGAAAATCGGCCAACATTGGCGTTTCATTGCCTAAACGAACAAAGTCAGCAATGGTCAGCTTCACGCCTATAGTTTTTGCCATAGCAATCAAATGCATTACCGCATTGGTGCTACCACCTAATGTAATAACTATTCGTATCGCATTCTCGAATGCTTTAAACGTCATGATGTCGCTTGGCTTGATGTCTTTTTCGAGTAAGTTTTTTATTGCAATCGCTGCTTGTTTCAATTCATTCTTTTTATCATCAGAAACTGCTGGATTACTTGCTGAATATGGTAAACTCATACCTAATGCTTCAATCGCAGATGCCATTGTATTTGCTGTGTACATGCCGCCGCACGCACCTGCACCAGGGCAAGCATTATTGATAACATCTTTATAATCTTCGTCAGAAATAGTGCCTGCAAATTTTTTACCTAATGCTTCGAAAGCAGAAACGACATCGATGTTTTCGCCTTTGTGTTTTCCAGGCGCGATTGTTCCGCCGTATATCATTAATGACGGCCGATTTAATCGTGCCATACCCATAATCACACCAGGCATATTTTTATCACAACCTGCTATAGAAATGATACCATCATAAAACTGCGCGCCGGCATTGGTTTCTATAGAATCGGCAATGACTTCGCGCGACACCAAAGAATAACGCATGCCTGAAGTGCCCATAGAAATACCATCAGAAACGCCAATGGTGTAAAAATTAAGTGCTATCAGATTTTGCTGATTGACTAAGTTTTTTAGGTTCGCAGCCAAACCATTTAAGTGCATATTACAAGGATTGCCGTCCCAACCTGTGGAAGCGATACCGACTTGTGCTTTTTTTAAATCTTCATCATTTAAACCTATTGCGTGCAGCATAGCTTGTGCGGCTGGTTGTGTCGGATCTTGTGTAATGGTTTTGCTATATTTATTTATATCGGACATAGTTTAGAATTAATTTTCAAATTAACGAAAGATAATTGATTTATAAAAATAGCAAGTAATTAAGGTTTGTTCACAATTTAAACGAGCGAAATACAAATAAAAATACCAAATTGCTACTAATAAAAGCCAAACAAATGATCATAGACATTCACAAATACTTTATAGCAATGTGCTATATTGTATTAATTACCTTGTTCATAATTGTCAGTTTTGTATAATAGCACGATGCTATTTTTGAATGGTAACCACATGCTCATCTATATTCAGTATATAGATGCCTGACGGAATGTTGTTTAATTTTAGTTCGTATTGTGTTTCGCCTGTTTTAATTAAAATATCTTCTTTGAAGATTAATTTTCCAGACAAGTCAAATACTTTTATAGAACTTGGCTTATTGTCATTAGATGTAAAGTCAATTTTAAAATTACCTGTGCTCGATGGATTCGGATAAACTTTTATCAATTCTTCATTTGCGTTATTGTGCTTAACACCTGTTACGTTTGATTTTTTGATGATAAAAGTATCTTTTATACACGTAAAATTATCTTTTACTACAACCGTGTCTGTATTCGGTGAATTACCTACAAAATTAAAATTAGATGTAGTAATTCCACCAGGCCAGCTATAATTGCCTTGCCATGATGGCGATAACAATACACTGTCACCTTGCGGAATGGTATAAATTGTTTTTTTATTGACATCTTTCATCATGGTGAACCGATCGCGAATAACACCATCGCTGCAAACCCATTCTGCATCCAGACGATTACCGTTTACGGTTATTGCCATGCCACCACCAATTTCTCTGTCAGAATGCACCATGCATTTTTGTGGCCATGTCAGTAAATTAATTAATGTGCCAAGTGTACCTGGTCCGACTTTTCCTGCTGAACCGACTACTGCGTAAACAGTTCCGGGTTCCTTATCTTGATTTTTTATATACGGACAAGAATTAGCTGAAGCATCATATTTTCCGGAAGATGTTGTTTTAGTATATCTATTTAAATCAAACGATAAATAATTAGAATAATAACCATTCAAAAAATACGAACGCTCATACACGTGACTATGTCCGCATAAAAGCAAATCAACGCCGTATCTTTCCAAAATACGAATAAAACGTTCACGTATCATGCGTAAATCCGGTTCATTTTCTGAAGAATGCGAACCTGATGTATATGGCGGATGATGCATATAAGCAATTGTCCATTTTTGTGTATTAGCAGCCAAATCTCTCTTAATCCACTCCACTTGCGGACCGCTTGTATCATATATAAAATAGCGACCTGAATCTTTACCGTAAGAATCTAAAGACAGGAAATGGATATTTGCGTAATCATACGAATAATAACGTTCGGTACCTGAAGCCACACCACCTGCTTCGCCATTTTCAGGCAATGTAAAAATGTTGTAGTAAGGAACATTGTGATCATTTTGCCTGGCACTGTTATTATCATAATCATGATTACCAGGCGCCGGCCAAAGAACTACATTACGCAACAATGAATCCTGGTATTGCGGAAAAAAACTTTCCTGATATTGTGCATCTGAACCATTATCATATGCATTATCACCTAGCAACATCATGATATCTGTATGATTTGTTCCCATATATTGCATATAACTGTTGCGAACATTTAACTGGTTTGATGAATTATTACCGCAATCGCCGATTGCCCAGATGCGAGTCAAACGCTCTGCACCTTTAACAGGTAATGTCGAAAAAAAATATTTGCTTCCGGCGTAGTACGTTTCGACAGTTGGCAACGATGCGCCAATCGAATAAAAATATTTTGTATCAGGATTCAAACCGGTAATTAATACATCATGTTCTGTCACCAAAGCTGCGTCAGTAGTAGTTTGATTGAGCGTTCCATCAATTAAACCAAATTGAACTACACTGTTAGTCGCTGTATTGGTTCGCCATCTGATATGTACCGAATGTTGTGTTGCTGCATTTAAATATGGTCCGCGTGAAACGGACGCAGAAAACATGTTTTGCATTTGTAAGAAGTAAGCAAGAAATAAGAGATAAAATGTAGAATATTTCATGAGTCTGGTTTGAGTTATAAAGCTACAAAAATGTAATTACAATTAAGTGGTTTAAAATATTCGTTCACCATAAAAACAAAAAATATCTTTAATTAATTTTCATTTTTCACATTAAATACGAATAAGATTTTAAGTTATTTATGATTTCAGGCAACTTTCGAGACCGTAAAAAAAGATTTATTTTTTATATTATTTATAAATAAAATACATTAAAAAATGATTTACTCTTATCTTTGTATATGAATAGTTTCTCCTTCAATTTTTAACAAATAATTTCCTTTTGCAAAAGAAGCAATATTTAATTGATAATGTGCAATCCCATTTTGGATATTATAAACATCTTTATAAACTTCATTTCCCAACATATCATACAAAACAATAAAGCTATTGAGATTTTGATTAGAATAAAAATCAACATTATACAAACCATTTTTGGATGGATTTGGATACACATAAATAAATTTATTTCTAACCTGATCTTCATTATATTTAACAATATTTACAATATTGCTATATGAACATGTTAAATCAAAATCAACTTGTTTTAATCTGTAATAATTATTTCCATAAACCGGATTTTCATGCATGAACTGATAATCATGTTTTAAAGTAGTCATTCCGTTTCCTGGTGTTTCGCCAATTTTAGTAAAATGTATTCCATCAGTTGACCATTCTATTTCAAAGGAAACATTATTTTTTTCAGATGCTGTTGACCAAGTTAAGTTTACTTGGTATTGATTATTTAACTGAGCACTAAATGAAATTAATTCAACAGGCAACTGCAGATTTTTTGTAACGATAAAAGAGTCTTTCAAACAATTCAAATTATCTGTAACAACAACAGTATCTTTTCCAACACCGGAAGTAATGTAAGACTGATTTTTCGTAACACCTATATTGCTCCAATTATAAGAACCTATCCAGGAAGAAGACATATTTGCAGCATTTCCGGTTATAACATTTAGTATTGTTTTTTGATTTACATCTTTCATTATTGTAAACCGATCACGCACCACGCTATCAGCACAAACCCATTCTGCGTCTAATCGATTGCCTTCAATTTTCAACACCATTGCTCCACCATTTATATTATCAGAATATGACATAGCATTAATTGGCCAGCCGATTTGCACGCCACCAAGTTGTCCAGACGAACCTACTACTGTGTAAACGGTTCCTGTTTTTCTGGGTAAATTTTTTATGTACGGACACGAATTGACAGAGCCATCATATTTTGCAGATGAAGAATCATTGAAAGCATGCGTTGCAAAATTAAACGATGTTTCTGTACCATAATGTCCATTCAATAAATATGAACGCTCATACACATGGCTATGGCCACATAAAATCAAATCAACACCTAATCGTTCTAAAATGCGAATAAAATTTTGTCGAATTGCCACCAAATCCGCTTCGCCTTCTGATGTGTGCGAACCCAATGTATAGGGCGGATGATGCCAATAAGCTATTGTCCATTTTTGTGTATTAGCTGCCAAATCATTTTTTATCCAACGAACTTGAGGTCCGAGTGTGTCCCAAATTCTATACGTATTAGAATCTTTTCCATAGGAATCTAATGCTAAGAAATGAATATTTGCAAAATCAAATGAATAATAGGCTTCAGTACCTGACGCCAAACCACCTGATTCTGCTGCGGTTGGCAGTGTAAACATATCATAATATGGAATTAAATGATCGTTTTGCCGTGCTGCCGTATTTGCATAATCATGATTGCCGGGCGAAGGCCAAAGAACTACATTTCGCAAAATTGAATCCTGATATTGCGAAAAAAAATTGCTTGTGTATTCTGCATCTGTTCCTGAACTGTAAGCGTTATCGCCTAACAACAAAAATCCGTCCGCATGATTGGGTTGCAGATATTGCATCAATCTGTTGCGTACATTAATCTGATTTGTTGAGTTATTTCCACAATCGCCAAAAACTAAAAATCTTGATAAACGCTCGATGCCTTTTAGTGGCAGTGTATAAAAAAAATAATTTGTTCCTGTTTTTAAAGTTTGAATTGCCGGATTTGTATTTCCTACAGAGTAGTAGTATTTAGTATCATTAGTTAAACCTGTAATTGTAACATCATGTTCTGTAACCAAAGCATTGTCTGTTATTGTTGATATTAAATTTCCATTTATTAAACCATAGTTTACTACAGAGTTTGCGGGCACATTGGTTCGCCAACGTACATGTACCGAATTTTGTGTGGCAGAATTTAAATAGGGACCACGTATTACTGCTGCATTATTTTCATTCGCAATTAATTCAAGATCAAAACTAATATCAGAACTGTTTGCTGCACTTTGATGAATTTCAACCGCAATGGTATGTGTGCCTGTAGGTAATTGTGCCACTGTTAATGTTGTAGTCTGAATGCCGTTTCCATCATCTGTGCAAGCAACAGATGCTGGTGTATTGTATAAAGTTGTGCCTGTTGGCATATTGTTTCTGAACACTTCAATACTGTCAATATAAATAACTACGCCGTCATCACGTTTTACATTTAAGGTATAGTTTAAATAAGTAGCAGTGCTTCCAATTGTTATGTTTTTCCTGAAATAAGTAGTAATGAATTTTGTGGTGCAAGTGGAAACAGGTGTGCAACCTGCATTTATTACAGTAGATTCATCAGAGTCGCCATAACCTAATTGACCGTTGCCACTTGCCCAACTTGTATCATTGTATGCTAATGATTTCCAAAGTTCAGCAAGATTTGAACCGTCATCTTTGTATTTCCAAACATCGCCATAATTAATTATATTAACGTTTGCATAAACGAAACAAGAATAAATTAATAAAAAAAATAAATGTATATTTTTTTGCATTAAAATAATTTACTTAAAATTAATAAATTATATTGAATTAGAAATCAAATTCTTTTTACAAGTTGATTTTATGTAGTAGAAGCTGGTGCGGTTTGGCCGCACAGTATTGAAGTATTAATTTTGTATTTACACTTATACAAAAGTCATAAATTAATGAGTTATTTTCTGAATTAACTGTTTTTAGTATGTGTTAGTTTAAAAAAAAGTCCTACTTTTATATTATTATTAAACAAAAAACAATTATTACAATGAAATTCTTAAAAACAAGTATCGTTGCAGCTCTCATCTTATTATTTGCTGGTACGGTGAGTGCTCAAAAAATTAAAGTTATTAGCGGTGATATTTCTGCTTTAAAATCTGAAACGTCAGTAAATACTGAATTTACCTACGATGACAACATGCAAGTTGGTAAAAAAACGGAAAAAACTTATGTATCAGAAAAAAAATCGGATCTGAATGCAAAAGAAGCAGGTCGTGGCGATATGTGGGCTTTGGCTTGGGTTGGAGACCGTAAAGCTAGATATGAACCAAAATTCAACGAATTGTTGACTGAAAATGGTTATTCAGTTTCTGCTACTGCAAAATATACTTTGTTAATTAATACTATTGCAACTGAACCAGGTTATAATGTATATGTTTCTAAAAAAAATGCTGAAATAGATATGGAAGTTGTTGTTGTTGAAACGGCTGACAAAAGTAAAGTTGTTGCTAAAATATCTGTAATGAATGCACCAGGAAGAACATTTTGGGGCGGCGATTTAGATACAGGCGTTCGTATTCAGGAATGCTATGCAACAGCAGGAAAATATTTAGCTAAATTTTTGAAGAAAGGAAAATAGAAAATTCATTTTATTAGAAATAAAAAAGGGAACAACAACTTGTTCCCTTTTTTATTTTAATTTATGAGTAAGCTTACACAAAGAAATCAGGTGTCAGTTCAGCACCCGGTTTTACTGCATACGGTTCTAAATCTGTGATTCCTTCTGATGCTAATAATTCATCATCGATAAAGAAATTTCCTGTCGATGTTTTGGCATCGCGTTTTAAAATATAATACGCAGCATCGCCCATAATTTCAGGTTTGCGCGATGAATTTGCAACGGTTTCGCCACCTAATAAATTGACAACTGCCGCAGTTGCAATCGTAGTACGCGGCCACAATGCATTCACACCTACTTTGCCTTTATATTCACCGCTTAAACCAAGCACAACCAAGCTCATTCCAAATTTTGCGATGGAATAACCAGTGTGTCCGGCAAACCAACGTTCTGTAATGGATGTCAACGGTGGTGACAACATCAGTATTTGTGGATTTTCTGCTTTTAATAAATACGGTAAACACACTTTAGAACATAAAAAAGTACCGCGCGTATTAATGTCTTGCATCAGATCGTAACGCTTCATTTCCAATTGCGCAATTGGTGATAAATTAATAGCAGATGCATTATTGATCAGAATATCGATACCACCAAATGTATCTACGGCTTGTTTCACCGCAGCAGTTACTTCTTCTTCATTTCGTATATCACATTTGATACCTAAACCTTTGCCACCTGCTTTGGTCATATCGTCCGCAGCCGTGTAGATCGTACCGCCGAGCTTTGGATTTTCTTCTGTGCTTTTTGCAGCGATGACAATGTTTGCGCCTTCTTTTGCTAAGCGCAAACCAATGGCGTGACCAATACCGCGCGTTCCGCCTGAAATAAATACTGTTTTGTTTTTGAATGACATATTATTGTTTTGTTTGAGTTTATTTTATTTGATATTCAGATTTTACAGTAATTGAAGCTGTTTTAATTTTACTGGATGTATTAAATGAACCACCATAACTGTAATCTTCACCTGAGTTCTTTCCTGTAATCTGGAAAATTCCCATTGATGATTTAACCAAACCATTTAGAGACGTTCCTGAATTTTTAGAAATGGTTTCAGCTCTTAGTTTAGAATCGGCAGATGCCTTTGCAAGCAGTTCTATTTTTATGTCTTTTAATTTAGAATAATAATATCTCGGTTCTGTTGAATTCAATTCAATTCCTTGATCGATCAACTGCGCAATATCTTTATAAATACTTTCTACTTTAGCTATTTCTTTAGATTCAATCGTTACATTTTGCATTAAAACATAACCGTTAAATCGTTGTGAATATCCGCCGTTTCCGTTAGTTTCGCTCACAAAATCCTTATTAATCGTAACAGCTTTGAATGAAATTTCTTTTTCGCTGATTCCTTTTGAAAGCAAAAATGTTGTAATCTTTTTTTCGTCTTCTTTTAATGCAGAATATGCTTCCTTCATATCCATTGATTGCCTGCTGTAACTGCCATCCCAAACAATTAAATCGCTTACAAAATCTGTTTCTGCCAAACCTGTAACAACTATAGTTTGTTGTTTTCTGTATTTATATTTATGTGCGTTACCAGCTAAATATAATCCAATAATGAATGATAAACCGATGATAATTGCAAAAAATAACTTGTTGTTGTTTTCCATACTTATCAAAAGTAAATAAATTTTCTCAAATCTACGTTTTCAGCACCACAATCAATAACTTAACTTTCAATTTACAATGCATGCATTGTAAATCTGTATATTTACTTCATAAAAAAATTAACATGCAAAAAGTAGTATTTATAGATGGTGTTCGTACACCTTTTTTGAAATCAGGTACTGATTATATGGATCTGATGTCATACCAGTTAGGACAGTTCGCTATCAAAGGTTTATTAGATAAAACTGGTATTGATGTAAATGAAATCGACAGAGTTATTTATGGTAACGTAATCTCAAATGTGCGTACAGAAAACGTAGCACGTGAAGCAGCTGTAACGGCTGGTATTCCTGTAAAAGCACCGGCAAGCACCGTAAAACAAGCATGTATATCAGCGAATCAGGCAATTGCAACCGCAGTAGATGCTATACAATTAGGCAGAGCCGATGTGATTGTTTCCGGCGGAACGGAATGTACGTCTGACACACCAATTGGTTACACAAAAGAAATGCGTAAAAAATTATTCGCTGCGCAAAAATTAAGTTCACCAATAGAATACGCGAAATTTGCAACAACGCTTCGTCCTGCTGATTTCTTACCGGACAGACCATCTGTTTCTGAATTTATCACAGGCAGAACAATGGGACAAGATTGCGAGATCTTAGCACAAAAATTTGGTGTAACACGCGAAGAGCAAGACAACTTTGCAGCAGCTTCACATCAAAATGCAGGAAAAGCATTTGAAGCTGGTTTGATGAATGATATTATTGATGTGCAATTGCCACCAAACTTCACACCTATTTCTAAAGACAATGGTGTTCGCGGTGATACTACTGTTGATAAAATCTCAAAATTAAAACCTGCGTTCGATAAATATGTTGGAACAATTACTGCAGCAAACGCTTCATTCTTAACCGATGGTGCAACGGCTGTTTTATTGACTTCAGAAGACAAAGCGAAAGAATTAGGTTTAACGCCAAAAGCAGAGATTGTTGATTATGCGTTCACAGGAGCTGACTTATACGAAGAATTATTACTTGGACCTGCTTACTCTATTGCTGCTGTTTTAAAACAAACAGGTTTAACCTTAAAAGACATTGATGTATTCGAAATTCACGAAGCATTTGCCGGACAAGTATTAGCAAATTTAAAAGCGTTGGCTTCTGCTGAATGGTGCAAAAAACAATTAGGTTTAGACAAACCAGTTGGACAAATTCCAATGAGCAAAGTAAATAATTGGGGCGGCTCTTTATCTATCGGACATCCATTTGGCGCAACAGGTGGTCGTTTGTTAACCATGGCAGCCAACCGTTTACAAAAAGAAGGCGGCAAATATGCGTTATTGGCAGCTTGCGCAGCTGGCGCACATGGCCACGCAATGATTATTAAGAAGTACAGTTAATAGTTATTAGATAAAAGTGATTAGGTTTTAAAACCTGATGATCATGATAATAATTAACGTATAACTATTAACCAATAACAAATAACTTTTATAAAATGGCAACTACAAAACAAGAAGACTTTTTTACGATTGAAAAAAATGCGAATGGTGTTTGCACGATCTGGATGGATCAGAAAGGTGAAAAAGTAAACACGGTAAGTCCAACCTTAATTGAACTTTTCGAAGAAGTGTACGATGGATTGGACAGCGATCCGAGCATTAAGGCATTTGTATTAAGCAGCAAGAAAAAAGATTTTATCGCTGGTGCAGATATTGAAATGTTCAAGAAGGTAGAAAAGAAAGGCGACTTCGAACCAATCACAAGGAAAGGACAAGCGATATTGAATAAGATTGCAGCATCAAAAAAACCGATCGTTGCTGCTATTCACGGCAACGCGTTAGGTGCCGGTTTGGAAATTGCATTAGCATGTCATGCGCGTATTTTATCTAACGACAAATCTACGAAAGTGGCCTTACCGGAAGTAAAATTAGGTTTGTTGCCTGGCGGCGGCGGCACACAGCGTTTACCACGATTAGTTGGCTTGCAAGCTGCTTTAGATATGATGTTGACAGGTAAAAATGTATTCGCGTATCCGGCACTAAAAATG
The DNA here is from genome assembly GCA_046329815.1 of Chitinophagales bacterium. Classification (GTDB taxonomy): domain Bacteria; phylum Bacteroidota; class Bacteroidia; order Chitinophagales; family JADIYW01; genus JADJSS01. The sequence goes on from JAXLTY010000002.1 coordinate 806,857, forward strand.
GGCTTGGCTGATAAAGTAGTACATGTTTCATCGTTACAAAATGCAGCGCAAAAGTTAGCATTGGAATTGGTAGATAAACCGATCAAACGCGAACGCAATGAAATTAACTTAGATACGATCAAAGCAGGTTTTCCTGCCATTCAGAAAGCACTAACCGGTTTGGTTTTGGAAGCACCTTTATTGAATAAGATCGTTTTCGATCAGGCGAAAAAGATGGTGGACAAGCAAACGCATGGCAACTATCCGGCGCCTTATAAAATTATGGAATGCGTGGAAATTGGCTGGAATCAAGGTATGGAAAAAGGATTGGATGCGGAAGCAACTAAATTCGAAGAGCTTATCTTGTCTCCTGTTTCGCGCCAATTGATCAATATCTTTTTTGCAATGACCGATAAAAAGAAAAATCCGTACGGTGAAGACAAAGTGAAGCATGTACATCGTTTAGGCATGATTGGCGCAGGTTTCATGGGCGCAGGCATCGCCGAGGTTTCGATGGATGATGATATTCATGTATTGCTGAAAGACATCAACCAGGACATGATCAATTCGGCTTACAAGACCATTTACAATGATTACAATAAGAAAGTGCTGAAAAAAGCCATGACGAAAATCGAACTGGAAGAAAAGATGGCATTACTATCAGGTTCTTTAAACTATGAAGACTTAGACAATCAGGAACTAATCATTGAAGCAGTATTTGAAGACCTTAAAATCAAACAAAGCATTTTAAAAGATGTGGAAACGAACGCGAAACCAAACACGATCTTCGCGTCTAACACATCTGCATTGCCAATCAAACACATTGCGGCAAATGCTAAAAATCCTGAATTGGTGATTGGTATGCACTACTTCTCGCCTGTTCCGAAAATGCCGTTGCTGGAAATTGTAAAAACAGATAAAACGGCTGATTGGGTGATTGCAACTTGCTATGAAATTGGCGTGCGACAAGGCAAAACGGTAATCGTAGTAGATGATGGTCCGGGTTTTTACACTACGCGTATTTTGGCACCGCTAATGAACGAAGCGCAGTTGTTACTGGACGAAGGCGGCGACATTTTACAGATCGATAAAGAAATGAATTTATTCGGTTTCCCTGTTGGACCAATCACTTTAGCGGACGAAGTAGGTATCGATGTTGGCGCGCATATTATGAGCGGCGAACTGATGCAAGACCTTTTAAAAACGCGTCCGAAATTCAAGGTCAGCAAAACGCTTTTAGAGATTTCCAAAGCCGGCTACAAAGGCAGAAAGAACAAAAAAGGGTTTTACAAGTATGATGAAAACGGCAAGAAAGTTTCCGGACAAGTAGATGCTAATATCTATTCATTCTATGGCGGCAATGCACGCAAAAAATTTGATGCAAACGACATTCAATTGCGTTGTGGTTTTGCTATGGTGAACGAAGCAGCTTTATGTTTACAGGAAAACATCATTGCCAATCCGTTGGATGGCGACATCGGCGCGATCTTTGGTCTTGGTTTTCCGCCGTTCTTAGGTGGTCCGTTCCGCTATGTGGACAGCATCGGCGCGCAAAAAGCAGTTGATATTCTAAATGACCTTGCTGCCCGTTTCGGCGAGCGTTTCGAACCGGCGCAAATACTACTGGACTATGCAAAAAGCGGTAAGAAGTTTTACGATAAATAAAGATATGCGAAAATGTAGAGAATGAACTATAACAGAAAATGCCGGAAATTATTTCCGGTATTTTTTATGTAATACAATACATTAGATTCGCTCTTAAAATCTCATCAGTGCCGTTCTTGAATCACTCAACTGCTCCGTCTGACTACTCAGCTATTTGTGTGAAGTAGTCCGCAATTATTTTGAATTTATACGTTATTTCGCTGAAGCTGTCCGCAAGATCAGTGAAGTAGTCCGCGACCTCGTTGATTCACTCAGCACTTTCAGTGATTCACTCCGCGACCTCAGTGATTCACTCCGCGACCTCAGTGATTCACTCCGCGACCTCGTTGATTCACTCCGCGACCTCGTTGATTCACTCCGCAAGGTCATTGAAGTAGATTTTTTATAATATGATAGCTTCAGCGGCTCACTTGAGTGAAAATCTGGCTTTCCTAAGCAGTTTTTCGTTTAAAATAAGCATTTCCATGTTCTTTCTCACTTATTTCCTGTCATTACTAAGCAGTTTTTTGCTTAAACCAACCTAATCTTTGATTTATCTAACCGCTATTTTCTTGTTCTAAGTGATTAACCGACTCGCCTAAACAAAAAATGAATATCGCTAAGCCGGTAAAACAAGACGCTGATTCAATCGCAGAGCTGCCGAACAGAAATCAGCGGCATCCTAAATACTACGCAAACAGTATTAAATTCTAAAAAACAGCTACCTTTAAACATACAAAACCTATATAGTGCTTATTAGTTGCTAAATAGGTGTTTCTAAAAACAGATCATGAAAAAAACTTACAGACCGGGTGCATTAGGTGCGTTAATGGATGAATATGAACGCGCAGCAGATGACCTGGTAACCTTGCTGAACACATTAGATGCTGTCACATTTACGCAGATATTAGACAATACCACTAAGGATCCTGATTGTTGTTCTGTGCAAACCATTATGAACCATGTGGTGCGTGCTACATATGGTTATGCGAATTACATAAGACAGGAATTTAACGAGCCATTTGAGCCACGCAAAACCAATTATAATTTGCAAACGCCGGATGATGCTGTGAATGCTTTAAAACAAGGTTTGCTCTACACCGAAGCAACATTGAGCAATAAATATAAATGGAAGCTGACCTACAAAAAGCTGAACCAGCACATCATAAATACTTCATGGGGACAGCGGTTCGATATTGACCAGTTGCTGGAACATGCGATCGTGCATATTTTAAGACACCGCAGGCAAATAGAAAAATTATTGGCAGCGCGTTAGCAAATAATGGCAGGCATTTGTATTTTGTAGTCACAAATTTCCGGCATGGCAAAGAACACTAAAAAAACACTGGCGGCAAAAGAAGCTGAAGCATTACTCCGTACCTTGAAAGCACGTTTTGAAAAAAATACAAATCGTCATAAAGGTTTGGATTGGTCTAAAATAGAAGCAAAACTTAAAGCCAACACCGATAAATTGTGGTCGCTGAATGCAATGGAAACCACTGGCGGCGAACCGGACGTAGTGGGTTTTGATAAAAAAACAGGCAAATATATTTTCTTCGATTGTTCAGCAGAAAGTCCTAAAGAACGTAGAAGTCTATGCTACGACCGTGCAGCACTGAACGCACGAAAAGAGTTTAAACCGAAAGACACAGCAATAGATATGGCAGAGGCAATGGGTATAGAATTGCTGACAGAAGAACAATACCGCGAACTGCAGCAACTGGGCAGTTTCGATTTGAAAACATCGAGCTGGATAGCAACGCCGGCGCCAATCCGTAAACTCGGCGGCGCTGTATTTTGCGACCGTCGCTATGATACCGTCTTTCTGTATCATAATGGTGCGGATTCTTACTATGCGGCAAGAGGTTTCCGCGGTTCGCTGAGCGTTTAACGGATTGACCTGACTATTATGCAGAAGTACATACTCAACACACTGACTGCTGTAAGTTCAACGCTGGCGCTGGTTTTCGGCTGGACATTTATCAATCGCGCGCAATTGCCTTACAATACAGAAGGCAATTATTTCGATGAACATTCATTTGTAATTTATCATCAACAAGCTATTATATCATACGGATTGCTGTTTTCCCTGACCGTATTCGTGACTATTGTGTTGGCTATACTGGCAAAAAAAGCGCCTGTTAACAATGCGTAAAATCAGTGTGTTGTCCATTAATACAGGCAACATGATAAATTAAGTGAATTTTAAATGTAAAGTAATCTGCAAGCGCGCTGAAATAACTATCTTTAATGTTGAGTTTTTGAGTTATTATGAAAATAGAGCAAATTTACACAGGTTGTCTGGCGCAAGGTGCCTACTATATTGAAAGCAACGGTGAAGCGGTAGTCATCGATCCGCTGCGTGAAGTGCAATCGTATATAGATATCGCAGTAAAGCGCAACGCGAAGATCAAATACATTTTTGAAACGCATTTCCATGCTGATTTTGTTTCTGGTCATGTTGATTTAGCCAAAAAAACCGGCGCTACTATAGTCTTCGGTCCTACAGAAGCTGCGCTCGGTTATGATTGTTTAATTGCAAAAGACGGGCAAACATTTACGATCGGCAATATCACTTTAACTTTATTGCACACGCCTGGCCACACAATGGAAAGCAGTTGTTTTTTATTGAAAGATGAAAATGGAAAAGATACTGCTTTATTCACTGGTGACACTTTATTTATAGGCGATGTCGGTCGTCCGGATTTGGCACAGCATGTTAACAGCGACCTGACTGAACAAAAATTAGCAGGTCATTTGTATGATTCGTTGCGCAATAAAATAATGCCTTTAGACAATGACATTATCGTCTATCCGGCACATGGTGCAGGCAGCGCATGCGGCAAAAATATGAGCAAAGAAACTTCAGATACATTAGGCAATCAGAAAAAAACAAACTACGCGCTACAACCGGAATTAAGCAAAGAAGCATTTATCAAAGAAGTGCTGAAAGGTCTGGCACCACCACCGAGTTATTTTCCAAAAAATGTTTTAATGAATATCAATGGCTATGACAGCATTGATAAAGTACTCGACAGAGGAACGAAAGCGCTGAATCCGGAAGAATTTGAACAGGCAGCGAATGACACACAGGCACTGATACTCGATACCAGGAATCCACAGGATTTCGCAAAAGGATTCATACCGAACTCCATAAATATTGGTATTAATGGTCAGTTTGCAGTTTGGGTAGGCACCTTAATTCCTGACATCAGACAAGAAATATTATTGGTTACTGAGCATGGTATGGAAGAAGAAGTGATCACGCGCCTGGCAAGAGTTGGTTATGATTTTGCTATCGGCTATTTAGACGGTGGGTTCGACGCATGGCAGCAAGCTGGCAAAGAAACGGACTCCATTCTGACTCTGTCTGTCGATGAATTTGCCGATGCTGTGAAAGCAGACGCAACCATCAACATCTTGGATGTGCGTAAACCGAATGAATTTCATTCAGAACACATCATCGATGCTGTTAATGCACCACTAGATCATATTACTGACAGCATGCAATTGGCAGACAAGGAAAAAACCTATTATGTGCATTGCGCAGGCGGCTATCGTTCCATGATCTTTTTGTCTATTTTAAAAGCGCGCGGTTATGATAAGCTCGTAAACATTGATGGTGGTTACAACGCGGTCAAAGCATCCGGAAAATTCAATACCACAGATTTTGTTTGTCCGTCAACTATCGTATAATTTTTTCGTTTAGTAATAAACACACCGATGAAAATCCTTTATAGCTTATTGCTCAGCATTCTAGTAATTAGTTTAAGCAGTTGCAATGAATATCCGAAAGACAAATTGGGTGTTGTTGATTTTGCCAATAAAATAAAAGAATATCCAAACGCGCAGATCATAGATGTGCGCACGCCTGAAGAATTCTCCAAAGGACATTTAATCAATGCTGTCAATATTGATTATCACAGCAACGACTTTAATAAACAGCTCGATGCCTTTGACAAGCAGCAACCGGTATTTGTTTATTGTCTCAGCGGCAGCCGAAGTTCGTCTGCCGGAAAAAAAATGCACAAAAGCGGTTTTGAAAAAGTGTATCAATTAGACGGCGGCATCATAAAGTGGCGCGCTGCCGATATGCCTGAAACAACTGGTTATCTGGAAAAGAAAACAATCCTGGAACAATTAAAATAATTCACCTGCATGCCTGCATTTATTTACTGCTTACAATTTTCACTTTAGAAGCGATATAAATGGCCAATAGACCGACTGCAACAGATACATAGCCAACATAGTTGAAGTGAATGTATTTTCCATCAAGACCTTGTTTTACTATAAAACCGCTCACTACTGAAGCGATACCGGTGCCTAATTCCAGGCAAGCAGAACGCATGCTCATAAAACTTCCACGTTTATCCGCAGTGGTTGCGCCGGACATCAACGTATAAGCCGGAATCATTCTGCCTGCGGCAAAAATGAAGAAAGTAGCACAAACAAATATCGCCAGCGGAATACTCGCACGATGAATATGCGTTGCCATTATAATTGGAATGAAAGACAACAACATCAGAATAGTAAATGATTTCAAATTTCCAATTCTGTCTGATATTTTTCCGATAAACGGCGCCGTAACGATCGCGCAAACACCGCCAATCGCATACATAATCGGCACTAATTTCTTGTCGAATCCTACATTAATTTCCATGTACGGTACAATGAATTGCAAGACCACAAAATGACTAAACACGATAAAAAATGCCATCAATAACGCCAACACCTGGTTCTTGTCTTTCAGTATTTCATTACCGGCTTTGAACGGATTTTTAATTCTTGAATCCGGTTTAATATGCTTGTTTATTTTTGGCAGCCACAGAATGATCGGTATCAACGTAATGAATGAAATAACCGCTAAAATCTGAAACGGCATTTGCAGGTTGAATGTATTTGCTAAATGAATACCTAAAGGAACGCCGGTAATTGCAGCCACTGCGAAAGACAATGAAATAATACTCATCGCTGTTGAACGACGCTCGTACGGAATTAAATCACTGATGATAGAAACGCCAACACCACCAACAATGCCGCCAAAAATTCCGGTAATGCCACGATACAATACCATTAAAGCATAATCATGAGCCGTACCGCACAATAAAGTACCAACTGAAAAGCCAATAAATGTACCAATCAGTAATCTTTTACGATCAAATCTATCCATAATAGAAGTAGATAAAAATCCGGAAATACCTGCAAACAAAGAATAAACCGAAATTACGAGCGTAGATACTGTTGGTGTAACCTTGTAGGTTTTCATGATTATTTCGCCTAAAGGCATCAGCAACATCGAATCTGTAGAACAAATAAAACTTACAAATGCCAATAAAAAAACGATCTGGTATTCGTTTGCTTTAATTTTTGGATTTGGGTTTTCGATGATTAAACTATCTACGCTATCCATTTTTGCATTTACTAAATTGACAATTGAGAGCCACAAATTAAAAAATTAAATTCCTTAACTCACACCATTATATCTTTTTAACACCATCGACAATATCACAAACATAAAAACCGGCTTTCAAGTTTGTTTTTTGTTCATATTTCTGCGCAACATACGAAATAAATCGTTGCGTTTTCTCTTTTTTAACCAAAGCAATGCAGCAACCGCCAAAACCGGCGCCAGTCATACGCGCGCCAACACAGCCATCAAAATGCGTGCTGTAATGCACAATTACATTCAATTCTTCGCACGATACTTCATAATCATCTGATAATGAAATATGTGATTCGATCAGCAAAGCGCCAAATGCTTCAATTTGACCTGTGTTCAATGCATTGACAGCATGCTGTACGCGTTTATTTTCTAAGATTGCATGCTTTGCACGTTGGTACAAAATATCATCATCTAAATACGCTAACGAAATCTCATGCACATCGCACAAGTTTTCAGCGACATCAAATCTTTTCAGTATTTCGAAAGCAGCGTCACATTCTTTCCTGCGTTCATTGTATTTTGATTCAGCCAATGCACGTGCTTTGTTAGAATTGATGATAACTAACTGATAGTCTTTAAAATCAGCAGATACATATTCATAATCAATAGTAGCACAGTTTAATAGTATCGCATGATTTTGTTTACCATTTGCCACAGCAAACTGATCCATAATACCGCAATTGACACCAACGTATTGACGTTCGGCTTGTTGTGCATTTAACGCCAGTTGTTTGCGGTTTTGATGGTAAAAATCTTCATCAAAAATATAGCAGATCAAACATTCCAAAGCAGCCGATGAAGACAAACCTGCACCAAGCGGTAAATCGCTGCCGATTAAAATATCTGCGCCGAAAAGTGCTACATTGTTGTCTTTTAAAACCTGTAAAGACGCTTTGATATAATCTGACCAATGCGTTTTTTGATTTGACTGAAATACAAAATCCTCATTGGTGACAAAAGAAATTTCTTCATCAAAATCTTTAGCAAAGACACGAATGGTAGCGTCTTCGCGTTTGTTTACGATTGCTGTAATTCCAAGAGAAATAGCAGCAGGCAATACAAAACCACCGTTGTAATCGATATGTTCGCCAATCAGGTTGACGCGGCCAGGACAAAAAAAAGCTTCTGTTTCTACTACACCATATCGCTGAATAAATTCGTCTTTAAGTTTTTGTGTGTTAAGCATTCGCTGAAATAATTAGAAGCTGAATTTTCAAAAATAAGGAAAAACGATAATTAAAAGAAAGTTCCTTCTAAAACGTTAAAATTTAATTATTTAACACTACCTGAAAATAATTAAACATTTCATAGTCAATTGATTTTTGCTGCATTGATGTTAAATTCTTACCTTTGCATTTCAATTTTAAAAAAAATGGGATTTGACAAAAATACGGTCATTGGAATTGTACTGATCATGATGATTTATCTTGGTTTTACAGTGTACAATGATAAACAACAAGCCGAATACGAAAAAACGCATCCGAAAGCAAAAACTGAAGCAAGCAAATATCCTGTTAATGACTCTTCTAAAAATGTTGCCGGAAAAGATTCAACTGTTGCAAATAATAATTCAGCGCTGGCAAATGTGGTGGATTCACTGAAAGCACAAAGTTTAGGAAGTTTTGCATCTTTTGCTCAAGGTAACGAACAGTTAATTACTATAGAGAATGATGATTGTATTTATACATTATCGAACAAAGGCGGTGTTATCAAGAAAGTAGTTTTAAAAGGTTTTACAACATTTACTAAAAAACCATTGGTTTTATTTGAAGATCATGGTTCGGATTTTAACTTTTCTTTCTTAGCGAATAATAGTAAAACAACCATAGAAACTGAAAAATTGTTTTTCTCATCAACGGCTACTTCACAAAAAATTTCCGGTGATCAAAAACTGGATGTCGTTTATAAAATTGATTTAGGAAACGGAAAAACGTACGAACACAAATACACTTTGAATGGAAAAGGATACGCTGCTGATTTTGTGATCAATGCGATAAACTTCGCTGATGTAATTCCTGCAAATAATCCGATCACTTTAAACTGGACACAAAATATTCCTGCAAAAGAAGGCGGCATTGATGATGAACGTTATAATGCTGCTTTATATTACATGGATAGTGAAAAAGAAGATGATGATTTATCAAGAGACAAAGAAAAAACATTGGAATTGCCTTTGCAATGGGTTTCTTACAAACAAAAATTCTTCAACACATCTTTGATCGCATCTAAAGATTTGTTCAACAAAAATGCAAAAATTCAAGTAAAAACTCCACTTGGAAGCATCGATACCGTAAAAACATTCAACACACAATTGCAGATTCCATTTAATAACTCAAACGCTTACAGCTTTCCGATGCAGTTGTATATGGGTCCGAATAAATTCAATGAGTTAAAAAAGATGGATGTTGGTTTGGATAAAATCATTCCGTTAGGTATCAGCATTTTAGCAATTATCAACAAATTCTTCATTTTACCGATCTTCCATTTCTTAGGAAAATTCATTTCTAACTACGGTATCATCATTCTGATCTTAGCCGTTATCATTAAACTCGTTACATTTCCATTTACATTTAAATCATCTATGTCGATGGCAAAGATGAAAGTGTTGAAACCAGAAATCGATGAATTGAAAAAGAAATATCCTGATCAGGCACAATTCGGACAAAAACAAATGGAATTGTTTTCACAATCAGGCGTGAGTCCGTTTGGCGGTTGCTTGCCAATGTTGCTGCAAATGCCGATATTGATTGCCATGTACCGTTTGTTTCCTGCATCAATAGAATTAAGGCAGCAACCATTCTTGTGGGCAACTGATCTATCGAGTTTCGATAGCATTATCAGTTGGAAACAAAGCATTCCGGTTATCGGAACTTTATTTGGAAACCACTTGAGTTTATTTACTATTTTAATGGCAATCTCTTCTATTTTAGTAACGAAACTCACGCAACAACAACAACCATCAACTGGCGGCGGTACCGGTGATATGATGGCTCAGCAAATGAAAATCATGCAATATGTGATGCCTGTTATGTTGATGTTCATGTTCAATAAGCAACCGGCTGCATTGAGTTATTACTACTTCTTATTCAACGTATTGACATTAGCGCAAAACTGGTTCATTCAGAAATTCTTTGTGGACGAAGAAAAAATTCATTTGGAAATCCAGGAAAACAAAAAGAAACCGCCAAAGCAAAATGCATTCCAGCAAAAAATGCAGGAAATGATGAAGCAACAGGAAGAACTTAGAAAAAAACAAGGCAGATAATTTACAGCAATGTTATGATATTAAAAAAGAACTCTATATGAGTTCTTTTTTATTTTATGATTTCAGTTTAAATATTACAGGTTTATACAACAAAAATGTATTTTTGAAATAAAACAATTGGTTTGGGTTTTAATTTCAAATATCTTCCTTTAGTAAAAATAGTTCTGGCACTTATTGCAGGTATTTTTATTTTCAATTTAATAGCTGTTCCATTTAATTATTGTTTGTATTCCTGTTTATTTATTTTTATTTTATTTATTGTATTTCATTTTAGTGTTTCCAATTTATCATTAAAGAAACTAAGCGCTTACACTGCTTATATCATTGTCTTTTTAGTTGGTGGTTTGATGGCAATGAATAAGAAAATTGAAAACCAGGAAAACCATTTCAGCAAACGATGTGCAGTGTTTGCGAAAGGTGTCATTTTTCAATCTTTGGAAGAAAAAGATAAAAGTTATAAAACAGTAATCAAAATAAATGAAGTTATTGACAGCTTGAATAAAGCACATACAGCAACCGGAAAGCTTTTGGTTTATTTCGCTAAAGATTCACTGCTAAAAAATGCTGAAATTGGTGATGAGATTTTATTCAAACTAAATTATAATACAGTTGAAGCACCGAAAAATCCTGGTCAGTTTGATTATAAAAATTATTTGAAATACAAATCCATTTTCCATCAGCAATATATTGGTTTAAATCAATACCAGATTATTTCAAAGCATCAATATTTACTGGTAAAACGCGTTAGTGATAAGATTGGAAAATATGCGCAATCTATTTTAAAACAATACATTCCAAAAAAAGAAAACTTTGCATTGGCTGATGGCATTTTGCTTGGTCACCGCGCTGATATAGATATGGATTTGTACAATGCATTTGCATACACAGGTATTCTGCACATTTTATCGGTTTCCGGTTTACATGTTGGTATCATTTATGGTATGCTATTTTTCATTTTGTCTATCATAAAAGATAAAAACAAGAAGATACGAATTACAAAATTTGTTGTCATTACAATATGTATTTGGATGTTTACATTCATCACCGGTTTTTCGGCTGCTTGCGTGCGCGCTGCAATATTATTTACCTTATTGAATTATGCTAAAAATTTCAAGGAAAATACAAACAATCTGAATTTGTTAGCAGGCGCAGCTTTGCTGCAATTACTCATTGATCCGAACAATTTGTACGACATTGGTTTCCAGTTATCGTACCTGGCAATGCTTGGTCTGTTTATTTTTTATAAACCGATTTACGCACTGTTCTATCATCCAAATAAATTAGTCGATTGGACATGGCAATTATGGTCAGCTTCACTGGCGGCACAAGTATTTACTGTACCTTTGAGCATTTATTATTTTGGAAATTTTCCTACTTATTTCCTGTTCGCTAATATTTTCGCAATACCATTGTCTGCAGTGATTTTGTGGCTAAGTGTAGCATTAATTCCATTGAGTTTAATTCCATTCTTGGCAAAACTGATTGGTATCGTCAATTCATTGGTCATTTCTATTTTCATACAACTCACCTATTTCTTTTCCGGTTTGCCGTTTGGAAAACTATTCAATTTATATATTACAAAATGGCAGTTAGTTTTATTATTCATAGCAGTGGTGCTGCTGACGATTTCTATCGTAAAACAAAAACCGAAGTTTTTAATGGCTTGTCTGAGTTTATTTTTATGTACGATTTTGATGTCGTTTGTTTACAATAAAAGCGAAATTTCTAAAAATGAAATCATTTTGTATTCAGTTCCAAAAAATTTAGTGATTGCAAGTAATGTTAATCAACAGCAAACCATTATTTCAAAAGATACCATTACTGAAAAATCGTTTTCGTTTTGCATTAAAAACTCTTATCGCAATTACAGAATTGATTCCACAAAAAATTATTTATTGAGCGATTCTGTTTCAGACAACCAATTGTACATTGGCAAAGACATGTTATTTATAAATGGAAAAAGTTTTTACTTGCTGAATCATAATAATACACGCAAAGCATTTTCAACACCACTGAAAGTTGATTATTTAATTTTGAGCGACAACTGTTTTCTGAATATTGAAAGCGTGAAAACTAATTTTCAATATAAACAACTCATTATTTCCAGCGACAACGATAATTATCACCTGAACATCTTCCGGAAATTATTGAATGAAAACAACATAAAATTTGTCGATTTGAGCGAAAAAGCGTTAGTGATTGAATAATAATTATTTGCTATTATCTCTAGATTTTGACCTAAACCAATAAGCCATTATTACACTTGCTGCACTACCTGTAATGATTGCAGCTCCTTGTGTTGGAAATCCTTTGGATATTGAGTAACAACCAACCGCAAAAATTAAAGCACTACTTGTAAACCCTAATAACTGACCTAATATAGTACTAACCTTAAATGTCCAAGTTATTCTATCTTCATTTTGTTGGCGCATTTTTATCTCACTTTCTGCCAAATCCATCCACTTTTTTGTACTACCAGGACATAAAAGTTCATATTCTTTTAAAGTTTCTGGATCAGGCATAATGCCTTCAAAACTTGTTCCTTCAACGGTCTGATCAGGACGAACAATTACTTTCTTCTTATTATGATTTGGTTTAGTGCTCAAGGTGTAAAACTTCTTTTCGCAATTTTACAAAAGATTTACGATAGCCTGAGTTTACACGCTTAATATCATTTTTTATCTTATCACTTGATTGCTCTTTCATAATTTCTTTCGTTTTTTCTGACGCAGGATTATCCATAAATCCAAAAAACGAGAAAAAGCCATCAAGTATATAATCTAAATCTAATGTTGAAATCTTGTTATCCATGGTTAGAAAGTAGTCTTAACTTATTTTACAACAATATAAATCAATACAATGTTCCAAATAAACGTTGACATTTGCATATAAATTGTGTTAAGAATTGTTTATAAGTCATCTTAAATACGATTATAAAGATATAAATAGATATTTAAATGTGCAACTACAAAGTATAATTATTTAGCTTTTAAAATATCCAAATGTTAGCTTTAAAATTAAACTTTTAAATCAACTCCAACACTTCACCAATCACATCATACACTTTTTGCAATTGCTCTTTGGTGATAACGTATGGCGGCAACACATATACTGTATTTCCAAGTGGTCGCAGCAACACACCACGTTTGATGAAATTATCATATAGAAAATCGCGGATATTATTGAAATAATTGGACGATGCTTCACTTTTTACGTCAAAAGCTGCAATCGTTCCTGTCTGGCGCACGTTTTCAATTTTCGGATTTGATTTTAGTTTCGATAAATAATGGCTTTGCCATTCAACTAAATTATTAATCGTTAGCTGAGCATCGTTAATCAAATCCAAACTTGCGCAGGCAGCAGCACACGCCAATGGATTTCCGGTATAAGAATGTCCGTGAAAAAAGGTTTTTAGTTTATCACTGCTTAAAAATGCTTCGTAAATCTGTTGTGTACAAGTAGTGATGCCTAAAGGCAGGAATCCACCTGTAATACCTTTCGACAAACAAAAAATATCAGGTTTATTAGTCAAATAATCTGTTGCAAAGATTTTTCCGGTTCGGTAAAATCCGGTCATCACTTCATCAGCGATGCAAATTACCTGGTTTTGCTGGGCAATTTCTACCAGTTTATCGAGAAATTTAGCTTCATACATCAGCATGCCTGCAGAACCTTGAATCAATGGCTCAAAAATAAACGCAGCCACATTTTTTTGAGTGATAATTTGGTGAAATTGGCTTTGAATAGCTTCAAAATTGCTTTCATTTGGTAAATCAATAAATTCCACATCAAACAAAAATGACTCAAACGGCTGGTTGAAACTGCCGCGCGCGCCAACCGACATCGCGCCAAACGTGTCTCCATGATAAGCATTTTTGAATGCAATAATCGTTGTTTTTGGCTGATTTTGGTTGTACCAAAACTGGATCGCCATCTTTATCGCCACTTCTACACATGTCGAACCATTGTCAGAAAAGAAGATTTTGGATTGATTTTTTGGTAAAATCTGGAGCAGTTTTTTAGAAAGTTCGATGGCTGATGGATGCGAAAATCCGGCAAAGATCACATGTTCGAGTTCATCGAGTTGTTTTTTAACGCTGTTGGCAATATGTTCGTTGCAGTGTCCGAACAAATTGGTCCACCAACTGGAAACTGCATCAATATATTCATTTCCGTTTTCGTCGATCAGAATCGTATCTTTTCCTTTCACGATGACTAAATTCTCGCCAGCCGTTTGATGTTGCGTAAACGGATGCCAGATATTTTGTTGGTCGATTTTGGAAAGCTGCATATTCTAATCCAATAAATGTTTAAATTGTTTTGCCTGTTCGGAAATAAAATTAGATGTCAGATTGTCAGCAAACGGAATCTTGCCTGCTAATGGAATTTTAGAATATTCTAAAATATATCGTTCCGTTTCAGGATTTGGTTCACCACTAAAAATGATTCCTTCAATCGGAATATTTCGTTGCTTTAATGCTTCGATGGATAACAAAGTATGATTTATGCTTCCTAAATAATTCATAGAAATAAGTATTACAGGTAATTGTAATCTTTTAATTAAATCAATACATAAATATTTTTCTGATAAAGGCGAAAGCAAACCACCTGCTGTTTCTATTATCAAGTGATTATTTGTATTTATTAATTCAATTAATTCTATATCAATTACTTTTGATTCTAATTTAGCAGCTAAATGTGGCGAAACCGGCTCATTTAATAAAAACGCTTCTCGGTGAATAATGTTGTGATTTCGAGCATACTTCTCAATAAAATGGCTGTCTGTATTATCTACGTTACCAGACTGAACCGGCTTCCAGTAATCAGCAGCAAGTGCCTCCACCAATACCGCAGATGCTACCGTTTTACCAATATCAGTTCCAATTCCGGCTATAACATATTTTTTCATATACTATTGATAATCAGTTAGTAAATCACACAGCAAATCAATTTCAGCTTTTGAATTATAACTATGCAAAATAATTCTCAGCCGTTCTGTGCCTTTGGATACGGTTGGCGACACAATTGGTCGAATATCTAATCCATTTTCCTGAAGATATTTAGCCATATTTCTGCAATTCTCGTTTCCATTTATCAATAATCCGAAAATCGGACCATTGCCTGTGAGTCTGAATTTGTTTTTTAAGTGCGTTATTTTATTTTTAAAGTATAAAATTAATTGATTTATTTTATTTTGTTGATTTATAGTATTTTGTAAATATAAATAACTATGTTTCACAGTCAATAAATTATGCGTATCCAATGCTGTTGAGTAAATAAAAGGTTTCGAGAAATTAATCAGGTAGCTTATTAATTGACGGCTGCCGACAACCACAGCACCATGGCTGCCGATGGCTTTTCCAAAGGTATAGACACGCGCAAAGCACTGTTCTTCTATTCCGGCTTCATTACACAATCCTGAACCATTTCTGCCAAAAAGTCCTGTTGCATGTGCTTCATCAATAATTAGATGAAGACCATATTTTATCGCTAAATCAGTTAATTTTTTGAGTTCCGGCGTATCACCTTCCATAGAAAAAAGCGATTCTGTGATAATAAAAGCAACTTCGTAGCTTGTGTTTTGTAACTTATTTTCTAAATCTGCTAGATTATTATGCTGAAAACCAACCAATTTAGCACCGCTTAACTGCATACCCTGATGAATAGATGCATGTACCAATTCATCGTAGAAAATTACATCATTTGGCCGTGCAACGGTAGAAATCAGTCCGACATTAGCATCAAAGCCGGAATTAAACAGCAAAGCAGCTTCTGCATGGTGCGTTTTGGCTAATAATTGCTCCAATTCTTCATAAAGTGCTGAATTTCCATTCAATAAACGCGAGCCGGTTGCTCCGTTTTTTAAAGATTTAAGAGTATTGTATTCCATATCAACCTGTTGTTTTATATAAGCCGACCTGGAAAAACCCAAATAATCATTGGAAGAAAAATCAATAAGTGATTGATTAACTGTTAATTGACGATAAAGATGTGCATCTTTTCGTTCAGTAAGATAGTTTTCTATGCGTTCGTTGATATTCATTAATTAATCAAGCGTAAATATCTATACAGGTATAATCATTTTTAAATGCTACATTTTAAGTGCTCCTCATTATTCTATAGGTCTTCCTGCCATTTTCATAGGTGCTCCTATCATTTTAATAGGTTATCCTACAATAAGAATACGAATAGCTGTCATTTTTGCAGGTGTTCCTACATAACTATATAGCTGCTCCTATGATTTTTATAGGTGCTCCTAGCTATTTCACATGAGATCCTGTCAATTTTACAGGTTCACCTAAGTATATATTCAGGAACTCTTATGAAATTGGTATGAGATGCTTTGTTTTTCAGATAAATATCTAATAAACAATTAATTAGCTTCCACAAATTCATTTTTAAACGCCTCGCGTGGTTTTAAACCTAGCAAATCGAACATCGCCATATCATCGGTGAACGTAGGATTTGGTGTCGTCAACAGTTTATCACCGGCGAAAATAGAATTAGCGCCAGCCATGAAGCACAACGCCTGCTCGGAAACCGGCATATCCAATCGGCCGGCACTCAAGCGAACCATGGTTTTCGGCATCGTGATACGAACTGTTGCAATCATGCGCACCATGTCAAACACAGAAACGCGTTTCATGTCTTCCAGTGGTGTTCCTTCAACTGCTACTAAAGCGTTAACCGGCACAGATTCAGGATGTTCAGGCAGCGTAGCTAAAGTAAGAATCATACCAATTCTGGCATCATGGCTCTCACCCATTCCGATGATTCCTCCACTGCAAACGCTGATACCAGCTTTGCGCACATTGCCAATGGTATTCAAACGATCTGCATAAGTGCGCGTAGTGATGATTTTATCGTAGTGCTCTTCCGAAGTATCTAAGTTGTGATTGTATGCATACAAACCGGCATCTTTTAATTTCTCTGCCTGCTCTTCGGTGAGCATGCCCATGGTGCAGCAAACTTCCAGTCCGATGTTGTTTACGCCTTTCACCATTTCCAATACATTATCAAAATCTCGGTTATTGCGCACTTCGCGCCATGCAGCGCCCATACAAAAACGCGTAGAGCCATTGTCTTTCGCCTCCTGTGCTTTCTCGAGCACCTCTGTAACATTCATCAGCTTGTGCGCTTTCACGTTGGTGTGGTAGCGAGCCGCTTGCGGACAATATGCACAGTCTTCGGCACAACCGCCTGTTTTTACCGATAAAAGTGTACAAACCTGCACTTCTCCTGTCTGGTTATGTTCGCGGTGAACAGTTGCCGCCTGGTACATTAATTCCAGTAATGGCTGATTGTATATTGCTTGTATTTCTGAAAATGACCAATTATTTCTGATTTGCATATCGATTTTTTTTTTTAAGCATTAAAGTAATACAATTATAAGGAATCTTTGTTTCTATTTTTTAACAATCCGGGAAAATGTTTCTCATATTCATCGCGCATTCTTTTTTCTTCGTCTATTACATTTCCTTGTGGCAAACCGCTTGGAGCAATTACTTTAACATGAGTAGTGTCCTTAGGTTTCATCACCATCAGTTTATCATCTACTTTGGATAGCAAGGAATCAAATTCTTCCGGATGCATCTGCAAATAATACAGTGTAGAGTAAAACGATGTGCTGTCCACATTGTACTTATTTAAAATTTCCTTGTAAAATTGATTCTTGACTGCGTTTAGTGTATCAATGCCTGCTGACGGCAGTTTCTCGTACACGTAAGATTCCATGATCAATACATCTTGTAAGATGCGGATCATTTTAGTATCCGGCAGCAATTTCTTATGTTTATCGTATTTGGGTTTTTGTACACACGCCGAAATAAAAATCACTGTTAATGTAAAGAATACTAACTTAGAACTATATTTTTGTAGTAAATTAAACATGTTGTATGATCGACCTTTCCGCATTGCAAGATATAATAAAATTGGCGAAACAAAAAAATGCAAAGCTGGTGGCTGTTTCTAAAACGAAGCCGGTGGAGCTGATGGAAGAAGTATATAAAAACGGACAAAAGGCGTTTGGCGAAAATAAAGCGCAGGACTTGGTAGCAAAATACGAAGCACTGCCTAAAGATATTGAGTGGCACATGGTTGGTAATCTGCAAACCAATAAAGTAAAGTACATCGCGCCGTTTGTACATTTAATTCATTCGATAGATAGTTTGAAGCTGGCAATTGAAGTCAACAAGCAAGCGCTTAAACATAACCGCGTCATTGATGTATTGCTCGAAATACATATCGCTGCGGAAACCAGCAAGGCAGGTTTTTCGGAAGACGAACTCATCGATCACTTAGATATTAAAGCATTTGACGCACTTAAAAACATCAGAATTGTCGGTTTGATGGGTATGGCAACCAACACGAAAAGCCAGATTCTTATCAAAAATGAATTTGCCGGTTTGAAACGCTTCTTCGATGAAGTAAAATCTACTTATTTCAAGAACAATGCTGCTTTCAAAGAGCTTTCTATCGGTATGAGCAGCGACTATAAGATTGCGCTGGAATGCGGTGCTACTATTATCCGCGTCGGTTCGGCTATTTTCGGCGAGCGCGAGATCAAGCGCAACAAAAGTATTCCTGTTTGATGATTCCTTAATTGTCCTGAAAAAATTCTTCCTGTAAATATTGTATATTTGCTCAATAGCGATATTATTGTTCATATTGTAACTACGAGAAAATTGGATTTTAAAGACTTTGGATTTGATGAGCGATTATTGGAAGGCATTGACGCGATGAATTATAAGACTGCGACTGCCGTACAGGAACAAGTGGTGCCTGTTATTTTAGCCGGAAAAGACGTGATTGCTTCTGCGCAGACCGGCACCGGTAAAACGGCGGCTTTCCTCTTGCCTATTATCAACGAACTGATTACTACGGAAAACCACGAAGACGAAATTAACTCGCTGGTGATTGTTCCGACGCGCGAGCTGGCCATGCAGATCGCACAAAATCTCGATGCGTTCTCTTACTTCACGCCTGTTTCTTCTATTGCTATTTATGGCGGAAAAGACGGAATTTCTTTCGAGCAGGAAAAACGCGCATTGTCGCAAGGTGTTGACATTGTGATCTGCACGCCCGGAAAAATGATCAGCCATTTGGCTTCTGATTATGTGAAAATAAAAAAGCTGAAACACTTAGTATTGGATGAGGCAGACCGTATGCTCGATATGGGTTTTTACGATGACATTATGCGCATCATTTCGTTCCTGCCTGTTGAGCGACAAACGCTTTTATTTTCTGCAACCATGCCGCCGAAAATGCGCGAAATGGGTTTGAAGATTCTGCGCAATCCTGAGCAGATCAATATTTCTATTTCAAAACCACCGGAAAAAATTGTGCAGAAAGCATATATCGTTTATGAGCCGCAAAAAATTCCACTGATCAAACAACTGCTGAAAGATGTGAATTATAATAAGATCGTGGTGTTCTGCTCGCGCAAAGAAAGTGTAAAGAATCTGAGTAAGGAACTGAATCGTGCGAAAATAAGAAACGAAGAAATTCATTCTGACCTTGAACAGGACGAACGCGAAAAAGTGCTGTTGAATTTCCGCAGCGGCAAAACGCATATTATCGTGGCGACCGATGTTATTTCGCGCGGTATTGACATTGAAGATATTGACCTGGTGATTAATTACGATGTGCCGAACGATGGCGAAGACTATGTGCATCGTATTGGAAGAACGGCGCGCGCTGAGACAGACGGAACAGCCATTACGCTGGTCAGCGAAGCGGAACAGTTTAAATTGCTGGTGATTGAAGATTTAATTGGTCATGCTGTGCCGAAAGCCGAACTGCCTGCTGAATTCGGACCGACGCCTGCGTATGATCCTAAAAAGAAAGCGAAAAAGAAACCATTTAATAAGAAAAGACGATTTAATAAAAAGCGTCCGCCAAATAATAATAAGCCGCAATAAATTTATTGTAGTTAATAGTCTAATGGTTCCTGATAAGTGCTTCTTATTCGCACTATTCTGATTTCTTTTTTACCGATATAATAAGCAATTCTAATGCGATATAATTCAAATGCTCTGAAATTTCCTGAGTTGTCAGATTTGTATTTATCTGTTGGATATTTTTCTGGTTTTATAGATAATTCTCTAGTTTTCTTTCTTATTCCATCTAAAACTTTGTTTGCATTCTGGACAGAATCTTCTGATATATATTCGTAAATTTTTTCTAATGCTTCAAGCGCTTCTTTGTCCCATATTATTGGTTTCATACTACTTTCTTTTTCCATTGCTGCATCTTTTTCTCTACCTCTTCCTGTGTGTAATATGCTCCTGAATCTATGCGTTTCATGGCCTCATCTATTTCTTTATTGTATTGTTTTATACTGATGCGGTCTTGCTTATCTTTTATCTTTACATAGGATTTGATATATCCTAAAATATTCTTCTTTTCTTCTTTGCCTAATAAAGGTAGGTACTCTATAATTTGCTTGTCAATTACCTGTGCCATATCATTTCTTTTCTTCCAAATTTAGTTTATTTATGAGTTGGTTGTTGTTAATTTTTATTACTCAAAATACTTCAACGCCAGTTCATAGCTTTTTAAGCCGAAGCCAACGATAACGCCTTTGGATACAGGCGAAATGAACGAGTGATGACGGAACTCTTCTCTTGAAAACGTATTGCTGATATGCACTTCTACCACCGTAGTTTTTATGGCACGAATTGCGTCCGCAATAGCGATAGACGTATGCGTATAACCGGCAGCATTCAAAATAATACCATCATACGAGAAACCAACTTCGTGTAGTTTGGAGATCAGCTCGCCTTCTATGTTGCTTTGGAAATAAGATATCTCGAGATTTACATACTTATCCTGCATTTGTGCTAAGAAGTTCTCAAAGGTTTCGGAGCCGTACACCGATGGTTCGCGCTTGCCTAATAAATTCAGATTGGGTCCGTTGATGATGATGATCTTTTTCACGAATGAGCTATTTAGAGATGAGATTTGCGATACAAGATATAAATAAATTAGCAAAACTGACACACACTATTTTTCGTATTTCATCGGATATATAAGGTCTGCTAAGATCAATGTTCAGGTTTAGACAGATGCGCTGTTCATTTAGTCCGCAGCATTGCCTGTTTACTTAGATATAGGGTCTGTTTACTCAGATGCCTCGTCCGTTTACTCAGGTTACTCAGCAGTTTACTCAGATTGCATTTCCGCCGTTTTTTTGAGCTATCTGACTGACATTTTGGTGTATCTGAGTGAACAGATTCTGTTTCTGAAGCAATCAGCTAGTTATCTGATGGAATAAACGAACCATCTAACTTGCTAATTTTTGTTCCTAATACTGTTTTTGATTGATCAGAAAAGTTTTTTTACTATTCTAAACAAATACCAATATTAGCTCACCACTACCCATGTCATCCTGAGTTTATCGAAGGACTACCAACGTAATAATTTGTCTGGGCTTTGATAAACTCAGGATAACAGGTACTGAATTTATTGAAGCAAGGAAATATTGGACACTAGTCCTTCGATAAACTCAGGATGACAAACGATAAACTCAGGATGACAAAGGGTAGATTTAGGATGACAAAGGATAGACTTAACCTGACAGCATTGGCATTTTTTTATATTAACAACATTGTCAAAATAAATAAGCAGAAAATAAACTAACCTAATCCAATCGCTTATATTCGTCCTTAGTTTATGTCGAACTGGAGTCATTACATCAAGAATTTTGAAGCATATCTGAAGATAGAGAAATCGCTGTCCGGTAATTCGGTCGATGCGTATTTGCACGATGTGCAGTTGCTGCAGAATTATTTACAAATTGAAAATAAAGACGCAAAACCGGACGACTTACAGTTAAAAGACCTCGAGCATTTCCTGGCGCATCTGCATGATCTGGGTTTGGCAGACCGCAGCCAGGCGCGTATTATTTCAGGCCTGAAAGCATTCTTTAAGTATTTGGTTACGGATGACTATATCAAAGAAGATCCAACGGTGCTGATAGAAGGTCCGAAGCTGGGAAAGAAACTGCCCGACACGCTTTCGTTTGAAGAAATAGAACAACTGATTGGCGCGCTGGACTTGAGTAAAGACGAAAACATCCGCAATAAAGCCATGCTGGAAACGCTGTACAGCAGTGGTTTGCGCGTTTCGGAACTGATCGGTCTGCGTATTTCGCATATTTATAAAGATGTGGAATTTATACGTGTAATTGGTAAAGGCAACAAAGAACGGTTGGTTCCGATTGGCAGCGAAGCGCTGAAACACATCGATATTTATTTAGAACACGTACGCAAAAATCTACCACAGTATCCACAGTTTTCTGATATGCTTTTTCTGAACAGACGCGGCAAACCAATTACACGCGTGATGGTGTTTTTAGTGATAAAAAGCTTGGCAGAAAAGATTTCACTGAATAAGAGTATTTCGCCGCATACGTTCCGGCATTCTTTCGCGACACACCTGATTGAAGGCGGTGCCGACCTGAGAGCGATACAGCAAATGCTTGGCCATGCGTCTATCACCACTACAGAGATCTACACGCACCTCGATCAGCAGTACTTAAAAGAATCGTTATCAATGCATCATCCTAGATTTAAGAAATAACCGCACACGCTTTCCGTTGATTTCCGATTTGAATTCCTGCGATATTTTTCGTATCTTATAAACCTGCGATATTGCTCAGCACATAAAATAAGTACGTTATGAATTCATTAGTCCAAAACAAGATCACACAAAAAAGAAAAGCAAAAGACTTTTTATTAATCGCTGCCGGAATTATATCTGCCGGTTTTGGCCTGAAAGGTTTTTTATTACCCAATAATTTTATTGACGGCGGCGCTACCGGAATTTCCTTGTTGGTCAGCGAACTTTCCGGTATTGATATTTCCATTTTAATCGTTGCTATCAATATTCCGTTCGTTATGCTTGGCATCCGTGTTATTAATAAGACGTTTGCGATTAAAACGGCTTTAGCGATTGGAACTTTAGCCATAGTTGTTCACTTTGTTCCGTTTCCGCACATTACGAGTGACAAACTTTTGATCTCGATTTTCGGTGGTTTCTTCTTAGGTGCAGGCATCGGCTTTGCTATCAGAGGCGGCTCGGTGATAGATGGAACAGAAGTAATGGCTATTTACCTAAGCCGTAAGTTTGGCACCAGCGTCGGCGATATTATTATGGTCATCAACATTATTATCTTTTCATTTGCCGCTTATTTTTTAAAACTCGAAACAGCGATGTACGCGATGCTGACCTATCTTTCCGCATCCAAAACCGTTGATTTCTTAGTTGAAGGTATTGAAGAATACTTTGGCGTTACTATCATTTCCGATTTTCCGGATCAGATACAAGACATGATCAAACATGAAATGAAACGCGGTTTTACGGTATACATCCAGAAGAAAGGCACCGGCAAAAAAGGCGATGGACACATAGATGCCGAAATCGTTTACACGGTTATTACACGTTTGGAATTAGGAAAGCTATATGCCGAGATTGAAAAGATAGACAGCGATGCATTCGTGGTTTCGCAAAGCGTAAAAGACATTAAAGGCGGCATGATTAAGAAACGCCCATTGCACGATCATTGATCTCTTATTTATTTAAGAATAGCTGTACATCGCGCTGCACATCCAACGGCCTCTCCAGCATTGGCACATGACCACAACTGTCATACATAATTTTTTCGCTGTTCTTTATATCAGCATGAAAGCGATCCGCATATTTCGGATTGACCACATGATCTTCTTTGCCCCAAAAAATAAGCGTTGGACAAGTGATCGTTTTAATCAGGTTCTGATCAATATACTTATGCGAGTTAATCATAGAAAGAATCTGCTGCAGATTTCCTTTTCGGTTCCAGAAATCATTAAAGCGAATGGCTCTGTCCTGCGTTACCAGATGCTGATCATAAAATATCCTTGTCATTGCCTTTTTTGTTACAAATACCGGTAAACCTTTGTGCAGCAGCAATTGAACAATTCCCAATCGCAAAAAACGTGCGTTAGTTGCCTCCTGAATCACTTCCGCCATATCATAACCTGCGCTGTTGAATAAGATGAGTTTCTTTACGTTCTGTGGATGACGCACCGTAAGATTCCACGCCATCAGGCCACCCAATGAATTTCCGAACACATACATAGAATCGAGATGCAAGGTATCAATGATAAAATCGAAGTACGCATTGTATGTATTGATGAAATCTTCTTTTCCTTTCGTCTTCGGATAATCGGACAAACCGAAACCAGGCATATCCACGCGAATGATGCGATATTTATCGTTCAACAAAGAATCCAGTATCTTAAAATCATAATTACTGCCGCCAAAACCATGAATCATCAGGATCGGAAAACCACTTCCGCTTTCAGTATAATGAATTGTGTCGCCGTTCCAACTGATAAAGTGCGAGTTCGGAAGCGAATACTTATCCTTCATATATGCTTTCGTCAGCGTCAGATCTTTTCTTCCGTACACCGCATACAAAAAACAAGCAACTAGCACCACAACTATTGACAACGCGATTTTCTTGAACATAGCATTATTGATTTTAGGTTTACAAAGTCTATGCATATTACATAAAAAAAAGAGAAACCAAAGCTGATTTCTCTTTACTGAATGTTTATGTTTTGTTATTCAGCAACGATAACATTTTCCGAATCGTTTGCAGTATTCATTCTTTGTTCGAAGCCGCGAAATTTGTCACCACATCTTCCTTGCATTTTAGCACGAAACTTTTCTTTTTCTTCCGGTGACATGTTCTCAAATTTTTCCTGCATGCGACGCTGCCATCTTCTGCGGTCGCCAAATCTTCCGCCGCCGCCTCTTCCAAAGCCAAATACTATTTTAGAAAGCAGTAATAAGCCGAGCGCCTGCAAGAATGTTATCGCCGGCAGTTTAAATAAGAACGGCATCAGCCAGTTCCACAGATACATGGTTCCAAATCCTATTACATTAATAAAGATCGTTACCATAATAGCAATTTTAATTGCTTTGAAAATCCAAAATCGTTTGTTCATTGTTTTTATTTTTTAATCGTTTAAAATTTGTTGGTAGAATGACTGCAGTTGCTCACGCAAATACAATACGGCATAACGTTTCCGCGAAATCACCGTTTTGACAGAAACATTCATTTCATCTGCGATCTGCTGCATGCTTTTGTCTTCGAGTTCATGCATTACAAAAGCATTGCGTTGTTCTTTCGGCAATTCATCCAATGCATTGGCGATTGCTTCCATGATAAAATCATTCATCATTTTATCATCAGCGGAAATCATATTTCCTTTCAGAAAGTCGGCAAGCAACAAAGGTTCGTCATTATCTTCGTTGATGTGTACAGCATCATCCAAAGCGATGGCTTTCTTTTTGCGATAGGAATCGGTGATCTTATTGCGTGCTACCGTAAATAACCAGGAAGCTATCTTTTCTACCGGCTTCATCAAGCGATAACTTTCCGTTAATTCGTAAAAGACATCCTGCAAAATATCTTCCGCGTCTTCGATATTCTGCGTGCGCTGACGAATAAAGTTCAGTAATCGCGACTTTTCTCTGTCAACGATCTCTTTGATCTTTATATCATCAGTTTCTATGTTTTCCTGCATTACAATTTGCGTTCGAGCATTCATTCCTTTATATAGACGAATGAAGTTTTAAAATACTTTAAAAGAATGTAAAAATTTTAGAAATAGTTCAATTCTACAGTAAAATATGCTGCTTACGCATTGATTACACCATTCACTCATTAATTATATAAGCTTAAATTCTTTACACCATCAATTACGCGTTGAACTGCCAAAACAAACTATCGCAAGATCAAACAACGAACTGTTAATTATGAATCAAAAGACGTTATTAAAACTGCTATGGATTTTGAAACTGCTTCGATGTGAACAGAAGCAGTTTATTTTTATATATTAAACAACTTAGCTATTGTTTTATCTTCTCGTTTTAACAGGAATTTCAGAATCAAGTGCATGATGGTCGCAAAAACAGAACATATAAAAGTGGTGAAAATCAAAATAAATTTACCGTCATAATGTAAGATTTCACTCAAAACCATCCATGCCATACCGCCATACATTACCAAAGCACCGATCAACACCGGCGTGCTTTGTCTAATTAAAACATCTACTTTTCTATGATCGCCAAAGTTCACAACTTTAACAAAAACAGAAGGAAATTTAGATGCACGATATAATCGATTAAATTCATAGCGATCTTTCAGTACTACATTGGATTGTTTTGCTTTCAGCATTAGCTTTAGTATTGGTGTAATGCCATCTTCAATATGCCTGTACTTAGATTTCATCAAACTGACAATTTCTTCTTCCGTCATATTAGTTTCAAATGATCTTCTAACGTGCAACATATACAATTGATTTTATTTTTTCTACAAACTCCAATGGATTCTCAGCATGCAACCAATGTCCGGCATTAGCCACAGAAAGTAATTTTGCATTCGGAAAATAATGTAAACACGAATTCCAGTTTTCAGTAGTTATATAATTGGATTGTGCACCTTTAATGAAATACGTTTCACCGGAAAATATAGTTTCCACTGCAGGAAACTCCATCAAAACTCTGTAGTTGTTTATTAAGGTTTCGAGATCGCATTTCCACTCAAATTTCCCATCAGTATTTCTGGATAAATTTTTCAAGACAAACTGACGAACACTGAATTCGGGAATTCTTTTTTGCAAGAAGACATCAATATCATTTCTGTCTGTTGTTGCATGAATCGGTGCTTCAGCCATAGCGAATAAAATTTCTTCGTGTCCGCCGTCATAATGCGTTGGCGCAATGTCGGCAACGATTAATTTTTCTATGATTTCAGGATGCAGCAATGCTAATAGCATGGCTACTTTACCACCCATAGAATGACCGATGATCGTAGTTTTTTCTATCGTATGTTCAGCACAAAAATCTAAAATATCCTGTGCTAAAATTTCGTAACTAAAAATTTCGCTGTGCGGCGAACGACCATGATTACGTTGATCGATAATATACACCTGATGCGTTTCTGCTAATTGTTTTGCTATAGTTTGCCAATTATCCAACGAGCCTAACAAACCATGAAGTATTAAAATAGTTGAACCAGATTCGCCGAGTTTTTTATAGTTGAGCTGCATTATTGCTGTAAATTATTTTAATGATTCGCTTATAATTCTTCCATATTTTGTTTCAAGAAATCAAAATCCAAACTAACAAATGCATATAAGCATTTAAATGTCATTTCTAATTTTTGATTTTCTAAATAAAAACTCTTTTGTTTAAGTTCATTTCTTTCACCAAACAAACCAAATAGAACTTTCTTTAAAACCGTTTTAGAAGTATAGAATGAAACATCAAATTTCAATTCAACATTTTCCGGATTTATTTTTATTTCTTCATCAAAGTCTTTGTATAAACTAATATCAATGTTAAAAGATATGTTATCAGCATCTTCAAACTCTACTTCAAAATAATCAAACGCATCATCATTTTTTGTTTCATGGTAGGCAATAAAAAAATCTTTCCATGCTATATTTTTAAATACTTCAATTACTTTTGACGCAGAAGCCTGCTCAATATCGATATCCAATGTTTCATCAAATGGATGCGAAAAAGAAATGACAAAATTTTGCATTAATTATTGTTATTAAAACTTGAAAAGCATCAAACCATTTTGCTTCGTTTCACCAGATACGCCAATAAAACCTGATGATAACCTTCATTAATATCAGCTTCTACAAAATCGATTTTGTATTGTGCACATTTTAGTTTCAGATTGAGTTTGCGCTCATTCATTTTCTCTACATAAAATTCCTTCACCTGATTTGGTTGTAATTTCAATTCTTCATTCGTTTCCAAATCGATAAATTTATAAGGTCGATTTTCAAAATTAAAATCAAATTCTTTTTGTTTATCAATCACATGAAATAAAACGACTTCATGCTTGCTGTGTTTTAAATGCTGCAATGCAAGAAAAATTTCATTTTCATCCATGCTGTCGAGCATATCACTGAAAATAAAAACCAGAGAACGCTTGTGAATAGAATCGGCAATCTGATGTAGGCATTTTGCAGCATTCGTTGATTTCTGAACTGCTGGTTGATTTAACAACTGATATAAATTACTCAGTAAAACCTGCTGATGCAATGCATTTGTTTTGGCGTTTGTTTGCGTTCTAATTTCATTATCAAATATGGTTAAGCCAACAGCATCGCGTTGTTTGCGCAACAAAAATTGCAATGCAGCAGCAGCCATGCATGAAAACTCTATCTTATTTAATTTACCATTTTCTCTTTCCTGCGGAAAATACATAGATGATGATGCATCAATCACAATTTGACAACGCAAATTGGTTTCTTCTTCAAATTTTTTGGTATAGAGTTTTTCAGTGCGCGCAAAAACTTTCCAGTCTATGTCTTTAATCGAATCGCCGGCATTGTGCAAACGATGTTCTGCAAATTCCACAGAAAAACCATGATACGGACTTTTATGCAGACCAATGATAAAACCTTCAACCACTTGCCGCGCAAGCACATCGAGTTTATCAAACTGAAAAAAATCCTGTTGTTGTATAGTTTGCATTTATTTAGAAATATTTATTTAGCTAATTGCTTTAAATAGCGAAGAAATTAATTCCAAAAATCGATTTGTTGTTTTTCCTGTGGTAAGATTATCAAATTTCTTATCCAGATTGCTATTGAAATTTTCTTCTTCTTTGATAATACCTAATTTCATCTTAACATAATAAGCTAATGGATAAACCGTTACCAACATTAGCAAAGAACCAATGTAATAAACAAGAAATAATGCAATAGCCAAAATTGTAAGTATTGCAAGTATTGATAATATAGTTTCCACTTATAAAAAATTAATGGTCAGCACATTTGCACTGACCATTAAAAATATTAAAAATAATTTAGTTATGCGATCAACGCATCTAATTTTCTTTTCAATTCAGACTTAGAAGCAACACCAACGTGTTTATCTACTAATTGTCCGTCTTTGAAAAACAATAAAGTCGGAATGCTCATAATACCGAATTGTGCAGCAGTTTCGCGGTTATCGTCAACGTTTACTTTACCTATTGTTGCTTTACCTTCATATTCTGTAGCTAAGTCTTCAACAACCGGACCAATCAAACGACAAGGACCACACCATTCTGCCCAAAAATCTACTAAAGCTACTCCTTTGTTTGTTGCAACTGTTTGAGAAAAGTTGCCATCTGTAATTTCTAATGCCATTTTGTTTGTATTTTAATTTATAACAGTGTTTGATCAAATAATGTTCCAAAATTAGTAGTCGAAAATCGATTTTTTCGATAATTAAAATTGATGTTCAGATAAGTAAAAACTATTTTAGTATGATTTCTTCAATCAGTTGCTCTTCTAATTTCTCATTTAGTTTGTCTTTCATTTTATCGCGCGCCATGAATAATTCCTGGCGTAATGCAGGCGAATCCAGATAAACAAACAACTTACCGTTCTTGTAAAAAATACTTTTAGTATGATTGGAAATAAAGCCACCCATCAGTTCGTGCCAGTATTTGCGTACTTTCATTTCATTCATTTTTCCGCCAATACGCATTTCCTGGATCATGTCGTCCAACACATCTTTCAATGATAAGGTTTTGCTATTTCTGTATTTCGCCAATTGAAATGATTTTATACTGCGTAATATTATGTTTTTCTATCAATTGCAGGATCCTGTTTTCATTCGTATCTGAAATAAAAACCTGACCGAACGCGTCAGAATAGATCATCTGAAAAATTTTTGAGATTCGATCCGTATCTAATTTATCAAAAATATCGTCGAGCAAAAGTAATGGTTTTATTCCTTTTTTGGCTGCGATAATTTCAAACTGCGCAATTTTCAGCGACAATAAAAACGTTTTTTGCTGACCTTGTGAACCAATTTTCCGAATTGGATGATCGTTTAATGTAAATAATAAATCGTCCGTGTGAATGCCTTTAGTTGTACGCTGCGCATTTCTGTCGCTATTAACAGATTGCTTCAACAGATTTTCAAAATTATCATGCAGCAAATCCGATTCATAATTTAGTTGTATCTGTTCATTTCCTTCAAAAATGGTGTTGTATGTTTGTAAAAAAACAGGATTAAAAATTTCTAAAAACTGCTTGCGTTGTTCAAAAATAAAGTTGCCTATCGGAATCATTTTTTCTGTGTAAGAAGACAGCAGCAACTCGTTAAAATTTCGGTTTTCAGCAAACGACTTCAGTAACGCATTGCGTTGCGCCAGCAACTTATTATAAGTCATTAATTGCGTCAAATATTCAAATGAATATTGTGAGATAGTCGAATCAATGAATCGTCTTCGGTTTTCGCTGCTGCCTGTAATCAGTTCATTATCGTCCGGCGTGATGATGACTGCAGGAAATTTGCCGATATATTCTGCCTGTTTTTCCTGTTTTACACTGTTGATGAAAATCTCTTTTTTTGTAATTTTGCTGTTTTTGATCTCAATTTGCTGATTCTCACCATCTTTTACAGCTACAGCAATTATTCTGAAAAAGTCATTTTCGAAGCGAAAAGCCAATGCATCGTTACTCACATAACTCTTGGTAAAACATGTATAATAGATGGAATCGAGCAGATTTGTTTTTCCTAAACCATTCTTACCTACTATAAAATTCAGCTTTTCAGAAAATGATAAGTCATTGAAAATGTAATTTTTATAATTATTTAGTTTGATATTCTGTATAAAAAAATGCGTACTCACCGTTCAAATATATTGAAGAAAAGTGAATTAGAATAAATCGTGGATAAATCATTTTGAACTATTTTTAAAATCGCTAAAAAAATGTACCTTTGCGCTCTCTATTTTAAACAAATTTTATGGCAAAGAATAAAACACAAACTTCACAGCACGATATTTTAGATGATGGAAATGAAAAAATCAATCAGCTTTTTGAATCGGCAGAATACTTCTTCGAACAATACAAAAACATCATTATTGGTGCTTTAGTTGGTTTGGTGCTTTTAGTTGCCGGATTTTGGGCTTACAAAAATTTGGTAAAAAAACCGAAAGAACAGAAAGCAATGGCTGCTATTTTAGATGCTCAAAACTATTTCGAAATGGACTCTTTGAATTATGCATTGAAAGGCGATGGCGCACATTTAGGTTTTGAAGCAATTGCAAAACAATATAGCGGTACACCAGCTGGAAACAGAGCAAATTTCGGTGCTGGCGTTTGTAATTTAAAATTAGGAAAATATCCGGAAGCTGTTAAATATTTAGAAGAGTTTGACGCACCGGAAGGTTTATTGGCAGCAAGAAAATTTGGTTGTATTGCAGACGCGTATGCTGAGCAAAACCAAATGGACAAAGCTATTGAAAACTACAAAAAAGCGGCTGATGCTGCTGATAATGAATTGACAGCGCCTACTTATTTATACCGCGCTGCTTTGGCTTTAGAACAAAAAGGCAACAAGAAAGAAGCATTGGAATTGTACAAAAAAGTGAACAAAGATTATCCGAATTCACAAGAAGGAATGGCTTCTGAGATATACATCGCAAAATTAGAGACACAAACGTTTTAGTCGTAAGTCCATTAGTCGTAAGTCGTAAGAATTTTGTTACTTATTACTTGCTAGTTAATACTTATACCTTTATTATGGCATCTGCATTACAAAATCTTTCTGATTACGATACAGAAAAAGTTCCTGCCGGAAATGGTAAAGCGTTTGGCATTGCCGTTGCAGAATGGAACAAACATATTACTTTCGAATTATTAAAAGGCTGCGCAGATACATTGAAACAACATGGTGTTTCGGAAAATGATATTCATATTACATTCGTTCCCGGAACTTTTGAATTGCCATTTGCAGCAAAAAAATTAGCGCAAACGCATCACTTGTCTTCCGTTATATGTTTAGGTTGCGTCATCAAAGGCGAAACCGACCATGATATATATATCAATACTTCAGTGGCAAACGCGTTGCAAAACCTGAACATACAATTCGACATTCCTTTTATTTTTGGTGTACTTACACCAAACAACGAACAACAGGCATTAGACCGCGCCGGTGGTATCCATGGCAATAAAGGCGTTGAAGCTGCTGTTACAGCACTTAAAATGAGCGCAATTTAATTTCACTGTTATTTTTTCTTGTGATTTCTGTACATTCGTATAAACGAATATATGAGTCAGATAGCCAACAGTCTGTTCATCATCACAGGAGCAGGTTCCGGAATCGGTAGAGCATTAACCATAAAAGCTATTGATGAAGGCGCGCACGTAATTGCAAGCGATGTTAACGAACAAGGTTTAGATGAAACTATACAACTCGTTAATAACAAAGCAGAAAAATATATACTGGATGTTTCCAATCACGAAGCCATTAATTCTTTCGCAGAAACTATTATTCAGAAATATCCGAATGAAACTATTATTTTGGTGAATAATGCAGGCGTTGGCTTGGCTTCCGGAAATTTTACTGAAACACCGTTAGATGATTTTGAGTGGCTGATGAACATCAACCTGTATGGCGTAGTGCGCATGATGAAAGCATTTTTACCACATCTTGTACAGCAAAATAAAGGTCATATTGTCAATGTTTCCAGCGTTTACGGATTAGCCGGAATGCCTACAAATTCTGCGTATTCTGCTGCTAAATTTGCTGTTAAAGGTTTCACCGATGTATTGAAAGCTGAGTTGTTAAGAACCAATGTACAGGTTTCTTCGGTGCATCCTGGCGGCATTAAAACAAACGTTGCCAGAAATTCACGCATTTCTGCTACACAAGATGTTGCAAAAGCAAAAGCAACGATGGCAAAGTTTGAAAAAGTAGCGTTGAAAATGCCTGCTGATAAAGCTGCTGAAATCATTATCGATGGTATAAAAAAAGACAAATCGCGCATTTTAATTGGCAGCGATGCTAAAACACTGGATTGGATTGTTCGTATTTTTCCGGATAGCTACCATAAAATTATCGCGAAAGTATTTAATTTGTAACATAATTCTTTGTTATGCAATCTACAGCTAAAACAGTACAGGAATACGTTGACGCCTTGCCTGAAGACAGACAAAAAGCAATCAACGAACTCAGAAAAGTCATTAAAAAAAATCTACCGAAAGGATTTAAAGAAGAAATGAATTATGGTATGATTGGTTATGTGGTGCCACATTCTTTGTATCCAGCCGGCTATCATTGCTCGCCACAGTTACCGTTGCCTTTTATGAATCTTGCTTCTCAAAAAAATTTCATAGCAGTATATAACATGGGTATCTACGCTAATCAAAAAGTAATGGATTGGTTTGTTGCCGAATATCAGAAACGCAGCACTACTAAATTAGACATGGGAAAATCATGCATTCGTTTCAAAAAATCGGAACTGATTCCTTATGATTTAATTGGTGAACTGGCAGCTAAAATGAGCGTTCAGGAATGGATCGATTTATATGAAACTAATTTTAAACGGAAGTAATTATTTGGCGTTTTTAAACGTATCGTACAGTTTTTTATTTGCTTCTTTCTTGAGTGCGTTTCCGTGACCAAACACCGCAGTATCAAAATTAAAAGTGGCAGCTTTTAAAATACTTTGAATACCTAATGCTTTGTCCTCATGTACTGTGCTCAATGCCAAACCCATCACATTGGCACACAAATCACCTGCAATCAGCACATTTTCACTTTTAACTAAAAGTACGATATGTCCTGCGCTATGACCTGGTGTATGAATCACTTGTATATCATCAGCAATAAGATCATTATCTTTAAGTTTAACATCAATATGCAGCGGCTCTATCGTAGCGTCTCCATTTTTAATAAGTAAATTAAAGATCAGCCAGTTTACAATACCAGGCGACAATACAAAAGGCATGCGTCCGCCAATACCTTGCTCTATAATTTTTGCGTCTTCTTCATGCGCAAACACAGGCACATGCAGGCGTTTTTGAATTTCTGCCGCGCTGCCTGCATGATCAGGATGCGCATGTGTTAGTATTACTCGTTTAATATCGTTTGGATCTTTGCCTGCTTTTTTGACAGCATCAAAGATTTTATCAGCGCTGTTTTTATAACCGGTATCTACTAATGAAAGCGAGTTATCTTTTGGATTTTCTATCAGGAAAGTGTTTACCATACCCAAAGTAATTTGGTAAATAGTTGCAGTTATTTGTTTCATAGCAGTCGGTTTTATCATTTAAAAATAAATGCTAAAGTCTGTATTTCCAAATCCTCATTTATCTATTTGTAATGACCGATTACATGATAATATTTATACTTACTGGCAAGACAATACTATTCAACACAGGTTAATTCCTTGCATATAGCCATAAACTATTTTTTATTAACTTTAAATATCTGAAAATCAGTAATGAGCAATACTACTCCATCATATAAAAAAAATGAATACCATTTTTTACCTGGCAGTGGTGAAATGAGCAGACGAATACGTAATTACAATTGGGAAACAACATCGTTAGGCAGCATCGATACATGGCCGCAAAGTTTAAAAACAACGCTTAGCATTATTCTTAATTCCAAATTTCCGATGTTGCTTTTTTGGGGACCGGATCATATCTGCTTTTATAATGATGCTTATCATCTAAGTTTGGGTAACGATGGCAAATACTCCGGAGCATTGGGACAAAAAGGTATAGATTGCTGGCCTGAAATATGGTCTGTTGTAAAACCATTCATAGATCAGGTACTTTCCGGTGGCAACGTCAGTTTGTGCCAAGATCAATTAATTCCGATTTACCGAAATGGAAAAATGGAAGATGTTTACTGGACTTTCAGCTACAGTGCTGTGAC
Source organism: Chitinophagales bacterium (assembly GCA_046329815.1). Taxonomy (GTDB): domain Bacteria; phylum Bacteroidota; class Bacteroidia; order Chitinophagales; family JADIYW01; genus JADJSS01. Next base: position 841,929 of record JAXLTY010000002.1, read on the forward strand.
AAACGAAAGTGATAATATAGGCGGTGTTTTTGTAACATGTATAGAAACAACTAATAAAATCAGCTCACTCAGCAAACTAACGGCTTCCGACCAGCAGTTCCAGAGCTTAGTCAAAGATATTTCTATCGGAATTATTCTGCTAAGCGGTCCTGAGATGAAAGTAATCGTTGTGAATGATGCTTATTGTCGTCTTATAGACCGAACGGTTGACGAATTACTGGATAAAGAACTTTTTTCTATCATTCCTGAAAGTGAAGAGCATTTCAGGCATTTGCTGGAAAAAGTAAGAGTTACCGGACAGCCAATGTATTTGTATGACTTTCCTCATTCTATTTATATTGATGGAGAAAAAAAGAGCGGTTACCTCAATCTTGTCTATCAGCCATATAAAGAACCTAACGGAGAAATTTCAGGCGTAATGGCTTTCTGCCATGATGTTACCATTCAAGTAGAAGCGCGTAAAAAAGCAGAAGAAAATAATCAAAACCTTCGCAATATATTTGAGCAGGCGCCCATGGTTATGGCTTTAGTTAAAGGTCCTGAATATATTGTTGACATCATGAACAGCAAGTGCCTTGAGTTTTTAGGTCGCTCGAAAGAAGAAATATTAGGCAAACCGGTCTTTGATGTTTTACAGGAAATAAAAGGTTCCTGGTTCGAAGAAAAACTCGGACATGTTTTTCACACAGGCGAAAGTTTTGCCGCATACGGTGTGCCCATTCCTTTAATGCGTTTTGGCAAACAGGAAACCATGTATATTCATTCTGCTTTTGAACCTTACAAAGATTCTCATGGCAGTATTCTTGGCGTAATGGCTATTGCTGTAGATATTACAAATGAAGCGCTGATTAGGAAAAAGATGGAAGCGGAAAAAGAACGTACAAAACTTGCCATTGCTGCCGGCGAATTAGGTGTTTTTGAAGTAGATACTGTCACTGATGAAATGATCACAGACAAACGATTAAATGAAATTTATGGTTTTGAAGAACAAGTGGACAGACAACAATACATCGACATTATTCATCCTGATGATCTTCAAATAAGAAACAAAGCACTCATTGACGCAATACATACTAAATCATTTGATTTTGAAATTCGTTTCTATCATAACATTACAGGAATGCTGCGCTGGGTAAGATGCAAAGGTCATGTGATAGAAGACGAAAATAGCCATACAAAGCTCTTCGGTGTTATCCAGGATATCACTGAACAGAAGATGTTTGAAGATGCCTTGTTTAATGAAGTGCAAGAACGCACGCTGGAATTATCACGTTCTAATGAAGACCTCTTGCGTTTTGTGCACGTTGCCAGCCACGACCTTAAAGAACCTGCGCGCAAAGTGAAAACTTTTGCCACACGCCTCGTGGATGAATATGTAGATGATTTGCCCGAAAAAGCAACCTTATACATCAACAAAATCATTAATGCTGCAGACAGAATGTATGCGATGATTGACGGCGTTCTATCCTACTCTACGCTTAATTCAATCCATCAGAAAATTGAGGAATTGGATCTGAACGAAATAATAGCCAATATTGAAACGGATCTTGAAGTACTTATTCAGGCGAAAAACTGTACTATAGAAAAAGATGAGCTGCCAAACATTGAAGGCGCATCGGTACTGATTTACCAGTTGTTTTATAATTTACTCAATAACTCACTGAAGTTTTCAAAAGCAGATGCGGACACGCATATTTCCATCAAATCGTCTGTTGTTACCGAAAATGGTAAAGCGTATGCAAACATCATTATTACCGATAACGGTATTGGCATTGCACCGCAATATGCAGAAAAGATATTCTTTGCCTTCGAGCGTTTAAATTCTAAAGACCGATATGAAGGCACCGGACTGGGTTTGTCTTTGTGTAAGAAAATTGTAGAACGTCATCACGGCACGATCTCAGCCACCGGCGTTGAAGGTGAGTATGCTGCTTTTACTATTATGCTTCCTGTTAAACAAGTAGAAAAGACTATTTAGCTGTCTAAATACGCTTATTAGTCTGATTCTCTTAACCTGTAATTTTAATTTCAGCCAAAAATAAATCTATTATTACTGAAACTAATATTTCATATTTGTAGTTGAATAGATTTATGAATACTTCTTCAAAAAAACTAAAACTACTTTTTCTACCGTTTATTTTAATACTTGTTGTTTTTTGTTCTGTCTATACTTTTCTGAACTGGCTGTTAGTTATCAAGCTGCAATTATTTACCGGCTATGATTTATACCCAAATTTTGTTGGTCCTCTTATACTTTCCATTATACCAGTATATATATGGCTGCGACCAAAAGTCAACTTATTAAACGTAAAAGATAAATACGGACAAAAGTCAAGTTTCGGTTATTGTATGGTTGCATGTATGTTGATTTCATTTCCTACAATTGCTGCACAGGAATATTTAGTTACTGCAACCAGTAAACTAACTCAACTGCAAAACATCAATGAAATTAATAATCACGAGCCTACTAAATACTACATGCTTAAAGATTGTTTTATTGACAAAGAGCATCCTGGAGTTAATATAATGTGTTATGTTTCCGGAAAACATAGTTCTAATTACGACATGAATATCTACATGGTGTTTCCGGTTTTACATCCTGTAAACATCAGCAACTATACACCTGTTGGTAAAAATCGGTTGTTGGTCATGAATGGTGTGCCGCTTTTAAATACCGCAACTTTGAATACCTTCAAACCTGAAGATATAGATTCAATGACTGTGATTAATGATACTGTTGCAACTACTATGTATGGCATTCCGGGAAAGAACGGCGCTGTGATAATGCATGTTTATGAAGCAGCATTGGATAAATATAAATTCATGACCAAAACCGATGCTGACACAGCAAGAGCATGGCTCGGACTAAATTACTTTAAAAGCATCAGTAACAATTTAAGCATAGAGGAAAAAAATAAAATATACGAAGCGTTCACGAAGAGCATAGATAAAGAACTTGCAACTATGGATTTAAAGCGTTTTGTGTATCTCGAAAAGGCCAAAAATTCACCTGAGCTGATGCATTATGAAACAGCTATATCCAACAACACGACATACTCAGTGAAATCTGATATTGTTTTATTTGCTCATAATGAATCTTTCGCAGACCACAATGGCGAAAAACCACTTTGGTTTATTGCTTTAACGCTGATAGCTGTTTTTATTTGGTGGTTAATGATACTCTTCGCCAATTTTGATATGGCTGAACTTAGAAAGAGACAAGGTTACGGTTATTATCATTCACGTTGATAGCCGTTTCTAGCCATGGTTTGCCTATTGCCTCATCCTGTCGAACTTCGTCCGACATCCTTCTCCGTTTGGAGAAGGTGGCTTCATCGCAGATGAAGTCGGATGAGGCAAAATGAAGTGCATGGCTTTCGTCGTTTCAAAAGGGTTAGACTTCACTAACCAAAGAAACCACTTTGCCTTTTCGCTTGCGTTTTCCGACGTAATACACATACTGGTTTTGCTTTGCATAATCATTTCTGAAGACCAACTGCGCTGCTTTGTTTACCTGAGCCATCATCGCATAACACGCATTCAGAATTTTAATGCGGTTTTCCGTTTGCACCAGCCGTTCCTTTTTTGCGCCGCTCTGCGACTGACCGCTTTGTTCCAGTTCCGTTTTTATCGTATCAATTTCAGCAATCGCTGCCGCGCCGAAACCTTTAGCGTTCAGTTCCGGCGCATACTCTAAGCACGTGGCATACAATACTTCGAGGAAAGGCACCATCTTGCTGCTGCTGTACCGCACCTTGCCGAAATCCTGCAAGCCAAACGCATACTGCGTACCTGCGCTTTTATCAAACGTTTTCTGCACAAAGAATTTCACCTCTTTCAGTTTCATATTCGCTTTGTCCATCGCGTTTTTCACCGTTTCCGTCTCAGTCGCCTGCTGGCTTCTGACAATCGAATCTCTCACCACGTTGTCGGCTGCCTCTATCGCTGCGATAAATTTCGCCAAATAGTCAGTGTTCAGTGTCGTATCTTTATCCGTAAACAGCGCCAGGTCGCCGGTCATTAGTCCATGTATGACACGCGCACAGCTTGCCATGTGCGCGTCCGAGCCGTGATAAAGTCGTTTTGTCCTATTTTTTTTCATGTCGCGTTTAGTTTATGGCTTTCCACCGTTTAGCTGATACATTATATCATTTAGCTGATCTATTATATTATTTAGCTGATGTGATATATTGTTTAGCTAATATAATATATTGTTTAGCTGATGCAATATACTACTTATTTATTACATTATATCGTTTAGCTGAAATATTATAACACTTAGCTAATATATTATATTGTTTAGCTAATAAATTATATTATTTAGCTGATATATTATATCGTTTAGCTGATATATTATAACTTTATAATACATCAGCTAAACGGTGGAAAGCAGTAAAGATACAGTGACAAGAGGCAAAGATAGAGTGACAAGCCATAAAGGAAATGTGGAATGTAGTAAAGGAAACGCGGAAAGAGGCAAAGGAAATGCGGAAAGCAGTAAATATACAGTGGTAAAAGGCAAAAAATTGATGGAAATAGTCAAATGAAACATGACAAAAGGCAAATAATCGATGAAAACACTTAAAAAACCAGCGGAAAGCGATAAAATACCTCTGACAGGGTTCAAAACCCTGTCAGAGGTTAGCAGCGAAGCGATGGAAAGCTGCCTATTGCCTCATCCTGTCGAACCACGTTCGATATCCTTCTCCAAATGGAGAAGGTGGCTTCATCGCAGATGAAGTCGGATGAGGCAAAATAGATTTCTACTCAACCTTAAATGAACAATATTTTTATATTTGAAATGGTTCGGTTATATCGGTTGGTGTCTCACCAACCGAAACTACATGGTCGGTGAGACACCAACCATTAGACCAAAAAAATTCACTTATCTTCTTATCTTTATAAAAACATTCTTATGCAACTGTACACCATAGATACAGGATATTTTAAACTCGATGGCGGCGCGATGTTTGGCGTGGTGCCGAAAACCATGTGGCAAAAACTCAATCCGCCGGACGAAAACAATATGTGCACCTGGGCAATGCGCTGCCTTTTAGTGCAGGACGAAAACCGTTTGGTACTCATCGACACCGGCATGGGCGACTTCATTGATGATACCTACAAAAAACGCTACCAGCCATTTGGCGATGAAACGTTAGAAAAATCATTAGCAAAGCACGGCTTCTCGCCTGCTGATATTACTGATGTGTTTTTAACGCATCTGCATTTCGACCACTGCATCGGCGCGCTGAAAGACGATGGTAACGGCAAGCCAACGCTGCGCTTTCCGAATGCCACGCACTGGTCATCGTATGTGCAATGGAAATCGGCAATGCATCCAAATCCGCGCGAAAAAGCATCGTATGTAAAAGAGTATTTACAGGCCATCTCTGATTCAGGCAAATTAAAATTCATAGAAAATGAAGAACTCGGCATGAAGAATATGGAAGTGGAATTCGTGTTCGGCCACACCGAATCAATGATGATTTGCCATATCTATAAAGACAAACAAACGGTTTCGTATGTTGCCGATTTGATTCCATCGCATCATCATGTGCGCCTGCCGTACATCATGGCGTACGATATTCGTCCGATGGATACACTGCAGGAAAAAACGATTTTCTTAGAAAAAGCATTAGAGAACAATCACTTCATTTTTCTGGAACACGATAAAGATATTGAATGCTGCACGCTGAAACGCACGGAAAAAGGCATAGAAGTTGATAGATTACTGAAACTCGAAGAAATATGATGAATTTACGATGTACGATGTACGATGTACGATTTTTATTCAGAAAATCGCTTGCAACTTTTTCCTTACTACTTACTACTTACTACACTTTTGCGCAGATAGAGAAAGGCGACAAATTGTATAATGATTATAAGTATGCGCAGGCGGCAGAGCTTTATAAGCCGGAAGCCGACAAAGGTAATATTCGCGCCATCCGGAAGATAGCGGAATGCTACCGTAAAATAAATGATTACGACAATGCTGAAAAATATTACGCGTTGGTCGTTGCTGATAAAAACGCTGTTCCAAAATCATTTTTATACTACGGCGAAATGTTGCTAAACAATGAAAAGTATGATTCGGCGAAAGTATGGCTGCAAAAATATTACTCGTTAAAAACAGCAGATTCATTGTTTACAAAAGCATTGCTGGCATCTTGCGAGAAAGGCAAAACCAATGTGGAAACCGACAGAAAGATAAAAGTAAGAAATCTCGAAAAGCTGAATTCCAAAACATCTGATTTCTGTGCAGTGCCTTTTGAAAGAGGCATTTTGTTTACATCTACGCGCGACGGAAAGATAAACGGTACATCAGGAATGGGTTACCAGCAAGTCTATTTTGCAAAAATGAATAAAGATTCTTCTTACCAGATAGAATCGGTGAAAGGTGTTATCAATACCAAGAAAATGAACAGCGGTCCGGCGTGTGTAGATACCTTGCATGATATTATTTATTTCACGAAAAACAATTTCCAGTACGGCGATGCCATCACCAATAAGAAAGGCGATGTAACGATAAAAATATTTTCTGCGGAAAGAAATCGCGATGGCTGGAACGATATAAAACTGCTGGAATTAAACGATGTTGAATACTCGTGCGCGTTTCCGACTATTAATAAACAAGGCACTACTATCTATTTTGCATCCGACAGAGCAGGTGGTTTTGGCGGAAAAGATATTTATTTTTCTGTTAAAACAAACGGTGTCTGGAGCAAACCGAAGAACTGTGGAAAGGCAATAAATACAAGCGGTGACGAACGTTATCCGTTTATTCATGCAGACGGAACATTATATTTTTCATCGAATGGTTATCCTGGTTTCGGTGGTATGGATATTTATAAAAGTGTTCCGAATAAAATCGGTGAATTCGGAAAACCTGAAAATTTAGGAAAACCGTTCAATTCTTCAACGGATGATTTCGGTTTTTATTTAGACGGCAATTATGATATCGGTTATTTTTCTTCGGACAGAGAAGGCGGCAAAGGCATGGATGATATTTATGAATTTCAATACACGGATATTCCGTTGGAAATTACATTTTACAACAATGGAAAAACAATCGACAGCGTTCAGGTTATCATCGAAAAAGATGGCAAGGTAATTACAGATGCAGTTGCTGTAACTAAATTTACCGAACACTTAGAACCGAATTCAAACTATGTTATTAAAGTATCGAAAGAAGGTTTTGTAGCCAGTGAGTTAAAAATTAAAACAACACAAAACAAAAAATCTATCACTAAAAGCATCAGCTTAACTCCTATTTTACCGGAAGCGGAAAAAGAAGAAAGTAAGTGATGAGTGATGAATTAATACAAAAAAGCAATTACATAGTAATTGCTTTTTTATTTAAGATTGCTTCGCTTCGTTTGCAATGACAGTTAATTTCCCGGTGGTGGCCCAGACATTCCGCCGCCTGGTGGCGGTCCTTGCATCATAAAATCTTTCGGCTTCTCATTTGGATTTGCCGATTTGCCTGCTATCTTTTTAAATGTATAAGTGATAGTTCCCAAGAAGTAACGCTGCAAAGCAGTGGAGCGCGTATCTTCCGTATATGTATCAGTTACATTTCGTGTGATGTTTCTGTTCTGATTCAGGATATCATTCGCGCTGAATTTCACTTCCAGACTTTCATCTTTCAGGAATTTATAAGCCAACGACGCGTTCAGCAACCAATAGCTGGTGTTATAAGAACTGGAACCACCGGCATTCAATGTATTGCTCACCGAAGTATTAAACACAAATCCTTTCCAGAACTGGTAGTTAAACTTAGCAGAAGCAGTATGATTAAAATAGTTGTTGTTGTTTTGCGTCTGCAACGTATTGCGCACAATGGTGTAATTTGCATTGTATGAAACCGTAAAATCAATTTTAGTACTGATATTACTGCTCAATGAAAGACCAGCATTCAAAGCATATGAATTAGCAGTGTTGCGTGCATCGTTGATCAATGTTGGTGTGCGCGTATATACAAAACCACCGCTCACATTCATGTTTGATTTAATTTTTGCAATTGGAAATCCGTATGTAACGAACGTACGCGCATTCCAATAACCATTTAAGTTTGTTGGCTGAATGAACTGCGAACCTGCACTCGCTGCAATACCATTAATCATAGTGTCGCGCACGAAAATAGTAGTTGCATTCGCAATATAGTTAATCGTATTTACTGCATTTGCAAAGATGAATAAGTTCGTTGCTTTCTTTGTATTTGTTCTGCCGTAACGCAAGCCGATATTTTGCTGGAAGATTTGTTTCAAGTCAGGATTACCGGAAGTCAATATCAATGAGTTGCTGTTATCAATTACGTTTTGCAATTGAGAAATAGACGGCGGATTGGTAGATGTTCTGTAGAAAATACGCAAGTTCTCTGTTTTAGAAAATTTGATATTCAGCTCTGTGTTCGGCAACAACGATAGAAAGTTCTTGTTCACTGAAACGACATTCGGTGCAAGCTGTTCGCTTCGCAGCAACGCATCTTGTCCAACCAAACCAATCGTCCAGTTTATTTTCTGGTTGTTATAACGATATGCAATTCCAAGTTTGTTGGTGATGTATTTATTATTGAACTGATTGCTCAATGCTGTATCTACTGAAGTATAATCTTGTGTAAGAGAATCAAAGTTGTTGGTATTCTTTACAGAATTCGTATTCATATAAGACGGCGAATAGTTAATAGATAATTGTCCGTATTTTTTGATTGGTTCAGTATAAACGATATTACCACCAATGGTATAACTTTTTGTTTTCAAGGTGGAATGCTGGTCGATAGAATCAATCACCGCAATTGAATCTCGGTCGTCTTCGTTATAAGTAAACAACGTGCCGTTCGTATTTTTAAAGTTTCCTGAAGTAGTTAAATTCAATGAAATCGTTCTTCCTTTTTTAGCAAACTTATGTTGATATAAAATGTCGTTCGAGAAATTAAAACCTCTTTGTTTTGTTGACTGGTTATTATTGGTTGAACTGATCAATCTTTCATTCGTTGAATTAGACGCAGACAACACAGAAGATGAAATATAATTTTGCGAAGTAAAACTCGGCATGAACGTTAACTGATTCGATGAGTCGATTGCATATTCGATACGAAGATTTAAACGGTTGTTGAAGTTTTTGCTCGTTGTGTTTTTAGTTTCATTATATACCAAACCGCTGTCGTTCGATGAAATGTAATTTCTGATCGCTGAGCTTTCATTTACATTTTTAGTGCCATTGAAAAAGTATGAACCGCTGATATTCACTTTCTTCTTTTTACCGATTTTATCTGAATAATTCAAACCTAAAGCGGTTGTTGTTGCGATACCATTTTGCTGACCCACCAGGAAATTTCCTGCTTGATTGTTACGACCAAAACCACCACTACCGCCGCCACGATTACCGCCGCCGCCACTCGTTGCAGAACCAGTGCTTGTAGCACCAACCAAATCCTGAATATTAAAATTCTGCTGATTGATGTTATTACTCATTGCCAATATAGAAAAGCGTCTGTCGTTCTTGAATGTGCTGTAATTCAAACCAATATTATATCGATTGTCCGGTCCGCCGTAACCAGCATAGAATTTACCAAACTTTGAATTTGACAAACCATTCTTTGTAACAATGTTGATGGTTTTTTGTGAGTTACCGTCATCAAAACCGGTGAATGTAGATTGGTCGCTCATTTTATCAAACACCTGTACTTTATCAACGATATCAGCAGGCAGGTTTTGTATTGCGGTTCGCGGATCATCACCAAAAAACGGTTTTCCATCTACCAATACTTTTTTTACTTCTTCGCCATTCACTTTCACGATTCCGTTATCAGACGTAACACCAGGCATTTTCGTTAACAAGTCTTCTGTGGTTGCGTCTTTATTTGTTTTAAATGCAGTAGCATTAAATTGCGCGGTGTCGCCTAACTGCTGTACGCGAATTTGTTTTTCTTCAATCACTACTTCTTTCAGCAACTTGCTGTCTTCAGTCATGCCAATGGTTTTCAGATTAATGCTGTTATCATCGACCTTGATATTTTTGTTGATGGTTTTATAACTGATATAACTGATCTCCATTTTGTACTCGCCATTCGGAATATCTTCAATTACAAAATTGCCATCAACATCTGTGATCGCGCTTTTAATTAAAGTCGTATCTGTTTTGCTTGTAAATAAAACATTGACACCTATCAATGCGGAGTTGTCTTTTGTATCTATTATTGTTGCAGAAATGGAATTCTTCTTTAATACAGGAACATTCAGATTTGCAGTATCTAAGCTTTTGCTTTTAGTTGGTGCAGCAGTTATCAAAGTTGCTGAATCTGCTGCGAGTAATGTATTTATTTTGGTGAAAATGGAACTATCTGTGTTTACAATATAAGTGCTGTCTGATGGTTGAAGTGGTTGCGCGATTCCGATGATGGTACAACTCAATAAGCAGGCGAACAAGATAGCTTTTATCATAAGTGCAATTTTATGTCTATTATTTATATTAGACAACAAAAAGAATGCAACGTTTAGATTTAGTTAACTAAGTTAACTGAAACTTAACTTAGTTTAAGATTTCAATAAAATGATGGCTATGCTTAACTAACACGTATCCACTCGCGCATCCAGCGTTCAGGAATTTCATTGTTCATCGCGGTCAGATAATCTTTGTAAGTACAAGGAATTAATTTATGGATAGATTTGCCGCTTTTATCATACATAATCTTCATCCACCAGCGGTCGCTTTTTTTACTTTTTAAGAAGATGAAATCATTCTCGGCATCTTCTATCTGCACGATAAATGTATTGAAATCTTTTTCGTCAACAATCGGATAATCGTTGCGGCGCAAACTCACACCTTCGATAAAATACCAAACCATTTGAGCAACTTGCTTGGCTGTAATGTCACTTTGGTCAAGAGTTGGATTATAATCATAAAAACCAATACTCATTAAAAGGTCGCTCATACCGGCGAAACGCGATAAGCCACAAGCTTCATCACCGAACAAACCATTCGGTGACGGCTCTGTTTGCGCAGGCGCATCTGAATAACGAATCGCATTGATATTAAACGTAACCATTGCCGCTTCGCGAATAAAAGGTTCTGCTTCAAAAATATGTTCTCGTATTTTTCCAACGCGTAAAAAATCATGTTCTTTGCTGCTCAAAAACGATAATTGTTTTTCATGCAAAAAATAAGACTGATACGCCACCAAATTGTATTTCTTCAAATTGCCACTTAAGAAAAAATCTTTCAGGTAGGTTTTATGAATATCGACATCGCTGTTTTCCCAAACTACTTTTGAAGCAATGTGAGCAACGGTTACTTCATTCTCAAATATTTCGTAAGCTTTAAATTGTGCAGATGCTAACGCAGTGTCGCCGCCGATGATAACGGTGATGATATTATGTTTGAACAGTTCGTTCAAGGTTTCCACGATTGCTACTAAAGTATCAACGTAGGTCTCGCCTGCTTTAATGTTCCCAAGATCCAGCAACTGCATACCATTAGTGAATGCAGAAAACTGGTAGAGTTGTTTACGGACTTCATTCGCTGCATTTTCCGTTCCTTTATTGGCAATATGTCCGCGATAATCTTCCACACCAACCACGGCTATCTTATAGTTTTCGAGTGATTTTTTATCGTGATACAGATGGATATAATCAGCAACGTACGTATTAGTGTTATAATAGTCCTGTACAATACGCTGATCTACCGGCTGCAAAAAATCTGAAAGCATACAATGTTGTTTCCAGCAAATTTAATGGATTAGCGATGGTATAAAACAGTAAATACTCAACGATTGTTGATTAAAGAAAGAGTTGATTATTTATTTTTATTAAGCATTGAAATTATATCATCACCGTATTTTAAAATCCTCATTTTTCCAAAACCTTTGACCATCTTTAAATCTTCTATTGATCTGGGTTTTCTTCTAACAATCTCTATCAAATCTGTATTGTGCAAAATATAAAATGCAGGCAGCTTTACTTCTTTTGCTTTTTCAATCCGCCAGCGTTTCAATTTCAACAATATCATTGCGTCCATAATTTGAAAATAGTTCTTAAAATGCTTTTCTAAGATTCTTACTTGATTAAATTCATTGTTCATTGGTAAACTATTTTAGGTTGATTGAATTAAGCGTTCCAGCTATCTCTGTCTAAACTTCTGAATTGTATCGCTTCGGCGATGTGCTGTGTTTGAATATGTTGTGATTTATCCAAATCAGCAATGGTGCGTGCCACACGGATAATGCGTTCGTACGCGCGGGCGCTTAAACCTAAACGCTTCATCGCAGTGTTTAACAATTGCTGGCAAGTATTATCCAGTATGCATTCATCGCGTGTTTGTTTGGTACTCATCTGCGCATTGCAATAAATTTCATTTGCTGCAAATCGTTCCGATTGAATTTGCCTTGCTGCTATTACTCGTTTCCTGATGGATTCGCTTTTTTCAGAAACGCGTTCAGATGCTAATTCCTGGATGTTTACCGGTGTTACTTCCACATGCAAATCAATTCTGTCTAATAACGGACCTGATATCTTTGCTAAATATTTTTGTACCACACCAGGCGCGCAGACGCATTGCTTTTCCGGATGGTTGAAGAAGCCGCATGGACATGGATTCATACTGGCTACCAGCATAAAGTTGGCCGGATAGTCTATCGAATAACGTACGCGTGAAATGTTTACTTTGCGTTCTTCCATCGGCTGGCGCATTACTTCGAGTACCGTGCGTTTAAATTCAGGCAATTCATCTAAAAACAGTACGCCGTTATGCGCTAAAGATATTTCACCAGGTTGCGGATGACCGCCGCCACCAACCAGTGCTGAATCCGAAACCGTGTGATGCGGCGCACGAAACGGACGCTGATGTAGTATTGATGTATTTGTTTTTAATTTGCCGGCAACAGAATGGATCTTGGTGGTTTCGAGCGCTTCCTGTAAAGAAAGCGGCGGCAAAATGGTTGGCATTCGTTTGGCAAGCATCGTTTTTCCGGCACCAGGCGGTCCGATCAAAATAACGTTATGTCCGCCTGCCGCTGCTATTTCTAATGCACGTTTAATGTTCTCCTGTCCTTTTACGTCCGAAAAATCAAATACATCGCTGGTTTGATTTTGTTCCAATTCGGCATTAGGATTTACAATGGTTGGTTCGAGTTGTATCTTATCCGATAAAAAATCAACGACTTCGTCCAAAGTCTCTACACCATATACTTCCAGACCACTGACGATGGCGGCTTCTCTTGCATTTTGTTTTGGCAGAATAATACCTGCAAAACCTTCTTTGTGCGCCTGCACCGCAATGAGCAAAGCGCCCTGGATAGGTTGTAATTTACCATCAAGCGAAAGTTCGCCCATGATGATATACTGATCGAGTTTTTCGGTAAATAATTGCTCAGATGCCGCTAAAATGCCAATAGCTATCGGCAAATCGTAAGCAGAACCTTCTTTGCGGATGTCTGCCGGCGACAGGTTAATAATGATCTTGATGCGTGGCATTTGGTAGCGGTTGAAGCGCAAGGCACTTTCCACACGGCTCCAGCTTTCTTTGACTGCAGAATCGGGCAAGCCGACCAAATAATAATGCTGACCGGAACACACATTTACTTCTACGGTGACGGTAGTTGCATCTACGCCGAATACGGCACTTCCATACGTTTTTACTAACATAAATATTGCTTTTGCTATAGAGATACATGAAAAGCATAAATTCCATAAATTTTTGAAAATTTATTTTTTGAAAAGTAAAAAGAGTGAAACCTAAAGCCGAATTGCCTTCGTTAAGTGTAAATAAAGATACGCTGTTGAACAGATAATTTATAGGACAAAATCCTTTTAAAATCAGATTAGAAAGAATTACTTTTCTTTCAGTATAGCGATGATGTCGTTTTGCATTTTATGTGCAATAGCATTTGCAGTTTGTTCAGTGTTACTTTCCGCGTATATGCGAATAATCGGTTCAGTATTGGATTTTCGTAAATGTACCCAATCCTGATCGATATCAATGCGCAAACCATCAATAGTGTTTTGCGGATATTGTTTGTATTTTACTTTGATCTTTTCCATAATAGCATCGATATCCATACCTTCTTCCAATTGTATCTTATTTTTGGAAATGACATAGTTCGGATATTTTGCGCGCAATGAATGCATGCTTTTGTTAGATGCTGCCAGATGCGTTAAGAATAAAGCAATGCCCATCAATGCATCACGTCCATAATGCAAACCAGGATAGATGATGCCGCCGTTGCCTTCGCCGCCAATGACTGCATTCGTGCTTTTCATCATTTCAACGACATTTACTTCACCAACTGCAGATGCCGAGTATTCGCCGCCATGCATCAGTGTTATATCTTTTAATGCTTTTGTAGAAGAAAGATTGGAAACAGTATTACCTTTTCTGAATTTCAATACATAATCTGCCACAGCCACTAAAGTATATTCTTCGCCAAACGGAACGCCTTTCTCATCGATCAAAGCCAGACGATCCACATCCGGATCGACCGCAATACCAATGTCTGCTTTTTGTTGTTTTACTTCAGAACACAACATTGATAAGTTTTCAGGTAATGGTTCCGGATTGTGCGCGAATTTGCCGTTTGGTTCGCAGTATAATTCCACTACTTCTTTTACACCTAATGCTTTCAATAATTTCGGAACGGCAATGCCGCCTACGCTATTCACTGCATCTACTACAATTTTAAATTTCTTTGCTGTGATAGCTTCTACATCTACCAATACATCTTTCACAATCTTATCAATATGATAGTCTAAGTAATCTTTATGTGTAACATGTCCTAATTTATCGACATCGACAAATTCAAACTTGCCTGAATTTGCTTTTTTCTGAACATCATGCCCTATTTTATCTGAAATAAATTCGCCTTCACAGTTTAATAATTTCAACGCATTCCATTGTTTTGGATTATGTGAAGCCGTGATAATAATTCCACCGTCTGCTTTTTCTGCTTTTACTGCAACTTCTACCGTTGGCGTTGTTGCCAAACCTAAATCAACTACATCAATACCGATACTAAGTAAATTGCCAACGATAATATTGTGTACCATTTCGCCGGAAATGCGCGCATCGCGCCCAACCACAATTTTGGCAGTTGTTTCTTTTTGTTTTAATATGGTACCGAAAGCAAGCGTAAATTTTGCAATATCAATTGGTGTAAGCGCCTCGCCTGATTTTCCTCCAATCGTTCCTCTGATTCCTGAAATAGATTTAATTAAAGACAATTTCTAATAGTTTTAGGTTGGCAAATGTATATAATTCTGTGGTAGTAAATCCTTTTTTATTTTCCAACACTTGTTAAAATAATAGTTTGGTAAATTCTACAGAATCACATTTAATTGTTAATGACTAAATTAAACAAAAAAAGATTTCTTTTACCAAGAAATCTTTTTTATTATTTTTATTTATTCAGGAAAAATCAGATGGCTTTGAACAGTTCTGATTTATTTTATTTTGCTGTAACAGGTGCTACTTTACCGAAAGTTGCACTTTTAACAGCATCAAATATTCCAAAAAACACTAAAGAATACAATACGTCGCTTAAAAACGTGTATTTGTAGAATGGAATTGCTAACGTAAAACATTTTATGAAACCTACTAAATTTCTTTCATATAATGTTCCTACGATCCAAACACCAAAATTCGATATTGTGAAAAATAATACCGATGATGCTAATGCAAATCCGCCAACTTTAAGATAGTTTACTTTTTCATCACGTAATTTCCATCCGAAAAATACAATGATGATGTATGATATATAAACGAAGAAAATTGTATTATGAATAAATGGATAGTCATGTTTAAATGCTAATAAAACATCACCAATCAAAAGTGAAATCACTGGAATTATTACCGACCATTTTTTATCAATTAAATAAGCACCGCCTAATAATGCGATCGCAGTAAGCGGTGAAAAATTCGGAATCCATTCTAATACACGCAGTACTACACCTATCGTTATCAGAAGAATTGCCAGTATATATTGTTTATTTTTTGCGTTCATGATGCGTTTTATTTTACGTTACAAAGATAAAAAAAATCAAATACAATTCAGCGTTAAATTTCAGGAAACGAAGCTAAATATGTTTTAAAAGATCCGTTCTTTTTATCCTGAAAATATTTTCTCAAAGCATAGGTAGATGATGTAAAAGCCATTTCGTTCCATGGAATTTCGTCTTCAGTAAATAGTTGTGTTTCGAGACTTTCCACACCATTAGTTACGTTGCCATGTTTTAATTTTGCCAGGAAATGAATATACACCTGATTCGCTTGTGGTAAATTGTAAACAACTAACGGCTGAATGATCTCAATATCAGCGCCGGCTTCTTCCATGGTTTCACGAATAGCACCATCTTCTGCTTTTTCAAAGTCTTCCAAATAGCCAGCCGGTAAATTCCAGAAACCTTTACGCGGTTCAATAGCACGTTTGCACAACAATACCTTATCTTCCCAAAATGCCAGTGCTCCTACCACCATTTTTGGATTAGTATAATGAATGGTATTGCAATGTTCACAGACAAAACGATCTTTACCATCGGTAAAAATAAAGACGACTTCTTTGCCACACTGATTGCAATATTTCTGGCGTTGAAACATTTTATAAAAATAGAAAAACTTTTCAAATGTCAACTTTGAAAAACTACCTAATTTTATTCCAGTTATTGCTCATCAGAATTTCCTGCAATTCTTTCATGCAAGTAATGCAAATGCAGTCTTTATAGTTTTGCTGCAAATATGCTTGTGTCGTCTCATTCAATATTATCTTGCTGCACTGGCATAATTCTATTGAACCAACTTTACATTGGAAAGCTGTGTTGCATCGCTGACAATATTTTAATTCGTTAGAAGACATTTTTTTGATATACGATGTACGATGTGTAATTTTTAATTATACATCGTCAATCGTTCATTAATAATTACTAATTAAAAACTGCGTTGTTTGGTCCGATACCAACTTTCAACGAATCGATCAATGTTCCTGTTGATGAAAATCTGAATACATAACCACTTGATGTAAAGTTAGGCGCTTGCAAGGCCCAAATTTGATTACTAAACGGTGATGCTGCTAAACCGTAAAAATTTCTGCCTGAAATTAATGCTGTTGCCGGCAGTGAAGCATTCGCAATATCCATTGCATAAATTCTGTCACTTACTGAATAATAAACTGTTCTTCCGTTGTTACCGATCGCTAACTGCACTACATAGCTCGGATTGCCTGCGCCAATTAATGTAAAGCTTCTGTCAACCGTATTCGTTGAAGTATTGATGCGCACTAATTTTGCCGGTGTTAATTTTGTAATAGTCGGCCACATAGAATAATCAGATTGACCTGCACATAAAACCCAAACATTGTTTTGTGCATCTTTTACAACTTTAGTTGGTATATCACCAACATTAATAGTTGAAGTTACTACATCTGTTGATGAATTGATAACCGAAACTGTACTGTCAACGCCAAAGCCACCACTGTTACACACATAAACACTGCTGCCAACCGCTACCAATTGTTCCGGTCCTTGTCCAACATTAATACTTCTTGAGATCGTATTTGTTGTTAAATCTATTACTTCTACTTCGCCGGCAAAGTTACCGTTAGTTACATACGCTTTGTTGTCGTTGATGCCTAATGCATAACGCACGTAGCTCGTATTTCCGGTTCCTGAAGTGTCCACGATCGTTGCTAAATGTTTGAACGTACGCGCATCTACAATTTCGATTTTAAAAGAGTTATTCACACAAATAATTCCTTTGTTGCCAACGCGTGTGTATGATTGCACCACATCACCTAAATTGATGCCTGCGTTTGCGCTTTCATAGATATAATTGGTTACTACGCCGTTTCTGTCCACAAAAGAAACCGAGCCATTATTGCTTCCGAAATTGCCTTCGTTCACCACAATGGCTGAACCATCTTCTACAAATGTGCCGTCATTGTCATTAATGCTTTCTTTTTTACAGGAAGTAATACTTGCGCAGACAAGCACAAACACCATAATTTTTTTTGTCATTTTGTTCATTTTAAATTTGATTTATAGTTAATAATTATTGATATCGTGTAATTACGCAACGGCTGTGCATAGCTGCGCAAGCTTTCGTATGAAGTGTTTAAAAGGTTATTTACTTTGAATGCAAATTCTGCATGCACGGTTTTATAATTGCCTTTGTAAGCAATAAATAAATCAATTAAATTGTATGGTTTTAGCTGAAATACTTTTATATTTTCATCATCTGTAAAGCGTTGACCGACGTACAAATAATTTGCACCAATACTGAAATATTTATCTTCAAATATCAAATACGACTTAATACTATGCTGTAGTTTGTAGCGTATAAAATGGCCATTCAGCTCACTGTTAGTTTCGTCTCGCAAAATAGTAGAATGATTATAATTATAATTCAGTGAAAATTTGAACGTATTCGTTGAGTTCCATTTTATATTATTTTCCAATTTTGATTCAACACCATAATGCCTTGTTTTCTTGACGTTTTGCGGCGAATACAAACCGGAAACAATCGGCGACCAAACGATATTATTGTTGATAATCGAATAATAAACAGAATTACTTAGTACTAGCTGATATTTAGATGTTTTCTTGAGTGGCTGTACATTAAAATTATACTCAACACCAAAACCGTTTTCAGGTTTCAGGTTTTTGTTGCCGCCTGGCTGCCAGTACAAGTCATTGAAATCAGCATAGCGAAATTTATCAGCATAGCTTAAACTAGTTGAGAAAATTCCTTTGTTATCTTGATAAGAAATACTGATGCCGAATTGAGGCCGAATATATTTTCCTTTGGAAATTTCCTGGCGTACGGTTGCATTAAATACAACATTTTTGATGGAATATTTTGCGCCGACAAAAGCTGCGCCACGTTGCGAAAGAATCTTTGTTTTATATTCTTCCACTTTCGCGATATTGATATTATAATCGATGCCAGCATCAACCACTACTGCATGTTTAAAATAGTAACGATAATTTGCACTGTTTTGAATTTGGTGCGAAAAATATGGTGCATAAATCTTATTAAGACTGTCGTGATACAGTATATAATCATAAATATAACCAACACGAAAGTAGAATTGTGACTGAGAAAATATGCGCTGATATTTAGCAAATACTTTAGTAGTAAAATCATTTTGATATTTCTGACTGCTCTGATACGAACCCATCAAAGCAGGAATGTTATGATGCTTTTGCAGCGTATAATTACCAAAATCCAGTTGTTGGTTTTTGCGTAATTTAATATTTAATTGATGGATAGTTGCCCACTGCTTGGTTTCATTATTTTCATTAATGGATATAGGATTGTCAAACTTATATTTATCAAAAAAAGGAAAATTATTTTTTGCTGTCTGATAAAACGAAGAAGAAGAAAACTGCACTTTTTCATTTCCAATATGAGCTGAAAAATGAGTGCGATAATTTTTAAACGAATAAAAATCCTGACGAAGTGAAAAATCTATTTGTTTCTTAAAAACAGGATCATTATTCAATAAAATAGCACCACCGAAATTACCGCTGCCTAATACTGCGCTAGATGAATTGGTCACTACTTGTATAGAATTAGCAGCATTTGTTGGTATCAGTGAAATATCCGTTGTGCCTAAGGTCAGCGAATTAATTTTCAGACCATTCCAGAAAACAGAAGTTTGATCATCGGCAGTTCCACGCAAACTAATCGTAGAAATTCCGCCTAAGCCATAACTATTGATCTGTGTTGGTGTAAAATTCTGCAACACATCGGCAATTGAATTTTGTCCGTAATAATGTATTTGAAAGCTATCTACTTTATAATTGTAATTCGATGTAGAATAAAAATTTTCTCGTGTTGCATTCACAATCACTTCATCTATTGAAACAGGAATCGTATCTGCAATAAGAGTGTTTGCAAATTCTATCTGAACCAAAACAAATAGCGTTACAAAATGTACAAGTTTTATCTTCATGTTACCTGAAATGTTTCCGCAGAACATTTTTTAGTGGTTTGATCCTGGCAGGTCTTCTGACTTACACAAACTGCTGCGCCTTCCCGTTTAAACAGTGGCATTGAGAACAACAGCTTTTTTAAAGTGCTTACAGCAACTGGGATTGTACAAGACTTTCACTTGTTTCCCTTTTAATTCCGGAAATGAAACCGAAAACCAAGAACTGATGCAAAGATATAGATTTAAATATAAAAAGTGCATGTAATTTTCAGTTTGAAATTAATTTTGCTGTAACATTTTAAGTTCTTTCTAGTATTTTGCAGTGTAAAATGAGAAAGATAAGAATTGCCATTATTTTATTTATGCTGATTTTCTGCCAGCACACGCAAGCGCAAACCTGGACAGATTCTATGGATATGTACGCGCGCGAAAAATTTATGCCACCGGCAAAATTTCAATGGAAATGGCAAAAAGCAGCATTATTAAGTGTAATGGTGAAACAATACGACAAAAGTGATTCTTCAAAGCAAAAGTTCTATTTCGATTATATCAAAAAATCGATGGACAAAACCTATCATATCGCGAATGGCAAGATTCCAAATGCGGTAGCTTCCGGTTTAGGTATGGCTTTTTTAGCAAGAGTAACAAAAGATGAAAAGTATATCAGCGCCTGTCAGAAAATATTTAATGACTATCTGAAAATGAAACGAACTGCTGACGGCGGTGTTTCTCACTTACCAAAAAATATTGAACTTTGGGACGATACTATATTTATGGTCGGTGAATTTTTGATTGAAATGTACCGCGCAACAGGCGATGAGAAATACATTGATGAATTATTTAAGCAGATTACTATTCACAGAAGTAAATTGCAGGACAAAAATTCAGGTTTGTGGGTTCACGGCTGGGACAATGATAACAAAGCACATTGTACATTTTGCGGACAGACATTTTGCTTTGATAAAATGACCAGAAGAAGTACAGAAATTTGGGGTCGCGGCAATGGCTGGATCGTTGTTACATTGTCAGATGTGCTACAGATACTTCCAAAAAATAATGCGCACTGGAACGACTTTGCTCAATATTTAAAAGAAATGGTGCAGCACTTACCAGAATGGCAAAACAAAGAAAACGGACACTGGTACCAATTGCCTTTGCGCACTGATGATCCAAAAAATTTTATTGAAAGTTCATGTACTGCCATGTTTGCTTATGGAGAACAGGTTGCAATGAATTTAGGAATTATCAGTGGTAATTCTTATCAAACAAGTGTTGAACTGGCGTATCAAGGTTTGAGAAAATATAGCATCAAGCAATTATCTAATAATTACCTGACAACCAAAAACGTATGTAAAGGAACCTGTATTGGCGATAAAAATTATTACTTAAAACGAAAAGTGGTTAATGGAAAAGCATTTGCTATTGGTATGTTTATCAATTTCGGATTTTATTACGAAATGAATAAAAGCAAATTGCAATAGTTTATAATAATTCATCCTGTTTAGAATCAATTATTAAACAAAATCCATCACTTATAAAATGAAGCTTGTTTAAAAAATTAAATAGATGTAAATTTTACAATGCAAGTAAAATCAACAGAAAAAAGACCAACCAGGCAAACTATATTAAAGCAAAAAAAAGTCAGCACTTTAGGACAATATGCAGGTTATACAACAGCAGATTACAAAGGTTTTGATTATCATTCTGAATATTTGGAAATGCGCGATGGCATTAAACTTGCAACAGATATTTTTCTGCCAAAGAAACTGGAACATGATAAGAAAATTCCAGCCATTTTATACTTAACAAGATATGTCAGAAGTTTTGAAACAAAATTTCCGTTTAGCATTTTAGCCAAAACTTTATTCGGTCAGATTAGCAAAAAAGAAATTCTCTTTTTTACATCTTATGGTTATGCTGTTGTTGTCGTTGATGTACGTGGCACAGGTGCTTCGTTCGGTACGCGCCACATGGAATTCAGTCCGGAAGAAGTGGAAGACGGACGCGAAATTGTGGACTGGATCATTGCGCAAAACTGGAGCAATAAAAAAGTTGGCTCTACCGGAATTTCCTATTTAGGCACCACAGCAGAAATGTTATTGGTAAACCAGCATCCAAATGTACGCGCCTGCATTCCACGCAGCAGTATCTTTGATTTATACAACGACCTTGTTTTTCCGGGTGGCGTTCGGCATGGAAGATTTATTGAGGTTTGGCGCGATACCACTTTGTCATTAGATAAAAACAACCTGAAATATATTGGCGCTGTTGCGAATGCAGTTATCAAAAATCCAAAGCCGGTGAAAGCAGACAAGAAAGCAAAACAATATCAATCGGCACATGAGCAACACCAAAACAATTTTGATATTTTTTCAGGCATGTATAAAATTACCTTTCGCGATGATGTGCATCCTGACCTGAAAAGAAGTATCAATGAATTTTCGGTACATTATTATAAAGAAAAAATAGCTGGATCAAAAACACCTGTGTATCGTATTGGCGGCTGGTACGATGGTGCATTGGCAAATTCAGCAATCAAAGGTTATTTGAGCACAAAAAATTCTGTAAAATTATTGGTCGGTCCTTGGGATCATGGTCCGGCTCAAAACATTTCGCCATTTATATTTTCCAATAAAAAAACGTTTTCTGTCTGGACTGAAATGCTTCGCTTTTTTGATTATCATTTAAAAGGTATTGACAACGGAATTATGGATGAGCCACCGATTTCCTATTTTGCAATGGGCAAAGAGCAATGGCGTCATGTATATGACTGGATGCCGAATGATTCAAAATACAAATCTTTTTTACTTTCCGCTGATAATAAAATAACAGAAAAAGCAAATGAAAAAAAAGAAGGCTCTTTGCGCTATGAAATAGATAAAAATTTTGGAACAGGCGGCGGTGCGCGCTGGAACAGCTTAACGACAAAGTATCGCTACAAAAGACGAATTGCCTATAGCGACTGGCCAAAACGAACGAAAAACTTATTACATTTTACTTCTGAGCCATTGACTAAAAATATGGAATTAACAGGTCATGCGAGCGCCGAAATCTATCTGTGTTCTGATGCAAAAGATGTGCAGTTGTTTGTCTATATTTCTTCTGTCAATAAATTCGGAAAAGTAACACATATTACTGAAGGACAATTTCGCGGTATTCATAGAAAAGAATCGAACAAAA
This sequence comes from Chitinophagales bacterium, assembly GCA_046329815.1. Taxonomy (GTDB): domain Bacteria; phylum Bacteroidota; class Bacteroidia; order Chitinophagales; family JADIYW01; genus JADJSS01. The sequence goes on from JAXLTY010000002.1 coordinate 865,024, forward strand.
AGCCGACTGTACCAATGTTTGCGCCTTATCATACGTTTCATAAAGATGATGCGTTGGAATGGATTCCGAATAAAACAGAAAAAATACATTTTGAACTGATACCTACTTCACATCTTATAAAAAAAGGCGAACGCATTCGTATTTCTATTGCAGGCGCTGATATCGATCACTTTGATGCAATAGATGACACAACTTGTAATGCAACTTCCATGCAAATATTTTGCACAACTGAATTTTCTTCCAAAGTACATTTGCCATTGATGGTTGTTTAAGATTTTTAGTAGATCTTAACAAACGTATTGCTGCTTTGTGTAAGAAACATTAATTTATTTCTTATCAAATCTTAAATCAATAATTAGTATTTATTTTTTGAATAATGTTGTGTATTCATTATCTAAAACAAATCATATGAACACATCATTACAATGGTACAACCATTTCAAAAACAACTTAACTATCCAACGCGTTGACTGGAATTTAAAACCTGAAATCAACGCAACAGAACGCGCCAACATTCTGCAATCATTACAGGCATGGCAATTAGGCGAAACATCTGAAGGAACTCATTTAATGCGTGCTGCGCATAAATATTCAAAGCGAATCGGCGACAGCGATTATCCGGCTGCAGTCGAATTATTTATTAAAGAAGAACAAAAACACGGTAACAATTTAGGTAAATATTTGGGCCTGATTGGCGAGCCAAGAATTGAAAAAAATTGGGGTGACACCTTGTTCAGAAAGATTCGTTATTTCAACACCAGCATGGAATTGTGGACACTTGCTGTAATTACCGTTGAAAGCACGGCGCAAATCTTTTATCAGTCGTTGAAAGATGCTACAAACTGCGCTTTATTAAAACAAATCTGCACTGATATTTTAATCGACGAAGCCAAGCATATCGATTTTCAACTAGAACGTTTACAGATCATTAATGCGCAAAAGAATCCGATTTCTAAATTCTTTGAATACTATTTTTATGTGATCTTTTATTTTTCTACGATTTCTGTTGTTTGGCTTGCACACAAAAAAGTCTTCAAAGCTGGTGGTTTGACGTTTACAAAATACTTTAGAAAAATAAAATTCAAATTCGACAAAACGATCTTAAAAACAAAAACAACGCATGCCTATAATTTATCTGGAAGCGTTCATAACATTGGATTTTAGCTAATTTAAAAACGATATAATTAATGCGCAAAAAAAAGTAGTTTTGTGGCAAACTATTTTTCTATGGTAAAACATATTCCGAATTCATTAACGCTATTGAATTTATTTTCCGGTTGTTGCGGCATTATTGCATGTTTGAATAATCAATATCAATTGGTTCCTATTTTTATTGGTATTTCCTTATTAGCTGATTTTTTAGATGGCTTTGTTGCGCGTGCGTTGAATGTAAAATCAGAACTTGGCGGACAACTGGATTCGCTGGCAGACATGGTAACTTTTGGTGTGTTGCCAGGAATGATGCTGTTTAATATTATTATAGCAAAAACCAATTTTATATCCGGTATTTCTACTGAAGCAAAAGCAAATATTTTTATTCAAGAACCATTTGCATTATTAGGATTTATCTACACTTTGTTTGCTTGCTTGCGTTTAGCAAAATTTAATTTAGATACGCGTCAAACCATTAATTTTATTGGCTTAAACACACCAGCTTGCTCTATTTTTGTTTTAGGTTTTTACATGCAGTTTTTTACTAAATGGCAGTTTGAAAGTAATTGGGATTTTGCAATATATTCTAAAATTGCGGCGATGATTATTCCTTTTGTATTAGCATTTTTAGCGGTTGCCGAAATAGAAATTTTCAGCATGAAAGGCAATCCGTTTAACTGGAAAGAAAACAAAATGCGAGTGCTCTTTCTAATCAGTGCCATTCCGCAACTGATCTTATTTAAATGGTTAGGTTTAAGTACGATTATTGTGAGTTACGTGCTGTTTGCATTGCTGCATAATGCAACAAAACCTAAAGTAAGCGCTTAATTATAATAAAGCATTTACCTTTTTTATCAGCCAGTTTTTTTCGGCAGTAGGCACTACAGTTTGTAATTCCTGTTCAATTTCGCGTATCTTCTTTTTGCTCAGGTCAGAATTTTTTTCAATTTTTTGCAGAATTTTCAAGAAGTTTTTATTGATGGTAACATGCAGATCAGAAACCTGATCTTTAGTGTAAATAAATTTCTTAAACGCGTTTATGTTAGAATTCAGCAACTCAAAATAGCTATTATCATACTGTAATAATTCATAATATGTTTTTATGATAATACGGCGCTGCGAAATATTATAATATACATCGTCAAATTTGACATTTGACAACAAACGCAATACATCATCAAATTTTCCTTTTTCGAACAAAATAAATGCCTTATTAAAATGATACACATCTTCCTTTAAATCACCTGGCAAATATTGTTTATAATGCTCTAAAAACAATTCAGCTTCTTCAATTTTTTCAAGTCGTAAAGCTACGTTGATATAGTTTTTATAAGTCGAAATATGAATGACTCCATAATGATTCAGTATCAGTTTCAATTCAATAAATAAATTATATAAACGAAATTGCGGCACATAATATTCTGCAAATCCATTATTGCATTTTTGCAATACAAAAAACAACAATATCTTCAATATTTCACGGCTTTCTTCTTTATCAAACTGCTTAATATCGTTTTCAATATTTGCCATTACTTCATTAAAATAAACAGCATCTTGTGTCTGAAGCATTTTATTTAATTTATTGTGCATCGTATAAAATGGTTGCTTCGGCTGCTCTATCGATTTTATCGGGCACAATTCCATTAATCTTAAATTTTCCCAACGCAATCTTTCCGTTTCGATGAATTCATACAATTCATTACAAACTTTTTCGTAATTGCCAATCCTGTTTTCCAATTTCAATTCATACGTTACAATCAATTCTTCGAACTGATATTTCAGCATATTTTGCCTGGAACCTAATGGAAGATTATGAATCAATGTTCTGATTTCTCTGGCTAAAATGACAAAATATTTGTCGAGATTACGTTCGAAATAGTAATGCAGTAAATGCATCTTTTCCTTGATGACATCTTCCTGGCTTTTCATATAAATAATATAGCTTTCAGAGATTTTTGTCAGCTCTGACATCAGCTTGGAAAACTTGTTTTCATTATATGGCTGCTTAGAAAAAACCTTAACGAATACTCGTTCTTTCTTGATGTCATTTTCCTTAAAATCAGGATAATATTTTTCAATTTCCAGAAATAATTTCTGTGGCAATGTGTTTTTTTTATCCATTTGTTTTTCAATAAAAATGGATAAACCTTTGATTTCCGTAATAGAAAAAGAGCGCAAAATGTCAATTAGCTTTGAGGATTTCATCTGTTTCAAAATTTCTTAGTGTTTGAAGAAATATTAGATGAAATACAACAATTTACAATTCGCTTTGGTGTGAATGTGTTCTTTTTTCATTTCAGCTAATTTTCGCTACAATATAATAATTTGAACGGAAAACTAAAAGTGCATTTAAGCAATTGATAAACAACATTTTATTCACTAAATTTTTATTAACAGAGGCAAAATCAATCGGAAAAGATGCGAAAAAAGGTATTTTTCTATTCACACAATTTTCAACTATTTTGTAACATCAACAAACTATCTATGCTATTATTTGGGAATGAATATCATAAATCTTCAGGTTATTATCTTATTTCTATTTTCAATTATTTTCAGCAGACAATTTCTGATTTCACAGATTTTTTGTACAAAGTTATTTACAGCTTTCCAAAATTGACTAAACAAAATTCTGTAACAGATAAAACGATTCAACACCAGGCGTTGTGTGCCGGAATTTTTATTAAAAAAGATCAACTGCAATTAATAAACGACACCACTTATTCTTTACAAACACAACATCTTGGAAAAGATAAAAACCTTCATGTTTCCGATATTTTTTATAATGAACGTTATATAAAAAAAGCTGCTGGTTCGTGTTTCGTTAAAAGTAAAAATACGGTATCAACTGCTTATCATGTTGTTGATTCAGTTGGTGATATTGATATATTTATTGATAATTATGTTGTTGTATTTGGCTTAACCGATACAGGCGATGCAACGATTTTTTTGCCAAAAGAAAACGCAATAGAACTGGAAAAAGTAATTGCATCTGATTCTTCTGAAAACTATGATTTTATTGATTTTAAACTGAAAGATACGATTCCGTCTTTCGTAAAAGTTCCGGCACAGAATGAAACTGATTTAAAAGTTGGTGATACAATATACATAGCAGGTTATCCGTTAAAGACAGCATTAACTATTTCTGACAAAGCAGTTATTAATACTTTACACGATACTTATTTTACAACACATGCAGATGTATTTGAATATAGCAGCGGATCTCCTGTATTTTTGGCGCGCAATAATGCATTGATTGGTTTTGTTAAAGGAAATAAAGAACAAGATTTAATATGCAACGAAAATCTTAATTGTATGCAAACGAATATTATAGAACCGAATGCATCGAATGAAAAGAAAATTATTTTATTAACTAATTAAAAAAAGAGAAGAAACATGAGACCAGTTACCACCAACACAACATTTGTCAAGCTTGGCAAAGAACAAGTAAAACGTTTGAACTTGCTTTGGGAAAACAAGACCAGTGGAAAAATTGTACAGATCAGTGTGTATGCTACCGATTCCAATTATCAAAACGGCAAATTAATTCCAAATGCAGATGTAAGCGTAATTACTTCAGAAGACAGCATTGGATTTCAATATGAATATCCGATTACATCAGAAGCATATGATTTTTATTTCCAGATCGTATCGATTTTAGAAGATAAAAGTAAAGTGACTTATAACGTTCATTCCAGTTACAAACCTGACGGAAATCCGGGTTCTGAAACAGATGGCGCTAAACCAATAAAACCATAATTCTTATAGTGTTTCTTAGTTTTGCAGTTTAGTTTGTTGCTGCAAATACCCTGTAAGTCTTCCCATAATGTGCTTACAGGGTACTTTTTTTGCAGCTTTATTTATTGTTTTTTTAAAACTCAAACAAATTACACCATTTCTTTTAATTTATTCAACAGCCAGTTTCGTTCGTATAAATTTGCTGTTGAATCTATTTCTTTTATTATTTTTTCAATGCCAGGTTTATCCGCATTCGCATTTGCTTCTATTTTTTGAAGAAACCTGAAAAAATTTTTGCTGCAATCTATGTAAATTTTCGGAATATTCTTTTGCATGTAAAGAAATTTTTTAGACGCGTTCATACTTGATTGGAACAAATCAAAATAGCTGGAATCATTTTTAAATAATTCATAATACGCTTTTACAATAATTCTTCGCTGATTCAATTCATAGTAAACATCATTAATTTTCATGTTTAACAATATTTTCAATGCCTTGTCATAATCCGCTTCTTCAAATAAGATGTATGCTTTGTTAAAATTGTATATTTCTTCTTTCATATCATCGGGCAAAAAGGATTTATATTTTTCAAGAAATGATTTTGCTTCTTTAAATTTGTTTAGTTTGGTACACAGATGAATGTAATTCTTGTAAACAGCAGGACGCATTTTGTTGTCGTTCAGGATCAATCCTGCTTCAATCAGCAAATTATAAATTTGATATAATTGTTCATTATACGCCAAAAAACCTGAATTAACTTTCAAAATGGCAAAATTGAGTAATGACGTTAGTATTTCATTGATCTCATTTTTTTCAAATCGATGCAACATATTTTTTGACATTGCCATTGCATCATAAAAGTACCTTTCATCTTCTGTCTTGAATAGCTGATTGATCAATTTAAGAATAACGAAAAACGGACCGTTTTGCCTTGGCGTTTCTTCTACGTTTATTCTGTCAATCAATGATATATTTTCCCATTTTAGTTGCTCTGCTTCTATGAATTCATATAGTTCATTATACACATACCTGTAATAATAATAGCTGCCGCCGCGAACATTTAGATTTACCTGGTGCTCTGATAACAATTCTCTATACCTGTATTTCATTTGATTTTGATAAGAACCAAATGGCAGATCATTGATAATATTCTCTAATTCTTTGGAAGTAGCATTAAAATATTTATCCAAATGTTTTTCATGATAATAGAAAAGCAACTGCATTTTTTCATCAGCAATATTTGCTTTTCTTCTGGCATGCACAATGTAATCTTCTATTATTTTTGTCAACACCGACATTAACTTTAACAACTTATTTTTATCATACTTTTTATCGGAGAAAATCTTATTATACACTTTTTCTTTTATCAAGTTCCTGTTGTCAAATTCCGGATAATATTTACGAAGCAATAACAGTAATTTTTGCGGCAATGTATTTTTCTTATCAGATTGCTTTGCAGTAAAAACTATTAAATCTTCTATTTCCTGCGGTGAAAATGTCTTTAAAATCTCAGTCAGTTTTGAATTAATCATAAAAAAATCATCGTTTAACACAGGAATTCATAAAATAGTATATACAGTTAATAAACAATATTTTATAAACTATAAACCTGTCATTTTAACTAAATCCAACAAGAATACTTCTCAAAAAATGTATTTTTCTGTACAATCATTTTTGCTCAACTTTGAACAATATTTTTAAATACATCTTCGAAAATCAAGCAACTACTATGTTATAAAAGTAAATCATCATAACATTCTAAATAGTAACTCTTAAGGTAGTAATTTAGGTTTTTTATGTTTCTAGCTACCAGCCCTGTAAGTCTTAATTCCCAAAATGTGTACTTACAGGGTGTTTATTTAATACTTCATTCTTCACGCAAAATAGCTAAAGCTTTTTCTTTATTATTGACTTGCACCATCAATTCAAAATCAGCAATACCAAATTGCAATTGTGCAATATGTTCATTTTTTACAAAACAATAAATATCATTCTCTTCTAGTTTCAATTTTGCTAATTCCGCATCGAAATTATTGAAGTAGGTTGCTATTTTAACTAATTTATCTTCCATAATTATTTCTTTTCGGCACAACCTTTTAATACTAAGTCTTTATAAGTAAGAGTTGCTGAATATTGATACCGTTTATCACTCATTCCATCTGAACAAAAGCTATTACTTTCAATAATAATCAAATTTGCGCTATTATCTTTTTTATCTTTTAAATTAACCTGAAGTTGGTTTCCTTCTGTTAAAAAGTCTGTTATTTGGTAATAAATTGAATCTACATTTTCATTCAATTTGGTGAACAATACAGTATCATTATGCAAATAAATATTCCAAAAAGGTTCTGTACCGATAACAGACCATTTACCAATCAGTGAATACCTTTTGTTATTTAATTCTTTGGTTAATGAATCCGTTTGTTTATTTCCAGTTATTGATTTATCAATATAAATCCATCGTTTACCATCAATATGTTTATCACTGAATTTACATGCAACAAAAAACAAACATAAATAAGCTATAAAAAGTATTCTCATTTCTGAAAAAATTTAAAACAAAGTTCCTGTTTGTTGCGGCGGAACTTTACCAATATGTTGATAAGCTTTGGCGGTCGCTTCGCGACCGCGCGGTGTGCGTTTCAAATAACCTTCCTGTATCAGGAACGGTTCATAGACTTCTTCTATCGTGCCACTTTCCTCGCCTACTGCAGTCGCAATGGTCGTTAAACCAACCGGACCGCCGGCAAATTTTTCGATAATAGCCGACAAAATTTTATTATCCATTTCATCTAAACCATGCTCATCAACATTTAATTGTGATAATGCATATTTAGCAATTTCCAGATCAATTTTTCCGTTTCCTTTTATTTGTGCAAAATCTCTTACTCGGCGCAGCAATGCATTCGCAATTCTTGGCGTTCCACGACTGCGCATCGCAATTTCGGTAGCGCCTTTTTCATCAATTTCCGTATTTAAAATAGCAGAAGAGCGTTTGATGATTTTCTTCAACACTTCTGTATTATAATATTCTAATCTAAAATTAATACCAAATCGTGCGCGCAGCGGTGATGTCAACAAACCGGCACGCGTTGTCGCACCAATCAATGTAAACGGATTTAAAGTAATTTGAATGCTTCGTGCGCTTGGACCTGAATCAATCATAATGTCGATCTTGTAGTCTTCCATCGCAGAATATAAGTATTCTTCAATCGTAGTGTTCAGACGATGAATCTCATCTATAAACAACACATCATTTGGTTGAAGATTCGTCAACAAGCCAGCCAAATCACCGGGCTTTTCTAAAACCGGACCGGAAGTTGTTTTCATTTCAACACCTAATTCATTAGCGATGATATTAGACAAAGTTGTTTTACCTAAACCTGGCGGTCCATGCAATAACACATGGTCGAGCGCTTCATCACGTTGCTTCGCTGCCTGAATAAAAATGTTCAGGTTTTCTATAATTTGCGGTTGTCCGGAAAACTGCTCAAATGCCTGCGGACGCAACACTTTTTCCAATTCTTTTTCGGTTTTGGATAAAAAAACGCCGGTAGCATCTAAGTTGGGATTTTGCATGGTACAAATGTAAAGATAAATTACTTCAAATTAATCACTGAAATAATTGGATAATGGTCGGACAAACACCAGAATTTATGTTTGCAATAACATGTTTCATTTCTTGCTTTTAAAATTTCTGTAGAAATAATCTGCGCGTTATTGCTGGTTGATTTTCTCAATAAAATATAATCCAGTGTTTCCAAAGTATGTTCAGAAAACTTATATGCCAAATCGTTTTCTAAGCCATTCCAACTATATTTTTCGCCAATGAAAGTAACAGGTAATGTTTCTAACGTTTCAATCATATTATTGTATTCAGCAGAATCATAAAAGTTACTATTTAAATCACCAATAATAAATTGCGGAACAGAATCTGTAAAATGATTATCTAACATTTGCGTTTTTAATTGTTTGAATTGTTTCAAACGAATATTCGCATTTTTGTTTAAACTTTGTGTATGTGTTCCAATAATTTGTATTTTTTTGTTTTCTACTTTTATCTGTATCAGCGTCGCTCCTTTTTTTGCAAAAATATCCGAACTTGTTTTGTTTTTATAAGTAATAAACGCTTGTTTCTCAATTGGGTATTTACTAAAAATCCAAACACCACTGTTCGCTTTTAAAAAGCCGCCCTTTGTTACGGCAGATTGATATGGATAACTTTTTTTCAGACTATCATTAATAATGGCTCTTACACTTTTCATAAACGTTTCTTCCAAAACCAAAACGTCAGGATTTTGATTTTTTACATATGCTGCAATTAAAGATGCTCTGTCTGTTTGGCAGGATTTGAAAACCATTGGCGGAACCATAAAGATATTCCACGCCATAATCTTTATTTCCTGTGAAAATGAGAATCTAAAAGAGAATAAAAGCATCAGGAATACAATTTTCTTCATGTTTGTAAATTACAATTACCATTTAAACTTTTTGTATAAAACAATTACTTTTTCACATTTCTTCACAAACAATCTCTGTAAAGTTTATGTTAAAGCGGCTAGATTTTGTATATTTGCGTTCTAAAATTATAGAGTTGGAGAATTATAGAATTATAGATTATTGCTTTAATTCTACATTCAATAACTCTACCATTCACTAATTCATAAATTAATCAAATAATATGTCAGCAGAAAAAATTACCATGAAAGACGGGCACTTACACGTGCCAAATGAACCAATAATTCCATTTATTGAAGGAGACGGAACTGGTCCGGATATTTGGGCAGCTTCTGTACGCGTGATGGACGCAGCCGTTGAAAAAGCATATGGCGGAACAAGAAAAATACACTGGAAAGAAGTATTAGCAGGTGAAAAAGCATACAAACAAACAGGTTCTTGGTTACCTGATGAAACCTTAAAAGTAATTGAGGAAAATCTTATTGGCATCAAAGGTCCTTTAACAACACCGGTTGGCGGCGGTATTCGTTCATTGAATGTAGCTTTACGTCAAATGTTAGACTTATATGCTTGTGTTCGTCCGGTTCGTTATTTTAATGGCGTTCCATCTAACTCAAAAGTGCCTGAAAAAGTAGATATGGTTATTTTCCGTGAAAACACAGAAGATATCTATGCAGGCATCGAGTGGTTACAAGGCACTGACGAATGCAAAAAACTATTGAATTTCCTGCAAACGGAAATGAATGTTGGTGACAAGATCCGTTTTCCTGAAACATCTTCTTTAGGTATCAAACCGGTTTCTTTAGATGGTTCTGAGCGTTTGATCCGTTCTGCATTGAATTATGCGTTAGCGCACAAACGCAAATCAGTAACGTTGGTGCACAAAGGAAATATCATGAAATTTACGGAAGGTAAGTTTAAAGAATGGGGCTACAAATTGGCTGAGCGCGAATATGGCGATAAAGTGTTCACTTGGCAACAATATGATAAAATCTTAGCAGAAGATGGACAGGAAGAAGCAAATGCTGCAATGAAAGCAGCGGAAGCAGCAGGCAAACTGATCATCAAAGATGCGATTGCTGATAATTTTTTACAACAAATTATTTTGCGTCCTGATGAATATGACGTGGTTGCTACATTGAACTTAAACGGTGACTACATTTCGGATGCATTGGCTGCTTTGGTTGGTGGAATTGGTATTGCACCTGGCGCGAATATCAACTACTTAACCGGTATGGCAATCTTTGAAGCAACACACGGAACTGCACCAAAATATGCAGGTTTGGACAAAGTAAATCCAAGTTCTGTAATTTTATCTGGTGTGATGATGTTTGAATTTATGGGTTGGCAGGAAGCTGCTGACTTGATCATTAAAGGTATGGAACAGGCCATCGAAAAGAAAACGGTTACTTACGATTTCGAGCGTTTAATGACAGGCGCTACTTTATTGAAATGCTCTGAATTCGGCGAAGCAATCATCAAAAATTTTTAAGAAATAATTTTGATTTTATAAAAAGACTTGCATTTAATATGCAAGTCTTTTTTATTTTTATTATATGCTTGAAGTTAAAGAGTATTACAATTCGCTGGCAGCTACTTATGATAATGAACGGTTTGACAATTCATACGGTAAATTTATTGACACTGAAGAACGAAAAATATTGGCTGATTGGCTGAAAGGTATAGATAAATCAGGCATTTTAGATTATGGTTGCGGAACTGGAAGATTAACTGACTTTGCAAATGCAGGTATTGATATTAGTGAGCAAATGTTGGAAGTCGCAAGACAAAAGCATCCTGCTAAAAAATTCAGTTTATTACATGATCATTCTATAGAAAATAACTCTTTAAATGCAGTGTATTCGTTTCATGTTATTATGCATTTGCAGCAAAAAGATTTTGATGAAGTAATTGATTTTATACACAGCAAATTAGCTAATAATGGTATTTTTATTTTCGATGTTTTATCTTCTTTTCGGAAAAGCAAAAAAGAAGGTTGGCATGCCAATACATCTTATTCGATAGATGAAATTAAAAATCAAATTGAATGTAAGTTTGAAGTAATTACTTACACTGGAATTTTATTTCTACCGATTCACAGAATACCAGCTTCATTAAGAAAATATTTCTTATGGCTTGACCAATTTTTATGCAATGGCTTCTTAAAAAAGTATTCATCTTATTATTGCATCTACGCAAAAAAGAAATGAGTATCAAACGACATATACCATCATCGCTGAAGCTATACATTAAGCTGGGTTTGTTGAATTTTAAAAACAAACTAAATGGTAAATCTGCTTTACTAATTTCCAAAAATAGCAATAAAAAAGAGTTACCGATCCAACATACCATTACGCAAAAAATAATGCCAAACGAATACTTCGGCAACAAAATTGAAAACCTGTTATTAGCAACAAAGAAAATAAACAACCTAATAATTCCATCACAAAAAATATTTTCATTTAATAAAATTGTTGGTAATCCATCTGTAAAAAATGGTTTTAAAGAAAGCAGAAGTATTAAAGATGGAAAAGTAGTGCCTGAAATTGGCGGCGGTTTGTGTCAGTTGCCTTGGATCATGTATCATCTTTGTTTGCAAATCGGCATTAAAATCATAGAAAGACATCATCACAGCAAAGATATTTATGACAATAATACTCGCTTTGCACCATTAGGTTCAGACGCAACAATTGTATATGGTTACAAAGATTTTCAGATTCTAAATAATACAGACGATGATATTTGCTTTCTATTTTCGATTCAAGATGATATACTAAGTTGCAGTATTTGCAGTTGGCAAGCATTTCAATTATCAATCGTAATTTTCCAGGAAGATGAATTGAATGGTGATAACAATTCAAAGAAAGTCAATACAATCATCGATGGTCAAATTTATTCAGAAGATATTTATTTACTATAAAAAAAATCATATTTATCATCTTCCAAACTCATCATAATAACTTTTTGCATAATCTTCATAGCGTTTCATTAATGCTTCATTCTGTTTTTCAATCGGTGAAAGTAAATCGCGCACATCAGCAGAAACAGGCAAATACCATTCGTAACATTCAAAAATATTGCGTACATCTTTATTCTTAAATGTATAACCATGTCGCGCGTAAATTAAATTGCGTAACATTCTTAATCGCTGTTTCGATTGATTATTGACATCGTTTGTTTTTAACACATCAGTTGAAACATTTTTATTCAACAATTCCTGGTCAATATTATATTCTTCTGCATTTGGAACATATTTAAAATCTTTGCGGCTCATCGTTAAAGTTTTAGACTCTACAACAGAATCATTAAATGGCTTCCAGCTACCGGTCAAAGTAGAACTGTCCATATCTACTGTCAGATTAAATTCGCCATCGTATTTTTCGTCGCCTGGTTCTTTGCAAACTATTTGAATCACATTTTTATTTCTGGTATAAGTTCCTGTTAGCGGTCTTTCAAATCCGGAACAAATAGATTTTCCTGAAAAAGCTCCATTATCCAGTTTCTCTATTTGTATGCTGATTTTATTAGGTGTTTGCAAACTCATATAACCGTACAACGGATCTTTATAAAAAAACTTTTGATATGCTTTGGGCAATTTTTTCACGGCAGATTCTTCCCAATAATCTGTCTGAAAATCTTCGATATTATAAATAGTCGCTGCAATTTCTTTCAAAATTTTTGTGCTGTCAAATGCACCGGACCACATACCAATAACATCTTTTTCCGTTTTTACATCTATTGTTTGAACAACAGACGCACTGTCATTTTCGGCAACTATCGGTTGTGCTTGTTCTGTTGTTGTTTCAGTTGATTTTGGATTATTGCATTGCGCAAACAGCACCATCGCAATAAAAGTGTAAATTAGTTGCTTCATAGTAGCTTAAAATTAATGAATTCCGGTATAAAAACATATAGTTCAGCACTGCTTTTATTGCTGTTAGCGTTTTTTTCTTTCCTGATGCTGCGCATTACATTACAATACATTCCAATTAATTTAGATGTTGCTTTTTTACGCATTAAACAAGATTATATCGATATTATTCCGTGGCGAATTGCTTTTTTTGTGCATGTTTTCACAAGCATGTTTGCACTGATTGCAGGTTTTACACAGTTTTCAAAATCTATTCTGAAAAAGCATAAAAAAATTCATCGAAACATTGGAAAATTATATGTATTCGTAATCTTGTTTTTGACTGGACCGTCCGGTTTTATTATGGCAATTTATGCAAATGGCGGTTTGACTTCTAAAATCGGTTTTTTGCTATTAGATATTTTATGGATCTATTTTACGGTGCTCGCCTTTCGTTTTGCATTAAAAAAAGATTTCAAACAACACAAACAATATATGTACAGAAGCTACGCGCTGACGCTTTCGGCCATAACATTGCGCGCCTGGAAATATATTCTCGTATTCTTGTTTCAGCCGGCACCAATGGATATTTACAGAATAGTGGCTTGGTTAGGTTTTGTTCCGAATTTATTGTTGATTGAATTCCTGATCTGGAAAAAATACCTGAAATAAGAAAAGCATTTCAAGCCGTTTTGTTATCTTTATAGAAACTGTAATTTATTATGATGCGTTTATTTTTTATCGTCACGATTTCAGCAATACTTTTTTCTTGTAAAAAAAGTGATACACAACCGACAAAAGACGAATGTACTGTTGAGATCAAACATCAGTTCAAAAATCGGTATGAAGCTACAACAGAAGTGATGCTGAACCGAACAGCTACACATCAATATGTAAAATTTAATCTCTATAATATTCAGCAATACAAAGATTTGGAAGCAAACGGCGTAGTTTTATTAGACCATCCATTTAATGCTGTTCCTGACAAAAATCTAGAATATAAAACAGAACACACTGCAAATTATGGCGTATATTATGGTGTTGTGCCTAATAATGTAAATATTTCTTCATATCAATATGAGAAAATCAGCGATCTGTATATGCCTGATAGAAAATCGACAAATGGAAGAATTGATGGCGAAGAAGGTAAAGATTTTCAGGGAACAGTTACCTTTTTTGATCCGATTGATAGCATCATGGTGCCAATCAACAACATACAGATCATTATAAAGGACGCAACAAAAGTAGCATCCGGTTTTACAGATGACAAAGGAAATTTTTCGATTCATGCAACCAATATTACTTCTGACACGATTGAAGTATTGATTAAATTTGATAATAATTACTTAGAAATCCACACATTAGATGTAGCCAATATTTTTGGTGTCTTTAATCAAAATGTATATTCATTGGGCTTTAAAAAATCATGTACATTCACTAATCTGAATATTGAGATTGGCAGAGAATTCAATAATGCTGCGTTATTACATTCATGTGCTGCATTATATTCATTTTACAAGTACGTTGATTTTACGAATCATTATGGTTTTATGATGCCTGAGAAAAAATTCTTGTTCTGGCTTGGAAAAGAAGCGCCTATCAGTACGTCATACGCAACGCCAATGCTGCACAACATGGCTGATCAGAATATTTCAAATCCAACACAACTATTAACCAATTTATTTGGCTTACCTGCCAACTTAGCTGGAGTTTTGGCTGCAGTAATTAAAGATCAACTGCCTGATTTATATGCGCCTTTCTACATTCGCTATGCCACTGCTGCACGCGCTTCTTTTATAGAAACTATGTTCCATGAGTTATCGCATGCTAGTCATTACGCAAAAGTTGGACCTGCTTTTTGGCTACCATATGTTGAATATATTTACGCACACGGTGGCTACGGTGAAGCTGCTTTCGCCAATTCAGGAATTATCGGAATGTCTGAAGCTTGGGCCGAAGATTTGTCTAATTTTGGTTTGTATTATACTTATCATAAACAAAAATATTTAGACTACAATGAAACACCTGCTGCTGACTGGATTCCGTATGGTGTTTATCATGACTTGCAAGATAGCGGCACCAATGAAGCATTTGATAATGTAAGCAATATCACGTTTCCTCAGTTGTACCATATTTTTTCAGCAGATTTGCGAACCATTGCGCAATACAAAGCAAAATTAAAAAATGCTTATCCATCGCAGCAGGCAGCCATTGATGCGTTGTATGCACATTATGGTTATTAAAAAACAAAAATTAACCAAATCGGTACAAATTTTATGTTATTTTTGAATGGAAATGAAGAAACTGTTTTTTTCAATATTCGTATTTATTACACTTTACAGTAAAGCGTCTTTCATTTTAATTCCAATGGATGATGCACAAACCAATCATCTGAAAGCGTACGGAATTGCGTACTGGATCCTGTCAAAAAATTCTCCTGTTGATTGGCTATTGAATTATCGTGGTGGTAGTTTTGCATTTCCATACGATGCTGCTTTTGAAAAAGAATGTTTAATACGAAATGTAAAATATGAAACCATTGCCGATGCTGCCATGAGTAAAATTTTAGCTGATATTGCAACACCTGAAGTAAACATGGATGTGGTGCGCTTGGAAAAACCGCCGAAAGTTGCTGTTTATTCACCAAAAACCAATCAACCTTGGGACGATGCCGTTACGTTGGTTTTAACGTATGCAGAAATTCCGTACAAAGTAATTTATGATGAAGAAATCTTAGGCGATGAATTGCATTTATATGACTGGCTGCATTTGCATCATGAAGATTTTACCGGACAATACGGAAAATTTTGGGCAATGTATCAAAACGCAAATTGGTACCAAAATCAGGTTTCTGATTATGAAAAACGCGCCAAACTATTAGGTTTTACTAAGGTTTCGCAAGAAAAATTAGCAGTCGCAAAAAAAATAAAAGACTTTGTAATGGGTGGCGGCTTCATGTTTGCTATGTGTTCTGCAACCGATTCTTATGATATTGCTTTGGCTGCAGAAGGCGATGATATCTGTGCTTCTCAATTCGATCATGATCCGATGGATCCAAATGCACAAAGCAAATTAAATTTTGAAAATGGTTTTGCCTTTCAGAATTATCAGATCAGCACCAATCCGTATGAATACGAATTTTCTACTATAGATGTTTCGCAAATGCGACCTGTAAAACAAGAGCTTGACTATTTTTCTTTGTTTGATTTTTCTGCAAAATGGGATCAGGTTCCTGCAATGCTGACGCAAGATCATGAAAAAATCATCAAAGGTTTTATGGGTCAGACTACCGCTTTCAAAAAACAATATATCAAATCGGATGTATTGATTTTAGGTGAAACAAAAAGTTTAAATGAAGCTAAGTATATTCATGGAACTTACGGCAAAGGAACCTGGACTTTCTTCGGCGGCCATGATCCGGAAGATTATCAGCACCGTGTCGGCGACCCAGTTACGGATTTGAATCTGCATCCAAATTCAGCAGGTTACCGTTTAATTCTGAATAATATTTTATTTCCGGCAGCTAAAAAGAAACCACAAAAAACATAATTTCTAAAACCAATCTTTCGGTTGAAAAAATGCCAGCGTTTTTTCTTCTTCACTATCTTTTTCAGGATG
The DNA here is from genome assembly GCA_046329815.1 of Chitinophagales bacterium. Lineage (GTDB taxonomy): Bacteria > Bacteroidota > Bacteroidia > Chitinophagales > JADIYW01 > JADJSS01. The sequence continues at coordinate 881,837 of JAXLTY010000002.1, forward strand.
AAAATCGTATTTCCATTCAGCATGTGGTGGCAAACTCATTAAAATAGATTCAATTCGTCCATTGGTTTTTAAGCCAAAATGCGTTCCTCTGTCATACACCAAATTAAACTCAGCATATCGACCGCGACGAACAAACTGCCATTCTTTATTTTTTGGTGTATAAGATTTGTCTTTATTATTTTCAACAATTGTAGTATAAATTGGCAAGAAAGAATTACCAACGGCTTGTAAAAACGAAAACAATTGCTCTTTTTCTATAGCATTATTTGGTCGTAAGTGATCGAAAAAAATGCCACTGACACCACGCATCTCTTTTCTGTGTTGTATAGTAAAATAGTCATCGCACCAGGTTTTAAATTTTGGATAATAAGTTGCATCAAATGTGTCACATACATTTTTTAAAGTCTGATGCAAATGCAACGTATCTGTTTCATTCGGATACGCAGGCGACAAATCGATTCCGCCGGCAAACCACTCGTCTATAATTTCTGAATCTGCATTTTCCATCATGCAGAAATAACGTACATTCATATGTATGATCGGCACAAACGGATTTTGCGTATGAATAACAATAGAAACACCGGTTGCATGAAAATAATTGGCACTGCGCGTTTCTGACTTTAAGAATTCAGGCATTTGACCAAATACATGCGAAAAATTCACGCCACCTTTTTCAAATACATTTCCTTCAGCAATTACACGCGTATCGCCACCGCCGCCTTCCGCTCTGTTCCATTTATCTGATTTAAAAACAGCTTTACCATCTGCTTTTTCCAATCCGTTGCAAATCGTATTTTGTAATCCTGTCAAATACGATTTGATATTTTCTAACGATGCATTCATATTGATTATTTTCTGCAAAGATGTGTTATAATAAATTGCGATGAAATGACTTTTGTCATAATGCAAAATGATATTTATCTAATGAATCCTGTCACCTCTTAATTCCAGTGTTTGCAATACTTTTGTTTCATGATCCAGCCATTCGTTCCAACGATTTTTGACTTTTTCTTTATCAAAATATTGTTCTGCAATATCAATGAATAAACGGTAATGTGTTGCTTCCGAGATCATCAGTTTATGATAGAAATGTTTCAAATTATCATCGTTTATGTCTAACGACAATAATCTGAAACGCTCGCAACTTCTGGCTTCAATTAAAGCTGCTAATAATAATCTGTCTAGGAAACGGTCGTCAGGACTGCCACCTTTTTTGAAAAATTCGTTCAAAGCAACCACATATTTGTCTTGTCGTTGTGGTCCTAATTTCAAATTTCTCTTTTTTAATTCATCAATTACCATCTTAAAATGCGACCATTCTTCATTTACAACAGGAATTAATTTATCGACTAGAAATTCTTTTTCAGGATATAATTGAATCAGACTTATGCAGTTAGTGGTTGCCTTTTGTTCACAGAACGCATGGTCTGTAAGTATATATTCTATTGACATTGACGCCAAATCCACCCATCTTGGATCGGTTGCTAATTTTAGACCTAACATGTTGCAAAAATAATGCTTTAGCACGGTAAAACAATTAATTATTTTTAATATTCGTTTTTATAGTGTTGACAAATATGAAAAATGGTTTTAATATTGCAGTACCCTATTTTTGAAACATAAATAAACCCTAAAATGAAACCCTATTTATTAGCAGTTGCAATGCTATATTGCTTTTTGTCTAATGCTACCTGTTTACTAAAGAAGGTTGCCATCGAAGACAGAACTGAAAAATCAGCGTTTATTATTGAAGGAAAAGTTATTAGACAACAATCTTGCTGGAATGCAGATAAAACTACCATTTTCACAGTTAACACAATTGAAGTTTCCAGTCAATTAAAAAATAACACTGCATCAACTATTGAAGTCATTACGCCTGGCGGAGAAATTGATGGAAAATTATTAATTGTTGAACCAAATGCAGAATTAAAAGTAGGTTCTGAAGGTATTTTCTTCTTAACTGAAAACAAAATCGTTTTAAACTATACTTCTAAAGTAAAAAAATATGAAATCTACGCAGCAGCGCAAGGTTTTATTGAGCATGATCAATTCAGCGGTCAATACAGCGATCCTTTCGATACTTACCAAAATACAATCAGTGTTTACAGCTTAATTCAAAAAAATGCACCTGTTAACTATCGTATCGGTGCTAATTCTGAAACAAACGATGTTTCAGGCGATGCATCTATCTCTTATTTTGCACCAACCACCATTACAGCAGGTACTCAAAGCGTATTAACAATCACCGGTTTCGGATTTAAAGAAAAAACCGGTCAGGCAACTGTTCAGTTCAGAAATGCAAATAGTACTTCTTCTACGGCTTTCTTTTCAGTTGACAGTACATATATTGTATCATGGACCAATACTGAAATTAAAGTGATTGTTCCAGGTTCTTCTATATTTGGAAACGGCGGCGCTGGAAATGGTGTCGTGCGCGTAATTGACCAAAATGGTTTCGTTATTGAATCGCCAAGCCAATTAGTGGTAACGTATAATCAATTTGAATACAAAAAAAATCCATTAGTTCTTATCGATAAAAATGGAATTGGCGGATACACTTTCACAATGAACGCAAATTTTAATGCTAATACCGATGCTAAAAACACATTCAAAAGAGCATTGGATCAATGGGTTTGCAAAACTGGCGTAAATGCTACAATCAACACAACAACAACAACAGTAACTTGCGCTGATCAATTAGATAATTTCAGTTTGATCAGTTTCGCAACGGCAAGCTGTCCGTTACCGGCTGGTGCTTTAGGTGTAACATACAGCTCTTACTCTACTTGCAGCAACACTACTCCTATTTTTCCTGAATCTATCGATATGATTTTCAGTCCGGATGCAGTATTCAATTTAGGCGCTGCACTTCCAAATTCCGGTCAGTTCGATTTTGAAAGCGTGGTGTTACATGAATTAGGTCATGCTTTTGGTCAAGGTCATGTGGGCAACCAAGCTGAATTAATGTATCCTACAATGACAAACGGCGGAGCAAAACGCGTTTTAAGTGATGCAACTGATGTATTCAGCGTAAGTGCAATTGTAAACAGAAGTATTATCACTACCACTTGTGCTTATCCAAAACACAAAAAAAGTACTGCTACTTGCCAAGTACAAACTGCAACACCAATCACTGCGCAGTTCAACACAGACAAAACAACAGGTTGCGCGCCGTTAACAGTTAGCTTTACTGATTTATCTACCGGAACACCAACTGGTTGGAAATGGGACATTTCTAACGATGGTACAGTAGATTATACTACTCAAAATATGACACACACTTTTACTAAAAGTGGTGATTATACTATAAAATTAGTTGCTTACAATGCTACTACCAGAGATTCTGTTGTCAGAGTTGCTTACATTACTGTTGCACCTGCATTGAATTTCAACATTGAAGTATTACAAAACGTTTCTTGTTATGGCGGCAGCAATGGTTCGTTAAAAGTTAATCCGACAGGCGGAAACGGCAGCTATGCTTGCAGATGGAACAACAATCAAACAGGTACTGTTGTTAGCAATATGGTAGCAGGAACTTATACTGTTACTTTAGTTGACGGTCTTGGCTGCACAGCAAGCGGAACAAAAACCATTACACAACCGCAACCAATTTCAGTGAGTGTAAATACACAGTTAGTAAGCGGCAACAATTACATTGCAACTTTAAATGTAAGTGGCGGAACAACACCTTATACTTATACATTAAACAGCAATGCTGTTAGCGGTACAACTATTTCAAACCTGACTTCAGGAAACTATGCATTAGTTGTAAAAGACAATAACAATTGTACTAAAAATGCTTCTTTCTCAATTGCAGCGCCTACCGCTGTAGAAGAAATTGAATCACAATTCGAAGAGTTAAAAATCTTCCCTAATCCAGCAACCTCGAACATCAACATAAATATTTCCTTAAAAGAGCAAAAAACTGTGAAAGTAGAATTATTCGACCTTTCAGGACAAACTCTGTTCCGCGATGAGTACGATTCTATCAAAGAAAAACAAGCAAGTATCGACTTATCAAATCTTGCAAACGGCACCTATTTGCTAAAATTAGGGCTACCTGAAGGCAATACCTTTAGAAAGGTTATTGTCCATAACTAAGTATTCTTTTTTAGGTTATTTATTGTATGTTATGTTTCGACCCGCGATGAGAATCGCGGGTTATTTTTTTATTTCATAACATCAGCTTGATTCGCTTTTCTTTAATTTTGCACCGTGAAAAAACGTGTAATAGTTGGTTTATCAGGCGGCGTAGATTCCAGTGTGGCTGCTTACCTGTTGCTTCAGCAAGGTTATGAAGTGATCGGTTTATTCATGAAAAACTGGCACGACGGCAGCGTTACCATTGAAGGCGAATGTCCTTGGATTGATGATAGCAATGATGCTTTATTAGTAGCACAAAAATTAGGTATTCCTTTTCAGACATTAGATTTGAGCGATGAATACAAAACGCGCATCGTAGATTATATGTTTGCTGAATACAAAGCAGGCAGAACACCAAATCCGGATGTTTTATGTAACAGAGAAATTAAATTCGATATCTTTTTAAAACATGCACTGAAATTAGGCGCTGATTTTGTGGCAACCGGTCATTATTGCAGAAAAAGCGAAAGTAAAAACGGAGAAACAGTTTATCATTTATTAGCCGGAAAAGACAATAACAAAGACCAAAGTTATTTTTTGTGCCAACTGAACCAGGAACAATTATCAAAAGCGTTGTTTCCTATCGGCGATCTGCAAAAATCAGAAGTGCGGAAAATTGCAAAAGAGCAGGATTTAATTACTGCAGAAAAAAAAGATTCACAAGGTTTGTGTTTTATTGGTAAAGTAAAACTGCCTGATTTTTTACAACAGCAATTAAAACCCAAAAAAGGAAATGTAGTTCTCATTCCGAATCAAGTTGTAAACTATCAACATACTTTTGATAATTGTACGGATACTGAATTGATTGAATTCACTAAACCGAATCAATTCTCAACAGAAGATGGCAAAATAATCGGCGAACACAACGGCGCGCATTTCTATACAATCGGTCAGCGCAAAGGCATCCGTATCGGCGGTTTTAAAGAAGCGTTATTAGTAATTCAAATCGATACTAAAACCAATACTGTTTTCGTTGGTGAAGGCGAACAACATACTGCTTTGAACAAACCTGGTCTTTTTATTAGCAATAAAGAAACGCACTGGCTGCGCAAAGATTTGCAATTAAAAGCTGGTGAGCATCAAAATTATAAAGTACGTATTCGCTACAGACAACCATTGGAAGATTGCTGTTTATATCAAAAAGAAGGTGGATTATTTTTGATCTTCAAAAACCTGCAACGCGGCATTGCACCTGGTCAGTTTGCTGCATGGTACCAAAACGATGAGTTGGTCGGTTCCGGTGTTATTTCATAAAGCGCAAAAAAAAATCCTCGAATTACTTCGAGGAAAAAACTTATAACCATGAAAACAAAACAATCATCTTAATGATGATCGTTATTTAAAATTCTGTCTTTTGCTAATAAAATACCAAATCCTAAAATCAGCACAGCAATCATGAAAAAATAAAATACACCTGCCTGAGACATCGTCAATAACTTGCCTGTATTGTAATCTAAATGTGCTGAACTATTAAGGTATAAAAATGTAGAAACAATCAAATAAACAGTACCCAAAACACATAAAATTGCGCCGAATACTTTAGTCATTTTTGCCATAAAATGTTAATTTTTTACAAATTTAATCAATCTCTTTCAAATCTGTATCAATTTTATCAACATAAAAATTTAGTAATATTTCAACGATCATTCGATTGACCACTTGCCTGCTTTGCTTTTAAACTGTAAACTGTTTTTCAGCAATTTCATAAATTCGGTTCTACTGATTTCTTTAGCGCCCAATGTTGCCACATGCTCTGTAAAAACCTGCGCGTCCAAAAAATGAAAATCATGCTTTTTCAACCATTGTACCAATTTAATAAATGCCAATTTGGAAGCATTGGTTTCCGTATGAAACATTGATTCTGCGAAAAAAGATTTACCTAAACTTACGCCATAAATTCCACCAACAATTTTATCATTTTTCCAGACTTCCAATGAGTGCGCATAACCCAATTCGTGCAAAATAGTGTATGCATTGATCATATCATTTGTTATCCAGGTACCGTCTTCTTCTTTGCGTTTTGTATTAGCACAAGCATCGATAACAAATCTAAAATCAGTGTCTAATGTATAGGAAAAATTATTTTTATTCAGCACGCGCCGCATGCTTTTTGAAATGTGCAGATCATCTAATTGCAAAATAAATCTCGGATCCGGTGAATGCCAGATGATAGGATCATCTTCATTAAACCAGGGAAAAACACCACTTTGGTATGCCAACAGTAAACGTTCAACTGACAGATCGCCGCCAATGGCAAGAATACCATCTTCCGCTTCATCAACAGGCGGAAATTGTAATTGGTCGTTTAGTATGTAAATTGGCAAAATAGTTAATTACAACATTCAACAGCAGCAGAAATTCCTCTGTCGTGCAGAGCATCTTTCATCGGAATCAGTTCTGTTTCGCTGCCATGTTTCACAGCATACTTTCCTTTAAAATGTATGAACATGGCGCATTGGGTAGCTTGTTCGTGCGTATGATTGCAAATTTCCATTAAAGATTCGATGACCCAATCAAACGTATTTACATCATCATTATAGACTACCAACTGATGGCTGAACTCTGCTTCCAATTCCAGTTCTTCCAGGACATCAACATCTTCTTTATATTGTGTATCTGTATGAAAAGCGCGAATATGCATGATCAAAAATTAAGTTGCAATTTTACGAAAAAAAAGAAACAATAACTATATCCAATAAAAAATCCAACAAAATTGTTGGATCATGTAGTGAGGACTGGAATTGAACCTGTGTCCGCCAGCCAGCGGATATGAATCTCAGCTTTCCTGAACTATTTCCCATATAAATTCTCTTCTCTTGCAGACTTTAATTCCTTTTCTCGCTTTATGGCTTCTTCTTTCGTTTCAAATAATTCTGTATATATGACTTTCCATGGCCTGAATTTTATTATCCAACCTTTTTTAGCAAATTTGTTATGTAACAATAATCTATTTTCTAAATCGGAAGTATATCCAATATAGATTTTATTATGTGCTTCAGAATATAAAACGTTGCTGTAAACATAAATAAAAAAAGGCAACACCTTATAGTATTGCCTATGCAGTAGCGGGAACGGGAATTGAACCCGTGACCTCAGGGTTATGAAAACTGATTTACAAATAGTTACGCTGATAAAAAGTTGGTTTTAGTCTGATTTGCGCCGTTTTCCTCACGCTAATTCCTCACTCCAGTAGTGTCTTATTGTACTTTATGTACCTAAACCGTACTTTATAATCCACGTTTTGGTTGTAAAACAAATTACGGTTAATTCGACTTAATTCTGAAAATATGCCCCCCTTCCTGCTACATGATTTTCTATTTAAACCGTTGCTGTTACCCAACTCCTATAGTATGTACACTTTATACCACATAATACCACATCACCTGAAAGCCAAACTGGCGACTAAAAAATTTTTAAAAATTTTGAGAGTATCATTTTGAACCATTGATATAAATCAATTAATAATTTTTTTTTCCGAAAATGTGCCTATATGCTACACTTTTAGAATTTCCGTACTATTTATTGATTCAGATGTGGGACAATAAATCTTGTATGGGATTCCTGTATCAAATAACAAATATGATAATATGTATGAAAAATGAAGAAATTAGAAAACCTAAAAGAGTTTATCAAAAGAACTAATAAAAGCAAAAGTAAAATATATAGGTTCTACAAAATAAATCAAGATTTGTTTTCAGAAACGGTGCTTAAAAAAAAGAGATTATTTCCAATTGAACATGAGCGATATTTCAACTCCGAATTAATGTTTGATGAAAATAAGATACTCCGAACAGAAAATAAGTCAATGAAAAATCTAATTGATTGTTTAGTAGATAAAGACAGCCTACAATTTAGACTTTGGGAGCTGGAATGGAGTTTCTTCTTTACCGTAGCATACCAAGCGGATAGAAATAAAAAATCCTGTTATAGACAGATTAATGGTATGTATGAGCATCTAATCTCAAAATACGGTGATGAAACTGGAGTACGAATATTTTTTACTACCGAACCATTTGCCAATAAAGCTGGTTATCACAATCATTTTGTAATTCATATAGAAAAGAAATCTTTACATCAGGAAATTGTAGAAGAAATAAAAAGCTATTTCAGCTATGATAGAGTTGATGTGAGTTTATATGACAGATATAAAGCAGCTTTATTCTACGCTTCAAAAGAAGGTCTGGTGAATGAAGACTGGGATTTATTTGGTAATAAATTGAGCAACGAAAACAATAAGTAATGAGAATCAAAATCACCATAAAACAGTTTAAGTTGCTGTTTGATAATCTTCATATACTTTCAGAAAAAGGATTAGAGATGAAAATGAGTGGCGCAACATTTCTTTATTTATTTGGTGACGGTAAAATCGCCCAATAAATAAGTTTAATGTACTTAGTTTATGGTTTTCAAATCATAGCTATACTTACCATTGTTAAACGTAATTATCATATTATAATCTTGATTTTTTTGTAATGCCAAATCGAATGTGGTGATGTTAAAATTGGTTTTTATATTAGATAACGGTACGCCAAGTTGAATCTGCATATTCTCATTTATTATAGGAATTGTCTTAGTAAATGACTTTTTAAAATTAAACGATGATAGCGATTCTTTATTCAAATATAAATCCAGTTTAAAGTCAAATAAATATGAACGTCCTATCCATGAAATAGTTAGTGTTCCAGTCTTGTTATTTACGGTGGCGACACCAATAGAATTATCTTCTGTATTTAAAATCTCATTTTTCAGATTTTCATACTCCGAACTTGATATTACACCATCATCAAATAGTTGTTTGAGTTCTTTAATTTTTTGTAGCTTATCCATACATTATGATATTAAGAGTTAGAATAATGATTAATGCTGCTATATCTGCGCCGAAAAGTATCTTGTAGTTAGATTTAATTAGCGGCATGTCTTTAATTGAAATAAATCGAATAAATCGCCTCAGCACTAATTGAATTATAAAAGTCAAGAAGTAAAAGACAGATTGATTATTGAAAGTATTTGCTTTTTGAAAATGAAGCGATAAACAACTATACAAGCCTCTTGTAAGTCCGCATGACCTACATTGATGACCGTATATAATTTTATATTCACATGGTATATTTAAACCAAAGAATCTGTTTATAACAACATACAATATTGCAAACGAAATGAGATACATAATCATACTATTAAAAAGTAAGTATGCTTCATACTGCTGAATTGGTTTTTGTTTTAGAATTTCCATCCAGCGTTAAATAAAACAATAGCAATAAAGATTTCTATCAAAGAAACAGCACAAAGTATTTTATCACCTATTGTCGCATCCATTCTACTTAATATAAAGAAGGAAATGAATACCGAAGCAAATCCAGCCGAACCAGCACCTAAGTATATCATACATGGTGATACGTTGATAAAATACAAAACCGCTCCACCACATAAAACGTTTATAATACCAGCAGCAGCATAATTAAACCCTTGTCTATCGGAATTCATCTTAGCGATTTCTTGTGTCGAAAAAACTTTATTACAAATATCTATCTCATCTTTTGTCATCTCCGCAGGTGCATGAGTTTGTTTCATTTGGATAAATGGTTTTATTAAATCAAGTTCTCTATTACTTATGTTATTGAGGTCAAAATATTCTATCGGCGGCGGATTAATTAGTTTTCCGTTAGCATCGTTGAAAGACTTCAAAAATATTCTATGACCTTCACCAGTTTTGTTATTAGATGTATGCTGATTTACATTGATTGATGTATTATTGTCACTTAGAATTTCCTTTTTCAGGTTCTCAAGTTCTTCACTTGTTATTGCTCCAGACTTGTATAGGTTATTTAACTCAGCCAGTTTCTCAATTTTATTACTCATAGTATCGGTTATTTTCTTGGTTAACTCAAAAATACTAAAAAAACTGTTATTGAGGGCGAATTCGCACCCAACAAAGATTTTGATAGTTCGCACATTTGGGAGTGAAAAATGAGGATTGTTTAAAATCATTCGGAGAACACTTAAGAATGCTCCGAGAAAAGCAAAACTTAAGCCAACAAGATTTGGCTAATAATGCTGACGTTGACAAGAAGACAATTCAGCGCATTGAACAAAATCTACTCAATCCGTCCTTAGACACACTTTGTTCTATATCTATTGGACTTGGTATTTCATTAAGTGAGTTATTAGATTTTAAATACGCCGTACGGAAAGATTAATTTCCTATAATACCACCTCATCAACTAACAACACCAAACTAACCATTTTTTTAAAAAATGTTCACTATTATTAGAAGTGTACATTATAAAATTGCTCATTCTATTGATTATCAGTCAATTGGTTAATTTTCAATAGTTTTATGCAATATTAATGTTCACTTTAATACAAATAGTTGTATATATGAACATTATTGTTTATCTTTACATATCATTAAAAATAAACAACATGAGTGCATTAGGAACGATAACGACAAGCGACTACATCCAGTTTGACAGAGCAACAGCCGTCGGCGAAAAACTATTAAAAGACGAAAAATTAAAAACATTAGGATTATACATAATTGTATCAATCAACAGCGGTTTAAGAATAAGTGATGTACTGGCATTAAAAGGAGAAAATCTAAAAGCCGACACAATTAAGTTGGTAGAAAAGAAAACTAACAAGCACCGAGAAATAAAAATCAATGATAATATTAAAAAAGCTATCCAAGTGTATGGAACACTAAATGATAGTTATTTATTCGTTAGTCAGAAAAACACGGTGTATTCTATTCAATCTGTAAATAGATTACTAAAAAGCATTTTCAAGAAAGAAGCTAAGACTTTAAATATCTCAACTCACTCTATGCGTAAATCATTCGGTCGCAAAGTTTATGAAAGTTGTGGTGAAAGCGAAAAGGCATTGAATTACCTATCAGAACTTTTTAACCATACTTCATTATCTATTACACGCCGATATTTAGGAATCCGACAAGAGGAATTAAATAACATCTATGATTGTATTGCTTAGTCTTCAATACAATCAATAGTTTACAGTTAAACCTGCGCCGAAACCCATGTCACTATCATAGTGAATTTTTGCACCTAAGTGTTTATTGATGATGTATTTTAATCCTACCATATATTCAGCATCCGTATTAACCATAAAATCCATTCTTAAACGTTTGGTTAAAGGTATATCGGTTCTCATTAGTTGTATTCTTACATAACCATTGTGATATACTTCAGCTTGTAATTTAATTAACAACGGCATGGTATATTCCAAACCAACGGAAGCTAAAATCCTATGGTCTTTTGAGTTCTTTTGTTGAAAAAGATTCTTTTCAACCTCTGCCATGCCTAACATTCTATATCTATAATCAAATCCGACAAACAGTTGTAGGAATTGCATTTTATCTACATACCTACCTATGTGCGTTTCGGTTTCAAAGCCGTGCATTTTGCTATAACCTAATCGCCATTCTGTTCCAATACTCCAACGTTTGTTTTGCAACATCATTTCACCATCATTACCATTACTTGCAAAATCATTCTCAAACATGAAATGGAATTTTCTGTCATCGGCGAATAATTTTCGTTTTGCTAATTTCGGATTTGGAATTAATGGATTTGGTGCTTGATTTTCATAGGTAAAAACTCTACCCATTCCACTCATCATGTGATATAAAATATGGCAATGAAAAAACCAATCGCCTTCAACATTAGCATTAAATTCTAAGGTGTCTGTTTCCATTGGCATGATGTCAATAATGTTTTTTAATGGTGCGTATTCTCCTTGTCCGTTTAATACTCTAAAATCGTGACCGTGTAAATGCATCGGATGCCGCATCATAGAAGCATTAGTAAGTATCATCCTTATATTTTCACCTTTCTTTATTAAGATTTTATCTGATTCAGAAACTACTTTATTATTTAAACTCCATAAATAACGATTCATATTTCCAGTTAAAGTGAATTTTAATTCTTTTACTGGTGCATCTATTGGCAAGGTTGTTTTTACGGGTGATTTCAGCATCGCATAATTTAATGTAACTATATCAGATAATGCATTGCCATTATATCTGTTTGCATCTTCACTTTCCATGTCTTGCATTGTATTAGCATCATTTAGGTTCATCTTTTTTTCTAACACCTTGTCTTTTCTGTTTTTTGCATTGCCAGTTATTTCAGGGTACATCACAACATTCATATCCATCTGATTCAAACTCATTTTCATACCCATGTCATTTAATTTTCCGCTCATCTTCATCATATCATTCATCATCTTCATGCCTTCAAAATATTTGAGCTTTGGCAGGTAATTATCTAACTGTTTTATACCATTACCGATAAATATAGATGTTGATTTTGTTCTGTCTTCAGGTGTTGCTAAAAACTCATAAGAAATGCTATCATTTGGAACGGTGACAATAACATCATAAGTTTCTGAAACGGCAATAATTAATCTATCCACTTCAACAGGTTCTACATCATTGCCATCATTGGCAACAACTGTAATTTTTCCACCTGCATAGGTTAACCAAAAATAAGATGATGCGCCACCGTTTGAAATTCTTAATCGCACTTTATCGCCACCTTTAAATTGTGATAGTTGGCTTTCGTTTTTTCCATTGATTAAAAACTTATCGTAATAAACATCACTAACATCCATTGCTAACTGCCGTTTCCATTCGTTTTTTATTTTGGTTTTGAATTGACCTGCTTTTATTGCTTCTAAATAGCTTTGTGTAGTACCTTTTTTAATGGCAAACCAATCAGAAGCATTATGTAACATGCGATGTACATTTTCAGGGTTGTAATTAGTCCATTCGCTTAATACAATCGGAACAGTTGGCAAATCGTCAATGCCTTTTCTGAATGTTGAATCATCTTCTCTTTTATTCATTACAAAGCTGCCATACATGCCAATTTGTTCTTGTAAACCACTATGGCTATGATACCAATGCGTACCGTGTTGAATTATTGGAAACCGATAAACATGTGTCGTTCCTGATTTAATAGGCATTTGAGTTAAATTCGGTACTCCATCCTCTTTGTTTGGCAAAAACAAACCATGCCAATGTAATGATGTTGATTCATCTAATTCATTATGCACATAAATTTCTGCGGTATCACCTTCCGTAAAAGTAAGCGTAGGCATTGGTATTTGACCATTAACAGCAATTGCATGTTTTGATTTGCCAGCATAATTTACGATAGTATCTCTAACGTATAAATCGTAATGAACTACTTTTTGCGCCAATAAATTTTGAGTAATAGTTATTGATAAAAAGAATAAAACTGTTTTACAGCATTCTTTTTCACGAATAAATATTGCCTTGAAAATCTTCTTTAAAAAGTTCAAAATCCGTTTTGATATTTTAATTATATTCTCTTTCATTCCATTACAGTTTTATCGTTCTTAATCTAAGTGAATTTGCTATTACAGAAACTGAACTGAAACTCATAGCAGCAGCAGCAATCATAGGTGATAATAATATACCGAATACAGGATATAAAACACCTGCTGCAACTGGAATGCCTAATACATTATAGAAGAATGCGAAAAATAAATTCTGTTTGATATTTTTCATTACCGAATGGCTTAAATTTTTAGCTTTTACAATTCCAAGTAAGTCACCTTTGAGCAAAGTAATTTCAGAGCTTTCGATAGCAACATCCGTTCCTGTTCCCATTGCAATACCAATATCTGCTTGTGCTAATGCAGGTGCATCATTTATACCATCACCAGCCATTGCAACAATTTTTCCTTCTGCTTGTAATCGTTTAATCTCATTTAATTTATCTTGTGGTAAACATTCAGCTTTAAAGTTGGTCAGATGCAATTCATCTGCTACCGCTTTTGCTGTATTATAATTATCACCAGTCAACATAATAACTTCAACACCTTGTTCCATCAATATTTTTATAGCATTCTTACTTGTTGTTTTTATTGCATCTGTAATGGTTACATATCCTTGTATAACACCATCAACAGAAATATAAGAAACTGTTTCTCCTAATATCTGCTCATTTGTAATTTGATTTTCAATCTCCGATGAAATAATGGCTTGTGCTTGTTCCATTAATTTCTTATTACCTAAAGCTATTTTTTTATCTGTTATTGTACCTATCACACCTTTACCTGCAACGGCTTCAAAATCCTTCACATCAACAATTGCTATGGTTTTTAATTTTGCGTACTTTACTACTGCTTCTGCTAACGGATGTTCACTGTATTGATTCAATGATGCGCCATATTTTAGCAGTTCATTTTCATCGAATGTATCAAATGCAACAACTTTTTCAACCGATGGTTTTCCTTCTGTTATCGTTCCTGTTTTATCCGTAATCAATACATTAATCTTGTTCATGTTTTCCAATGCTTCTGCATTTTTTATGAGTACGCCATTTTGCGCACCTTTACCAACACCTACCATAATAGACATTGGTGTTGCTAATCCTAATGCACACGGACAAGCTATAATTAAAACAGCGATAGCATTAACAAAAGCAAAAACATAAGCCGATTCAGTACCGAATATTGCCCAAACAGCAAACGTAATGATTGAGATAACCAAAACAATTGGTACGAAGTATTTAGAAATTCTATCAGCTAATTTTTGAATAGGTGCTTTAGAACGACTGGCATTATTTACCATTTGAATAATTTGTGCAAGTAATGTTTCCGCTCCGATTTTTTCAGCCATCATTACAAATGATTTTGTACCGTTAATCGTACCTGTACTTACTTTATCATCTTTCTTCTTATCAACTGGAATTGGTTCACCTGTAATCATTGATTCATCAACATTACTGCTTCCATCTGTTATAATTCCATCAACAGGAATTTTTTCGCCAGGTTTTACACGTAACAAATCGCCTTTTTTTATATCATCAATTGCAATGATTTTATCTTTACCATCAATAACTAATGTAGCTTCTGTCGGTGCTAACTTTAATAGTTCTTTAATTGCTCCATTGGTTTGACTGTGCGCTCTTGCTTCTAATAA
Organism: Chitinophagales bacterium; assembly: GCA_046329815.1. GTDB lineage: Bacteria > Bacteroidota > Bacteroidia > Chitinophagales > JADIYW01 > JADJSS01. The sequence continues at coordinate 896,949 of JAXLTY010000002.1, forward strand.
TTGTCCTAATAACACTAATGTTAGTATTACGGTAACTGCTTCAAAATATACAAAGACTGTTCCGTTATGGCTTTTAAACTGGTCAGGAAAAATAAAAGGAAAAAGCATCGCAATTATACTAAAGATAAATGCAGCACCTGCACCGATTCCTATTAATGTAAACATATTTAGATTCAGGGTTCTAAAGGAAGTCCAAGCCCTCTGAAAGAACATCCAACAAGCATAAAAGACGACAGGTAAAGACAAACCAAATTGTAGCCAATTCCATGCTATCTGGGGCATTAAAGCTGTCAGGTGTACACTTGGCATCATTTCAAGCATAGCAATTACAAAAATTGGAAGTGTAAACGCCGTTGCAATTATCATTTTCTTTGACAACTCTTTATAGGTGTTATCTTCTTCACTTACAGTTGTTACTATTGGAATTAAATCCATACCACAAATGGGACAAGCACCTGCAACATCTCTAATAATTTCAGGATGCATCGGACAAGTGTATTGAGTTTTTTGTACAGTAAGTTCAGGAACTTTTTCTAAATTCATTCCGCATACTGGACAATTACCTGCTTTGTCATACATTTTATCTCCTTCACAATGCATCGGACAATAATATTTTCCATTACTATTTTTAGGAAATGGTTTTACATCCGTTGTTTGATTATTGTGTGATGAACAACATGATTTTGTTTCTACTGTAGTTTCTTTTATATCAGCTATGTTTTGATTGTTAGACATCTCTATTGTATAATTACCAGCAGCAGTTAAAGCCGTTTGCAGTTGTTCAATCGGGATATGCTTTTCCATTGTAATAGTTGCTATTGGTGGTTCTAATGTAACAATAGCAGAAATACCATCTATATCATTCAATGTTTTCTCCACTTTTGAGCGACAACCGTTACAAGTCATTCCTGTAATTTTATATGTGTTTGTCATTGTATTTAATTTAATAATGAAAGACTATCTTTTGTTTTATTTGACCAGTCTATAATTAATGATTTAGTTTCTGTTGTTAGAATTGCATCTTTATGTATTACGGTGTATGAAGACAATGGCATTTTATCATCTTGAATTTGGCTGATAATTGACCTTAGTTTGCTCATTTGTCTGCGCCGTGAATACGAACCAAAGTCACTAAAATTAAGTTTGTCTTTTCCGTTCTTAATATGATTATTCATCATCCATCCAACAGGTTGTATATTGGTATAAAAAGGATAATTAGTGTTATTGCTATGACAATCATAACAAGATATTTTTAATGCATTAAAAACGTTATCAGGAACATTCAGCGTCTTTGTTATATCTGTTGACAATACCTGTCCGCTTTCGTTGCGAACAGGTCTGATAAATTGGATGCCAATAAATACAATCAGCAATGCTAACAATATCTTTTTTATGATACTCATAAAGATTATTTTAATTCCTCTTTCATAGTACCACAAGTCGGCATTGCTTTGCCTAAATATGGATTTTTAATTTCTTTAGTTTCACTTAACCAAATAGCACCTTTATTGTCATTATACATCGGACAATAATCTTTGTATAAAGTTTGACCTGCACCAAATGCTTTTACTAAATCATACATATCTTTACTCAATAAATCAAAGTGTTCTCGCTGGTGTTTAATGTTACCACCGTTTGCGCCAATGTGTTCTGCGTGTTCTCTCGCATCATCTTCAATATCTTCATACGTTTTCTTTTGTTCAGCGGTTAATGTAGACTTATCAAAAGATTTAAAAGCGGCTTCTAATGCTTTTCCTGCTGTTGCTGCATCATTCGTATTGTCTTTAGCAAATGCATTTTTTACTTGTAAGTAATTGCTTACAATCTCTTTTATAGAAACTGTTTTGCTTACTTCTGCGGTTGCTGGTGTAGTAGTAGTTTGTACCACTTCACTTTTTACTGGCTCTGTTAATTCCATGCCACATTTAGAACATTTATCACCTTTCTTTCCTGTAATTTCAGGATGCATTGGACAAGCGTATAATTGGTTTGATTGTTCTGTTGATGTTGTTTCTGTTTCTGCTGTTTGCTTAGTGTTACATGCAGTGAATGCAAATGTGATAGCTGAGATTATGATGATTAATTTTTTCATTTTTGTATTATTTATTTTGTTTCTTTATTTAATAGTTTCTTTGATGCTTCCGCAAGTCAACATTGATTTACCATAATATGGATTCTTTATTGCTGAATCTTTGCTTAACCAATAGGCATCTTTCATTGGACAATAATCAACGTATATTACGCCGTTATCTTTTATTTTTAATCCTTTAACTGTTGACCATAAATTAGAAGATAATGATGAAAAAGCAGTACGTTGTTTTTCTATATTTTTAGCTGTGCTAATTTGCGTTGCATCTGCTTTTAGCTTATCGTAATACTTCATCCATACCGTATGTTCTGATGCAGATAATGTTTCCATTTTAACAGCATTTATTTCTGCTAAAAGACTAACTGCATTCTTTATTGCTAAACCTGAATTATCAGCAATAAGTGCATTCTTTAATGCATAATATTGTGTTAGCAATAAAGTAAAATCTGTTTTAGCTACTACCGTTTCCGTTTTAGGTGTAACAGGCATTTCCATAGGTGTTGTAACTACTTTGGCTGTATCTTTTATTTCAGCAGCCATAGGCATTTCATCTTTATTTTCTATTGCTGATGTTTGCGCTGATGGTACAGTTACAGATGTTTTACTAACTATCTTTCTATTGTACTGGCAACATGCATCTAAGCTGTTATAAACTTCATTACTTGAAAGATATTTTTCATTATCGTAGCCAACATTTGCAATACGTTTTAGAATTTCATCGGCACTTGTTTTAGTTGAATCATAAGTAACAGTAAGCATTTGCGATTTGCTGTTCCAAATACCTAATGCATCTTTATTTTGTTTAACCGTGCTTTCAATTGTTTTTTTACACATACCACAATTACCATATACTTTATAAGATGCCGTTTTGGAGTTTTTGATTTTTGCATAACTACTACCATTAAGTAGTGCAATGCATATCATTAATAATATCAATTTAATTGTTTCCATTTTTAGAATTTTTTGATTTACAATATGTTTAAAGAGAGCCTTTACGAACTATTTTTGATGGCTGATAAGTCGTAACATTTTTAGCTGTTAAAGCCATTCCGCATTTAGTACATTTTCCAGCATCTTTTAATAACTCAGATGGATGCATAGAACATTCATATTTATTTTCGGAACTACCTTTGTTTTTAAACTTAGCATATATTAGTAATGTGTTTGCGCCGCTTTTAAAACGTAAGGTGGTATTAATCTGTTTAAAGTCTGTAATTTCATTAGTAAATACAAAAGCGGATTCACCAAATGTCTTCAATAACACTTCTTGTTTATTTCCATCTGTCTCTTTTATTTTAGCAGATGCTGTCACATCCTTATTAGAATATGGTGAGTTTTTTTCATCGGTAATAAACAGGTAGAACTTTCCGTCCATTCTCATTAACTGTGCTTTTAGCACTAAATCTGATTTAATAGCTGTTTGAGCATTTATTGTAATTGTACTTGCTATTAATAGTATAACAGCAAATAACATCTTTGATATTGTTTTCATTTTAAAGAATTTAATAGTTGAATAAATAATAGAATTAAAAGTTTCATTTATCGAAACTTCATTGATTTCCTGAGTGGAAATTATAATCAACTACTAACAACGGAAAATCTGCAACTCAACAGGAGTTGGTCGCAATAGGTATTTTATGACGTATAGATTATCAGGTGGTGGAATACCTGTAATGTATCTATCATAATTAATTTGATGATTGAATGCGTATGAGTTTATCCAATAATCATTTAAGACTAATTTCTCAAAAGGTTTTAATTCTATTTGATTTGCTGTAAAACCTTCAATCGGCAACTTTTTAAAAAACTGTTTATGTTCACAGCAATCATTTTTATTTATTATTTTCTTTGCGCAACATGATGAAACTTGTTTTTCCATTTCGCAAGTAGCCTTAGAAAAGAAAGAATAATCATGCGATTTTGATGAATTGCAAATATGCTCTGACAAAGCAATACCATTACTTGCAACGAAGACAAGTATTGCCATCAATAATGCAGGTATGTTTGTTTTAAACTTCATTTAAGCATTGTAAAGTTAGTTCTAATACTTGGATAATGCAACTGACAATAGTTTATATATTGTTAAAATCATACTCTAAAACTTCATTCTCTGTATTCTAACGGCATTTAATATAGCTAATAGTGCTACGCCAACATCGGCAAAAACCGCTTCCCACATGGTGGCTAAACCACCTGCACCGAGTATCAACACAACGGCTTTTACTGTGAATGCTAATCCTATATTTTGCCAAACGATTCGTTTGGTTTGTTTGCCTATATTAATAGCCATTGCAATTTTAGAAGGTTCATCGTTTTGAATTACAACATCAGCCGTTTCAATTGTTGCATCGCTGCCTAAACCACCCATTGCTATACCTACATTGCTTAATGCTACTACTGGCGCATCATTTACGCCATCACCGACAAATGCAACCGTTTCATTTCTACTTTTAATATCTTTTACTTTATTCACTTTGTCTTCAGGTAACAAATCACCAAACGCATTATCAATACCTAATTTATCGGCAACGTATTTTACTACTGAAGTTTTATCACCACTTAGCATGGTAGTTTTTACTTTTAGATTGTGTAAGTTGTTTACAGCATCTTGTGCATCTTCTTTTATTTCATCAGCAATAGTAATATAGCCAACAAATTTTTTATCATACGCAATAGCAATAACAGTATAAACTATTGTATTTGGGTCAATATCATATTGAATATTAAATTTATCCATCAACTTGAAGTTGCCGACTAATAATTCGTTGCCGTTGATGTTTGCTTTTAAACCGTGTCCTGAAATTTCCTCAACATTGTTTAGCTTAATTTCTGCATTTACATTACCTACATATTTTTGAATTGCTGTTGCAACTGGATGTGTACTTTGACTTTCTAAAGCATTTACCATTTGTAAAATCTCATCTTTATTAAATTCGGTTTTGATATTTACTTCTTGTACATCAAATACGCCTTTCGTTAATGTTCCTGTTTTATCCATCACCACATTTTGGATATTGGCAATAATATCTAAGAAATTACTTCCTTTAAATAAAATACCGTTCCGAGATGCTGCACCAATGCCACCAAAGTAACCTAATGGAATACTGATAACTAAAGCACATGGACAAGAGATAACTAAGAATACTAATGCTCTGTACAGCCAATCTCTAAATACATACTCACTAACAAATAGCATAGGCAATACACAGATGGCAACAGCTAAGAACACCACAATAGGTGTATAGATTTTAGCAAACTTTCTAATAAATAATTCCGTTGGTGCTTTTTGTGCGGTGGCATTTTGTACTAACTCTAAAATTTTTGATAGCTTACTATCAGTATAAGCAGTAGTAACTTTTATTTGAGAAACTGTATTAAGATTTATCATACCTGCTAAAACTGTATCACCTTTAGATTTAGTATCAGGTTTACTTTCACCTGTTAATGCTGCTGTATTAAACGATGCCGTTTCTGAAAGTAACTCACCATCTAAACCTAATTTCTCACCAGCTTTTAATTGTATTACATCACCAATATTTACAGATGCTGCTTTTACTGTTTTAGCTTCGTTATTCTCTAAAATAGTAACTGTATCAGGTCGTTGGTCAAGTAATGTTTTGATATTTGCTTTGGCTCTTTTAACTGCCAATGATTGAAATACTTCACCAATGGCATAAAACAACATTACGGCAACACCTTCAGGATATTCGCCAATGGCAAATGCACCAATAGTGGCAATACTCATTAATAAAAACTCTGAAAATATTTCGCCTTTGGTAATACTCTCAAATGCTTCTTTTACCACAGGAAAACCAACTGGAACATAAGCAACAATATACCACGCAATCCGTACATAACCTTTGAACCATGTTTGAGTAATATAGTTATCAAATACAATAGCAATTAATAACAATACTAAAGAAATAATTGCTGGCAAAAACATTCTTAATGTACTTTGACTTTCTGTATGTTGGTGTTCTTCAGCAGAATGTTCTTCAGCAAGTTGATTTATCTTTTCTTCCTGAGTACAGCAAAGTTGTTTGCCGTCTTTGTCGTAAATATGTTTGTGTTCCATATAGTTATTGTTTACAGCATCCGTCTAATTGTTCTACATATTCGGCAGCAGCCTTTTGGTCGTCGGCATCATAACCAGCTTTATTTATTTGGTCTCTAATGCTTTTAATCTTTGTTTCTGTTGGATTGTAAGAAACCTTGATTCTTGAATTTGCCACATCTAATGTTACTGTTTTAACTCCTTTTAATTTCTTTACTGTTTTCTCTATACGAGATTTACATGATTCGCATTTACTGCAATGGTCGCAATAGATTTTAGTTTTGATTGTTGCTACTGTATTTGGTGTTTGTGCTATGCTATTATTTGAAAACATAAATAACGCTGCTATAATTAGAATTGAATTGATTATTGATTTCATTGATTTGTTTTTAGTAGTAATGAATATTAGTTTTTAGTGTTATTGATAATTTCTTTCAAGTCGTTTGGAATTTCCATAACCTTTAAAGGTGGTACATTTGCGCCACCAGTATTACCAGTAGGAATTGTACCAACAAAGGATTTAACGCCACCGACTAATAAGCGTGGTATTTGTCCAATGACTTCTTTTGTATCTTTTATTTTGATTCCGAACAAAAGCATTTGCCAATGAACTGCTGTATGTTCTATTGGATAAGGTTGTGCTAAGATGTGCGCACGTTCTAAGTGATTCCAACTAACAGCTATTTCATTGTTTTGAAATGATACTTTTGCATTGCTTAATTCTGATTGATAGAACGGAATTAATTTGATTGGCATTTTAGTATTTATCTTCATAGCGTTTAACTTTAGTGTTCGTGTGCTTCACCTTGATTGGTTAATTTAGCATTGACAAAGAATGCACCTTTAGTTACAATCTTTGCATCTTTTGGTATTTCGTTTACTGTGGTTATTGCCGTATATCCAACATTAGAAACACCTTTAATTACTTCAATTCTTTCAAAGTTAATAGTTGGTTGTTTTTCTTTTTCCTCATCGTGTTTTTCACTTGCTGAGTGTTTGTGTCCTTCTTCTTCATCGTGATGTTCATCAGGCTTTTTATCAGTAATAATAAAAATAAAACTTCTACCGTCGGCATCAACAATAGCTTCATTTGGCACGGCTGCTGTTGTAATATTATTTAAACTCACAATAGCAGTAATATTCATTCCGTCAATCAAACCTGATTTATTTCCTTGAACAGTACAATGTATAGGTATAGTTTTACTGTCATTCTCAAAGGTAGTACCTATGCTGTAAATTTTAGCATCGTATTCGTTAACTGGATTATTTGTAAGTGTAAAATGAATTACCTGACCAACTTTAAGCAACGGTAAATCTTTTTCAAAAATATTTAAGTCTAAATGCAGTTGACTATTATCTACAATTTCTGCAACTGGTGATGATACATCTACATAGCTTCCTATTTTAGAAAACACATTACTGATTGTACCGCTTATAGGACTTTTAACTACTAATGCAGAACGCAAATTGCTATTACTAACACTATTTGGATTAATTCCCATGAGTTGTATTTGTTCTTGTAAGGATGCTTTGCGTGTGCGTAATGTTTTGAGTTCTGCATCTGCACTCTGATAATTTTTTAATGCACCTGCGTTGCCATCGCTCAATTCTTTTTGCCGTGCCAACTCTTGTTCTGCATAAATAATTTTACTGGTAACAGTTAAAAACTCCTCTTGCAATTGTATAAACTGCGGATTAGTGATAGTGGCAATTACCTGACCGCTTTTTACATTGCTACCGACTTGAACATTAATTGTTTTAATAACACCACCATATAAAGATGTTGCATTTGCCTTGTTGTTATTAGGTACACGTAATGCGCCATTAGCTTTAAGCGTAGCTGTTAATTGTTTTTGTTCAATGCTGCCAAATTGAATCCCTACCGTTTTGATTTGTTCATCAGTAAGTGATGCTATTGTAGCTTCTGTAGTTTCTTCTTCAACTTCACCTGTTGTTTTTTCTTCTTTCGCTTCTTGTGTTGTGCCGTGTTTATGTCCGTCACTTTCATTGTGAGAACATGCAGTAAATAATGCTACCAATAGTAACATTAAATACTTATTGTTTATAGATTTTATATTGATTGTCATCTTAGTTTATTTACTGATTAGATAATTGATATTAACTACTGTTTGATTAATTTGATGAATAGATTGTAGATACTTTAATTCTACATCTGTTTCATTTTGCAATGCCAGTATATATTCAATATAACTTGCATCACCTGTTTTATAACCTAATTGAGCTGCTTTTATTATTTCTGCTGCTGTCGGCAATGCTTGTTGTTTATAGTAATTGTATTGCAACATATACTGATTGTATTGCTGAAATGCATTTACTAACTGAATTTCTATTTGATGTTGTTCGTTTTGCGCAGTAGCTTGTAATGCTTGTTTTTGATACTCTAAGGATTTAATCTTTGCTTTAGTAGCACCAAATGTAAGTGGTATGCCAATACCAATAGAACCAACATGAAAACGATTTCCAGCGTTAAAATATTTTTCCTGATTATTAATCGTTTGAAAGCCGATTAAAGATTGATTGTTGTAACCAAAAGTAAAATCAGGTAAACCGATTGCCTTTTCTACTTTTTTATTTTGTTCGGCAACGACTGCTTCTTGCAATATCTTTTTAATAATCGGATTTTGAGCAAGTAAGTTAGTATCTAAGGTTGTAGCCGTTTGTAAAGGTTGATAAGGTTGTACGATAGCAATAGAAAAATCATCACTTGTATTCATCCACATTTTAAGCAGATTATATGTTGCCGTAATGTCATTTTCGTTTTCTTGTAACAACAATTTTATCTCACTTCTTTTTGCTTCTGCAGTTGTCTTTTCTAACTGCTTTGTTTCGCCAGTTTTAAATCTCAAAGATGATGCATTAACAAAGTCAACATACAAACTATCTAAATGCAGTAGTTTATTTTTATTGTTCTCTAAAAACAATAACCGATAATAATACGTTTGCACCTGCGCTTTAATTTCGTTTTCAGTTATCTGTTTAGATAATTCTTTACTGATAACTTCTGCTTTGACCGCTTCTCTCTTTGCTGAAAATAAAGAAGGGAACGGAATCGTTTGCGAAATCTCAAAAGCATTATCAAACTTCTTACTGTTGTATTGACCTAACTGTACATTGAAATTTGTTTTAGGTATTTCTTTTGCTGATTTACTTAAACTTTTAGTTGCCAATACAGCTAATTCATCTGCTTTTAGTTTGGAACTATTCTTTAGTGCAACACTTGTGATTTCTTCTAAACTTAATTGATTAGTTTGTGCATTAGCAAATTGTGTAGATAACAAAAGTATTACTAAGATGCTTGTTATTGATTTCATTGGTTTTTTGTTTAATGAAATTTTAGAATTGAAAATGATGTATAATAATGGTAATACAAACAAGGTTAAAAAGGTAGCGGTTATTAAACCACCGATTACAACTGTTGCTAATGGCTTCTGAACTTCTGCACCAGCACTACCACTTAATGCCATTGGTAAAAATCCTAATGAAGCTACGGTTGCTGTCATTAGAACAGGTCGTAAGCGAATTTTAGTACCTTCAATAACACGGCTAACAACATCATTCCAACCTTCTTTTTCTAACTGGTTGAATGTGCCAATCAAAACAATTCCATTTAATACAGCAACGCCAAACAATGCTATAAAGCCAATACCTGCTGATATGCTAAAAGGCATACCACGAATTAACAACGCAAATACACCACCGATAGCACTCATCGGAATAGCAGTGAAAATTAAGGTTGCTTGTTTCATAGAATTAAACGTAAAGTATAAAAGCATAAAAATTAACAGCAAAGAAATTGGTACTGCTATCATTAAACGTTTAGATGCTTTTTGAAGATTTTCAAACGTACCGCCATAAGTGAAATAATAACCTGACGGCAATTTGATTTCAGCATTTAATTTTTGCTGAATCTCCTCTACCACACTTTGAACATCTCTTTCATCAACATTAAAACCGACGACTACTCTGCGCTTACCTGCTTCACGGCTAATTTGTGCTGCACCTAATTTATAAGATACGTTTGCTACTTGTGATAATGGAATTTGATTGCCTGTTGGTGTTGGAATAAAAAGATTACTCACATCATCAATACTACTACGATAAGCACTATCTAAACGAACTACTAAATCAAACTTACGTTCATTCTCATAAACTACACCTGATGATTTTCCTGCGAAAGCGGTACTTACCACTGCATTTACATCTTCTATATTTAAACCATAATTTGCTAAACGCATTCTATCATACTCTACATTGATTTGAGGTAAGCCATCTACACGTTCAATCATTGGTGCTGTTGCTCCATCTACCTTTTGGATAATCTTGCCTACCTTGTTTGCATACGCCAAAAGAGTGTCCATATTTTCACCGAAAACCTTGACTGCTACATCTTGTCTAATTCCTGTCATCAACTCATTAAATCGCATTTGTATAGGCTGATTTTTCTCAAAGAAAACGCCAGGAATTGCTTCTAACCGTTCGTTGATTTCATCGGCTAATTCATCATAACTTTTATCTGATTTCCATTCTTTTTGAGGTTTAAGAATTATCATCATATCTGTTGCTTCAGGTGGCATTGGGTCGGTTGGTACTTCTGCTGCTCCAGTTTTGCCGACAACCATTTTTACCTCATCAAATTGTTTTATGATTCGTGATGCTTGCATGGAAGTTTCTAAACTTTGGCTTAGTGATGTTCCTTGTGGTAAGATGCAATGAAAAGCAAAATCACCTTCCTGAAGTGTTGGAATAAATTCGCCACCCATTCTGCTAAAAATGAATAATGAGGTAGCAAAAAGTATAACTGTAATTGTTATCAGCACATATTTTAACCTAATAGCTTTATTTAATAATGGTTGATAGATTTTGTAAAAGAATGCCATCATTTTATCCGATATAGTATCATGTTGCTTAAGTTGTTTAGGCAATATTAAAGCACACATCATAGGTATATAAGTTAATGACAATATCAACGCACCAAAAATTGCAAAGCTAACTGTCATTGCCATTGGCTTGAACATTTTACCTTCAATACCTATTAAAGACAGTATAGGTATATACACTATCAAGATTATTATTTCACCAAATGCGGCACTACTTCTTATTTTAGATGCTGATTGAAACACTTCATTGTCCATTTCTGATTGAGATAGTTTCTGTACGGATTGCCTTAATCCTAAATGATGCAAAGTAGCTTCTACAATAATTACTGCACCATCTACAATTAAACCAAAATCAATAGCACCTAAACTCATTAGGTTGGCACTAACACCGAACACATTCATTAATGCTAATGCAAATAGCATTGATAATGGAATAGCAGAGGCAACAATCAAACCTGCTCTTAGATTTCCGAGAAACAACACTAAAACAAATATGACTATTAAAGCACCTTCAATAAGATTTTTTTCTACGGTTGATATAGCACGTTTTACTAAATCGGTTCTATCTAAGTAGGCTTCAATAATTACATCATCAGGTAATGATTTTTGTATGGTTATCATTTTCTCTTTGATGCGATTTACAACTTCATTACTGTTTTCGCCTTTAAGCATCATTACAACACCACCTACGGCATCTACTTCACCGTTATATGTCATTGCACCGTACCGAACAGCATTTCCAAATTTTACTTCTGCTACATCTTTAATAAAAATGGGTACGCTGGTGGCATTACTTTTAACTACAATGTTTTTTACATCTTCTAATGAAGTAACTAAACCAACACCACGAATAAAATAGGCATTAGGTTTTTTGTCGATGTATGCACCGCCAGTATTTTGATTGTTTTTTTCTAAGGCATTAAAAATATCAGGTATAGTTATACCCATTGCTTTTAATCGATTAGGATTAATGGCAACTTCATACTGCTTTAGTTTACCACCAAAACTATTGACTTCTGCTACTCCTTTTGTTCCGTTTAATTGACGTGCTACAATCCAATCTTGCATGGTGCGCAAATCCATTGCAGTATAATTATTTTCGCTGCCTTTTTTAGGATGTAACACATATTGATATACTTCACCAAGTCCTGTACTAACTGGTGCTAATTCAGGAATGCCAACACCTTTTGGTATATCTTCTTCCGCTTCTTTTAATTTCTCATTAATGAGTTGCCGAGCAAAGTATATATCTACCTTCTCATCAAATACAACTGTTATAACGGATAAGCCAAATCTTGATATACTTCTTGTTTCTTCAATATCAGGTAAGTTGGCAATGCTTTGTTCAATAGGAAACGTAACTAATTGTTCTACTTCCTGACCTGCCAAAGTAGGACAAATAGTAATTATTTGTACCTGATTATTCGTTATATCAGGTACGGCATCAATAGGTAATTTGGTGGCACTCCACAAACCCCAAACGATGAGTAATAAAGTCATTAAACCAATAATGAATTTATTCTTTATACTAAAATGAATGATTTTGTCTAACATAGTTAAAATTTAATAATCGTGAATAATGCCGTATTGAATAAATCAATAAGCATAAAAAGCATTACAACGTAATGCATTAAAATAAACGATTAAGAAATTTTAGGCGGTTGCCAAATACTGGCACTAAATTGAGAGATAAAAGTTTGTGTATATATAGCTTTGCTATCATTAAAGTTCTCAGGTTTTAAAATAGTTTGTTCCGCTGGATAATTGAACTTACTGAAAGCGTGCTGACCACAACAAGCGCAAATACAAAAAGGTGTACAGCTTTCATTTTCATGTTTGTGGTTGTTATGAGATTGTTCAGTTTTATTTCCCTCATCACATTCAACACTATCGCTACACGGCGCAAGTGAAAGCACCAAAATGTACATGCTAAATATGATTGTGAAAAATTTCATTGAGCCAAATATAGGCAAAAATCAGTAAAGTCAATTCTAATATGTGTTAAGGGTGGTTTACAATTTATTAATATTGTCTGCTGAAATCAGACTTGATACATTGAATATAATGGAGTAGTTTTGGATAAATAAAGAAACTCCAGGAATTAAACCCAAACCTATTGTCCTGGTTCTTAACACTTTGTATCTTTCGTGCATGTTAGGAAGGTTAAATGTTTTTATGTGTAAAATAACAACGAATCAAATTCATTCACCAAATGTCAATCGGTGCTGAATCTCCACTAATTAGTATTAGTGAAATTGCTGCAATCTTAAAAAAGAAAAATGATGCAGCTATCAAATGGCTAACAGAACATAAAATTTCAATTCACAAGTTCGGTAAAAGCAGCCATGTTTATAAGATTGATTGGTTAATTCTATTAGGTAAAATCTATGCTAAAGAATTAAGAAAAACCTATCCGAATACATGGTCAGATAAATACCGAATGATTGAAAAAAATGAAATCATATCAGGTATGGTAATACATGAATTGGCTTCAGAAAAAGTATGTTTTCCAACAACGGTGGTAAAACCGATAAATAACAATGATAAAACATTTTTAAAAAGTATAACAAGATGAAAAAATTAAAACTACCAAAGAAGCCCTATACTGGCATGAAAGTATATTGCAACGTCTGCAAAAAAGACAACACTGGCTGTTCACATTATGACGAACAGAATTATAGAATCAGAATTCACGTTCCTAATACAAAGAACAGAGTTAAAGTAAAAATCTTTGATACTGACGATTACAATGATGCCGTCGTACAAGCAATTGAATTTAAAAAACAACTTAATGCTACGAATTATACTCGCATAAAGGTCACAACGGACGGCAACGACTATTCATTAGCTGGTGCGTTATTAAAGTATAAAAACTACCTTGAAGGCAACCATGAATTAGAGCAAAATAAGAAGTCGGTCTCTAAAGGTCATATAAATGAATCTCTAAGATTCTGTAAGTTTTTTGCTAGAGTAATTAGTGAAAGAATAAACATACACAATATAAGAGTGATGGATATAGATAAATTCGATGTATCTGATTTCTATAAAGCTCTAAAGAAAAAGAAATACGAAGGGAAAACATTCAATAAGTGTTTGGCAGCATTGAAAAGGTTTTTTAAATACCTAATAGATGTCGAAGAAATTGATATGAAGAATCCGTTTGCAGAATATGAAACTAAATCTGTTGCTAAAAAGAATATAATCTCCATCTCAAAAGAAGAATTTTTAAGTATCATTAATGCTGTTGATACAGCAAGTCCGTATCAACAATTAGGTGGCAAGGGTGAGGTTAAAAACATGTATAAGGACTATCTAAAGATTGGATTTTGGCTATGTCTTTATACTGGTGGCAGACGAGAAGAAGTCGTCAACTTGAAATGGAATGATATGGTAATGACAATAAGCGGAAACCTATCGTTTGAAGTCCATAATTTAAAAGTCAATAGAAGGAATAATAACGATGATGCTAAGAAATACTTTCCAATATATCCTGATTTTGCCAATCTATTGTATGAATTAGGTTATCCTGATAAAATCAATCGCAATGGATATATTCTACATCCTGAAAGAGTGGAATCGGCGCAAACTATAATGGATGCCTTGTCAAAAGCATTTACACATTATAGAATTGCAGCAGGTATTAAAAGAGATATTAGTTTAAGTACCCTACGAAAAACATTCATCAGTTGGTTAAATGAAGCTGTCGGCGTAGAAACTGGCTTGTTAACTTCACACACTACTGAAGATGTATTAAAAAATCATTATATAGACTCTCAGATTGCATCTGCGATTGATAAAGCAACCCATAATGTTAGAATTTTTGGTAAAGATGATTTAGATAAACCTCACTCCGCATCCTCACTCTAAAAATTAGCATTTCGGGCAAAAAAAATGCTAAAAAGAAAAACCCTCTGATTATCAGAGGGTTTCTTAGAGTAGCGAAAGGGGGAATTGAACCCCCGACCTCAGGGTTATGAATCCTGCGCTCTAACCATCTGAGCTATCCCGCCAAATCAAATAAACAGGTAAGAATTGAATCCGTGTCCGCCAACCGGCGGATATGAATCCTACGCTCTAACCATCTGAGCTACCTCGCCGAATTATTTTGAGGTGCAAATGTAGCATTTTATAGCTGAATATGAAAATTATTTCAGCTACTATTCCATATTATTTCGCTTTTTCTTAATACCTGTTTTAAAAATCAAATTTTGTTAAAATATTGAAATATTGAACTATTTTTTTTCGCAGTACGTTCCTATGAGTATTATAAAAAACGTAACAATTAAAAACTAAAGTAAAAATGAAAAAACAAGATCTAACTGTAATTGGCGCAGCATTATTTGCAGTATTTTATTTAATCAATCCAACTGCAGGTTTTTTAGAATTCATTCCTGATAATTTACCACTGATTGGTAATTTAGACGAAGCTGGTGCAGTATTTATATTAATTTCAGCATTGAAATATTTTGGATTTGAGATGCCTAATATCTTTAAAAAGAAAGATAATGAAACAGAACGAAACTCAAAACCAACAATTATCATCAATAAGTAGAATACAATACAGCACGAATAAAATTAAAATGCCTCGCAAACTGCGAGGCATTTTTATAATTTCTATTGAAATTATTTTTTCAATGCATCTTTAGCACCTTCTTTAGCACCTTCTGCAGCGCCTTTTACTACATCTTTAGCAGTAGTAGCAGCGTCTTTAGTTGCTTCTACAGCAACTTTAGCAGTTGAATCTACAGTTTCTACAGCAGCAGTTGCAGTTGAATCAACAGCAGCAGCAGCGTCAGCTACAGTTTCAGTTGCAGCAGCAGCATCTTCAGCTGCGCCTTCAGCAGTTTGTTTGCAAGCCTGAACACCTACGAAAAGTGTTGCAGCAGCGAATAATACAAATAATTTTTTCATTTTAAAATTGGTTTAATTGGCACAAAAGTACTTGAATTTTTAAATAATACAACTGTTCAAATGTTAAAAATTGTAAACAGCGTGTAAATAAAAAAGTCCCAATAAAATTGGGACTTTTATTCTGTAAGACTACAAATTATTTTTTTGTAGTGTCAACAGCTACAGCAGCAGTTGAATCTGGAGTAGCAGTTACAGCAGCAGATGAATCAACAACTGGAGCTTCTTCAACTACAGCAGTTTCTTCTGTAGCAGGTTCTTCATTGTGTTTGCAAGCTTGAACACCTACGAAAAGTGTTGCAGCAGCGAATAATACGAATAATTTTTTCATTTTTGGTTGTTTTAATTGAATGCAAAGATAAGTGATGTGTTTTAATTTATTCGTTACCTTAATTTTAACAAAACGCTACAAAATGTGCATAAATACACTAATCTTCCCAAGATTTGGTTCTTTCCACCGCTTTTTTCCAGTTTTTCACCAATTTTTCTCTTTTTTCCGGTTTCATTTTCGGCTCAAAGCAAGCACTTATATGCTGATTTTTAAACAATTCTTCTTTTTTATAAAATCCTACCGCAATACCTGCCAAATATGCAGCACCTAAAGCAGTTGTTTCAATTACTTTTGGACGAACTACTTTTACATTCAATATATCCGACTGAAATTGCATCAATAAATTATTAGCACATGCGCCGCCGTCCACTTTCAGTGTTTTCAATTCAATATCAGAGTCTTTTTCCATGACTTCTAAAATATCGAAAGTTTGATACGCTAAAGATTCCAGTGTTGCTCGTATCAAGTGTGCTTTTTCAGTACCACGTGTCAAACCGAAAACAGCGCCACGTGCATACATGTCCCAATAAGGTGCGCCTAAACCGGCAAATGCAGGCACAACATAAACGCCACCGGTGTCTTCCACTTTCATGGCAAAAAACTCAGAATCCTGCGCCGAGTCTATCAGTTTCAATCCATCGCGCAGCCATTGAATAGCAGCACCGGCAATAAAAACACTGCCTTCTAAAGCGTATTCTACTTTTCCGTCAACTGACCAAGCAATAGTAGTTAATAATCCATGTTGTGAATTCACACGTTCGGTTCCGGTATTCATCAGCATAAAACAACCTGTTCCATAAGTATTTTTTGCCATGCCTGGTTCAAAACAAGTCTGACCAAACAAAGCACTTTGCTGATCGCCGGCAACACCAGCGATTGGAATTTCCAAATCAAAGAACATATCTGAATCTGTATTTCCGAAAATTCCGGATGAAGACTGAACCGCCGGCAAAACAGACGCCGGTATGTCAAACTCCTGTAAGAGTTTGTCGTCCCAACAAAGATCTTTTATGTTGTAAATAAGCGTTCTGGAAGCATTGCTGTAATCTGTTGCATGTACTTTTCCTTTTGTTAATTTCCAGATCAGCCACGTATCCACCGTACCGAAACATAATTTTCCTTCGTGTGCTTTCTGCCGTGCGCCTTCTACATTATTTAATAACCAGTTGATCTTTGTTCCCGAAAAATAAGCGTCAATCACTAAACCTGTGTTTTCTTTTACATAATCAGAAAGGTTTCGTCTTTTCAACTCATCGCAAAAATCTGCAGTTCTTCTGTCTTGCCAAACTATTGCATTGTAGATTGGTTTTCCGGTTTCTCTGTCCCAAATGATGGCTGTTTCGCGCTGATTGGTAATACCAATTGCCGCAATTTCAGTTGGCTGAATATTGGCTTTGGCTACAACTTCTCGCGCAACTTCAATTTGCGACTGCCAAATCTCTTCAGGATTGTGTTCTACCCAACCTGGTTTTGGAAAAATCTGCGTAAACTCTTTTTGTGCAACGGCAACAATATTTCCTTCTTTATCAAATAAAATGGCTCTTGAACTGGTAGTGCCCTGATCGAAAGTTAAAATGTATTTCTTAGACATGCATGTATTTATCAGCTAAAAGTAAAAAGAAAAACAGAATCTATACAAAAATGTGTGCAGATTAATTTTGGCAGGTTATTTAATTAGAAAATAAATTATATAGCGCATACATTTTGGCTGGTGAGACGCCAACCGAAAGAGAAAATCCTAAGTCCTACTTATTTGCGGTTTGATGGCTTGCGGATGCACTGAGACGCCGTGCGGACGCACCGAGATGCCTTGCGGATGCACCGAGATGCTTTGCGGACGCACTGAGACGCCGTGCGGATGAACCGAGATGACTTGCGGATGCACCGAGATGCTTTGCGGATGCACCGAGATGCCTTGCGGACGCACTGAGACGCCGTGCGGATGAACCGAGATGACTTGCGGAATCACTTAATTAATTTATTTACAATGCTTTATATCTAAATTATTCACCGAGCTAAAATTCCGACTTTCATGGGAATGGCTCTTCAACTTTATTGCTTTGAACTCTGAAGTCCTTCGACAAACCCAGGACAACGGCAACGTGATGAGATTGCTTCGTGCCTTGCAAAGACGCGAGGTGTTTGTAGAGTCGTGTATAATAGTGGTTGGTTACAACGGAATGTTTCCGTGTTTCTTTTTAGGTGAATTCACCACCTTATTTTCCAGCATTTGGAAAGACTTAATTAACTTGATACGCGTTTGTTCCGGTGCAATCACTTCGTCCACATAACCGCGCGCAGCAGCTTTATATGGATTGGCAAACGTTTCCGTGTATTCATCGATCTTTTCCTGTAGTTTTTCTTCCGGATTTGCCGCTTGCTTGATCTCATTCTTGAAAATAATTTCAGCAGCGCCTTTAGGTCCCATTACGGCAATTTCAGCAGTTGGCCAGGCAAAATTCATATCAGCGCCGATGTGTTTGGAGTTCATCACATCATACGCACCGCCATACGCTTTACGCGTAATCACGGTTACTTTCGGCACAGTCGCTTCGCTTAGTGCATATAATAATTTCGCACCGCTGGTAATAATACCATGCCATTCCTGATCAGTTCCAGGCAAAAATCCAGGCACATCGACCAACACCAGCAATGGAATATTGAACGCATCACAAAAACGTGTAAAGCGCGCTCCTTTCCTACTACTGTTGATGTCTAAAACTCCAGCCAAATATGCAGGTTGGTTGGCAACAATACCAATGCTTCTGCCCGCAATGCGTGCAAAACCAACCACGATGTTTTCGGCGTATAACTTATGCACTTCGTAAAAAGAATCTTCGTCAACCGTATTCAAAATAATATCGCGAATATCGTATGGCTGATTTGGATTTTTCGGTAATATCTTGCCTAATTCTTCTCTTACTTCAGATGTTGTAGTTTGATATGGATAAACCGGTGCTTTTTCTTCGCAATTTTGCGGTAAGTAACTCAATAGTTTTTTAAGTTGTAGAATGCAATCTACTTCATTTTTTGCCGTGAAATGGGTCACGCCGCTTTTAGATGCATGTGTGATCGCACCGCCTAATTCTTCGGAAGTCACTTCTTCGTGTGTTACCGTTTTCACAACGTTTGGTCCGGTGACAAACATGTACGACGTATTTTCCACCATAAAAATAAAATCGGTCATTGCAGGTGAATACACGGCGCCACCGGCACACGGTCCCATAATGGCAGAAATCTGCGGAACAACACCTGAATACTGTACATTCAAATGGAAAATATCGGCGTAGCCACCCAAAGAAACAACGCCTTCCTGTATGCGCGCGCCACCTGAATCATTTAAACCAATAACTGGTGCTCCGGTTTTGGCAGCGAGTTCCATTATTTTGCAAATTTTTTCGGCATGTGTTTCTGATAAAGAACCGCCAAAAACAGTAAAATCTTGCGAAAAGACATATACCAATCTGCCGTTAATGGTTCCAAAACCAGTAACTACGCCATCGCCTAAATATTTTTCTTTGTCAATTCCGAAATCGGTAGCTCGGTGCGTAACCAACATACCTAATTCTTCGAAACTGCCTTTATCCATTAACAATTCTAATCGTTCACGCGCGGTTAATTTTCCTTTTTTATGCTGATCATCTATACGCTTTTGTCCGCCACCTAATAATGCTTCCTGTTTTTTATCTTCTAATAGTTTTATTTTTTGCTCGTGTGTCATGCAACAAAAATAATGTTTAATGTGTAATGATGAACACGATATAAAAAATATTTTACATACTTCAATTTTATAATGATAAAAAATAAACTGTATTTTTGATTTTAAATAATAAACATGGCGAATGAATATGCAATTGTAACCGGCGCAAGCAGCGGCATCGGTTTAGAGTTTTCAAAGATATTAGCAAAAAAAGGATATAATTTAGTGTTAGTTGCCCGACGAACGGATCGTTTGAAAAAGCTAAAAGAAGAAATTCTTAAAACAGATAAAATTGATATTCAACTGGTTTCATTAGATCTGTCGCAAAAGGAATCGCCTGACCAATTATTAGCTTACACACAGAAAAGCAACTTAACGATTTCTGTTTTAGTAAATAATGCAGGTTTTGGCGCAAACGGTGAATTCTTTTCGGTTCCGATTGAACGTACGATAGAAATGCTGCATTTAAACATGGTGACGCTGACGCATCTAACCTATTTATTTGGCAAGGAAATGAAGAAAAATAACAATGGCTATATTTTGCAGGTCGCATCCATCGGCGCGTTCCAGCCATCGCCTTATGTTTCTGCATATTCAGCTACAAAAGCATACGTGATGTTGTTTGGCGAAGCGTTGGATTTTGAATTAAAAGGCACGAATGTTTCTGTAACCACTTTATATCCTGGCGCAACACGAACCGAATTCTTTGAAGTTTCAGACACTAAAATCAATGCTGTTATTGAAAGCACGATGCAATCTGCTGCGCAAGTAGCGGAAACAGCTTTGAATGCGATGTTTAACAGACAACGTTCGATCGTGCCCGGTTTTATGAATAAATTAACCGCATTCATTACACAGTTATCACCAAGAAGATTAACGACTTGGGCAGCCGCGAAGTTGATGCACTAAACAAAACAGTAGTATAATAAAGCAAGAAAGTTCAGACAAATTTGTCTGAACTTTCCTGCTTTATAACTTTAAAGATTACACTTTATTTTTCAACTTATCTTTCTCTTTTTCCAGCCAGTCGTTCACCATTTCTTTCGTCAATTCTAAATGCGCGTCCGAAATTACTTTCAAGGATTCTTTATTATTTAAGATTTCTTGTTCGATTTGTGCTTTATCAATGTTTGTTGACAACGTTAGTTTTTTATTCAATTCATGATTTCTGTAATTGATATTTTCAATTGTGCTTAATTCTATTTCGTGTTCGATGTTTTTTAGTTTCTCATCATAAGGACCTTTCGCTGAAAACAATTTTGATAAAACCGGCGCTGTTTCAATACAAATAAACAACAACATGATAAATAAACTTGGCAGTTGCGGTAGCTTTGCCAAACCATCCAAACGCGCCATTAAACCATCATAACCAGTAATAGCCGGCTGCGCTTTTGCAACTGCGGTGTCGCGCTGTGCTTTAGTTTGCAACACTTGTTTTTCGCGCTCATCAATCAACGGCTGATATTTTGCCTGCAAGTCTTTCATTTCCTGTTCGATCTTGTCATACTGTTGTTTCTTTTCTTTAAACACAGGTCCTTTACCCAATTTGTTTGTGCCGCGCGTGCCTTCTGCTTCGCCGATAAATGCTGTGTATAAAGAATCGCGTGCTATGGAAACTTTTGCAATCTCATTTTTATATGCATCAATTTCACCACGTAAACTATCCATCACAGGATTGAATTGTTGTTCTGTTTTGCGTTGTGCTTGTATGGCAAATTCGCGTTGCTGCTCTTCTACTTTTTGTGCAATTTCTTTTTCAAATATCTTTAATTCCAATGGTTTTGAAATTACAATGGCTAAAATGACTGCTAAAATTAAACGCGGCAATACCAATTTAAATTCGTTCCAGAACAACTCATCCTTACGCAATGTGGAAACGATAAATCTATCTAAATTAAAGATGACCAAACCCCAAACGATGCCAAATGCCATCGCTGGATAGACACTTTTAAATACACTAAATAGTGCATAGCCGCCGGACAATGTCGCTAAGACGCCTGTAAAAAATACGGTAGCGCCGATGCCTACATATTTATTATGTTCCGATTGCGGACAATCCATTAGCACATCCTGGTTGGCGCCTGAACACCACCAAAAAAACTTGGTAAAACCGCTGACGTTACGTATCGGATAGCTGGTGTTATTTTTAAAATCTTCCATAGTGCTTGTTTTATTTCGTTGATTTATTCGATGATAAATAGTCGCTTATTTTTTGCGTAAATGTTTTAGTTATAATTTTATGTTGCAATACTTCGTTCAAACTTACAGCTGTTGGTTTTTCTGTGTTCAACATTGGTTTATCGATAGTAAATACAGGTAGTTTCGTTAATTCAGGTATTTTAGTAATTTGCTGCGACTGAATGTGAACAACAGGTTTTATCGTCAGTAATTTATCGGTGATATTTATAGGAAAAATGCGCACATAGATCGTTTGTTGAATCTCGTATTCTTTATTCTTTGCCGTAATAGTGTAAAATGTATTTTCAGTTGGATAAAATGCTTTTCTGCCAACTGCCTTCACCAAACCAACACCGCTGATAGAAATCAAGTCAGCATTAATAATGTTCCAGTCAATTTCTAAATACTGACCTTTTAAAATTCCGACATGATTTGGAAAATCTTTGTGCGTGTAATTTAAATAGCGATGATTCAAAACAGGATCAACCGTATAAACAGAATAAGAAATGATCGGTTCGAGGAAATTATCTTCTGCAGCATTCATTGCAGCAAATTCTACATCTTTTGGCGTTGCTTTCTTTCTAAATAAATAAAACGCACCTATGGTGACAGCAATAAGCAGGAAAATCAAAAATGTAGTCAAGTGTTCTTAATTTCTTGTTTAATACGTCGAAATAAACTAAAAAGTATTACAAGAAGTTCCTATGGTCAAAATATTAAGGAATTTTAAGAAAATGAAAACAACTGAAATCTAAATATTATTCTACTTGTAGTCTATACATAATATCCGTCCGTAAAACGTATTTTGTTCCATCTTTGACAGGATTACCGCTATGTTCTAAATCATGTAAAAAAATAAGCGCCATTCCTTGTTTAGGTTGAATTGATATATCTGCAAAAGTAGTTTCACCGCCAAGATAGTTTTCATTAAGATAAATCATGAATGTAAAATAACTAGCTTCCATATCATTACGAATATAACTTTGATCTCTGTGCCTTTTAAATTCCTGCCCGGATTTATATTTATAAAACCGGAAAAGTTCATTTAATCCAATTGCATAGCAATTTCCAATTTTTGACGGAACCAATGAATTCAATTTTTGCCACAGCGTACTAGCAAGAATATTATCTGTATAAATTATTCTTTCATTGTTTCTTACATGTTCAACAATAATTTGTCCGTTTTCCGTGTCAACTGTTGCCGGTTCATATCCAATAGATTCGCTTTTAGAGATAAAATCTAAGCACTCTTGTTCAGACCAAAAATTATTTATTGTATAAATGCTACTCGATAATTTATTCAGATCCATACAAATTTGAAATTTATTTGTATCTAAAATAATTTCATTTATCTGTATTTTCAGAATTTCAGTGATTTTAATTTTTATATTCTGCCAATTTGTCACTTTGGCTTCTTTTTTGTACATTTGTCGTCCTTTAATTGTATGAACGAATTATTAGAATACATAGAGAAAAAACAACATGATGAAACTCGTCAAGGTGAAGTGCTAAGTGTTGATCTTACAAAAAATGAAGAGATTGCTTCGTGCCTCGCAATGACGAAAAACAATAAGCATTTTTATATTGAAAGCTACGGCTGCGCGATGAATTTCAGCGACAGCGAAATCGTGGCTTCTATTTTATCGAAACAAGGTTATTCTGTAACCACTGATGCAGCAAAAGCCGATTTGGTTTTACTAAATACTTGCTCGATTCGTGAAAAAGCTGAACAAACCGTGCGCACGCGTTTACATTCTTTTAATCAGATCAAAAAGCAAAATAAAGGCATGCTGATCGGCGTGCTTGGCTGTATGGCTGAACGCTTGAAATCTAAATTGCTCGAAGAAGAAAAGATTGTTGATTTGGTGATTGGTCCTGATGCTTACAGAAGTTTGCCTGAACTGATCGAAGAAGCTGAAGGCGGACAAAAAGGTGTCAATGTATTGTTGTCGCGTGAAGAAACCTACGCTGATATTTCGCCGGTTCGTTTGGATAAAAACGGTGTCACGGCTTTTGTTTCTATTATGCGTGGTTGCGATAACATGTGTTCGTTTTGTGTGGTACCTTTTACACGTGGCCGCGAGCGCAGTAGAGATCCAGAATCGATTGTTGCAGAAGCACAAGATTTATTTAATAAAGGTTACCGCGAAATCACATTGCTTGGACAAAATGTAGATTCATACAAATGGAAAGGCGAAGGCAATGACCAAGATAAAGAAGCACCAATTTTAGTAACATTTGCGCAGTTATTGGAAAAAGTAGCACTGGTAAATCCGTTGTTGCGTATTCGTTTTTCGACTTCACATCCGAAAGATATTTGCGATGATGTTTTGCATACAATCGTAAAACACGAAAATATTTGCAACTACATTCATTTGCCTGTACAGTCAGGAAATACTGCATGTTTGGAGCGCATGAACCGAACGTATTCGCGTGAATGGTATCTAAACAGAATTGATGCGATCAAGCAAATCATTCCTGATTGCGGTATTTCTTCTGATATGATCGCAGGTTTTTGCGGCGAAACCGAAGAAGAGCATCAGGATACCTTGTCGATGATGAAATATGTGAAATACGATTTGTGCTACATGTATTTTTATTCAGAACGACCAGGAACATTGGCTGCAAGAAAATATGCAGATGATGTTCCTTTGGAAACTAAAAAACGACGATTAGCAGAAATTGTTGAATTACAGAATCAGCATTCAAAAGAAAATAATCTGGCAGCAATCGGCAAAACCTTTAAAGTATTGATCGAAAAAGTTTCTAAGAAAAGCGATGATGAATTGTGTGGCAGAAGTTCCAACAATCGCTTTATTATTTTTCCGAAAGAAAATTATAAGATCGGTCAGTATGTAAATGTATTTATTGAAAGTGGCAACAAAGCAGCGCTTAAAGGCAAGGTGGTTGAATTGGTGCATGATTATATTGTAGATGGATTAACGACAGATCATTAACAGTTTTTTTTATTTCTTATTGTTAATCATATAACGTTAATCGTTAATTAAAAAAATGGAATTACAAGCAGTAAAACAACGATTTGGAATCATAGGTAACGCACCGGCGCTGAACAGAGCACTGGAAGTTGCTGTGCGCGTCGCGCCAACCAATCTGTCAATATTAATTACCGGCGAAAGCGGTGTTGGTAAAGAAGTTTTTTCACAGATCATTCATAATTTATCAAGCAGAAAACATGAAAACTTTATTTCTGTCAACTGCGGAGCTATTCCTGAAGGCACGATAGATTCTGAGTTGTTTGGTCACGAAAAAGGTGCATTTACAGGCGCGCACGATAAACGTAAAGGTTATTTTGAAACCGTAAACGGTGGAACGATTTTCTTAGATGAAATTGGTGAAATGCCAATCGGCACGCAAGCGCGTTTATTGCGATTATTGGAAAATGGCGAATTTATAAAAGTGGGTTCATCTGTAGTACAAAAAACGGATGTGCGTGTTTTAGCAGCAACCAATGTTGATTTGCCAAAATTAATCAAACAAGGAAAGTTTCGTGAAGATTTGTATTATCGATTAAATACTGTTCCAATCTTTGTGCCGCCATTGCGTGAACGCAAAGAAGATGTAGTGGTTTTATTTAGAAAATTCGCTTCAGATTTTTCAGAAAAATACAGAATGCCGCCGGTTCAATTGGCAGAAGACGCGAAGCAGATTTTATTGAATTATCGTTTTCCCGGAAATATTCGCGAGCTAAAAAATATTGCTGAGCAGGTTTCTGTTTTGTCGAAAGATAAAGTAGTGACAAAAGAAGAACTGTCGAAGTTCATTCCAAATATTGAAGCGAGTAACTTGCCTGTATTAGCTAATAATGCAGAGCAAACGACTTTTACCGACAGAGAATTATTATACAAAATGATCTTCGACATTAAACATGATTTGAATGACTTGAAACGTTTTGTATGGAATATGAGCAACGGTAATTTTGATGAGGTTTCTAAAAATAATTTGTTCGGAAAAGAAGAACAGAATATCGATTTTATTGCTCCTGTATCAAAAAATAATTTGCCGTTTAATGACATAAACAACGATGCGAAAAAAATAGAATTTGCGCCAACTACCGACAATCATACTTCTACTATTGTATTGAATGAACCTGTTTATGAAGAAGAAAGTATCGAACAGAATTTGTCATTAGCTGAAATGGAAAAGAATTTAATTATAAAAGCATTGGATAAACATAAAGGTAAACGTAAAGACGCTGCTTTGGATCTTGGAATTTCTGAACGAACATTATACAGAAAGATAAAAGAATACGACTTGGAAGATTAATTTAATTGGCTAGCTTGAAATAGAATTACAAATAATGATACCAAACAAATTAATATCATTTATACAAAAACGAAATAATCGTACTTCATTGTTGATTTGTTTAATTATTTCGTTGATTACAATTTCTTCGTGCAAAATCTATCGTTTCACAGATGCAGCAGTTGATCCGAATTTAAAGACGTTTTCAGTAAATCCGACTATTAATATTGCAACTTTACAAAATCCGAATGCAGCGCCTGTTTTCACAGATAAACTGAAAGATAAATTTTTGCGCGAAACAAGAATGGCGTTAAGCAGAGACAATGGCGATGTCGAATTTTCAGCAACCATTATAGAATACAATGTTGATCCTGTTACGATAACTGGTACAGAAACATTAGCACAAAATCGTTTGAATATTTCTGTGCAGGTGGAATATGTGAACAGAAAAGATGAAAAGAAAAATTTCAAACAAGTATTCAGAGATGGCGAAAATTATGATGCCAACAAGCAGCTTATCAATGAAGAAAGTGCCTTGATAAATAGTATTTTTGACAGAATATTGCAACAGATTTTTAATAAAACATTTGGCAACTGGTAATGAATTATAGCTTACAGGAAATATTAGCCAATCCTGCTTTACTGAATAAAGTTTCGGATGAAACCTTACAAGACTGGATTCGCCAATATCCTTATGTTTCCTTGTTTCATCTGTATGCACTGAAAAATAAAAGGAATTACACAGAAACCGAATTACACAAAACGGCTTTTCATTTTCACAACAGAGAAAAGTTATATTTTTTACTGCAAACTAAAGACAGCGCGATTATTCACGAAGCAAAAATTGGCGGTATCATTCCTGTTATTGAAGAAGAAATTCTCCATGAGAAACCAGAAGTAACCATCTCTGAAATTGAGACTATACAAAAAATAGCAGTTGATGAAAAGCCAATCATTGAAGAAACTATTGTTGAAGAAGAAACAGATGAACAACCAATAATTATTCAGGAAGAAGAAAAAGTAACTATCGATGAACATCCGATTCTTATTGACGAACATAAAGAAATCGAAACACCGGTTTTAGATGAAGCAGTAGAAGAAATTGAAGAACAAAAACCGGTCGTAGAAGAAAAATTATCACCTGCTGAAATTATTCTGCGACGAATTGAAGAAATCAAAAAACAAAAAGAAAATCCGGTTGTAGTTCCGGAAACCAAAGAAGAAGTTGTTGAAGAAATAGTCGAGGAAAAACCAATTATTGAAGCAACTACTATTGAAGAAAAAACAGACGAACTGCCAGCAATTGTTGAAGAAGAAGAAAAAGTAACTATCGATGAACATCCGATTCTTATTGATGAACACAAAGCAATCGAAACTCCGGTTTTAGATGAAGCAATAGAAGAAACTGAAGAACAAAAACCGGTCGTAGAAGAAAAATTATCACCTGCTGAAATTATTCTGCGACGAATTGAAGAAATCAAAAAACAAAGAGAAAATCCGGTTGTAATTCCTGAAACGAAAGAAGAAGTTGTTGAAGAAATTGTCGAGGAAAAATCAATTGTTGAAGAAACTACTATTGAAGAAAAAACAGATGAACAACCAATAATTATTCAGGAAGATGAAAAAGTAACTATTGATGAACATCCGATTCTTGTTGATGAACACAAAGCAATCGAAACACCGGTTTTAGATGAAGCAATAGAAGAAACTGAAGAACAAAAACCGGTCGTTGAAGAAAAACTATCGCCTGCTGAAATTATTCTGCGACGAATTGAAGAAATCAAAAAACAAAAAGAAAATACAGTTGTAATTCCTGAAACGAAAGAAGAAGTTGTTCAAGAAATTGTCGAGGAAAAACCAATTATTGAAGAAAAAACAGATGAACAACCAGCAATTGTTGAAGAAGAAAAAGTAACTATTGATGAACATCCGATTCTTGTTGATGAACACAAAGCAATCGAAACACCGGTTTTAGATGAAGCAATAGAAGAAACTGAAGAACAAAAACCGGTCGTTGAAGAAAAATTATCGGCGGCTGAAATCGTATTGCAACGCATTCAGCAGATCAAACAGGAAAGAGAAAATCCGGTTGTAGTTACGGAAACTAAAGAAGAAGTTATTGAAGAAATAGTCGAGGAAAAATCAATTATTGAAGAAACTACTATTGAAGAAAAAGCAGATGAACAACCAATAATTATTCAGGAAGAAGAAAAAGTAACTATCGACGAACATCCAATTCTTGTTGACGAACATAAAGAAATCGAAACTCCGGTTTTAGATGAAGCACTAGAAGAAATTGAAGAACAAAAACCGGTCGTTGAAGAAAAATTATCGGCGGCTGAAATCGTATTGCAACGCATTCAGCAGATCAAACAAGAAAGAGAAAATCCGGTTGTAGTTACGGAAACTAAAGAAGAAGTTATTGAAGAAATTGTCGAAGAAAAACCAATTGTTGAAGAAACTACTATTGAAGAAAAAACAGATGAACAACCAATAATTATTCAGGAAGAAGAAAAAGTAACTATCGACAAACATCCAATTCTTACTGACGAACATAAAGCAATCGAAACTCCTGTTTTAGATGAAGCAATAGAAGAAATTGAAGAACAAAAACCAATCATCGAAGAGAAAAAAGAAGAACCGCAAATAACAGAAGAAACAACAGTTATTGAAACACCTGAAATTCCGGTTCCACCATCGACAGAAACACCTTCTTTAGTTGTGCAGATCATTCCTGAATTCACCAATATTCATGATGAAATTTCAAGTAATGTTTTAACGATTTCTTTTGATGAGGAAACAAAAGCGGAAGCTAAAGAAAAAGTAGTTTCATTTATAGAAACGCAAGATGTTGAAGTTCTAAAACCTGAAATTACAGAGAAAAAGACGGATACAGATGTAGAGATTCCGAAACCTGAAATGGAAGAAGAAATAATTACAGAAGAAATAAAAACGGAACCTGTTATCGAAATTGAAACGAAACAGGAAACCACTGAACAAGAAGTGATTGAAGAGCAAACAGAAATTACAGAAAAACCGGTTGAACCAGCAATTCAAGATACCACCGAACCGCATACTTTTGTGGAATGGTTAAAGTTATTAGACGGAAAATTACAGATTCAAACTACTCAAAACAATCAGAACGATAATTGGATAGAAATTCCGCGTTATGAAGTGGAACAATCTTTAGAAAATAAAAAAGCTGAAAAATCACTGGAAGAACTGGCTGCTGAAATCAAAAAGGAAACACAAAACGAGGAGAAAATTAAGATTCAGCCGGTTTTTGAAGAAGGTGAAATCGATCTGTTTAATGAAATTGACGAAGAAGTAACCAAAATTGCTACAGAATCTGTAAGTTTCAAAAACGATATGATGACAGAAACCTTAGCCAATATTTATGTAAAACAAGGCAAAATCGACAAAGCTTTAGACATTTATAACACACTTCTCTTGAAATTTCCCGAAAAAAGTGCTTACTTTGCGTCCTTAATTGAAAATTTAAAAAAATCAGAATAACATGTTCTTTACATTTTTAGTCATTTTAATCGTAATCGTTTGTTTATTTATAACATTGATCGTTTTAATTCAAAATCCAAAAGGCGGTGGCTTGACAGGTGGCGTTGGAAACACAGCATCTAACATTATCGGTGTACAAAGCGCAGGCGATGTAATGGAAAAGACAACTTGGGGCAGCGCAATTCTTTTAATGCTATTGTGCGTTTGCACGGCTTTCGTACTACCAAAAGACGATCAAGGTAATGCTGCTGTTACTCAAACAATGACGGAAGAAGCCGCAAAATTGCCAACAGCAGCACAACCGGTAATGCCACAACCAAGTCAGCAACAAGCACAACCGCAACAACAACAGGCACAGCCGGCGCAACCTGCAAGTAATCCGTTGTCGCAACCAAAAAAATAATTTTTGCCACACTGAATTTATCGAAGCGTCGATTTTATAATATAAACTCAAGCAAAATTGCTTGAGTTTTTTATTTATGCTAAACAGTAGACAATTGTCCGTTGTATAATAGTCAGCTAAAATAGACTTTTGTATATGGATATAAAAGTTAAGTTTGGAAATCGAGTTAAAGATTTAAGAACGAAAGCAGGTATTTCTCAAGAAAAACTTGCCCATCTTGCAAATTTAGATAGAACCTATATACCAAGCATTGAACAAGGAAAAAGAAATGTATCAATTACAGTAATTGAAAAAATTTCTTTTGCATTAAAAGTGAAAATAACTGATTTAAAGCTATAAATTTTGAATTTTAGTCTTCAAATAATCAATATCAATTTCTTCCTGTTTTATAAATTCTCTAACTGATTCATCATCACATGAAATTAAACTACATTTTTCAATTTCACAATAAGGATAATCATTGCTATAAGATAAATCTAAGTATTCATTTTTTTTTGATTCTCTTACAATTAATACCTTACTATTAGTAGTATTAAAATAAATAAAAAATGATATTTCTATGTAAAAAACACCACTTTCAAGTTCAATAAACCAATTCATTTTCAAATATAAATATTCCAATTGGAATATAGAAAATTAATTTTTCTATTTGTTGTATAGTATTATGACGAAAAAGGAACAAATAGAATTAGGTAGAAGGATTTATAATGCAAGAATATTATTGAATATTAGTCAGATACAAGCATCTGAATTATTGAATTGTAGTCAATCTTTTATTTCAAAATTAGAAAATGGAGAAATAGAACCCAAAATTTCTTTCTTTTTAAAACTAATAAAAATATACAAACAACCAATAGAATATTTTATTGATTTAAGTAAATGACTACTGAATTAGATGTGATATTAAAAACAATTGAGTGGCTAGAAAATAACCAATGGGTAATATCTGTAATATCAATCCCAAACAACCAAAAGTTGAGTAAAAATAAACAAATTGAAATAATTCACTCTAAATTAGAAGAATTAAATATTGATGTGAATGAGATTAAATTTGATAATTCTGGTGCTGATATTATTGCATTAAAAAACAAGATTGAATTTAGGATTGAATGTAAAGGAATTGGAGTTGGTGTCATTCAAACACAAAAAAATAGTTTTGATAGAGCGGTTGCAAGTACAGTATCATATTACACAAAAAATGAAAACCTACAAATTGGAATTGCATTGCCTAAAACAGAAAACAATGTGAATTTTGTAAGAAAAAAAATTCCTGTTGCACTTAGAAATCGTTTAAATCTAAAAATATTTCTTTATAATTATATTGATGATATTATTGAGATAATATAAATATCCTAAAACTATTGTTCTAAATGATGTAAGTGATTTTCCAAAATCCTTTGTTTGATCTTGAATCACCATTGCTGCTATTCCACCTTCTTTTAATACTCTATAAATTTGTTTGCCGGTTTCATGCAAATCAAAAGAATATCCATTATAATCACGGATATTATCATAAGGTGGTGATGTCACTACTAAATCAATACTGTTATCTGGAATTAAATTAATCATACCTTCAACACAATCCATAGCATAAATTTCATTTAACTTTAGCTTTCGTACTTTATTTTCAACTTCAATGCTTAAACTTGATGTTACCATTCTGCTAAAGTAATAATTTGGCACTAATTTCTAAGTAATTAATTTCAACATTTCCTGATTGTCAATATTAAAAAAATCAACATAAAAATTGACTTTCGGTTTTTAACTTTTACCTTTGTAAATGCACTCCAAAATTCTCATCTTCGATTTCGGTTCTCAATATACACAGCTCATCGCGCGCCGCATTCGCGAGTTAAATGTTTACTGCGAAATTCATCCATACAACAAGTTAGAAATTCTTGAAAAAGACAATTTCAGCGGAATTATTCTTTCCGGTTCGCCATTTTCTGTGTTAGAAGAAGATGCTTTACAGTTTCCAATTCAGGATGTTTTAACTAAATATGATGTACCGCTTTTAGGTGTTTGTTATGGCGCACAATATTTGTCACATCTTTTAGGCGGAAAAGTAGAACGTTCTTCAAAACGAGAATACGGAAGAGCGCATTTAAATTATATCGAGCCGACAAACAAATTATTTAAAGATGTTGCACCAAACTCACAGGTTTGGATGAGTCATGGCGATACCATCTTACAAATTCCTGAAAATTATACCATCATTGCAAATACAACTTCTATTCCTGTTGCTGCTTTTAAACATAATAAAAAAGAGATTTATGCGATACAATTCCACCCTGAAGTAACACACAGCACAGATGGAAAACAAATACTGCAAAACTTTGTGATGGATATTTGTGGTTGTCAACAAGACTGGACACCAAATGCATTTGTAGAGGAAAGCGTTGCTGAAATAAAAAGTATCGTTGGCACTGATAATGTAGTACTTGGACTTTCCGGTGGCGTTGATTCTTCGGTAGCTGCGCTCCTGTTGCACAAAGCAATCGGCAAGCAATTGGTGTGTATTTTTGTAAATAACGGTTTGCTGCGCTATAAGGAATACGAGTCCGTTTTAGAATCGTATAAAGAACTGGGTTTGAATATCATAGGCGTTGATGCTTCAACTAAATTTTATGATGCATTAAAAGGACTTTCGGAACCGGAAGCCAAACGTAAAGCTATTGGCAAAGTTTTTATTGATGTTTTTCAGGAAGAAGCGCAAAAACTGGAAAATGTAAAATGGCTCGGACAAGGCACCATTTATCCGGATGTCATCGAATCGGTTTCTGTTCACGGACCTTCTGCAAAAATAAAATCGCATCACAATGTTGGCGGCTTGCCTGAAAAAATGCACTTAAAAATTATTGAGCCATTAAAAAAACTATTCAAAGATGAAGTGCGCCGCGTTGGTGCTGCTTTAAATTTACCTTCAACTATCTTGCATCGTCATCCGTTTCCTGGTCCAGGTTTAGGCATTCGTATTTTAGGTGATGTGACAGCGGAAAAAGTAGAAATTCTCCAAAAGGCAGATCATATTTTCATCGAAAATTTAAAAAGCAGCGGTTTGTACAACGAAGTCTGGCAAGCCGGCGTCATGTATTTGCCGGTGCAAAGCGTTGGCGTTATGGGCGACGAAAGAACTTACGAAAATGTTGTAGCTTTGCGTGCAGTTTCATCCATTGATGGAATGACTGCAGATTGGTCGCACTTGCCGTACGAATTTTTGGCACGAGTTTCGAATGAAATAATAAATAACGTAAAAGGAATAAACAGAGTTGTATATGACATTAGTTCAAAACCACCGGCTACCATTGAATGGGAATAATCTGATCTTATTATTATTATTCATTGTTGGCGGATGCTCATCTTGTTCAGCAAAAAAAATAGCGGCAACCAACAAAAAAGTGGAAGTGGTTGCTATCAATACCAATCATTCAAGTGAAATCAAAACTACTCCAAAAGAAGATTCTATAAAAACTAAACCGGTTGCTATAGACATTTTTGATGCGGAAGAAAAACCGAAAACAACCTCTAAACCAATTGCCGTTTTAAATGATGATCCAAACAGAATACACAATATTGTTGTATTGCTGCCTTTCAATTTAGATCAGATTCCGTTGGGAAATTATGTAGATGATTCTACCAAAGTATTGAGTGCAGACTGTAAAAGTGCAATGGATTTCTACTTAGGTTGCCAGTTGGCTCGCCAATCTTATAACAGCGAGAATTTCAACCTGAATGTTTACTTTTTAGATGATAAAAATGATTCATTAAAAACGACATCTGTCTTCAACGCGAAGCCGTTTCCAAATGTAGATTATATTGTTGGACCGATTACCGGAAAAAATTTAAAGACAGCATCCACGTTAGCAAAGTACAATCAGATTACAATGATTTCGCCGGTGGTGAATTCAATGTTTATTAAAAATAATCCATATTATTTCAATGCGAATGCTTCGTTGAAATCTCAATACAGTTTTATTCTGGATAAATTACAGGCAGCTAAAAACAATAAAACGATAGAGATCATTTATGACGGTTTGGATTCTACAGCAGAAAGTATTTCTAACTTAAAATACATCGTGAATGACGTGTATAAATTATCAAATGTAAAATACACTTCGCTGCGAGCGACTGACGATGTAACTAAAGCGCTGACGACTCCAGATACATTAAGCGAGCGGTTAGTATTGATTTATTCATCGAAAGACGCGTATGTAAAAAGCATCATCACAAAAATAAAACCGGTAAAAAATCATTTTACGATTTATACTTCATCATGCCTAAAGAATACAAAAGGTTTGGCTGATCTGAAATTAACAGATGATGTTTTCACGGTTTATCCATACAGTTCTGCAAGCGCAAACTATGCCAACTTTGCTGATAAATTTGAAGATCTTTATCAAAAGAAACCAACAGACTTATCATTTCAGGCATTTGATATCATGCTGCATTTATTTTCCACAATAGAAAAAAATCAGCATTTACAAGACAATGCATACAACTATACTGCAGACATAAATAATACGCAAACTAAATTTCAATTCAAGCCGGTCATTAATAAAAACGGCGAGATTGATTTTTACGACAATACATTCATGTATTTGTATAAACTAAACAACGGCAGTTTTGTTTTAAGTAATCCTTAATCCATTCATTATGCAAAAAGTATTTTTTCTCGTAACATTATTTTTGTTGACGAATATACAGTCTAACCAGGCGCAAAATCTGATTCCGGCATCGATGCCGAATGCGTATATCGATTATGTTTATTCAGCAGATAAAGTAAAAGTAGTTAACGAAATTTATAATGATGATGCGGTAAAAGTTAGCTTTCCGCCAAACGTTAACGGTCAGAAGCAAAAAACAGATTTGGATGTCTATTATGCAGAAGACAACAACATCAAATTCGACGCAAAACCATTGATTATATTCGCGCCCGGTGGCGGCAAAAACAAAAATGTATATAGCTACATCGCGAAAGACCTGGCACGACGTGGTTATGTGGTGGCTTCTATTAATATTCGCGGAAGCGTGATCAATCAGTTGCAATTATTGGTAAATGCAAAAAACATCAGTCCGATCGTTGTAATGACAGCAGCGATGGATTTGCATATCGCAACAAAATATTTAATTACCAAAAAAGCGAAACAATACAACATCGATCCGAATACAGTGATTGTTGCCGGCGGAAGTTTAGGTGGCGGAACGGCTATGCAGTCTGCATTTATGAGCAAAGAAGAAGCGATTGAAAAATACGGAAACAACGCAGCCAGTCCTTTTTTCAATGAGTTTGACGACAACTTGCAAAAGAACAATATCAAAGGTGTAATTGGGTTATATGGTAGTTTGTACGATGTTGATTTTATTAAACCAAATGAATTAAAACCGGTGTTCATGTTTCATGGAACTGCCGATCCGGCTGTGCCTTATATGGAAGGAAATTTATTCTACAATCCAATTGATGTATATGTGTATGGCAGTGAAAAGATAGCGGAAAAATTAAAAAGTGAAAACGGCAGTTTTCTGTTTATTACCGGAAAAGATGTTGGTCATACCGTAACACCTGAATGTAATTACAACACTAATACATTTCCAAACGGCTATCCGATGAACTGGTATCCTGACATGCTGGATTTCTTAAGAACAACGGTCATTCAAAAACAACCGATACAAATGTTCAAAACCATCGATTGTATTACCAAAGATTGCTCGTTACCAAACGCTACATGTCGTGTTGCCCAGGTTGGAAACAATCCGCCGCCGGCGAAAGCATTGAATCCGAAAATTCCGGCAGGAAATTATAAGAAGATAAGCGTTCCTGGTGTTTCCAATACGTCTGCTATCAATACCGGTAATAACACTGATAATACGCCTTTGCCCAATATTCCTGCAGAAATTCCGGTGCTGGATGTTACAGCATTAACCAAAAATAACCATTGTTTAGCATATCAGTTTGATGGAAATGATTTCATAAAAGTAGAACGAAGTGCGTCTTTGCAAAGTAAATTTGATGCCGAGTTTTGGTATAAACAAACAGAAACAAATACGTCAGGTAATGTACGCGTTTTGTTTAGCATAAATAATGATAAATCTGTAAAAAACAGTGGTTTAACGGTTGGTCTGTTAGGTAATGACAGAATTTATGTTGCATACAACAATGGTTCAACTTACATCGAAAATATACAACAGTTGGTTACTAAAAGTAAAGGCAATTTTTC
This sequence comes from Chitinophagales bacterium, assembly GCA_046329815.1. GTDB lineage: Bacteria > Bacteroidota > Bacteroidia > Chitinophagales > JADIYW01 > JADJSS01. The sequence continues at coordinate 933,504 of JAXLTY010000002.1, forward strand.
GATTGACAACAACTGGCATCATATGCATATAAAAGTTGCTGCGCCCAATTTGTTAGTGGAAGTCGATGGTGGCAATGCTGCTGCCCTGTTTGCCGATGCTATTTACAGTTCCAGGAATACATTGAACAACAACACCTATTTCGGTGGTGCTAATTTTGCGGAAACAAAATACGGAAGCTATACTTTTTCCGGTACTGTTGGGCAAATTCAGGAAATCCGTTTCTGGAATTCCAATTATAGTTATAATTACAGTACCTACAATATTCCCGGAAACACCGAAGGTTTAGTCGCATTGTGGAAGCTGAACAGCAATACGCAGACACTAAAAGATGACGGCAAACTGAATCTGGCAGCAACGCTTGGAAATTCAACGGCTGTTGAAACTACAGATCCTGTGTTTATTAATAATTGCGATAATACTCCGGTTAAAACAGACACCATTAAAACTGAACCGGTTGTTGTGGTGCCTGTTAAAACAGACAGTACCATAACAGTTATTCCGGCAACTACCGGTTTTGTTATTGCAGCCAATCCAACCATCAAATCACCCGGAATTATTTTCAATACAAAAACAGCCGGAAAAGGAAAACTTTATATCTATAACAAAAGCAATAAATTACTGCAATGCAAAAGTATTGCTTTTGTTTCCGGCAAAAATGATTTGTCAACCTATTTTACAAAGCTGAAACCTGCTACTTATACGGTTAAAGTAATATTGTTTAAGAAAACATACAGGAAACAGTTTTTTCTGGCTGAATAATGAATAATAAACAGCTTAGTGCTAAATAATACAGCAATTCTTATACTACTTTAGTATTACACAGCATAGTTTTAGATGCAAAGAACCGAACCGCAAAAGGTTTAGGGTTTGAAATGCACAGCAATAGAAGTAAAATCAAAAAACAGCAAAGCCAATAAGCAGGAGTTTTGATTTTAGCTTCGGTTTTATCTGTCAGTTGACGGAAAAAATTGCCTTACATTTCAATACTGCTTTTGTTCCTTTTTGGCATCAAAAAGTAAGGCACAAAAAAATGTTATTAATTTTAGAACTTAGTAAATAATAAATGCATCTGGCTAAGCCGCAGGCGTCAGGTTAATCTCTATTGGCGTTACCTGTTTAGCAACGATGATAATATTTTCTATTGTTTTAATTTCATAATTGCCGGCGCTGATCTTGATACTGTACGTTCCGGGCGGAATACCTTCAATGGTAAACTCACCCAGTTCATTCGTCACGATCATAGTTGGTGTATTGATGAACTCTATCAGAGCATCTGAAATGATTTGATGCGTTTCCGCATCTTTAACAATACCTTTCAATGTACCTTTTGTATGCTCATGCTTAATACCGGTATTCAGTGTTTTGCGCGCATTCAGGTAACGTTTATAAAAATTGGGCTCTGTTTCTTTCACCATGCGCATAGCCGTATCCAGACTTTCTTTTAAAAAAGCATCGATCATGTGAACATCAACATCCAGATCGCTCGTTGCGGCTTTCTTCTCATTACTTGCCACCGTTGGCATAGCCAGCTTATTCGAATAGACATCTCGCACCGCTTCTACACTGGCAATATACGCGGCATCCACATGATAAGAAGCCAGTTCTGCCTGGTTATTAGTAAGCAGATCAATCACCGTCTGCGCATGTGTCAGCAGCTTCATATCGCGCATAGCTTTCATACGTGCTTCTGTGAGACTTACTTTATCATAGATTTCGTGGTCATGTAAACGGCTGAACCTCGACATCAGTCGGCCTGAAGCAGTAAATAATGCTTCTACCAGGTCAAGCCGTGCCTGCTTCTTGTTTTTGGTAATACCTTTGTTGTTCAGTATTTGTGTTTGCGCAACAGGTATCACGATAGCCAGCAGCGCGACAAATTCTGTAAAGGTATTGTTCAATCCTGCAATGGAAGAGATGATGGCCATGTTTTGAGAACACAAAGTGTAAACCGTTTTAAACATGGTCATTTTATTTTCGATACGCTTTCTCATATCTGTATTTTTAATAGTGAAGAATCAATTTGAATATATAACGACACACACATTTTTTTATTATGTAAGACACATATATTTTAACATTTTTTTAGAGATTACAGTTGAGTGCAAGCAATAATATTATTGTGAATAATAAAAAAATACTTAATTACTATGGTCAATAAAATTTGAATTGAGTATGAATGTAATATAATTTTAATTTTAAACGCTAAATGCTTTTTAATTAAAATAATAATTAGTATATTTAGAAGCAATAAACAATTCGTATATAAATAAATCTTAGGTTTTTATACATTTAACTAATTAACAATACAAATTAAAAACTATGAAAAAACTAATTATCCTTGTAATGATTACATCTTTAGCATCTTTGTTCTCTTCTGCAAAAACAACGAAAAGGTATAACGTAAAAAAAACATCTAACACTTTATCTAAAACACAGACATATATCAATAAAGTAGTTGGTATTTCATTTCAGTATCCTATTTCATGGATAAAGGATGGACCAGAAAGTAATGTTATTAATTTATCAGGTGATACTACCACAATAGAAATAACATTTATAGATTCAATTGCTAAAACAAATCTATTGTTTGTATATCATCTACCTCCAAATGGTTATAACGTATATAAATTTGCACAAGAACAGTTTAAACTAAAACAAGGAATTTATATTAAAAATAGTAGTCAGATTTTGATTTCAGGAACTAATGCTTATAAATCACATAACTCTATTCTTTTTGATGGAAAAGATAATAAATTAAACTACCCTTTAACTTCAATAAGTTTAATATTTCTAGACAAGAAAAAAAATGGCACGTTTGAGTTTCAATTTCAAACTTTACAAAAAAATCTCTCGCAAGTGTTGCTATTCAATCAATTATTATCATCAATAAAAATTAATTAAATAAACTATAAACCATACAGACTATGAGAAAATATTTATTGCAATTATTATTTATTACATTATTATGTAATAATAATTTCGGCCAAAATATACTTGGCATTGATGTTTCAGCAGTTCAAGGAACTATTAATTGGACACAAGTTTCAGCAGAAGGCAAATCATTTGCATTTGTTAAAGCAACAAAAGGAACATGTTATACTGATTCAAAATTTTACACAAATATGGCAAATGGAAATAGTGCAGGTATAAAATTAGGTGCTTACCATTTTGCATTACCTGAAGATAATACAGCTATATCTGAAGCAAATTATTTTGTAAGTGTAGCTAGTTCATACATTGGTGCAGGCTATCTTCCTCCTGTGTTAGATTTAGAAGACCCTGCAGGCACATGTTTAAATAATACACTTGCACTTTCTAATTATTTTTCTAGTAGTTCTTTAACAACATGGGTTCAAACATTTATGACAACAGTACAAAATGCCACAGGAGTAAAGCCAATATTATATACAAGTTCTAGTATTGCCAGTTATTTAAATAGTTCATTAAATGGATATAAACTTTGGATTGCTAACCCTGGTACAAGTTCTTCTACGCAACCAACAAATATAGGGAATTGGAGTACATGGGCATTTAAGCAATATAGTTGGACTGGAACTGTTGCTGGTATAAATCCAGTTGATTTAGATGTATTCAATGGTACATTAACTGATTTTAATAACTTAATTAATGGCTCTTCATCTCAAACTCCTCCAAATGACAATTGTGCAAATGCTATAACATTAACAAGTAATACCACATGCTCAAATACTAGTGGAACATTAAATGGAGCAACAGTTGATGGTTTCCCAAATCAGCCAACATGTGATGTCTTTGGAAGTAGTGCGTCACAAAAAGGAGTTTTCTATAAGTTTACAGCCGTTTCAAATTCGCATACAATTACTGTTACACCAACAGGTTCTGGTTCGACTGCAGTAGATGCTGTGGTAACTATTTATACTGGCTCATCATGTAATAATCTAAATCAATTTGATTGTTTTGGTGGTACAGGTGGAGCAGGTGGAACACAAAAATCTAAAACAGTAACGGGATTAACAATTGGAAATACATATTGGATAAGAATTTATGATTATGGTTCAGTTGACCCAGCTTTACCTGATTTCCAAGTTTGTGTTACACATCAAAATGTAGTTACTTGTACAGCACCAAGCAATGTAAATATTTCAAACACAACACAAACAAGTGTATTAGTTTCATGGACTGCACCTATTGGCACTACAAGCACTTACTTACGATATAGAGCATTATCTTCTGGTTCTTTTACGCAAGTAGATGTTACTGGATTAACTTCATATACAATACCAAACCTTACCTGTGGAACTAACTATGAAGAATATTTAATATGTAATTGTAACTCTGGTGGTACACAATCAACGTCAACTCAATCTTTCTCTACTTCTGCTTGTACTCCTAGTTGTACATATTCTCTATCATCAAATAGTGCAAATTTTCCTTATACTGGTGGAAATGGTAGTTTTACAATAAATGCCACAGCAGGAAACGGATGTAATTGGTCAGTAAATACTGGCAGTACAAGCGGTTGTAGTTTAACAAATATTACTTCTATCTCAAGTGGAACTGGTCCATTTACAATTACTTATACTGTTGATTTTAATCCAACAAACAATCCTTTAACATGTACATTAACAGTAACTGGCAATAATGGATATACTCAAGATTATATAGTAAATATTGCACCTAATACGACATGTGACCCTACATTTTCTCAAAGTTCTGTAAATCTTCCAAATACATCTGGAGGTGGTTCTTTTACAATAAATACTGGTAGTGGATGCTATTGGAGTGTATCTAACTCTGGATGTGGTTTTGTAAACTTTAGTCCATCGTCAGGTTATGGAACTACAGTTGTAAATTATACTTATACAGCTAATACCAACACAACTTCAAGAACATGTAGAATTTCATTACAAAATAATCGTTCAATAAATCTTATACAAGCTGGTACACAACCACCTTGTACAGTTCCTATTAACCTACAAAGCAATCCAAGTCAAACTTCTGCAACTGTATCATGGTCTAATGGTACAGGTACAAACTATTATAAAATTAGATATAAAAAAGTGAGCGACTTGAATTTTCTTGAATCTGCATTACTTACATCTAATTCAACAAGCTATCAAATAAATGGTTTAACTTGTAACACTTCTTATGATTGGTATATTTATGATAGCTGTAGTAATGGAAGTATATTGGTTATTCCTAGTTCAATACCAGCAATATTTACAACTACAGCATGTCCAACATGCACAACAACTCCATCTATACCCAACAGCTTAACGATAGGTTATCCATCATCAAATACTATTGGTCTTAGTTGGGCTGGTTCTGTTGTTGGGTTTAATAATTTTGACATAGAAAGAGCAACATCTGTTTCTGGACCATTTAATCATATTGCTTATGTTGCGCCACCATCTACAAATTATAACGATCCAAATATTGTTGCTGGCATAACCTATTATTATAGAGTTAGAGCATGTTGTGATAATAACTGTTCAGCATATTCAAATATTAGCAGTGCTACTGCTTGTGTTTGGCGTAATAGAGCAACATCAGTTTCTATTTCTAATGATACAATATGTCTTGGAAATTCAGTTATTTTAACAGCAATAGGTGGTAATTTAGGTACTGGTGATGTTTGGACGTGGTATTTGAATGGTGGTTTTCCTATAGGTACTGGTTCGCCTATTACATTTACACCTACAACAAGCGGTACATATTGTGTAAAACCCGATGGTGGTTGTGTGAATCAACCTAATGTTAGTGTAACCTGTAAAGATTTTACAGTTACAAACTGTGTAGTTACTTGTAACTCAATTAGCAATGGTAGCACATCAAATATTACATCAAATTCAGCTACTATAAATTGGAACAAAGATTTATCAGTAGCAACTAATAATCAAATCATTGAATACAAGCCATTAACCAGTTCTAGTTGGTCAAGTAATACATTATCTAATAATGCAACTACCACAATACTTAACAGTTTAGGTTGTTCTGTAAATTATCAATATAGAGTTATTGCAACTTGTACAAATGGTTCAAAAGATACAGTTGCAGGAACATTCACAACATTAACGTGTCCAACAAATATTTGTGACACATTACCTAGAATCAACCAAATACCGTCAACATGTGATTTATATACAGCTAATGTTGCTGGTGCTACATATCAATGGCTAAGAAACGGAGCAAATGTTGGTACTAATTCAAGGTTCTACACAGTAACTGGTGGTAATGCAATTTATAATGTAACAATAAGTAATAGTACTGGCACACAAATTTGCACATCTAATGATTTTACATTTGGCTGTAATGTTACTGGAGTTCAAAATAACATACTTGCTGATAATTACAGTATTTTTCCAAATCCAACAAAAAATTCAGTATTTATTCAAAGTAAATCAAATAGTAATTTAAAAATTTCTATTTCACTTACTAATGTAATTGGACAAGAAGTACAACAAAAAATAATTACCAATACTAACCAATATGAATTGAGTTTAAAAAATTTACCAGTCGGCATTTACATACTTAATATTTCAGACGACAAAGGAAGTGGTTCAATGAAAATTATAAAAGAATAACGCGTTGTGCGGTTAAAAGTATAATTTAACCACATAGAACCATAGATTTTTAACAGAAAGCATGTTCGGTAAATACAAAATTAATTCGTACACTATAGAAAAAACAGAGTTTCTCTATCGCCTTTGGCGATAGATTCTATATTTTCCTATTGGTGACCGAAATATCACTGCCAACTAATAATTCTACGCTAAAAAAACTATGTTTCTATGTGATTTTAATCGCACAAGACGTTAAAGAATAAGTAGTTTTTTAAAATTGATAAGTAGTACCACGAAAAAGTGGTACTACTTATTATTAAATAACTGCAATTCCCCAATGTCACAAACCACCTCTCCGATCCTACTGCACAAACCACCCAAACAACCATTACGCAACCGGCTGTGACGGTAAGCATCGTAAACAGGCATACATGTAAACAATTATAAATCAGCACGATAACAAAACAAACACCACCAAAACGCTGTGTGGCATCGGTAAAATCGAATCTTACACCACCAAAATGGAACCGGACAACACCAAAATGGAAGCGGACAACACCGAAATGAAGCCGGACGGCACCAAAACAGTCTTTTACACCGGCAGGATGATAACTGGCACAGGCAAAATGAATGTGGAAACAAATAAAACAGAGTTTGACACTGTCCATATACTGCCGGACATCACCAAAATGATGCGGACACCACCAAAATACCTGCGGACAAAGTCAAAATGGGTACGGACAAAACCAAAACAGTTTCGGACACCGCCAAAATAAGCACGGACAACAGCAAAATAATGCCTGCAAAAAAGAAAACAAATACTAAAAACTATCCAAAACCGATGTCACAGGTGCAGATGCCTGGCAGTACAATAAACCGGAAAAAGTTAGATAATGCCATTTCTATGAACACGTTTTTAATTTCATGTTGCACCAAAAACGCTGTTGCGAATCAGAACTTTATGTATCTTTGTTCATAAGTCGTACTACATAATATACAACACATGAAAAAGATCAGCTTACTTATTCTATTAAGCATACAGTTTATTTTAACAGCATCAGCGCAATACAATTGTGAATTATTGAGCAAAAGAACCTATACCGGCATGAATTTGTCCGGAAGTTGGGGTTGGAATGACCTGGTAAATAATAAAGAATACGCGCTCGTTGGTACTACTAAAGGTTTATCTATTGTGGACATCACCACACCGACCAATCCGGTGGAAGTAAAGTTTATAAATGGCTCGCAAGGTTTATGGCGCGAATGTCAGACATGGAAAAACTATGCGTATATAACACAAGACAATAACATTAACTACAGCTCCGAAGGTGTTTTGATTTATGATTTAAGCCAGTTGCCCGGTGGAAAAGCAGATACCTTCAAAACAGGCGGCGGACAGGATACGATCTTAAAAACGCATTCATTATATATCGACGACAGCGGATTTTTATATTTAAATGGCGGCAGAACGATGATCAATGGTGTGGCTAATAATGGCGTGGTTATTTATGATTTAAAACCGGATCCGAAACATCCGAGATTTGTTGGTTACACACCATCTTTAGGCGGAACTTCAACCAATTATGTACATGACTGCTATGTAAGAAACAACATCATGTACCAGGCGCATATTTACAACAATCGTTTTACCGTTTGGGACGTTAAAGACAGATCGCATCCGCGTTTAATTCAGGATTTCGCAACAGAATACAACACGATTCACAACATGTGGCTGTCTGACGATAATAAAACGCTTTTTTGTTCGCACGAAGAATACGGCCTGCCGGCAGAAGCATACGATGTTTCCGATACCAATAACATTACTAAAATATCAGAATTCAGAGTATTGCCCGGCAATCAGGAAATCTTACACAACGTGCATGTTTTACACGATTATATCATAGCTTCTTATTATTCAGATGGCTTAGCGATCTTTGATGCTTCTGTTCCTGATAATATAGTAACTGTTGGATATTACGACACACAGCCAACCAGCACACGCACGGAAAACGGCGTTTGGGGCGCTTATGGTTTCTACAAATCCGGTGTGATTACGTTAAGCGATATGATCAAAGGATTGCATGTCATAAAACCAACCTATGTTCGCGCAGCGCGTATCGTTGGTACAGTAACCGACACCAATACTACACAACCGATCATCAGCGCAACGATCAGCTTTGCCGATACCGCTATTACTTCAACCTCTAATATTTCCGGCTTTTATAAAATGGGAACGCCAAAACAAGGTACGTTCCGTTTTAAAGCGGAAAAAACCGGCTACATTACTAAATATTTCAATTATACGCTACAAAATGGAAGAATCGATACCGTAAATATCCAGTTGCGCCAGGTTCCTGTTTACACCACAAGAACGGTTCGCAACTGCAACCTGAGTTCTTACACCTTGCCTGATGGCAGAGTGGTAACCAACGCAGGTGTTTATGTATCTGATATTGTATTGCCGTCTGGCCGCGACTCGATCATCACAACTAATTTAATCATGCAGTCGTCCAGCACACAGCAGGCGGTTTTTTGCCAGGGTACTTCTTATGTTTTACCAAGCGGCAAAGTGGTTACAACCGGCGGAACGTATAAAGATACATTGCGCAACTATGTAGGTTGTGACTCTATCATTACCACTAATCTGTCTCAGGTTTCTGCGTCATCAGGCACAAAAGTGGTTACCATTTGCGATAATCAAAGTTATACCTTGCCCAACGGGCAATCTGTAAGCACCGGCGGAATTTACAATAATACCTTAACCAATGCGAATGGCTGCGATTCATTCATTACAACTTACGTTTTTGTAAATCCAACGTACAATATCACCAAACAGGATTCAGTGTATAAACCGAATACATACACGCTTCCAAACGGAAACACTGTAGCCGTTTCCGGAAACTATATTTCTAATTTACAAACAACCACCGGCTGCGATTCGATCATTACAGTTCAGTTAAAAGTTATCGACACTTCTACCGTCTTGGGTATTCGTAATAATAGCAACACGATCGAATTAAAATATATAGTAAACAACGGTGAATTATCGATTATCAACAAAACGAACGCGAAAATTGACCATCTGACCATCTATAATTCAGATGGTGCTGTTATTTTAAGCATCGATAAACCGCAAAACCGTTTGCTGTTACCAAATTTGCCGAAAGACATCTACCTGATTGAAGCAATTACCAACACCAATGAACGAAATATTGGCAAAATAGCCATCTATTAATTTACTAAAGATATAGAGTTGCCATCTTTCACTATCGCATGAAAATGAAAGATGGCAACTTTTTTAATTAGACCTCTTGCGAAATTTACTATTCTGCGCATCGCGCGTCATTGCGAACGCAGTGAAGCAGTCTCTTTGCCATTCAAATAAGATGGCTTCGTGCCTCGCCATGACGCGTGCGCGTGAGATTTCTTGAATTTAGCAAGAAGTCTGTTATTTGGTTAGAAAACTACCTTTCACATTTATTAATTGATTTATAACACAATCTGTGGATAATCGTTTCTGTTTTTTGGCTAAAAATCGTATCTTTGCGCCCTAATTTATATTTTTTTTATGAGTAAAGGTATGAGAAACGCGCTGATTGGATTAACAGCGCTGATTGTTTTAGTTTGCATTTATTGCTTATCGTTCACTTTTAAAGTCAATTCCATTGAGAAACACGCGGTTGAATTAGCTGAGAAAAGTATCAAAATGGAAAATCCGGAAACATTATATCCGGGCAACCAGTTACTGCAATTTTTATATGAAGACTCCATCCATCAGGCAAGAATCGCGTACAAAAACAGATACCTGGATTCTATTTCAAACGAAAAGGTATTCTTAGGCAGCACCTATAATCAATGTAAAAAACAACAGTTGAGTTTAGGTTTGGACTTACAAGGCGGTATGTCTGTAGTGTTACAGGTTTCTTTAAAAGAATTATTGATCTCATTATCAGATGATAACAAAGATCCGCTTTTCAGAAAAGCATTGGAGAACGCTGAACGCAGCATGATTACCAGCAACAGCGATTATGTTACGTTATTCATTAAAGAATATAAAGCGTTGAACAAAGATGCCAAATTAGCGCAGCTTTTTTCTACCAGGAACAATAAAGAAGAAATTACCTTTGAAAGCTCGGATGCAGTTGTAGAGAAATACGTGCGTAAACAGGCAGATGAAGCGATCAATAGAACATACAGCATCATTCAGTCACGTATCGACCAGTTCGGTACCAAACAACCAATTGTTACATTAGAGTCTGCAAGAGGCAGAATCACGGTAGAGATTGCCGGTGTGGACAATCCGGCGCGTGTGCGTAAATTGTTGCAATCAACAGCAAACCTTGAATTCTGGGAATGCTATCGCGGTACTGATATCGCTAAAAATATTAACGATGCAAACACGGCACTTAAAAATTACTTAGACAATCAAAAAGACCTTGGCAAAGACAGCAGCGCTGTTGTGGACAATCCACTGGATGATGTTTTGAAAAACGGTGTTGCTGATTCTGCAACGGCAGAAAGCAATCCACTTGGCGGAAAATCTGTAAAAAAAGGAAGCTCAGATACTTCTCAAGCTAAAAAATTGGAAGATTTCAAAAATGAAAATCCATTAATGGCTGTGTTCAACGCGAACATCGACAATTCAGGATATTTTCAAAAATCACCAATCATTGGTTTTGTGAATGCATTAGATACTGCAAAATTCAGAGAATATATTAATATTCCTGAAGTTAAAGCAGTTTTTCCAAAAGAAGTTGATTTCCTATTCGGAGCAAAACCATTTGCAGGTAACGATAAGAAAAGCAAATTCTACGAAGTATATGCTATTAAGCGCAATACAAATAACGGCAAAGCGCCTTTAGATGGAAGCGCTGTAGTACAGGCAGATCCGGATACCGATCCGACAGGAAAAACAACAGTTGGTATGCGTATGAATGCTATCGGTACTAAAACATGGCGCGATTTAACACGTAAAAATGTAGGGAACTGCATCGCTATCGTGTTAGACAACCAGGTGTATTCTGCGCCTAACGTTGAAAATGAAATTGATGGCGGAAGTTCATCTATCACAGGTGGTTTCGACCGCCAGGAAGCTGTTGACTTGGCAAACGTATTGAAAACGGGTAAATTACCGGCTTCGGCGCGTATCATCGAAGAAGAACAAATCGGTGCATCATTAGGTGCCAAAGCGATCAGAAATGGTTTGTACTCTATGGCAGGCGCTTTCTTACTGATCGTTGTATTCATGATCTTCTTCTACTCTACATCCGGTGTGTTAGCAATCATCGTGTTATTACTAAACTTACTTTTATTGGTTGGTTTAATGGCAGGTTTCAGTTCTACACTAACCTTGCCTGGTATCGCCGGTATCGTATTAACACTCGGTATGGCGGTAGATGCGAACGTAATTATTTATGAGCGTATCAAAGAAGAATTGCGCGCAGGAAAATCATTGCGTATTGCAGTAGAAGAAGGTTTCAAACATTCATTGTCGGCTATCTTAGACGGTAATATCACTACATTCTTAACGGCTGCGATTTTATTTGCGGTTGGTATCGGACCGGTAAAAGGTTTCGCTGTTACCTTAATGATTGGTATCGGTACTACCTTATTTACTGCGGTATTGATTACAAAAATGATCGTTGATGCACGTATGGAAAAAGGCAAAGAGTTGAGCTACTTCACTCCTTTTACTAAAAACTTCTTACAAGGCATTAACTTCGACTTTATCGGAAAACGAAAAATTACTTACGCGGTATCTACTATATTTATCATCATCGGTTTTGTTTCTTTCTTTACCAGAGGTTTTGAATTGGGTATCGACTTCAAAGGTGGTCGTGAGTATAAAGTGCGTTTTGAAAAAGCCGTAAACACCAGTGATGTTGCCGAAGATTTGCAAAAAATAGTAGGTAACGGTACGATCGTAAAACAATTCGGTTCTGCCAACCAGGTGAAAATTACAACACCTTACTTAATTACGAAAACAGGTAAAGAAATTGATGCTAAAGTAGATGAAGCTATTTTCAAAGGTTTGGCGAAATATTTACCCAATACATCTTTTGAGAACTTCAAACGTGTAAACTTAATGAGTTTCACGAAAGTGGATTCAACCATCACGAAAGATTTCAAAAGCAGTTCTACATGGGCAACCATCTTGTCTTTAGTAGGTATCTTTATTTACATCTTAATTCGTTTCAGAAAATATGGTTATTCCGTTGGAGCCATTGCCGCTACCGCGCACGATGCATTTATAGTAATCGCGATATTCTCTCTGTTGCACGGATTTGTACCGTTTGCTATGGAAGTTGACCAGACATTCATCGCGGCAATCTTAACATTGATCGGTTACTCAATCAATGATACTGTAATTATCTTCGACCGTTTACGTGAATACTTAGGCATGCGTCCGAATGCAGATATGAAAGACACGATGAACGCAGCGATCAACTCTACGTTATCGCGTACATTCAACACAGCGTTTACCGTATTTATTGTAGTATTGATCTTATTCTTGTTCGGTGGTCCGGTATTGAAAGGATTCTCTTTCGCCATGTTGGTTGGTGTGGTAGTAGGTTGCTACTCATCTGTATTTATCGCGTCGCCAATTATGTACGATTTGGATAAATCACACTTACAAACGCCTACAACAATAGCCGCTAAACCTGAAAAAAAAGCAACGGCGAAGAAAGTATAAAACTTAATTTTTAATTCAACTATAAAGTCCTGCTTTTTATGCAGGACTTTTTTATTTTACAGCATGAACACGCCTGAACTGCAAACCTTACAATTTCCGTTTCCGATCAAACAACAAGTATATTGGGGCGAGATGGATGCCTTCAACCATATTAATAACGTTACCTATTTCCGTTATTTCGAGACCGGTCGTGTAGAGTTTTTCAACCGCTCTAACCTATGGCAATTGTATATCAATGAAAACATCAGAATTGTAGTTGGAAAACTGGAATGTAACTATGTGCGTGAAGTGAGGCATCCGGAGGAAATTGAAATTGCTGTAGCTATTAAAAAAGTAGGCAATTCCAGCTTAACCGTTCATCACAAAGTAACGAACAGCAACGGCGAAATTTGTGCGCATGGCGAAGGTATTATTGTGGCTACCGATCCGACAACAGGTAAGTCTATACCTTGGACAGATAAACTACGAAGCGAATTTGCAAAATGGTTATAATCTGACAGTTGTAACTGTTGCTGAAACCTACAGCAAAAAAGAAAGATCAATCAGTATCAGGTGCATCATCCAGATTATTGAAAATGCGGTCAGCGAGACGTTGCGCATTGTTTAGGTTGTTATACTGAGCATTCAGGATTTGTGTTCGTTTGTCCACTTCAGCTTGCGTGAATTCCTTTTGCATGTATTCATTCAATAATTCTTCCGTAAAATCATTCATATTCACCACACAGGCATCCAAACCGCTGCCGGCAAAAGCGGCTTCATTGCTGAAAATAAAACGTCCGCGATACATGGAATTGATGAGTTTCAGTTTGATGCCTGACGGATTGCCGGCAACAGCAAAACAAATCTGCGCATTCATAATCAGCTCATCCAGTTGCTCGTTTGACGGATTGGCAAGCAGATGAATATTCGGTCTTCTTTCTACCAGTTCCTTTAATTGTTCCGGTGGATTTTTTCCTGCAATAATGATGTTATGCGTGCAATTTTCCAGTTCGTTATTCAACAGATCCATCACCGTTTTATAATTATCCAGCACCGATAAATTACCGTGATACAATATATAATTCCCTTTTCCTGTCTTGCATTTTATCGCTGTGTTTTCATGGAAAACGTATTCCAGCGAAATCTTTTTATTGGGAAATTTAATGCTGTAATAATCATAATCTGTTTGCGACAAACACGACAAACTATCCGCATTTATTAAGGTTTCATCGTATTTACGAAGTTTTTTATATTCCAGGAAATGAAAGATCTGTTCTTTCAAAGTATAAGAAGACGAAGATAAGATACTGTAATAAATCCATTCGATATTATGCAAACGAACATGCTTCTTCCTGTCTTTCAATGCAGGATGATTTAAATAAAAAGTGCTGTGTGTTGCGTCAAATAAAATCGGAAAATCATTATTCAGTAAATTCTGCAGCAATTCTTCATTCGCTCTGGTTTTCACAATAAACGGAATATTTGAAAATACATCTGTGATTGATTTCTTGCGCTCATAATAATAAACCTGCTCGCAATATTTTTTGAGTTCGTCCTGCGGTTTCCTGTCGCCATATACAAAGCAATGCAAATGTATTTTTACACCAAGCTCAGCGAGTGCTTTCAGCTTATAAAACTCTTCCATTGAGCCGCCATAATCAGCAGGAAACGGCACATCGAAACAGATGATGTTTAGTCGTGAGTCGTGAGTCGTAAGTTGTAAGTCTTGCATCAGTTACAGTTGTTCGTAAATTTGTATCAGTTTTTGTCCTTCGTTTTCCCAGCATAATTCTTCGCGTGCTTTAATGCAGTTTTGCTGCAGTTGGTTATACAGCTCTTTGTTTTGAATAAGTGTTTTAATAGCTTGTTCCACTTTTTCAATCGTCAATTCTTCTACTACAACACCTATCTTATACTGTTTATTTACCTCAATATATTCCGGAAAACCGATCATCACCTGCGGAATACCTGCCTGAATGTAATCAAACGTTTTGTTGCCTAACGAGTAGTAATAACTCAGGCCGCGGTTCTCTAATAAATTAATACCAATGTATGCCTGCTGTGTTATTTGTTTCAATTCAGCAGGTGTTTTTTTGCCTAACAGCTTTACTTTATTTTCCAGATTCAGTTCTTTAACCGAATGCTTCACCTGTTCCATTTCATCACCGTCGCCTGCAATGTAAAAAGGCATGTCGTCAATCTTCAACATAGCTAACAGCATTTCATTTAAACCGCGACCAAGATTAACAGCACCTTGATAGAGAAGAATTTGAGATGTATGATTTGAGATTTGAGAATTATTTTTAAATGGCAAATTGCGAATAAGTTTACAATCAACTTTATACTTTTTATTAAATATCTGCGCGATAGAATTAGTGACAGTATATAATGCATCCACTCTTGGTACCAATAGCTTTTCGATCAAACGCCATACATTTTGTTTCATCGGTCTGCCAATTAATTCCGGCGATTCAGGAAAATACTCGTGCGCATCATACACTACTTTTTTGCGTTTTAGTTTAGCGGCAAACACCGCAGCAGGCAACGTATCTAAATCGCAGCCGCAAATAATATCCGCATCTGCAAACAACAAATAAATGAACAAGCGAATGTTGAATTCTGCGTAAAATAAAAAACCTTTATTAAAAAAACAATTCAAGCGTTTTTGCGAGAACGCCAGTTTTTCCAATGGTTTTGAGTTATGGGAAACGCGTCCAACTAATTCCACATTAAAATTATTTTGCGCCAAAGTAGTACAAATACGCTGCATACGCTGGTCGAAAACCAGGTCATTTGTTACCGTGCAAATTATCTTTTTCAAGTATTTTTTTTCAATTCATTTTTATTGTTCACAATCACTAATTTCTCATCCAGCAGAAAACGAACCACTTCTTTGTATAACAAATTTTCGAAGTGCGCTTTTGGCAGCAATGCGTCCATTGGCATCCAGTTTTCGGCTGTGCTTTTTAAAATAAATTCTTTGGCGTGTTTAAAGTCTTCTGAATGATGCAACTTCTTATTTTCTTCCAGGCACACATCACAGCGATTGCATCTTACTGTATTTGATTCGCCAAAATACGAACAAATTATGGCTTGTCTGCATATTTTATCCTGTTGTGTATAATTAATAATTGCCTGCAGACAAGCATCTGTTATTTTTTTGCGTTCGTTGATGTATTGCGTATTAATGCGCAGATAATCTTCGTGCAAACGCTCTGTTAATAAGGTTATTGTAGGTTCTTCGTTCGCAGCAATGTAGGTAAGTATCTTATTCTTTTGTAATACCTTTAAACGATCAGTTACTTCATCTGTTGACAGCTTCAATTGTTTCGCCAGCAACTGTTCATTTATTTTTGAATAATGGTCGATGATACCGCCATAGTTGCGCAGTAATGCTTTTATCAGCAAATCAGCATCCGCATTAGCCACCTGAAATTTATACAACTCATGTTTATCTACACGAAACACTACGCGCGATGGCATGTAGATACTTTCGCTGAGCTGCATGTAACCTTCCTGCTCCAATATTTTCAAACAATTGTAGGACAGATTGACATCAATATTGAACAACTTTGAGAATGTATAAATATCAAAATCGCGCGTGAGCATTTTGCCGCTGCCAACTGCAATTTTAAAATAATTACAGATGGCATTATAGACGCGTTTTATATCATCAACTGCCGGAAATTTCTGGTCTTTTTTCTGAATCAATAAATCAATGTCATTTTGATTGAACAACAGCGCAGCATACGATAACTTGCCATCGCGGCCTGCTCTGCCTGCTTCCTGGTAATAGGCTTCCATCGTTTCCGGAATATCCAGGTGAATAACAAAACGTACATCCGCTTTATCAATGCCCATTCCGAATGCATTGGTACAAACAATAACATTCGTTTTATCTTTTATCCAATTGTCTTGTTTTCTGTTCCGTTCGTCTTGTTTTAAACCTGCGTGGTAAAAATCGGCTCTGATATTATTTTTCTGCAAGTATTCGGCCACATCTTTCGTTTTATTACGGCTTCTGACATATACGATTCCGCTTCCGTTTAGTGTAGTAATAATATCTATCAACTTTGGATATTTTGCTTCTTCTCTGCGCACCACAAAACTGATATTTGGTCGCTGGAATGATTTTTTAAACAGCGAAAACTGTTTTTTGAATGCTAATTTCTCTGTGATATCATTCTGTACTTTTTGTGTAGCTGTCGCCGTTAATGCCAATACCGGAACTTTCGGATGATATTTACGAATGTCTGCAATTTCCAGATACGGCGGACGGAAATCAAAGCCCCATTGTGAAATACAATGCGCTTCGTCAACTGCAATCAAGTTGACATTCATTTGCTTAAAACGCTCTATAAAAATGTCTGTCTTCAAGCGTTCCGGCGAAACGTACAAAAACTTATAATAACCAAACTGGCAGTTATCCAGTATGATATCGATCTCATTAAAGCTCAAACCGGAAAAAATGGCTGCAGCTTTTATATTTCTTCTCTTTAGCTGAAATACCTGGTCTTTCATGAGTGCAATTAATGGTGAAATCACCACACAAATACCGTCTTTCATCAACGCAGGAACCTGGAAACATAAGGATTTTCCGGCACCTGTCGGCAGCAATGCTAATGTGTCTTTTCCATCCAAAACAGACTGGATAATGGCCTGTTGTGGCTCACGAAAAGATTCGTAACCAAAGTACTCCAGTAATATTTCCTGAGATGTTTGCAATTCCGTAAAAATAAGATTTATAAAATACATTTGTCTAATTCCATTTTACTTTTAACTTTATATAATGCAATTGCATTTCCAAATAAAAAAACACCAATGAAGATACCAGAAAGCGAATTGATCATAAATGCAGATGGAAGTGTTTATCATTTAAATTTGTTACCGGAAGATATTGCCGAAACCATAATCACCGTTGGTGATCCGGAGCGCGTTGATGATGTTTCCAAATATTTTGATTCTGTAGAATTAAAGAAAACGAAACGTGAATTTGTAATTCATACCGGTTATATCGGCAAAAAACGGTTAACAGTTTTATCAACAGGAATGGGCACCGATAATATAGATATCGTTTTCAATGAACTGGATGCGTTGGTGAATATTGATCTGAAAACACGCGAAATAAAAGAAAACTTAACTGCGCTAAATATTATACGAATTGGCACTTCTGGTGCGGTTCAACCTGATATAGAAATTGATAGTTTTTTAGCTTCAGAGATTGCAATCGGATTGGATGGTTTGATGGGTTTTTACAAAGCCGAAACTACTACCACCGAACAGAAATACATGAAAGCCATCTATCCATTGGTGTCGCAGTTAGGTGTATTTCCATCGTTTACACATGCATCTGATAAACTACTTGAAGAATTGGCTTTTGATATGCGAAAAGGCGTAACGTTAACGAACGCAGGTTTTTACGGACCGCAAGGACGCATGCTTCGCTTAGAGCCAAAGAATAAAAATTACATCGATGATCTGGTAAATTTAGTACTGCCGGAAAACAGGAAGATCACGAATTTAGAAATGGAAACATCAGGCATTTATGGTTTAAGCACTTTATTAGGTCATCACGCAATTTCATTGAATGCTATATTAGCTAACCGCGCTACAAAAAAATTTACGAAAGATGCACACAAAGTAGTTGATGCGCTCATCAGACAAACACTGGAAAGAATTGCTGGTTCTTAATAACAATAAAAGAATTGCTGTTTCGGATTGAGTTTGCGCAGGAATAATTCCAACGCTTGTTTTTTATCACTATCTAACTGATACTGAATATTGGTGTTCCAGTATTCTTTCACGGAAAAATACGGCGAATTGTATTTTTTGTATTGATCTAAAATTTGGTTGCGGTTGCTCCAACCGATTTGCAAAGCTGCATTAAAATCATCCAAAAAATCAAAATCAATTTCTTTGTTGCTTACCCAAGCGGCAAACACAAATGGCAAACCGGTATGCTGTTTCCATGATTCTGCCAAATCATATTCATAAGTATATTTTCCTAATGCAGCAATCGCGCGATCGCCGATAATAACTGCTGCGATGTTGTTCTTTATTGCATTTTCGTAACCTTCAAACGCCGGAAGGAAAGTTACATCGTGTTTCCAGAATTCCTTGAAAAGAATTTGTACTAACAATACAGACGTGCGCGACTGATAATCTAAATAAACGGTATTGATCTGTTCAATGGGTACTTCAGAAAATAAACTCACAGTTTTTACTTTTCCGTTGGCACCAATGCAGAATGGCGAAACAATCTGCGGATTTTTTAACTGCGGAATAACGGCTACAGGAACTAATCCGATGTCAACTTCACCGGTTAATAGCTTTTGTGCTACTAAAGTAGGAATATCTAAACTGAGTTTAATTTTGCTCTTAATGGATGCAATTTCCAAGCCATGCAAGAATGGTTTTGTATTGAGATAGGAAACTGCTGAAATATTGATCACGCGTTGTCTTTTATTTAATGTGGTTTTTCTTCTGTGGAAACATTCAAAGCAGCTAAATGCTTGATATCATTTTCTTTAATTAATGTATGTTTGTTGCCGTTAAATTCGACATGATAAAGGCAAGTGTTTTGGTGTTCAAACTCATCCATTTGCTGAATCGGTTTGCCGAGTAATAAACAAATCAATACACGCAAAGTTCTGCCGTGTGTGCAGACTAAAATGGTTTGTGCATCGGTGTTTTGCAGTTCTTCTACAAATGGCTGTAAACGGTTGGCCAAGTCCTGAGCGCTTTCGCCGCCTTCAATTTTAATATCGAGGTTACCTGCTTTCCATGCATTGATAATATCATAGTAAGTTTTCTGTAAATCAGGATGATGCTCAACGCCTTCAAAAATTCCCCAATCTATCTCATCAATTTCTGGACGTGCGATGTGCGGTATCTTTTTGGAAATAAAGGAATCAACGGTTTGCCAGGTTCTTTTTAGTGATGATGTATAGACTACATCGAATTTTATTTCTTTGTGCGCTTCAAAAAACAGTTTTGCCTGCTGGATGCCTGTATCATTTAAATCTGAATTGACGCCGCGGCCTTGTACAACCTGGCGAACGTTGAAATCTGTTTGTCCGTGTCGGATGATATAGATGTTTTTAGTCGTAAGTCGTGAGTCGTGAGTCATAAGCCGCAGTGTTAGAAGTGTGCAAATATATCAATTAAACTATTTTTGAAGTGATAAGGTTTTATTTAATCTTCGTTCAGTGCATTTTTTACAGCTTGCGGATACTGCGCTTAACAATGCGGTAACACCGAGATGGTTTGCGGATGCTCCGAGATGCCGTGCGGACGAACCGAGATGGCTTGCGGATGCTCCGAGATGCCGTGCGGACAGGCGGAGTTGCCGTGCGGACGAACCGAGTTGCCGTGCGGATGCGCCGTGATGCTGTGCGGACGCGCCGAGATACTGTGCGGACGAACCGAGATGGCTTGCGGATGCGCTGAGATGCTCTGCGGACGAACCGAGATGGCTTTCGGACGAACCGAGAATGCTTTCAAAATCACCTAACTGTATTATTTTCAATGTTTTATGAAAAACAACTATTATGGTGGCAGTTTTTGAATGAAAATTTTTGTCTGAACTGTGATTATTATTGCTTATGATTTAGCTGATTAAAATCTATTTTTTCTCACAGATTACACAGATTTTCACTGAAATGATCTGTTAGTGATTGCTTCGTGGGCAATGACTCAAGGCGTGAGATTGCGAACGTTGAGATGAATCTTTGTGGTTGGTGGTTTGTTTGGAAGTTTGTATTTTTCGTTTGTATGTTGCTTGATAAAAACAGTGATACTATCTAAACATACTTCATTATGACCATGCAAATAAAAGACATGTTGTTCTATAACGCAGAGATATTATCTCTGAGCGAAGAATTATTAGGAAGTTATTTTGCTGAATTTCCTGAAAAGAAATGTTTCGAAAAAGTATTCTTTTCGGCATTATGGCGTGGATATATAGCATCGTTTGAACTTATTGACAACGAACTTTTCGTAAAAGATATAAGAGCTCCTAAAGGTATATCTGATGAAGGAATTTATTATGAATCGTATTTGAATGTCATCTTTCCTGAAAGTAAAAAAATGGATTGGTACAGCGGATTGATACGGATAGATGAATATCGCTTCAATGTTGATGACGAAGACAAGAACGCTGTTTTTGAATTTTTAGTAATTGAGCATGGCAACCTGGTAGATCAACTAAAATTTACTTTTGACCAATTTGATGAATTCAAAAAAGAGCAGTTTATTAAATTTAAGCAGACTGATGAATACAAAAGGGTATTTAATAAATGGAAACTAAGGGAACCTAAAATGAAAGATGAAAAAATTGAATACTGGATTTCCTTTTTAATTATAAGATACCTGCGCGAAATACTTCATTAGATTACTCATCTCATAACTAATTTTTATTTCCTACTTTTGCCATTCACTTTAATTCAATAAATGGCAACGCAGCAGCAATCTATTTTTCAACGTATCTATACTTTCATCAAACTATCATTGAACGGTGAAGAACAGGATTATACGCAAGGTAGCATTTCGCGTGCGGTTTTTCTGCTGGCAATTCCGATGATTTTGGAACTGAGCTTAGAAAGTGTGTTTGCCGTAGTGGATATTTTCTTTGTCGGCAAACTCGGAAAGAATGCTATTGCTACAGTTGGTTTAACGGAATCGGTGATCACTATTATTTATTCTATCGCTATTGGTTTGAGTACGGCAGCAACTGCAATTGTCGCGCGACGTATTGGTGAAAAGAATGCAGAAGATGCTGCTCATGCAGGCGCGCAATCTATTGTTATCGCAAGCATCATTGCTGTTATTATCAGCAGTATTGGTGTGTTCTTTGCCGCTGAAATTTTATCGCTGATGGGCGCAAGTGCTGATGTGGTGAAAGATGGTGTCATTTTTACGCGTATTATGCTTGGCAGCAGTATTGCTATTGTTCTATTGTTTTTGATCAATGGTATCTTTCGTGGTGCCGGCGACGCAGCGATGGCGATGCGCAGTTTGTGGATAGCGAGTATTATTAACATCATCCTGTGCCCTATTTTTATTCATCATTTTGGGCTGAAAGGCGCTGCGATGGCAACCGTGATTGGCAGAAGTTCAGGTGTGCTTTATCAATGCTATCATTTGTTTAAAGGCAGCGGTATTCTTAAATTCTATAAACGTCATTTTACTATTGACGGAACTATTATAAAATCCATCATATCTATCGCCTCGCCTGCTACAATGCAGTTTATTATTGCGAGCGGAAGCTGGATTATATTAGCACGACTGGTGGCGGAAACCGGCGGCACGACTGCATCGGCAGGTTACCAGATAGCGATACGCAACGCGGTGTTTTTTATTATGCCTGCCTGGGGTTTGAGCAATGCAGCAGCGACATTGGTTGGACAAAATCTTGGTGCGAAACAATTACAACGTGCTGAAGAAAGTGTTTGGATGACGCTGAAATACAATACGATTTTTATGGTGTTTGTTACTGTTTTGTTTGTATTCTTCTCTAAACCGATTATTCATATTTTTACACAAGATGCAGCTATTGCTGCTTATAGTGTTTTATCGCTTCAAATATTTGGTTCCGGCTATATTTTCTTTGGTATCGGTATGGTAATGACGCAGGCACTGAATGGTGCAGGCGATACAAAGACACCAACGTATATTAACTTCTTTTGTTTCTGGTGTTTCCAGATTCCGTTTGCTTATTTTTTAGCGAAAGGTCTAAATCTGAAAGCCACCGGTGCTTTTATCGCGATACCTGTTACTGAAATGCTGCTGGCTACTGTATCTTACTTTTATTTTAAAAGCGGAAGATGGAAAAAGGTTGAAGTGTAATTACTATTAACAATCTACACAACTTATTTGCTGAATAATTTGAACCTCATAATGTCTTTCAGTATATTCTTGTCTTTTTTAGTGAAATGTTTTAGTTCCTGAATAATATTCCTGTTCTTCATAATTTCTTCGGCTATAATCTCGTAGGCAATATTTTGCGTTACGTCTTCTAAATGCTCATTCTTATTGTATTCATGCTTGATGACCTGTAAGAAATTATTTTTGTTTGCTGCTGTTGTTTTTGTTTCGTAGATATTTTGTATTTCTTTTGCCAGTAGTTTGACATCCGAGATGTTAGCAAAGTAATTATTCAGACAATTGATTCCATCCAAATTCTTTTCCCAACCTGTCAGCAACAGGTTTTGTGCCGATGTATAATCCTGCATTTTATTCCTGTATATCAAAGATGCTTTCACGTATTGATTGGTGTTGGTATATTTCTCAATCACTTTATTGTAAAAAACAGCTGCGTTTCTTCTATCGTACATTAAGGAATACAAATCGCCAATCTTTTCGTCCTGTTCCAACTCTTTGTATAACTCAATTGCCGCAGGATATAGTTTTCCCTGTTCATAACATTCGGCAGCCCTTGACTTATTCTGACATTGTTTTAAAAAGACATAAGCTGCATTCTGATATTGTTTTCCATCCAAAAGCGTTTCCGCTGCTTTATAAGGATTTTTCAACAACTTCAAATAGATATATGCTGCTCGCGTGTAATCGCCTTTCTTAATATATTCCTGTGCTAGTTTTTCGTATCTTTCAGTTAATGCATTAAAACGACCTGAATCTACATATACGTTTCCACCATCGCCACTGCTTCCGGATGTAAGACCAACAATCAGCAAACCTATAATTATACCTGATACAACAAAAATAACTAAAGAGCCAACTACTGATAAAAAAGGCAGATAACTGAATGAATACAAAATTGCCAGCAACTTAAACAGATATACACACATACAGAATGCTAGCAATTTATCAGAAAAACTTTGTGTTTCTTTCTCTTCTGTTTTTAAAATAAATTTATCTGTGCTTACCAATTTAAATAGTAACCATGCAAATAAAATCAACAATGAGACATTTACCCAGTTTAATCCAAACCTATTTATTAACGGATAAAAAAGATATGAGAGAACAAGACACAAAATAACTGCACAAATTATTTTAGCCATTGCAGACATATCCGGTGTTCCGAATGATATTGGATTCTGATCTGTTTGTTGTGTTACTTTGAGTGTTTCCCAATTAATTGCAGATGGAATCATTATGGTTGGCGACGGCGTTCCTGAAGTTGTATCACTGTTATTGGAAGACGTTGATTTATATTTATTCTTGCCGGCAGTTTTAATTCCAGCTAACAATCGTAACACTATGTATGATATCAATATTAACGAACCCAGAATAAGTATCCAAGAGAAGAAGCCCAAAGGTGCGCTTTGATGCGCTGATTCTGTAACAGGATTGCCTGCGCTTGTGCCCGCTGAATTACCGGTGAAAAGTTTTATCGCTACACCAACACCTAAAATTGTTAGTATAAAGATTGCAACGTATTTAAACACGTTTGCATTGCTCACATTGCTACTGCTGCCGGAACCGCTGCTTCCGGCTGTACTATTACCTGAACTGCTAAAGAGTTTATCCAATATTTTGCTCCACCATGAATTATCTTTAAAATGAAATTTCGCCCATTCTTTTCCGCGACTGGTTCCCATTAAATCGACAGGAATTGCGTATTTCAAAGCCAATTCTGGATGCTTATCCATAAATTCCAAATACTTATCAATTTCTTTCTGATTGCCTTCCATTACTTTTTTCATATCAAAAGGCATTTTTTCCAGCAGTTCTTTTTCAGATTCACTGTTTGCAATATTTTCTATCCATCCTTCTTCCGGAATCTCTAATTTATAAGCACGAATAACAGAAGGAATACGAACGCTTTCTGCAGGTTTTTTTATGCTTGCTGCTGCCTGTTTTGGAGCGCTTATTATTTTCGACCAATCTACTTCTTCATCCAATTCAATTAATCCTAATTGCGGATGCATGAAATAAAAATGCTGCGTGAACAATCGTTCCCAATCTTCTGTAGTCAGTTGCGGAAATATGATTGTGTTTTCCGGAATGAATAATTTATTTTCTACAAGTTGCAGTTTATTATTTTTTTCGAGATCTGTTTTATTCAGGTTTACATCTGTTACTATCAAACAGCCAAATAATTTATTTGCGGTGGTTGATGGTATAGCAAATATCTTGAGCTTGTGCACAGGCAACTGCATACGCTCTAATTCCTGCAACCAAAAATACGGTGACGAGTCAGCAATTAAGATGCCGCCAACATTATACTTGTTTGTATGATATGGTCTAAGCTGCAGTAACATTATGTATAATTTCTAAAAATGGATTTATATACTTTTTGAAAAAATCATCTACTATTATTTCTGTCAATGTATGCTGATTCGGCAAGAAATATTCACTGCCTGCAAATTCATGGTCTGTTGCAAAAGCAATTCCTCGTCCGGTAATGAACGGCATGTAAAATACAGGTATTTTGCTGTTACTGCTTTTGCATATTAATATTCCGTTTTGCATGGTTATTTTGCTTCCGTCTTTAAACTCAAACGAAACATTCGTTGTATAGCAAATAGCGCCATTGTTTTCCAATATTCTTTTAAGCTCTGTCGCTTTATTCTCTGTTACTTCCTGTAAAATGATTGGCCGGTAAGAGTCCATCAATTTATTTATATCAGCTAAAGAAAGTTCTGCTTTTTCTTTAATGATCCTGATTATATCCAATCTGTTTGGTCCGATATCTTTCAAGATAAGATTTACATTTATATCATAATTATAGTCGTTTTTGGTAACAACTCTTGATTTATAAAAACCTGTTTGCGAAAGGTAATAATCATTGATTAAGATAGAATATTCAGAATTCAAACAAACGCTGTGCAAATTTACGATGACATTGTATTTTCTTTTGTGTCTTTTAATGGCATTATTAAACACATTTGTTTCTGCCACATGTTCCTGATATGCTTTTTGAATGGTGTCGTCATTGTAAATAGGCAAAAGTGCTGCATTGTCAGATACTTCAAACATCTTAGCATCGCTATCTATGTACAATTTATTTTTGTGCGTAAATAAGGCAACACGAGCACTTACAAAATTTGCTTTTTTTACCAGGAACGACTCTTGCTTTCTGTGTTGAATATCATAGTAAGCAATTAATTCCTTCGCATAATCGAAATAAACAATGATATCATTCCCTTTTGATTTCAGGATAGTAAATTCACCATACGAAAAATCCAATCCTGATGCTATTAATTCAAATCCTTTTTCGGCATTCAACGACATAAATTTATACATACAACCGCGATTGTAAATATAATATTCGCTATGCGCCGTGAATGTATATGAGTTGCTGTTAGAAACCGGATATAGTATCGGTACTTTTAGCAATTCCTGTTTAGGCGCTGTTTTTTTTCTGACTGCATTTGTTTTTCGTTCCCAAAGATTCTCTAACGGCAATGCTAAAGTCTGAATATGTTTTTTATTTTGATTTTTGTAACGATACAAATGAATGTGTCCTTCCAAATCTGACAACACCAAGAAACTCAACAATTCCCTGTTATTGGCAATTGTTTTCTGAACAGCAGTCATCTGCATAGCATTTACAGAAGTCAATAAAAATATTTCCGAGTTTTTTATTTTTTGATGATCTGCAAAGAAATGCTCCAAACCTGCTGATGCATCTATGATTCCGGAAAGATGATTCATGTTCTTAACAACCTGTTCGATGTCGCTTAATTCAATTTCATGATATGTGTTTCCGACAATATAAAATTTGCAGTCGATCTCATTTTTCGGATGTTTTAAAATTGCGATACTTACTGCATACGCCAGTATTTTAGGTGTTCCCCAATTTTTCAAGGAAACATCTATTAGAAATATGCGCGTGATCTTATCTTGCTGTGGTGGTATTTCTCTTTCAATATATAACGCTTCATTGTTCGCGATTCTTGAAATAAAAACATCTTCGTCATTCGCAAATTCAGATATCAATAATTTGTCAAAGCTTCCTTTGTTCGTTAAATCGGAAATACCGCCTAATGGCTGGCCACTTGGTATGTTATGATGAAACGGAATTTGCAGACTTGCCCACAATCTTTTGATCAACGAGCCCACCATATATGTTCTTTCATCTCGCACCAATTGCTCAATAAAATCAACAGGTTTGTCTGCTAAAGCATCTGACTCTAATACTTCTTCTTCCAGTTTTTCTGTTATCTCATCATGATCAGGCAAATTTTGTATTGCTTCAATTATAGCATCTTTATCTCTAAATCTGCTTCCTAAGAGCGCCAAAACCTTTATTTCACGGAACAATACATTACTGGTAAGCTCTTCGGTAACAATTCTGTTTTCCAGTGTTTCTACATATCGACTGTATTGTTTTAAAATCAATCTTGCTTTTACTGAAGAAACTATGTTATGACAATTTTTAAAAACAGCTTGCAATACCAATCTGCGATATTTTCCGGTTTTATATTGTTTAGGTAAAAGTGATATTCTTTTTAAAAAATCAAATGCTTTATTTACGTCCGGACGAAAAGCATCTTCGTAACCTAAACTATCAATAATCGATCTGATCTTCGTTAATGATTCTTGTCCGTTCGCATTTGTTGCTGCAATAACCAGTAATAAAGGACTTAACAACGGAATGCCTTGTGGTTCCAGAAATGTTATTATTTCTATCAGTTCTTCCATGTAGATAATTGTATTACCATCTACAATGGCGATAATATTTTCGGCATTATAGGAAAAATCATAGTCTAGTTCAAACTTCCAATAATAGTTCTCGTAAACCGTAAAATATTTATGAAATTCAGTCATCAGATAGCAGCAATTGTTTGTCTGAATGAACTAATACTTAATGGTCGCACCTCATTTTTATCTACAGAAACATAGCTTGCATCTTCTTTCCATACAATAAATCGTTCGCTGTGCGGATTTAAAAGTGTTTTCAGTGTTTGTTCTAAAACCGTTAATTCAAAATCAAATCCAGTTGGTAATAAGAAATCATTTTTCATCCAGAATGTTTTACCAATTAATGGCAACAATGGTTTACCGATAATAAACAAATCTTTATTTATCATACACCATTTTAAATTCTTTAATCTTATTGCTGTAGCTGTGTTGATATAATCTGCTGCGACATTGATTGTCGTAAGCAATGCGCATGATTCGTGTTCTGCATTTGCTTCTATCAGTTTAATATTTACTGCTTCGTTAATGCCGAAATAATTGTGATTAAGACTTGGCAGTTCTACCTGCAATGCCCTGTTTATTGGCGTCCACAACAACCCTGAATGCATTTTCTTTTCAGGCACCAAGCTGTCTATTTTAAACAGCAAGTTGTCTTTAAAGTAAAACAACTCTTTAAACGGTATTTGTTTTACCTGTATGGATTCGACTTGTTCTTTTGTAAAATCTTTTACCCAAATAATAGAATCGTCAAAAGCCAGTTTTAAATTTTGCCAATGACGAATACTACCTAAGCGTTCTTTATGTTCAACGCTTATTTGCAGTAAATAGGAAATTACATTGCTTGCAAGATGAGTTTCCATAAGCTGTCAATTTCCTGTTGAATAAATTGTTTTTGTTCCTGTTGATGTATCCAGTCGCAGCGCGTTTGTACATAGCGCAGTTTATCTTTGATGACATTTTTTTCTTCTAACGATAATGCTTCTTTATTCCATTGTTCGGCAAGATATCTGACTTCTTTTATTACATCATTTGGATTTGGCATTTTGTTGTAGAACGCTTGCGGATGTGCGTTCGTATTTTCGTCTTTTTCAATTACCGTATTAACAATACCTTCGAGAATTTCAATCTGTTCTTCTGTGTCCCAAATATATTTCAGCACCCACAAATCAGATAGAATCGCTTCGGTTCGTCCGCAAATAAAAGCGCTGGCAGCTATAAGATTTTGCAGTTTCACAGCTCTTCTATCCGACACTTTTATTCCTGTATTTCGTAACGAATGTATCAAATCGATGTAAGCAGTTCTGATCGGATGTAAATCTACATTTTTACATAATGCTTGCAAGTCACGAATCTCATCAGCCGTTATCGTAATTGGATTCTGTTCTTTCTGATGTTCTAATTTCCAACCTGCAATAAGCACTTCATTCAGTTTATCCGGTTTTACATAATCGCATTGAATTCTGATCAGGAAACGGTCGAGCAATGCATTTAACGCATCGTCTTCCGGTAAGATATTACTTGCACCGACAAACATAAGTGATGGCAATTTGCGCGTTTCTTTTCCTCTGCGAAATATCTTTTCGTTCAAAGCCATTAGCAAACTATTTAATATCGCTGAATTGGCATTGAATATCTCATCCAAAAACACGATAGATGCTTCGGGCAACATGCCTTCTGTATTGGTTACGAGCTCGCCGTCTTTTAATTTGCGTATATCGAATGGTCCGAATATTTCGTTTGGTTCTGTAAAGCGAGTCAGCAAATATTCAAAATTCTTTCCGTTTTGTATTTGCAAAGAAAGCGCTCTTACAATGGCACTCTTTGCCGTTCCCGGCGGTCCGAGCAAAAATGCATTTTCTCTTGCCAACAAGCAAATACCTAATAAATCAATTATTTCATCTTTATCGACAAACGTATTTTTTATTTGCTGTAATACTTCATTCAGTTTTTTTACTTGATTCATTTGTTTTGTTTTATTTAAAATCCATGCCAGAATACTTGTGTGTAATCACCTAAATTTTCTTTTATAGCATCTCGAATTTGTGGAATAGTTATAAGTTTCTGTACTTTTTTAGCAGTTACACGATCAATGTATAATTGTCTGAAACAAGCATTTTTAAACAGTTCTGTTAAATCATCTTCTACAATTTCAATATCTGTTCCGATAGATGAATAATGAAACTTTTGCATGTGTGCTTCTAAAATTGGCAAGATCGTATCCTGTGCATCCGTTGCTTTGAGTTCGCTGTAAACATGTGGTAAAAAACGCATCAGTAAATCCGCAGAAAGATGTTCGGATACATCAGGTGTTTTGTTGTATTCTTTTAGTACAGAAATTAATTTTGACGTGTTGTCATTTCTGCACAGAAAAAAAAATGCTGTATGATAGATTAATTTCGCTGACCATAGTGCTGCAGTTGCATTAAATGCAGGTGGAACAAAAGGATAGTTTACTGTTTCTGATTGATATTGTTTTGCAAGATAATCTATTACTGCACGTTCTTCGATTGCTGAAACAGCATGCTTGTCCGTAAATAATATCAGCTCTTCATATTCTCTCAACTGATGAATGGTTCTGAAAAAATTATTATTTACTTTTTGCACTTAGAGATATGATTTTTTATATAATTGAATACAGACTATGCTGTTCTTTCAAAACTCCAAATCTATATAATTTAATCTATATAAAGAAATCAATTAAGCAATGCGGTTTGCTTTATTTCATCTAACAAAGAAACTAAAAAGTATTCCGTCAGTTAATGAGTTCGTTAACTGACGGAAATTTATTTTTAACGCCAGCCGCCTCCTAAACTTTTGTAAATGCTTACAACTGCATTCAGTTGCTGTTGCTTGGTTTCTATCAAATCTAATTTAGATTCCAAAGCATCGCGTTGCGTCATCAAAACTTCAAAATAATCGGCTCTCGCAGAAGCAAATAAATCATTTGCAACTGTAACAGATTTATTTAATGCGTCAATCTGTTTTGACTTCAAGTCGTAATTTTTTTGCAAATTATCAATTTTGTATAACTGTGTGGAAACTTCCATATAACCATTCAAAATTGTACGCTCGAAATTGAATACTGCCTGTTTTTGTTTCGCGTTTGCATTCAAATATTCCGCTTTGATCGCATTTTTATTAGCCAAAGGCGCAATCAAATCACCTAATAACGAACCAAAAATAGATTCAGGAATTTTATACCAGAATGCAGGCGTAAACGCATCCAAACCTAAGCTTGCAGATATTTTTAATTGCGGATAAAATTCTGCTTTCGCCACTTTAACATCTAATTTTGATGCATCTAATTCTAATTCTGCTTGTTTGATATCCGGTCTGTTTGACAATAATTGTGCTGGTATTCCGGCTTGAATAGCAGGCGGTACCATTTGCATGAAATTATCTTTACTTCTTGGTATTTCCTGTGGAAAACGACCTAACAAAAAATTCAGTTTGTTTTCGGTTTCTTTAATTTCCTGTAAAATCTCGAACTCTTTGCTTTGCGTGCCAAATACTTCTGCTTCAAATTTTTGCACTGCCAGTTCTGTTGCTCTGCTTGCCTCTTTTTGAATCTTTACTACTTCCAAAGCGTTTTTTTGCGTAACAATATTCTGGCGAACCACTTCCAGTTCATTATCCAAAGCGACTAACTCATAATAAGAATTTGCTACTTCAGCAATCAGGTTGGTTAGTACAAAATTCTTGCCTTCAATAGTTGCCAAATAACGTTTAACTGTTGCTTTTTTAGCGTTGCGCAATTTTTTCCAAATATCAATTTCCCATTCCATGTCCACGCCAATTTTGAAATCGCCCAGAAATGGCGGTACTTTTTTACCAGGTGTAATTTCTGTCGCTTCGTCGCCTGCGCCTTGACTGGTATAGCGTCCAACTTTTTCGCCACCTACTTCAAGATTCCCATTCAGAGTTGGTAACAACGCTCCTTTTTTGACGCGAATATCATTTTTCGCCATTTCTATTTCCTGCAAAGTAATCATCAGTTCCTGATTATTTGCAAGCGCCGTATCAATCAGTTTTACCAAATTCGTATCTGTAAAAAATGTACGCCAACTCGTAATAGCTGTGTTGGTGCTATCTGTGTTATTGGTATTGTTGTACGCAGTCGGTGTCGTTCTGTTTTCTGTACGCTGCACAACTTTTGGTATTTTGCAACTATTGAACAGTAACGTAACCAACAGAATCGGAAATAATTTATTTTTATTCATGATTTTCAATTTCTTCAGTTAAGGGATTTTCTTTTTCATCTTTAATCAATTTATTTTTGTTAGCGATGCTTCCAAAAATAAAATATAAACCAGGAATGAGTATAACGCCAAACACCGTACCGAGCAACATACCACCTGCTGCGGCTGTACCAATAGTTCTGTTGCCTAATTTTCCCGGACCAGTAGCAAACATTAATGGAATCAAGCCGGCAATGAATGCAAATGATGTCATCAGGATTGGACGAAAACGCACTTTGGCTCCTTCTAATGTTGCTTTATACACTGAGAAACCATCAGCATGACGCTGTGTTGCAAACTCTACAATCAACACGGCATTTTTTCCTAAAAGTCCAATCAACATTACCATTGCCACCTGCGCATAAATATTATTTTCTAATCCAAATAATTTCAGAAAAAAGAAAGCACCAAAAATACCGGCTGGCAAGCTTAACAGTACCGGAAACGGTAAGATGAAACTTTCGTATTGTGCTGCTAATATCAAATACACAAAACCCAGACAAATCAAGAAGATATAAATTGCCTGATTGCCTTGTGCTACTTCGTCTGCAGAAATACCAGCCCAATCGATACCGAAACCACGCGGTAAGGTTTTTTCAGCGACTTCTCGCACAACATTAATTGCTTCACCACTACTATAACCAGGTGCTGCTGTTCCGCTTATCTCGGATGAATTATACATATTGTGTCGAGTAATTTCTGACAAGCCATACACTTTTTCCATTTTGATAAAATCAGAAATAGGCACCATTTCATCTCTGTTGTTTTTTACATACAGCTTCATAATATCTTCCGGCAAGGCGCGGTATTGCGGCGCTGCCTGCACAATTACTTTGTACATTCTGCCAAACTGAATAAAACTGATCTCGTAGTTACTACCTAATAAGGTAGAAAGCGTATTCATTGCATTATCTATCGTAACACCTTTCTGCTGCGCCAAATCATTATCTACTTTTAAAACATATTGCGGAAAACTCGCGCTGTAAAAACTGAATACAGATGTCAGTTCCTTGCGTTTGCACAATGCTTTCACAAAGTCAGTATTGACCTGTTCCATTTTTTTATAATCACCGCTACCTGCTTTGTCTAATAAACGTAACTCAAAACCACCTGCTGCTCCATAGCCAGGTACTGCCGGTGGCTGGAAGAATTCGATATTTGCGCCTGCGATATCTTTTGTTTTTTCTTCGAGTTCATCAATGATTTGCTGTACGTTTTGTTTACGTTGACTCCAGTTTTTTAAATTAATTAAGCATGTACCTGAATTGGAACCTGTACCTTCTGTCAATATCTCGTAACCGGCCAATGCAGATACAGATTGTACGCCTTCAACTGTTTCTGCAATTTTTTGTAAGCGCTCTGTAATTTCATTTGTTCTTTCTAAAGAAGAACCCGGTGGTGTTTGAATAATTGCATAGAACATACCTTGGTCTTCATTCGGAATAAAACCTGATGGCACTGTTTTATTTAGCAGGAAAGTTCCTGCGCAGAATGCAATTAACAAACCAAATGTAATTACTCTTCTGTTTACAATTCTGCTTAATAAATTAGTATATCTGTTTGTTGAACGATCAAATGACCTGTTAAATGCGGCAATAAGTTTATTAATTGGTGTTTGTTTTTTCTCTTGTCCGTGATTATTCTTTAAAATAATTGCACACAATGCAGGTGTTAATGTTAACGCCACAATACCTGAAATTACAATTGATACAGCCATTGTGATAGAGAATTGTCGGTAGAATAAACCAACCGGACCTGATATAAAGGCAACAGGAACGAATACCGCTGTCATCAAAAATGTGATGGCAATAATAGCACCTGAAATTTCTTTTATAGATGCTTCTGTTGCGTTTCTTGGCGACATGTGTTCGGTTTCCATTTTTGTATGGACGGCTTCAATTACAACTATCGCATTATCGACCACAATACCAATTGCCAAGACTAATGCGAATAAAGTAATTAAGTTTAATGTGATACCGAAAAACTGCATGAATGTGAATGTACCAATCAATGATACAGGAACAGCTAATGTTGGAATTAAAGTAGAACGCCAATCGCCTAAGAAAATGAATACCACTAAACCAACTAAAATAAATGCTTCAATTAATGTATGAATTACTTTTTCGATAGATGCATCTAAGAAAGTGGAAACGTCGTAACTGATTTCGTAATCCATTCCTTTGGGAAAACTTTTTTTCAGTTCTGCTAATTTCGCTTTTACATCTTCAATTACTTGGCTCGCATTACTTCCATACGATTGTTTCAACACTAAAGCTGCTGATGGTCTTCCATTTAAGTTAGAATAAATATCATACATGGAACTACCGAATTCAATATCTGCTACATCTTTTAAACGCAATAATTCGCCATCAGGATTTGAACGCAGAATAACATTTTCATATTGTTCTTTAGTGGTGAAACGTCCTGTATATTTAATAACGTATTCAAAACTCTGTGAACGTTTACCTGAACTTTCTCCTGTTTTTCCAGGCGATGCTTCTAAACTTTGGCTGGATAATGCTTCCATTACTTCATCAGCAGAAATATTGTACGCCAGCATTTTATCCGGTTTCAGCCAGATACGCATCGCATATTCTCTGTTACCTAAGATATCTGCAAAACCAACACCGTTTACACGTTTTAATTCTGCCAATAAATTGATGTCTGCATAATTAAATAAGAATTTCTGATCAGCTTTCGGATCTTTACTATACAAGTTCACATACATCAACATGTTTGATTCTTCACGAGAAATCTTAACACCTTCACGCACTACCAATGGCGGTAATTTATTTACAACCGAAGCCACACGGTTCTGTACATTCAATGCTGCTACATTTGGATCTGTACCTAAATTAAATACAATCTGAATGCTGGCTTCGCCATCGTTTCCTGCATCAGATGTCATATACTTCATTCCGGGAACGCCATTCAATGCACGCTCTAACGGAATGATTACTGATTTGATCATCAACTCACCATTGGCACCAGGATACTCTGCAGTAACATTTACTTTCGGCGGTGATATAGATGGAAACTGTGTTACGGGCAACTGCGTCATTGCTAATGCGCCGAGAAACACTATGAAAATCGATATTACAATAGATAATACCGGTCTTTGAATAAATCTGTTAAACATACTTATTGAAATTGAGGATTACTATTCTGCTTTTAATTTTAAATGCGTAATTACATCTTGCGACTGAGTGAATTTGTATTCGATTTTATCATCATCTTTTACACGCTGCACACCTTCCAGTAAAATTTTATCATTTGGTGTTAAACCATCTGAAACCACATATAAATCAGGCATTTCAGCGCTAATAGTTATCAGTTGCGAATGCACTACATTATTTTTATCGACCACAAAAACATATTTCTTATCCTGAATTTCATACGTTGCTTTTTGTGGAATGATGATGGCATTTTTTAATGGAATCGTCATTAATACTTTTCCTGTTTCACCATTTTTCAACAATCTGTCCGGATTCGGAAACTTTGCTCTGAATGCGATGTTACCTGTTTCATTATTGAACTCACCTTCAATTGTTTCTATCGTTCCTTTTTGTGGTAAAACAGTATTGTTTGCTAATAACAAACCAACCTGCACATTATTATTTTTGGATTGCTGTTTATAATCCAAATATTCCGGTTCAGAAACATTGAAGTAAGCAAACATTTGTCCATTGTCAGAAAGACTGGTCAGCATTTCGCCTTCATCTAATAAGCTGCCTAATTTTTTCGGCAAGCGGTCGATGATACCACCAAACGGCGCTCTGATTTCTGTAAACGAAAGATGTGTTTTTGCCAATGTAGCTTCTGCTTGTGCCTGTGCTAATTTTGCCTGCGCCATCAACAATTCATTTTTTGAAATCACATTTTTATCTACCAATGTTTTAGCATTTTGTACTTCAATTTCAGCAGCTTTTACTTCTGCCTGCTCTTTCATATATTCGGCTTCGTAAATTTTTGGCATGATACGAAACAACACTTGTCCTGCGCTCACACTTTGGCCTTCATCTATATATACATTTTGCAGAAAACCTTTTTCCTGCGTGCGAATTTCGATGTTCCGCACCGAGCGAATTTGTGCAACATATTCTTTAGTGTATGAAGTATCTGTTTGAAATGGTGTAGTAACTTCATACTTTACTACTTCTTCTTTAGTTTCTTTTTTGGAAGTACAGCTGGCAAAAAACAGTGGCATTGCAAGCATGATATACAATAATGGCTTTCTCATGTTATAAAAATATTTTGGAAGAAAAGGATGTCTTTTAAATAGAAATCAATAAAATAAATGCGATAAAAAATGATGGATTAATCAAACATTGTCCGATTAAAAGCGATCTTGTTAAAGATTATATTAAATCCTGAAGACGTTAAAAAGTATATACTTTTTAGAAGAAAGTGCATCCAAAACAGATGCGATGTTATCATTACTTTGGTTAGTAAGAACAAGATTATTTAAGAAAGAAAAAATGTTATTTTGTAATGCAGTTAAGTGATTCGTATCAAATGATTCATCTTCTTCATCTATTTGATCATCCTGAATAACATCTTGCTGCAATGTATTGTTTGCTACTTCCTGAAATTTGTAATTATTCAATAAATTTGATGCAACTAAATTATCAGTTTTGATATTTTGATTACTGATTAAATATGTTTGTGAATGAACATGTTTTGTCTCCATCTTTTGTAAACAAAAGACTGACAGAAGCATAAATATCGATGCGAATTTGAGTTTCATTCTGGGCTCGAAATTACATAAGTGTATATTGCTTCGCTTCAAGCAATTATTAAAATATGTTAATCAATAGATAAATTGACTTTATTTTAACAAATCAAAAGTAGGAATACTTTTTAATTACTGCATTTGTTTCCAATGAGTCTAAAACATTACCATTGTGGATCAATATGTTATGCTTTTGGTCAATATGGTAAAAGGCATTTATTTAAACATACCTTTGTTCCAATAAAATAATTATAATGAATACAGGAATTGTAAAATTCTTTAATGAAACAAAAGGTTTTGGATTTATTAAAGATGCAGCATCAAACAAAGAGTACTTCGTTCACTTGAACGGTCTGGTTGACAAAATCAGAGAAAATGATGAAGTAACGTTTGAGTTGGAAGAAGGAAGAAAAGGTTTAAACGCGATAAATGTTAAAATAGCATAGTTTTTGTTACCTATTACTTACAATGCCTCACTTCGTGAGGCATTTTTATTTGCCTTTTGTCTGAATCAGGATTTGTGGATTATTGGATTCTCAATTTTTTTTATGAATAAAAACAGGTAGAATTAGTGTGACAGAAAATGAAATGATTGCTAATGTAAAATAAACTAGTATGGCATCTTCGTTATAAATTACACCTGACTTTTCATCAAAATATATTTCATTAGTATAATGAAACTGTCTTCTTTGAAATGATAAATACCCAAAGAAGATGGTTAATGCAACAAATAAGAACCGAATGAAATTTAATAGTATGCGTAATTTTCTTTTCTACTTTATGAGATTGCTTCGTTCCTCGCAATGACGTGATGCGTATTTTTAATTATACAATCTAGCTTTTTCTTTTTCGTCTTCTTCAAAAACAACATGGCTAAAATCCTGAACAACGTTATAAACCGTATCGCGTTCGATGGGTTTTCGATCAACGGCTTTAATTAAGTTTACCAGTTCGCGTGTGCTCATCGCAGGATGCTGTTCTTCGCTGCCAGCCATCGAATAAATTTTTGTGGTATCATCGATCGTTCCGTCCACATCATCTACACCAAAATTTAAACTTAGCTGTGTAGTATTTCTACCAATCATTGCCCAATACGATTTGATATGCTCGAAGTTATCCAAGTAAATTCTTGCAATAGCGTAGTTGCGTAAATCTTCTGTAATCGTGGCTTCCGGCAAATGCTTCATTTCATTATGTTGATTGCGAAACTTCAATGGAATGAATGCATTGAAACCGTGCGTTCTGTCTTGCAACTGACGCAATCTTTCCATGTGATCCACACGATGCGCAAAGGTTTCGATGTGTCCGTACAGCATCGTTGCATTGCTTGGCAAACCAATCTTATGTGCTGTTTCATGAATTTCCAGCCACTCTTCTGCACTGCATTTTCCGCCTGCAATTTCATCGCGAATATCACTGTGAAAAATTTCTGCGCCACCACCAGGCATCGAGTCCAAACCGGCTGCTTTCATGGCACGCATACCATCTTCGTAACTCATTTTCGCTTTCTTCAAAATATAATGATATTCGACCGGCGTTAGTGCTTTGATGTGTAAATCCGGACGATGTGCTTTGATGGCTTTGAACAAATCAATATAAAAATTAAAATCTTGTTTTGGAATCACGCCACCTGTAATGTGTACTTCAGTTACCGATTGACCATCGTATTTTTTGATAATATTCAGAATATCATCGATAGAATATTCCCAACCTTGTTCGCGGTTTTTAATTAAACGTGAATACGAGCAAAACTTACAAGTATAAACGCAAATATTGGTTGGCTCTACATGAAAGTTACGATTGAAATAAGTATTATCGCCATGCTTTTTGTTGCGAATATAATTTGCCAAAGTACCAACAAAACCGAGTTCACCTTTTTCATACAATAAAACACCTTCATCAAAAGTGATGCGTTCATTATTTACTACTTTTTCGGCTATTTTTTGGAGAGCAGCATCGAGTTTTAAATTTTGAATCAATGCTTCTAAAGAATCTACTGTTGCAGTCATATCACAATAACAATTAAATGTATAATCTTGTTTCAAAATTACATAATTGCTTGTTAATAATGGATTAAGTTAATTGGTTTACTTTTGTGTCGTGAAAAACGAAAAGCTGATATTATATTTAATTACATTCATCTGGTTTTGTGCGATAGTTGACTTTTTACTCATGTTGCCACTTGGCACTGAATTGATGACATTGTATCACATTCAGCCGAAAGCATATAGTTTACTGATATTTGCGTTTTCTTTAAGCGGCGGTTTGTCTGCATTTGCAGCTGCATTTTATGTCGATAGATATGACAGAAAATCGGTTTTATTAGTTGCATTTTTTCTTTTTGCAATCGGCAGCATATTATGTTCATTTGCACATAGCTATCATTTAATGCTATTTGCGCGCTTCTTCACCGGTCTTTTTGGTGGTTTGCTAGGTGGCGTTTCTACTGCATTTATCAGTGACATGGTTCCATACGAACGACGCGGAAAAGCAATGGGCATTTTAAACTTAGGTTTTGGTTTAGCATCTATCGTAGGAATACCATTTGCTATTTTCATCTGCGAACATTTTGATGTGTTTATGCCATTCAGAATGGTTGGTATTTTGTCGTTGCTGGTACTGATTCCTGCATATTATTATTTGCCACAAATGCGCGGACATATCACACAAGAAAAAAACAGTATTAAAGAAGTTTTTTTTGCATTGTTCTCTTTGTTTGTTTATTTTCCTGCAATAGTTTTATTTCCATCGACCAAACAAATTCTGAAAGATAATATTTCAAAAATTGCCGAAGTGCTGAATATTTTAAAGAACAAAAATCTGCAAAAAGCATTGTTATTTGGATTCTTTTTAGTGTTAGGCCATTTTATGTTTATTTCATTTATCAATCCATATCTTGTTGGAAATTTAGGTTTCAAATTAGAAGATACGAAATGGATGTACATCGTTGGCGGCTTGTCTGTTTCATTAACTTCGCCGCGACTTGGAAAATTAATTGATACGCTCGGAAAATTAAAATCATTCCGGATTTTAATCTTATTGTCATTCATTCCGATCTTAGTAATATCGCATTTAAAAGAATCATCAATCATGATGGCATTATTGATCTGCGCATTCATGTTTATTTTTAACAGCGGCAGAATGGTAGCTGCACAAACATTGATTACAGGCGCGGCAACTGAA
Source organism: Chitinophagales bacterium (assembly GCA_046329815.1). Lineage (GTDB taxonomy): Bacteria > Bacteroidota > Bacteroidia > Chitinophagales > JADIYW01 > JADJSS01. The sequence goes on from JAXLTY010000002.1 coordinate 973,483, forward strand.
GAAGAACGCGGAAAATTCTTAGTTATTCGTTCTGCCATGATTGAATTAAGCGAAGGTTTATCTGCAGTAATTGGTGGTTTAATTCTAACAAAAGATGAAGTTACCGGACACTTGTATCATTATAATTACATCGGCTATATTGCTGTATTGATTGGTATTTTGTGCATTTATTTAGCGCAGCGAATTGAAGTAAAATCAGAATAAAAAACCTTCAGCATTGCTGAAGGCAAGGATATAAACATAAAGAACTTTATTATTTTATTTTTTTAGGAATTCGGAAATTGAACTGAGTTGTAATACCTAACTGATAACTAACAGGTACGCCTTTTTTGAATGACGTGCCAAATCCGGTGCGAGCACCAATGGTTAAGTACATGTAACGCATCATGTATAAATCAAAATCAAGGCCGACTGCCAGACCTGTTTCTACTTTACTGTAACCTTGTTTACATTCTGTCGGTTTACCATTCAGTAATGTTTCTTTCTTTAATAAAAAACCCATTTGCGGACCAAACAAGAAACTCATCACAATCGGTTTTGAATTATAATTATTGATAAAACTTTGTTTGTATTTTACCATTAACGGAAACTTCAAATAATTCAGATTTACTTCTCTTGTCGAATTCATATTTACCGAAGTTTCGGTATATTTTTGTCCTTGCTCTGCGTATTGCGCTTCCAACTCAATGCCCCAATGATCGGTGTAATCGTAGCCAATATTCAATCCATAAGATTTGCCAAAATCAATTTTCGGTTTAATGCTCGAAACATTTTCGCCACAACTGAAACTTCTGTTAGACAGCCAAATATTATTTATGGAAATAAACGCGCCGATATGAAAACCCTGATTAATATTATAACCTGCAAACTGCTTTAAGTTTCGCATCATTTTTTCTTTGTTTGGATTCAGTTCTTCAACGCCAGCCGCAGCTTCAAAATCCATAGCGCTAAGTTTTGTCGGATCAATTAAAGACTGTAAGACTTCACGACTTTGTAAAGGTGTTGTATTGATTTTTAATGGTGTTACAGAAACGAGTAATTCTTCTGATTTATTTGGACGAACAGGTTCCGCAATCGGAGAAATATCCACGCTGTTGATTTCAGTCGATTGATTATTTGCTATTGTATTTGTATTTGAATTAACAGCATTTAAATCTAATGAATTGTCATTAACAGCAGTTGCATTGATTGATGCACTATTATCAATTCCATCTTTTTTATTTGAATTATTTCCAGGTTTATTTTTTGATCTTACTGCTTTTAATTTTGAATCACTTTCTGTTTCAGTGCCTGTATTTGTATTATTTTGTGAAAGAGCAGTCGCAGTACTTACATTCATTATATTTTTTGTAGTTGCTGCAAAACGACTGATGCGTTCATTTCTTTTTTCAACTGCTGACGCAGAAGCATTATTTTTTACAGCAGAAGCTGATGCTGTTTTTTCTTTTCTCTTATAAAAAGAATTTACGCTTGGTGTATTTTTTTCTTTATCAGCATCATTTGCAGTCATTCCATTTTCATCAGTAGTGCTTTCCTGTTTATTTTTATTATTTCCGTTTTCATCAGTTTGCGCAACAACATTTTCACCTGAATTTGAATTTGCATCTGCTATTACGGATGTTAAATTCTCTTGTTTATGTTCATTTTTAAAATGCTTATACGTTAAAACACTGGTCGCAGATGTAAAACACAAGAGTAATAACAGCAGCAAATATTTGTATTTGCTGTACCAAGGTAAAACCGGCGGCAGTTTGCGTTCAATTTTATTCCAGATAAATGCAGGCGGTTCCACGCTCGCATTTTCGAGTTTACCTTTTATGAATTGGTCAAAATTGTTATTTTGCGACTGCTTCAATTTTTTTTGCTTCTGTCTCTGTTTGTTTTACTATTTCAGATTTTTTTACCATATCTATCAATATATATCGTGCGCGTGCCAACTGCGATTTTGAAGTACCTTCGCTGATTTCGAGCATCTCACTTATTTCTTTGTGCGAATAACCTTCCACTACATACATATTAAAAATAGTGCGATATCCATGCGATAACTTATTGATCATGTTCGTCAAATCTTCCAGTTGTAAAACATCGCCAGTATCTTCCCAAGGAATTTCCATATTCACATCTTCTACATTAACGATGGAATACATTTTTGTAGATTTCCGGTAATGTTCTACCGCTGTATTCACAATAATTCTGCGGACCCAACCTTCGAAAGAACCTTCATTTCTGAATTTGCCAATATTATTAAAGACCTTGACAAAACCTTCCTGTAACAAATCTTCTGCAGCTTCACGATTTTTAGCGTAGCGCAAACACACAGCGAACATTTTGCCTGCAAGCAAATTATACAGCTGATATTGTGCATCGCGACGATTGTCTATACAACCTTCGATCAACTGACTATATAGTTCTATTTTATCGTCGTTTGGTTGCATTAGTGATTAATAAAAGTGCATATTTTTAAATGCAAAGTGTAAGTCGTTTAAAATTAATGATTTAATTTAAGAAAGGCAATTAATTGTTTTACGGCAATTGCTCTGTGAGAAATGCGCGATTTTTCGTCCAGCATTAATTCAGCCATTGTTCTTCCATCATCTAAAACAAATATTGGATCATAGCCAAAACCATATAAACCACGTTTTTCAGTGCCTATTTTACCATCGATCGTTCCGGTAAACTGATGTTGTATTCCATTTATTATCAGCGTGATAACTGTTTTAAAATTTGCTTTACGGTTTTCCTTTCCTTTCATTTTTTGTAAAACTAGATCCATGTTTGCATTTGCATCACGAGTGCCTGAATAATGCGCACTGTCAACACCAGGTTCGCCGTTCAATATATCAATTTCCAAGCCAGAATCTTCAGAGAAGCAGTCAATTTTATATTTAGTGTAAATGTAATTTGCTTTTTCGGCCGAATTTTCTTCAATAGTATGATGCGTTTCCGGCAGTTCTTCGTTGCATCCTATATCAATTAATTTTTTAATATGATATTGCCCATTTAGCAATATCTCTATTTCTTTGATTTTGTTGTAGTTATTAGTAGCAAATATGATTTCCTGCATTAGTCTATGTTAAATACTTTTTTCAATTCGTTCCAAAATTTCGTCTTTAAAGCTGCGTTTTTGTCTAAATTTTCCGCTAAATCTGCTTTTAGGAATTCAACAGAATGTACTGTCTGAATATGGTATTTTTGTAAAGTGAAGTTCAATCCAATCTGTGATTCAATATCGCCAAAGAAGATACAACGCTCAATCTTTGTCATTTTTTGCAATTGATTTAATCTGATTTTTTGCTCATTAATATCAATCAACAACACGTTTTGCAACTCTAATTTCAAGCCATTTTGAACTAATTTTTCGATCAATGTTCTCTGGATTTGTGCTTCATTTTCATTTTTTGATCTTGCGTAAAAAAAAACGCTGCCTGAAAATTCATTTACGATTTCTACTGAATTTTCGCTATTTAGCACATAAAATTGCTCCATACTATCCAAATTAATCTAAAATTAACTAATCGCTGTAAATTTAAAAACCTTTTTTCGTTACTTTGCATATAAATAGATTTTTATGTCAGCAGCAGTTGTTTTAGAACCGGAAAATTTGGTAATAGAAGTTGAAACAGTAACTGAAAGTAAGTTGCCTACTATCGATTTCAATAATTTGCCTTTTGGAAAAACATTTTCAGATCACATGATGGTTTGTGAATATTATGACGGTAAATGGCAGTCTGCAAAAATTCAGCCATATCAAAACATTTCGCTGAGTCCAGCATGCAATGTTTTTCACTATGGACAAGCTGTATTTGAAGGCATGAAAGCATATTATAAAGAAGATGAAAGCGGTATCGTTTTATTTCGTCCGGAAGAAAATTTAAATCGCTTAAACAGATCTGCAGTGCGTATGTCTATGCCTGAAGTTCCAGAATATTTATTTATGGAAGGCATCAAAAAATTAGTAGAATTAGATAAAGATTTTATACCAAAACAAGCAGGTAGTTCATTATACATCAGACCGTTCATTATCGGCACGGAACCGTTTATTGGTGTTCGTACTTCTGACAGATATTTATTTTGCATCATCATCGGACCAACCGGACCCTATTATGGCAAGCCAATTTCTGTTTTAGTTTATGATACATTTGTTCGCTCAACAAAAGGTGGTTATGGAAACGCGAAAGCTGCCGGCAATTACGCAGGCACTTTGTATCCGCGAGAACTGGCTACAAAAATGGGTTACAACGATGTGCTATGGTTAGATGGCGAACAAAAAAAATACGCTAACGAAGTTGGAACAATGAACATCTTTTTCGTGATTGATGGAAAATTAATTACACCGGAAACTGACGGCACTATCTTAGAAGGCATCACAAGGAACAGCGTTATTACGATTGCAAAAGATTTTGGTTATACGGTAGAAGAACGACCAATTTCCATAGATGAAATTATTGAAGCACATGAAAGTGGTAAACTGACTGAAATGTTTGGCACCGGTACTGCTGCTGTTATCAATGTGGTGAATCGCTTCGGTTATAAAGGAAAAGATTATTTGTTGGATGAAAAGAAATATGTAATCGCACAACAAATAAAAGAAGAATTGGAAGGCATTCAAAAATGTACTAAAGCAGACCGCTTCGGTTGGGTTGTTGATGTTTTATAATTAGTACAAGAATTATGAAGCTAATCAACAGGATAAAACTTCTTTTACCTAAAAGATACAAACGACTTTTACAAAAAATTTACTTATTGCCGAAACATGGCGGTTTTGCTTACATTCCAGGCGATAGTTATTCATCATTGGTAAAAAAAATCAATCGCTATTACACTAAATATCCTGAAAAGAAAACTGCATTCGAAGCCGAAATCAATCACCTGAACACATTAAATACTGATGATGGCTATGCTTATGTTTTTCCATATTCTTTCGTTGCAAATTATAATCAACATAGCATTGATGTACAAAAAGATGAAGCGGTTAATTTATTTTATGTTTTACATAAAGGCAAAAAATTATACTACAACGTTTCTTACGATACCATTGAAAAAGTACAATATGCTTATAATTGTACATCAATCGAGCAAGATGCAAAATCACCGCATTGCTATGTAAATACAGATTTTAATGTTCCGAAAAATGCTGTTGTATTAGATATTGGAGCTGCAGAAGGTAATTTCGCTTTGGAAATTATTGAAGATATTAAACATCTCTATTTATTTGAGCCGGATCCGAAATGGATTCCTGCGCTGGAAGCAACCTATCAGCCATGGAAAGAAAAAGTAACCATCATTAATAAATTCGTTTCTAATTATAACGATGACAATTGCGTTTCACTGGATGTTGTATTAAAAGGCGTTCAGGTTGATTTTATAAAAATGGATGTTGAAGGTTACGAACGATCAATATTAGATGGCGCGCAGGAACTGTTAAAACAAAAAGGAATTAAACTGTCTATTTGTACTTACCATCATAACGAAGATTATGATTTACTGCAACAACTTTTAGAAAAATATCATTTTAAATGTTTACCATCAGATGGTTATATGCTGCTAGTTTATGCACCATTGACACCACCATTTTTCAGAAAAGGTTTACTGCGCGCGCAACTATAAACATTATAATTTCTGCATCTTAAAAATAATTGTCTAACTTGTGGTATAATTCTTTTGAATGAAAACCATTAAAACTAAAATAAAAGAAAGTAAGTTTCTTACTTATGTTCTGTTCTGCTTTCTTTTCTCTCATTTAGTATTGAATACAAACGCGCAGGAATTGCCTTGTGCTAATGAAATTTTCAATACAAATCAGTTAAAAGACACTGCATTTTTAAGCTACTTAAAACAACTTAATTTATCTTCAAATACAAATTCCAGATTGAGTGGAAATACGCTGGTAATACCAATTGTTGTGCATGTTTTACACTTAGGCGAACCTGTTGGAACCGGTTCCAATATTTCTGATGATCAAATTTATGAAGCCGTACGCGGTGCTAATGAACGCTGGAAAAACATTGCCGGCGATGGCGTTGATATGGAAGTGCAGTTTTGTTTGGCGCAGTTTGATCCGAATGGAAATCCAAGTAATGGAATTGACAGAAGAGATGCCAGCGGAATTCCAAGATATACTGACATAGGCATTGGTTATATTGAAGGTGCTTTGGCTGGTGAAATTGGTTCTGATGAATTACAAACTAAAAATTTGAGTAACTGGCGCCACGATTACGTGTATAATATTTGGGTAGTTCATAAAATTGCCGGCGGTTGGGGCGGTTATGCGGTCTTTCCATTATTTACACAATATCCTACAGATGGTGTTGTTATTACAGCTGGTTCTATGCGATATACATCATCAACGTTAGCACATGAGATTGGTCATGGAATGGGTTTGTTTCATACTTTTCAAGGAAGTTCAGAAACGGTTTGTCCGTCAAATGGCAACTGCTCTACTCAAGGTGATCAGGTTTGCGACACACCGCCACACAAAAAACAAGATTGTACATCAAGTAATTGCAACAACAGTCCTGACAGTTTTTTATCTTTTAAAAATATTATGAGTTATTGTGGCGGACGCGGCATTTTTACTGAAGGACAAAAAACGCGTGTACGCAACATGATCTTATCTTCCACCAGAAATTTATTGCTGAGTTCTTATGCTTGTACCGGACCGCCTTGTGATACAACGCATGCTAATTTTTCGTTTGTAGTTGGAAATAATAATTCTGTTACTTTTACAAATTCATCAACTAATGCATCGACATATTTCTGGAATTTTGGCGATGATACAACTTCAACAACTGCATCTTTAACTCATCAATATGCGCAAGCAGGAACTTATGTAGTGCGTTTAATTACGCAAAACTCGTGCAATAGTGATACTATTGAAAAAACCGTTTCAATTCCTTTTATAACAAGTGTAAGAAACAACAGTTCCTCTTCTACTCTGTCTATTTTCCCAAATCCGAATAATGGAAATTTCAATTTAAAATATGATATAAACAATGAAACAGTTTATCTTGAAGCCATTAACGCTTTAGGACAAGTTGTTGAACAGCAAATTTTAACTTCCGGAAGTGAACATGCAATTGTATTTAAAAATAAATTACCAAAAGGTATTTATAAAATCCAGTTAAAGAAAAACAATGCTGTTATTGCTGCAGGTTCACTCAGTATTTATTGATTATTTAAGTAAGGTTATAATTCCTTTGTAATCTTTAACTGTGTTATCAGGAAGTATTGCCGTAATAACGAATACATAATTATCAACTTGCTGTTCTGCATTTTTTAAATCGCCATTCCAGCCAAAAGCTTTATCATTCGGTGCAAAGTTATATGCTTCAAATACTTTTTCATTCCATCGATTGAAAATGATAAATTTCTGAATAATAATTCCACTTATCTTAGACAGCGGTACTAAAATATCATTTACACCATCATGATTTGGAGAAAACGCAGCCGGCATGTAAACAGTGTAATCGCATACTTTTTTAATATTTACCGTATCTGAATTTTTACAATTATTCGTATCAATAACCTGTACAAAATATACACCTCCATTCTTTACCAAAATTGTATTTACAGAATCATTCGTATTCCATCGGATTGACTGAAAACTGTTATTACCAATACTCAGCTCAAGACTATCACAAAATTCCTGATCATTTCCTAAGTTGACCACAGGCAATGGATTTTGCTTAATAATAATTGTGTCAGAAATGCTACCACATACATTAGTTATTGTTGCAATATATTGACCGCCAGCATTTACTGTAATTTGCGCAGCCGTTACATTAGTATTCCATTTCGTAGTTGCGTCACCAGTGCTTAATGTTTGTGAAAAATTACCGCAATAAGTGGTATCATTTCCTAAAGAAGTAATAGTTGGCTTTTGAACATCAACGACCATAACTGTATCGCTGCCTTTGCAGTTGTTTTTCGTTACATCAACAAAATATTTTCCAGGATTTGAAACAGTAATTGTTTGTGACACTGCTGAAGTATTCCATAGATAAGTTGAAAATCCGGTTCCGGCATTTAACACCACATTTGAACTCACACATTTCGTTATTGTATCACCAATATTTACCAATAAATTGCTTCCATTTTTAAATTCGATCGTGTCTTGTGCTGTTCCACAGGAATTACTTATGGTTGCCCAATATTTACCTAATTGCGTCACTGTAATTTGCGGTCCGGTTGTGCTTGGAACTCCAACATTGTTGTTCCAAACGGTTGTATTATTTCCTGTAGAAATTGTTTTAGAAAATGACCCACAAATAGATGTATCATTGCCTAAATTAAATGCAGTTGGACTTAAATTCTGATTTATCTGGATCGTATCGGAAACAGAGCCACAACTGTTAGTGATTGTTGCCCAATATTTTCCGGCTTTAGTAACCGTGATTTGCGATGCAGTTGTACTTGGCACGCTGACATTATTATTCCAAACTGCATTTGCAACTGGTGCATTTAAAGCAAATGAGAAATTGTTACAAAACGATGTATCGTTTCCTAATGAAAAAGGCGATGGTTTATTAATTTGAGTAACCGTGATCGTGTCATTTCCTTTGCAGCCATTTTTAAAAACGTCCACCCAATATTTTCCAGGCGCTGTGATAGTAATAGCTTGTGTATGCTCGTTTGTATTCCAGTTATAAATATCATAACCGGAACCGGCATCTAATGTAGTGTTGCTGCTTTGGCAAACTGAAGTATTGCCTCCAAATGAAAATGGCAAACCAGGTGATTGTGCAATATTTATCGTATCAGAAACAGAACCGCAGCTTCCTGTAATTGTTGCCCAATATTTACCAGGTTGTGTTACTCTTATACTATCTGATGTAGTTGACGGAATTCCGACGTTGTTATTCCAAACTGTTGTATTATTTCCGGTAGATAATTTTCTGCTAAAAGAACCGCAGTATGATGTATCATTGCCAAGATTGATTGGTTGTAATGTACCTGTTGGTGTTATATTAATTGTATCGGCAAAACTACCGCAGCTATTGGTTACTTTCGCTACATACTGACCAAACTGATTCGCTGTAATTCCGGGAGCTGTCACAATAAAATTTCCATCCAAACTCCATGCTGTTTGTGGATTTCCTGAAGATAGATTTTTTGAAACTGTACCACAAAATGATGTATCATTTCCTAAAAAAAATGGCGCTGGTTTTGCAATTTGCGTAACTATAATTGTATCATTTCCTTTGCAGCCATTTTTAAAAACGTCCACCCAATATTTTCCAGGTGCTGTGATAGTAATAGCTTGTGTATGCTCGTTTGTATTCCAGTTATAAATATCATAACCGGAACCAGCATCTAATGTAGTGTTGCTGCTTTGGCAAACAGAAGTATTTCCGCCGAATGAAAATGTTAAACCGGCAGACTGTGCAATGTTTATAGTATCAGAAACGCTTCCACAACTTCCTGTAATTGTTGCCCAATATTTACCAGGTTGTGTTACTCTCAAACTATCTGATGTAGTTGATGGAATTCCGACGTTGTTATTCCATACTGTTGATGCATTTCCTGTTGTCAATTTTCTGCTGAATGAACCACAATATGTTGTATCATTTCCAAGATTGATTGGCGTAACATTATTTGCATTTACAATAACTTTTGCAGTGGTTGTTTTTGTACAACCATCATCATTAGCAGTAATTGTGTAAACTATGCTGTCTCTTGTAGCACCACTATACGTTAATGTTTGATTGATTGCAGTGCCACTGCCTGCACTTGCACCACTGATCGTTGCACTTGCAGCAACAGTCCATGAAAAAGTTGCGCTAGCATCTGTGCTGGTATTATTAATAACGATGTTTTGTCCGCTGCAAATAGTTTGTCGTTGTGGTGTTGCTGTAACATCCAGGCAAACCAATTTAAATTTTATAGTATTAGAAACCGGCTGCGTTCCCGGCGGATTGGTTATTGCTTTTATGTAATGATAACCGGTATTACAAAACGCAGGCGAAAGCACAAACTTAAAAGTAGTATCTGTGTTTCTCACTACTTCCTGATAATTTAAGCCATCAGCAGTGTAATCTATTCCACTGCATGAACTACTGCTTTTTATACCGCCATTTGCAACATTAAGTGTATCAATTCCGGGCAGATTGACAACATAAGTTCCATCCGTATAACCACTAGTACTGTGACATCTGTCATAAACCAAACTATCGTAACAACCTGTTGCTAAGTTACGCACAACATAATGTCTGTAACGGTTTGAGTCTATAGTACAATTTTGAGATGAATTACTTACATTACTGAAAGCGCCGATTGTTCTTCGGCAATCATTTTGCAATACATAAATTGGAAAACCTTTTGCACACAAACCACTCATATTATATGTTGAGCGCACATCATCACTGGTGAATACCAAAATAATAGCATTTGGCGGAATTGAATCGGTTGGTCCGGCTGGAATTATATTCGTGCTGTTACATGGTGAATTAGCTCTTAAATTCGTAATTAGCGCAGCTTGCGGAACACGAAACGGACAAGCGCCTGCACCAAAATTTATATCGGCGTTTAATACACTTTGCGCATTATTTGATTTACCAAAATCAATCGCTAAATTACTTACTTTGATACCACTGCCTGATGCAATAGTCATGTATTCATTTTGCCCTTCATCACCACCATCTTCTAAACAAGCATCAATAAACAAACCCAGCATCCGAATACATGAATTAGATGATTGAATAGAATCACCTTCTATATTTGCAATCTGATTACCTTGTCCTAAGTATGGATTGAATGTTGGATTTGTACTTTCATAAACAACAATATTTGCGTTTGCAGGAATATTTGTAACAGAAACTTTGTATTCTACCGTATCTGCACTTGCAGAACAAATTATCTCAGGCGATGTTTGAGTTAATGTGATCGTTTGTGCTTTTAAATAAAATGCACTCAAACAAACCGCTATGAATACGAATAATTTTTGCATTACTGTTTCTTCATTTATTTCACTAATGTAACATTGCCTTTTAATATTTTTTTCTCACCATTATTAAATCTGGCAACAACATAATATCCATACACTTCAAATTGTGCATCAGCACCTTTATATGTTCCATTCCATCCGGTTGTTTTATCGTTTGGCAAAATATTATTGGCTTCGAACACTTTATTGCCCCAACGGTTATAGACAATCATCTTTTCGATAATAGTTGTTCTCGCGTTTCCACGCACCATAAATACATCATTTACACCATCATCATTTGGTGAGAATGCGTTTGGTATCCAGATATCATTTAAGCAATTGTTGGTAATGTTTATTGAATCCGAATTCGAACAATTATTTGCATCTGTAATTGTCACTAAATATTTTCCTTCTTCTGTAACAGTGATCGTTTGAGAAGTTGCGCCTGTATTCCAGATATATGAACGCATTTGAGCCGGTGCAGATAACAAGATCTCACCTTCACAGAAACTAGTGTCGTTACCAATAAATACAATTGGAAGCGGATTCTGGCTTAGCACAATTGTATCAGAAACTGTACTACAAGCATTTGAAATAGTTGCAATAACCTGTCCAGGTTGTGTTACTGTAATTTGCGCTGACGTCACACCTGTGCTCCAAACTGTTGTCTGATTTCCGGTAGATAATACTTTTGAGAAATTGCCACAAAAAGTTTCATCATTGCCTAAACTAAATGCAGGAATTGGTTGTGATAATATTACAATTACAGAATCTGTAAACAATCCGCAGTTGGGTGTTTGGTAGCTAACTTCAAATCTTCCAGGTTGTGTAAAATAAAAAGTATCTACCGGTGATGAACCTAAATCGCCTGCTGATAGCACGAACTTAGCAATATCGCCTGAACAAATAGTTGCTGTTTTTTTATCTAAGAAATAATTTAAACTTACACGTGCCACTTGGAAGGAAGCAATTGCAAAACATCCATTTTTATATGCAGTAACTGTGTATGTTCCTTGCTGGGTTACTTCGATAGAAGTTGTTGTTTCATTTGTATTCCAACGAACAGAATCAAAAGATCCGTTAGCCGTTAAAGTAACAGATGTGCCTCCACAAACTACGTTTCCACCAGTAATATCAACAGCCACAGATGATGTTGTTACATTAACGCTTGTTGTTCCGGAACATCCATTTTTATAAGCTATTACAGAATAAGTTCCTGCCTGATTAACATTAATAGAAGTTGTTGTTTCATTAGTTGACCAGCGAACAGAATCAAATTGTCCATTCACGGTTAACGTGGTTGAACTACCATTACATATCGCAGTATTTCCCGAAATAGTTGGCGTTGGAGTCGGAACTACGACAACGACCACAGAATCTGCAACTCCTGAAGAAATTATTTTTCTTAACGAAATATCATCTAAACTAAAGTCATTACCTACAATTTCTGCTCTAAGATCTTTGATAACAACCTGTGCTGTAGTATTATTTCCTGAAAACCATGTTCCTGCAAAGTTTTCCCAACCAACACAACCATTTGGACTTAACTCGAAAGCACTTACCACTTCATCTCCATTTATTTTCACATTGAAAATTGCATTATTGCTATTGTGCGCATAACCATAAGCAGAGAATTTGTAATTCGTATTTTTTTCTACATTTACAGTTTGATACAACACACGAAGTGAAACATCTGCTGATGGTGATGAATTGAACAGCAATGTACCACCTGGTGTATGATTAGTATCTGCACAATAATATGTTATATCGCCAATATAATACCAACCATTACAACCACCACAAGCAGGTGTTTTCAAGAATAAATCAGTATTCCAGAAACTCATGCTGTCTTCAAACGTTCCGTTTTTAATTAATTCTGTCGGATCTAATGAAGTAGTACCATTTGTTGCATTCACTACATATAATGTATTAACATCCGGTGAAGCATTCGGATCTTTAATTGTATCGTTACTTAAACCACTAGCCGGTGTCCATTGATAATGTGTATAGCCATTTGGGCCTGTTATTTTTATAGAATCGCCTTGACATATATAAACTGTGTCAATTGCATTTGGTGTACATGCTGTAACACGAACGGTTGTTGCTGCGCTACAGCCATTTAAATAAACAAACGCTGTATAACTGCCTTCAACCGAAACTGTATTCTGGCTTCCGAATGTGCCATTGCTCCAACGAACAGAGTCGAATTGACCATTGGCAACTAAGGTAACAGTATTTCCATTACACAACTGACTATTTCCTGAAATACTTGTTTGTAGATTTGGTGTAATAAAAGAAACCGTATCTTTTTTAGATCCACACCGTCCGGTTGATGTAACTATATAATTGCCTTCTTGTGCTGCGGAATTAAATTTAATGGAAACATTTGGCTGATTAGCACTGAAACCATTTGGTCCTGTCCATGAATATGATACACCTGCTTCTACATTAGCCACAGACAAACGAATGGAATCCGTAGAGCAAGTTATCGCATTAATTCGAGCATCCGGTTTTTTGATGGTATCGATAATTACTATAGATTTGCATGTTTGCACTTCTGTCACTTGTCCTTCATCAACCGTCAGTGTTACGTTTAAAGTACCAACTGAATCTGCTGTAAATGTTGGCGGATTGAATTGCGTAGATGATGAAATACCTGCATCATTACATCTGCTTAAATCCATTCGCAAAATATTATTATTTCTGGCATTAGCAATAAACGTAATTTTACTATTTCCCAATTTAATTATATTAGAAAATGAGTTTGCATAATTAAATAAGGATTGCGAACCTCTGTCAACAGTAGAAATAGTAGTACCTGTTTCATTTCCATTAAACGTTACATCTATCAGGTTGTTAGCATTTGATGATAAATTAACTACATATCCTTTCAGTTGTTCGCATTCATTGTATAACAGTAAATCCTGTGGTCTATCAAAATTATTATTTGGGTTGCCATAGTTAATAGCAGTTGGTGTGTTGCTTAAGCTACTGCCAAAGCTCAATTTTGCTATTGTATTATCATACGCTGTAGTATTATTCGGATCTCTGTCATTTACAGCGAATAAATACCAGTTTCCATTTTTATTAATCACACTAACAGAAATAACTCTACCTAAAGCATTTAAGTTACCCATATTAGTTAAAGTAGGTGTATTGGTAATACTGTTGCCAAAATTTAACTTATATAAGATTGCAGTGCTACCATTGACAGTCGGAACAAAACCTACATAATTGCTGCCATCTTTAACTATCTTTATATCTAATGGAAATGCTCCTAAATTAACTACATTTCCAAATGTAGGTGTATTCAATAGTGAATTACCAAAATCGAGTCTGCCAAATGTATTGTTGCTGTTTGTCAGGAATGCATAATAATTTGTTCCTTCTTTATATACATCCATAGATGTAGGCGCAGCAAAATTTGAATTACCAAAATTGCCCATATCCGTATAAGTCGGATTGTTATTAAGAATATTAGCACCAAAATTCATTCTTATGGTTTTCTGTAAACCTGCCTGATAATTATGAAAGAAACCGATATAATTATTTCCATCTTTATAAACATTACACTGAACAGGATTTGCTGTTAGATTATTAGTTGGCAATGCATTTAAAGTAAATAATTGAGAAGGCGCACCTTTACAAAAATCCCAATTATATGTAGTTCCACAAGTAGTTAAATTTTGTATAGTTACATTTGAACCTACACAAACCGTATCAGGTGCAACAAAATTAGGAATACAAACAGTACATTTATTCACTACTACTTTTACAGAAGTTGTTTTAGTACAACCTGCATCATTTGATGTGATATTGTATATTACACTATCTTTTGTTGTTCCTGAATAATTCAGAAGTTGTTTGATTGAATTTCCACTACCACTCGCCTGTCCTGTTATGTTTGTGCCACCTGATGTTGTCCATGTGAATGTTGCATTTGGATCAGTGCTTGAAATATTAATTTTTGCCGAATCACCGCTGCAAATATTGGTTGTAGTTGATGTTGCAGTTACATTATTACAAACCAATTGAAAACTAAATGTATTTGAAATCGGTTGCGTTCCGTTTGGATGTGTAATCGCTTTTATCCAATGTTTGCCAGTATTGCAAAAATTTTGCGGAATCGGAAACTTCAGAATATTTGTTTTCACAATTGAATCCAATACAACACCATTACATCTGTCAGCAGCGTTGTTTTGAATTCCACCATTCGCTACAGAAGAAGTATCTGTGTTTTGCAAACGAATCACATAGTTACCATCATTCGCATTTGGATTCGCGCCATCAAATTCATTCAAACCACATCGGTCATATGTTAATTCATCAAAGCAATTTCTATTTGCAAGAGTAGTTGTTCTGTATCTTGTTCCTGCTGCAGCACCTGTACATGTTGTTCCTGCCGCATCATTATTCACGAACGCGCCTGAACCATTGGTACATGAATTTTGCAAAACATATACTTGTTGACCTGTTTGGCAGAAACGACTTAAATTATATGGATAATCTGTTCCGGCACCTGTAAAAACAATAACTAAAGCATTTGGCGGAATCGAATCTGACTGAGTTGCAGGCAATAAATTACTGCTGTTGCAAAAACCTGTTCTTAACATAGTCATTAAAGCATTGGAAGGTGTGCCGAATGAACATGGATTAGTACCAGTATTAATGTCTCTTAAGTTTGTATTTGGAAGATCTATTTTCAGGTTTGCCGCTCTGAAACCTTGTCCTGAAGTAATTACCATATACTCATTTGCCGGTTCCAAACGACCACTGTCATTACAGGCATCAATGAAAATACCTAATATTTTTGGGCAGGTTGATGTGATAATTGATGTTGAAGCAGTATCGCCTTTTACATAACCAATACTATCGCCTTGTCCTAAATAAGGATTGAATGTGCTGTCTGTACTTTGGTAGATGACTACATTCGTATTTTGCGGAATGGAAGAAGAAGAAACGGAATACACCAAAGTATCCGTTCCGTCAGAACAAATAACCGTTGGTGAAATTGGCGAAACCGAAATGGTTGGGTTTGCTAATTCAACAAAAGCAAACATCATTAAACCACAAAAACAGAACAAAAGTAAGGTCGAAATCTTCTTCATAGAAAGCCGTATTTAAAGCCATGTAAGATACGGACATTTTATGTGGATTTATATATTGTGGAAAAACAAAAAGATGGTGAATAACAATATTCACTGTTTGTACATGTTTTGGTAATAAAACCGATAAAATCAGCTCAAATTTTAACATTTTTAAGTCAACTTAGGTGAAAGAGAACCTATCCTAACTGATGAATCAGGTCAACTTGGCTATAAAGACAACTTAACCTACCTTTTAGGTAGGTCAACTTAGCAAAATGGTAGGTCAACTTAACTATAATGCTAGGTCAAGCTACCTAAAAAGATAGCTCGACCTACCTATTTGGTAGGTCTTCATCATTAAAGTGGCAGGTTGGCATAACTAATTCGCAGGCAAACCTCTCTTTTGTGTAAGTAAACAAAAAAAGAGATCACGTTTTTGACGAGACCTCTTTTTATTATAATGAATATCAGATGATTACATCATGCCGCCCATTCCGCCAGGCATTCCGCCACCAGGCATTGCCGGCGCTTCTTTGCTTGGTTTCTCTACGATAGCACATTCAGTAGTTAAGATCATACTTGCAATTGATGCAGCATTTTCCAATGCGACACGTGTTACTTTTGTAGGATCGATAACGCCTGCTTTGTACAAGTTTTCATATACTTCCGTTTTAGCATTGTAGCCATAATCTTTTTTACCGTTCTTAACGTTAAAAATTACTATAGAACCTTCAACACCAGCATTTTCTGATATTTGTCTCAATGGCGCCTCTAATGCAGTTTTGATGATTTCGATACCTGTTTGTTCGTCTTCATTCGCACCTTTTAGTTTGTCTAATGCAACACTTGCTCGGATCAAAGCAACGCCTCCACCAGGCACAATACCTTCTTGTACTGCCGCACGAGTTGCGTGTAATGCATCATCCACACGGTCTTTTTTCTCTTTCATTTCCACTTCTGAAGGCGCACCAACGTACAATACCGCAACACCGCCAGACAATTTAGCTAAACGCTCCTGTAATTTTTCTTTATCGTAGTCAGACGTTGTTGTTTCGATTTGCGCTTTAATTTGATTCACACGAGCTGTAATATCTGCTTTTTTGCCAGAACCATTGATGATAGTCGTGTTGTCTTTGTCGATTACTACTTTTTCAGCAACACCTAATTGTTCCATTTGCGTATCTTCCAATTTGTAACCTAACTCATCAGAAACCACTTGTCCGCCAGTTAAGATAGCGATGTCTTGTAGCATAGCTTTTCTTCTGTCGCCAAAACCAGGTGCTTTTACTGCAGCGATTTTCAACGAACCACGTAAACGGTTAACTACTAAAGTTGCTAATGCTTCGCTTTCTACATCTTCAGCAATGATCAATAAAGCTCTTCCTGTTTGAACTACTTTTTCCAAAATTGGTAATAAATCTTTCATTGAAGAAACCTTCTTATCATATATCAAAATGAATGGTTTATCCATTTCTACTTCCATACTTTCTGCATTGGTTACAAAATATGGAGAAATGTAACCGCGATCGAATTGCATACCTTCAACTACATCAACAGTTGTTTCAGTACCTTTTGCTTCTTCTACTGTGATAACGCCTTCTGTTCCTACTTTTTCCATTGCGTCAGCGATCAATTTACCAATTTCTTCATCGTTATTCGCTGAAATAGTTCCTACCTGTTTGATTTTAGAAAAGTCCTTGCCCACTTTCTCAGAAATGGTTTTCAATTCTTTCACAACTGCGCCTACCGCTTTGTCGATACCACGTTTCAAATCCATTGGATTGGCACCAGCCGTAATGGATTTCAAACCAGGTCCGATGATAGCTTGTGCCAAAACCGTTGCTGTTGTTGTTCCGTCGCCGGCAACATCGTTTGTTTTAGAAGCCACATCTTTTACTAGCTGTGCGCCCATATTTTCGAATGGATCTTCCAATTCTACTTCTTTTGCTACCGTAACACCATCTTTTGTAATGTGCGGCGCGCCGAATTTTTTCTCAATAATTACATTTCTACCTTTTGGTCCTAATGTAACTTTTACGGCGTTTGCCAATGCGTCCACGCCTGCTTTTAATTTATCTCTTGATTCTGTGCTGTAACTTATTTGTTTAGCGCTCATTTTATTTAATTTTTTGAATTAATGAATTGTTGAATTTTAGAATTTAGTTTGCAAACTGATTTTTGCTAACTGCACATTGGCTATACTATTGCCAAAATGTCAGATTCTCTCATAATTAAGTAATCTGTTCCTTCAATGTTGATTTCGGTTCCGCTGTATTTTCCGTAAAGAACAGTATCGCCTACTTTAACTGTCATTGGTTCGTCCGGTTTGCCTTTACCAACCGCTACCACTTCGCCTTTTTGTGGTTTTTCTTTTGCAGAATCAGGAATGATAATACCTGATTTTGTTTTAGTTTCCGCTTCAGCAGCTTTCACGATCACTCTGTCTGCTAATGGTTGAACATTCACTTTAGTTTTTGCCATAATTATTGATTGATTTTGTTAACTAATAAGATTTTGCGCAAAAGTAGTCTATTTTCGTGCCATTCCAAGAAAAAAGAAAATTTGACAGTTTAAAAGTTTTAATCCGATAAAATAAAGTCAATATTTCAGAGTTATCTTTTAAATCTGTATCTTACCCATAAATTAATTGTTATGCAAAAATCAAGGATCATTTTAGTTTCGTTTGTTTTAATTTTTATTGCGTTTGCGTGTTCAAACAATGAAAACAAACAATTACTGGTTGGCGAATGGAATGGCGCGGAATGGCTGGTTGCAGGGAATCCATCGGATTACGATGCTAAACAAGTACATTTTAATTTTACAGCTGACGGCGGCTACAACTCTGATTTTGGTGGCGACAAAGAAAAAGGCACTTATATTTTGCGCGATAATAAATTATATACTACACCGGAAGGACAATTGGAAATAATGGTACAAATTCACAAGTTGACCAAAGACAGCTTGGTTTTTGATATGAACCGCAGCGGTCAAGCAGAGACGCTGACACTAATTCGAAAATAGAATACAGATTTTTATGATTCTTAGAACATTTTAAGTTAATATGCTATATTTATACTAAATATAAAAAAGCGCATTCAAAATTTATAAAATGAAAAATATATTTTTTTTGTTATCAAGCATTATTTACATATCCAACTATACACATGCACAAGATTCAATTAGTCAATTCAAAAATTTTACTGATGAAATAAGATTAGAAAATGACAAATTTATTATCATGCCTTTTAATGAAGACAGTTCTAAAATTCAATATTACCAAGTTGTAAATATGCCGAATTATACAAAAGCAGAACTGTATGATCTACTTTATAAATGGTCAATCCAAAATTATCCATTCAAAGAAAAACCATTCTCAACATCAGATGATCCAAAAGAGCAGGTTTTTGTTAGAGGTTCAATTCCAGTTCACATTGGCAATCCAAGAACGGAAGACAGAGAACTATATTATGTTCTAGAATTAAGTGCTAAAGAAGGTAAGTATAGGATACTTTTTAAGAATTTTTATTTAGCTGAAAAGAAAAACGCAAAAATGAGTGTTGGCTTTTTTGGTGGAATATCAATTTCAGAAAGCAAAATAACAGAATATGAGCTTGAAAATTTTTATTGGAATGAATGGAATAGAAAACCTAGACAGTTAGTTTTTAAAGAAATCCATGAAGGTATAGTTGCTATAAAAGATTTGATATTGTCAAATATAAAGAAAGATAAGGATTGGTAAAACATGTGCCATACAAACTTTTTTACCAAAATTTCTTTTAATACCTTTACATTCTTTCATTTTTTTTACAACCTTGATAACGCGCGACACGATAGCCAAAATTATTGATACGGCTCAGATTTATGAGGTGGTCGGTGATTTTGTGAACCTGAAACGCGCAGGCAGTTTGTACAAAGGAAATTGTCCGTTTCATCAGGAAAAAACACCTTCGTTTGTTGTCAATCCAAACAAAAATATTTACAAATGTTTTGGTTGCGGAAAAGGTGGCGATTCGGTTGGTTTTGTCATGGAACATGAGAAAATGAACTTTCCTGAAGCACTGCGTTACCTAGCTAATAAGTACAATATCCAAGTTGAAGAAACACAAACTTCTAACGAAGAAAAAGAAGTACAAAATGAGAAAGACAGTTTACTCATTGCTTTAAATTACGCAGCTAAATTTTATAATAATCAATTACTTGAAACAGAAGATGGCAAAGCGATTGGCTTATCTTATTTTAAAGAACGTGGCTTTTTAGACGACACCATCAATACTTTTCAGTTGGGTTATTCGCCAGACAATTATGATGCGTTTTACAAACAGGCAATTAAAGACGGCTACAGCGAAGACATATTGCTGAAAGCCGGTCTGATCAAAGAAAAGAATGGCAAGCATTACGATTTTTTCCGCGACAGAGTCATGTTTCCGATTTTTAATGTTTCCGGAAAAGTGGTGGCGTTTGGAGGAAGAATGTTAGCGAGTAACAAACCTGAAACCGGCGGCTATAATCCAAAATACATCAATACTGCTGAAACCGAAGTTTATCACAAAAGCCAGGTTTTGTATGGTATTTCTCATGCAAAAAATGAAATACGCAAAGAGGAAGTTTGTTATTTGGTGGAAGGTTACACCGATGTGATTTCGTTGCATCAGGCAGGCATCAAAAATGTGGTAGCGAGTTCAGGAACAGCACTGACAAAAGAGCAGGTTTTGTTGGTTAAGCGTTTCACCGAAAATATGGTGATCTTGTACGATGGCGATGCTGCCGGTATCAAAGCGGCGTTGCGCGGATTGGATATTGTGCTGGAACAAGGTCTGAATGTCAAGATCGTGTTGCTGCCTGACAAAGAAGATCCGGATTCGTTTGTCAAAAAATACGGAACCGACGAAACGATTGCCTTCATTCAGAAAAATCAGAAAGACTTTATCTTATTCAAAGCATCGCAAGGCATCGAAGAAGTGCAGCACGATCCGATCAAAAAATCGGCTGTCATTAAAGATATTGTGGAAAGTATTGCGTTGGTGAGCGACAACATCAAACGCGAATTATACATTAAAGAATGTGCACATATTGTTGAAGTTTCGGAACAGGTTTTGGTCAATGAAACCAATAAAATCCGTTCGCAACAGTTAAAAAAATTCAAAGATTACAACAAAGAAGATGTTGCCGTACTAAATGATAATCTAAAAATTGAAACGGAAACACCACAACATACTGAATCGAAAACGCCAAAGTTATTTTATCAGGAACGCGATATACTGCGTGTTTTGGTAGAATATGCTGATTTGGAAATGACGGATGAACTCAATGTTGGCGAATATGTGATTTTTGAACTGGTTGATATTGAATTCAAAAATCCGGTGTTTCAGAAAATGGTCAAATATTATATCGATGCCTATCAGAATGAGATTCCTTTTTCAGAACTGAAAAATGTACAGACGATTGAAGATGTGGATATAAAAAATTTAATGATAGAATTGCTTTCATCACCGTATGAACTGAGCTCGAATTGGTTCGATCGTCACGAAATTGTGGTAAAAGATGCTAACAGAACATACAAAACGGATGTAATTTCCGTAATGGCACGTTTTCGTTATTATAAAATGATGGAAGCGATAAAAATTTTAGATGACAAAATCAAAACCACAGAACAAAACGGTCAGTTTGAAGAAATGATGGCTGCTTTGCTCAAAAAAATGGAGTTGATGGAAGCGCGCAAAAAACTTGCGAAAGAAATTTCTACTGTCATTCATCCATATTGATTCACTATTAATAACTTATAACTAACACGAATAACTTCGCTAATCGGAACGATTTTTGTAATATTGCGTTTTGTCATTCAACTTATAACTAATATCTTAAATCTTATAACTAAACATACATGTTACTATTTGCTCTTGGCGGCACCGCAACTAAAATCATACTTTTCATCTTAAGTTTATCCATATTGGTCGTTTTGCACGAATTAGGTCACTTTATTCCGGCAAAATTATTTGGCACACGCGTTCATAAATTCTATTTATTTTTCGATTTCCTGTTTCCATTTCCGGATAAACTCAATTTTTCGCTTTTTAAAAAGAAAATAGGCGACACAGAATACGGCATCGGCTGGTTTCCGTTTGGTGGTTATGTGCAAATAGCGGGCATGGCCGACGAAACACAAGATGCAGAAGCTTTAAAAAACAGTGAGCCACAACCATGGGAATTTCGATCTAAAAAACCATGGCAGCGTTTGATCATCATGATTGGCGGCGTAACCGTAAATATGCTGTTAGCGATGGTTATTTTTAGCGGATTATTATGGAAATACGGCGAAGAAAAACTACCGATGAAAAATGTAACGAACGGAATTGCTATCGAAGATTCTTTGGCGTATGATTTAGGTTTACAAAACGGTGATAAATTAATTGCAATCAACGGAAAAGAAATCGAAACATTCGAATATTTTCAAAAAGATATGATCTTAAATTCTGCAAAAACAGTAACTATCGAAAGAGCAGGAAACAAGATTGATTTAGTTGTAAAAGATGATTTCTTAAACAAGTTGATAAAGCTAAAAAAGCAGATGATCATTTCACCTAGAATCATTACTATTGTAGGTGATGTGGCAAGTGGTTCCAATGCAGAAAAAGCCGGCTTGAAAAAAGGTGATAAATTTATTTCAGTAGATAGTGTTGCAACTCCATTTTTTGACCAGTTAAAAGAACAACTGAAAATACATGCAGGCGAAAAAGTAGTATTAAACATTGACAGAAACGGCAAACCGGTAACATTAAATGCTGAAGTAACAAAAGAAGGAAAGCTAGGTTTTGCTGCTGATGCTGATTACACAAAGTATTTCAAAACGGTAAAAACAGATTATAATTTTGTTGCGGCAATTCCGGCAGGAACCACTAAAGCATTTGAAACTTTAGGCAATTACTTCAAAAGTATCAAAATGTTATTTGAGCCGAAAGGGCCAAAATTAAAAGACAGTGTTGGCGGTTTTGCTTCAATGGCAAAAATGTTTCCGGACACTTTCGACTGGCAATCATTCTGGATATTAACAGCAACCATTTCTGTAATATTAGCATTCATGAATATATTGCCAATACCAATGCTGGATGGTGGTTATGTGTTATTCTTAATTTATGAAATGATCGTTGGCAAACCGCTTCCTGACAAAGTACAAAACGTAGCACAAAGCATTGGAATGATCTTCATTTTAGGTTTACTCTTATTTGCAAATGGCATGGATTTTATCCGTGGTTTTTTCCATTAAAATAATATTTTTCATTTCTCTTTTATATTTTGTAAAATTTGTTACTTTTGCAGTCCGTTCATTGAAAACAGAATTTCAAACATCTTTTAGCCGAAGTGGCGGAATGGTAGACGCGCACGACTCAAACTCGTGTACGCAAGTGTGTGGGTTCGAGTCCCACCTTCGGTACAATAAAAACACGCTGATATACAGCGTGTTTTTTTTATTTACAGACAATAGGAAAATCAACAGTATAGTAATTTAGATTTATGTTATCTATTTTGATATTTACTACATTATTTGCTTAAAATATTCTACCTTTGGTATGCAAACAAACTATAAAACTTTAAATATATTATTTAAACACACACGATGGTTACGATAGGTGCACAAGAGTTATCGATTAAAGATATTTACGCTATACTTTTTGAACACAAACAAGTAGAACTTTCTGAAGATGCCGTTCAAAATGTAAGCAATGGTTATGAATTCCTGATAGAATTTTCAAAAGGTAAATTAATTTACGGTATCAACACCGGTTTTGGTCCGATGGCTCAATATAAAATTGCTGATAAAGATTTAAAACAATTACAACTCAATTTAATCAGAAGTCACAGTTCAGGCGTTGGCGCTTTACTTACACCGGTTTATGTGAAATCAGCCATGATTGCACGCTTATCTTCTTTTATGAAAGGTTATTCGGGTGTTCATAAAGACATGGTGGTTCTGCTAAAAGATCTGATCAATAAAAACATCACACCTTGTATTTACGAGCATGGTGGTGTTGGCGCAAGCGGCGATTTAGTGCAGTTGGCACATTTAGCATTGACATTGATTGGTGAAGGTGAAGTAATCTATAAAGGAAAAGTAAGTGCTTCATCTGAAGTATTTGAAAAAGAAAACATACAACCGTTAACCATTCACAAACGCGAAGGAATTGCTGTAATGAATGGTACTTCAGTAATGACAGGCATAGGTTTAGTAAACGCAATATATGCGAGAAAAATTATGAATTGGTCGGTTATTTTTTCCAGCATGATCAATGAATTGGTAGAAGCATTTGACGATCATTTCTCGGAAGAATTGAATAGTGTAAAAAGTCATTCAGGTCAACAAAAAGTGGCTAATGCGATGCGCGAATTGGTAAAAGGCAGCGAACTGATCAAAAAACGATCCGATCATTTATACCACCATCATAAGATTGCTGCCAAAGAGCGCATGGATGAAAAAGTGCAGGAATACTATTCAATCAGATGTGTACCTCAAATCGTTGGCCCTGTTTTAGATACTATTGACAACGCAGAAAAAGTATTGGTAGATGAATTGAATTCGGTAAACGACAATCCGGTGATTGATATCAAGAGTCATAATATTTTCCACGGCGGAAATTTCCATGGCGATTATGTTTCGTTGGAAATGGATAAATTGAAAATTGCAGTAACCAAATTATCAATTTTAGCAGAACGTCAGTTGAATTATTTATTGAACAACAACCTGAACGAAAAGATGACACCATTTATCAATTTAGGTAAACTAGGTTTGAATTTTGGTATTCAGGGCTTGCAATTCACGGCAACATCAACCGTTGCAGAGAGCCAGACGCTTTCTAATCCGATGTATGTGCACAGCATTCCAAATAACAACGACAATCAGGATGTGGTAAGCATGGGCACGAACGCAGCTTTAATGACTAAAAAAGTAATAGAGAACGCATTTGAAGTAATGTCGATTCACGCAATTGCAGTTACACAGGCAATCGATTATTTGAAAGTTTCTGACAAGCTATCAAAAGTTTCTTTTAAAACCTATTCAGAAATCCGTGAAATTTGTCCGGCAATTGTGGAAGACAAACCTTTATATAAAACTATTGCTCAGATTACGCAGTATCTGAAAGAAAAAAATAATACTTTATTATAAAATGAATTACGCATTAGTAACCGGCGGCTCAAGAGGAATCGGCAGAGCAATTTGTGTGAAACTCGCAGAAATGGGTTTTGCTGTTTTGGTGAATTATAAAAGTAATGATGAAGAAGCAAATCTCACCAAAGAAAAAGTAGAGGCATTGGGTGTTCCTTGCGAATTATTAAAATTTGATGTTTCCGATCATGAAGAAACAACCACTGTTTTAACCAACTGGTTCGATGCGCATAAAGATGCAAAAATCGAAGTATTAGTGAACAATGCAGGCATTCGTCAGGACAATCTAATCGTATTTATGCCTGAAGAACAGTGGCACAGCGTTATTAATTCCAGTTTGAATGCATTTTACTACATCACCAAAATTGTGGTAAAAAATATGCTTTCTGCTCGATATGGACGTATCATTAATATTGTCTCATTATCAGGCACCAAAGGCATGGCAGGACAAACCAATTATTCAGCAGCAAAAGCAGGTGTAATCGGCGCGACAAAAGCACTGGCGTTAGAAGTGGCAAAAAGAAATATCACCGTAAATGCTGTAGCACCTGGTTTTATCACAACCGATATGACGAAAGATCTGAATGAGAAAGAACTATCAGAGTTGATACCGATGAAGCGCTTCGGAACAGCAGAAGAAGTGGCTGATACAGTTGGTTTTTTAGCATCAAAATCAGCGTCATATATCACCGGACAAGTGATATCAATTAACGGCGGTCTTTCTACTTAATTTATAAAAATATTTTATCTTTGCTACCATGAACAGAGTAGTCATTACTGGTTACGGAATTTACTCATGTATCGGAAAAAATACCGATGCAGTAAAGGAATCTTTATATTACGGAACATCCGGAATTATATTAGATCCGGTTCGTAAAGAATTTGGCTATCGTTCAGGTTTAACTGGTTATTTGGACGCACCATATTTAAAAGAATTATTAGACAGACGTTCACGTTTAATGCTGCCTGAACAAGGTGAGTATGCATATATTGCAACATTAGAAGCATTGAAAAGCGCGAACTTAGATCAGGATTTTTTAGATAAAAATGATGTTGGTATTTTGTATGGAAACGATAGTTCTGCAAAGCCAATTATTGATGCTATCGACATCATTCGTGAGAAGAAAAATACCATGTTTGCAGGTTCAGGTTCTGTGTTTCAATCATTGAACTCAACAGTAACGATGAATTTGGCAACTATCTTTCGTTTAAAAGGTGTCAACTTTACTTTGAGTGCTGCTTGTGCAAGTGGTTCGCACGCCATCGGTTTGGGCTATCATTTTATAAAATCAGGTTTACAGGATACCATTATTTGTGGTGGTGCTCAGGAAACCAATATTTATTCTATGGGAAATTTCGATGCATTATCTGCATTTTCCATTCGCGAAAACGAACCTACAAAAGCATCTCGTCCTTTCGACAGAGACCGCGATGGTTTGGTTCCAAGTGGTGGCGGCGCAACGGTAATTTTGGAAAGTTTGGAATCAGCTTTAAAACGTGGCGCACCTATCTATGGCGAAGTGATTGGTTATGGTTTTTCTTCCAATGGCGGACATATTTCCAATCCAACGGTAGATGGACCGGTTAAGGCCATTCAGATGTCACTGAAAGATGCGAATACAAAGGCAAATGAAATCGATTACATCAACGCGCACGCAACATCAACACCAGCCGGCGATGCCAGCGAAGCACAGGCATTGCATACTGTTTTTGGCGACACTAAAGCACATATCAGTTCTACCAAATCAATGACAGGTCATGAGTGCTGGATGGCTGGCGCAAGTGAAATTATATATTCTTTGTTGATGATGCATAACGATTTTGTTGCACCAAATATCAACTTTGAAAATCCGGATGAGTATTCGGCAAAACTAAATATCGCTGATAAAACCATCGAAAAGAAAATTGACGTATTTTTGTCCAACTCTTTTGGATTTGGCGGAACAAATTCTGCATTAGTAGTAAAAAAATATCAACCATAAAAAAACAAATACATGCAAAACGAAGAAATTATAGCAATCATTAATAAATTTTTTGTAGAAGAATTTGAAGCAGATGAGGCAGACATCGTACCTGATGCAAACATGCGTAAAACGCTTGACTTAGACAGTTTGGATTTCGTAGATTTGGTAGTCGTTATCGAATCGAATTTTGGTTTTAAAGTAAAACCGGAAGACTTCACTAATATCGTTTCGTTCCAGGATTTCTACGATTATGTTATTGCAAATACTAAACAAGTAGAAAACCAGGCATAACATGTCGCAGTGGCAAGGCAAATCGGAAGCGAATACACTTGGCTACAAAATATTCGTTCATATACTCAGAAGATTTGGTTTGCGCAGAGCATACTTACTGCTGCGTTTCGTTTCCTTACATTATTTTTTATTTCACTGGAAAAGTTCCAAACCGATTTTATATTTATACAGAAATAAATTAGGTTTTGGATGGTTTAAAGCATTATGGAAATTGCGCGAAAACTATTATGTTTTCGGTCAAACCATCATTGATAAAGTGGCACTGTTGGCAAAAATAAAAACCAATTTCACATTTAATTTAGATGGCAAAACAAATCTGGAAGAAATTGTAAAACGCGGAAAAGGTGGTTTGTTATTAAGTGCTCACGTTGGAAACTGGGAAGCCGCCGGACAAATGCTTGAACATCTCAAAACATCTGTAAATATTGTAATGTACGACGGTGAAGACGCAAACATCAAAAAATATTTAGACGATGTAACCGGCGAGCGATTATTCAAAATTATTTACGTAAAACCTGACTTATCACACATCTTTCAAATTAAAGAAGCATTGTCGAACAATGAAATTGTCTGCATGCACTCGGATCGTTTTTTGCCTGGCAATAAAACGATCACCACTTCGTTTTTAGGTGAAGATGCTTTGTTTCCGTATGGTCCGTTTTTACTAGCTTTAAAGTTGAATGTTCCGGTTACTTTTGTATATGCATTCAAGGAAACCAATTCGCATTATCATTTTTATTCTTCCAATTTATATTATTACGATAAATCAAAAGGCGATACAGAACAAACAGTTTTGAAAGATTATGTTTCCAACCTGGAAATTAAAGTGAAGCAATATCCTGAACAATGGTTCAACTACTACGATTTTTATAAAAAAGATTTATAGTCAAATCTTCATCGCATTTATTATTTTTGTTTGAAAATTAATTGAATGCACGACTCACCTGTTCTCGATATAAATGTACTCGACGTTATTCCACAGCGCAAACCGATTGTAATGATCGATAATTTGTTATACGCTGATGACAAAAAAACAATTTCCATATTTGAAATAAAACCGGATTGTATTTTTATTGAAGACCATTTTTTATCATCAAGCGGCATCATTGAAAACATTGCACAAACTGCAGCAGCCGGTTTTGGTTATATCGACAAACAACAAGGCAAACCGACTGCAATTGGTTATATCGCATCTGTTAAAGATATAAAAATTAATCAGTTGCCGCCGGTTGGCACAAAAATTGCCACTGAAACAACAGCACAAAATAAAGTGCTGGATTTCAATATTATTAAGGGAAAAGTTATATTTGAAGGAACAGAAATAGCTAGCTGTGAAATGAGAATTTTCGTTAAACCATAAAAATAAATCCATGAACAAACTAACATCTTTATTTGCATTCATTTTGATATTCGCATTTAGCGTTACAAATAATGTAAAAGCACAAACCGTAAAAGATATTTTTTCAGATGAAACACCTGTCACCTACTTTGGTGTTGATTTCTCTAATGCTAAATTTTATGGCGATCCTGGAACCGTTGATGGCGTTGAAATGGTTGGACTTTTAAAAAAGATCAATGATCTAATTATCAAAGAATACGAAAAGAAATACAATATTGCACTGGCGCTTAAACGCAATACCGTAAATTTAGATATCAGTTTGACTGATAAGTTAAATGCAGGTATTTCGGCAGGTAAATTTATCACTTCTAATCCTGGTGATATTAATAAACTGGATGAAAGCGCTATAAAAAAGATCGTGGCAAAATATAAAACCAGTGGCAAAGGTATCGGCATGGTTTTTATTGTTGACAATATGGATAAACCAAAAAATGAAACTACAGCTTGGGTAACTTTCTTTAGTTTATCTTCTAAAAAAGTTATACTATCGGAAAAAATGAGCGGCAAAGCTGCCGGCTTTGGCTTCCGTAATTTTTGGACACGTCCAATTTATGATATGATTAAAGACATTCAAATGACTTATTCTTCAAAATGGTCAACTAAATAAATTAATAAATACAAAGTTTTAAATTAAAATTACCATGAAAAAGCAAACTTTATTTTTACTTGTTACTTTCTTATTTTCTTTTTATTCCAACAAAGCGCAAACTGCTGCTGATGTGTTTTCAGACAATGTGCCGATTACCTATGTTGGTGCTGATTTCACGCACGCTAAATACTTTGGAAATGGAGATTATTTCGATCCAACCGTGCTTACGCCTATGGCAAAAAGAATCAATAATCTTATTATCACGGAATACGACAAATACAATATTGAAAAAGCAATAAAAAAAGAAGTGCGTTTGAAAATTGATGTTACTGATGCATTGAATGAAACTATCGATGGCGCTAAAATGGTTGTTGAAAAAGCTGAGAATATAACTGAAGACGAAGTAAAAACAATTGTGAGCAATTACGATTTGAAAGGTTATGAAAAAACAGGCATTGGTATGGTTTTCATTGTAGATTTATTGGATAAGAATGCAGTGAATGCTTCCATGTGGGTTACATTTTTTAGTTTAAGTACAAAACAGGTTATATTCACAGAACAAGTAGCCGGCGAAGCTGGTGGTGCCGGTTTAAGAAATTATTGGGCACGTCCTTTCTATGAAGTTATCGCTGATATGAAATCCAAAGATTGGAAAAAATGGAAATCTAAGTATGGTGCAAAATAAGCTGACCGCAACTACTTCCATTAGAATTCGATTTAGTGAAACTGATGCGCTTGGCATTGCGTGGCACGGTAACTTTTTAACTTATTTTGAAGACGGACGCGATGCATTCGGCGATAAGTTTGGCATGCATTACATGGATATTTTCAATAATGGCTTTATAGCACCAATTGTTAAAGTGAGTTGTGATTATAAGAAAATGGTCAACTACGGCGACACTGTTTTGATCGATACGACTTATGAAAATTGTGCTTCATCGAAACTGATTTTACATTACAAATTATATACACCGGAAAGCAACGAAACCATTGCAACCGGTTCTACTACGCAGGTGTTCTTAGATGCAGCGACTAAAAAACTGCAGCTAAGACCGCCTGCGTTCCTTTTAGAATGGAAACAAAAACACCATCTTATTTAAATCATGTCCACACCTGTTTTCATTCATGCGCATAATGTTATTTCGCCGTTAGGTGTTACGTCTGCTGCTAATTTTGAAAATGCATTAAATAACAAAACCGGTGTTACAAAACAACTTCGAGTTGATATTGATGACGAAGAAATGCATACTGCACTTATCGCGAATGATTCGTTTCTGCATCTTGTAAATACACCAAACAATTATACGCGTTTTGAAACTTTAGCCATCGCTTCAGTGCAGCAAACACTGGCTGACTCAACAATTGATATTACCGATGCTAAAACTCTTTTTATACTTTCCACCACAAAAGGAAATATTGCTTTGCTGGAAGACAATGCAGTAAACGCTGCACTTTACAAACATGTTTCATTGTTTCATTCAGCAAAACTAATCGCGCAGCACTTCAACAATCCGAATATTCCGGTGGTAATTTCCAATGCTTGTATTTCAGGTATTGCAGCGATGATATATGCAAAACGAATTTTGGAAAACGGACAATATGATAACGCTGTGATTGTCGGTGCCGATACGATCAGTAAGTTTGTATATTCAGGTTTTAAATCGTTTCATGCTTTAAGTAAAGGTATTTGTAAACCTTTTTCGGCTGACAGAGATGGTATTAATTTGGGCGAAGCGGCGGCAACAGTTATACTAACGACTACTCATCTGCCCGGACAAAAAGTAATATTGAAATCAGGTGCGATTGGCAACGATGCAAACCATTTGTCCGGTCCATCAAAAACCGGCGAAGAGTTGAGTTTGGCGATTACCAAGTCTTTACGCGAAGCAAATGTAAGTGCTGATGCGATCGATTTTATTTCTACACATGGAACAGCAACGCCATACAATGATGAAATGGAGGCAAAAGCATTTCACCTGGCGAAACTAAACGATGTTCCGGTGAATAGTCTAAAAGGTTACTTCGGACATACGCTTGGCGCTGCAGGTTTGCTGGAAACAGTAATAAGTATTTTGTCGTTAGAAAACGGAGTTATATTACCTACTTATAACTTTACACAATTAGGTGTTTCAGTACCTATTACAGTTTGTTCGGCGCCGATAGCAAAAGATATGCATTATTTTATCAAGACCGCTTCGGGTTTTGGCGGCTGCAACGCGGCTGCTGTTTTTGAAAAAGTAGATTAATTGCTACAATGTTAACAGATTAGAAGCAACCTACTTTGTCCGGGTTTTTCTTTTGGTGCGCGGTGCAAACAAGGCAAAACCTGACTTTCCGGATGATCGACCGCCAATCTCCATAAGTTGCCAAGTCCTAAATTGATGAGTTGCGCATCTGGTATCGGCTGATAATGCAGATCAAAGAAATGTTCAGTCAAGAAAGCATCAAAACTGTCATCTGTTCCATTGTATAGCTTTCTGAGTTCAGCGCGTATTTCCGGAATCAGTACTTTTTGTTTGCCTTGTGCGTTAGGCAATATTTCACTCGGCTCACCATAATAGGTGCATAAAAAAGTATCGGTTGGTACTGGAGAACGATCTATATGAAACGAATACACATCTGTTGAAAAAAACGGATAGCTATCGTCTCTGTCATAGTGCTTTATCACATTCAGCGTTGGCGATGCGCCATGTGCTTTCAATAACTGAAAATCATTGAAAAGAATTTTGCGTGCCAGTTGTCCTTGTTCACTTAACTGAAGTGCACGAAGTTCATCTTGTTCTATTACTGCTATGTTTTCGTCCGTCTCTATCTTTGCAACAATTTCTGCAAAATCACCTTTCAATTGTCTCGGCCAGCAAATTGCATTCGTTTGTCCATAAAACGGAATAGTAACAAGGTCGTGGAAATTAGTGACAACATGAATCTGGTTTTCTGCAGGAAATAAATCTGACATAATATAGCTTGTGCTTATTTCAAATCTACTGTTTATTTATTATCCAACCAAAAATGGTTTTATATGATGTGATAAAAAAGATTTGGAATAAAAAAGAATAATTTTATAGATTGTCTCGGTTGATGAGACACCATCAATAGGATAAACATCTTAAAAATGTTTGTATATTTGCATCAGATAAAACACAACTCATCAATATGAAATTAGTTTACTACAATCTATTCCTGATAATTCTTGTAATTGGCTGCGCCAATTCTGTGAAGAAAGATGCAATTCCTGTTCATGATAGTTTTACTATTGAATCAAAACAAGTAGGCGAAACCAGAACTATTAACGTGTGGACACCAGCAGAATATACTACTGGCAATGATTCATTTCCTGTGATGTATATGGCAGACGGCGGAATAAAAGAAGATTTTCCGCATATAGCAAATACACTTGCTGCACTTGTGAAAGCTAAAAAAATTAAACCGCTCATTCTTGTGGGCATAGAAAATACACAACGAAGAAGAGATCTGACCGGTTTTACAGAAGTGGCAACAGATAAAGAGATTGCGCCTGTGGTTGGCGGTTCTGCTAAATTCAGAGCATTTATAAGTGATGAACTGTTTCCTGAAATTAATAAACGATACAGAACAACTCATGAAAAAAGTATCATCGGTGAATCGGCATCCGGACTTTTTGTTGTTGAAACATTTTTCATGGCACCTGAACTGTTTGATGCATACATTGCATTCGATCCGTCATTGTGGTGGAACAATCATTATTTAGTAAGAACCGCAAAAGAACATTTAACAAAATTTCCGGCAACTGAAAAAAGATTATGGTTTGGAAGTTCTAATGCAGAAGATATTTCGGTATATACAAAAGAATTAGCTGCAGTTTTAACAACTGCAAACCTCAGCAACCTGAAATGGAATTTTTCAGATGAACCAAAAGAAGAACACTCGACAATCTTCAGAGCAACAAAAGAAAAAGCTATCATCTGGACATTAGGAATACACTAAATCAAATTGCTAATTTTCTTTTTTTGGATTAGAAAAAATAATTTTATAGATTGTTTCGGTTGGTGAGACACCAACTGATATAAAAATTATAATGAATGAATATACCATTCCAAACCATAGACTGGACGACTATTGAGAAGTCAGAACACAAAGGCGCGAGTGGTACTTCGTTCTGGCAAACGTTACAGCTTGACGGCTTGCGTGTGCGTATCGTAAAATATTCTGCCAACTATATGGCTGACCACTGGTGTCAGAAAGGTCATATCGTTTACTGCTTAGAAGGCAGTTTTGAAAGTGAGTTGAAAAACGGCGAAACAATGACGCTGACGAAAGGCATGTCGTATGTGGTATCAGATGACTTAAGTTCGCATCGGTCTTCGACTAAAGATGGTGCAACGTTGCTGATTGTTGACGGTGATTTTTTGAAATAAATTTCAGTATTGAACTAAAATAAGCTTAATTTGGTTTTGT
Source organism: Chitinophagales bacterium (assembly GCA_046329815.1). Lineage (GTDB taxonomy): Bacteria > Bacteroidota > Bacteroidia > Chitinophagales > JADIYW01 > JADJSS01. Next base: position 1,007,325 of record JAXLTY010000002.1, read on the forward strand.
AATCATATCATTTAAAAAAACAAACTATGTTGAAGATCATTGGAATTATACTGGGTTTAGCATCCATTATCGGCATGTTGCTTGGCTTCATACCTTTATTGGGTTGGTTTAACTGGCTGAACATACCGGTTGCGGTGGTCGGTTTAATTTTCAGTGTTGCTGGAAAATCGAGCAGCGGAAAAATACTGAATGTTGTTGCTATATTATTCGGTATGATGCGCCTGTTGTTAGGCGGCGGTATTTTCTAATCATTTATACGCGTGTATTCATTCTTATTGCCTTTACATTCTTTAGTTCGTTGGTTTGTTTTATCCAGCTTGCTGTTCGCTGTTGTTCGCGCGTATTATGGATGGTTCATGAAGAAACCTTTTACTGCATTTGACAATAGAGTAAGACATACCACAGCTACGATTGCGCATATACAACTCATCATCGGATTGTGGTTGTATGGTATTAGTCCTGTTGTGCGCTATTTCTTGGCTAATTTTAAAGAAGCTATACACCAAAGAGAAATTCGTTTCTTTGGCATGGAACATATTACTGTAATGCTTGTGGCAATGGTTGTAATTACGATTGGTTCGGCAATGGCGAAACGCAAACCTACTGACTTACAGAAATTCAAAACTATGGCAATATGGTTTACCTTTGGATTGTTGCTGATCTTATCTTCTGTTCCGTGGAAATTTTCGCCATTAATCAGCCGTCCGTATTTTAGAGCGTTTTGGTAATAAGTTGATATTCATAATTTGAAAAGAACGTGAATAAGTATTTCAAATCAGTTTATATCACTTCTTTTTTTTGCCTTATATTTACACAATAGTTCAAATACTAAAACTAAAAGCATGGCTTCGCTTTTCGACAAATCCACACAAGATTCGATGTTTGCAAGAATTAACCGGTTGAGTGCCGCATCAACACGCAAATGGGGCACGATGTCCGTGTCGCAAATGCTGAAACACATGAGCGTTGCATTTGCAGTTCCAATTAATAAAATACAGGTTCCAAAAGATAAACTCTATTATTTATCAGCCAATCCTTTCGCTCGCTGGATGATGATAAAAGTCATGACGAAATGGCCAAAAAATTTAGTAACTGCCGAGTCATTTAAAGTGAAAAACGATCCTGATTTTGAAGCAACCAAACAAGAATTATTAGCCAACCTATATGATTTCTTAAATGCTACCACATTTGACGGAGTTCACCCTGTTTTTGGTGTAATGAGCAAAGAACTTTGGGGCAACGCTATGGCTATACATTTAAATCATCATTTAGAACAATTCGGCGTTTAATTTATGAGCGACTCAAAACGATACGATCTGCGTGGTGTTTCTGCAACCAAAGACGATGTGCACGCAGCGATCAAAAACACCGACAAAGGTTTATTTCCAAATGCATTCTGTAAGATCTATCCTGATTTTTTAGGAAATGATACTGATTATTGTAATATCATACACGCAGATGGCGCCGGCACGAAAAGTGTTTTGGCCTATATGTATTGGAAAGAAACCGGTGATCTTTCGGTATGGAAAGGCATAGCGCAAGATGCGATCGTGATGAATACGGATGATTTGATCTGTGTTGGCGCAACTTCAAATTATTTATTATCATCAATCATTAACCGAAACAAGCATTTGATTCCTGGCGAAGTGATCAAAGCTATCATTGACGGAACCAACGAAGTAATTGAATTATTAAACCAGCACGACGTGGCGATTCATGCGATGGGCGGCGAAACCGCTGATGTCGGCGATACCGTTCGCACGGTTATTGTCGATGCTGTAATGACTGCACGATTGAAACGCAGTGCTGTTATTTCTAATGAAAATATTGGCGATAAAAATATCATAGTTGGCTTGAGTTCATACGGACAAGCAACTTACGAAACCCAATACAACGGCGGAATGGGCAGCAATGGACTGACTTCTGCACGACATGATGTTTTTTCAAAAATATATGCGGAAAAATATACGGAATGCTTTGATCCAAATACACCAATTGATCTGGTGTACAGCGGAACAAAATTACTGACCGACAAGATTGAAGGTTCGCCGTTAGATGCCGGAAAATTGGTCTTATCGCCTACCAGAACCTACGCGCCTGTTATCAATAAAATTATTGAAACTATTGGTTCGGAAAACATCAATGGAATGATTCATTGCAGTGGCGGCGCACAGACAAAAATTTTGCATTACATAGATAATCTGCACATCGTAAAGAACAATTTATTTGCGGTTCCGCCGTTATTCAAATTAATCCAGGAAGAAAGTAAAACGGATTGGAAAGAAATGTACCAGGTATTTAATTGCGGACACAGAATGGAATTGTATGTTGATGAAAAATTTGCTTCTGAAATTATTTCGATTTCAAAATCATTTGGCGTTGATGCACAAATTATTGGTTATGTGGAAAATGCAGATAAAAAACAGTTGACCATTCAAAGCGAGAAAGGTAATTTTGTCTATTCATAATTAACGGCTATGCCAATTATTAACATTACTACAGAAATAAACGCACCGATTGAAACCTGTTTCGATCTGTCTCGCAGTATTGACCTGCATGCAAAATCCATGCAGCACACAGACGAAAGTGCGATTGCCGGCAAAACCAAAGGATTGATCGAGAAAGATGAATTTGTAACCTGGCAAGCGAAACATTTTGGTATTACTCAATACCTCACTTCTAAAATTTCCGACTATAATCGTCCATTCATTTTCAGAGACGAACAAACGAAAGGTATTTTTAATTTCTTTAAGCACGATCATATTTTTGAAGTGAAAGATGGCAAAACCATCATGACTGATGTGTTTAATTATCAATCGCCGTTTGGTATTTTTGGTAAAATAGCTGATTTTCTTTTCCTGAAAAAATATATGACGAATCTTTTGATCATTCGAAATAAAGTCATCAAAGAATTTGCAGAAAGCGACAAATGGAAAACTGTTTTGAATTAAAATTATTCCAATAGATTTTTCTATTTTTACAGCATGACGCGTCTTTCTGTAAACCTGAATAAAATAGCACTAATTCGAAATTCTCGTGGCAGTAATTATCCTGATTTGATTGAAGTTGCGAAAGATTGCGAACGTTTCGGCGCGCAAGGAATTACAGTGCATCCAAGACCAGACGAACGTCATTGCAAGTTTTCAGATCTGCAACCTTTAAAAGATATTTGTACGACTGAGTTCAATATTGAAGGTTTTCCGGACGATCATTTTATGCAGGAAGTCATTAAAGTAAAACCGCATCAGAGTACGCTGGTTCCTGATAATCCGACCCAAATCACTTCTGATCATGGCTGGAACACGATCAACCATTTTGATTTTTTAAAAGAACGAATTGCGACTTTACAACAAAACGGCATTCGTGTTTCTTTATTTATCGATCCGGTTGCAGAACTGATTGAACATGCAGCAAAAGCTGGTGCTGACAGAATTGAATATTACACCGGACCTTATGCAAAAGATTATTCCAAAAATCCGGAAGCAGCTATTAAAGAAATCGCAGCAACCTGTAAAATTGCTGTCGATTGCGGACTTGGAATCAATGCAGGTCACGATTTGAATTTAAATAATCTGAAATACTTAAAAGAAAATCTGCCGCAGTTAGATGAAGTTTCGATTGGACATGCTTTGATCTGTGATTCAATTTATTTAGGTTTGGAAAATACGATTCGATTGTACTTAAATCAGTTAAGATAAAAATAATATCACAGAGAACACAAAGTTATAACAGCGTTTCATATTCCTATCTCTGTGTAACTCTGTGAAACCATAAAAAAAGCCGTCTCACTTAAAATGAAACGGCTTAACATATATAAAGAAAATTAAAATATTAGAATCTTTCTAAACCTGAAAAGAAGAAATTGCCTTCGATCGCAGCATTTTCGTCTGAATCAGAACCGTGAACAGCGTTCTCACCGATTGATTTCGCGAAACGTTTACGGATCGTTCCTTCTTCAGCTTGTGCCGGATTGGTAGCGCCAATCAATTTACGGAAATCTTCAACAGCATTGTCTTTTTCCAAAATTGCAGCAACGATTGGTCCGCGGCTCATGAATTCTACCAATTCACCATAAAAAGGACGCTCTTTGTGTATTTCATAAAAAATACCAGCTTGTTCAGCCGATAATTTAGTGTATTTCATCGCTATTATCTTGAAACCTGCTTCGGTCATCATCGCTAAAATTGAACCTGTGTTATTTGCTTCCACAGCATCCGGTTTGATCATCGTAAAAGTTCTGTTTGTTGCCATTTGTCTGATTTTTAGTGCAAAATTAGTTATTAGTTGTTGGTTATTAGTGATTCGTATGAATATTTACTATAAATTAATGTAAATCCTATCTCACTTTCACTTTCATTCTCACATTCACTATATTTGTCCAATCATGGAAAACATTGCATCATTACAGGAATTTTTAGCTGAACCGAAAAATATTATCATCACTACGCATCAAAAACCAGACGGCGACGCGATGGGTTCGTCGCTGGCATTATATAATTATTTAATTGAATTTGGACATACGATCCATGTCATTTCACCGACTGAATTTCCGCATTACTTTGGCTATTTACCGAATTGCGATAACATATTGAACTATTTGGAAAATCCAAGTTTAAGTCAAATCGCGATCGCAGAAGCTGATATTATTTTTTGTTTAGATTTTAATGATTTGAGCAGAATTGAACCTTTGAATGAATTTATTTTAAAAAATGAAAAAGCGAAATTAGTTTTAATTGACCACCATTTGCATCCGAATATAAATGCTGAATGGCAACTGCACGATGTAAAAGCATCTTCTACTTGTGAGCTCATTTATCGTTTTTTTGAAGTCTATGATAAAGACTATGTTCCGACAAAAGATGTTGCAATTTGTTTGTACACCGGAATTTTAACCGACACAGGCAGTTTCTCTAATGGCGCGACGAACAAAAAAGTGTTTGAAATAGCTGCGCGTTTAATGGATTGCGGTTTGAACATTATTGAAGTACAGGAACAATTGAATCAAAATGGACGTGAAGAAAAGTTGCGCTTTTTAGGCAATGCACTCTACAGAAATATGATTATTCGCGAAGATATTGGCGTTGGAATTATTGTAGTCGATAAAAAAGATGCGTATCGTTTCAACTTGCAAACCGGCGACACCGAAGGTTTGGTGAATTATCCGTTGACGATTAAAGATGTAAAAGTGGCTGTATTGTTAAAACAGGAACCGAAAATCATCAAACTTTCTTTCAGAAGCAAAGGTACTATTTCTGTCGAAAAGATTTGTCGTGAAAATTTTGAAGGCGGCGGACACCGCAACGCTTCCGGCGGAAAATCGTTTCTAACCATTGATGAAACGATCGAAAAAATATTATCCATCTTAGAAAAAGAAAAATTGCACGAGCAAGTGTAATACAATATCTTTTCATTTTCACTTCTCAAAAAATGAGCTTAAAAGCAAAGCCAACATCTAAGATAGGATTTTGTCTGCATCCTGAAAATTGCATGTCGTATTTCGATATTTTCAGTATTTTAGTCGTTGAAAAAAATGATAAGTTCACCAATTTTCACAAAGAAAAATTAGACGCGAACAAGTTAAATTCGTTATACAAAAAGCTAGATCCGAAAGCATATCAGACATTTGATAAATTCACAACTGAACACATAAAATTTCGATTAAGCGAACAAACGAAAATTTTTAAGAAACAACAATCCGGTTCATCGCTGGAAAATTATCTGCAAAAAGCGTTCACACGTGAAATTTATGAATCGGCAAAAGAGTTGCTTTCTGTTCAGGAAAATACTGCTGTTTATCATCGCATCATCAATCCGAAAACAGGCAATTATTTAATTACGAATTGTCGTTTTTCGGAAAGCAAACCAGTGCTTTCTTTTGAAGTGATTCAATTAATTAGCGGTACTTTAGCCGTACAGGTTTTTGTTGAAATCGATAACGAAAAAACAGAGATCAGCCACTTCAATCATCATGTATTTTTGTTGGAAAAAGAAAATGTTTATTATTTTCTAAACATCGAAGATGCTATATTTTTAAGCACTTTAGAGAAATTACCGTTAGCAAAATACGGCGCTGATCCTGCTTTGTTTATGCAGCATGTCGTGAAACGCATTGAACAAAAATATACTATTGACAAACATGATTTTTTTGAGAAAAAGATCATTGAAACAACGCCTGTTAACTGCGTGTATTTAAGTGAAGTCAACAGCGGCTCGTTTCTAATGATCACACCACAATGGAAATACGATGATATTTCTGTAGAAGGCAGTTTTAATGACGTACATGAAACAACAATAAACGGAGAAATTTACTGTGTGCAACGCAACCAACAAGCGGAAACAGATTTTGTAAAAGACATCAAAAACACGCATCCGAATTTTGCCAAGCAAATGAACAGCTATTTCTATTTGCCGTTTGATGAAGCAAAAAAGAAGAACTGGTTTTTAAAATTCTATCATCAGTTGTTAGATAAAAACATCGAGCTAATTGGTATGGATATGCTGCAGCATTTCCGGTATTCACCGTTTCCTGTTGAAACCAATTTTGAACAAATACAAACACTCCAAAACTTAATTACAGCAAAGCTTTCCGTGAGTTTTGGTGAAGAAAAAGTACCGCTGAATGAGTTGCAAAAAACCTTATTCAATCATCAGCGTTCTGTTTTATTGAAAGATAATTCTATCGGCATTTTAGATGATGATTGGATGGCACAATATGCCACGATTATCAAACATAGTAAAATAGATAAAGACAATATTACTATTCCGAAATGGCTGCTGATGCAAACCGAAGAAATCAGCAAATTACAGCAGCTAAAATTTGTGATCGATAACAATTGGTGGCAAAAATGGAAGACATGGCAGCAAATCGATGAACAATTATATGAGTTGCCAACCTCAATAAATGCTACGCTTCGCGCCTATCAGCACAAAGGTTATGAATGGTTACGCCTGTTGAGTGAAATGGGTGCCGGTGCATGTTTAGCTGATGACATGGGTTTGGGAAAAACGATTCAAACGATTTGTTTTATTGCATCACAATACGAAAAAAATCCAGACGATAAATTCATTATTGTTTGTCCGAGTTCATTGATTTATAACTGGAAAACAGAATTGGAAAAATTCTTTCCAACAATAAAAACCTATGTGCATTATGGCGCACAACGCAAGTTCGATAACTTCTTTAAAGAAGATGCGCACATTTTAATTACACCATATTCTACCTTACGCGTTGATGTGGAATTGATAAAATCTATATTCTGGAACACCATTGTGCTGGATGAAAGTCATAACATCAAAACGCTGTACGCACAGGCAACAAAAGCAGTTTACGAAGTAATTGCAAAAAATAAGATTGCATTAAGCGGCACACCAATTATGAATAATACATTTGATTTGTATGCACAGTTGAATTATTTATTGCCGTCATTTTTAGGCACGCAGGAATTTTTCAGAAATGAATATGCGTTACCAATCGATCGCAACAGAAGCCAAGAAAAAATGGATGCGCTAGCCAAACTCACTGCGCCATTTATATTAAGAAGAACCAAGCAACAAGTAGCAACCGACTTACCGGAAAAAACAGAACTGACACTTTGGTGTGAAATGAACAGCGAACAACGAGAAGCGTATGAAACCATCAAATCGCAGATCAAAAAAAGTATTTTTCTAAATATAAAGAATGAAGGTTTAGGCAAAAGTAAGTTATCTATTTTACAAGGCATCATCAAGCTGCGGCAAATCTGTTGTTCGCCGACTTTGCTGAACAACAAAGAAATTCAAACTACTGAATCCATAAAAATAGAAATGCTGATGGAAGAAATTCTGAACAACTTATCGAACAATAAAGTGCTGGTGTTTTCGCAGTTTAAAGGCATGCTGCATTTGATTGCTGATGAGTTGCGTAAGAACAAAATTTCATTTTATCATTTTGATGGTGATACTGCTGTTGCTGAACGTCAGGAACTGGTTGCACAATTTCAACAGGAAGATAATAAAGTCAATGTATTTTTAATGAGTTTAAAAACCGGAAATGCCGGCATTAACTTAACCGCTGCAGACTATGTTTTTCTGGTCGATCCGTGGTGGAACACTGCTGTGCAGCAACAAGCCATTGACCGAACACATCGTATCGGACAAACCAAAAATGTGTTCGCTTACAAGATGATCTGCAAAGATACGATCGAAGAAAAGATCATTCAAATTCAAAACAAAAAGCAACAAACTTCAGATGCAATCATTGTAGAAGATGAAAACTTTGTAAAGAATCTGACACAAGAAGATATTGCATTCTTGTTTGATTAAAAAAAACGGTTTGCATAACGCAAACCATTTTCTTAAAATATTTTTCACTAAAACTTTATTCTATCAACAGCAACCCATTCATCAGAAGTGTTGCTCCAGCCATCGTAATGAATAAAATATTTTTTTGCTTTGTCGTTAATTTGCATAATCGTTGCATCATACCAAGTTCCATTCCAAGATGCTTTAATTTTGCGTCCTAACACTTTGCTGTTGCGAACTCTGTCAGGTGTTACCACTTCATCAAACGCAGCCGACAAACCGGTGTAGCGCACTTTATAATTGCCATTTGACACTTCTAAAATTGTTGCAGGCATCCATTTTGAGCCAAAAATCACCTGTACTTTCTCACCTTTCAAATAAGTATTTGTCGGCGCTGAGTTATAAGTGTTGATCGTTACTGTAGTCGGCTTATTAATGAATATCGTATCAATTTTTCCCTTATAAACAGTATCTGTTCTTCCTTTTGTTAGAACTGTAACTGTATCGCGTTTAAACGCATAAACCGTGTCCGTTTTATTTCTCAATATCGTAACCACATCTGCTATGTTGTATTTATAAACTGTATCAATTTTTGATCGAAGAATAGTAACCGTATCACGTTTATAGGTGTAAACTGTATCAATTTTAGTTACTAAAAAATGAGCTGTGTCATTTTTATTCGGACTCAGAAACATTACTGTACTTGCAGGCACTACTTCATCAGCTAAAAACCAGGCATCATAATCAACCAAATAATTTCCGTTGCTGTAGCTAATTAATTTTCCCGGTTCCCATTTTCCGTCTTTGTTAATTTGAATTCTGTCACCGGTTTTTTGTGCAAAAATATTGGTTGAAACAACAGATAACAGTAATAAAAAGTAGAAATGTTTTTTCATTATTATATTTTTAGAAGTAAGTAAATGTATTGAAACGAATTGATAAAAATAAATTTACGAATTAGATTTTTTAAAAATGTGTAACATTTTTCATGCCAAAAACAAGGATATAAAAATTTTAGTTTAATACAAGAATAATTATCTTAGTAGAATTATACACTATAAAATGACGAAATTATTTTTATTTCCCGGTTTTGGTGAAGACACGTTTTGTTTCAATGAAATTACCTCGATGATTGATGGTTACAAATTTGTTCATGTTGATTATCGTCCGATTTTAGATAAATTTATTTTTCCGTTTATTACCGTAAAACAATTTGCAAAGCAACTCATTCAACACTACAACATTCAACCGAATGATAAAATAGTTGGTCATTCAATGGGTGGCTATTTCGCGTTTCAGATACGTGAAATGCAAGGCAATGAAATCTGCATGATCGCATCATTCAATGATCCGAAAAAACTCATTCATTTTGTGCCGAAAGTGCCACGCATTACTTTTTTAGCTTCGTTCACCGGTTTGGTAAAACAAGAATTTATAAAAAATTATATGCTCAACAGAGTTAAAGAAGAAAATTATAAAAAGATACTGTCGCAGATTATGGATCATTTTCGTACGTTTTCCAACACGCAGTTGTCTTTGATGATGGAAATGAATTATCAACCAAAAATAAAATCCAGTTTACCAAATCCGCTTCGTATTCACGACATCAAAGACAGAGTGGTTTCGCCACCGGACGAACCTTATATACAAATTGGCGGTGGCCATTTTTGTTTGAATTTATTTCCTGAAGAAACGGTAGCCGCTATGCAGGATTTTTTGAAAAACTAGTCATTTTTTTTTAAAGAAAATTCTTTACTGAAGAATATCTGAAAAATACTCAAAATCGTATCTTTGTATTAATGGCAACTACATTCAATAATTGGGAATTCAATGTCAAACCTGAAAATCACCAGGTAGTGAAATACAAGCAAATTATCAATGAATATTTAACCAAAGAGGAAATTAAAAAACTGCATGAAAAATCAGATTTTAAAGGTTTTCTGGAAATTGCATCGGTATGGTTTTGGGTAGTTTTTGCTTTTGTTTTGGTTGCAGTTGTTCCATATTTCACTGCAAGCAAAATAGCGTTTGCATTAGCTGTAATTGTTGCTTTATTTATTATCGGCGGCAAGCAGTTAGGTTGCGCTATCATCATGCACGATGCATCGCATTATTCATTATTCAAAACAAAAAAATACAATGATTGGTTTGGTAATTTTTTCGGCGCTTATCCTATTTTTAATAATATCGAACAATATCGTCCGTATCATTTTCAGCACCACATTGCAACTGGTACGAATGACGATCCGGATTTGAATTTAACTGCTGGTTATCCAACAAAATTATTAAGCATGATGCGCAAATTATTTCGCGACCTGATTGGATTAACAGGCATCAAAGCAAACTTCGGTTTAGCATCCATGCACTTAGGTTTTATAAAATACAACTTAGGAAATTTCATCGAAAAAATCCCGGTAGAACAACGTCCATGGAAAGTGATTTTCAGAAATGCATTTTATAATTTACGCGGCGGCATTTTGTTTCATACTTTATTATTTCTCATTTTATTTTTATACGGAAAATACTGGTTGTATTTTTTATGGATCGGCGCTTATTTCACAACATATAATTTCAGCTTACGCGTTCGATCTATCGCAGAACATTCTGTTGTAGAAGATCAAAGTGATCCTTATAAAAATACACGCACAACCTATGCTAATTTTATCGAACAAATTTTGTTTGCGCCATTACATGTTAACTATCATTTAGAACATCATTTTTTACAGAACATGCCATCATATAATTCTCCGAAAATGCATGAATTACTGAAAGAACGTGGTTTTTACAAGTTTGGTTTACTAAAACAAAACTACTGGCAAATTATAAAAATGGCTATCGTAGATAAACAGCGATAATCTTATTTTCGTATTTATTTTTACTATTATTTCATATAAACTAACTTTTGTTTAAAAGTTATTGTGTTAATAAAATCCATTAACCGTAAATTGTAATTCATAAATTTAAAACTATGTCTGAAACTCAAAACAAAGGTTTAAAATTATTGATATTGGTAGCTGCACTCGGCTATTTTGTTGATGTGTACGACTTAGTTTTATTTGGTGTTATTCGCGTTCCAAGCTTAAAAGGAATCGGTATTACATCTGATGCAGACATTGCGCTGTACGGAAAAATGCTGTTCAATTACCAAATGTACGGCATGTTAGCTGGCGGCATTTTTTGGGGAATTTTAGGTGATAAAAAAGGACGGCTTTCCGTATTGTTCGGTTCTATATTTTTATATTCTACAGCAAATGTTTTAAATGGTTTAATTACAAATATCGATCAATACACTGTTTTACGCTTTCTTGCCGGCTTCGGTTTAGCAGGCGAACTCGGCGCTGGCATTACGTTAGTCAGTGAAACGATGAGCAAAGAAAAACGTGGCTATGGTACAACCATCATTGCAAGCGTTGGCGTCATTGGTGCAGTAGTTGCCAGTCTTTTAGCATCTTATCCTGACTTGATCAACTGGCGAACTAATTATTATATTGGCGGCGCGATGGGTTTTGCTTTACTAATCATGCGCATCGGTGTAAGTGAATCAGGTATGTATAAACAGGTTGCGCAGGAAAAAGAAATCTCCAGAGGAAATATTCTTAAATTATTTAGGAACTTTACTACGTTTTCAAAATATTTCAGTGTTATTATAGTCGGCATTCCAATTTGGTATTGCATTAATACCTTTGTATTTTTTTCTAAAGAAATGGGACAAGCCATGAACATGACAGAAATACCTGTTCCTGCAAAAGCAATCATGTATAATTATATCGGTTTATGTTTTGGTGATATCGCCAGCGGTTTGATTAGCCAGTATTTTAAAAGTAGAAAGAAAGCGATATTGTTGTTTTTATGTTTATCCATTCTTTCTATTGTTTTCTATCTGACAATCGGCAAGCAAAACTTAACTTACTTTTATGTCGCATGTACAATTGTTGGTTTTACAGCAGGTTATTGGGCTGTTTTCAACATTACAGCATCAGAACAATTTGGCACAAACCTGCGTGCAACAGTAACAACGTCAACACCAAATTTTGTGCGCGGCGCTGTTCCATTAATTAATATTATGGCAGGCGGTTTCATTACAAACGGAAAAACTTATATCCATTCATACTTGTTTGTAGGAGCAATTGTTTTTGGATTAGCTTTTGCCGCATTACTAACTTTAAAAGAAACTTTTACAAAAGACCTGGATTATGTTGAATAAACTTTAAATCTTTACAGCTTTTTTTGGATTTTTCTTAATAATTGTTATCTTTATCCAAATTATCATAAACATAACCGAATTAAATATCTTTTCAAAACTATACAAACTAACCATTGTACCAAAAGATATTCGATTTATGCAATTGAAAAAACAATAAACTAAAACAAATGAAAACAAATCTAAAGCACCTCTTCCTTACAATCATCTGTGTTGCGCTTGCAACGGCTTCATTTGCGCAGAAAACCAAAAAAGATAACGGTGTAGGCGTTTCCGGTGATGCCGGTTCTTCTACTATGACCACTAAACAGGCAAAGAAATACTACAAAGTAGATCCTAAAAAATATCTGCAAGACTGGAATTTGATTATTCATGGTGGTGCTACAGTACCTTTCACAGATATAAGAAGTTACGACTGGTTTCGTCAAACAAAGAAACCAAGCGAATTACAATGGGACGCTGGTATTGGTTTGACAAAAATGTTCAATAGTGCATTTGGTTTAAATTTGGACTATACTTTTGGAAAAGTAGCAGGAAGAACTGTTGAAAAAGGTGGATTTGCTGAAGACAGACAATATTGGAAACAATTAGGTTTCGATCAGCCTGTTTATTTCAAAACATCTATTTTCCACATGGCAACTGTTAGTGCTTACATCGACTGGATGGGAATTGGTATGGGTTACAACTCTTATATACGTTCTAAAATTACAGGCAAACCGGTTAAAGCTCGCAGATTTGCTGTTTATACAAAATTAGGTTTAGGTTTCTGGAGAGGTTCTTCTCAGATTTATAATGTATCTGATGACAAACCAATCGCAAACAACCAATATACAAGAGGTTTTACCAACAAATTTACTGAGGTGGTATTTCCTTTGGCTTTAGGTATGAAATTCAAAGTAACTAAAATGTTTGATATTGGTGTTGAAAGCCAGTTCGTATTCATGAACTCTGATAAGTTAGACGCATTCAACTTTACAGGCAGCAACACCAACGGAAAAGTAGTTAACTCTCTATCTAAAATCAACAGAGATGCTTTCGCTGACGTTAGCATTCAATTCATCTATAAATTCGGCAGAATCGGTTCTCAAAAAGAACACATCGAATGGGTAAATCCATTGGCGTTTGTTATGGCTGACCAAAAAACAGAGAAGAAAAAAGATGAGTTAAAAGATACTGACGGTGATGGTGTTTTAGATATTTTAGATAAAGAACCAACTACACCACAAGGTATTGCAGTTGATGTACATGGTGTAACTTTAGACAGCGATAAAGATGGTTGCCCAGATTCAAAAGATCCGGAACCATTCTCTTCACCTAATTATCCAATCGTAGATTGCAAAAACGTAATTCCACCGGCTGTTATAGATTCAAGTGTTGGCGGTCCAGGTAAAGCTGGCGCACCTTACGATGATGAAGTATTGACAAAACGTGTGAAACAAGTAGAAGAAAACTTATGGAAATTAACTTCTATCTACTATGACTTAAATAAATTCAACATCACTTCACCTGCAAGCGATGAGTTGAAAAAAGTAGGTGTAATTATGGCTACAAATCCAGATTTGAAAGTGAATGTTCAAGGTCATACAGATACCAGAGGTTCCGTTGATTACAACAATAAACTTTCTGAAAACCGTGTGAATGCAGCTATTAAATACTTGAAAGACCACTACGGAATTTCAGAAGACAGATTTATCAAATTGCCATTAGGAAAAACAGATCCGCTGGTGAAAGATGCTGCTAATGAAAATCAGCACCAAGTAAACAGACGTGTGGACTTCACTCCTGTTAAACAATAATTTAATTCCACTGTTTATATAAAACCTGTTAGTTTTGCTAACAGGTTTTTTTATTTATATGCAAACATACCAATTCAATTCCGCACTAAAATTCATCAGAGATGATATAAAAGGCAACTTGGTTATTGACAACGAATTTGTTTTTGATAAGAAGAAAGACAAGCTGCCATTTGAGCGTTTAGCAAAGTGGATAATGACACGCAATCCGCAGCGCAGCGAAAAGAAGAACGATCGCTTTGCTCCGAATGTTATTACTAACACTTCTTTTATAACAAACAATACAGATAAGATCGTTTGGCTTGGTCATTCTTCGTTTTACATTCAACTGAATGGGAAACGAATACTAACAGATCCTGTGTATTATAATCTGACGCCATTTCTGAAACGCAAGCATAAGCTGCCTTGTGCCGTTTCTGATATCAAAGGCATTGATTATATTTTGTTGTCGCACGGACATCGTGACCATTTAGATGAACCGACACTGAAAAGATTAGCGAAACAAAATCCAAACTGCGAAGTGCTTTGTCCGTTAGGTTTTGTCAAGATGCTGCGTAAGATCGGTTTTACGAAGATACAGGAAGCGGGATGGTGGCAACAATATAATGTTACTGATTTAGAAATTGTCTTTTTGCCAGCTAAACATTGGAACAGACGTTTCATTACTGATTATAATACTACACTTTGGGGCAGCTTTGCCATCAAATCGGCAACGACATCTGTCTATTTTGCAGGTGATACCGGTTATGATAAACACTTTAAAGAAATCAGCAACTACTTTTCAGGTTTTGATGTTTGTTTGATGCCTGTCGGTGCATACAAGCCGAAGTTTGTGATGGAATGGGCGCATACTTCGCCGGAAGAAAGCGTGCAAGGTTTTCATGAATTAAAAGGAAAAACATTTATTCCGATGCATTACGGAACATTTGATTTATCGGATGAGCCGGCATCAGAACCTAAAAAGCTGCTGGAAGCTATGGAAAAAGCAAAAACCATCAACGGAACGTTGAAATTACCGGATGTTGGTGAAGAATTTTTGTTGTAAAACGTGTGCAGACTGCTCGCCTATCCTTCATCGTAGTTTACTACGCAATTATTGTTTTGCGGATGCGATTGGCAAGTTAAGATAAACCCTTCTTCTATTTCTTCCTGTGTTAATGGCTCATCGTCGTCCATTTTTACTTCGCCTTCGATTAGTTTGGCTTTACAGCTACAGCAGGCAGCCACGCGGCAGGCATACGGCGGATCGAGGTTGGCAGCAATAGCCGCTTCTAATATTGTTTCGCCTTCATTTACGGTTATTTGGTGTGTATTTCCGTCTAGTATTACTTTTACTGAATATGCCATAGTTATTATCTTGCTCCAAAGTTATAAAACGTCTCTTTAAATACAAACTAATCAAAAATTTGTTTTGTGTATCTGCAAGAATTAATCGTGTTACTTGGTTGCTTTCGGAAGACGTTGAGATAGTTTCACGCACACAAAAATAGAGTTGCAAATCATATTATTATTGATGATTATTTAAGTACTCAATTCCTTTGGATGTTATAAAAATTCCCAGGTTAGATATTTTAACAAGTCCATCATTTTCCATTTCCTTGACTTTATTTATTAAGTAAATGCCTTTATATTCATCTTCTCCATATTTTGACATTAAGTAAAGTTCTAAAAACGGAAAAATTGCTGAATTCCCTGTTCCTTTATTATTTATATATTCTAATATTCTTAATTCTATTGATTCCATATTATTTTCTATAATGATAATTTAAATGGTCTAATATACGGTACCCGGCAAGTGAAGCATAAATAATCAATACTGATTGTTTGGCTGAATACTTACATCACTTTACATAAGACCGTTTAGCTTTGCATTTTGAAAATCTCGGTTTCTAATCTGTTGAAATTTTCTTCATTTTTTGGTTCGGCAAATTTTCTGATTTTGTTGCACTCTTCTACTGTATTAAAAATCATCAGAAATGAAATGCGGGTTTTTGAATCGCTTATTTTTTCAAAACCGATTTGCATATCAAATAATGGTTGTGAGGTTCTTGTCCACGCAATTAATTTATATGGTTCGACTGTATTAAAAACGGATGCGTTTTCATAGTTGCCTTTTTCGAGACCATGCATTGTAAGCGTCCACTTTCCGCCGGGTCTCAGATCAAATTCATGGATTGTATTTGTAAAACCATTTGGTCCCCACCAGTTTTTCAAATGAGTTGGATTGGCGAAAGCTTCGTACACCGTTTCTAGCGGAGCATCTATAATTCGTGCGCTGAAAATTTCACGGTCAGGATTTGCATTCATATTTTTTATTTTAAGTTAATTGTAGTTTGGTGCAGTTGGTTTTATTTGATTTTTGAAATTACTTTGCCAGTTGATTTCGTTGCTTTATCCATATCTTTTATTGCAAACTGAACGGCGGCTTTAATCAATTCTTTGACTTTAGGATTGTTGTAATCTTTTTCTGTTTTTATTGGAATGTGACGCATTAAATTTCCTGTTCCGACTAACAGGTTATGTTTGTCGTTTAATAATGTGCCTTTATTGAATCCTAAATTAAGATGATTGGTATAAATCGGAATCACGCAAAACGCATCAGAGAGTTCTTCAGAAATGGAAAAGACTGTAGTCAGCGCATGTGTATGGTACAGCAGTTCGTTACAATCCGGATAAATTTCTAAGATGTAGTTTCTTAAATCATAAAACAGATTCATTAAGCTTACGTCTTTCAGCTCCAGTAATGTTATAAATTTCGGATCTAAGCTTCTGTTCATTGTTTAGATGTATGTATTCGTTTTGCTTTCTTAATTCAAATGTAGTTTTTTGAAATTAATAAATGAAGCGTTTGGAAATTTAAAGGTGATGAATGTATGTTGTTAGAAAATAAATATTTCTATATTTATCAGACTAATCTGCAATTACAAAATCTTTAAACAACAATAAAAATATGAGTTTCTTTAAAAAATTATTCGGCGGCAACAAAGAAGAGAAAATAATAACAGAAGATGTTGAATTTACCAAAGACTTTTATGATGCAGTAAAACGTTACCAATGTTTGATTGAAGGCGAAGTGGAAATAGAATTTAAAGATAAGCAAGGCAATATCATTCCGCCTTCTTATGCTTTTGAAGGAGCTTATAATGAATGGAAACAAATACAATCGCCCTGGGACAGAAGAAGTGTCATCTACCAGGCGCTTGATGAATTTTATTTGAAAAATTTAGACAAATGGAAAATACTGGAACGGTTTACACTCGACAGGTATCCTGATAAGACATTGCAGTTTGCAGAAAAATTTGGCAAAGAAGGTGATTATAATGATGCTGAATTTCTTACATCTCTGGCTAAAGCACATTGTGTGCTTTCGGAATATGACAAAGGAATTGAATATGCAGAGAAAGCGTTGAGTATAGACAGTGGTTTGCGCCGAGCAAAGACGGTTTATGCCGATTTGCTGCATTTGAGTAATCAGCATGAAAAGGCACATGAACTCTATGATGATTTACTAAAGACAAGTAAATTGTCTGAGCGAAAAGAACAGAGTATAAGTGTTCTTGAGATTGTGGGTTTCTTTTATGATATCGTCAACTCTCCTGTTTATGCAGTTAGCTTATTGAATAATGAAGAATCGAATGAGGAGCTTTGGAATGAAATTACCGCTGAATTTTATTATTCGCCTTATTTCAGGGCACAGCACGCTTTCTGGCTTATTAAAAATAACGAGAGTTTGAAAGGTATTGTAAAACTGATCTCTTTAAGCCAGGAATTTCCAAGCTATAAAGAAGGTGTGGTCAATGCGAAATCTACGATATTGCAGCTGCGTGAACAAATGAAAGACAATACCATCTTTGAGAAAGAGCTGAAATATGTAAGCCAATTGATGGAACAAAATAAATGGGAAGCATAAGGATTAAATCTAATTGGTTGGTGATGCTTCGATGAAGTCTATGCTTCGATAAACTCAGCATGACAGCGGTTTGGTGAGTATGCTTTAGTGTAAACAGACGCAGCTAAAGTAGTTTTATTTTGAAGTGGTATATTTCTAGAAGTAGTTGTTAGTGTATAATATATGCAACGGCGTAGTAATATAATGTTTAACAAAATGATTTTAAGAAAAGCAACTTTTTCAGAGCAAGCTGTCATCTGGGAAATACTGCAACAAGCTATTGCTCAAAGAAAACAAGATGGTAGTGAACAATGGCAGAATGGTTATCCTAATGAGCAAACCGTTCATGATGACATTAATGAAGGCAATGGGTATGTGCTTACAGATAATGATGAAGTGATTGCTTACGCGGCTATTATTTTTGGCATAGAGCCGGCATACAACAATATTACTGGCAAGTGGCTTAGCAATGATGATTATGTAACGGTACATCGTGTTGCTACATCGAACGCTGTAAAAGGAAAAGGTATTGCTACGCACCTATTCAACATGATAGAAGATCTTTGTATTGAGCAACAGATGTACAGCATTAAAGTGGACACTAATTTTGATAATGTTCCTATGCTAAGAATTCTGAATAAATTAAATTATACTTATTGCGGCGAAATCTTTTTTAACGGAGCAGCAAGAAGAGCTTATGAAAAAATATTGAATAGAGTGTAATGCTACTTGTTGTGTATTTATAGTATGATAGTGGATAGGTGATAATGCTTATTGAAGGCAACATACAAAGGCGAAGATTTTAAAATTTTGCTAATGAATATCAAAGCTAAAGCAAATATAGATAATGTAAAATTGGACTGTGTCGGTTCAATTGAAATCCATTCAAAAAGGAAATATCAAGCATATATCACTTGGCAATTTTTTAATGGAGATAAATTAATTGTTTCAAAATCTGACAACTTTTTCTACAGAGAAGAAGAAGAAAATGAGGTTGAATTAATAAATAAAGTTTTGAAAAAAATAGAAGAGTATAAAATTAGAAGAAAAAAAATATTTGAAGATATAGAGATTTTCTATTAAGAAATGTAATGTATCTCTCTTGAGATTGCTTCGTGCCTCGCAATGACGACAGGATGTGAAAATTTGCAGGCGCTTTTTGGTGTCCAAGAATTTTTAAACTATGATATAAATCATTCTTTAAAAACCTAAAATTGAGTAACTTTATTGCATTCAAATTTTTACTTCATGCAAACTACTATTATTCGCAACGGAATTTATTTTGATGGCTTAGGTAATATAGGCGTTCAGAAAGATATCATTATAAAAGACAATAAAATTGACGCTGTTCTTGATAAAGCGCCTGCTATTGAAAACGCGAAAGAGATTGACGCAACAAATCAATGGGTAATGCCGGGTTTGCTGGATATTCACGCACATTACGATGCTGAACTGGAAGTGTTGCCCGGACTGGAAGAATCGGTGCGCCATGGCGTAACTACTGTAGTTATCGGCAATTGCTCTTTATCTGCTGCACTTGGAAAAGATACTGAGATCGTTGATTTGTTTGCGCGCGTGGAAAATATTCCGGCAAAAGTATTGAGCAAATGGATGCTTGGCAATATGAAATGGAACAATGTGCGCGAATACTATGAGCATTTAGATACTGTTCCGATTGGTCCGAATATCGCATCGTTTATCGGCCACTCTAACATTCGCATGGCAGTGATGGGTTTGGACAGAAGCTTTATGCAGAAGAAAGCGAGTGAAGAAGAATTGCAGCAAATGGAAAAAATCGTGGAAGAAGCTATGGATGCTGGCTATTTGGGTATCTCAATTGATATGTTACCGTTCCACAGATGGGCAGGCGTTTACAGTGAAAAATATACCGGTTTGTCGGTGCCATCGCAACGCGCAGCGAAGTCAGAATATAAACGTTTGGCAAATGTGGTGCGCAACAGAAACCGTGTATTGCAAATTACGCCAAATGCTATCGAAAAAACATCGTTCGCAACTATTTTACGACTAAGTCAAGGTGGTTTTTTCAAGAAAAGTTTGAAGACAACCATTGTCGCAGCATTGGATTTAAAATCAAATGAAAAGATTTATAACTTATTGAAGTTATTAGGTTTTTTAGGCAACAAAATATTGCGCGCAAAAATGAAATTCCAAACATTGTCGGTTCCGTTTTTAAATTACGGCGATGGTCCGGTTTCACCATTGTTTGAAGAATTTCCATGTATGATCAAAGCAATCAGTTCTACTGAAGCAGAGCGCCATGTGATGTTTAAAGATCCGGAATTCAGAAAATTATTCGTGAAAGAATGGAATCATAAATCGGCATCGGTGTTTCCGAAAGCATTGAAAGAAATGTGGATCGTGAACTCACCAAATCCATCGCATATCGGCAAAAACTTTGAACAGGTTGCCAAAGAAGCTAACGTAGAACCGGTAGAACATTTTATGAATTTGTTAGCAGAACATGATACACGCATTCGCTGGAAATGTGAAACATCGAACCACAGAGAAAGTGTGCGTATGGAACTGCTATCGAATGAACATTGTCTGCCTGGTTTTAATGATTCCGGTGCGCATAATTTAAATATGGCATTCCATGATGGCGGTTTGCATTTGCTAAAACAATCCGTCAATAATCCATCTATTTTACCAATTGAAAAAGCGATTTATCGTTTAACAAAAGAAGCGGCTGATTTCTTTGGTATAGATGCCGGTGATATTTCAGTTGGCAAGCGTGCAGACTTAATCATTATTGATCCGTCTAAATTACAAACGGATCTGAATACAGAACCGATAGAAGATCATCATCCGCAATTTGACGGCGGCTATCGCTTAATCAAACGCAGTGGCAAAGTGGTACAGCATGTTTTTATTAACGGAAATGAAGCATACACGAACAATGGCGTAGTTGCTTTTCACAAAGATTTGGGAAAGAAAAAAATATTTGGAAAATTATTGCGCAGTACCTGGAATTAAAACTATTCTTTAAGTTGTTTTAATAATTCTTTGATACGTTTTAACAAAAATGCGGCTTTATCCTGGTAGGTAAAGCGAATCATATCTTTTGTCCAGTTACCTTCTTTCAGATTATAGACAAAGTTTTCATCTTCTTTTTTGAAATACTTTCCTTTTTTTTCAGACCAACTTACCTGTTCTTTCATAAAACCAGTTTTTTCATCAGCAGATAATTGTGAGCGAATCTTTTCAAAAATTACATTCTGCATACTGTCCATTTGATTCAGGAAAATGCGCGAACATACCGTAGAATCTGGCTTTGCGCGCTGACACTCTTTATACTGCGCTTCCATTTCTTCAATTATTTTTGACGTTTGCGCACTTGCAAAAAAGTTAACGGCTATTAATAAAAAAGAAAGTGTAGAAATTTTAAAAAAGTTCATGTGTAAAAATAAACAGACAACAAATAACCTGCAAAAAGTTCTATCTAAATTTTTGTTAAGAGTGCTTCGATGAAACCTGCAATACAAGAACTAAACTTGCGGAATAGTTTCTTCTACTATTTTATTTCCGAACTTATCGTAATATGTACATGTCATTGCGCTGAAATCCAGTATCCAGTTTTCGATGCCTGTTTCTGCCGAATGTTTGCAGAAAGTCAGGTAATCGGTTTGTCCTTGCTGATGTATTTTTAAGTAATGCTTAAAATCTTCTTCTTTGCTGACATCTGCAATTTCCAATTCAGGATATTTGCCATCAGTTTTTAAAATAAAACCGTTGTTTCCAAAATATTCTGTTCTGCCATCGTGTACGTATTGCACATAACCGGTTAAACCAATGCTAATCAATTCCTGTACATAAGCCGGAAAATCTGCGCCACTTTTTACTTTTGCATGAGCCGTTTTTATTTGGTCGATGGTAAACATGTGATAATTGTTTATTGAAAAAGCAGCCAACATATTATAATGTGGACTGCTTTATATTGTTGAATTAAAAAATCTAAGCAACAGCTTTTGCTACCAAAGCAGCAGCTTCTGATAATAAGATTGCAGATTCTACTTTTAAACCTGCTTCGTCTATCATTTTTTTAGCAATATCTGCATTTGTTCCTTGTAAACGCACAATAATAGGAATTTCGATATTGCCGATATTTTTGTATGCTTCAATAACACCTTCAGCCACTCGGTCGCAACGTACGATACCGCCAAAAATATTGATCAAAATCGCTTTTACATGCGGATCTTTCATGATAATACGAAACGCTTTTTCTACACGTTCTGCATTTGCCGTTCCGCCAACATCTAAGAAATTTGCTGGTTCACCACCGCTTAATTTAATAATGTCCATAGTTGCCATTGCCAAGCCGGCACCATTTACCATGCAACCTACGTTTCCGTCCAATTTTACATAGTTTAGTTCCGCTGCCGCCGCTTCAATTTCCGTTGGATCTTCTTCCAACAAATCGCGTTGTGCTTCTAAATCAGCATGACGATACAAAGCGTTCTCATCCAAATTTACTTTGCAATCCACCGCGATGATTTTATCGTCAGATGTTTTCAAAACCGGATTAATCTCGAACATAGAAGAATCAGAACCTACATAGGCAGCGTATAATTTCTGTACAAAATCAACCATATCTTTGAATGCAGCACCACTCAAGCCCAAGTTAAACGCAATTTTGCGTGCCTGGAAAGGTTGTAAGCCAACTGCTGAATCGATCCATTCTTTAAATATTTTTTCAGGTGTGTGTTCTGCTACTTCTTCGATATCCATTCCACCTTCTGTTGAATACATAATTACGTTGCATTCTTTTTTTCTGTCTAACAAAATAGACATATAAAACTCTTTCGTTTCAGAAGCACCTTTGTAGTATGCATCTTCCGCAATTAAAATCTTGTGTACTACTTTTCCGTGTGCGCCGGTTTGCGGCGTTACTAACGTCATTCCTAAAATTTGCGACGCTTTTTCTTTCAATGCTTCCAGGTTTGGCGCGAACTTAACTCCACCACCTTTTCCGCGACCGCCAGCATGCACCTGTGCTTTCACTACTACGCCTTCTGCGCCTGTTCTTTTGTTAATATCCTGCCAGGCAGCTACTGCCTGTTCCAATGTTTCGGCAACGATGCCTTCCTGTATTTTTACTCCATATTTTTTTAAGAGTTCTTTGCCTTGATATTCGTGTAAATTCATAGCGCAAATGTAAGAATAAAAAGTATTGTATAAAATGTATTGCCTAAAATGTAGATAAAAAAGCAGAATTGACTAGATTTGTGCATCAAAGCAAATTTAGACATACTCAAACGTTCATCAAATTTAGAATTGCTGGTGCATCTGCATCCATATTGTTTGTCGTATGCGGTTTTGGATAAAGACTTGAACCAGGTTTTAGATTTTGACGCGAAAGTGGTACAATATTCGATGGATAAATTCATTGCTGTTGAATCCATTTCCAATTGGTTTTTTGACAATAAAGATATTTTTGCGCTGAATTACAAGACTTGCAAAGTTAGCATCTACTCACCTATTTATACGATTTTACCTGACAAAACCGATAAGCAAGCTGAAATTTTCGCGATGCTTGGTTATGAGAACGATGCGAGAAACACTTATCTGAAAAACCAGATCGGCAATGCGTTTTATGTATATTTTGCACTACCTGATAAAACCATCAATTTTATTGAAAATCAATTACCTAACGTTGAATTTTATTTTGCTGATTTTGGTTTGCTGTCGTTTTACAATGCACGATTATCATTCAAAAAATATATTGCAGCTAATTTATATGGCGAAGAACTGACCATTTGCTACAAAGCTGACGGACAGAATTTGTATCTGAATAAATTTCCAATAAAAGCAAAAGAAGATCTGTTGTATTATTTACGATTGGCATACGAACATTTGGAACTGGATACAAATGAGTTTCCAACGTATTTATATGGTTTTGTAGAAGAAAAATCGCCGATGTACACGACAACTTATGGTTACATCAGGAATTTTGAAATTGACCGAACGTTAAAAATCACCTTGCCTTTTAAATATGCGATGGAAGATTTTCCATTTCATTATTATATCAATTTACTTGGAATTGGATTATAATTAACAATTGACAATTAAAAATTATTAAAACTAAAAATCGTACATCGTAAATTGACATCATGCGCATCATTTCCGGAAAATATAAAGGCAAACGATTTTATCCACCAAAGAATATTCCTGCGAGACCAACAACCGATTTCGCAAAAGAAGCATTATTCAATATTTTAAACAATAATTTTGATTTTGAAGCGATAAAATTTCTCGACTTATTTGCAGGAACCGGCAGTTTGGATATGGAATTGTTTTCGCGCGGCTGCACCGATATTACTTCGGTTGACATGAGCAAAATCAGCTTAGGTTTCATTAAAAAAATGAGTGATGAATTGCAAATACCTAATCATAAAATCATTTTCGGTGATGCGATACAATTTGCTAAAAATTGTACGCAGCAATACGATCTGATCTTCGCCGGACCGCCATATGCATTGGATTGCATCAACGAAATTCCGGATATTATCTTAGAAAAAAAATTACTGAAAGACGAAGAAAGCTGGTTTATTTTAGAAACTTCACCATTGCATGATTTTTCCGATCATCCACATTTATTTGATGTGCGCAACTACGGACAAACACATTTTTGGTTTTTCTCAAGCAAAAAATATGAAGATTAACTATCACAGAGTTACACGGAGTTTTCACTAGAAAAACTCTGTATATCTTTGTGTAACTCTGTGATACAAAATGAAACGCTTCTATTCCAACAATATTCAATCCAATTTCATTTATTTAGAAAATGAAGAAGCACAGCATTGTATGAAAGTGCTGCGTTGTAAAATGGGCGATTCGATTGAAGTATTAAATGGAAATGGAATTTTGTATCAGGGAAAAATTACTGCATTTCAAAAAAATGAAGTACAAATTTTGATAGACAAAATCATAAAACAAGAAAACGAAAATCCAAATAAATTATCAATAGCAATTTGTCCGACAAAAAATCCTGCGCGATTAGAATGGTTTATTGAGAAAGCGACAGAGATTGGTATTGCGAACATCTATCCTATTATTTCCGAACGAACGGAAAAACCAACTATAAAATTTGATCGTTTAAATACAATTATTCTTTCAGCAGCCAAACAAAGTGGTCAGCTTTTTTTTCCAAAGCTGCATGACATTCAAAAACTGAAAACATTCTATAATTCTGAAGATTTGCAATTTGATCAGTATTTCATAGCACATTGTGAAGATGAAAAACAGCATTTAGCGAATGTTTACAATAAAAACAAAACTGCTTTATTATTGATTGGTCCGGAAGGCGATTTTACAAAAGAGGAAGTTCAAATTGCAATTAACAAAAATTATACGCCTGTTTCGTTGGGAAATTCTATATTGCGTGTAGAAACGGCTGGTGTGTACGCTTGCAGTATAGTTTCGATGATGAATGTTGAATGATAAATATTGAGTGATGAATTGTAGAATAAAAATACTTTTTACTTTGCTTATAACGTGTAACTTATTACATACAATTTCTTCTTTTTCGCAAATAAAAACTACGGCAAAAATTGGTTTGATGAAATATAAAGGCGGTGGCGACTGGTATGCAAATCCAACATCATTGCCGAATTTAGCCAAGTTTTGCAACCAGAATTTAGGTTTGAATTTAAGCACACAAATTGATGAAGTTGAGCCAGGCAGCGCTGCTTTGTTCAATTATCCATTCATACACCTTACCGGTCACGGTAATATTATTTTCACTGATCAGGAAGCTGAAAACCTGCGTACTTACTTGATTTCCGGTGGTTTCTTACATATTTCTGATAATTATGGCATTGACAAATTCATTCGCGCGGCTATGAAAAAAGTATTTCCGGAATTGAGTTTTGTAGAATTGCCTGCATCGCATCCAATCTATCATCAGAAATATGATTTTCCGAATGGCTTGCCAAAAATACATGAACACGATGGCAAAGCTGCACAAGGTTTCGGCATTATTTACGAAGGCAGATTAGTTTGCTTTTATGATTATGAATGTGATTTAGGTGATGGCTGGGAAGATCAATCAGTGCATAAAGATCCGGAAGAGAAACGGTTGCAGGCATTAAAAATGGGCGCGAATTTAGTGCAGTATGCGTTTACGAAATAGAACACAGATTTAGCTAATTAAAAATGATTTTTATGATGAAAAACATTGAAGTAATTAAATCTTTAGAAAGTCTTTTTGAATTATTAGACAACAAAGATTATTTATCATTTGAAAAAATAGCAAGCAATAATGGTGCTGACTTATTATCAAAAGAAAAAAAAGAACAAGGTGGTGTTTATTTAATATCTGAATTTAATGTAGAAAAAGAAATAGCATTGTATGTCGGACGCACAAAAAAGTTAAAACAGAGAATTTATTCTCAGCATTACAAAGGAAACGAAACAACAGCAAGGTTAAAAAATTATTTGATTGATATTGACAACAAAGAACTTAGAAAGAAAATAAGAGTTAGTAACAAGAATAAAACCCAAGAAGAAGACTTAAAATTAAAATTAAAGATTTTACTAAAAGATAAGGAAAATTATTTAAAAACCAATTGTAGATTAAGATATGTTACAGATGAAGAAATTAAAACTGCATTTAAAACTATCGATAAAGATATTGATTCAGATATGTACAGATACAGAGGTGTAGTGGAAGCTTATTTTACTGCGGTAATATTTCCAAAACATGGAATCTACGATGAGCATTAATATTTATATAATTCTACAAACCATTTCCAAGACCACTGATCGCATTGGTTCCACTGAAGCCATTCGATCCGAAAAATCCGGTGTCGAAGAATGCTTTCTGCTTTTGCAGTTTTAACCAACTGAACTGCTGCGAAGTAACATATACAGTCATGTAGAAACCTTGCTGCGAACCAAACGGCGTCCATTTAAATTCCATTTGCCAGCAATGCAAATCGCGAACAATCGCTATGTCTGTTCTGGAAATTTGTGGTTTTTTCTTACTAAAATCAAAACTTGTCGTAACATTCACTTTCCACTTTTTAGTAATATTTACATCCAAACCTAAACCTAAAGATTGTGTAATTACATTCGTATCTCTTTTGGTATATGACGATTTCGTTTTTTGCAGATTGAATGAGTAATTATAATTCACCGACCAAGGAATTGAGAAATTATAATAACTTCTGTCGTAAACTCCTCTTGGAAAAAACTGATTATTCAGACCTTGCTGTTCATACAAAAGCTGGTTCAACTGTTGCGTTTCCTGTTCACCGGATTTTTTAGAATGCAAACTACCGCTGATTGAAATATTAACGCTTCGCAAGCGCAATAATCGTCTCGCTTCTTTCCAATAAAATGTTTTGGTTTGTGTGCCATTGCTATCCGTTGCATAAGGATTTAAATCAACAGAAAGCGACAAATTAAATTTATCAGTATAATGTGTACTCGCCGTAATAGGATTTATGATCAGTTGCTTTTGCAGCAAATTATAGCTAAAACCAAAATTCAAACCATCGAGCAATGTTATTTTTTTGCTGTGATTAACGGAATCTTTTTTAGAATACACTTTAATTTCCAGTGAATTACTAAAAGACATACCAATGTTACCTTGTTTGCCTCGTGGTGTAATTCCGTTGTTTTCAAAAATAGAATATTGTGTCGTCTTTCCTGTTGCATCCGATTGTACCGTTCTCATGTACTTCCAAACATCTTTCGTAAAATCAGGATTGAAATTAAAATTCAAACTTGGTGCAAAGCGATGACGAATGGCCTGCAGTTTACCTTTTTTAAACGGAAACAAACCATACAATTGTGTACCGAAACTCATCGTAAAATCGAAGTCACGATAGCTTTTAAAACCATATTTGGTTTCCGGAACTGCCTGATTGGTTAGTGTATCTAATTTATTTGTTGTTGAATTAAATCTAACGATAGTATCAAAATATGTTTTGTCGATATGACTGAAATACCAGTTATCTCTGTAGTTAAAGCCAACATTAAAATTCAAATATTTGAACAACTGAAAATTACCGGAAATCGGAATATAGTGTGTGATGCTGTTGCGCATCGTTTTTAATGTTTGTTTTGTTAAGAAAGTAGAATCGTAAGCAGAAATATCATTTCTTGCATTCAAATCATAAGAGAAACCAATGTTTTCATACCATTTACGTTGTGTTGCAGTTACTTTTTTCTGAAACGGATTGATGCGTGATACGTTAAACACAAACTGCGGTAACGCCAATGTAATTTGTTTGGTTTGCGTGTTTTGAGATAACGAAGAAGATATAGACAAACGATATGGTTTATTCGGCCACCATTTACTGTAAGCTATACTGGATGAAAATTGCGAAGCCAACACTGCTTTAGGATCACGCGAATTAAGATACTGATACGTTTTACTGCTCGAAATATTTACGTTGATATTAAAGCTGCTGTTGTACATTTTTTTCGGATCAATATTCATCTGCCATCTTACACCAAAATTGATCGGCGGCTTTCTACGATTTGGATTGAAACGTTCATATTCCACACCACCACGTTGCTGGTTAATATCAAAACTCAAACTACCTGCATGTTTATACAATACTTTGTAGTTAAAATTGGTATGCAAAGCCCAACTTCCAAGCGTATATATGTCTGCTGTTGTCTGAATATCCATCTTATCATTGATGTGATAATAATAACCTAAACCGCTGACAAAAAAACCTAAGTTTTGTCCATCGCCATACGTTGGCATCAGCAAGCCGGTTCCTTTTGATTTAATGGATGGTAAAATAGCAAACGGCAAAAACAATGGCGTGCGAACACCTTCAATCACTACATTTGCCGGCTTTCCTACCATAATTTTATCTTTCACCACTTTTGCTTTGCCGAGTTCTATATAAAAATGCGGATCGTCCAAATCGCAGGTAGTGTAGCGCGCACTTTTGATGTACATAGTGTTGGTATCGATTACTTTTACCTGCGTTCCGTGCAAATAACCTTCCATTTCTTTAGTGACAAGACCAACGCTTTTTCCCTTTTTTGTATTGAAATTAAAACGCGCTTCATACGCAACATATTCGCCGGTACCATCTTTAAATTCTATACGTTTAAGCTCACCACTGCTGTCAGGCGTTGCTTTTGCGTACACTTCACTGCTGTCCCAATTGAATTTAATAAAGCCACCGGTCATATTCATTTCCTGGTAAACGATATTCGCTTTTCCATACAAATACACTGTGTTGTTCGGAATATCATAAATGATCGAGTCTTCGGCTTTATATTTTACTACATCATCTAAATCGCCATCAGCAACTTTGTATTTTTTTACATTAACAATTGTGGAATCTTTGGAAGTTGAATCAGGTACGGTATTTGTTATTTTTGTTTGTGAAGAATCTTTGATTGCTATAGAAGTATTTTTATCTGACAAATCGTTCATTATTTTTATTGGTTTCGGTTTTCTTATTTGTGAAAATGCCGATGACACCGAAAAAAGGATTATCAAATAACAGACGATTCGTTTATGTATAAAAAAACTGTTCAACTATACAATATTTATCTCATTAAAGAGTTTCAAATTTATGTTTAAAACGCCAAAAATACGGATTGCTTTTTTAATATTCTTATTATCAGTACACACATTTGTGTATCCAACGTCAAAATCGACCGGAAATTATAAAATCAAGACAATTGTTTTAGACGCAGGTCACGGCGGACACGATACCGGCTGCAACGGACCAAGCGGTTCGTACGAAAAAACAGTCACTTTGAAAGTAATTTTAGCGCTTGGAAAACTGATCGAAGAAAAATATCCGGATATCAAAGTGTTGTATTCCAGGAAAACAGATGAGTTTATTACGTTGCAGGACAGAGCGTTATTAGCGAATAAAAATAATGCCGATTTGTTTTTAAGTGTTCATTGCAATGCAAATCCGAATAAATCAGCTTACGGAACCGAGACTTACCTGATGGGTTTGCATGTTTCTCAGGCAAATTTAGATGTTGCTAAACGCGAGAATGCCGTAATCAAATTAGAAGATAATTACGAAAAAAATTATGACGGCTTCGATCCTGATTCGCCGGAATCCATGATTGCGCTTTCATTAGCGCAAAACGCAAATATTGAACAAAGTTCATTGTTGGCTGCCAAAGTTCAGAATCAGTTAACGAATACGTTAAAAAGATACAATCGTGGTGTAAAACAGGCAGGTTTTTGGGTTTTATACAGAACGACTTGTCCTTCTATTTTAATTGAAACCGGTTTCCTTACCAATTCTGCTGAAGAAAAATATTTAACATCTTCAGAAGGACAAGATGAACTGGCTACTTCTATTTTTCATGCGTTTGAAGATTATAAAAATACGATTGAGAAAGGAACAAGTTCTATCAATCCGCCAACAATCATTAATGAAGATTCTGATCCATCGACAACGAATAACAGCAATTCTTCAACTCCTGTAAAAAACAACATATCATCTAAAAATAAAAATAACGATGACGCTGATAATGATGAAACTGCTGATAATAATTCAAAACCGGTAAAAGGAATTATTTATAAAGTACAAATCAAAGCTGATAACAAAATTCCGCCAAAATCAGATAAATCATACAAGCTTTTTAAAGACTTAAAATTTGAGAAAGTAAAAAGCGTGGTGAAATATGTTTGCGGTCCGTATAATACTTACTCATCAGCACTGAAGACTGTTAAAAAAGCTAAGAGTTCCGGTTTTAAAGATGCATTCGTTGTCGTATATAAAAATGGCAATAGATTATCTTTTGATGAAGCAAAAAAATATTTTAAATAATTTTTGCTTTTTCTACTTATATTTGGTGGTTATAAAAACAAATTCCATTGGAAAACAAGAACGAAATATTAGTTGGCGCGCTTACAATTTTTGGTATAGTACTGTTCATTTTAGGGTTTAAATTTTTACAAGGCGATGATTTATTTTCACGCAGTAAATATGTTAATGTTGTTGCCGATAGAATTGACGGAATCGCGCCTTCAAGTCCTGTTTTAGAAAATGGCGTTCCAATTGGCCGCGTTGATATGGTTCAGTTATCATCCAGTCCAAATCATTTAAATAAAGCCATACTGACATTAAAAATTGACAAAGGTGTTATCATTCCAAACGATAGTAAATTTTTTATTTATGGTTTGGATATGTTAGGAAGAATGGGTGTTGGTTTAGCTCGTGGTTCAGCAGTAGTTAAAGCCGCTACTGAGAAAGATACCATGGAATGTTTCTTAAAATTAGGCGTATTTGATCAGTTTGCACAACTCAAGCCAAAATTAGATACTATTTTAGGCAACGTAAACGGTATGATTATCAACCTAAATACACAATTAGGATCTGGTGATAACGGTGCGCTTAAGAAAACTATTTCAGAAGTCAGCACAACATTACAATCTATCAACAGACTAGCCAATAATGCAGATAAAATGGTTGTTGGTTTAGATAATACATTGACTTCCAATAAAGGAAACATCGATGGTATTCTGAAAAACGTCAGTCAGTTGACTGCAAAATTAAATGGAGAAACCGGCAAGATAGATTCTATTCTAACCAACTTCAAAACATTATCAAGCAAACTGGCTCAACTGGAATTACAACAAACGGTTGAATCTGCTAAAGGCACTTTAGATGAATTGAAAAAAACGCTGAAAACGGTTAACGAAGGCGATGGAACAGTTGCTAAATTATTAAAAGACGATGGCTTATATAAAGATCTGTCTCAAGCAGTAAACAACTTTGGTTCTGTGATGTCTGATCTGAAAGCGCATCCTAAAAAATACATCAACTTAGCTATTTTCGACCGAAGCAAATACTATACTGTTACCGATACTACTGTTGAACAGTTTTTGCAAAATAATCCGAAAGCAGCAAAAGCGATCAAGAAGTAAGTAATTTCTTACTACTTTTATACTTCATTGAAAACAGCAAAAGCATATAATTTTTTTTCATTGCATGCAGCTTTAAAAATTTGTTTTATTGTTGGTTTGCTGTTCTTTTCAAATCAAACATTTGCTCAAAAATTACTTTACTTTCCTAAAGTAAAAAAAGATACCACCAATAAAAAAAAGATACAGATCGCTCAAACCGATTCGCTATTGTATCGCACACAGGAATTGGGAAAATTCAGAAAATTGATTGGCAAAGTGATTCTGAAACACGCTGACGCAACTATGTATTGTGACAGTGCTATTATAGATGTTGATGCAAATTACATGACAGCTTTTGGTAAGCAAGTGCATATTAAAAAAGCAGACAGCATCGATGTTTGGGGAAATTTTCTGGAATATTTCGGTGACCAGAAACAAGCGCGTTTAACCGGTTTGTGCAGCATGCGCGATAAAACCATGATCTTAACAACACCTGAACTGAATTATAATACAGGAACAGACATTGGCAACTACATGAGTGGCGGCCGAGTAGTGAATAAAGAAACTACTATTACCAGCTCAATCGGTTATTACTACCATCAGCAAAGTGATGCTGTTTTTTATGGTGATGTAGTGCTTAAATCGCCTGACAGAACTATATATGCTGACTCTTTGCGTTACAATACGGAAAAAGAAATCGCGTATTTTATCTGTAAAACAAAGATCATCGACAACAAAGATAGTAGCGTAATAGAAACAGAAGATGGTTATTATGACACCAAAAAAGAGAAAGCTTATTTTGGAAAGAATGCTGTAATTCATAAAGACGATGCATATGTAAAAGCAAATTCCATCGATTATGATAACAATACCAAAATTTCTGTAGCGCAAGGCAATGTCGTTTTCAGCGACAGCGTACAACGCACTACTATTCTGAGTAATTACATGTATTCCAATGAAGACAGCTCTTATTTATTAGCATACAAAGATCCATTGATGATCAGTGTTTCGGAAGACCAGCAAGATACAATGTATCTGAGCGCTGACACATTAATGTCGTATAAAATTCCACGCACAGACACCATTTATACTTTTGACACCATTAAAAAAGATTCAGTGATCGATATGAAAGTGGTAACCGATTCAGTAAAAATTGTGAAAGCATATTACCACATGAAAATGATTCAAGGTGAAATGAGCGCAAATGCAGATTCGTTATTTTACTCAGAACAGGATTCTACTTTTAAGTTATATAAAAATCCAATCTTATGGATGGATTCCACACAAATTACAGGCGATTCCATTTTCCTGTTTACACAAAATAAAGAAATACACCGCGTTGATGTTTACAGTAATGCGTTCATTGCTAATTTGCAAGACGATCAGATCTTTAACCAGATAAAAGGCAAATTTATTCAGGCATTTATTAAAGATAAAAAGATCAACAAAGTAGAAGTGGACGGAAATGCGGAAAGTATTTATTTTATAAAAGACAAAAAAGAAAATGCGTACAATGGCGCCAACAAATCAGTTTCCGGCTATATAACAGTTAGTTTTATTGATGGTGATGTCAACAGAATAAAACTGACCGGCGCGCCTGAAGCTGAGTTTACACCAATGAAGAAAATCAGTCCTGAATCATTCAGACTAACCGGTTTTGTTTGGTATTGGAACAAAAAGCCACTCACCTTTTATGATGTGATACGCGATAAGAGCCAATATGAAAAATACATTTCAGATCAACCGAAAAAGCCGGTTGTTAAAGTGAAAGAAGAAGAAAAGAAAGCAAATGAAACTTTACCGGCACCTGGTAAAGAAGAGTAATACTATATCAAACTAAAAAAGGAATCACTGCTTTCCTGTTTTTAGGATAATCCGGAAAATGTTGCAAATACCAATTATGATGCGAAACCGCACGCGGTAACAAATTACAAATTGTCCATACTGCAAAACTCAACGCCGGCAAATGCTGTGCCATCAAC
Source organism: Chitinophagales bacterium (assembly GCA_046329815.1). GTDB lineage: Bacteria > Bacteroidota > Bacteroidia > Chitinophagales > JADIYW01 > JADJSS01. The sequence continues at coordinate 1,041,340 of JAXLTY010000002.1, forward strand.
GCAAAACCAATCCACTCGATCATTTCACCAAATAAGTTTGGCGCAGAAATATAGTTGAACAAAAAATCTTTTGGAATGGCGTATTCTGTATGTCCGGGTTTGCGTAAATTAATTAAAATGGTGTCTGCATAATTATTGATGAAAGCACCTGTAATAAATAAAATCAAACCAAGAATAAACAACACCGATGTAAAATGAGCATCGGTATAATGTGCAAATTTAAACAGGAAATAACCGTTCAGCGGTGCGTTCATTCCATTAAAAAATATGGCAGAAAACACAATAATGACAGGCATTTTCTTATTGGCTGTTTTGGTGCGCAACGGAAAAATAATTGTTCTGTTGATGTAATGTAAGATCCAGCAAAAAAATAAAAAAAATGAAACACTGTTGTAATTTTCATTATACGTTCTGAATAAAAAATAAACCATGATCAGCAACGAAGGCAACTCCATTAAAAACCAACCTAATTTGTTTGGTATCAGGAAACCTGCTTTTTCATTTGTATGTCTGCCGTAAGGTGCTGTTATTTTTAATTGTACCGGCAATAAGATGATTGCAACGATCATCCAAACAATGGAAACCAGGTTGATATTTTCTAAAGTCATGCTGAAAAGTACAACTTGATTTAAAAAGAAGATTCATCACAATTGGTGATTTTAGAATTCTACTTTAAAACTGTTGCTCCATAAATAAGTGAGCTTGGTAACTGCGCCAAGTGGCGGTCTGCTGTCGTAGTTCATCCTGAAATTAATAGCAAACGTCAGGTATTTGTGAAATTTTATATTCATAGAATTATCCGTAGAAATACGGTAATCTTTTATCTGTGCTACATTCGGCTGATAATAACTCGTGCTGACGAACTCAAACTGCTTAACCGGTCGAAAGCTAAAACTCAGGTAACTGCTGAAACGCACCTGATTTAATTTTTCAGTTTTATCAATGTTTACTTCATGCTCGTACATGTATAACGCACCGATGTACGTTTTAAATTTTTCAACCTGCACCACTTTAAAACGAGGTCCGGTTCCTAACAAATAGCGCAAACGTAAACCGTTGGCTTTATTGAATTGCACTTGCGTAAATGCTTCCCAGCGTACCCAGTTTTTTTTGAGTTTGTAATTATATCTGAAATGCAAAAAACCGGCATTTACCAAATCTTCTGATTTTGATTTTATCAAATCTGCGCTGCCTAACAACAGGTATAAATGTTTTTTTGATTTATACTGAACATGAGCCGAAGTGGAAAATACAAAATAGGTTTTAGTTTGCCTGCCCATTGCAAAACCGACATCTAAACTACCTTTCCAACCTGTAGTATCGGTTTGGTAACGCTCTTTTTCAATATTTACAATTTGAGAAAAAGCAGCAACAAGAATAAAATAAAACAAAGTAAATGAAACAAGCTTTTTCATTCGTTAGTATGGTTTGAAAAAACAAGATACAACTTTTTAGATAGAAAGTTTCTCAGGATAAGCACCTTCCTGGATTTTATTTCGGATAGTTGAAATCACCAAATCTTTTTCTTCAGAATATGTAACACCACACCAGCCATTGCCATCAGGTAATAGCTGAACTTTTATTTTTCCTTCATTCATCATTTTGGAAACAACGGTCGGAATTAAAAATTCTGCCTTCATTTCGTTTTTATTGGTTTCGTAAAACGATTGCCATTGATTTTCTAACTCGTCATATAGAAAACAGGTAAAGCCCCAAAAATTCATAGAGGCAAAACTATTAAACGGAATAGTTGTATATGATTTGTCATCGTTTTCATTTTGCAATACGCCATCGCATAAATCAATCTTTGTCATTTCTGTAATAGAAACCAGTTCGTTGTTTTCATTTAGTTTGCAAACACCGCGAGAAACCGTACCAATATCAGATAATGTATTTTCTAACGGATAGCCGACTAAAGAAAATGTATTTTCGTTATTGTCTAATTTTGATAAAAAATTTTGCATGGAAACATACGCTTCTTTACCATAAAAATCATCTGCATTAATACACACAAACGGATTTTTTACCAGATCTTTTGTAGCTAAAATCGCCTGACCGGTGCCCCAAGGTTTGGTACGTTCCGGATTTGCATTAGCAGGCGGCTGCTGTATAGCATATTGTACTTTTACTTTGCCTTGCCAGATTTGCTGCATGTGTTCATCCATCAAATCCACCAAATCTTTTCTTGTTATAATTACTACATCAGAAAAACCTGCTGTAATTGCATCGTATATTGCATAATCCATCAGCCACTCACCGCTTGGGCCAAAACTGTCTGCCTGTTTTACACCACCATATCTGCTGCCAATACCTGCAGCCATAATCACTAAAGTTGTATTGCTCATGCTGCAAAGATAAAGTAAAGTTTGATTTTAGCAAATCACGAAACTTCTTTACGAGCCATCATTTGGCGGAAGAAAAGGTAGATAATAGTAAAGAAAATACCATAGAATAAAGTAATGCCAAGTGTTCTGCCATGTTGTAATGGATTTAAAACACGCTCAGATATATCATACAATAATGATTTGGTGTCGAAGAACAAATCCCAACTGTTCCAGCGCAAAATTCTGCCTAAATAAATACCAAATGAACACAAAAACAAAGAAGCCAATGAGAAAAGCCACGCAACGCTTTTGTTGTATTTTTCAGTCAGTACATTTTGAATATCATTTAACGACAACAAACCCATAATCAGCGCGTTCCATGCAGTGGAAACGACTATCAATAAACTGTACCAGTAATTAAAACTTTTATTAGGATCCAGATGGATTATATCGGTTATAATATATGGTGCATTTGGAAAAAACAAAAGCCATAAAGCGACAAACGGCAACATGGTAATCTTGTTAAAACGATGCTTAAATAAATACAACCAACTAGAAATAAAAAATGGAACAAAAGCCAAAAACAAGTTCCAGATCAAAAAGATGAACCCTAATTTTTTAGTTGTCATCACACGTAATACGATCAGGCCGAAACTTAAAAAGCAAGATGCCATTAACAATAAAGTGAGTTCCAATCGGCGGTGTTTTCTGAGTTGTTGTATCATTTGCATAATTCAAAAATAGCATTGGTTTTTTTATCTTACTTATAATTATAGTGAAGATTTGTTAAACAGTTTTAATTAATATTAGTAGCTTTGAATATGCCTTTTGATTACCATTGCTTATTGGATGTTGCCGGTCGCAGTGCTGTTGTATATGTATTTATGATTGTTGCTTTCCGAATTTTCGGCAAGCGCGAACTATCACAATTATCTATTGCCGATTTGGTTTTGATCGTCTTGATCAGTAATGCAGTTCAAAACGCGATGGTTGGCGAAAACACTTCGTTGCTTGGTGGCTTGACGGCTGCAACCGTTTTATTTTCTTTAAATTTATTACTAGGTTTTTTGATGTATCGCTTCAAAGCAATACGAATATTAGTACAATCTGAGCCGGTGACTTTAGTGTATGACGGAAAAATACTGAAACAAAATATGAAAAAAGTTTTGATGTCCGATGATGAATTATATTCGGCCATTCGCGAACACGGAATCAAAGACTGTAAAGATGTAAAACTTGCTGTATTGGAAGTGGACGGAAACATCAGCGTAATTTCAGGCGATGACAGCAACATGAAACGCACGCAACATAAGCGCAAACGTCAGCACAAAACATTACAAGATCTGTAAAAAATAAATATCTTTATAACACTAAAATACTTCTATGAAATCTGTATGTACTTTTTTATTCTGCCTTTCATTTACTGTTCTTTTTGCACAAAAAAATACTGACAAAGCCGTAAAACAAGCATGTGAATGCATGACGAAGCTGGATATGAAAATGGATAAAAAACAATTAGATGAAAAGGTATCGAAATGTATTGAAACTGCTGCACTTGCAAACCTGCAAGGTTTGATGAAAGAATATGATTTTGATATAAATGATGAATCTTCAGCAGAAAAGGTTGGCGAAAAAATAGGAATGAAACTGGTGGCAAAATGTCCTGCGTTTTTAGAATATGCGCAAAGTCTTCCTGATTCCGATGATTCAGATAAAGAAGAAAAGTATGAATTTGCAGAAGGCAAAGTGACGAATGCTACAAAGTCTGATTATATTACTATTTCTTTAGAAGAATCTTCCGGCGATGTGCGCAATTTTTATGTGATCGATTACTTTTCAGGTGCTGAAGAAATTATATCAAACCTGAATACGTTAAAAAATAAAAAAGTAAAGATCGGTTTCATTATTAGAAAAATATTCGATGCCACATCGAATGAATTTAAGGAGCGAAAAATTGTAGTTGCCTTTGAATACTGGGACTAAGCAAGTATTTTTTTCAGTAACATAATTTGTCCGAGATGATAATGCAGATGTGAAATTTGTCCATGCAGATTTCGGTAAACTGATGTCGAACCTTCAAACATCGGCTGTTCTAATATATTATCATTTTTTGATTTTAATTTTTCAATCAACAAATCAAACGATTCAAAGAAATCTTCTTTGAGTTCATTCCATTTTTCTTTGGACAGTTCGTTGATAGTTGGAAAATCTTCTTCTTTGGACAATTCCTGGTTAATAGCATCCAAACGTCTTGCAATTACTTCGTTCCAGCATGTTAAATGGGCAGTAAGTTCAGCTATATTCAGGTGTTTTCCATTGAGTCGTTTTACAGCAGTTAATGCATCAATATCTATTAAGATTTGTTGTGCGTTAACGCCTGTCCAGTTGTTATCGTTGGCAGTTTCCTGAACAAGCGTTTGTATTTTGGTGATTTCTGTTTGCATGATTTATTTTATACTTTTCACAAAATCACTCACCAAATAACTGATAAGTTTTCCAATAGTTGATGATGTTTGTCCGCTTTCCGATTCGGCAACACCTTCGCAAATATGCAAGTATGCAATTTTATTCTTTTGTGTGATTTGATACAGTATTTGTCGAACCTGGTTTACAGAAAAACCGCTTGGTGTAATGGCGCTTGACAATACATGTTCAATACAATCCAAATCGAGTTCGATGCCGCAATAATTGTTTTTAGTGTGTTGTATGACTTTAGAAGTTGCTTGCTGTAAAGTAATTTTTTCTTTCACTACAATATCTTCAAAAAATTGTATTTGTATGTTTTTATTCTTCTTGATATCATCGAGCATTTTTTGTGTGCAGTAGTTTTCATGAATACCAATCATTGCATATTTTTCTAAAAAACCATCGTTGATCGCGTAAGAAAAACCGTTGCCTGAATGCCTGCCTTCGAGTGCGCGTAAGTCTGTATGCGCATCGATATTGATGCAGTTTATTTTGGCTGATTTTATTTTTATACTTTGATGTAACCCAATCGCTGCGCCTTTTATATTGCCATATGAATTATTGTGGCCGCCACCAATAATGATCGGAATTTTTCCTGCAACAACAATTTTTTCAATCACTTCAGCAACATGCTTATCGATTTCTGAAACGACATCGCGAAGATATTCAAGCGGTTTATTTTTGGTCTTTTTTTGGATTTCTGAAAAATCGAAATAGCCAAGTAATAAAATTTCATTTCCGTTCAGAAACTGATTCGATTGAATATTGAAAAAAGAATTTAAAAATGCTTTCCAAACACTTTCAGTACCACCAACGCCTAAATTAGCTTTCACGCCAATTGATTCAGGAATACCAACCAGCACAAATTTTGCTTTCGATTTCTTTAAATCGTCTGTCCATTTTTTTTCATTAGAAACTGACTCTATTTTCTCACCCAATTTGGTTTCACCTTTCCTGGTTTTTGTAAACACCAAATGATTTTCTTTTTTGTAAAAGACAAAGTGTTGCATGGAATAAAGATAAAAATTATTGCGATTCTTTACGGCAGATTTACAGAATCATTGCTCAACTGGTATTTTTTTTCATCCATTTTAAAAACCCAATATTTCTGTAATGTATAGTTAAAGCAAATGGAAACAATCAAATCTACAAACAGACGAACATAGTAATATTTGATATGCAATGCTTCTGTGAAGAAATATGTGCCATATGTTTTAAGCATGATGCTGGCACCTACTACTATATAAAATTTGAATAATTGCTGTTTAAGCGAAATTTCGCGAGCATTGTATGTCCAATAACGATTGATAGAAAAATTCAGCAAAGCACCTAACAAACCGCCGATAACAATAGATCTCGTGTAATGCAAATGCAGCAATTCAGTGCAACCAATCATTACCCAATAATCGAATACACCACCGACAAATGCGGCTACCTGCGATTTTCCAAACGTATAAACAGTTGATTTCTTAACCATTATTAGCCAGATTTTGCGCTTTTTTTAGTTTTTCTTCGGCATCTCTTTCATTGCCTGCTTTCAATAATTTATATGTATCTACCAGATTAATGAACAAAAATATTACATTTCCAATGGTAGAAAAATAGATGAGTACATTGCCAAAGTACCATTCAGCAATAATTACCAAACAAAGCAGAATTCTTGTTTCAGTCGGTCCGATTGGTCCCGGATCAATAGAATATTTATCCGTAATTTTATATTTCAATTGTGCCATCAAAACCACCCAACCATAATTGCATGCAAAAAGAAATACAAAAAGCTTGTAGTAATCGTCTATATATACAAAAAAACCAACGCTCATAAATACGAGTGAAATCCAGTCCATCACGCAATCCAATGCAAAGCCGTACCATTTTCTCGGAATATTTCTGTAGTAAGCAATTCTGCCATCTAAAGAATCACCAAACCAATTGATCGCAAAACCTAACACAGCAAATAACAAATAGATTTTGTTGTTTAAAGCATGTGCGAAATAAAAAGCCGCCAGAATGATTACAGTGCCGATCATGCCGATTGCTGTCAGCAAATCAGGCGTCAGGAATTTTGGCATTACTCTGCAAAGGAATAAAAGAGTTGGCTGCTCAAGGTTGCGAAGCAAGTTCGTTCTGCTTCTGTCAATTGAACCTTTTTGGTTTTTGTCTTCACCTAAAATACTCATGAGCGCAAAAATAACGCATTAATGTTAGACTAAGTTTAATTGGAAGTCAAATAAAATTCACACTTTGTTCAATAATGTTTAATTTATTAAATATACCAATTTATGGTTAGTTATATAAAGCTACCATTGATCATCACTTTATCAATTAAGTTTGAGCCGAAACTATACGGTAAAAGCGCAATTGATGTGTTTGGTTTTGTGAAAATCAGATTGGCTCTTTTACCTTTGGTGATGCTGCCAGCTTCATTTTGCAGTTCCATCGCAAAAGCACCATTAATTGTAGCGGCATTGATGGCTTCTTCCGGTTTCATGCTCATTTGGATGCAGGCAAGCGCTACCACAAAATTCATGTTTCCGCTTGGCGATGAACCCGGATTGAAATCAGATGCTAAAGCAATGGCTGCGTTGTTATTAATTAGTTCACGAGCTGGTGCATATTGCATTTTCAGATAAAAAGAGCAACTTGGCAATAGTGTAGCAATTGGTGAAGTATATTGTGATAACAAATTGATTTCATTACTACTTATAGTTTCTAAATGATCTACTGAAACAGCATTTACATCACAACCTGCCTGCACACCACCAGAAATATTCAGTTGATTGGCATGAATTTTTGCTTTTAAGCCATGTTTTGCGCCAGCTTCACAAATTTGTTCGGTTTCTTGTTGCGTAAAAAAGCCGGTTTCGCAAAAAACATCAATATAATCAGCTAAATTTTCACTTGCAATTAATGGAATCATTTCGTTGATTATTAAATGAATATAAACAATTCTGTTTTCTTTATACATTGCTGGAAAAGCATGCGCACCTAAAAACGTAGTTTTGATCGGAATTGGGTTTTGCTGCTTTAGTCGCTGAATAACTCGAAGCATCTTGAGTTCGCCTTCAACCGACAAACCATAGCCACTTTTGATCTCAATGGCGCCAGTTCCAAGACGAATGAGTTCATTTAAACGAATTTGAGCTCTTTCCAGTAAAACTTCTTCAGACGTTTCATTCAGTTTTTGCGCTGAATTTAGAATACCTCCACCTTTTGCGGCAATTTCTGCATACGATAGTCCATTGATTTTATCTATAAACTCATTTTCGCGTGTTTCTGCAAATACCAGATGCGTGTGGCTATCGCACCAACTTGGTAGTATCGCTGCCTGTTTTGCATCATAAAGCTCTTCTTTAATGTCTTCTTCTTTTAATTCATTCATTAAACCATAATCAGCTATTTTTGAATTCTTTATGCGCAACCATGCATTTTCTAAAACAGGTAAATCTGCTAAATCTGAACCGCGAAGCAATTTTGATTCTTCGCGCACATTCACTAAGTATTTAATATTGGTAATAAGCATTGCTGCATCAAATTTAATCAAATCCGTTTAGCAATTTGAGTTTAAAAGCACTAAAAATCATACGTTTATTGTTTAAAATTTATCAAACGTGTTCATGCACAATAATTTAGCTTTTATCCACAAGAAATGTGTGTAATTCATGGATAACTTGCATAAAAATGATGACTTAAATATTCTATTTTTGAATCGTGGAACATTGTGATAGTGTACGTTGTAGTAATCAATCAGTAGAAATTCATTTTCTTCAATTCTTCAACAAATATCTAATAACCAGTAATTTAGACTCAAAATGAAACTGACATATTTTGGACATTCGTGCTTTTTGGTGGAAACAAGCGGTAAAAAAATACTGTTTGATCCATTTATCACGCCGAACGATTTAGCGAAAGATATTGATATTAATTTGATTGAATGTGATTATATTGCCATTTCTCATGGTCATGTTGATCATATCAACGATACTCTTGCCATTGCAAAACGCACTAATGCTGTAGTTATTTGCGCATTTGAGATTTACGAATGGCTTCAAAAACAAGGCATTACGAACTTAAGACCAGGAAATACCGGTGGAAAATGGCAGTTAGATTTTGGAACGATCAAATTTGTTTCTGCAGTGCATTCGTCTTGCCTGCCTGATGGAACATACGGTGCCAATCCGATGGGTTTTGTGTTGAATACCAATGAAGGTGACTTTTATTACAGCGGTGACACAGCTTTAACAATGGATATGCAACTGATTCCACGTTGGGCAAATCTTAAATTTGCGGTTTTACCAATTGGCGATATATTTACCATGGATGTAAATGATGCAATTATTGCTGCTGAATTTACACAATGCGATAAGGTAATTGGCGTTCATTATGATACATTTCCACCGATTAAAATAAATCATGAAGAAGCTAAAACGAAGTTTGCAAAAGCCGGAAAAGAATTGATTTTAGTAGAAATTGGCAAAACAATTGAATTGTAACTAAAGTAAACAAAAACTATAAAAAGATAATTATAAAAAATTAATTATCAAACACTAATAAAAACAGAAAATGGGAAAAATAATTAGTATAGCGAATCAAAAAGGCGGTGTTGGCAAAACAACAACCGCAATCAATTTAGCTGCAAGTTTGGCTATTTTGGAACAAAAAACATTGTTGATAGACGCCGATCCGCAGGCGAACAGTACAAGCGGTTGCGGTTTCGATCCGAAAAATGTAAAAGTAAGTTTATATGAATGCCTGATTGACAACGCTAAAGCGAAAGACATCATTTTGGAAACTGATACACCTAATTTGTTCTTGCTGCCGGCGCATTTAGACTTGGTTGGTGCTGAAATTGAGCTCATTAATCATCCAAACCGCGAAAAGATCTTAAAAGATATTTTGAGTGATTTGAAAAAGAAATTTGATTTTATCATTATTGACTGCTCGCCGTCTTTAGGTTTAATTACTGTGAATGCGTTGACAGCTGCTGATTCGGTGTTAGTGCCTGTACAATGTGAATATTTTGCGTTGGAAGGTTTAGGTAAACTACTGAATACCATTAAAATAGTTCAGAATCGTTTAAATAAAGATTTAGAAATTGAAGGTATTTTACTGACCATGTACGATCAACGTCTGAATCTATCAAACCAGGTAGTTTCTGAAGTAAAACGCCGTTTCGACCAAAGTGTGTTCAATACAATCATTCACAGAAATACGCGTTTAGGTGAAGCACAAAGCTTGCGTCAGCCAATTATTATGTATGATGCAGACAGCAAAGGTGCGGTGAATTATTTAAATTTAGCCAGAGAAATCATGCAAAACAATGGCATGACAAATATTCCAATGGATGAAAAATTTATCGAAGAACCAATTGATGAAAAATTGAATTAAAACGGCGAAGCCGTCATTCCGAACGAAGTGAAGTAATCTAATTCAATTAAACAGATTGCTTCGTGCCTCGCAATGACGATTATATTAATAAAAAAATTAAAGTAAATAAAATGGCATTGTTAAAGAAAAAAGACGCGTTAGGTAAAGGTATCCGTGCCTTATTATCAGATATTGACGACGAAACAGAAGTGTTAAAAATCAGCGCAACAGATGAAGATTCGATCATCAATACAGTTCCGAAAATTCCTTTGGATCAAATTGAAGTGAATCCATTTCAGCCACGCGCCGATTTCAACAAGGAAGCATTGGAAGAATTATCAGGTTCTATAAAAGTGCACGGTGTTATTCAGCCAATCACCGTTCGCAAAATCTCAGACAAGCGCTATCAGTTGATTTCAGGCGAACGCCGTTTACGTGCATCTAAAATGGCTGGTTTGCACGAAATTCCGGCGTATGTACGCACTGCCAACGATCAGGAAGTGGTGGAAATGGCATTAATTGAGAACATTCAGCGTGAAGACCTGAATGCGATTGAGATTGCACTCACCTACCAGCGCCTGATTGACGAGTGCGATTTAACACACGAAAATCTAGGCGAACGTTTGAGCAAAGACCGTTCAACGGTAACCAACTACCTGCGTTTATTGAAATTGCCGCCGGAAATACAAAAAGCGTTGCGCGACAAATTTATTTCTATGGGCCATGCTCGCGCAATCATTTCCATTCCTGAAGTGGAAAAACAACTTTATGTACTTAAAGAAATAAATACCAAAGAGTTAAATGTTCGAAAAACAGAAGAATTAGTACGTTTATTGTCTTCTAAAAATACTTCAACTAATAAAGAAGAGAAAAAAGAAACACCATTGCCAGTTGCATATAAAAGCGTTCAGCAAAAATTAATGGATCTACTGGAAACAAAAGTGAAGATCAAAAAAACAACTGCTGACAAAGGCGAGATCATCATTCCTTTTTATTCAGTTTCCGATTTGAACAGATTGTTGGATATTATGGAAAAAGAGTAAATTTGTGCGCGATGTACAATGCACGATTTACTTTAAAAACTATTGTTTCTTTCTGGCTAATTGTATTTTCTGTCTTTTTATCCAAACCATCAAAAGCACTGGAATCTGTTTCAGGTGATTCTGCAATCGTTAAACGGGCATTTGCAGAAAGCGATTCAAGCAAATTTTCTGACACAGCATCGTTTCAAAGACATAAATTCTTTTCTAACAAACAAGAAATCAAAATTGATACTGTTGCAGCGCAAACTTCAGCTACTTCAAAAAAAGTAAAAAAACAGAAGAAAATTGACACTACGCACTATTCGCCAAAAACGGCTGCCTGGCGTGCTGCAGCTTGTCCGGGTTTGGGCCAGATTTACATGAAGAAATACTGGAAGCTGCCGATCGTTTATGCTGCAATAGGCGCAGTTTTGTATTTTGTAGTTGACAATGGAATGAAACTCCGAAAATTCAATGGTTATATTCGCAATAATTATAATTCTATACCAAATCCTTCGCCATATACCGATTATGATGTGGAAGAACTAGCTTCATTTCGGGATACTTACCGGAAAAATGTGCAATTAGCTGCTTTCGGAACTGCTTTCGTTTGGGGTTTGTCTATCATTGATGCTGTTGTGGACGCACATTTGCATTCATTTGATATGAGTGATAAGCTGACATTCAAACTGAAACCGAAAATTAATAATTACAATAATATCTATTACGCAGGAATTGCCTTAGATTTGAATATAAAATAAACTAAACAATTACTTACATTTATCAATCACGACTAAAATATGAAAATTGCACTGATCGGTTACGGAAAAATGGGAAAGACCATTCATCAATTGGCTGATGAAAAAAATGAACGATTAGGCAAAAAGCACTATGACATTACTTTGATTATTGATGTGGAAAACCGTAATACGATTACAAAAGAAGAATTACAACAAGTAGATGTAGCAATTGAATTCACATCACCACACACAGCGGTTGAAAATATTTACTGGTGTTTTGATGCAAACGTGCCTGTCGTGGTAGGCAGCACCGGCTGGACGGAAAAGCTGGAAGAAGTGAAACAATATGCAACAGATAATAACAAAGCGTTCTTGTTTGCACCTAATTTCAGCATCGGTGTCAATATTTTTTTTGAAGTAAACAGATATTTAGCGCAAATCATGAATCAGCATGACGAATATGATATTACCTTGGAAGAAATCCATCATACAGAAAAGAAAGATGCACCAAGCGGAACCGGTTTGCATGCAGCTTTAGATATCTTGAAACGAATTGAACGCAAAAAAAACTGGATAAATAACGAAACGAAAGAAACAGAAACGCTATCCATTATTTCCAAGCGTGAAGAAAATGTTCCGGGAACGCATATTGTAACGTATGAATCTGACATCGATAAAATTGATCTGATTCATACTGCACACAACCGAAAAGGATTTGCCAGTGGCGCGTTACTGGCTGCTGATTTTCTGGTTGATAAAAAAGGCGCTTATTCAATGGAAGACGTTTTAGGATTTAACAAGCATTAACAAAAAAACAAGTAATAATTTCTACCAAAACAGCACTTATAACTAATTACAAATAACTTATAACAAACTAAAACATGCTTTCACTTATTTACGTTTATCTTCTTTATTATATCTTGCATTTCTTCGCTTTTGGCATGTATAAAAAAGCAGGCAAAAATCCAATACATGTTTTTATTCCGTTAGTACAGGATTTCACACTGATGGAAATTCTAGGCAGACCAAAAAGACAGGCATTTTGGGGTTTGGTTCCTTATATCAACTTTTTATTGGGTTTAACTTGGGCAACTGACCTTTGCAATTCATTTGGCAAACGCGAATTTTGGCAGCATTTCGTAGCTACTTTCTTCGGCTTTATCTATTTTCCTTATTTAGGTTTTGCAGATGCAAATACTAAATATGAAGGTCAAAGTTATGTAACAGACAAAAAGAATAAACCTAAAAAATCAACGATACGAGAATGGTCTGATGCTATTTTGTTTGCAGTTGTTGCAGCAACTATTATCAGAACTTTTGTGATTGAAGCATACAAAATTCCGACTACTTCAATGGAAGGTTCATTACTTGCCGGCGATTTTTTGTTTGTAAGTAAATTAAATTACGGCGCGCGCACACCAATAACACCTGTCGCGATTCCGTTCTTTCATCATTCTATTTCTGGAAATGACAATAATGCTTATTCAAAAATCATACAACTCGCCTATCATCGTTTGCCTGGTTTTGAAAAAATAAAAAGAGAAGATGTCGTTGTATTTAACTATCCTGGTGATGCGTATCAGAATCCTGAACGACCGATTGACAAACGGGAAAATTACGTAAAGCGTTGTGTTGCCATTGCTGGTGATACTTTATTGGTAAAAAACAGGCAGTTATATATCGATGGAAAAGCGCAGCCAACGTATAAGAATATGCAGTATTCTTACTGGATCAAAACCAACGGAACACCTTTGACATTAAACGAAATTCAATCCGTTGGCTTGAATTGGTTCAATGATTTCCTGTTCGATCAGTATTCAGATGATGTAGGAAATCCGACAAAACCTGTTGATGAATTATTGGTAGATTTTAATAATGCACTATTAATTTTAAAAGATTCTGTGCCGGCGTTATTGACTTTTGATCAGGTTAAACAACTTAAGCAAATGCAAAATGTAAAAGACATTGTGCCAATGACGCATGAAAGTTTAAATGGTGAATGGATCTTTTCAAAAATCGCAAATTATTACAAATGGGATTTGGATAATTACGGACCTTTGATCATTCCGAAAAAAGGATGGACAATTGATTTAACCAATAAAGACAATTTATACAAATATGCCAAAACCATCGAGTTATATGAACATTCCAATGCAACGATTGAGAATGAGCAGCTTGTAATCAACGGACAACCGCAAAAATCATATACATTCAAACAAGATTATTACTGGATGATGGGCGACAACAGGCACAACTCTTTAGACTCACGTTTTTGGGGTTTTGTTCCGGAAGATCATGTTGTCGGCAAACCATTATTTGTTTGGTTATCTAAAAATAATTTCGAACCATTTTTCGAATCGATCAAATGGAAACGAATGTTCAGAAGTGTACATAGTTTGTGTAAATAAACTCATTCTGATTTCGTGGCGCAACCAACCATAAAAGTAATTAATAACCAAAAGCATATTTTTTGTTTGGTGAGAAAAAAATGGCTGGTGCTGACGCCTGAAGAAAAAGTACGCCAGTTTATGTTGCATTTGCTGGTTGAACAATATCAGTTTCCACTGAAATATATTTCTGTCGAAAAAACGATTACCGTAAATGAACTCAGCAAACGCTATGATATTGTGGTATTCAACCAGCAACTACAACCGAAAATACTAATTGAATGTAAAGAAGAAAGCATTGTGTTAAATGAAAAAACGCTGAAACAAATTGCGACTTACAATTTAAAGCTGCATGTTCCTTTTCTCGTTATCACCAACGGAAAGCAGATTTTTTATTTTGAAATTAAAGGCGAAACATCAACGCAAATTTTTGCTTTGCCTGACTTTAAAGATTTATAATTACACCAATCCGCTTCATCAAATACCGGCACCATTTCATGCTTCGCGTCATTGCGAGGAACGAAGCAATCTCACCACGTCACTGTCATCCTGAGTTTATAGATGGGCATCAAACAAATCACGGTTCAATAAAAAAACCTCACTTTCGCGAGGTTCCATGACTAAATTCCAGGAAAACTTAAACCATCGGTTCCAATAAAATATTAACGCTTAAGTCCTCACCTTTTACAACCACCAAACCTGTCATCTCTGTTTCCGTGTAGCCATCCAGCGATGCACGAATCGAATAAGTGCCCGGCTCAGTGTTCAATGAATACTCACCCAAAGCACTCGTTGTCATTGCAAGCTCATTCTCTAAAATTTCCACCAGCACATCTTCAAGCACCAATCCACTCACACTATCTTTCACAATACCTTTAATAGTTCCATACTGCGCTGGTCTGCCGCCGGCATGGTCAATGATCATACGCGCTTTTTTATACAAGCGGTAAAAATGCGGATCCGTCACCGAAAAACTCAGCATCAGCCTGTCCAGGTTATCCAGTAAAGTATTGATCGTTGAAAATAGTGTACTCATTTCATTCGTAGCCACCGTACGTTCGCCAATGGCTATCGTCGGCGTCGAAACATTCGCCTGGTATTTCGTGATCGCGTCGTTAAACGCATCCATAATAGCCACACTCAGTCCGGCATCTGCAGCGCCTGGCATATTCGCCGTTGCCACCGCCTGTATATTCAGGCAATACTCTTCAATAGCATCATCGCGGCTGTTCAGCAGGTCCGATGGTGTGATCATCATTTGATGCATCAGGTCTGTATTATCTAAATGTGCAAAATAACCCACCAGGATACCTGCCACTACGCCACCTGCATCTGCCAGTTGTTTTTTCAGCGCATTCTTATGCACCGCCACACCGTCTATCTGTTTAATCTGTATGCGCACCAGTTCTTTCAAAGCCACAACATCATTTTTAAATCTTGTGTACACGGCGCTTAATATAGGTATAGCGGTAATTGCCGTAAGGTTTTGCGTGCATCTGGCATCTGTTGTTTTGAACATGGATAACCAGTTCTCTTGTTCTGCTGTCATGTTTATAGTTTTAAATGATTAATGAATATGCATCAAATGTAAACTACAAACATATAAACACACGAAACAAATGTGTGAACGGTCATTTCATTGAGTAAACGGTCAATTTTTATCAATATATGGAGCATCTCTGCCACCGATTTCTATGACAAAATCAAAGGCGTGTAAATTATATTACAATAAACAACACAAAAACATACACCAAAATTTGCCAGTTGCGCAACGGCTACCCGTGTTGGCAGTATTTTTAAACTCCGTATTCATCTGCTAAGTCTATGTATTTGTCAAAAATATCAGGTTGACTTCTAATCTTGTCCAATCCAATTGTGTCAAATTCGTCAAGTTCACCGTTTTTTTTAACACCTAAGCGAATCAGAACTTGATTAATTGTTTTCGCTTTTTTGTCTATGTTGTCTTTGTACTGATAAACACTTGCATATTGATTTCCGATTCCCCCAAAATAATCTGTCTGAATTATTGCATACAAAGGTTTTTCGTCTATTGATATTTTTTTAACTACTTCTGAAATAGCAATTTCAGTTGGAAATATAAAGTTGTCTGTAATCGATGTTTCAAGTTGTCCAACTGTTTTCAGTTCGTGTTGCCAACAAGCAGTTTGATAGTGGTCTATATGGAAAAGTGTAAGTGAAAAAGGCAATTCTTTACCAAATATAACCCGAAACTTTCTGCAACTGTCTCGTCATAGTCGTCTTTTAAAATTATAGCTGTTATATTGTGTCCCATCTTTTTTCTTTATAAGCGTCTCTATATATATTGCCACCAACGGTTAAGCATTGCTGAAGTGCGGTACAGATTTGCTATACACCTTTTGCAATGTTGCTTACAGTAATATCCTACAATCTTTAATTGCTCGCACTTTACGTCGCATTTTAGCAATGCGTTGTTATGGGTAGGTTTTTATTCAACTTTTATTTTACCTTGTCGAACGGATAACATAAATTCTTTTTTTTGAGCCAATGTCATGCCTTCCATTTTTTTTGCTAATTTTTCTTTAATACTTCTAAAGAATTTAACAGTATCGAATGTTTTAATTGTTTCAGTCTTCATTTTTTAAAAATTCAAGTGGTGAACGAATATCTATTAATGGATAACCTAAGCGAATATTTATAGCGTTAAACATTTTTATTTTGTCAAAGTTTACGATGTGTTTAAAATTCCAACTCACCAAACAATCTAAACGATTTACAGAAGCCAATGCAATATGATATGCATCATTTTCGCTTGATTTACCAAGTGCCTTTTCTATAATGTATGTTTGTGCCAATTCTTCTACTTCATCATCTACTTCTATATAACGTATGCAGACAGCAGGTATTTTAAGTTTGACATCTTTTATATGTTGTGGTGCTAAAATTAATTCAGTTTCGTTTACTTCTGAAAAATAAATAAAGAAATCTTTATTTTCAATTCGATGAAATAATTGAATAGTTGCTATTTCAAATTCTTCATCAAAGTAACCACCAATTACTGATGTGTCTATATAAATTCGTTGTTTCAATTACAAACAAATTTAGTAAAAATGATGATAATTTGCTTACGAAAGCACAAATTTGTAGTATATTTGCAATGCGATACCCAGTAAATCCTCTCTCTATTCGTTAGATGATGAAACTGGGTTTTTATATTTTTATTTTACATCTAATTTGTCTATTATATACTTATATTTATCGGTTATATCCTGCCCATAACTATTGTAAAATGATATACCATGTTCAATGGATTTATTCTTATAAAGTTCTGCTTCTTTAAGATTTCCTGATAAAAGTTCACAATAACTAATTAAAATATCTATTTCAGATAAGACACGCCAATCATTATAATAATTGTATGAGTTTTGTAATACCGATAATGCTAGGGCAATTTGGTTATCCTCTATAAGCCATTTGCAGTACTTGATTTTATTTATGCTACCTTTTTCTAGGCTACTTAAAAACATACAATATATTGCATCATCTTTTAAACCCAAACTATATAAATCTTCTGCAATACTTTCATATAAGGTAGAACTTCCAAATGAATTAATAAATAAATCAATGTTTTCTTTTAATTTGTCATATTCTTCAATATTGTTAAAATAATTAATCTTTTTTACGTTGTAAAGTTCAAATTTTAATCCTTTACAAATGTTATCAATATACAAGATTTGGGTAGTTCTATTATAAATTGTATTAAATTGTTCAGCTATATAAAATTGTGTAAATTGATCTCCATTCTTTTTACCCAATAATAATTTGTAATTATCATAGCATTGTTCTGCTAATTGCAGAAAATCTTTATATCTAAGATCTTCGATTCTTTTTTCAGGATAACCTTTATATAAAGTTACCAATTCTGATTTTTCATTGTAAGAAAATGTAATAAAAAAATAGCTGATAGGTATGGACGTGTTCGTGTTTACTATATCTGTATTTAAGTTAACACTATATGTAGTGTTAACTTCTTTTTCGTTATATCTCTTTATATTATTTTTTGAAACTCCTAACCAATCTATTTGAGTTTGCTTATATGGCATAACATAGCAATTTAAAGAGTTGTTTTTTGTATTGTTGTTGCTAAATGTTACAGGTTTTCCAATCTTATTTTTAGGCTCTAACAATATTAAATTTAAATTCTTATCAAAAGCGATAACTTTGTTAATAGTTGTAGAATCAATTTGCATATTACTATAGGTTTTTACAATAACTTCATTTAGATTTGTGGAAATTAAACGACTATATCTGTTATTGCTATTTGGAATTATAGCTTCGTAAGGTGCAATTGAAGAATAGTTAATTAAAATGTTTCCGTTTTGAACTATAACGCCTGTGCCAATAGGTATCTCATTTTTATTATTATCTTTCTTAAAGAGAAATACTGTAGAAGACAAAATTTTATCAGGAATCTTATTATTTGCTTGAATTGTATTTGTCAGCAATATTGATGTCAAAAAAAATGATAAAAGAATTATTGGAATTTTATTTACCCACGATTTCATATAAATTAAATTTTATTATTAATATTAGTTAAAAAATGCAATCTTTAAAAAACCTTTATTGGCTTTTGTTTTGGTTGATTTTGGTATTGAGGTGTAGAGGTGTTTGGATATCCATATCCAGAACCAGGAGCATTAGGACCATATCCGTATGGTGTAATATAATTAGGTTTAGGTATTTGTGGTGGCGGAAGATTATTCTGATTATAGTTTTGGTTAGATGCGCCAACACACGTACATGGAATAGTTTGTGAATGTTTATTAGAATAAGTATTCTTATCTACATCTGAAATAGTATATGAACCAATTGTTGTACAATCACTTTTATCAATTAAAGTAATTGTAATATCAAATTTATCGCCAATTTCAGTTATTATACCTTCAATTATTAGATTTATACTCGAATCTTTTTTTAAACTATTGCAATAATCATTGTTTACCACTAATTCTTTTACTTTATATAATGTATTATTATTATTTAAATTAGATAATCCTGCAACTAATTTTTTGCAAATATATTTACCAAACAAAGTAGCTTGATCATTTTCGTTGACAAAATAAGAAACACCTACATTTTTCTTTTTTGTAGATAAAATTAGTTCTGATATTTTTTTTGGAAAACTATCAGATTCAATTATTGATTGTGAATAGGAATTAAATTGGGTAAATACAATTAATAGAAAAAGTGTGAATTTTCCGTTAGTCAAGTAGCACTTAATTGCTTGTACAAATTGATTTTGATTTTTCATAATATTGTTTTAATTGAATGGTTTCTAAACTTGCCCATAACGCCCGGCAGCTTTGCGAAGTGAGTTGAGTCCGATGAACCATGTTTACATTGTCAACTCATTTTGCAAAACGGCTAAAAATTGGCGATAATTGTGCGTGTTTAGCACTAACCAGCACTTATTTGCAAATTAAATTTATTACACGAAACTTCAATTACCAAATCTACCACAACTATTGCCAATTTTTTGTTAGCAGAGGTTTTATTCGTACTGATTTGAAGATAATTTGCATGAACATTTACATTTTGTTCCATTTGATTGTTCTTCAAATGAGTTACAACATAATTCCTCGGATGTTACATTTCCATTTTTATCTACTGAATAAATATATTCTGATGTTATTTTGTAAAACTTAGATTGGCAAGATTCATCGTCACCATTTGCATTGCAAGGAATAAGTTCTTTATATTTACCACTATAATTCTTTTTTCCATTATATATATTCCCATTTTTGGAAACATATTGGTAACCAAAATATACATCACCATTTGTTTGAATTTCAACAAAATAATAAGGTGTACCACCATTTCCAAAATTTGAACCGAAATGATACCATCTTTTCCCAACAAAAGGCAACTTATTACTCGTTGTATTTGTCTGATTAGAATTAACTATAGTAATTTTTGATATTACCCAAGCTTTTGTTTTAATTGTATTTCCTTCCAAATCAGAATCCAATACGCTTTTCTTTATAGCAACAACAGTAAATTTTTTCTTTAAATATTTTGGATTTGCTTTTGAACCAAAACTTGCATTATCGTCATCTAATAATAGATTTAAGTTTCCTAATTTATTTTCTGATAGAAATCTAAAATCATATTCTTGTCCTGTTTTTACATCTTTAAAAATAAAATGAGGATAATCGCCTTCACTATACTCTTCAAATGTCATAGTCATCGTTTTAGTAGTACTTGTGGTAGTTCCGTTTTGTGCTTTGCAAAAGCCACAAAAAAAAATCATAGTTAAAATTAAAGTAAAATGTTTCATAAATATGTTATTTTAATTACCTACTCTAAATGCTTTTCGGTTTCCGCAGTCTTACTCTTTTATGGATTTTCAGACCACACTCCGTTAGCACAGACTTATAAAATCTCTGCCAACTTGCTTATATACGCTACAAAGTTTCGCTAATACAACCTACTGTTGGCTGGCTTTGCGCTACTCGGTAGTGTTTATTTACCACCAAATATAATAAAAACCAACATATAATTCATAAAATCTACAATTTTACTGCAGTCTGCTAAAAACGATGTAAGGGTTTTAAATCCTGACGGAGGTAGGCGCTTTTCCACACCAACAAACAGCTTCCTGTAAGTATATTATTCAGGGAAAGTCTGCGGCTTCGCCGCATTACCTTAAGTTTATAACTTTTAAAAAGTAGTGTTCGGAAAATATTATCACTACACCACTAAATCATACTCATAAACAGTTGCAAAAAAAACTCTCATTATATCTGAAACCAGATTTAATCTTACACACTTGATTGAATAGACCCAATTTTTAGCAACTCGGCGTCAATTTGTCCGATCTCCTTGTCAATTTATCCGATCTCCGCATCGATTAACTCGTTCTCCGTATTAATTTATCCAATCTCCGTATCGATTTATCCAATCTCCGCATCGATTAACTCGTTCTTCGTATTAATTTATCCAATATTCGCATTGATTTTTAGGGTCTCCTGGTCGATTTATCGCATCTCCTTGTCAATTTGTCTGATCTCCTTGTCAATTTGTCCGGCCTCCGGATTGATTTACCGCATCTCCGCATCGATTTTTTTTGTCTCTGTGTATATTTTTACAAAATCTCGTTCACTTTTTCCGGCGGTCGCGCGACAACTGCTTTGTTACCATTAATAACAATTGGTCGTTCCATTAAAATAGGATGATCGTGCATTGCCTGTATCCATTGGTCATCCGATAGATTTTTGCCTTTGTAGTTTTCGATGTAAACCGATTCTTTTGTACGAATCAAATCGTGTGGTTTTAGTTTTAATTTTTTAAGAATTGATTTGATTTCTTCCACACTTGGAACATCTTTTAAATATTCAACGGTCTTAAACGGTTTGCTTTGCTCTTCTAAAATACACAAAGCACTTCTGCTTTTTCCGCATCGGTTGTTATGGTAAATAGTAATCATAAATTTATTTGTTTATAAATAGCTTTCCTGCTTTTTCAGAATTATCGATTCGTCCAAGCATTTTAAATTTTGATGTTAACAGCACTCTTGATTGTTCTGCCAATTCTTTTACAACAGCTACTTCTTCATAATACTTTGACTGAATAAAATAAATTTCTTTTCCGTCAAAATAAATAAAACCGGTATGAAAATCCAAACCAATTATATAAATAGCTTCGCCTTGTTCTTTTATGTATTTAAAGAAATTCTCATTCTTCGCATTTGAAAATGTTTTGATATTTTCTTTATCGCAAACTGCCTGAATAATAACGGACGATGCTTGTTGTGCCAGTTTTATACGATTAATATTCAAACCAGCATCGCGCAATAAAGTTGTTACAAAATAACCGCAGGCAATACTTCCTTGTTGCGGAATTTCTGTTGCACCATTAAAATTCCATTTCGTGCCATACCAATACGGAAACAAATTCAATAAATTCTTCATTACAAATCTTTTTGCTACTGCTGATGCTGTAAGATCTATGTGATCTATATCCTTTTTGTTAGATACTATACTCTGTTTTAAAGAATCATAACTAACAGAAACATCTTCTGCTGTCGATGCAGCTACAGATGTTGACTTATTATTGGCATGTTCTTTTGCAGGAGAATTACAACCGGCAAAAGCCAATAAAAAAAGGTAAACAATTGATCTCATTATAAAAGTTTGATGGAAACTATAAACGAAAAATATCATTGATTTATTGCGTAGTTAAAATAGTAAGCATTGTGGTGTCAAACGCAAAAAACAAAACAAGGTCAATCAAAAATACAGATAACAGAACACCAAGTGTCCATTGCATCACATTTATATTCATCTTGTAAATCTTATTGTATAAAAACAACGGTATTGCAACAATAAAAAACAACGGCAAATAAAAGAAAATGAGATACATCATACATACAACCAAACCCATTTCGCCTGCAGTTGGTTCCATGTCTTCTAAATTCCTGTAAAATTAAACGGTGTAATTTGTTTCAGTTCTCTTTTTATGGCTGCTTTCACATTCAAGCCATCTATAAACGCATGAATTTCTTTTTCGCCGATTTTAGAATTTGTTCTTGTGAGATTTTTTAGTGCTTCATACGGTTTATCAAAACCTTCACGACGCAGCACTGTTTGTATCGCTTCCGCAACTACGATCCAGTTATCTTCCAAGTCTTGTTTAATTTTAGTTTCGTTTACCAACAACTTATCCAAACCTTTTAAAATAGCATCAAACGCGATCATCGTGTGCGCAATCGGAACACCAATGTTTCTTAATACTGTAGAATCTGTTAAGTCGCGTTGCAATCTTGAAATCGGTAATTTTTCTGCTAAATGCGTAAACAGTGCATTCGCGATTCCTAAATTTCCTTCTGCATTTTCAAAATCAATTGGATTTACTTTGTGTGGCATCGCAGAACTGCCGATCTCACCTGCTTTTATTTTTTGCTTAAAATAATCCATTGAAACATACGACCAAATATCACGGCACAAGTCAATTAAAATGGTATTGATGCGCGCATAATTATGAAAGAGCGCAGCTAAATTATCATAATGTTCGATTTGTGTAGTTGGAAACGAATGCGACAAACCTAAATTGGTTGAAACAAAATTCGCAGCAAACTTTTTCCAGTTTGTTGTTGGATAAGCAACATGATGCGCATTGAAATTTCCGGTAGCGCCGCCAAACTTTGCTGAATACGGAATCGAATTAAAATAGTTGAATTGATTTTCTAATCGAGTAACAAACACTTGAAACTCTTTTCCTAAACGCGTTGGTGATGCCGGTTGTCCGTGTGTTTTTGCCAACATCGGAATCGCGTTATATTCTTTTACTTTTGATTTCAATGCTTTAACCAAAGTCGCATATTGCAATGCATACACTTCATTAAAACTATCTTTCAGCGATAATGGAATCGCTGTATTATTAATATCTTGTGAAGTCAGACCGAAATGAATGAACTCAGATTTTTGTATTAACGCTTTGTCTGAAATATTTTCTTTAATAAAATATTCAACGGCTTTAACATCGTGATTCGTTGTTTTTTCAATCTCTTTTACACGCCATGCATTTGTTTCATTAAAATGTAAATAGATATTTCTAAGCGATTCTTTTTGTGCTGCTGTTAGCTTTCCAACTTCTTTTATAGTGTTTGATAATTCTATAAAGTATTCAATTTCAACTTTTACGCGATACTTTATCAAAGCAAATTCAGAAAAATAATTTTCTAACTTAGCAACCTTATTTCTATATCTGCCATCAATCGGTGAAATGGAAAACAGTTCGTTCATGTTATCTTTTTCACAAAAATAAGCAATTTATATAGAACAAAAATTTCATTTATTTCGTTGATATAGTGCAGAAAATCGAAAATTTAGTTTTATTTGCGCTTTAGTCGTGAGTCACAAGTCGCGAGTCATGCGTATTTTTAAAGTAAAAAACTTCAAAAACACCATCACTTTATTCTTAGTAACTTGCTGCATATTCCTTAATACTCTGAGTCTATGGCAAAAAATTTATTGATAGTAGAGTCGCCGGCAAAAGCGAAAACGATAGAAAAAATTCTTGGTAGTGATTTTATGGTAAAGTCGTGCTACGGACATATTCGCGATTTGGCTAAGAAAGAAATGGGTATTGACATCAATAATAATTTTGAACCTACTTATATTATATCAGAAGACAAAGAACAGGTGGTTCGTGAATTACAAAAGCTGGCAAAAAACAGTGAGGTTTGGCTGGCAACGGATGAGGACCGCGAAGGTGAAGCTATTTCGTGGCATTTATGTGAAGTGTTAAATCTGAATAAAGACAAAACAAAACGCATTGTTTTTAATGAGATTACAGCGCCTGCCATCAAAAAAGCAGTGGCTAATCCACGTTTATTGGATCAGAATTTATTTTATGCGCAGCAAGCTCGTCGTATATTAGACAGAGTCGTTGGTTTTGAGTTATCACCTGTTTTATGGAAAAAATTGGGCAGAAGAACCTTATCTGCAGGTCGTGTGCAATCGGTTGCAGTTCGTTTAGTAGTAGAAAGAGAACGTGAAATCAACAACTTCGATTCTGAGTCATTCTACAAAGTAGTTGCTTATTTTATTTCAGACAAGAAAACATTTAAAGCAGAATTATCTGAGAAATATAATACGGAAACAGAAGCAGAGCAATTTTTAGAAGATTGTAAAAAAGCGATGTTCAAAGTGGCTGACATCCAAGTGAAGCCAACACAAAAAAGTCCGGCAGCACCGTTTACGACTTCTACATTACAACAGGAAGCATCACGCAAATTAGGTTTTTCTGTTTCTCGAACGATGATTGTTGCACAAAAACTGTATGAAGCCGGTAAGATTACTTACATGAGAACGGATTCGCCGAATTTATCAGAAGAAGCATTAAATGCTATTCAGCAACATATTACCAAGAGTTTTGGCGCAGAATATTCTAACCGAAAACAATACACATCCAAAAACTCTAACGCACAGGAAGCGCACGAAGGTATTCGGCCTACCTATATACAAAACCAAAATGAAGGCAGTAACCGCGATGAAGAACGCTTATATGATTTGATCTGGAAGCGTACGATCGCTTCTCAAATGAGCAATGCAAAATTGGAAAAAACCGTAGCAAAAATTGATATTTCAAACCGAAAAGAAAAATTCAACGCAGAAGGTGAAGTATTAAAATTCGATGGTTTCTTAAAAGTGTATTTAGAAAGTACTGACGATGAAGAAACCGAAGAAACCGGTATGCTGCCTGCATTAACTGTTGGACAAACATTAGAGTATAAGAATATAGAAGCACGCCAACGCTTTTCACAACCACCGTCAAGATATACGGAAGCAAGTTTAATTAAGAAATTAGAAGAACTTGGAATTGGTCGTCCTTCAACGTACGCGCCTACTATTTCTACCATTCAAAATAGAGAATATGTAATAAAAGGTGAAGCAGAAGGCAAGCCACGCGCCTATCAAAAATTAGAATTATCTGATAAGAAAGAAATTTCTAAAGAAACGCTTTCTGAAAATACAGGTTCCTTAAAAGGAAAATTATTGCCAACCGATATTGGCAATTTAGTGACAGATTACTTAATGGAAAATTTCACACGCGTGATGGATTATTCTTTCACCGCTGAAATGGAAAAAGATTTCGACTTAATCGCCGAAGGCAATAAAAACTGGACGAAAGCATTAAAACAGTTTTACGGACCATTCCATAAAGAAATTGAAACATCAGAAGAAAGCACAACCTATGTAACAGGCGAACGCATATTAGGAACCGATCCTGAATCAGGCAGACAAGTATCTGTTCGTTTAGGAAGATTTGGTCCAATGATACAATTAGGCACACAGGAAGATGAAGAAAAACCACGTTATGCAAAGTTGAAAGCATCGCAAAGTATTGAAACAATCACCTTTGAAGAAGCGATGGAATTATTTAAACTTCCATTGACTTTAGGTGAATACGAAGGTCTGGAAGTGTCTGTAAACATTGGTCGTTTCGGTCCTTATGTAAAACATGGTGAAGCGTTTATTTCATTACCAAAAGGCGAAGAACCTTTAGATGTTACGTTAGAACGCGCAATCGAAGTGATAAAAGGAAAGCAAATAGAAGATGCGCCGATTGCTTTTTATGATGGCAAACCAATCACAAAAGGAAAAGGCAGATTTGGTCCGTTTATAAAAT
Organism: Chitinophagales bacterium; assembly: GCA_046329815.1. Taxonomy (GTDB): domain Bacteria; phylum Bacteroidota; class Bacteroidia; order Chitinophagales; family JADIYW01; genus JADJSS01. The sequence goes on from JAXLTY010000002.1 coordinate 1,067,814, forward strand.
GGGATGGTTTGTTCATCAATATTCCTGCACGTTATAAATTTGAAACTATCAACGAAGCAGAATGTGCCGACTTGATTGAAAAGAAATTAGAGAAAGAAGAAAACCGTTATATCTTAAATTTTCCGGAACAAAAGATTTCTGTAGAGAACGCGCGATGGGGTCCGATCATTAAATTCAATAAAAAGATTTTAAAACTGGTTGGTAAAAAATATACGCCGGAAGAAGCTGCTTTGCTTTCTTTAGACGATGTAAAGAAAATGATTGAAGCACAAGTTCCGAATGCGTTTGCAGAAAAAGAAAAGAAAGCTTCACCTAAGAAAGCAGCAGCGACAAAAGCTCCTGCAAAAAAAGCAGCGACAAAGAAAGCAACTAAAAAATAATTAAATTTATTGATTACTAAGTTTTTCAAATACTTAATTTGGAACATTAAGTGACTTATATTGTTTTACAACAAAATGTTGACAAAAAAGCATTTGACAATTAATTTTATTTTTTTAAAATTACATTTATATTGTAGTATAAAATTATGCAACAAGTTTCGGACACCGAATTTAAAGCGCTTATTACATTGTTAGATGACAATGATAACGAAGTGTATTCGCATGTAACAGACAAGTTGTTTTCTTTAGGTGTTGAAGGTATTCCGTTATTGGAATCTGCTTGGGAAACTTCAGAAAATCAGTTGATACAACAGCGTTTGGAAGACCTCATCAACAAAATTCAGTTCTCTAATATAAAAGACCGTTTGATAAAATGGATTGCAAAAGGCAGTGAAGATTTATTAGAAGGCGCGCTGATAGTTGCAAAGTTTCAATATCCAGAATTAGATGAATTTAAAATTGCACAAAAAATAGACAGCATATCCAAAACCATTTGGATCGAGTTAAATCCTGCTTTGTCTGCATTGGAAGAAGCACATGTGATGAATCATATTTTATTTCAGATGCATGGATTTTTTGGTCATCAATCACAGCAATTGGATCCTGACTTAGGTTACATAAATAACTTACTGGATTCTAAAAAAGGAAACTCATTAAGCTTAGGTATTTTGTATCTTATCTTAGCGCAAAAAAATGAATTGCCTATTTACGGTATCAATTTGCCGTATCATTTTATTATGTGTTATTGCAGAAAGCATTTAACCGAAGATGAATTAGCAGCAGCCAACCAGGAAAAATCGGTACAGTTCTATTTGAATCCGTTGAATAAAGGCATTGCTTTTTCGCGCAGCGAGATCACACATTATTTAGAACAAATGAAGATGAAATCGCATGTGAAATTTTATTCGCCATGCAATAATTTAGAAATCATCAAAACATTGATCTATAATCAGCTTTCCTGCTACGACCAAACCGGCAATGTTGACAAAGCACATCAATTGAAAGAATTATTCGACTTGTTTCACCACGAAGATGAAGAAGATGAATTGCTGGAAGATTAGCTAATTATTTACTTAGGCGCAAATTCAGGAATTGCGCAATTCCACAAAAAATACCACCAAATGCAGTTAAAAGATGATGCAAAATAATTGCGTCTTTGTAATAAATGTGTAAAATTGAACCAAAAATTAGAAAGAATACACCGAATCCAAATAAACCGACAGGCAGCATTTTTTGATGGTGTAATTTATAACCATGATATAACGAAGAAGAACCTAAAATAATGACACTCAATATTATAACATAATCTATCCAGTGATATCTTTCAAAATACGCACCGGCAACAGGCATCAAAACCACCAGGATTGGCGTCAGCATACAATGAATTGCGCAAGCTAAAGACAAAAATACGCTGATTTGCTCCGAACGGTGTGCATGGTGCGAATGTATTTTTTTTTGTATATTCATAATGCAATTCTATTACAAATATACAACATATTATGCAACTTTATTGCAATAAAAGATTAAAAAAATGCATCAATTAGAACATATTTTAAAACATCATAGTTTAAGAACAACGCAGGTTCGTTTAGATATATTATCTTATTTCCATAAAACGCAAAGCGCATTGTCGCATGCCGACCTGGAAGCTAACTTTGAAAAGAAATTAGACCGTGTTACGATCTACCGCACACTAAATTCATTTTTAGAAAACGGAATTTTACACAAAGTGCCCGATGATACAGGCATCGCAAAGTATGCGCTTTGCAAACACGAAGGCACAGAACACAATCACGATGATGACCATGTGCATTTTAAATGCAAGCAATGCGAAAAAATTGAATGCCTGCATAATATAGAAATTCCAAAATTAACGTTGCCTAAGAAATATAAATTAACGAGTGCAAATTTATTGATCGAAGGTATCTGCGCAGTATGTAATAATTAAATGCAAAAGAAGATATTATATAAAACCGAACCGAAGATCTTTGAACAAAAGATCGAACGCAAGTACAAAAACTATCGCTGGATTTTATATTGCAGTATTACTGGCATGAGTTTTATGTTCTTAAGTTTAACATTTTCCTATTTCGTCTCTACATATAACACAGCGTATCAGCCATTAAAATTAGTACCACTCTTCTACTGGAATACTTTGATTTTATTGGCAAGCAGCTATGCTATCTACTATGCGCAACAACAATACAACAAGGACAATTACACCAAATACAAAACAAGTTTACTCGCAATTGTCGGTTTCGCATTGTTATTCATCAGCGGACAAATCATTGCATGGATGCTGCAGTTTATGAATGGTTATACCTTGCAGCACACCACATCAAAATATTTGTATGTCATTTCAGGAATACATTTAATACACATCATTGGTGGTTTGATTTTCTTAGCATATTTTGTGAGTAATAGCTGGACAAATCTAAAACAGTATGCAACATCAGTTGTCTATTTTACTGATCCGGTTGCTAAATCACAACTGCGGTTGTTTGCTACTTTCTGGCATTTCTTAGGTGTCGTTTGGTTATACTTATTGATCTTCTTCTTGATAATTGGTTAATTATTTTTAAATCAAAATTCATTTCATTTATCTTTAAAGAAAAAAATTTATGCTTGAATTTCTGTTTGGCAAAAAGAAAAATGAACTACAAACTATTGAATACATTTGGAAAAATGATTACGCGAAATACAAAGGTATTTTAAGAATGACCGACAGATCAAAACCAATCATTTTTATTTATTATTTCATCGAGACCAAAAATCAAATTCAGCAATTGATAGAAACTATGCAGGTTTCTTTTTCATCTGATATTTATAAACAAGACAAGATAACCATCACGCATGCCGAAAATATCTTAGATGCAAAAATTGATCTGACACATACAACTGTTTGTTTTATCGAGCATCATCCATCATTTACTACAGAACATAAAATACTTAACTACTTAGAAAACGATTTACAAATCAAAGAAGTTATTTTTCATATTGCACTGACAGAACCTTTATTGCATTATTTTGCCGGCGATAAAATTGTGCCGCTGCTAGAAAAAATGGGTTTCGATGAAAATGAAGCGTTGCAACATTCCATGATTACCAGGTCGATTATCAATGCACAGAAAAAAATAGATGATAAAAATCCGAATTCCATCGAAACACAATCTGCTAAACATTGGTTTGAAGTGAACTTGCCAAAATAACAAATTCACTTACAAAACCATTGCAGATTTAAGTTATTGAAAAAGTGTTTCCATTATAAGTAAGTGTATTTCCGAATTGCAATGCATGCGTGCCTGTTCCTGTTGCTTTCTCTCTTCCATCATATCCTATCCAGTTAGGTTCAGCAACATCTATTCTTACATGCACAAAAGGTGCTGTCAGGCAATCGCTTAATCCTGAATAAAAACGTGTTTGGCCAGGTGGCACATGAATATCACCGCCATTCAAACAAAAAGTCAACGCGCCGCCGTTGTCATTAAACACCAGAAAACGTATGGTTCTTGTTGGATGTGTATTTTTGAAAGCAATTATATTTCTGTTGCTCTCATGTACTACGCGCTGACCTCTGAACACACCTTCTATCATTTGCGAATTTCCAAATCTTACTTTAATTGCCTGAACATCATCAGGCATTAAATAATCCAGTTCCAAATTTGGGCCAATATTAAACGCTCCTGTTGAAACATCGCCTTGTGGTGAAGTTCCGTGTTCTAATGTTACACCTGCAAGATGAACCGGTTCATAATTATTATAAATTCGTACTGTAGTTGCAGCACTTGTATTATTTCTAATGGTGACCGCCTGATTAACATTATAAACCAAATTGCGGCCAGCTTCAACAACTTTGACTGTACTTCCAAAATTAACGCCACCATGTTCACCATCAAAAGCCAGTTTTACTTTTAACATACCTTGTGGCAATTTCCAAAAGACACTGCTATGTGCAGCAATTTCTTTATAACCGTCTGATAAGGTTGGCCCATTAATATCTGCCTGTACATCATAGAAACGAACATGCAACGGTGTTCTTGTAATGTTTGTAATCACTATATATGGCGCAGTGATTATTTTTGGTCCGCCAGCCGGTGTCCACCAAATAGTACCATTTTCAAAATTGCTATATCTGCAATCACTTCCTGATATGGATAATTCGTCAGAAATTGGAAAACCCAGAAAACTGGTATCGTATCCGTTTTGCTTATATAAATTATAGATTTGTCCATGCACTTCAAAAGCATCTGCAGCTCCTGATTTATGCATAATAATACCGCCTTCAAATTCATTCTGAAAACCTTTGCTGCTTCTCGTTGGTGTTTGATCTGTGGTTGGAAATAACAAAAAACTTCTTTCCCAACCGAGTGATGCATATTTTTCCCTTATTTTTCCATGCACTTCAAATGCTTCAAAATTGTTTTGTGGATTGGCGCTCCAATAAATCAGGCCACCATCATATTCCTGGAAAGCGCCAATTCTTGTATTACCGTTAAATAGTTCGCCACCATTTGCTTTTTCGTTACCGATTTCCGGATAAATTCCCAATGATTCCGGAAATGTTCCAATGGCTAATAACTGACGATGTTTGTTGTTGATTTGTGCAATGTTTGACATAGTTTTTTGTTTAATAGTTAAAGAATAATTTATGGTTTTATTACGTTAGAAACAGTTAGTGAATTGATCAGTATCTTTTCAATCACAACCATTCTTGTATTTAGTGCAGTAAGATTATTTTTTAAGTCTTGATTTTCCAGTTCCAGTGCTTTCACAGCTTCCACTAAAATGGGCGTCAATTTTGAATAATCAATACTTTTATATCCTTGTTCATCGGTGAAGACTAATTCCGGATAAATTTTTTCTACTTCCTGCGCGATTAATCCAATTTGTTTATTGTCATTAAAATTTTTGTCTTTAAATTCTTTTTTCTTAAAATAATAAGACACACCTTGTAATTTTGTTATTTTACTTAAAACATCCTGCAATGGCTGGATACCTTTTTTATATCGAATATCGGAGCAAATTAAAACACCACATGATGCTGTAACCGTTCCTGTAAACAAACCATTTCCGGCTACGTGCAACTTTTGTGTTGGTGCGACGCCAATACCAACATTTCCGTTCCCTTTAATGCGCATTACTTCATTGGAAGTAGTTGAAGAAGTTCCGGCAAAATACACAAAATCATCACCTGTATTATTTACCTGGAAACGCAAAACGCCCGGATTTAAACCAAAGCCATTAAACTGATGATCGTTGTTTGACGCTTCGTAAAAAACAATTTTGCGATTGGAAACAAAATTGCCGAATTGCAATGGCGCATTTGGCGCAACGGTACCAATACCGACATTACCATTACTGCTAACAATCATTCGTGTTGTTAAACCAGCAGTACCTGTCTGTGTAGTTGCAAATTTTAAACTGATAGCTTCATTCCCATTGGTGTTATTATCAATGGATCCGGTAATATTTGCTGCTATTACATCAAGTCCAAAATTATTTAATGTTGAAAAACCGATATTCGGATAATTAGGTACAGACGAACTACCTTGTATCAACAAGCCAGCATTTCCGCCAAAGTTTTTTTGCTGAATTGTAATCTGTCCATTAACATCCAAAGTAGAAGTCGGCGTTGTAGTGCCAATTCCAACACTGGCACTTGCTGCTGCTCCGTTTACACCATTAATGCTGCCTAACACTACAGCATTAGATTGATCTACCTGAGCAAATGCACCGATTGCCGTTGAGTTGCTATTACCACTTGAGACATCAGCTTTATAACCTAATGCCGTATTGTTATCACCGAAATTAATTGTTGATAATGTTCTGTCGCCAACAGCCACATTATGTTGTCCGAAGTTCATATTTTTTAATGCCTGATAGCCAATCGATGTATTATAACTTCCATTTGTATTGCTATATGATGATTGATAGCCAATTGCAGTATTGTTATTACCTGAAGTATTATTGTATAATGCTTCATTTCCATTACCTACATTTTGAGAACCATCATCATTTGATGTAAGGCAATCTTTACCGGTCGCTGTATTATACAATCCATTAGTATTATTGCTTAAAGCGAATGATCCGATACCTGTATTATTGCTTGCACCACTCTTAACCAATACGCTATTTCCTATTGCCGTGTTATAGCTACCTAATTGATTAAAATACAACGCACTGTCACCAACTGATGTATTAAAACTACCATCTGTGTTTCTATATTGAGAAAGATAACCGGTTGCCGTATTATATTTTCCTAATTGATTGGAATATAATGCACTGCTGCCTGTTGCCGTATTATATTTTCCAGTTGTAGTGCTGAATAAAGCATTGGCTCCAACAGCAGTGTTATCGGTCGAAGTCGTACTTGTTCTTAATGCTTTATATCCGACAGCCGTATTCAGTGCCGCTGTATTATTGTATAACACTTCTGTTCCAACGCCAGTATTGGCTGATGTTCCTGTGGTAGTATTATATAATGCTTTACTTCCAATAGCCACATTTTCATCGCCATAACCTAAAGACATCGCCTGGCTTCCAATAACTACATTATTATTGCCTGAACCTGATACACCTAAAGCATTATATGCCAGATTTCCAATTACAACATTTTCCGCTCCATACTGACTGGAAGAAAATGCTTCATTTCCAATAGCTGTATTTCCTGAAAAATTATTCAGTTGCAATACATTATAACCAATCGCAGTATTCTTATTTAGTAAATTGTTTTTTAAAGTCTGATAACCAACTGCCGTGTTCTGAATGCCGGTTTGATTAGCCGTAATTGAGCGATATCCAACTGCAGTATTACCATCAGTAGTAGTGTTTAAAAGTGTTTCCATACCAACCGCAGTATTCTTTGAACTTCTATATCTGTTCATTGACCGGTAACCTATAGCAACATTTTCAGAACCAAGAACAGCAAATGACGGAGTACCACTCATCGCTGAGCTTCCAATGGCTACGTTATAGTTATTTATACCGGAATTAAAAGCTAGTGCGCTGTCACCGATTGCGGTATTGCTTCTACCTGAGTTATTTGACTGCATTGCAATATTACCAATTGCGGTGTTACATGACGCCTGATTACTCGTTAACGCATTATAACCTACTGCTGTATTGTAACTTCCATTATTGTTATTGAGTAAAGTCTGATAACCAACAGCCGTATTTTGATCACCGCTCGTATTTATTTTAAGTGAGTTGTATCCAATACCAACAATGCCTGTTGCAGTACTGTTTTTCACGGCTTCAGTTCCGATACCAACAGATTGACTGCATCCGTTATTTAATTGCATTGCTCTGTTTCCTATAGCAACATTTTCATTGCCAAATCCTGAACTAAGCGCAAATATACCTATTGCTGTATTATTGCTGCCTGAACTCAGATTTTGCATAGTTCCTTCGCCGATGGCAGTATTTGCATTACCATTGACATTTGCCAAAAGTGTATTTGCACCAAAAGCAGTATTAAAAGTACCGGTCATATTATCTTTTAATGCAAAATGACCAAGTGCAGTATTATATTGTGTTGTTGTGTTACTACCTGCTAAACTTCCCAAAAATACATTAGCATTCATAGAATCAATTCTTCCTGCTTTGTTATTGTTGATTCTGAAATTTAGAGGCACATTGTCTGTAGTACCAATGAAATTAGTTCCGTCTATAGTAGCGCTGTTGCCTGTGGTGAACCATGTATTACCTGATGAAGAATAAGGCATTAGTTTTATCCAGTTCGTTCCGTTAAAATAATAAAAACCAACACCATTTGCACCAACGCCGCTAATTGATGCATTCGTATTATACACCAATAAACTGGTTGCAGGCGATGTAATAGTTGTTACATCAGTAGTTGATATCAAGTTGATATTTGGAATTAGAATGCCTTTATTGGCAGACGCAACATCTAAAATAGCAGAAGCATTTGGTGCCGCGCCGGTTGAATTAATGCCGACATTTTGAGAATAGGTACTATTTATTGAAATAAAAAAAATGATAGTAAACAGCTTTCTCATAATACTGGTTTTAATAAGTAAATGTAGAAAATGCCAGCTTACGGTTTATCCTATAAAAGTATGATTTTTAAGACGTTCAATAAAAATCTTAAAAATTTGAAATACATTTACTTTATGAAAGTGTTTAGATTTATTTTACTAATCTTTCTGTTTACACCTTTTAGCTGTTTTAGCCAGACAACTGTTACTGATAGTATGGAAGCTGCATTAAAAGCAACTGTAAACAATACACAAAGAATTGAATTACTTTGTAATTTATCAGACCAGTTTTTATATACAGATACTATAAAAGCAAAAAAATACCTAAATGAAGCTACTCAATTAGCAAAAAAAAGTAATGATAATTATCTGACAGGATTAGTTCACTATGCTTTGGGTTGTTACATTTTCACTAAAGAAACCTCTGGCGATAAACCTAAAATACAATTTATAACTGCAATACAATATTTTGACAAAGCGCATACAGACAAAGCGCTTTTAGCAAAGATGAAATGCCTGTACGAAATTGGAAATATCAACATGTATAATGGACAATTTGATACTGCTTTTAATTATATGTTTACTGTCGTGAAATTTGTCGAACCATTGCAATCTTTAGAGGCAAAAATAACTTTAAGCAATGTGTATAATTCAATAGGCGCTATCTATCATTATTTAAAAGAAGAAGAAAAAGGGTTAATTTATAAATTAAAAGCATTGCGTATTTATGAATCGCTTGAAAAGAAAGATCATAATATGGCAATGTTATACCTGCAGACAGCATATATATATGTTATGTTGGAAAAGCCGAAAGAAACTATGGAATATCTGCAAAAAGGAAAGCAGTTATTGAATATATTAAATGACGATGCTGAAGGTATGATGCAATATTATGAAGTACTCAGCAAATACTACCTGTTCTTAAAAGATATTAAAAATAGTTTGGAAGCGCAAAAAAAAGCAGTAGAACAAGCCGAAAAAATTGGTAATGCTTCCTATCTCGCAACTCAAAAATATATGCTTGCCAGATGTTATTTTGATAATAAACAATACCAAAATGCAAAACCTGTTTTTTTAGAATGTATTCCTTTAGCGGAACATTTAGGTGACAACAGAATTAAACTAAAATTATTTTCATTATTAACTGATTGCGAAGAAAAATCAGGAAATACAGATGATGCGCTAAAATATTTAAAACTGCATGTAGCATTAAATGACAGTTTAAATTATGCAGAATCTCAATCCTATATCAATGAGTTAGATAAAAAATATCAAACCACAAAAAAAGAAAAAGAAATCATCCTGTTGGAAAAAGGAAATCAGTCGCGCAACTTTTGGATATACGGTTTGATGTCTGCGTTATTGTTATTAATTTTTATAAGCGTTATTGTGTTCAGGTATATGAATCAGCAAAAAACAATTGCAGAACAGGAAAGCATAAAATTAAAACAGGAAAAAACCATCAATGCGGCAAACGCCATGCTGCAAGGTGAAGAAGCAGAACGCACACGCCTTGCACGTGATCTGCACGATGGTTTAGGCGGCTTGTTGTCAGGTGTAAAATTTCAACTTAATACTATGAAAGGAAATGTAATTTTAAATGAAAATGATGCGCTGGTGTTCAGCAGCAGCATTTCACAGTTGGACAATGCGATCGTTGAAATGCGCCGCGTGGCACACAACATGATGCCGGAAAGTTTAATCAATTTTGGTTTGAATGATGCATTGAGAAGTTACTGCGAAAATATCACACAAACCAAAGCGCTGCATGTAACGTATCAAAGTCTGGCAATGGAAGAACGATTAGAAAAATCAACTGAAGTAGTTGTTTATCGTATTGTGCAGGAACTATTGAACAACATCGTAAAACACGCGCAAGCCACAGAAGCTACCATTCAGTTAAGCAGAAACAACAACCTGATTTCACTAACAGTGGAAGACAACGGAAAAGGTTTTGATGTAGATACTTTAAAGAATGACAAAGGAATCGGTTTACAAAATTTACAAAACCGTGTCGATTATTTAAATGGAAAAATGGATATACAATCAGACAGCAAAGGCACTTCCGTGTTGATTGAATTTGAATTAAAATCATAATATGCAACCTAAAAAAATAATCATAGTAGATGATCATCCATTGGTGATCGAAGGTTTTAAATCAATGTTTGTAAACGACACAAGTGTTGAATTAGCCGGTTTTGCGATGAATGCATACGATGCCATTTCATTTCTAAAAAGCAACAGCGATATAGAAATTGCGTTCTTAGACATTAATTTACCGGACATCAGCGGCATTGAATTATGCAAGAAGATCAAGCTGGAATTTCCGAAAATAAAATGTTTAGCGTTAAGCACTTTCAATGAGCGCGTATATGTTTCCAAGATGATTGAAAACGGCGCAAGCGGTTATTTATTAAAAAATTCCACCAAAGAAGAAATACTCGAAGCGATCGAAACCATTGAAAAAGGCGGCTTGTATATGAATGTGGAATTGCAGGAAAAAAGTACTTCAACGATCAAAGGCAAACCGGTCTTAACACGCAGAGAAATTGAAGTGTTGGAACAAATTGCAGAAGGTTTAACCAACCAGGAAGTCGCCGATAAATTATTTATAAGCACCAGTACAGTCAGTACACATCGTCAAAATTTATTATTAAAATTAGACGCAAACAACACCGCATCGTTAATAAAAATTGCAGCAAAATTTGGATTTATTTAAAAGCTGTCAATCTACTGCAAACTTCATCAATCATTGCTGGAGTGACATCCAAATGTGTTACAAAACGAATTTGATGCTTACCAAACTGCACGGCCAAAATTTCCTTTTCTTTTAAATAAGCCAATACTGCATCAACGGAAGTTTTTGTTGCGTCAATTTCGAAAATTAAAATATTTGTTTCGCAAGGCAGCACTTCTTTTATCCAGTTTAATTGATTCAAAGTATCTGCAATTTGTTTCGCTTGCTGATGATCGCTTGCTAATCGTACTAGATTATGTTCCAATGCATACAAACAGGCAGCCGCTAAATAACCGGCTTGTCGCATGCCACCGCCAAATGCTTTGCGCACACGTCGCGCTTTGCGAATAAAATCTTTTGAGCCGATCAGCACCGAACCAACCGGCGCGCCAAGTCCTTTTGAAAAACAAACACTAATAGAATCACATTCATTTCCAATTTCTTGTGTGGTATATTGTTTGGCAATAATGGCATTAAACAAACGCGCGCCATCCAGATGCAGTTTCAAATTCTTATCATCACAAACTTGCCTGATGTCTTTTACCGCTTGTAATTCATAACACGAACCACCACCTTTATTGCTCGTATTTTCCAAACAAACCAAACTCGTTTTCGGCAGCCAGTCAAAATCCGGTTGTATATTTTCCAATACTTGTTCCGCTGTTATTCTTCCTTTATCACCGTCAACCAGTTTTACCGAAACACCGGAATGATAGGCAAAACCGGCTGTCTCATAATAATAAATATGCGCAGTTTTATCTAAGATGATTTCGTCCATCGGCTGCGTATGTGTTTTCACTGCAATCTGGTTCGCCATCGTTCCGCTTGCACAAAACAACGCTGCTTCATGATTAAACATCGAAGCGATTTTTTGCTCCAATGCATTTACGGTTGGATCTTCATTGAATACATCATCACCGACAGTGGCAGCAAACATAGCTTCCAGCATCGCTTTAGATGGTTTGGTAACGGTATCGCTTCTTAAGTCTATCATGTATGTTGTTTGTTATAGTTATTTTTGCCTCAACCGTCTTCATCTTCGATGAAGCCACCTTCTCCATTTGGAGAAGGATGTCTCGTCTTTGACGAGACAGGATGAGGTCATTCATTCAATTAAATACCTGTTGAAAGAATCGTGTCAGCACTTCGTGCTTTAATAAAACGATATACAAAATTCCCCAAACCGCACCAAAGAAATGCGCTTCGTGCCCGATATTATCCATACCGCGTTTCGCCATATATACACAATATAATAAATAGATCGGTCCGAATATAAATGCACTGATGCCACCCATAATCAGTGAAAACGGAAAGATACCGATCTTCATCGTTGGTAATAACATAATGCTGCAAAACAACACTGCCGAAATAGCGCCGGACGCACCTAATGCATTGTAATGTGGATTGTCTTTGTGTTTATAAAAAGAATAGGTAGAACTCATCACCAAACCCGACAAGTAAAGCAATATATACAGCGTAATACCGAATTGTGAAAATGTGTGCTGAAAATAACTTTCTACTACTCTACCGAAAAAATACAAGGTGTACATATTGAAAAACAAATGCATCATATCACCGTGTATCAATCCGGCACTGATGAAACGGAAATATTCTTTGCGTTTATCAATAACATAAGGATTGAAAATTAATTCAGAAGCGAGTTTCTGGTTATTAAAAGCCATTAAGCTCGTGATTACAGTAATACCAATAATAATATAGGTGATCATTCCAATGATTTTTTAAGATTATCTAAAACGCGCGACCAGGCAGCATCAAAGTAGTCGTACACAGCATTCCATTCTTCGCTGTTCTGCCAGCCGATGCCTGTTAGTTGTAATTGCGTTTCATTTTTATTGATTGCATCAAATTCCAAAACATACCAATGATGCTGCTTGCGCACAGTCGGAAACTGTGGCGGAGCATTCCACGAAAACGACAGCATCTTTTCCGGTAAAAAACTCAGCACTTTACAATCTTCCGAACCTTGCTCGCCGTAAGGATTGTCCAACATAAAATACAATTCAAACTTTCCGCCTATGGCTAATTCTATATCGGCTTTTGGTGCAAAGAACGAAACAATGCCTTCCGTAGTGGACCATTTTTTCCAGACTTCCGCAACAGGCGCGTTGATTATAATTTCTTTTTTTAATTGCTTATCAAAATTAATCATGGCACAATTTATAAAAAATTAAAACACATTGGAATATAGATAGTTTAGAATAAACACAATCCATGTCTTCCTGAGTTTATCGAAAGACTATAAACCATATACAATCCATGTCATCCTGAGTTTATCGAAGGACTACAAACCACATACAATTCATGTCATCCTGAGTTTATCGAAGGACCACAAACCATAACGGCTTTGATAAATTCAACATCTCATTTTTACATTGAATGCAATTCATTACTTTTCTTTCTTATCAGATTTCTTCTTAGCGCCCGGCAGCATGCGTTTCAGCAAGGCACCTGCAAAACTCGTTGCATGGTCGCGGTTCAGTATTCTGCTGTTGATGAACACCTGCGTTTTATTGATGAAACCCGGAACTACATACGCTTCCTTGCCTAAATTATCCAGTGCTGCTTTCACCACCGGCGCGGCTTCCATCAGCATCGGTCCGTCTTTCATGCCTTTTGTCATTTCCGATTTCGTCATGCCCGGACACAAAGCAATCACATCAATATTCTTGTCTTTGAATTCGTAATTCATACTTTCCGCAAGCGATAAGATATACGCTTTAGTCGCCGCATAATGCGCCAAATACGGATGTGGACTGAACGCGCTGATGCTCGATGTAAAGATGATACCGCCTTTTCCGCGGCTGATGAACTGCTTGCCATATTCAAACGCTAAGATGAACGGCGCTTTTGTATTGAGTTGCAGCATCTGCAAATTCCTGTCCAGGCCACCGCGATAAAATTGTCCTTCGCAGTTCATGCCTGCATTGTTCACCAGCAAACCGACATCTATATCTTTGGTTGCGTCTAATAATTCATAATGAAAGTTATCTTTTGCTAGATCGCATTCAACTACTAATGTTTGTACCGCATACTTCTCTTTAATTTCTTCGGCCAATGCTTCCAGCAGTTGTTTCCTGCGCGCTACCAACACCAGGTTCAAGCCCTTTGCGGCGATCTGCCTGGCGTACTCCACACCTATTCCACTCGATGCACCGGTAACGATTGCCCAGGTGCCATATTTCTCCAAAAACTTTTGACTCATCTTTCAAAATTTGATGTACTAAGATAAATAAAATGTTTAGTTAGCTGAGGATTATTTTATAATTGGAAGTGGGAAATGATTTTATGATTCCACTCTACAACGGTGCACGAATAATTACGGTTGGACGAAAAGTGAGTTTGTAACGTCATTGAGAGGAACGAAGTAATCTATTAATACAACGTAGAAGATTAAAATGTATTCAGCTTTGTTATTATAATTATCTATTTCAAAAAATAGAGAACAAAAATTACTAATCTTCAATTTTTAAATTTTCAATACCTGCACCATCATTCCATGTCATTATAGTTGCTTTTGTTATTAATTTCCAATTATTCCTAAATTTTTGAATATCATTTTTTTTATCTTCAATCATCTTCTTTGAAACAATAAATTTATAAACATGCTTATTACCACTTTTTTGTTTATTCAAATAATTTTTGGGTATTATAAAATATTCATTTTCATCAAACCAATAAGCGATTAAAAAATGACAGTTATTATATTCACTTTGTGTAGCTGTAAAATGAACACTTTTATCTTTGCCTTTGTATATTACCTTTTGTCTTGTTTTTACTTCAATTTTTAAAAAACGAAATGATTGAATTGAAAATGAGCCTACTACTTTAGGTAAAATAATTATATCACAACCTGCTTCATGCAAATTACGATATGCGTTCCATCCTGAATTATATAACTCCAAATAGAGTCGCAATAGAACAGAATTCTCACCAATATCTTGTAATAGATGTTTAATATTTTGAGGTATTGTATCCAATATTATACATAATTACTTATACCACTCTTCTTTTAATTTTGTAAAATCCATTGTTTTCCATTCTTCTTTCCAAAGTTCCCAATATGGTATGTCGTTTGAAGATGGTGCTGGATCACATTTGTCAATCATTACAATTGATGGTAAAATTATTGACTCTCCAACTAATAATGCTTCACCTTGTTTAAAAGAAGTCATTTTATCTATTAAGGAACCCAAAGTATCTGGAAGTAATTTTTCTACATAACTCTGATCAACAGGATTAGTTAAACGCATAGCAATAAAGTTATTACATTGCGAAAAAATTGTTTCAGATATTTCTGATGGACGTTGACTTGCTAAAAGCAATGTCACACCATATTTCCTACCCTCTTTAGCAATTCTTTCTATTGATTGTTTTGAAGAACGGTATTTGGATAATTCGCTATTAGGTGCGTATTTATGTGCTTCTTCATAAACCAATAATATTGGAACATCATTATTGATCTTTTCTGTTGGATCATTTATAAGTCTAAGTCTTTTATAAACATAACCATATTCAAATACCAATCTAGATATTAAAGAAACAGTAATACTTAAAACATCAAAAGGAACACCACTTAAATCAATAACTGTAACATTTGACTTTTTTGCTGATGTATATCCTAAAAGCCTTTCCAATGTTTCTTCAAAGGATATTTTAGTAGAGTTTTCACCTAAAAGAAATTGAAGTCTTTTGTCTGTAAGTTTATTTTCTAATCTATTAATAAAATTAATTAATTTACCATTATTACCCGCTGCTGCTGTGCCAGTAGATATCAATTTTTCTTTAAATAATTTATCTGCTGTATCTTCATTAAATACAAATTTTGCTCCACTTGAATCTTCCCATGTAATATCATTATTGGTTATCTTTCTTTCATTATTTCTATTGTTAACATATTGTAGGATTTCTTTTAAATCAAATAATAATGGAGAATCAAAATGAATCTTCTTTAAATCTGCTTTACTACCTGTATATTTTGATCTTCTATTATAAACTATGGCTTCCTTAAGTATAGTTCTTTGATTATGATCATTAGCTTCCGTATCTAAAAAGAATTCTTCTAACTCTTCTCCTTTTAAAAGCCAATATGGAAGAACTAAATTAGAAATATCAATATGGTTTGCATCAGGAAAAGCAGTTTTATATTCCGAATGAATATCAAAAATAATTACATGTGAGTTATTTAAAGAAAAATTGCCATTCTTTTCAGATATTGCCTTTTGTATTACTGTTGTCAATGCATGCGATTTTCCTGAGCCTGTCGAACCAACAATTGCAATATGTTTATTGAAAAATTTATTCCCATTTACAGGAACTCTAACTGATGGATTTGATGCTAGTGTGGCAAAATCTAAACTCTCATGTGCTTTTACCGATTGTAAATAAATACTTTTTATCTCTGCTAAAGTAGCTGGCTTAACTTCTTTTGGTGGAATAGCAAGTGAGTCGCCGCCTCTTTCAAATTTTCCATCTCGCAAAATTCCTAATGGGAAAGCTTCAATTACATGATCTCTGATAATTTTAGGCTCGCCGTTTAAACCTTTAGTTTCTCGTAACGATATTTGAAAGTTTTCAATAATAGCAATTAAAGACGCATTTTCATTATCTTCGATTTTAAGATAAGAACCGACTTTTAATGATTCATCTACATTTTTAAACACATCCAAATCATTAACTACAATTTTTACTTTATCTGGAAAAACTGCGATTACCTGTGCATTATTTTCTGTTAGTTCCTGTTCTGCCATTTCTATATTATATTTTTAATGTTTTTAATTTGATTGATCTGTATTTTAACTTGTTTAACCGAAAGATTATTATAATCAAAAAAACTATTGGTTTGATAGAACTGATATAACTCACTTCTTCTTCCTGTCAGCGCAAGAGTTGCATTTAAAGAGTCTAAATTATTTACAAACTTTATTTTTATTGGATAAGCAAGGCTTGGTTTTCTAACTAAAGATTGTGGATTAAATACAGCACCAGAAAAATCAAATCCATCATTAATAATTATTCCATCTGCAATTAAATCTTTTTTTATTTCTACAAGTTCTGATTCTTCAATACCGTGCATATACACATAAGGGCAAAAAGGATTTGGTTGATTTATAATTTTGGTATAATTTTTAATTGCAAGACTTAAGACTTCTTTAATATCATCTCTGGAATAAGTACTAGTATTAATCTCAAATAAAAAAAATCTTTCTTTATATAAAACATTAAGGTTTCCAAAATATTCTTTCCTTAACTTATCAAAATGTGCTTTTTCTCCTTTAATTTTAATAAACCATTCATTAAAAAGAATTCTACTTGTATCTATTTTTTTTAAGAATGATTTTTTAGTTATCCTTCTATCTTTAAGGTCTGCTTCTTTTGAAATCTTTCTAATGATTCCTAAAGCATTGTTATAAAATAAATATTCTGCTGCAAAAGCGCTACAATTGAATTTATTTTTTAGTTCCACTAATATATCTGAATATTGTTTTTCAAACTCTTTAGCATGAATATCAATTTCCAAAACTGCTAGAAAGTTAGCTAAGTCTGCATCATCGAGCCCTAATTCAGTATGATGATAATGTTTAACTTTCGTCATAACTCCTTTCACTTTTTCAGATCTTGTATATGTAAGGAAATGTTCTTTTAAATATGACACATCAATAGGCAGCACAAGTTTATTTTGTCCTGATTTATAATGCCCTCTCAATTTGTAATTAAGCTTTGGCTTTATTTTTAATTTTACTTCTTTAAAATGGTCTAACATTAATCTTATAGGTTCAGCAATAACAGAATGATTATATTCTGATTTAGCGTAATATTTACATTGTACTGCTGTTTCTTCTGTGTCAATTTTAACATCCACATCTTCTACTCCTTCAATAACAATTGAGTTATTATCATTTGGAAGTGCTAGTAAACTAGCAATACTATAATCAAATTGATAAAAATAACCTCTTATTGTATCTATTGCGGTCCTATCTGCCATTTCCTGTTATATTTAACTATGCTAATATAATCAAATATAATTAATTACAACAATAGGTAAACAAAATCTTTCGTCAATAAGTTTGATGCGTTTACACTAACTACACATCATAAAAATCCCAACCTCTCGGCTGGGATCAATCATGAGAAAAAACAAAAAGAAGTTAAATGGTACTAAGGTGCTGTTTTAGTAGCAGGATCGCTGTAGCCGCCTTGTCCGGCTGCATTAATAGCTACTACTCTGGCATAAATGCGTGTACCGCTTTCTATGCCGCTGATGTAGCATCTGTTCTGTACAACAGTAGCTTCATAAGTCCAGTTTCCTACGTCGCTAAGGTCATAGCTGATTTCCACCACATACGATTTTGCGCCTTTTACTTTTTGCCAGACAACAATGATCTCACCATCGCTGCTGCCTTCTTTGGCAAGCACGCCGGTAGGCGCAGGCAATATGCCTGAAGCAACTGGTTTCTGGCGCACATCAAATCCGGCGCTGGCAATAACACTTTCGCTACCACGTGCAATTGTGCCAACATAACCGCGCTCCGCTTCGAGCACGTTGGCTAACTGATCGCGAAGTTCCTGCACTTGAACTGTTTTTTCGTGATAGGTTAAAGCAGCAAGCTTTTGTTCTTCTAATTTTGCGAGCAACTGATCCACCGCACCGGTAATGTCTGCAAGCGGTGGACTGGGTGTCGCGAAATTGATGTTACCGGTCATTTTTCCTACTATAGAGCTTCCTTTCAGGGCAACTTCTACAGGCGTTAATTTGCTGATATTTAATATCGGCCTCATGAAAATAGTCATATTATTATTTTTTAAATTTTAAAAATAGCGCGCTTGATAACAACTATACAACTACATATTCTTTTATTTATTGCGTACAGACTAAATATGCTAAAAAAATTAACATATTTTAATATTCCATCGTGTTTAGTGCAAGCGTAGAACCGGTTTTGCTAAAAAAAAATTGCTTTTTCTTAAAAGAAAAAATGATTTGGTAAAAGGAAAATTGCTTTTTCTTAAAAGAAAAAACGATTTCCTTAAAGGAAAATGCAATTTGTTTAAAGAAAACGTGGTCTGCAAATAAGAAAATTGTTTTTTCCTGCAGAAAAACGCGTTTTGTGTAAAGGAAAAATGCATTTGCTTAAAAGAAAAAAAATTTCGCTATAAGAAAATGTAATTGGGTTAAATACACAGCTTACTGCTTAAAAGAAAAAGTAATTGGTTTAAAACCAAAATACAATTCGTTAAAAAGAAATTATAAATCGTAAAAAGAAAATTGCTTTGTGTTAAAGGAAAACCGTAATTTCTTTTCATTTAAGAATGCACTATACAAGAGTTGGCGAACATTTAAAAAGACAGTATATTTGAGCAAAAAGTAAATATAAAACAACCATGGAAAAATCGGAAGCGCTGCAGGAAGAAGCACAGGCATTAAAAAAGAGACTGAAAAAACGATTGATTTGGCTGGTTGTTTTTATCATTATTGTGGTAGTGAGTCTGCGTATATCTTCAAAAACTGCCAGTAAAGAAGATCTGAAGAAATATAAATACCAGTGTGAACATTATGTACCGATACAAGCCGAACTGGCTTCACAGTTTGACCAGTTAAAGTTCAGAAGAATCGCTACCGAAATAGATGTCAATACGTTTTACTATATGTATAGTGTAAACGGAAATGAATACAAAGCGGGCAAGACCTCGTTGTCCAAACAACCGGATTCGCTGAGCATTACAATCTGGTACGATAAAGCCAATCCATCTGTGAATGCTACGAATGATCCGTGTGAGTTTTATAATAAGATCAAAGACAGACCAGCTT
This sequence comes from Chitinophagales bacterium, assembly GCA_046329815.1. Classification (GTDB taxonomy): domain Bacteria; phylum Bacteroidota; class Bacteroidia; order Chitinophagales; family JADIYW01; genus JADJSS01. The sequence continues at coordinate 1,087,755 of JAXLTY010000002.1, forward strand.
CTTCTTTTAGTAACATTTCTACCAACATTGGATTGGCAAGCGTGCTGTTCGTTATTTATTTTTTCTTTTCCTCAATTAAAACGATCTGCAAACTGATGTTCAATAAAGTAGAAAAGAAAATAGTAAAATAAGAATCATTGATTGTTTACTTTGGTAAGCGATGCTATGGTTCATGTACTAACAAACGATGGCGGCAGACTTGCTGCAGTCGGTGTTCTTTTCATAACAACTCTGCAATATACTTTATCTATTAAATACCATACAACACGTATTCCTATAATCGATATAAACACTTATTTTGTATGCGTATAGTAAAACATGAAACTATTTCATTATATCCTTGTGATGCTGATGTTTGTTGCCTCGACACAAGCGCAGGATGTAAAAATATTTAAAGACGCCAATAATAAATATGGTTTGAAAGACAGTAAAGGCGCTATTGTTTTAATTGCAAAATATAATTTTACTAATGACTTTGTGGTGATACCAATGGTATATGATAATGCCGGCTATTTCAGTGGCGGACTGGCAGCGGTTCTTAAAGACTTTGATTCGTTTACAACAATTGGTTTCTTATTACAAAGCTCTAAAAAGATAGCAGTAGATTATATAAAATCATGCAGTAAGCAGCAGGTATTATACAACATCAATCATCAATGAAAACATTACAACTATGGATAAATTATTTTCGATACTCAAATTACATGCATTAGCCATTATGGCATTTGTTGCCGCTTTTTTATTTTGGAAAGACTATTTCACCAAACCACATCAACACCTGGATAAAACAACATTATCGCATATCACCGGTACGCTCAGTCAGGCAGGAACTACGCTTTCGCTTCCTACCGGCTACTCTACAGGAAATTATATCATTATCAAAGAAGCCAATACCACCTTTATTCCTGCCGGAATAAAATGGAGTATGTTTGTTGATGAAGTTCCCGAAGGCGCAACCATTACTATGTCATACGATCCGCAGGAAAACCCAAAAGTTGCCGGTAAAGGCATTGATATCTTTTCGTTGAAGTATAACGACAAAGAATATTTTTCTGAACCGGATGATGTTACTTATTACAATAAAAACATCGACAAGAGAAGAAACACTGCTATTTATGCAACGTTGGCAGGTTTTCTTGCAGTAATAGTTGTAGAGTTGATACGCAGGCGATTTTTAAAATAATACTGATCTGCAATGTTCATAACCATACCTGGTATGAACACCGTCATTCCGAACGCAGACAGGAATCTCGATATAAAAACGGAAAGCAGTATTCGTTGATAGATTTCTCCATCATCAAAATGATAGCATTCATTTTTGGTGATAAAAAAACTCAACCAAAGGTTGAGTTTTTTTATAAATACAATCAGGAAATCTTAATTTCCCAATAAACCGGTTTTCACACCTGAATCAATCGGATCAGATCCTAACCAGATACCTAATAATGCTCTTTTAAAATCTTCACCTTCAATTGTTGCCACCAATTTGCCGTTTTTAGAAGCTTTTACACCAACGCCCGGAACGTAATTTAATACAAATACATCTTTTTCTTTGATCTCTTCTTTTTTAAAAGTAGCAATGAATGCATCTATCTTTGCTTTCAGCGGTGCTGTATTGCCTTTCATCGATTTTTGGAAACCTTCTTCAATGGCTTCCGACATATTACTGCTGCTTACCACAGATGATGTAATTTGCAACTGCACGGTAAATTCATCATTACTTTTTAAGATCGCTGCAGCGTCTTTTGATTTTTGTTCCAGGTACAACCCTATCACATACACTTTAAAGAATGCTTTTTTACGAACCGCGCCGCCGTTTAATACCAAATCGCCTTTGCTGCCTTTTGTTTTAGCAGGCAAGGTTACACCGTTTAATGTCAACTGTGCAAAAGAGTCGAACGTAAACGCCATTGCCAGAATTAAAATTAATTGCTTCATACTGTTTTTATTTTTTTTGTAAGATTTACTATAAAAATAGAATTTAAAATAGAAAAAAGCTACTTACAAGCATATAATTTTAGTTATTGCCGACAAATTCTTATCGTTGACAAACCTGTTTTGCTTATCAACACATGTTTGAAATATGTCAGTCGAATTGCTGACCATTTCCTGTTTTAAGTCGTACTTTTGAAAGGAAAATTAAGGTAAAAAGGAAAGTATTTTAATGGCAAAACCGATGTATAAATGTGTTGCGCTGTCTTTAGAAATAAATGATAAAGAAGCGCTGTCGGAAGCGGCTGATGCTTATGAAAAAATACTGAATGAAGTTGCCGAAGAAAACTGGAAACTGGTTCAAATCGATACCTTGTCTGCTGAATCGAAGAACGGCGATGCTGACAGAAAAATTTCAAAGATCTTAATTTTCAGAAAGAATAAAACTGATCATCAAACAGCACCATCCTATCAGTCATTGTATTGTCCGTCTTGTAAAAATGAGATCAGTATTGATGATGATTATTGTGAAAACTGTGCCTGTAAACTAAAATAGGATGCTTTGTTACCATTGCAATACACCATTTGAGATTCTTCCCTTAGATGAAGGAAAAAGCAAGTATTGTAAAAAATGTGGATTACTCATCTATAAAAAAGAGAATAATGCGATATTAATTTATCAGCCGGAAACCACTACTGCAAAGCAAGATGAAGAATCGGAAATCCGCGAATTAATTATCCGTGAGAAAGAACTGCGTTACAAAGAACAACTGGAACGCAAACAAAAAGAGCAGGAATTCCGTGAGCGCCTGGAGCAAATCCGTTTATTAAAAGAAAAGGAAGAAGAAGCAAGGAAAATAAAAGAGAAGGAAGAACAGGAACGCTTGTTTCAATTGCAACTGGAAGAAGAAAAGCGATTGCAGAAAAGTTCGTTAAAAGCGCAAATCGCGAAAGAACAGCAGGAACGCGAACGACTGGAAAAAGAAATGCAGCTACAGGAACAGTTAAAACTGCAACTGGAACAGAAAATAGAAGAAGCGAAAAAACTGGAAGCATTGCAACTGGCGTATGATGAGCAGATAAAAGCCGAAAAGATAAAACTGGAACAGGAACGCATTGCTTTAGAAAAGAAAGAACAGGAAATTTTACAGCAAAAAGAAGCTGCACGTATCCAGTTTGCAACTATCAATGAAATGCCTAAAAATGTCCTGGTAAAAAATATTGAATCGTCTGCAAAACACCGAATGAAATATGCTGCGTTATTGTTTGCGGGTATTTTGCTGGCTGCTGTTTTTATGTTCTTTAAAAACAAGGTCTCTTTTTTAGCAAAGACAAAAAATAATGCTACCGTATTGGCTTCTGTTGATACGAATAAATCAGCAATACCGTTTGATTATAATACTGACACTGTTTTATTACAACAACTGCGCACTAACCTGATTGGCAGAGATATTTTGTCGTGGAATAATATCAAAGACAAAGACATCAAAAATATTACGATACTTTCCGCTGATGAAAATGATGTAAACAGCCGTTATACAGTTGTCTTAAATTTAGCAGATGGTATTACCAGAGCTTCAGCAGAATTGAATTTGAGTTATAACAAAATCATTTTAAACAAGATTGAAACCACTAAGATAACATACTCAAACGTTGCGCCAACGAACGCATGGTTTAGCTTTGTGCCGTTGCCGAATTGCAGTATTTCTATTAACACGAACAACAATCCGATACAATTGAAAACATGCGATGATTGCACCATCACAAAGATACTTTCTACCAAAGATGCTGTACATGAGATTGCCAATTCGGAATATATTTACATCAAATCAGACACCAGGTATGAAGCGTCTGTTGACTTTACTTATTTGCCTCTAAGCCATTAACATGATAAAGACCGCGAGTATTTTCATATTATTTTTTCCGGCAATGCTCTTCGCTCAAAGAGGCACATTGAAACCTGATGTGAAGCCGCAAGCACCTGTAAATATTAGTGATTCCAAAAAGAATATCACCAGCGATGCTGATGAAAAAACATGGCAGGTTTCGGATGGTTTGTTTGTTTGCGGAGACAGTTCTAATTTTTGTTATGAAGTAAAAGAGAATGGCGTCAGCAAAATGATCAAACAAAAAGACGTTTCCGGTTTTTTCTTTGAAGATGGTTATAAATATATCATCACTGTAAAAGAGGAAATGAAAAAAGCGCCAATTGCAGTTGACGAAAGTATTTATGCTTACACTTTAATAAAAGTAATTTCAAAAAAACCTGTGGAAAACTTTGCTTCAATTCCGGTAGCATCATCTGGTGAAAATAAAGCAAATGATATTTCTAAAGATGCAAAAAATATTCCTGTTGTTGCTGACCAAACTACAATTGTTGCACCTGCATCACCAACAAACAACAACGAAAGCAAGCTACTGGAAGAAATCACAACATTGAAAAAACAACTTAAAGACCTTCAAAAACACGTTGAAACCATGCAATTACAATTGGATATGCAGTTGCAGTTGTTTAATAAGAAATAAGTTAGTTTTTAACTTCTTAACAATACAACTGTAAAAAATTGATTTTTATCAACATGTATTTTGTTGATTGAATATGATTTTGTAAGTTTAACTTATAATCCTAAATAATAAGTTGTATATAACTGAAGAGATTTAGAGATTGTTATAAAGTTACTTTTTTGTGATAAAGTAAATGAATTATAACATTCGATATTCAAATTCATTAATCACACACAATAAACATTCTAAGAAATAGAAAAATTGCAAACTCAACTTAATCCAAAATAAAATACAATGCAAAATACAATTATTTTTAAGTTCAATAATGAATTAAAAAAAATACCACTTTTCCATAAAACTAAAATTGCTTTTGGAAGGGAAAAAGATACAAATACAATTGCATTTAATAATCCTATGCTTTCCAGAAATCATTTAGAAATAGGAACTGATGGTAAAAATATTTATGTTACAGATTTAGATAGTACAAATGGAACATTTGTTAATGGAAAAAAATTAAAAGCGAATCAAAAGTATGTAATAACATCTTCGGACAAAGTAAGCATAGGTAACAATGAAAAGCTTTGTATTATTTATATAGAAGACAATAAAACGACAAGTCAGAGCTTAAATTCATTATTAAGTAAAAAGGATGAAATAATTATAGGCAGAAGCAATAAATGTGATATTGTAATCAATGATGATTCTGTTTCAAGAATGCATACAAAAATTTCTAAAATCAAGAATGATATCTATGTTGAAGATCTAAGAAGTACAAATGGAACTTTCTTAAACCAACACAAAATAAAAATAAAGTCAAAAGTAACTTCATCTGATACTATTTTTATTGGGTTACATGCATTTTCATTGAATACCGAAAGCAGAGATCTATCCATAGAAAGTGCTATACGGACAGTTCAGTTAAAAAAAGTTTTTAAAGATGGCAGGACAGGTTTACATCCTATAAATATAAATATTTCTTCAAAAAAAATAGTTGCGTTGATGGGTCCAAGTGGATGTGGAAAATCAACACTACTAAAAGCATTAAATGGTGATAGTCCTGCATCTTCAGGAGAAGTTTTTATTTTTGGATTAGAGTTAGTAAAGAACTATGAGCTATTAAAACAAAAAATTGGTTATGTACCACAAGATGATATAGTTCATTCAGAATTAACTGTAAATGAAACACTTTACTATGCAGCAAAATTAAGATTGTCTGACGGTGCATTAGAAACCTTAATTCAAGAAAGAATAACAGAAATATTAGTTTCATTAAATCTAAATGATACAGCAATAAGAAGCACTAAAATCAAAAACCTTTCTGGCGGACAAAGAAAAAGAATCTCCATTGCAGTAGAATTATTAAACCGTCCATCCATTCTATTTTTAGATGAACCAACCAGTTCCTTAGATCCTGAAACAATTGAGGAATTTTTAAAATGCCTGAGATATCTATGCCAACAAGGAACAACAGTAATAATGGTAACGCATAAACCTGAAGATTTACATTTTGTAGATGAAATAATTTTCTTAGGTGCAAAAGGTCATCATGCGTTTGCAGGATCAAAAAATGAATTCTTATCCTATTTCCAGAAAAAAAATATTATTGAAGTTTATTCCCTGTTAAATTCAGAAAAAAAAGCAAAAGAATGGAATCTGAAATTGCCAAATAGTACTCAATCAAATCAATTAATTCCATCTAAAAATATAAAAAAAGAAATAAGCACATCGCCTATTCTTCAGTTATTTTGGCAATCAAAGAGGTATTTGAATATTAAAACAAATGATTTAAAGAATATGCTCTTATTATTTTTACAACCATTAATAATTGCTATCTTAATAAAATTAAGCTTTAGCCATTTAACCGGCATATCACCATTAACAGGAAAAAAAGAAGGAATACTTGGTGCGGTATTTATGATTATAATTTCTACTATATGGTTTGGTGTAAGTAATTCGGCAAAAGAGATAGTATCAGAGAAAGCAATTTTCAGGCGTGAAAGAATGTATAACTTATACCTAGGTAATTATTTTCTTTCAAAATGGATAGTACTTTCTATCATTTCATTCTTTCAGCTTTCATTTTTTTTATTTATTTTAAAAATTGAATATGGCAGTGAATTAACCAACTATATAAATAGTTTATTGTACTTGTTTTTCATTGGTAACTCAGCGATTATTTTAGGTTTATTGTTATCTGCAATAAGCGAAAGCACTGATGCTGTAATGACTATCTTACCTGTAGCATTGTTATCACAAATAATTTTGGCAGGCATAATAACTCCATTGCAAAGTAAAACAACTGAATTCCTGAGCTATTTTACAATAGGAAGATGGGGAACTGAAGGATTTTGCAGGATTCAGGATGCAAATACAAATACATTTTTTTTCACAGAAGTATTAAATAAAAATCTTTATAATGAAGAATTAGCAGGATTATTTGATTCTTTATTAGAAAATATTCTGTTTATTGTTTTGCTAAATATAGTCATGATTGTTATTGTTTTACTTTCATTAAAGAAAATTGAAAACACAAATTCATAAACTCAAATCTATTTCTTTCTTGATTTTTATCAACACATATTTTGAAGTTTGAATATAATTTTTTAGATTAGTGTAAAAATAAATTTATGAACAATTTAATTCATCCTAAAGAAAATACTTATAAAACTATCATGTTTATCGTTGGTGGAATTATTTGGCTTGTTATCTCCTGTTTAATTCTTGCTTTTATAGTCACAACACTTGGTGTAGGTCTTATATTTGGGATTCTTTACATATGTATTATAGCGTTCTTTTCATGGATAGCATCTCAATTTTTCAAAGCTCAAATATTAGGCGATTCTGTAAAAGTTTCTAATTCTCAATATCCTGAAATACATGAAAAAGTAGTTGATTATTGTCAAAAAGTTAACTTAGCCAAAATACCTGAAGTTTTTGTATTTAATAGCAATGGTATGCTAAATGCTTTTGCAGTTAAATTCTTTATGAAAAAATATGTTATGCTTACATCTTCTATTGTTGACATTGCGTATAAAGATAATAATCACTATGATGAATTAAACTTTATCATAGGACACGAGTTAGGTCATCATGCGGCAAATCACACTAGCTTTAAAAGAAATTTATTGATTGGCCCTGCAAAGATAATTCCATTTATAGGTGCTGCATATTCTCGAGCGTGTGAGTTAACGGCAGACAGACATGGTATGTATTTGTCAAATAATGCAAACGCAAGTATTAATTCATTAATTAATCTTGCACATGGAAGCAAAGCTTTATCTCCTAAAACAAATATTGATTCATTTGCTTCTCAAGAAAATGAAATACCTGAATTTATTGGTTTTCTTATCAAAATATATTCTACACATCCTAGACTCACCAAAAGAGTGATAGAATTAAAAAGTTTTTCAACGGAATTAAATATTAATACAGAAAATTACACCTCTAATATTATTAATAATAATTATAGCTCTAAAAAGGTATCTATAGGAAGAGCTTCAGATTGTACTATTGTAATAAATGATACAACCGTATCAAAAATGCATGCAGAAATTATTTTTGAAAATGGAAATATCTCCATAAGAGACTTAGGCTCTACAAATGGTACTTTTATAAACGGTAATAAATTAAATGGAACACAATTATTGCACCCAAATGATATAGTAAAAGCAGGTAATTCTGTTGTGACCTGGCAAAATTACATTTAACAACATATATTAATTATAAACTAAACAATAAATTTATGGAAGGATTCAACCAATGTCAAAACGGACATTATTACAAAAACAACCTGAGCGAATGTCCTTATTGCCCAAAACTAAATACCGAAATTGGATTATTTCACAAAACACCTGTTTTAGGAAATACAATAACTGATAATTCTTTTGATAAAACTCAAATCAGCAACTCTGAAAATAGTTTTTCAAATGAATATGCTAAAACACAACTTTCAGGAACAAGCAATTTAGATAAAACACAAATTTCAGGTATGGATAATTTTGACAAAACTCAGGTAGTAGGTGTAGCTAATAACAATACACCAGCAAAGAAAGATTTCACCAGAACGTTTATTCAGGATACGGATATAAACCACGAAGGTGTTGCAGCTACCAATCAAATCAGACAAGCAAGAAAACTGTCAGGTTGGATAGTTTCATTCACATTAGATCCAATGGGTTTGGATTACAGAATATATGAAGGCACCAATACTATTGGTAGAGATAATGAAAACACTATTACTATCTCAGACGATATGTCTATTTCAGGTAAACATGTATCTATCCTTAGTAAAAAAGGTAAATTCTATATCAAAGATGAAATGGCAGCTAATGGCACATTTATCAATAATGAAGAATTAGAAATTGGAAAATCGTATGATTTAAATGATGGTGATGAAATAAAGTTAGGTAAGACAGTTTTTAAATTCAGATCCAGTTTTTAAATAAAAAATTATGAAAAAGAAGCTGGTTGCAATATTTTTCTTTTACTTCTCTTACATCATTACTTCTCTTTCTCAGATATCTTACAAAATAACTGAAAAAGAAGTTAATTTCGAAGAATTCCCTCAAGTATCATTTAAACTGTGGTCGCGAGCAATTACTTCTATTGATACTAATAAAATTAATTTAAAAGAAGACAAAGTTGAGATAAAAACAGCTACTTACAAACTTACAAGAGATACCAGCAAAAAAGCATTAAAAAATAAAATCCTATTTATTCTTATTGAAAATCATTATTTGCAAAAAGGCGTAAGTGAACGTTCTTTTTTTAAAAATATATTAACAACAGGGCTATACGGAAAAATAAAACATGGTGACAAAGTATTTATAGGAACTTTCGATTGGTACAGAAGTAACAAGTACTTATTTTTACTTAACAATTCACCTCTTGATGATGAAAACCAAATTATTAGTTTAATAAATAATATCTCATCACCTGCTCCATTACAAAACAAACAAGTTGGTGCAGACATTTATTTTGCGTTAGATGAAACTTTAAAATTCTTATCTCAATTAAAAGATAGTTTACCCAAAAATATACTTTTACTTTCAGATGATTTTCCAAATATTGCAGGGCAAAAAACTGTAGACGAAATTAGAACCGAAAGTATTAAATCAGATATACCAATTTATGCGATTGGTTATAATGTCGGAGCAGATAGATACAGTCAAATTACACAAAATGAAATCTGCCAGCCAACTAATGGTGTTTATTTTTCAAGTAAAACAAATGACAGAAACGTTTGCAGTAAAAAAATAGCTGAGTTTGTCGATATCATGAATATCAATAGTCTTGGAAAAACATATTTAGTAACTTTTAAATCAAAACAAAAAAAAGCAGGTCAAAATATTGTGATTAGTTTAGAAGAAAACGAAAAAAAGTTGGTTGAATCTACCATCAGATATCCTTTTAATTTATTTCAATGGATAATATCAAATATAATTTTATCAATCATTATCTTACTTAGCTTTCTAATTTTAGCTTTTGGAATCTATAAATCTATTCAAAAGAGCAAAAGATTAAAATTACAAGCAGCAATCGAAGCTCAGGAAAAGCAACTCGAAATAAAAAATGCAGCTAATGAAATTCAGCAATTAAAACAACATCATCAATCTCAGCAACAATCTAATGATCAGAAATTCCGTGACCATAAGAAACAATTAGAAGAAGAAGCAAAATTAGAAAAGCTGAGACTATTAATGAAAGCAAAATCATTAATACCAAGAGTTAATTATGATTATAATGGACAAAAAGGACAATTTTATATTGATACACCGAGATTTAAAATTGGCAGAGATGAGAAAACAAATTCATTTCATATTTCAGCTCCATCTTTGTCAAGAAATCATGCAGAAATCATTTTTAATGAAAATGGACAATTTATCATTAATGATTTAAACAGCACAAATGGTGTGATTATAAACAGTAAAAAAGAAAATTCTATAGTTTTAAAACATGGTGATATCCTTAAATTAGGTGATGTAATACTCAAAATTAACTTATAAAAGATGGCAATTGAAAAATATATTGTTAAACATGCGGCGCTAACAGACATTGGTTTAAAAAGAAGCCGTAATGAAGATTCAATAGGATTTATAGAAATAGAAGACGGATATGTTTTTGTGGTTTGTGATGGAATGGGCGGACACGAAGGCGGCGAAATTGCTTCTAAAACTGCAGTACGCGCTATTATTGAATATCTGAATTCTACTAAAATTGAAAACGTATCTGTTTCTCTGCATCAGGCTATTACCTTTGCTAATAAAGAAATTTATAGCACTGCCATAAACAGACCCGATTTAAAAGGAATGGGTACAACTGTTGTGGTTTTACTTATTTATAAGGATGAGATTTATACGGCGCATGTTGGCGACAGCAGAATTTATGCACTATCCGACAGACAATTCTTTCAGATTTCAAAAGACCATTCAGTGGTACAAGAAATGATAGATAATGGAATTATCCAACCACATGAAGCAGAAAATCATCCTAGAAAAAATGAGATAACCAGAGCACTTGGAGTCAAACAGGAGGTTATTCCGGCAATAAATAATAAAGTATTAAAAGCAAAAGTTGGCGATCGTTTTGTCATTTGTTCAGATGGTTTACATGGAATGATTAACACTCTTACATTTTCTACTACTGTACAACAGTTTGCAAATCCGGATGAATGTGCAGCAAAATTAATTGCACTGGCAAAAGAAGGTGGTGGCGACGATAATATTTCTGTACAAATTATAGATATTACAGAAAGTCCGTTTACAGAATCATACTATCCAACACAACCACAACTGCAAGCTCAGCCAAGTCAAATTAAATTAGAAGAAAAAACGACACTACCTGAAAAGAAAAGAAAGTTTTCTGTAAAACAAATAAGTATAATTTTAGGATTATTAATTGTTGCAGGTATTGCATTTGGTATTTATAAATTTACATTTCACAAAAAAGAAGGAAAAATTGAAAATAGTAATAGTAAAAATAAAATAGATTCAACAAATGAAGATAAAGTAAAAGATAGTGCAATTACAGCAAATAAAGAATTATCAGAAAATAAGAATTCAGATAAAGTTATAGAAGATGAAGCAGCTGCCAAAAAACGAATAAAATTTGTAAAAGATAGCATAATAAAAGATAAAAAAATTAAAGAGCAAAAAACTAAAGATTCCTTGACATTAGCATTAAGAAAGAAAAAAGAAGAATTAGACAAAAGAGGGCAGGAAATAGCAGATTCAATAAAAAAAATAGGAACCAATAAATGATAGGCGAAATTATTTCCAATTACAAAATCATTTCAGTTATCGGCGAAGGCGGTATGGGAACCGTATATCTTGCGGAACATGTCCACATTGGCAGAAAAGCGGCTATAAAAGTATTGCATAAAAAATACCTTTCCAACTCAAACATAAAAGAGCGTTTCAAACACGAAGCCGCTACCCTATCTCAGATACAACATCCGAATATTGTAAAGTTATATGATTATGTAGAAACCAATGATGGACTTTACCTTATAATGGAATATGCAGAAGGTGTTTTGTTGGATGATTATATAAAAAAAGAAAGCGGTCCGATAAAAGAAGAAAACGCTATTAAAATAATGAATGGATTATTGGCCGGTTTTGCGTATGCACATAGCCAAAATATAGTTCACCGAGATGTAAAACCAAATAATGTAATTATTAGCAGAGATTTTAATACGGTAAAAATATTGGATTTCGGTATTGCTAAAATCATAAATGATAACAGTAAAAATCTTACTAAAGACGGAACCCAAATGGGAACCGTTTATTACATGAGTCCTGAACAGGTACGAGGCCAAAAAGTTGACAATCGCAGTGATATCTATTCTTTAGGAGTTACACTGTTTCAGATTATAACAGGCATCAATCCTTATGAAAAAATTACTACTGAATTTGAAATCTATAGTAAAATTACGCAGGAAGACTTACCTAATGCAAAATCAGTTTACCCTTATGTATCGGATAAGATAATTGCAGTTATTCAAAAAGCTACACGAAAAAATGTGGCAGAAAGATACAAAAACTGCGAACAAATGATTGCCGATTTAAAAGCGAACTACCAAAAACAAGTACCTATAGTAGAACCAGTTATTATATCTAAACCACAACCAATAAAGCCGCTACTACCAAAGCAACAACCAATACTTGTACCTGAACCGGAAGAAAAAAAAGGAACAAATACAGGATTGATTTTAGGATTCGTAATTGGCATTATTGTTGTCATTGTTGTTGCTATAAAGTTTATTAGCAATCCAGAACCACCAGCACCTTTACCTAAAGCATCAGTAGATTTAGGACATTACGTTCCAGATTCACTAATGGTAAATATTCTTAATGATACATTCAGATATACAGGTTGGGTAAAAGAGGGTAAAGCCGATAGTATTGGAACTGCTATATATACTAATGCAACCATAAATGGAGACCAATATAAAGGCAAGTTTAAAAACAACCTTAAAGAAGGGCATGGAATATATACTTATGCAAATAGTGACATTTATGAATCATCAGAAGGAACTTATACAAATAATCTTTTGAATGGGACAGTAATTGTAATTCAAAAGGACGGCGAGAAAAAAGAAGCTGAATATAAAGATGATCTTTTTGTAAAATGGAAATAATTAACTACAAATGAAAAAAAAACACAATATACTATTCTTTTTACTTACAATATTATATACAGCCAAAATATTTAGTACGCCGCCACCGCCATCACCAACAATACCACCAACAACATTGATCGTTAAAGGTTTTGTACCTTGTAATAAAAATAACACTGGTAAATGTTTGGAAGTAAAAGTAGTAGAAAATAATAAAACTGAAATTATTACAGGAATCAAAAACTTTACTTATGATAATAATTATATATATACAATAACAGTTAAACAAATAAATGAACCTGATTATAAATATTCTTGGAAAGAAACAATAAAAATAGAAAGAAAACCAGAAGACATCACATTAACTGTTCTACAATCAACACCATGTAGTGATAACAGTAATGAAGAATGTCTATTAGTAAAACGATTAGATAAATCTAAAACAGAAATAGTTCGCATTAAGGGTTTTGATTATGACAAATGCTACACATATACACTATCGGTGAAAGAGTCAAATGAATCAAATTACAAATATATTCTTAAAAAAACAGTAGATAAAAAGAAAAAAAGCGAATGCGATAATCCTGAATATACAATCATCATAGAAAAAGATGGTTTTGATGTCGAAAACAATGTCAAATACAGAGTTGAAGGTACTAATGATACAATTCAATTTCCGATAGACCATTTCAGAGGCATAAATTTTATTAAAGATACACGCTATGTTTTAAAAGTAAAAGAAGTTATAGAAAAAGACCAAACTTTTTTAGAATTAATAGAACAATTAGAACCAAAACCAACATCACCAAATTTTGATACATTAATCATTTTATCACAAACTGTTCCATGTAGTAATAATCCGAACATACAATGTCTGCAAATTCAAAAATTTAGAAATAATAACATCGAAAAAGTTAGTAATATAAAAAATTTCAAACATACTAAAGGTAATAAATATACTATTCAGGCACAAAAAACAAATTCAAATGAATATACTTGTATAAAAATATTAAACACTGAACCAGAAACAGAAACTCATATTTCGTTTTATAACTGTTATGGTGAAGAAAAAAGAATACAAACAAATAACGACGTAATTTATACACGATATTATATTAATTCTGATAACAGTATTGATATAAGACCTGTTGATTATGTAACTCAGGAGTTTTATAAGTTTTATGGAAACATTTGCAATTTTACATTCCATGAAGATCATAAATATGTTTTAGAAGTAAAAAGAGATGGAAATGATTATATATTGATAAAAGAATTGTGTGATACAATTATGAATTATATATCCAATCCAAGCAAAAAAATATATCTGCCTTGTGTAAATATCGGACAACAAAACAATCCACCTAAACCTGATAATATAAATAATAGTACTAGGGATTCTGTTCAAAGCAAACCATATAAAAAACCACCACCAAATTTCAAACCAAAATCAATAGACAGTGCTATCTGGTACTTGCGTTATCTATTCCAAACAGATTCTTTACAACCAATTAATGACCTGACAGATACATCCTATTTTTTTGATACCGATATTTCTTTAGACAAAATTAATATTACAACTCCATGTGAAACGTATGCTGATAAGCTAAGATCGTATGAAAAAAATTCATTTAAATATGAATCTAGAACTATATCCGGAAAAAGGTGCGACCCTACTACCAAACTATTATTTGAGCAACTGAAGCAAGTAAATCATTATGAAATAGAAGATAATAAACTGAAGATCTCTTTTAACGATAATACTACTCAGGATGCAAAAGTTTTAATTATTTTTGAAGGTTTTCCTAAATAAAAAAGCGAGCCGCTCATCGCGGCGCGCCCTTTTAAAAAATAACACAAAATATTTGGCTAGTCATAACGCAAATGAGCACCGTCATATCGAACGTAGTGAGATATCTCGTAAAGAATCGCACTGACTTTTTGGTGCACAGATTTCTCGCTTCGCTCGAAATGACACACAACACTAATTTCCTTCACTCACTTGTTTGTCTTTCGGATATTTTATCGTGTATGATAATTTTATCTTGCGCGTTTCGTTCGGTTGCAGTTTTATTTTCCAGATCAGTTTACCATATTCTTCTGTTACTGTTGCATCTTTTGATTCATCTAACGAAACTTCAATTTGCGAGTTTTTAGAAATCGGATATTGATCCAATACTTCAATTTCTATCGGTGTATTTTTATTATTCTTGATCGAAGTTTCAAACACTTTGGTTTCCTTGATATTTTGTCCGAACAATTTTTTAGACGAAAAATCATTCAGCTTCATGCGTTTCACTGATATTTTTTCATCGCGTCCTAATGATATCAATAAGGTATCAGAACTTACATTCGGATTTAAGTAAGACTTTCCAACATAATTATCATCAAAGAAAATATTCGCTTCGCCAGCCAGTAAATTATATTGCGCCCAATTCGTCACACGTGCCAGTAAATACGCATTCAAATCCAGCTTCGGAACTGTGTGATAATTATAAATCGCAGGCATTTCTATTTCCTGAATGCCAACAATATGTTCTTTGTTATCGCTTTCTACATCTTGTGCTACAGCAATATTATACTCTACAGCCATATCGCCTTCCTGTATCGTTACCTTATTATCGTCTGCTTTCAAACCATCCACAAATCTATCTTCATCTTTTGCATCTAATGTTGTATAACCTGAAATATATGCCATGTTCGTTGATTTTTCCATCATTTGCATAGCTGGTGCATTGCTTTTTCTCATTTTATAGTTATAATAATCCGGCTGGAAAAAATCAACATAGATCGGATACAAGATCGGTCTGTCGTGGTTTGCTGACGGATTTGCAGTCGATAATTTCAATTGCACATCTTTCCAGTCATAGCCAGTGTTTTGTACTACTTTCGCGCGACAATCCAAATGCAACGGTTCGTTTACATTTTTTGCTCTGATATCATAAATCGGTGTCCAGTATGCATTCGTCACGATGTATGAACATTTAAATGTTGCCTGTGTTGCACTACTTGCATTTACTTTCAATACAATTTCTTTCATCGCCGTATTCTGGTTGCCGTTCAGTTCGGTAAGCTGGCTTTGAATGCGCGTAATTTTTTCGTTCGATGTTTTTTGTTTTTTGGTCAAATCAAAAATAAATTTTCGTAGCTCTATCGCGCGCACGCGATACAACTCAGCCAGTTCTTTCACTTGTGCAGCCGTATAAACAACCTTATCATTCGCCAGTTTCGTATTGTCATCCAGCAAAGCCAATTCGTTGTTATATGCTGTTATCTGTTCATTCAGCCAGCTAACATCGTCTTTCATAATTTCTATCGAATCATTTAAACGCAAGATCTGTTCTGATTTTTTTTTATCGGTTAAATAATTCGTGCGTGTCAAAACCGATAGAATTTTTACATTGCCTTTTGTTGCAACCTGTATGGAATTTTCGTCCATAAACAACGAAACATTGCTGATAATAATTTCGCTGTTGCCGCTTTGCACATTGGCGCTCCCAATTCTGGTTTCTTTCGCATAATTTCTAAACACGGTAACTTCGGTTACTTTAGAGTCGTTGATGTTGATGGCATTGGTAATAAATGCGAATAACATCATGGTAATAAATAAGAATTGCTTTTGCATAATTTTAATTTTTAATCTGAAACAAAGTTGATATATAAAATAATGCAGCAAAAAATGGAATATAATTTTATGATACTTCTAAAACCTGCTTAAACACACAAACAACTGACATTCATTATTTTAATTATCAATACAATGATATTATCAGCAAGCGATTAAAATATAGTTAAAAAATGTTACATCGCATTTTACAAACATTATTGTAAGAAAAACACACTGCTGTTTACTAATCATTCATCTCTATAATTAGATTTATTTAAGATGCATTTAAAATGGAAACCTTTACATTTGCACCATGAACTTAAACAAAGCATTTTATCCATTATTGATCGCAATTATTCTTGCAGCCGGTGTTTTTATCGGTTATAAAATTCAGGAAAAGAACTTAGCAAAATTGGGCATTTACAGCAGTGAAGGCAACTCCAAACTGGAAAACATTTTACAATTAATAGAAGCACGTTATGTTGATACAGTAAACACGCAACAACTGTATGACGATGCCATTGCAAGAATGCTGGAAGAATTGGATCCGCACAGTGTATATTTGCCGCCAATAGAAATGTCACATGAAGCAGAAATCATGGATGGCAATTTTGAAGGTATCGGTATTGAGTTCATGATCATCAATGATACAATTTCCGTAGTAACGCCTATCAGCGGAGGACCATCCGAACAGGCAGGCATTGGTGCAGGCGACAAAATCATTTTAATTGACGACTCTGTTGCTACAGGAAAAAGCATTTCTAATGAATATGTGATGCGCAAGCTAAAAGGTCCAAAGAATACGAAAGTAAAAGTGACAATGCTTAAAAATGGTACAAAAAAATTAGTTTCTTATACTATCAAGAGAGATAAAATTCCGATTTACAGCGTTGATGCTGGCTTTATGTTAGACAATGAAATCGGCTATATCAAAGTGAATCGTTTTGCAAAAAATACCTATCGCGAATTCATGGAAAAACTGGATTCGTTACAACAAAAAGGTATGAAAAAATTAGTGCTGGATCTGCGTCAAAATCCTGGCGGATATATGGATCAGGCAACATTGATGGCTGATGAATTTTTAGCAGGCACTAAAAACATTGTTTATACTGAAGGCAGAACGATGCCGCGCTCTTACGAGAAATCAAACAACATGGGTTTATTTGAAAATGGCAAACTGGTTATTTTAATTGACGAAGGTTCGGCATCTGCAAGTGAGATCGTGAGTGGCGCTATTCAGGATTGGGATCGCGGTACGTTAATTGGCAGACGTACTTTTGGCAAAGGTTTAGTGCAACAGGAATATCCGTTAGGCGATGGCAGCTCCGTGCGTTTAACCGTTGCAAAATATTTCACGCCAAGCGGCAGATGCATACAGCGTCCATACGAAGACAATGTTTCTGATTACTATGGCGATATCAGCAAACGCTTTAAAGATGGCGAAGCATTCAACGCAGACAGTATCAAGCAAAACAGCAAGAAAGAATACAAAACACTGGTTAAACACCGTACCGTTTATGCTGACGGCGGCATCACTCCTGATATTTACATTCCGTTAGATACAAGTATGTTCAATCCGTTTGTAAATACAGTATTTGGCTTAAGTTTGATACAGTCTTTTGTTTATGATTATTATGGCACGCATAAAGCTGATTTTGACAAATACAAAACGGCTGTTGATTTCAGAAATAACTTTATAGTAGATAATAATTTATATACACAGTTTGTTACGTTCTGTTTTGCAAATGGCGCAAAGAAAGATGTAGCAGCTTACACGGCAAAATCACAACCATATTTATCCGGAAAACTGAAAGCATATTTTGCGAAACAACTTTGGAAGAACGATGGTTATTTCTTCGTGAATGCAACAGACGATAAAATGATACAGCGTGCGGTTTTAGAAATGAAAAAGTAATCTTAGAATATTTCGCAATAAAATAAAGAGGCAACGATTAATCGTTGCCTCTTTATTTTTAGTATCTGATTTGTTTTATTTCTTTCTGAAGAAAATATTGATAGGAACTCCTGACAACGAGAAATTAGCACGCAACCTGTTTTCCAGGTAGTTTTTGTATGCGCCTTTTATATAATCCGGATGATTGCAGAAGAACGCAAAGCTTGGCACTTTGGTTGGCAACTGAGTAATGTATTTTATTTTGATGTATTCACCGCGATAAGCCGGCGGATGATGTTTTTCAATCTCAGCCAACATTACTTCATTCAGTTTGTGTGTAGGAATTTTGATCTGGCGATTATTATACACTTCCAATACTTTATCGATTGCCTGGAAAATACGTTGTTTTTCTAATGCAGAAATAAATACGATCGGAACATCTGTAAACGGTGCGATCTTATCTTCAATTCTTTTCGTGTATTCTAAAATTGTTTTAGAATCTTTCTCAATCGCGTCCCATTTGTTTACCAGGATGACAATACCTTTACGATGCGTTTGCATGATATCGAATATCTTCATGTCCTGACCTTCAATACCAACCGTTGCATCTAATACCAAAATACAAACATCGGCTTCATCGATTGCTTTGATAGCACGAATCACCGAATAAAACTCCAGGTCTTCGTGTACTTTATTTTTCTTACGGATTCCTGCTGTATCGATCAGCAAAAATTCTTTTCCGTATAAGTTGTAGTGCGTATGGATTGAATCGCGTGTTGTGCCTGCAATATCAGTAACGATGTTGCGCTCTTCGCCTATCAATGCATTCAACAACGTAGATTTTCCGGCATTTGGCTGACCAACGATCGTGATCTTCGGCAAATCGGCATATTTATCTTCTGCATTTTCCGCATCTTCCGGAATCAATTCGGTAATTCTGTCTAAAATCTCGCCGGTTCCACTGCCACTCATCGATGAAATGCTAAACAACTCGTCAAAACCTAATGCATAAAATTCGTTCGCTACATAGCTTCTTTCCGTGTTGTCCACTTTATTCACACACAACAACACTGGTTTTTTCGCTCTGCGCAGCTCTTGCGCCAAACTTTCGTCCAAATCGGTGATGCCTGTCGTCACATCTACCATAAATATCAGGATATGCGCTTCTGTAATGGCTAAACGCACCTGTTTTTTGATCTCTTTTTCAAAAATATCATCTGTGTGCGATACAAAACCACCTGTATCAATTACATTAAACGATTTACCGTTCCATTCAGTAACACCATACTGACGGTCGCGTGTTACGCCGCTGAAATCATCTACAATAGCTTTGCGCGCGCCTAACAACCTGTTAAACAATGTCGATTTTCCTACATTCGGTCTTCCAATAATGGCAACTGTATAACTCATGATGCTGCAAAATTACGCATAGATTTTGATTTTCAGCCATAAATACGAATAAGGTATTGTTATTGATTGATATATGAAAAGTAAATTACCTTATGGTATAATACTCGCCGCGAGCGTCTTTGTGTTGCAAAACCGCGCCGAGTTTCATCAGTTTAATGAGTATTTTATTGGCGCGTTGTAAGGAAATATTTAAGCGATTACTCAGCTCTTTTGCCATAATCAATTCTTTTTTACTTAAAAATTCCAGCACAAATCTTTCTTTGGAATCCAGGTTGTTTATATCCAGTTCATCTTCATCGTCTTCCGTATCCAGCATCCTTTTAGTCGATTTAGACGCCAGCATGGTTTTGTCGTTGCTGCGCATATACAATTGCCATTCGTTATTCTCATCCAAAGCAAAATGCGGTTTGCGCAGACTGTTCTTGATTTCTGCTTCCAAAACGGTGATTTCATCATCATCCATTTCATAAACGGAAAAATAAATATCGACCGGCGGCTCGCAGAAATGCTCGGCAGCTTCGTGCAGCATATACATTTCTTCTTCGCAATCGCAGCCGATGACCGTGCCATTGTCTTTAACGCCAACCAGCAACTTGCCGCCTTTGTTGTTGGCAAATGCAGCAATTGTCCTGGCTATTTTCTGCTGACAGGAAATGGTTTGTTTAAAGTCCAGTTGAACACTTTCGCCTTTGGAAATCAGGTTTTCCAGTTCATCTGTATCTGTTTTTATTTTAGGCGCGAAACGCATTCGTATCATCGTATTACCGTCTCAAAGTATAAAAATTATCTTTGTAACAGTAGTTTTTCAGAATAATAATTTTATTTTACACGCGAATAAATAGCATGCTAAAGTCTGTAATACCTAAAATTAAAGATTGGCCAATCAATCTTATCGCTTTAAAGAAAGATAAGATCATGCAAGCTACTATCGCCGATACCCTGATCGAGTTTAACAAGGCCTACCCTACCAATTCCAAAATACGTGAGCTGATACAAAAAACATTGTACCTGGAACGCATCCGTATCAAGACCGATCCGTGGGAAGTCGATCCGGAAGATGAGAACGAATTCTGGCTTAAAATAAAAAAACAACTGATCGTAGCCGATCCGACACAGATAGAAGAACATAAATCAGAAGAACTGCACCAGGAAATGCTGCATGCCATCGTGTCGCGTTATGTACACGAAATCTGCGGTAACTTTAAACCGGGTGTATTCTGGATGGCGCGACAAGTGCTGCGCCGTATTTTCGCTCGCCTGTTCAATGCACATTTCGGCGGTTTCAAAGGTTTATTTTATCCGGATGAAAAACTAAAAGATAAACTCATCGTGGCTGGTCCGGTGGAAAAAATACGCAACCTCATCACCAAAGGAACTGTGATACTGGTGCCTACGCATTTTTCCAATTTGGATTCAGTAATTATCGGTTTTGGTATGGATTATATCGGTTTGCCTGCTTTCCAGTACGGCGCCGGATTAAACCTGTTCAATTCCAAAATGTTCAATTTACTGATGAGTAATCTCGGTCCGTATAAGCTCGACAGAAGAAAGAAGAATCCTATTTATGTGGAAACCCTGAAAGCATATTCTAAAACCAACGTTATCGCCGGCGCTAATACCATTTTCTTTCCGGGCGGCACGCGTTCACGCGCAGGAAACATAGAAAACGATTTAAAACTCGGTTTACTGGGCACGGTGATAGAAGCACAACGCGAGCATTATTTTACCAATCCGTCCACGCTGGCTACTAAAATATTTGTAGTGCCTTTAACTATTAGTTATCCATTTGTTTTAGAAGCTTCTTCTTTAATAGAAGAACATTTAAAACGCACCGGAAAAGAACAATACCTGACACACGAAACATCGATGCCGCCCTGGAAAACCGTCTGGAAGTTTTTTTGGGAAACGTTCTCCAAATCATCTGAAATTACGTTGTCTTTAGGCGAGCCAATGGATGTGTTTGGCAATAATCTCGATGATGATGGTTTCAGCATGGACAAACTCGACCGTAAAATAGACGTTCGACAATATTTCATGAATAAAGGCGTGATGAAAATCGACTCGCAACGCGAAAGTATCTACACACAAATGCTCGGCGATAAGATCATTGCCGCATTTAAATACAACAACGTGGTGTACGCATCGCATGTAGTGGCGTTCGTAGCGTTTGAATTACTGAAAAAACAACTGGACAGTCCTGATATATTTACCATGCTGCGTACACCGGAAGAAGACCGCGAAATTGATTTCGATCTTTTTAAAACTAATATGAAACGTGCTATTGATGAATTGTACATGCTGAACAACCGAAAGCAATTGAAACTGGCTTCGCATATTACTACTAAAGAATTACCTGAAATTATAGATCTTGGTATTGAACAGATGAGCATGTATCATCCGAATCTGCCGTTACTCAGAACGAAAAATGGAAACATTACCAGCGAAGACCTGAAACTATTATATTATTATCACAACCGAATGGATGGCTATGGCTTACAAAAACACATCGGATAAAACACCTGTCGGCGTATTGGGCGCAGGTAGTTTCGGTACTGCCGTTGCCAACCTGTTAGCTGAAAACGGCGAAGTATTACTGTACTCCAGGCGGCAAGATGCAGTGGACAAAATCAACGCGGAGAAAATAAACAACGGACAAGCGATAAATCCAAATATTACCGCAACGGCTGACCTGAACGAAGTGGCTGACCGCTGTTTTTTAATTTTTCCTTCTGTTCCTTCCGATTCGTTCCGACAAGTCATGCGCGATGCGTCGCCGCATTTGCGTCCTGACCATATTTTAATTCACTGCACTAAAGGTTTTGATATTAAACTGGAAGAAGGCAAAACTATCTTAGACAAAGACCTTATCTTATTTCCATCGGATATTTACACGATGAGCAAAGTGATACTGGAAGAAACGACGGTGCGCCGTGTCGGCTGCATGAGCGGTCCGAACCTGGCACGCGAAATCGCAGATATGCATCCGGCGGCAACGGTGATTGCCAGTAAGTTTGAAGAAGTCATCCGGGAAGGTGAAACGGCTATACGCAGCAAGCGCCTGCAGGTATATGGCAACAATGATATTTACGCGGTAGAGTTGGCAGGCGTACTGAAAAACTCAATGGCGCTGGCAGCAGGCGCGCTTGGCGGCATGGGTTACGGCAATAACGCAATGGCGTTTTTAATTACACGCGGTTTAGGTGAGATCATTCGACTGGCCACTGCAATGGGCGCTAACAGGCAGGCATTTTTAGGACTTGCCGGTATAGGCGACCTTGTAGCGACCTGTACATCGCCATTAAGCCGAAACTATACGGTTGGCGCGCGTTTGGCGAAAGGCGAAACGCTGGAACAAATCATCGCGACATCTTCTGAAGTGGCAGAAGGTATAAAAACAGTCAGCATATCTAAAAAATTAGCAGATACTACCGGTGTGAAAACACCTATTATTCAAACTATTTACAAAGTATTATTTGAAAAACTGGATGTGAAAGAGGCATTAGGTTACCTGATGGAATACCGTTGGGGCTATGATGCTGATTACATGTAAAAGAGTCGTAAGTCGTGAGTGGTAAGCCGTAAGTGTATTTGATGTTTATTCTAAGTGTCTTCCCTCTTTATATTTTTAGTTACAGGCGTGATTTGGGTTTGTGACGCGGTAATTTGGACACTTTCCGTGTTTATTTTGTTTCCTGCACACTTCATTTGGACACTTTCACAGTCTATTTGGACTGTTGTCTTTTTCATTTCGGTTGCATCACTTTTCATTTCGGCTGCGCGATTTTTCATTTCGGTTGTTTAAACTGTCATTATGGCTGTAGGATTTTTTATTTCGGCACGCGAACATTCGATTTCGGCGTACAAAGATTCGATTTCGGCGTGCGAACATTCGATTTCGGCTGCATGATTTTTCATTTCGGCGTACGAACATTCGATTTCGACACACGCACATTCGATTTCGGCTGCATGATTTTTCATTTCGGCTGCATCACTCTTGATATTGCCCTGATAAATAATGATTTAGACGCACTGTAATTTTGTCAGGATGCAGTGTTTTTGAGTTTTGGAGTGGTGATTTTGGGAAATGTTGTGTGTAGAGAAAGTGGTGATTTGTGACGTTTGGAAATTGAAAATGTTATTTATTTTTATGTGCTTTAAAAAAATATTGGTAACAACTAAAAGTTATGGAACTTACAACACAAAACAGTTGTGATTTGCTTTAAAATTGTGTTGTTTGAATATTGGTAACAACCTACAATGGTAGCATCACACCAACTAAAGCGTTGTGAATTGGTTTTAAATTGTGTTCTTTGAATATTGGTAACAACTGACAAGATAATTTCAGGAAACGCACGACAGTTGTGAATTGGTTTTAAATTGTGTTCTTTGAATATTGGTAACAACTCCACGAGCAAACTGGCAGTCAATGGCACTGTTGTGAATTGGTTTTAAATTGTGTTCTTTGAATATTGGTAACAACCTTCAATGATCACATCAAATTTCATGTTGTGTTGTGAATTGGTTTTAAATTGTGTTCTTTGAATATTGGTAACAACTCAATTGATATCGAATTAATCGTTAAATCAGTTGTGAATTGGTTTTAAATTGTGTTCTTTGAATATTGGTAACAACATACAGGAAGATTCCATTGTTTGGCGAATCGTTGTGAATTGGTTTTAAATTGTGTTCTTTGAATATTGGTAACAACAGATCAACATATATTTGCTCAGTGTAACCTGTTGTGAATTGGTTTTAAATTGTGTTCTTTGAATATTGGTAACAACACACCTGTGGCAATTGCAACCAAATTTCCTGTTGTGAATTGGTTTTAAATTGTGTTCTTTGAATATTGGTAACAACTTGTTTACTTTGTCTAATAAATTAATGTCCGTTGTGAATTGGTTTTAAATTGTGTTCTTTGAATATTGGTAACAACAGTTGCTTACTCAACAATTAGAATTTGCTGGTTGTGAATTGGTTTTAAATTGTGTTCTTTGAATATTGGTAACAACGACAAGAATTATCAGTCCCCAAGTAACCAGGTTGTGAATTGGTTTTAAATTGTGTTCTTTGAATATTGGTAACAACACATCGTATATATGTGTTGATGCTTCTGCAGTTGTGAATTGGTTTTAAATTGTGTTCTTTGAATATTGGTAACAACTTGTTTACTTTGTCTAATAAATTAATTGCCGTTGTGAATTGGTTTTAAATTGTGTTCTTTGAATATTGGTAACAACGTCTATTATGCCACAGACTGCCTACTTTCAGTTGTGAATTGGTTTTAAATTGTGTTCTTTGAATATTGGTAACAACCTACCAATTTTTGAGAAGGATTGTGTTGATGTTGTGAATTGGTTTTAAATTGTGTTCTTTGAATATTGGTAACAACGCAGCGTTTTATCGTTTTGTAGAAGAAGGCGTTGTGAATTGGTTTTAAATTGTGTTCTTTGAATATTGGTAACAACTGCATAGGTGTATCTGTCGGTATTATTTGTGTTGTGAATTGGTTTTAAATTGTGTTCTTTGAATATTGGTAACAACAATACATTGCTTGGTGGTTTAGGAGGTTCAGTTGTGAATTGGTTTTAAATTGTGTTCTTTGAATATTGGTAACAACATATTATTAAAAGCTGAACCAGCTACATAAGTTGTGAATTGGTTTTAAATTGTGTTCTTTGAATATTGGTAACAACATTATTCATATACTTATATTCTGAATATCTGTTGTGAATTGGTTTTAAATTGTGTTCTTTGAATATTGGTAACAACTTGCGTCAAAAGACATCTACAGGACTATCTGTTGTGAATTGGTTTTAAATTGTGTTCTTTGAATATTGGTAACAACTATGCCGTGCAACTTCAGATAGTAGCATTAGTTGTGAATTGGTTTTAAATTGTGTTCTTTGAATATTGGTAACAACTTGACTTTGTGAATCTTTTGGCAATTCCTTGTTGTGAATTGGTTTTAAATTGTGTTCTTTGAATATTGGTAACAACTATTAGCCCTGTCAATTAGCACATAATAATGTTGTGAATTGGTTTTAAATTGTGTTCTTTGAATATTGGTAACAACTCTTTCGAATACGTTCATTTTCTGTATATCGTTGTGAATTGGTTTTAAATTGTGTTCTTTGAATATTGGTAACAACACAGGAGAAGATGGAAAAATAGCTACTCCGGTTGTGAATTGGTTTTAAATTGTGTTCTTTGAATATTGGTAACAACAATAATTATAGGGCAACTTTATGTTCCGGCGTTGTGAATTGGTTTTAAATTGTGTTCTTTGAATATTGGTAACAACGTGAGATGCGCGCATCACCTACTTCAACATGTTGTGAATTGGTTTTAAATTGTGTTCTTTGAATATTGGTAACAACTCTTTCGAATACGTTCATTTTTTCTATGTCGTTGTGAATTGGTTTTAAATTGTGTTCTTTGAATATTGGTAACAACATGGGCGGTTTATAACAAAACAGTAGTTAAAGTTGTGAATTGGTTTTAAATTGTGTTCTTTGAATATTGGTAACAACTATTGCCGGATAGTGGACTTACTGTATATTGTTGTGAATTGGTTTTAAATTGTGTTCTTTGAATATTGGTAACAACGTT
This sequence comes from Chitinophagales bacterium, assembly GCA_046329815.1. Lineage (GTDB taxonomy): Bacteria > Bacteroidota > Bacteroidia > Chitinophagales > JADIYW01 > JADJSS01. The sequence continues at coordinate 1,114,329 of JAXLTY010000002.1, forward strand.
TCGCCACGACTTTGATAGCCACCTGGTGTTGTGAATTGGTTTTAAATTGTGTTCTTTGAATATTGGTAACAACTGTGTTAGTAGATGAAGTTTGTAAGACTTCGTTGTGAATTGGTTTTAAATTGTGTTCTTTGAATATTGGTAACAACCAGAATAAGATGTCTTTAAAGACTGCATTTGTTGTGAATTGGTTTTAAATTGTGTTCTTTGAATATTGGTAACAACATTATCCAGCCATGTTCAGTTGAGCGCCAAGTTGTGAATTGGTTTTAAATTGTGTTCTTTGAATATTGGTAACAACATGCTCATAAGTTAATGTGACGAAGTAGGCGTTGTGAATTGGTTTTAAATTGTGTTCTTTGAATATTGGTAACAACTTATCCATCCGTGTTCTGTTGCACGCCAATGTTGTGAATTGGTTTTAAATTGTGTTCTTTGAATATTGGTAACAACTGAATAGTCAAATCTATTCGGTGCATCACAGTTGTGAATTGGTTTTAAATTGTGTTCTTTGAATATTGGTAACAACGAAAGATATTACAACCATATTCTTCGTTAGGTTGTGAATTGGTTTTAAATTGTGTTCTTTGAATATTGGTAACAACATTGTATTCGCGAACAAACGATGTTCAGCAGTTGTGAATTGGTTTTAAATTGTGTTCTTTGAATATTGGTAACAACGTACACATGATGAGTATTTTGCCTGATTATGTTGTGAATTGGTTTTAAATTGTGTTCTTTGAATATTGGTAACAACTTCTTTTTAAGTGTTGGTAAACCATTTTTGGTTGTGAATTGGTTTTAAATTGTGTTCTTTGAATATTGGTAACAACCGAAAACGCCAAAATGCCAATATTTATTGATAGTTTCACTTGTTGTTACCTTAGAAAAATGGACTCGTTTTCTTATTTAATAGAAGACAGAGTCCATTTTTCATATTCTATCCTGCTTTTTACACCAAAGAAGTTTAAAAAAGTTCTAATTGCTGCGGAATATTCGGCAATTCGGTTTCTTTTTTATTGAAAAACAGTTCCATTTGTCCAAACTGTTTATCTGTAATGCACATAATGCCGATATGGCCATGTTCCGGCAAAAATCCTTTTACGCGTTTAATATGTACTTCCGCGTTTTCGCGACTGCTGCAATGGCGCATATAAATCGAAAACTGGAACATGGAAAAGCCGTCATCCATTATTTTCTTACGAAATTTTGCATAACGTTTCCTGTCCGTGTCGGATTCTGTTGGCAAATCAAAAAAAACTAGAACCCACATAATCTGATAAGCGTTTAAGTTCATAGTAAATGGTTATTCGTTATAAAGTAATTTGTTACACAACCTTATAACCAATAACATATAACGATTAACTAAACTCCGGATAAATGAGCTTTTTACTTTTGCCTTCATAACACGCTGCCAACGATGCTGTAGTGCGTTGTAAGCCAACCATTAACGGACTCGCCTTTCCATCTATTACCAAATCAATGGCTGGTACTCCTAATAATTTTTGTTTTATTTCTTTACTTAATTCATGTTCAGCCGGATAGTCGTTCACTAACTCTTTCACTAAGTGATCCACATAAGGGCGATAGGGTTCCATAATATCATCTGCCAAGCAATAAGCATTGTATTTATTGCGGTGATGAATACCTAAAGTTGGTAACAAACCGGAAGCAACCAGACCACGCGCCACTGTGGCACGTAAAATAGCATAGCCATAATTCAAAAAGTTGTTTGGATAATCACCAAAGCGTGCACGGAAAAAATCGGGTTCTTCTTCATCCAGTAAATTACGCCAGTAATATTTTGCTGCCTGTGCTTCTTCGTTCGATGTATCGCCACTCAATACTTTTTGCAGGCAACGATTCATAAAAGAAGATTCAATTTCCCATTTATCCAATACCGCTTTCTGATTAGCGATTTTTGCTTTAACTGTTTGTTGCCATAATTGTTTTTTGAGCGGCTCTGATGCATCTATCTGTGCTTTAAATTTTTCAGATTGCTGCGTATGTCCGTCCAGGTTTAAGAACATACCGATTGGATGATGTTTGTCATTGCAGGTAATCACTGCTGCATTATTTTCGAGCAGCTTATGCAGCACCGCATGTGTAACAGAAACCTGGTAATGATCAATCACCAGTACACCAATATCTTCGACAGGCACACTGCTCTCCTTTTCGTCAGTCTTTATGAGCAATTGCTGCTGCTGCACTGACAGACGCGTTGGATTACCGAAGTATAATGTGCGTTTGATCATTTATACTTTATTTTTAAAAACAACTTCATAAAAATGCTGTCCACTTTTACTGATTATCTTTTCAAATCGCTCTATCTTGTCAGGCAATGTTGCAATTTTATTGATATTAGCAACTATATAGCCATCTTCATCAAATGTATCTTCAATTTTTAATATAGCGTCGTTTACATGTTCTGCGATATTCTGAAGCGAAACAGATGCAGGAATTTTATTCTTATCAATCACTAACAATGATTCATTAACGGCTTCTTCCATATCATCAGGATGTGGAAATGAAGTATGTATCAAATCATATACTGCATCTGTTTTACTGTTTTTTACTAAAGCATCATAAAAGTCGTCAGCATCTAATATTTCATCTTGATTATCATATTCATCAAAATAGATTCTGGTATAAGTATCTTTCGATGATTTTAAGGTGTGATAATATGGTTTCTGAACAGTGCTGAACGGCACTGTTTTTTTAACATCGTTGTTATCTTTAATTTCTTTTAATGCGTAAATAGCAACATGAATTTTTTCCCAATCGTGCGCGTCAGGTTCTATATGTGTGATTTCCGCTTGCAGTTGCAGTAATTCTGTATCTAATAAAGTGCTCAGCAACTCGTTGCTTTCGCGCGGAATAAAACCAATTTTTAGTTGGTTAAAATAAATAGCGATAGCATTGCTGTCGTAACTATTATCTGGCTCTCTTACTAATTCTACCAAACCGCTTTTGTTTATTTTTTTAATGATTTTAGGTCCTTCGTAATATTGAAAGCCACGCACAAAGCATTGTAATAAATACACTTTCTGAAACTGCTTTACGTTTTGCAACGGCAAAGAAGCAATGCCGTACAAACCAATTAAGTTTCTTAAGAAAGTGCTGCGGTTCATAGTTTATGCTTTTGATATATTACCTAACCAATCAATATCTACTTTAATACAAGTATCTTGTATTTTCAGAGGAATTTTTCCGTTAAAACCTTTCTTTAAAACAAGTTCCTTTACAAAATTCTCGTTTACTTCTGTTTTTGCAGACGTGCCAAATGAACCAAATTCTTGATAGTTAAGTTCTTGTTTTGGAATTTTTTTATCAGCATATTGTTTTCTTAAAATGTTTTTTTGCTCCTCAGTTAAATCTTTAGGAATACTTATAGTGTTAGCATAGTTGTGAGGGATGAAGAAACAATCTTTTCCTGTAAATTTAACAACTCTGTAAATATGGGTACTGAGTTTCTTTTTATTTTCAATATTATTCAACCATTCTTTAAATTCTTCTTTATTAAGATTTAAAATAGGATCATCTGTATTTTCAGGAAGATAAACCAAATCGTTTTGTTGTAGTGTAAATAGAACTTTTTCCGGTTTTTCCTTGTGTTTTAATCTGTAATCTTCATAGATACGTTTTTTAAAGTTTTCGTCTTTTTCGTGTAGTGATCTTTTTGCGATGTCAGCAGAATCATATAGAGAAGCAATATCAAAGATTCGTTTACCTGCTTTCTCCATTACTATAAATAAGTAATTATCACCTGTAACGACACTTAACTTATCATTGTCGTCATAAAGCCTCTGTAATGTACTTTCTTCTGTTTCTTTATTACTGTACCAAATTTTTATTTTGTAAATGGGCGGTTTGAGTTTTGCAGGATTCTTTGTTTGAAATCTATTTTCATTAAATATCTTCAGTCCTTCGCCAGTAAAAGCTTCTTTTATTGAATCATATTTTTTACGATGATTATCAACTTCACTTTTTAGAACCTCATCAATGATTTGGGAAATATCTTTTGCTTTTAAATTAGAGATATTAATGGTTTTAGTATCACGCAATAAATTAGTTTTGGGATCCTTGGATTTACCATAATTAGTTTCCTGATGCAGTGCACCTTTTATTTTTAGTTGTGCATTGCCTTTGTCATCTTTTTTGATTCCTAGTTTATCCTTAGGTTTAACAGAAACAATCATCATTTCCAAAAGCATTTTGGCTTGATTGATTAAATCTTCAAATGGCTTTTCAAAATATCTTGAACTTTCCATTTTTTTTTGTATTTCATCTCTGCGTTTTTTTTCTAAATTAAAGAATGTATCAAGAATAGTTTCATCTTCATTTACTTTTAGTTTAAATTCTTCTTTTCTTTTTGTTAGTTCATCTTGAAGATACTTATTTAGGTTATTTAATCGCTGAATATGGCTTTGGTCTGTTAGTGCCACTACTAATGCATCAATAGCATGATGACGGTGATCATAGCGTTTGCTCCAGTTTTTAATTTCATAGATATGTTTTCCTTTTTCTTCATCAAAATACTTTTGTATCCATTGACTATTAGATTGATTGGTTTCTTTATTCCAATCCCATAGTTCCATTTGTTTAAAACGATTTTCGGTAAGTTCCATAAATAATTTTTTCAAACCCCAACGGCTTCTTAAAAAGTCAGTAACTTCTCCTGTACTTGTTTTTACATTATCACTGCCTACTACTTTTGCTAATTCATTTTTTACCGCTATAGAAATATATTGTGTGTCTTTTATTTGGCGTTCAATAGCATTTGTAGGAATCTTTTCGAGCAATAAATTTTTCTTCTTTTTACCGTAGAAAATCTTGTTAACGTATTCTATATAATTTTCAATTGAACAAATTGAAAAAGCTGAATTTTGTTGTGAAATATATTCCCAAGCAGTTCTATTACTTTTTTCTTCATTAATGTTAGTTTCACAAACTACCTTATTTGAGTTTGAATCATCAAAGTATCTCGATTTTGGAATTATATGATCAATATCGTACAACTTTTCGGATGAAAATAATTTTGATAATGGTATTGGCTTCATTGTATATGGTGAAACACAACCTTGTTCTTCCCATAATCTTAATTTTTCAATTTCATCCTTTGTTGGTTCGTTTATTTTTTTAGGTGCCGGATAAATTTCATTATTCTGATTACTCCAAAGTTTATATAATTCAATATTCTTTGAATTTGGTTCTTGATTTAACTCTACGAGTCTTTTCTTTATAGTTTCATTTATCTTTTGACTTTTGATTTGTCCTTTGTAAATTTTATCTCTTTCTTTTGCACTATTTTTTAAGTCTCTAGCTAATTCCACTCGTATTTCAAGCTCCTCAGGATTAAACTTATATTGTTTCCATATAGCTTTTACTATTTGCATTGTTTCATTGGCTAATTGCTCAACTATCGGATTTCTTAAATTTCTATCAATTTGTTGTATTTCGTGATAATCCTTTAATTGAGCTGAAATTTTTTCTGCTGTGTGCTTTCCATAAACCAAAGAAATAGCAAAGGATTCCATTATTCCACCTGTTTCTATAGCATTTGGATTCTTTTGTACAAATTCAATTACATAATCTTGAAAATCATTAATGATTTCTCCAGTTTCAGTATCTATACTCTCATTTTTATTCAATCGTTCTATATTGGTTCTAATTTTACCAAATTTGGCTCTTATTTCATCTGAAATATTATGTGGATTGAGTTGCATTAATGGTAAAATATTTCGGATTGCTTTTTCTGAAAAACTTGCGTATTTTCTCGGAAATTTAACAGATTGAGCTAATTGTAATGCTAATTCTGATACAAGCATTTCGTCATTTAATGGCTTTATTACTTCTTTAATAGAAGAAACTTTTAAGCTGTTTAAATCGTACTCGCTTCCATTATTGGCATTATCAAAAATGGCTTTCCAAATTCTTTCTATTATGTTATTATCAGATGCATAAAGCCTATTAAAATCTTCACCTAAGATTTTCTTAATTGTTATCTGTGTATCACAACCAATAAATTTAGCTTTTGCATTTAGTCCGTTTAAGTATTCGGTCTTATCATTTTTTAATTTTACAATTTCAGCAATCTGTTTAAATCCTAATTGTTTTTGAGTCAATAACTTATTATATATTTCGAATTTCTCATTGCTACTTAAGAATCTATCGGTATATTGAAAAATATTTTTTTTCTTTCTCTCATTATATACTTCTTGCTTTGAAGTAACATACAGGTTATTGATTTGTTTCCAACATCTGAATTCTTGAAATAATGGATGTGAATTTGCTAAAACTTGTTCTCCTTTTTCAAATGGGCATTTACTAATTAATTCTGTTTGCGGCTTTAATGCTCTTTGGTAATAAATTACTTGTTCTTTAATGATATATTTTAATCCATTTTTTATTGCAGCTTGTCGTAACTTTTCTTGTGATTCACTCTTTCCAGGAAACAAGTAATTGGTTATTTTCTCAATCTTTTCTTTTGGGCAATTATTTAAAATGGAGTGAACTCTGCTTTGTGTTACCCATACAGCATCAAACTCTGCCAGATATCGATTTCGTAAGAAAACACGGTTTCTGATTTTAGACCATTTATTTTGTTCTAAATCTTTTAATATCAGCTGGCTAATATGCAAATTACCTTGTTTAAGATCTTCTTCTGTTTTTTCCATTTGCTTACGCCAATTCGTTTTCTGTGGCAATGCAAAATCAATTGAAGTTATTTCTCCTTTTTTATTTCGTCTGATTCTAATTTCTAATTCTTCTTCCTGGTTCACTTTTTCTGATAAGTTTTGGAGTTCAGTTTCCCCCACTAATTCCTCATCATCCATCAATATTACAACGCTGAACTTATTAAATTCTTGCCCTTTATTTTTCCCTCTTCCATTAAATTTTTTATCAGATTTTTCTACTTTTTGAATAAATACTTTTTGTGTAAATACTTCGTATCTTTTACTACTTTCATTTTCGTGTTCGTCATCATCTTTTTTCTTTTTTATATCATCCACATTATTTCCACCTGAATATCCTCTTAGCTGATTGAAACTGTATAAGACTTTCCCAAATTCTGTTAAAGAAATAGGATTGTTTATCGAATTTGCTCTTAATTGGTAATGTTGGAAAGAATCTAGTTGTAAAACTCCTTTTTTAATGGGAAGCAATTCTAAATCTTGTAAATGGTTTTCATGAGGAAGTCCATTTTTATATTCTTTTGTAAGTTTCCCTTTTTCATCTCTGACCTTATACCTAAATTGAAACTGCTCTGGTAGCATTCCCAATTCTTGTAAAATAAATAGGAGTTTATTTCTACGGATTTTATAACGTTTATTCATCTTACGAATTGTACGCTTCATCCTCCTGTCTGCATTTTTAGTAATGCCAATTCCTTTTTCGTAATCTTGTTTGTCGGTTCCCATCGGAATAATCCGACTGCCCATTCCGAGAATTTTACCTACTTTATTTTCGAAGTCCTCTTCTACCAAAGCCCAGCCAATGCTGTTTGTTCCTAAATCCAGTCCTAATATTCTTTTCATAATTTTATAAGTTTTATGTATTATACTCTAATGTAAAAATAAATTTTCGAAATTCAAAAAAATATTAATATATTTGTGTTACAATTTAAACCAATTCACAATAAGGATTATTCCGTTGTGAAAACATTTAAGTCGCCTCGCCTTACAATGCGGGGCATTTTTTTATAAATGTTTCACGAACACCATTTAAATATTATAATAGTAATTGAGTAAAACATCTAAGGCGGCGTAAGTCGCCTTTTTAATTTTATTGAACTACACCTAATACTCTAATTTATTTCTCATGCTCTTTATTATCTGCACAATTAAAACAATTAATGATAACATGCCTGTATAAATGGAAATCATTAATAATACATAACATGCTTTACCTATCATCATAGGAATCTCATCTTCTATGGTGTAATGATTGTAACAATATTCAAATATTAATCGCGCGAGCAGCAGTATTGCGATGCTTGTTATTAATCCTATGATGGCGTATTTTTTTATGTTGTTTTTGGGTTGCATTGCGTGTGTAAATTTACGGTTTTGGAAGCAGATAGTAAAGTTTCAAAAGATGTTTCACTGCGTTCAACATGACAGTGGCACGGTTTGAGATTGCTTCGTGCCTCGCAATGACGCGAGGCGTTGATGCTTCGATAAACTCATGTTTCGATAAACTCATGCTTCGATAAACTCAGCATGACAGTGAGATTGCTTCGTGCCTCGCAATGACGCGAGGCGTTGATGCTTCGATAAACTCATGTTTCGATAAACTCATGTTTCGATAAACTCAACATGACAGTGAGATTGCTACGTGCCTCGCAATGACGCGAGGCGATGCTTCGATAAACTCATGTTTCGATAAACTCATGTTTCGATAAACTCAACATGACAGCAATGGTTCGACAAGCTCAGCAGGACATGGTAAAATACTTTATTTTGACCGTTTACTCAATAAAACGACCGTTTAATAAATATATTTGACAGGAATACATTTATGTGTTTATGTTTGAGTATTGTTAATATTTAAAACACACTCTATTATGAAAAAAACAATCGAAAACAAAATTACAATGTATAAAACGATTTATACACATTGTAATCAAAATCTCTCTCTTATCACACCAAACGTTGGATTGAATGCTGTATTCACTGAGTTTGCAACCCTTTTTAATGCGCTGCTGCCGATAGCGCAGGTGCAGATACAGAACAACAAAGGTATTGCCAAGAACAAAATGGATGCGCGCTTACAACTGGTAAACGGTTTGTACAAAGCTGCCGGTGCGCTGATGTCGCACTTCAGTAGTGTACACGATCATGAAATTTATGACAAAGTAAAGATTGCGAAATCTGCAATGAAAACGATGCGCGATATGAAGCTTTCGGTACATGCACAAACCGTGATCGACCTTGTTACGAACAACCAGGCAGTGCTGGCGCCGTTTGGCGTAGATACTGCTTACATCACTAACCTGGAAACACTGCGTGATGCGTTCTTAAATCAAGTGTCTTTGCCTACGGTAGCGAGTAACGGAAAGAAAGTGGCTACGAGCGACCTGTCAGAAGATGTATTTATTATTGATCAATTACTGGCAACACGTTTAGATCCAGCAATGCGCGCGCTGGCGGATTCTGCGCCGCTGTTTTATAAAAAGTACCTGAACGGTCGCAGAATTAATAATGTGGGTATCCGCCATAAAAATAATACCGGTACTTTGAAAGGTATTGTTAAAGATGCGGAAACTGATCTTATCCTTACGGATGCATTGATAGAAATTATTAATACTCCAACGATGATCGTTACCAATGAACTGGGTGAGTTTACGATCATGGGTATTCCGCCGGAAACGTATTCTATCAAGATCAGCGCCGGTGATTATGATGTTAAGATCGTAGAGAACATTACTATCGTTGCGAAACAGGTAACACAAACAGAGATAAAGCTGACGCCTGCGGCGTAGGTGATTTTCTAAATAACTTCTCTTGTAGGGCTCGCTTTCGCGAGCCATTTTTTGGAAGTGTGGTTTATACCCACCCTTTAATGTAATGAAAGCTATAGTTATTGGGTGTGTTGTTTAAATTATTTACCCACCCCTTAGTCCCCTCCAAGGAGGGGAAATCGGACAGTGGTGCTTTGTTTGGTTGGTAGTGCTTCGATAAACTCAGCATGACAGCGGTGTGGTGGTGCTTGATGTGTGATTGAGATTGCTTCGTTTCTCGCAATGACGCGATGCGTCTGATTATTAGGTAGAAGCTTACTTATTCTTAGGTATTTTATTTAGAGCGAATCTAAATAACTTTTATATCAGTGAATTAATCGTTTATTTTGTGGTGTAAAATACGCGCTATGCCTTCTCTTCCCAAATTTGTATCTGATCTGATACTTCCGTTCATTAAAAAAGGAACTGTAATTAATATCCAGTATCACGGCAAGCTTTTTTTCCTGCTTAATTTTTTCATAGCTTACTGCTTCTGTTGCGCAACAAATGGTCAGCAATCACTAAAGCAGCCATCGCTTCTACAATAGGCACCGCGCGCGGCAACACACATGGGTCGTGTCTGCCTTTTCCCATTACCGTTGCATCATTACCGTCTTTGTCCACGGAATCCTGTTCTTTCATAATGGTCGCCACCGGTTTGAATGCTACATTCATGTAAATATCCATACCATTGCTGATGCCACCTTGTATGCCACCGGAATGGTTGGTCTTTGTTTTTATATTACTGTCTTCGTCTTTATAAAATGCATCATTGTGCTGCGAACCACGCAATTCCGTGCCTGCAAAACCACTGCCGTATTCAAAACCTTTTGCTGCGTTAATGCTTAGCATGGCTTTGCCTAAATCTGCATGCAGTTTATCGAAGACCGGTTCGCCTAAACCGGCAGGAACGCCTTTAATGACACAGCTTACCAAGCCGCCAATCGTGTCACCGTCTTTCTTTACTTGTTTAATCAATTCGATCATTTTGTCCGCAGTCGCTTCATCCGGACAACGCACGATATTGTTCTCAGTTTTAGATAAATCTAATTCTGTATAGTTTTTCTCTATTGAAATGTTTCCAACTTTAGAAACATAGGCATTTATTTCAATGCCAAAATGTTTGAGTAATTGTTTGGCAACAGCAGCAGCAGCTACACGTGCAGCCGTTTCTCTTGCAGAACTTCTGCCGCCACCGCGATAGTCGCGCGAACCGTATTTTGCATCGTAAGTAAAGTCTGCATGCGACGGACGAAAGCTGTCTTTGATGTGTTCGTAGTCTTTTGATTTCTGGTCTTCATTACGAATCAGAATACCTATTGGTGTTCCTTGTGTAATGCCTTCAAAAATACCGGAAAGAATCTCGAACTCATCTGCTTCCTTGCGTTGCGTAACGATTGCTGATTGTCCGGGTTTTCTTCTGTCCAGTTCCGACTGAATGAAAGCAGTATCGATCTTTAAACCTGCAGGACAGCCATCAATGATAACACCTAATGCCGCGCCGTGGCTTTCGCCAAATGTAGTAATACGAAAAATTTCGCCGAATGAATTTCCTGCCATATCAACAAAGATACTTCATCTTATGTTATCTGAACTTAATTATTTTTTGGTAAATGTTCCTACTATACGAACATTTTTGTTATTTAAGTTAACTAGGTTGCTGAACGTATCTAAAGAGGCGATACTTGTGCTGCAGCTTTTTATAATTAATTCTGTGGTAATCGTATTATCACAATTGAATTTTACCGTACCGCCTGCACGTAAATTCCACAACTCGAAATTATCAAGCGGCGGTTCCAAACCTGTACCAATCTCGATAGCCCTGTTTTCAAAGATGATTGAATCTAAGGTCAGTACATTATTAGATACATTATTAAGGTCGCCTATTACACTTAATTCCAAAAAATCGAAACTTAAAGCTATTTTGTTGCCTGCTAAGTTACTGTTCAGCAATTCATCATTGATTTCCGGTACTAAACCTGCATTTACCAAATCTATCGGTCCGATAAATACATGTTGTTTACCTTCGAATGAACCAATAATATTCTCACTGTTTCCATCGCAGATGCTTTCACCTGTTTTCGCTTTTTTACATCCGACAATGCCTTGTATCAACAGGCAACATACTATACCGCTAAAAATTAGTCTTTTCATATTCATAGTTTTGATTTTTAATTTTTAATAATCTCCGAAATAGATCGCTTTATTTGCAACGTTACAGAATGCAATTGATTTTATAGTTAAACTTTGTCCATCGGCTGATAAATTCAATTTAATGTATCCATATTTATAATTGCCACTGCTTACTTCATTTCTATAAGCAATAAATCTATCGCCTAAACCATTAAAGCCAAAACCACCTTCCGTATTTTTGATGTACAGAGCTCCATACGTATTATCTCCATATCCATCTATTTCTTCCCAGGCACCCTGATAAGTATCCACTTTATAACCTTCTAAAAAGCATGGTAAAAAATCATCTGATCTTTGCCCAACTCTAAGCACAATTTCTTCCTGAAAATATACATCTGAATTATAGTCGGTAGAAATGTCGATGTATTTATAAGGACTATACTGATAGATACTTATATGAAAGTCATGACCAAATGCGTTTATGATAGTATCTAAATAAGTGCTCCGATTGGTATTTATAGTTAAATTTAATGTCTGTGCTTCAACATCCGGATCATTTTCGGGAGCTCGTTTGGAAATATTAGGTGATGTTTTTTCGTCATCCTCTTTTTTACAACTACTGATAAAAAATACCGGAAGAAATGCGGCTAGTAACAGCGATCTAAAAAATACTTGCTTCATAGTTTTTCCTTTTAGTCAAATTTAACAAATCTCTGCAACAATGCAAATACTTAATTTGTAGTACATTATACATAATCAATAATATTACTTCATGTATTTTAATTTTAATTTTCAACTTAAATACACGTTGAAAATTCAATCATAGCAACATAGTTTTAGTAACTTGCAGCAAATATCCGATATGAAAAAAATCATTTTACTGTCTGTACTTTTTTGCTGCATTCAACTTACACATTCACAAACCACGACTAAAGCAACTGCCACAAACGCGCGACCAAAATTAGTGGTTGGTATTGTGGTTGACCAGATGCGCTGGGATTTTTTATATCGTTATTATGACCGTTATTCCAAAGGTGGTTTCAAGCGTTTGATGAATGATGGCTTTGCTTGTGAAAATACCTTTATACCATACACACCAACCGTTACTGCTGCCGGACATACCTGTGTGTACACCGGTTCGGTGCCGGCTATACATGGAATTGTCGGCAATGGCTTTTATGATTATACCTCGAATCGCGAGCTGTATTGCAGTGAAGATAAATCGGTGAAAACAGTAGGCGCTGCTAACGAAAATGGACAGATGAGTCCGAAAAATATGCTGGTGACTTCTGTGTGCGATGAACTAAAACTGGCTACTAATTTCAGAAGTAAAGTGATCGGTATTGCTATCAAAGACCGCGGTGCTATACTGCCGGCAGGTCACAGCGCTGACGCTGCTTACTGGTATGACAGCAAGAGCGGCAATTTTATTTCTTCTTCTTTTTATTTTAAAAACCTGCAATTGCCAAAGTGGACACAGGATTTCAATGCATCTAATGCTATTAATAAATATTATGAAAAGAACTGGAACACGTTGTATCCAATTAATACCTATGCTCAAAGCGATACTGACATTAATACTTATGAAAGCGCGCCGTTAGGCAATGATCAAAAAGGATTTCCATACGACTTAAAACGCTTTATCGATAAAAAAGATTTTGGCAAGATACGCAGCACGCCGTATGGCAATTCATTAACCGTTGATTTTGCAGAAGCTGCTGTACTGAATGAAAAGTTAGGCAAAGATTCTATTACTGATTTCCTGACGGTTTCTTTTTCTTCTACCGATTATATTGGTCATGCGTTTGGTCCGAATGCTGTAGAAGTGGAAGATACTTATTTGCGTTTAGATAAAGACCTGGAAGCATTTCTTGCATTCTTGGACAAACAAGTTGGCGCGAATAACTATACGGTGTTTTTAACGGCAGACCATGGCGTGGCACATGTTCCGGGTTTCCTGGATAAACATAACTTACCTAATGGTGGTGTGGTTGGTTCGAAAACAGATTCTATTTTGAATGCACAATTAAAGCAACAATTTGGTGTGGACAGTCTTTGTTTAGGCAGTTGGAATTACCAGTTTTACCTGAATCATAAACTGATAAAAGAAAAAAATTTAGATCAGCAAAAAATCATTGATTACAGCATAACACTTATTCAGCAAGTGGATGGTGTGGAACGCGCTTTTGAATACAGCAAACTGCCGCAAACCATCTTGCCGAATACGCTAAAAGATATGTTTACGAATGGTTATTATCCAAGCCGCTGCGGCGATATTATGGTAATCTTAAAACCCGGATACATTGACGATGAATACAACAGCAAAGGCACTACGCATGGCATCTGGAGTCCGTATGATGCGCATATACCATTATTGTTTTATGGTTATGGTATTAATAAAGGTAAGCTGTATGACAAAGTATATATGACCGATATCGCTGCAACTATTTCGGCTTTGCTGCATATACAAATGCCGAGTGGTTGTATTGGTAATGTGATTAAGGAAGCGATTAAGAAGTAAAATTGATATGATAAATAAAGCAGTAATTGTCTATTTAATGTTTTGCATTGCGCTGATGAATTGTGTTCGTGAAACAGAGCATACTAAAAATGATATTGCAGATCAGAATTTAACAGATACTTTAGCAAATACTGTTGTGAACAATGTTTGTCATGAAAACGGAAAGATGTTGTTTAAAAATAACTGCACTTCCTGCCACGCGCCAAACGTAAAAATCATAGCGAATCCATTTCAAGGTATTAAAAAAGCATATGGTTTAGACTGGTGTGTACAATTTATAAATAACAATGACAAATTGAGAGAAAGTGGCGATATCAGAGCAAACTATATCTTTTTATTGCATGGAAAATCCCTAATGACCAGATTTCCAGTCCTAGATAAAGAATCAATAAGTTGCATTTTAGATTATGTTGATTCATTTCCTATTGTTGACTCCAATTACTATCAGCATTATAAGCTTACAGAAGCAGAAATGAAAGCAGCAATAAAAGCAATGGAAAAGAATTAAGTTCTTTAAAGCTCAACACTATTATTTAACAGTTGTACTATAAAAGCATAGGAATTCTGCTATATATCAGATATTTTTACATAAAATAAAAAATATGCGAAGAATATTGCCGTTTCTATTTTTGCTTTGCAGTTTATGCTGTAACGCACAAGACCTTAGCTTTGGCAGAAAGATAGTAGATACTCTGACGAGTTCTTATTTTTGGGGTCGCGGTTACACTAACAACGGCATGCAAAAGGCAGCAGATTTTTTAGCGGCTGAATTCAGCAGCTACGGCCTCGCTCCTATGAAAGGAAAAAGTTTTTTTCAAAATTATTCGTATCCTGTAAATACTTTTCCCGGAAAAATGGCACTTACGGTTAATGGTAACGTTCTTACACCAGGCAAGGATTTTATTGTTCAGGCAGGCAGTAAAGGTGTCAGCTCTAACGGCTATTTCAGCCAGGCAGACAGTGTGACCTTTATAGATAAAAGTGAAAGACTGATACTGAAACTGGAAGACAAACTTACAATGGAAGCTTCGCAAAAAGTAGAAGACTTTAGCGTGGTGCAGGTTGTTAAAACAGCTTTAGATAAAAAACCTTTTGCATACAGAGCAGATATCGAAAATAGCTTTATCAAGAAATTCAATGCTTCCAACGTTTGTGCTGTCGTAAAAGGTACTGCAAAACCGGATTCGTTTATCATCATTACTGCACACTATGACCATTTAGGTGGTTTAGGTGCAGATACTTATTTCCCAGGCGCCAATGACAATGCAAGCGGCGTTGCGTTACTGATGAACCTTGCGCATTATTATGCCAAGCATCCACAGCGATACAGCATTGGTTTTATTTTATTTTCAGGTGAAGAGATTGGTTTGCTGGGCTCGAAGTATTTCAGCGAAAATCCTTTAATTCCTTTACAGAAGATCCGCTTTCTGCTTAATACTGATCTTGCAGGAACCGGCGATGACGGAATTACTGTTGTGAATGCTACCGAGTTTCCTAAAGAGTTTGAATTATTGCAGAAAGTGAACACGACATCTAACTTACTGAAAGCGGTAAACCCAAGAGGAAAAGCAGCTAACAGTGACCATTATTTTTTTACAGAGTCAGGCGTGCCATCCTTTTTCTTTTACACATTAGGCGGTGTTAAATTCTATCATGATGTTTTTGATAAAAGCGAAACACTTCCTTTGAATGAACACGAAGACTTGTTTAAACTTGTGGTGCAGTTTAATGAGAAACTGATGCAGTAATGCTGTACTTGTATGCAAATAAAATAGCAGCGAAACGTTACTAAGTTTACTATTGTTTTATTTAAAACTCAATACTGCCATGGTGAGTCGTGAGATATTGATCAATTTATCTTTCTCATCATATATCTTAATTTCCCAAACCTGCGTTTTGCTGCCAATATGTATCGGCTTTGTGATGCCATATACAAAACCTTCGCGAACACCTTTTAAATGATTTGAATTGATATCCAAACCAACTGCATATTCTTTCGTGATGTCTAAACAAAGATTGGCTGCAGTGCTGCCAATGGTTTCTGCCAGCACAACGCTCGCACCGCCGTGCAGCAAACCCATCGGCTGCTGTGTCCGATGATCTACAGGCATTTTAGCTTTTATAAAATCGTCGCCAATTTCTATAAACTCGATACCAAGATGTTGCACCATTGTATTGTTGCTGTTGTTTTGCAATGCTTCCAGTGCGATGTTCTGTGTTTTCCAAATCTGCATTTAATTTTTATATTTGGATAAAAGTAAGCATAAATATTTATTTTTAAATTTACAGACAATAAGATTCTATGTGCAAACCTATCGGTTACTTATTCAGTTTTGTGCTATCGCACATGATATTCATTATGGCAGTTGTATTTGTTTCATGTACTAAAAATAATACGGAAACAGATGAGCCACAAAAAACGGTTGAAGGCAAATATATTGGCATTCGTAATTATATATATGAAGGTAAAAATCCAATCGATGGTGCCTTCTATAACGATACTTCTTACACTGATACAATTGATGTGTTGCTGATTAAAGATTCCATACAATTCTATAATGGAAATTCCTATAATCAATACCTGAGAAACGATTCCGATTATTATACCGGTTACAGAAGCTATTATAAAATAAAGGCAGATACACTGTTTGATCAAAGTTCTTTTTACAGCGGAACTGATGCCGATCACTATGTTTCGTCAACAAATAAATTCAAAGGTGTTATCGTACGCTGACATTTAAATCAAAGACCAGGTAGAGTATAATTTTTTTATCGATGCTTTCCAGTTTTATCTCTTTTTGATCCGACAAATTATCATTTTTGTCTTCCAGGTTTAAGCTGTTATACAAATTGAAGGTATTAAATTCCACAATACTTTTATTCTTATCCATAAGCTGCAACTTGAAATCCTGCTTTAAAACCGAAGACGGAATAATAGCAATATCGCTGAACTGTATTGTTTCAGGCGCTTCTATTTCATTGATATCAAAATAGTTTGTTTTTGCATAAACCAACTGATCCTGCATACACAGAAGCGTAAAAGCGTTCGTGCTTCTTTTAATTCTCACATCATAGCGTTCGCTTTCGCTTATTAATTTAAGTGAATCTGCTTTTTGCTGATTAAAATAATCATTTTTTAAAATACGTGCATTGGCTAAACTCACATTGGTAGTTACTTTATAGGACAATCCTTCTTCCTTAAAAATGTAATACAGAAAAACAGAAAAGAATATTGTTCCTAACAGTAAAAAAACAGATAACAATATACGGTTGGTGTTATTCATACAAAGTTTTATTCCATTTTAAATATTACCACTACATTACACTCAAACTTGATCTTTTTAAAATCTAATTCTATTGCATCATTCGAGTATATTATTTTAGATGAAGCACCAACAGCAAATTTACTTTGTGTACCATAACCGAAACCTGGTGATTTGCCAGTAAAATCATCAATATCTGCTATATACAATGCATTACCCACTTTTTGGTTTAATGGTTTGGTCAGGTTAACTGCATTCTCTTTTGCTTTCTTAACTGCCAGTGATCTAAGCTTCTGTAATAATTCATCTTTACCTGAATATTCTACTTTTGATATTCCTACATTTGAAATATCAATACTTTCCAATCCTGCAAATACTTTTTCAGCCAAATCTGCATTAGCGACCAACAGTGTGTAGTTTTTACTTTTCAGTACATTTTGTCCTTTAAAAATATATTTTCTAAACATGCTATTCAAATCATCCACCGATAAATCCTGTGTAGTATTGATACCGATTTCCTTTAATTTAGCAATCATTCGGGTTTCCATTTCTTCAACTGATTTCTTGTTCTTGGTGTCTGTTTCATTGAGCTCTATAGACATGTATATTTTATCAGGAATTACCAATGTATCCACATGCGCTGTTGTTTCAACATACGGCTGATCGATATAATTCTTTGACTGACCAAATATGCTTTTTGTAATTACTGCTAAAAATAAAAATGCTGCTATTCTTTTCATCTTATTCGTTTTCATATTACTTATTTATTCTACTCTAAAATAAGTGGTATAATTTGTATTTCCAAACAAAAGAAAGAGTCCGCGAAGGCGGACTCCGAAAAACCATTACGAACAAATAAGAATGATATATTCACCAAACACCATTCCTTTAACTATCTATTAAAATTTATAATTATATCCGATTCGGATGACTTGCGTTTCGTTATAATCAGTGCTAACATATTTAAAGCCATCGCCTTGTATTTCTTTTTTAATCTTCATCGTGTTTGATAAATCGGTTACATTTAGGAATAATTCGCCTTTGCCTTTTTGTATCGTCTTTTTCAAACCAATATCTAAAGAAAACCGTGAACCAATCTTGCCTTGCGGAATAATATCAGGCGCTAAAAAGATAGCTGTCAGTTGCACATCAAAACCTTTAGGTAAATGAAAGATGTTGTTCAGTTTTACATTACCTGAAACGATTTGTTGCTTGCCTACTGTAAAAGTGTGCGCAACCGGATATTTATTTTCTACGGTAAACGCGTTGATCTGGTTATGATATACATTTCCATTTAAGTTAAACGAATACCATTTGTTGATTTCCTGCGACAGCACAATTTCCAAACCTGAATTAAAGCTCTTGTTTACGTTTTGAAACACTGCATAAATTAGTTTACTCGTATCAACGGTTGATGCGATTCGCGTGATCGTACCATCTGCAATGCGTGTATAAGCAGCCGCGTACAAATATCCTTTCTTCCAGTTCGTTTTATAACCTAATTCTACACTATTTGTAAATTGAGGTCGCAATCCAGGATTACCAACTTTTATAATTTCCGCATCATCATACTTCGGAAATATTCTGATATCTACTTCATTTGGTCTGTCCACTCTGCGGTTATAAAAAATAGATAATTTATTGTTGTCATTAATTTTATATGCTAAACGCACATTCGGAAATGGCTGCGTGTATTTATAACCATCGCTTTTATAGGTGTTGTGATTCGGATTTACATTATATTGAATGCCGACATATTCGAGTCGCATACCAACTTCTGCTTCAAATTTTTTATTCTCAAAAACATAGTTTCCATAGAATGCAGGAATGATTTCTTTGTAAGTCGCCCAACCGCCGGCGTTCGTATCTAATGGTGAATTCAAGCCTGGAAAGAATTGCATGTTCGTTGGAATATTTCGGTTGCGCAATTTAAAACCAGCTTCTATCCTACCGTATTTTAAAGGTTTTACGTAATCGATATTGATGTCGGCTACATGTTCATCCGATAATAATTTGAATGCATCTTTGCCTGTGTAAGTCGGCATAATATTATCGAAGAAATATTTTTCGTCTTCGCGATGGAATGTGTAATTAAAACCAATATTCAATAAATGACCTGCTTGTTTGAATTTATGCTGATACGCAGCCGATGCCATCGCTGTTATCTTTAATTCATCTTCTAAAAATTTCCACAGTCGTAATCTTTCTGATAAATTTGCATTAAAAAAAGGTTCGTCGCCATTATCTAAGATCTTTTCGCTGCCAAACATACCTGATATCGTCAGCTTATCATTTTCTGTTATGTTATAATCAATACCTGTTTTGATGGTAGAGAAATGTGTATTTCGGTTACGTTTGGTTTGTTGTTGAATAATAGTGCCGTCGTCATATGTGCGCGTTACAAATTCATTCTTATTCAAAGTTTGTGTAAACAAATAGTCGCCTTGAAAGAAGAAATTGATCTTATTCTTTCTATAATTTAACGATATAGTCGGATTTACTTTTGGCGTGAAACGATATTGCGGTCTAATTTCTGGTAAGTTTTGTTTGCGAATCCATAATGAACCCAAACCAACTGTCATTCCTATCTTGCCATTAAAACCATCCTGTTTATTTTTTTTGTAGATTATATTAATGATGCCAGCATTACCATTCGCATCATATTTTGCAGATGGATTATTGATGATCTCAATCTTTTCAATTGCTGATGCAGGAATATTATCCAGTCCTGACTGATTTCCAAAACCAGTAATTGCTGTCTGTTTGCCATCGATTAACACTGTAATTTTATCATTGCCTCTTAGTTGTACTTTGCCGTCTTGTACTGTAACGCCGGGCAAATTTTGCATCGCTTGCAAAACTGAACTTCCATTTTGGCTGATGTTATCTTCTACCGAAAAAACTTTCTTATCCATTTTAGAACTCACATCGTCTTGTTTTGCAGTAACTAATACCTCACTTAATATTTTTGTATCTTCTTCCAAATCAACCGTAGCAACATCTAAGAAATCTGACAAATTACCAACATACAATTTTTGCGTTTTGGTAATGTAACCGATGAATGAAAACTCCAGTAAATAATTTTCAGGTTTAATGTTTGTCAGAGAAAAACGACCTTCGTCATCCGTTACTGTACCTGTTACAAACGCACTGTCTTTTTCATTTTTAAGTACCACATTCACATAAGACAAAGCTGCTTTAGTAGTTTTATTTTTTAATATTCCTGAAATAGTTACATTGCTGCTTTGCGCATATGCACTTGCAATTGATAAGACAATAAATAGAATAAATAAGCTGATTTTATTTTGCATTATGTAAGTTTTGATGCAAAGTTGAGATACGATTTAGAAGAAAGTTTGAATTTTAGCATGTTACTGTAAAAACATGCAGATTATTTTCAAGAGCATAATCTATTTGCCAGTTATTAAGTTCAATAATCTTCTTCACTATTGCCAAACCTAGACCATTACCTTGTTCTTCTGAAGTAGTTTTCGAAAAACGCACAAACAATTTATCGGCAGACAATCCTTGCTGTTGTCCTGTGTTGGATATGCTTAATGTATGATTAGCAATATGTATTACAATTTCACCGTTTGC
Source organism: Chitinophagales bacterium (assembly GCA_046329815.1). Classification (GTDB taxonomy): domain Bacteria; phylum Bacteroidota; class Bacteroidia; order Chitinophagales; family JADIYW01; genus JADJSS01. The sequence continues at coordinate 1,135,345 of JAXLTY010000002.1, forward strand.
TATATTGTGTCGAATAGCATTCAGTAATAAGTTATTGATCATAATTTCCACCAGAGCTGCATTCGAATCTATTTTCAATTCCTGCTCAAACGATGTGCGAATATTAATATTTCGCGCTGCTGCCTGTTCTTTAAAGAAGAATAGATTCTTCTGAATAATATCGTTCACAATAATACTTTCTTTATTGTGATAAGCATTGTTTTCTATCTTAGAAAGCAGCAGCAAATTTTTATTCAGGTGATTGAGTTTAGAAATATTGTCATTCAGTGAACTCAATATTTCTGACTGCGCTTGCGTAATATCAGGAAGCTGTATCAGCGTATCGATCTTTGCCTGAAATACTGCTAAAGGTGTTTGTAGTTCATGTGCGGCATTTTCAATAAACTCACGTTGATTACGATAAATGACACTATTTTTCTCAATTAAATTTTCAATACTTTTATTCAATCGCACAAACTCATCAATATCAGTCTCTGTAAAATGCGGCGCTTTGCTTTTATCAATTTCAAATTGTTCTATCTGAGTGAGTGTATCATTAAACGGATGCCATAATTTCTTTGATAAAAAATTAGTGGTAAAGTATAAACCAATCAGCAACACCAGTATCACAATCACAAACAACAACGCTGTACTTTGCACCACATCTTTTGATTCGATCATATTGTTACGCGCCACATACGTAAACGGTTTTCCTTCAACCACAATTGGCGCATGCAGTTCACGATAAGGTTCCAGCTCATTGTCGAGTGTATCAAAATAAGCAGTTTCAAAAATAGTATCGCGAGTAATAGTTTCCGCAGGTTTAATTTTTATGTCGCGATTATACTTGTTCCAATTTTCTATATCACTGATCTTAAAAGATGGAATCGCATATTGCAAAAATTCGTTTTTATGAAGTATTAATGTGTCATTCGTTTCATCTGCATATAATTTCTTTGTAATGAAATAAAATAATGGCGCAGACACCAACAATATAACAAGTGAAAAAATGAGATAAACTCTGGATGTTTTATGTAATAATTTTTTAGTCATGCTGCCATTTATACCCTAAACCATATACTGTTTTTATATAATCACCGCTGCCGGCATCGCTGAGTTTCTTTTTTAAATTTTTGATATGTGCATACACAAAATCATGATTATCGAGCATATCTGCCATGTCGCCGGAAAGATGTTCTGCAATAGCACTCTTGGATAACACTTTATTTTTATTGCCAATCAGGTACAACAACAAATCAATTTCTTTCTTAGTAACATCAATCTTCTTATTCAGAACTTCTACTGTTTTAGCGATGATGTCGATTTGTATTTCATGAAAAACCACTACATTACTACCTTTGAAATTCTTTCGTCTGATCAATGCCTGTATGCGCACCAATAATTCAGATAAATGAAATGGTTTAATCAGGTAATCATCAGCGCCGAGTTGCAAACCTTCGATGCGTGTTTCCAGTGTTTCTTTAGCTGATATAATGATGATACCTTCTGTTTTATTTAAGCTTTTGATGGATTCTAAAATTTCGAAGCCGTTGCCGTCAGGCAAGCCAAGATCTAACAGGATGCAGTCGTATTCGTGTGAAGCTATTTTTTCTATAGCAGCATCTACGGTAAAAACCCACTCACAGATAAATTCATTACTGACCAGGTACGCCTGTATGCTGTTCGCCAATTCCTTTTCATCTTCAATCAGTAAAACTTTCATAGCAACAAAGGTAATATTCAATTTAGAAGAAATTTTGAATTTGAATGAATTGTGATTCAAGTCAAGCATTTAATTGATGGTGCTTCGCTAAACCCAGCATAACAGTAGTGTGTGAGCAAAAAAAATAAGAAAATATTTGCGCAACCGAAAAGTTGCATGTATATTTGCAACCGAATGGTTTCTTAATTAAAAATCAGCATAATGAGAAGAGACGTTTTTCAAGCAATAGCAGATCCAACAAGAAGAGCAATTATAGGTTTGATTGCTCTACAGGCAATGACACCAAATGCATTGGCCGAACATTTTCATACTACGCGGCAAGCAGTTTCCAAGCATTTGAAAATATTAACGGAGTGTGAACTTACGGAAGCGAAACAAAGCGGCAGGGAAATCTATTATATATTAAATACATCGAAAATGAAAGAGATTGATAAATGGCTGGAACAATTCAGAAAAATTTGGGAAGACCGCTTTAACGAACTCGATAATATATTAGCTAACCAATAAAATTAAAAAAATGAGCAACAATTTAGTATTTGAATTCAACGTAAACAGAGAAACCAAAAGCATTCATGTAAGAAGAGAATTTGCAGCGGCTTTAGAAAAGGTATGGAATGCATGGACGGACAGTAAAATATTGGATCTGTGGTGGGCACCGAAACCATTTCAGACCAAAACCAAATCACAGGATTTCAGCGTTGGCGGAAGCTGGTTTTATGCAATGGAAGGTCCGGATAATTTTGCGCATTATTGCCGTGCTGATTATAAATCTATTGAGCCGTTGAAAAGCTATTCCGGTTTGGATGCCTTCTGCGATGCAGACGGCAACATCAATGAAGGTTTTCCGCGTTCGTTGTGGAATGTCACTTTTACCGCTAATGGCGATTCATCAACGATAGTAGATATTGTTACCAGCTATGAAAAACTGGAAGATTTGGAAAAGATCATCGAAATGGGTTTCAAAGAAGGTTTTACAATGGCTTTAGGAAACTTAGACGAGTTATTGGTATCTTAATCGCTGGTATCTTAAAATTGAAACAGCCATCCATAAAATGATGGCTGATTTTTTATGATATATACTTAGATTTGAATAATATAAGCACAGTTCTGAAACGAGTTGTATGTTTTATTCATATTTAGTCTAAATTTTCTGACTTTTTTGATAAATTACTTGACTTAAGCCAAAAAAATTAAGATTTCTTTCAAAAGTAAATCCTGTTTATTAACTTAGTTATATGAATGATAAGAAAATTATTTTACTTGTAGATGATGACGATGATGACAGATTCTTTTTCAAAGGTGCTATCGATAATTTAGGTGATCAATACACGCTGATCGAAGCAATTCATGGGCTTGCCGGTATCAACAAGTTGAACGATATGCAACCACTGCCGGATTTCATTTTCGTAGATATCAATATGCCTTATATGGATGGCACCTTGTTTTTATCGGAAGTAAAAAAAGACGACAGGTTCAAAGATATTCCTGTTATAATCTACACTACTTCTAATTCGCAGCTCGATAAAAATGCTACTCAAAAATTAGGAGCTGCTCATTTTATGACCAAACTAAATGACATTACCAATTTGCATTTGGAGATTGCAAAAGCCATTGATACAATTATGGCACTTGAAGTTGGCAAATAAATAACCGGCTAAAACCTGTTCCTACCTTCGTATTATTTTTTATACCTTTGCATTATCATTTGAATTTTGCAATACCTGAAAAATGAATACTATATCCGTAAAAGAATTCTACAAAGATGTTTTTGGTGGCAGTTGTCCAACTTTAGATAGCTTCTTAGACGATACTAACAATAAAGACATTGGACACTTTAACGTGTTCAACATCGCTGAGATGTATCAGTTGTGCAACAATACCAAACCTGCCATGCCTTACAACCGAAGAACTTATTACAAGATCAGTCTGATCAACGGCAGAAACAGAGTAGAATATGCTGATAAGGAAATTGATGTGCAGAACTATGCCGTGCTGTTTGCGAGCCCTAAGATTCCGTATAAATACACACCGCAGGACAATAACCAGAAAGGACATTTCTGCATTTTCACGAAAGATTTTTTAGCGAAATCAAAAAGCGGCTTGGTGATCGATGAACTGCCTATCTTTAATTCAAATGCTGATTTTGTTTATCAGATCAACGAGACGCAATACCGCGAACTGGAGCAGATATTTGAGAAGATGCACAGCGAGATCGATTCTGACTATGCTTTTAAATATGACTTACTGCGCAACTATGTAATAGAAGCGATTCATTTCGGGCAAAAGCTAAAACCGGCAATCAGCATGCAGAACAGCGCAAATGCGTCAGCGCGTATTTCTACTTTATTTATTGAGTTGCTGGAACGACAGTTTCCTATTGAATCTTCTAAACAAGTATTACAATTAAAAACAGCGAAAGATTTTGCGGACACACTTCGCGTGCATGTCAATCACCTGAATAAAGTGCTGAAAGAAATCACCGGCAAAACTACTACAGAAATTATCGGCAGCCGTATTACACAGGAAGCAAAGATATTACTGAAACAAACCACGTGGAATGTTTCTGAAGTTGCTTATAGTCTTGGTTTTGAAGAAGTAGCACATTTCTCTAATTTCTTTAAGAAGCAAACCAGTATTTCGCCTTTGGCGTTCAGAGCATAGTTATTTGATTTTTGCAAATAACGCATTGATTTTCGTAAATGCTATTCGCTGAGCAATTGTCAATTTTGTATCGTAATTAAATACAAAAAAATGACAACAAGTAATTTAAACAAAATCGCCTTAGTAACAGGCGGCAGCCGTGGACTAGGAAAAAACATGGCGTTACAATTAGCACAAAAAGGATTCGATGTAATAATAACGTATCACTCTAAAAGTGCGGAAGCGGAAAACGTAGTGAACGAAATTAAAGCAACCGGCCACAATGCGCACGCTTTGCAGTTGGATGTAGAAAACAGCAGCAGCTTCGATGCTTTTGTTGATTCGTTCAAAACAACATTATCTTCTACTTTCAATGCCTCCACCTTTCATGCTTTAGTTAATAATGCAGGTTCAGGATTGCACGCTAATATTTCTGACACAACAGTAGATCAGTTCGATTCTATGGTGAACATTCATTTAAAAGCACCGTTCTTTTTAACGCAGAAACTGTTTCCGTTATTAGAAAAAGGCGGAAGCATAGTGAACATTTCTTCAGGTTTGGCAAGATTCAGTTTTACCGGTTATGATGCATACGCGATTATGAAAGGCGGCGTGGAAACGATGACACGCTACCAGGCGAAATTCTTAGGCGAAAAAGGTATCCGCGTAAACACGGTAGCGCCGGGCGCAATAGAAACCGATTTCGGCGGCGGCGCGGTTAGAGACAACAAAGAACTGAACCAGCAGCTTGCGTCTATAACTGCATTAGGCAGAGTAGGTTTGCCGGACGATATTGGCGGTGTGGTGGCGTTCTTATGTTCTGATGAATCTAAATGGGTGAACGCGCAACGCATAGAAGTTGCCGGCGGTATATTTATTTAAGAGAACACAATAACACTATTTGTAAAAACCATCGCATGCGATGGTTTTTTTTTATTGCTGATGATTGTTTTTCATCTTAGTGTATCCGTCTCTAATAGGATTGTAATCGTCTATAAGGTCGTTGTAACGGTTTATAAGGTCATTGTAACCGTCTCTAAGAGGATTATAATGGTTTCTAAGGTCGTTGTAACGGTCTCTAAGAGGATTGTACTCTCTCTAAGGTCGTTGTAACGGTCTTCAAGGTCATTGTAACCATTTCTAAGAGGATTGTAATCGTCTCTAAGGTCATTGTAACGGTTTCTAAGGTTGTTGTAACCGTTTCTAAGAGAATTGTAATCGTCTCTAAGGTCATTGTAACGGTTTCTAAGAGGATTGTAACCGTTTCTAAGAGAATTGTAATCGTCTCTAAGGTCGTTGTAACCGTTTCTATGGTTGTTGTAACGGTCTCTTTAATGCTTGTAATCGATTACAATGACCAAAAGGAGCGTGACAAACCATAAATAAGTGCCGGAATTGACTAAATAAATAGTTACAATAGCTAAAACAATACTGTAAATAACTGAAAAGGATGTTTGAACAGGCAAATACACACTGCCAAACCTTAAAAAAAGAATAGAAACAGGCAAATAGAAAGATGAAAACCATAAGGCAGCGCAGGAAACCGATAATCAACCAACGGAAAGCCCCAAAGTGGAGGCGGAAAGCACCAAAGAGACAGGTTATACGCTTCGCGTCATTGCGAGGCACGGAGCCATCTCTTAGACCGTAACTCTGACAGGGTTTGAAACCCTGTCAGAGTTCGTTGCTCGTATTACGCAACTTTTAGTTTGAAGTAGTATATTTACAGGAAGTGGTTTGTTGGTGAAGAAGACCAATAACGGCACAAGTAAAAAATATTATATTAAACAAATGACTTTTCGAACACATTACCTCTTTTACTTGCTTACAGTTTTATTACTAGTATTTGGACTATTAACTAAAGATATTGAAATGATGGATATATCATATCAGGCGAATATAACAAAAGGCATGTGGTATTTTTCATTCTACAAGCATTGTTTCGGTTTTGATTGGGTTCATTTATCAATTTTGGTTTAACTCTGCTCGACCTGTATCTACAAAGACAATTATTCTGCATTTCTTGCTCTTGTCAACAGGACTCATTTTCTCTTATAATATGTATAGTCTGATAATTTTGATGTTAAACTCAGGTTCGTTTGATACATCAGCAATTAGCGTGGACAGCTTGGTATTTACTTTTCTCGGACCTATTTTATTAATAGCTTCACTAGTAGTTTTTATCACTGGACTTTTTAAAGCCAAGAAAATCTAAACTTACCTCACCTTTGACAAGTATTATCACCTATCAACAACAAAACGAAAAAAGATGGCTTCGTGCCTCGCCATGACGCGAAGCGTTTTACTGATGTGCGAACCTTGCTTTGATGTCTTCGATATTACCTTTAGGAATTGCAGCAATTAATTTCTTCGTGTATTCCTGTTGCGGATTGTTGTAGATCTCATCGGCAATACCCATTTCTTCTATCTTGCCTTTATTCATTACTACCATTCGGTCGCTCATGAATTTCACCACACTTAAATCGTGCGAAATAAAGATGTAAGTAAATTTAAATTCTTCGCGCAATTGAATCAACAAGTTCAATACCTGTGCCTGTACGGAAACGTCCAATGCAGAAACAGATTCATCGCAGATAATAAATTTCGGACTCAATGCCAATGCACGCGCTATGCATATACGCTGACGTTGTCCGCCGGAGAACTCATGCGGATAGCGCATAAAGTGTTCCGGTTTCATGTTTACTTTTTCGAGCAGTTCAATTACCTTGTCTTTACGTTCAGCATCATTGCCATATTTCTTATGTACCTGCATAGGTTCCATGATAGCATTACCAATGGTCATGCGCGGATTTAAAGAAGAATATGGATCTTGGAAGATAATCTGCATGTGCTCACGCAGTTCTTTCAGTTCACTTTGTCCAAGGTTAAAAATATCTTTTCCGTCAAAGATAGCTTTACCGCCATACGGTTCTACCAAACGCAGAATCGTTCTGCCTAAGGTAGTTTTACCGCAACCGCTCTCGCCTACCAAACCTAATGTTTCGCCTTCGTGTACATCGAACGAAACATCATCCACCGCTTTTACGTAATCCAACGGTTTGCCGAAGATATTCGTCTTATTCGGAAACCATGTCTGCAGATTTTTTACCTGTAAAATCGGCTGATGCGATTGTAGTTCTTCGTATCGTTTTTTAGTTTGATTTTCACTCACAACAAACGCTTCTACCAAAGCATTCATATCCGATGCTTTTTCAGTAATGACACCGTCTTTTTCCGTCATGAAGTCAGCAATAACTGGCAGTTTACTCAATCGTTTACCTAACGGCGGACGACATGCCAGTAAACCTTTCGTATATGGATGTTTTGGATTCTCGAATATTTCGGTAACAGAACCTTGCTCTACAATTTTGCCTTTATACATCACCACTACTTTATCAGCGATCTCAGCAATAACACCTAAATCATGTGTAATAAAAATAGTGGACATGCCTGTTTTGCGGCTTAGTTCATTAATTAATTCTAAGATCGTTTTCTGAACAGTAACATCCAATGCGGTTGTCGGCTCATCAGCAATTAATATTTTCGGCTGACAAGACATTGCCATCGCAATCATCACACGCTGTTTTTGTCCGCCGGAAAGCTGATGCGGATAAGCATTCAGTGCACGTTTCGGATCAGGTAGTTTCACTTGTGCAAATAAATCCAGCGTTTTTGCTTCCGCTTCTTTTTTCGTTACTTTCTGATGCAGCATAATAGCTTCCATCACCTGATTGCCGCATGTAAAAACAGGATTCAATGAAGTCATTGGTTCCTGAAATATCATGGAAATTTCATTGCCGCGAAACTCACGCATCAATTCATCCGGTATTTGAACTAAATCAATGGGTGTTTTACCATCGCGATAATAATTGATTTGACCGCCGGTAATTTTTCCCGGCGGATTTGGAATCAGACGCATGACAGATAATGATGTTACCGATTTACCGGAACCGGATTCGCCAACGATGCCGATCACTTCACCTTTATTTACCTGGAAAGACACATCATCTACCGCTTTTACAACGCCATTCTCTGTATTGAATTCGGTTACTAAGTTTTTTACGTCTAATAATATTTCGCTCATAATTCAGTTTGTACTTTTATTGATTAAAATGTTCTGTGATCAATTCAGGAATTTCACATCGCTTTCCGAAATTAAGGATAATCCTTTCAATTTTAAAACTATTTGTGCAACAGTTAACACATCTTTTTGACAATAGGTTTTAATGCGTTCTAAACCATGCTCATTCCAATAGACATGACCAACATCTTTACCTGAAATATCATCTTTCGGCGATGGAATTCCAAGACAAAATGCTAGTAGTTTTAACGAAATAAAATTTTTAAAATCGCCGAACTTCCAAAAATCCATAGAATCAAGCAAACCTGTTTCCCACGGTTTTTTAGTTTGTAAGTTCTCGAAATAATCCGGCAACTTCAAACTGTTCATCAGCAGTCTTCTGCAAATGTATGGCACATCAAATTCACGCACGTTATGACCACATAAAATCAGATTCTTGTTCATTGCCAGTTGCTGACGCATAAAGAAAGAAAAGTCTTTTAACAGCTTTGCTTCATCATCACCGTAAAAAGATTTCAGTTCAAATTGCTGGAACATACCATCTTGCGAAATCCATCCGACAGAGATGCAAATAATCTTACCAAACTCGGCGAAAATAGCAGCATTATTAAAATAATAGTCTTCCTTTGTTTCATCATCTGATTTATTTTTACCTTTTTTCTCCTGCCATAATTCCTGTTCATACGCATCCAGTTCCGTAAAGTCTTTCGCCTTCGAAACTGTTTCTATATCCAGAAAAAGTATATCGAACGGCTTGATATTGTCTAACATATGTAAATCAGATTAAAAATTAAATTTTGATATTTATTGCAATATACGCCATCAAATTAAAAGTTTATGCTTATTTTTGCGAAACGTAAACAACAATAAATATTTCTTATGAGCGAAAATACAAATTCCAATGGTAAATTGCATGCAATTTACATTGCACTAATCCTGTTACTGATTGGTGGTTTAGTTTTCACAAATCTTAAACTAAAAAAATCAAAAGAAACGATCGTAGTTGCCGAAAAAAAAGTAGATGACATCGAAGTCTTGAAAGCAGATTTGGACAAAAAGTACACAGAGTCATTACAGGAAATTGAAAGCTACCGCGGACAAAATGCAGGTTTAGACAGTATGCTGAACATTAAAGAGCAGGAATTAACTGCTAAACGTGCTAAAATCGATGCTTTACTAGGTCAGGTTGCGACTTTAAAAGCAGGCAGCGCTGAAAAAGCTAAATTATATGCTGATGCGCAAGTGCTTCTTAAGCAGTTAGAAGATGATAAACTTCGTTTGCAAACATCTATCGATTCTTTGATTACAGTAAACAAACAATTATACCAGGAACGTGACAGTATTTCCGGTGAGTTGACTACCACTATCCAAAAGAAACAGCAAGTTGATGATGAAAACCAAAAGATGAAAGAGCGCATTGACAAAGCGTCTATTTTGGGAACGGCAAATATTCAATGCTCGCCAATCAGAATGACACGCAAAGGAAAAGAAGACGAAGTAAGTAAAGCAAAAGATGCTGAAAAACTGAGAATCTGCTTCGATTTATTACAGAATAAGATCGCAGAAAAAGGCGAAACAGAAATTGCAGTTCGTATTATTAATCCGGATGGCACTACTATACAGTTGCAAAACTTAGGCAGCGGTTCATTAAAAGAAGCAACTACCGGAAATGATATTCCATACACGTACACCATCAAACCTGATTATCAAAATGAAACAAAAACCGTTTGTTCTTACTGGGCGCAAACGTTTAAATTCGCATCAGGAAAATACTCAGTAGAAGTCTATCAAAAAGGATTTTTGATCGGTCAATCAACCTTTACGATGAAATAAAATTTGTAGTATAAAGTGGAAACTTTATAAACCTTCTAAAGGCAATCAGCAATGGTTGCCTTTTTTATTTGACAATTTAATAAATGATAGAAGCAGCATAAAAATTGGGAACATGTTTACCTTGCAAAGAAATAATTGATTGAAAAACCAACCTGCATACATTAAAGGAATTTTGCTTGTTTTTATAGGCGCGGTTTGTTTTTCTACGAAAGCCATTTTTGCTAAACTAGCTTTTAAATATGGTATTGACGGCATTACCATCCTGATGATCCGTATGTTGTTTTCATTACCGTTCTATATTGTGATCCTGTATTTTGAAAACAAAAAGAAAGCTGTTCATATCAGTCAGAAAAACTGGGCAACGATATTGGTGCTTGGTATCATTGGTTATTATTTGGCAGCATTATTTGATTTTTTAGGATTGCAGTATGTAAGTGCGAATCTTGAACGCATTGTTATTTTTACTTATCCTACTTTTGTTTTGTTAATGGGAAAGTTATTCTTCAAACGAAAGATATTACCTGTACAGTTTGTTGCAATCTTATGTTGTTATATCGGAATCATTCTCGCATTCTATTCTGATAAGTCGTTATATAATACAGCGAACATAGGTAAAGGTTGTTTGTTTATTTTGTTGAGTTCATTAACGTACGCATTCTATTTAGTGAATAGCGATACTATTATCAAAGATATCGGTACAGTTCGATTCACCTGCATTTCCATGATTATTTCATGTTTAGCAGTGTTGATTCATTTTGCTTTATTGCATGGATTTGCTGTTTTTCATTTTCCGATTCAGGTTTATTTATTAGGTATTTGTATTGCAATCATTTCAACTGTGTTACCGTCTTTTCTAATGACAAATGGTATTCGTTTAATCGGCTCTTCGAATATGTCTATTGTAGCAAGCATCGGTCCAATTGCAACCATCATTTTATCTTATTTTATTTTAAAAGAACACATCACCTTACTGCATATATCAGGCACTTTATTTGTTTTAATTGGAGTATTAGTAATTAGCTTTTACGGCAATAAGTCAAAAGTTGCTGTTGAATAATCAATTGTAAATACCGATTTCTTTTTTCTAAATTTTAAACTTCAATTTCTAAGTTGTAAATTGTGCGTTTAAATAAAAAAACATGTTCCAGGAAAATTTATTCAAAGATAAGATAGTATTAGTAACAGGCGGCGGCAGTGGTATCGGTTACACCATTGCAAAACAATATTTAAATTTAGGCGCTATTGTTTATATCGCTTCGCGTAATGCGGAAAAAATTGCAAAAGCCATTTCTGAATTAAAAGCATTTGGAGATGTTCGCAGCGCTATAGCAGATATTCGTGAGCCGGAACAAATTCAGTCGTTAGCCAATCAAATTAAAAATGAAGCAGGAAGATTAGATATATTGGTAAACAATGCAGGCGGTCAGTTTCCATCTGCTGCAGAAAACATTTCATTCAATGGTTTTCGCGCTGTTGTAACGAATAATTTAATTGGTACTTTTTACGTGACTCAGATCATGGCAAAAACATTTTTCATTCCGCAAAAAGAAGGCAACATCGTTAATATCATTGCTAATATTTTCAGAGGTTTTCCGGGCATGGTGCATACCGGTGCTGCACGCGCAGGCGTTGACAATATGACAAAAACATTAGCGATTGAATGGGTTCGTTATAATATTCGCGTAAATGCTGTCGCACCTGGAATTATTCGTTCCTCTGGAATGGACACCTATCCACCTGCGATTTTAAAAGGTATAGAGAAAAGCATTCCAAATAACAGAATGGGCACAACAGAAGAAGTGGCTTATCCTGTTTTATTTTTATCATCACCAATGGCATCTTATATCAGTGGCGAAACATTATACGTAGATGCAGGCAACCGGCTTTGGGGCGACCAATGGCAAGGTTGGAGCGAATCACTAACATAAGAGTGAAAGTGATAATGAAAGTGAAAGTGTAGCTTTACATCAAATTATTCACGACTTACGACTTACAACTTTCTACTCACGATTAACACATGCAACTCAAAGGCACATACAAAGAAATCTGGGCAATCTCCTATCCTATTATTTTAGGCAGTTTGGCGCATTCCATTAACCAATTGGTTGATACTGCTTTTTTAGGTCATTCTTCTAAAGTTGCGTTAGAGGCCATAACACTTTCAGGTATTTATTATTTTGTATTTGTTTTTATTGCCGGTGGTTTCGCACGCGGCTGTCAGGTTATCATTGCACGTCATAGTGGCGAAAATAAACCGGAAAAAATAGGTATTGCTTTTGATCATTTAATCATACTTGCTAGTATCTTATCCATATTCTTAATGTTCATCTTCGGATATGCAACAAAATATATTTTAGCGTTTGCAGTAAAATCTGTCGCTATTCAAGATGCAACGATTACTTACATATCGATGATGAATTATGCTGTAGTGCCTGTTGTGCTTGGATTTTGCTTCAATGGATTTTATACAGGAATCGGTAAAACAAAAATCATCACTATAGCAACAATCTGTATGGCTGTCACCAATATAATCTGTGGTTATGTACTGATATTTGGAAAATTTGGTTTTCCTGCTATGGATATCAAAGGCGCTGGCATCGCTACTGCGATTGCAGATACTGTTTTATTTTTGGTGTACTTATTTCATTTTTTATATTACAAGCAACAAAAAATATACAATGCATTTACGTTTCGTTTTATCAAACTACAACAACTTGGAGCAATTATAAAGTTATCAGCACCAATTGTTTTACAAAATCTGATAGGTATCGGTTCTTGGTGGTATTTCTTTTTATCTGTAGAAAAAATAGGCGAACATGAATTAGCTGTTTCGGGAATTTTAAAAAGTCTATTCATATTTATTGGCATACCTGTTTGGAGTCTTGCGAGTACCAGCAACACTGTTATCAGTAATATAATCGGTCAAAACAGAATTGACGCAGTTGTACCAGCTTTACGGAAAGTACTGGTCGTTTCTGTAGGAATTTCATTAAGCATCAACCTGATTATTGTTTCATTTCCGTATCAGATCTTGTCTGTATTTACAAGCGATCCTCAATTGATTCGGGATACGATTCCGCCTTTTTATACACTTATGATCGCACTGCTCTTTTTTTCATCAGGTATGATTATGAATTTTGGAATCACTGGAACAGGCGCTACATTTGTGCCAACTATCGTTGAAGTTTTTTGCTGTTTTTTTTATGTAACTTACTGTTATTATTTTGTACAATTAAAACAAAGTGCGCTTTATATTTGTTGGGGTTGCGAGGTTGTATATTGGTTGACATTATTAACGTTTACTACTATTTACTGGACAAGTGGTATTTGGAGAAAATACATCAAGAACTTAGATGCAATATAACTTAAATTCAAGTTCGAATCTCAGGATACAAATTTTAAATAATAAATTCTTAACTGAAAAATATACTATATAAACCATACATCGTAAATTGTAAGTCGTACATTTAATTTATGGAAACGGAAACAAAGCAATGGTTCGAATTATGGTTTGATTCACCACTTTATCATATTTTATATAAACACCGCAACCAGGATGAAGCGAACATGTTTATCGATAATGTGCTGAAAAAATTAGAAATCAGTTCAGGAAAAATATTGGATCTGGCTTGTGGTAAAGGCAGACATGCTTACTATTTAGCGCAAAAAGGATTTGATACTGTTGGTGTTGATTTGTCGCCGGAAAGCATTCATTTTGCAAATACTATGTATCAACTGGATAATCTGGAATTTTATGTACATGATATGCGTTTACCTTTCCGAATCAATTACTTCGATTATATTTTTAATATTTTCACCAGTATCGGTTATTTTAATGATTTAAAAGAAAACGAAAAAGTATTTGAAGCGATGCATGCAGGTCTGAAAGACAACGGTTACATTTTAATCGATTTTATGAATGTAGAAAAAGTAGTCAACAACCTTACAGAAAGAGAAACGAAAGAAATAGATGGTTATAAATTTTACATTCGAAAAACCGTAGAACACGGAAAAATCATCAAGTATATCAATATTGAGAAAGATGAAAAAGTATGGATGTTCAGAGAAGAAGTACAAGCATTGAAACAACATCATTTTCATCAACTGTTGAATAATACCGGTTTTACTTTGGTTAAGGAATTTGGTGATTATGATTTAAATAAATTCAATCCCAAAAAATCCGGAAGATATATTTTACTGGCAAAGAAAAATTAGATATATATGCATAAAGTTATAGTAATTATTGGTGCAGGCAACGGAATCAGCAAAAGTGTCGCGGAAAAATTCGGAAGCGAACATTTTTCCGTTTGCTTAATTGCGAGAAAAAAAGACAAGTTAGAAAAGATCACCGAAGAGCTGAAAGAAAAAGGAATTGATGCGCATTTTTTTGTTGCTGACGCCGGCGACAGCGATACTATGAAAGACGCCTTTGATCAGATCTGGGAAAAATTTGATTTTATAGATGTATTGCATTATAATGTTGCGAAATTCAAACAAGTTGATATTATAAATGAAACATCAGACTCGCTGACGCGTGATTTTAAAATAAATGTTGGCGGTATGATGACTGCATTAAAATTGGTTTTACCGGATATGGAAAAGAAAAGCAGTGGTACTGTTTTAGTTACAGGTGGTGGTTTCGCATTGCAACCAATGCCTGAATATGGTTCATTAGCCATAGGAAAAGCCGGCTTGCGCAACTTGTCGCAATCTTTGCATATCTCATTAAAAAACAAAAACATTTTTTTAGGAACTGTTACAGTTTGTGGCTTTGTCAGTAAAGAATCAGAACAACGTTCACCACTAATGATCGCAGATAGATTCTGGCAATTATACACTGAAAGAAGCGATTGGGAAATTCAGTTATAGAAACTCATTTAACATTATTCATAATAAAAAACCTCGCAATTTCTTGCGAGGTTTTTCCTTTTATAGAATCAAGAGCTTATTAATCTTTAACAAATTTCGTAGTATGTAATTTGCCGTCAGCATCGCTGTATTGCAATACATAAGTACCTTTTGCTAAAGTAGAATAATCAATAGATAATGTATTCAAGCCTTTCACAACACTCATTGGTTGCTCCAATACTTTTTTACCAACAACGTCAAATGTTTTCATTGTTATATCATAAGCACCGGTAGATTGAATATCTATATTCAAAAGACCTTTAGTTGGATTCGGATACACTTGTACAAAGCTGTTATTTGTAACTGTACCAATCGGAATGTTTATCACATTACTGTATGTAAACGAACCATCAACATCAACAATTTTCAATCTGTAATAGTTGTTTCCTATTACAGGATTGTTATCATTAAAGTCATAGTTTCTAACAACGTTAGAGTTTCCTGCTGCTTGTTTTTCACCAATCATTGTCCAAACTGAGGATTCTAAACTTTTCTCAATTTCAAATCGTACTGTATTTTCTTCTGAAGCAGTTTTCCATGTCAATTTATTTATAGTACCATCATACCAACCGGTGAAAGAAACCAATTCGACAGGTAACGGTGCAAATGGGAACAAAGCAGGATGTACATAGAAAGTAGAGAAACTATTGATCGTAAACGATACATAGTGATTGCTTCCATAAGCGCCCCAAATTGAAGGAACACTCACGCCGCCAAGACTTGCCGGTGGTGTAAATGAACCGCCGCTTCCACCTGAGTATTTAGTTACATATAAATCGTAACCTGAGAATTGATATCTGGTAGATGCTGCTGCAGATTGTAAATTTGTTAACTCTGTATTTGTAAAATACAAGGTCACAATTGAATTGGTGTTTGTTGTAGGATGTATTGTCCATCTTCTTTGTAAATATGGCTGATTTAAACCATAATTATCAACTACTGTTGGAACCGAACCTGCAATGTCAACACACATTTCAGTTGATCCTAAGAAACCAGGAGTATCTGCTGCATCATCTTCTATTTTACCAATAATTTTACCAGTATTGTCATAATAAGATCTTGTTAATCCATCGGTAAGTACACAAACTGCGCACCCAGCAGTTGTTGCCAATGTTGTGCCTGAAGTAGATGGTACAGTAATATTAACTGATGCAATTACTACGTTTGTACAACCAGAGTTTGTGCCTAACAAATCATAAACCGTAGTCGCGCCTGCAGTAAGACCTGATACTGTCAATGGATTAGCAGCAGAAGTAGAAGGCGTTCCTGTTCCGGATGCCAATGACCATGACACTGTTGCACCTGAAGAAATAGATGTCGCAGATAATTGTGCTGTTAAATCACATAAGTATAGAGCATCTAAATTTGCAGTTGCTGTAGGAGCAACATCAATAATCCATGAAACTGTATTTGCGGTTGCCGGCGAGCTGCAATTTGATCCTGTTGCAGTTCTATATGTTCTTATTTCTACAAGGGTTTTTCCTGTTGTAGAAAGTGAACTTCCTGAAGTATAAGAAGACCAACCGCCTGTTCCATCATATCTGTATTCAAGTACATCTGTTATTGTTCCTGCGCCACCTGTTCCTGCTGTTAATGTTGCAGATACTGAAGTACCTTCACATACATTAGTTGTATTAGGTGATTTAGTTAATGTTCCTGAAATCGCTTGCGGATTAACTGTAATATCAATATTAAACGTAGTTGGGTTTGGTGTGCAAGAATTCGGCGAGTTCACTGTTACCGTATAACTTACTACTATTGCTGTGCCTGTAGTATTTGTCAATGTTTGACTAAACGTACTTTGTGCTGTTCCGCTTGTAGTTCCTGTTATACCAGATACACTTGGCGCTGACCATGTGTATGTTGTTCCCGTAGGCACGATTTGAGTTGGTGCTGCGTTTGCAGGTGTGAATGATACAGAACCACCGCTACAAATATCAAATGTCGTATCACGCAATTTTGCAACCGGATCTACTGTTAATGCTATTCCAAATGTTGATGGCACTGCTGTACATGAATTCGATGAATTTACTGTTACTGTATAATTTACTGTTATCGCTGCATTCGTCAGATTCGTCAATGTTTGTGTAAACGAAGGTTGCGCAGTTCCGGATGTAGTTCCGGTTATGCCTGCTGCACTTGGTGCTGACCATGTATAAGTAGTTCCTCCTGGTACTATTTGCGTTGGTGAGGCATCTGCCGGTGTATATGCGGACAAAGCAACTCCACTACATACTGATAAAGTTGTATCACGAAGTTTTGCAACAGGATCTACTGTCACATCAATATTAAATGTTGATGGTACTGCTGAACAACCAAATGGTGAATTTACCGTAACAGTATAGCTTACTACTATTGGCGCATTTGTAAGATTCGTTATTGTTTGTGCAAACGAACTTTGTGCAGTACCGCTTGTAGTTCCTGATATACCAGCTACGCTTGGCGCTGACCATGTATAAGTCGTACCGGTTGGTACTATTCGTGTTGGTGCCGCATTTGTCGGTGTATAAGATAAAGCAATTCCGCTACATACTGTTAATGTTGTATCACGTAATTTTGCCACCGGATTTACTGTCAATGCTATATTAAATGTTGCAGGTATTGGTGTACAAGTATTCGGTGAATTTACCGTAACTGTATAATTTACTGTTATCGCTGCATTCGTCAGATTCGTCAATGTTTGTGTAAACGAAGGTTGCGCTGTTCCGGATGTAGTTCCGGTTATGCCTGCTGCACTTGGTGCTGACCATGTATAAGTAGTTCCAGTTGGTACTATTTGCGTTGGTGAGGCATCTGCCGGTGTATATGCAGACAAAGCAACGCCACTGCATACTGATAAAGTTGTATCACGAAGTTTTGCAACAGGATCTACTGTCACATCAATATTAAATGTTGATGGTACTGCTGAACATCCAAATGGTGAATTTACCGTAACAGTATAGCTTACTACTATTGGAGCATTTGTAAGATTCGTTATTGTTTGAGCAAACGAACTTTGTGCTGTACCGCTTGTAGTTCCTGATATACCAGCTACGCTTGGCGCTGACCATGTATAAGTAGTTCCTGTTGGTACTATTCGTGTTGGTGCAGCATCTGTTGGTGTATAGGACAATGCAATTCCGCTGCACACACTCAGAGTTGTATCGCGAAGTTTCGCTACAGGATTCACAGTTAATGCAATATTGAATGTTGATGGTATTGGTGTACATGAATTTGGCGAATTTACCGTAACTGTATAATTTACTGTTATTGCTGCATTCGTTAGATTCGTCAGTGTTTGTGTAAACGAACTTTGTGCGGTACCGCTTGTAGTTCCTGTTATACCAGCTACACTTGGTGCTGACCATGTATAAGTAGTTCCTGTCGGCACTATACGCGTTGGCGCAGCATTTGGTGGTGTGTAAGCCGATAAAGCAACACCACTGCATACTGATAAAGTTGTATCACGAAGTTTTGCCACCGGATCTACCACCAATGCAATAGTAAATGTTGATGGTACTGCCGCGCAACTATTCGGTGAATTGACTGTAACTGTATAATTTACTGTTATAGCTGCATTCGTCAAATTCGTTAATGTTTGTGTAAACGAACTTTGTGCCGTTCCTGATGTAGTTCCTGATATACCAGCTACGCTTGGTGCTGACCATGTGTAAGTCGTACCGGCTGGCACTATTCGTGTCGGTGCCGCATCTGTTGGTGTATAGGATGATAATGCAATTCCACTGCACACACTTAGAGTCGTATCTCTTAATTTTGCTACAGGGTTTACTGTCAATGCAATATTGAATGTTGATGGTATTGGTGTACATGAATTTGGCGAATTTACAGTAACTGTATAATTTACTGTTATTGCTGCATTCGTCAGATTCGTCACTGTTTGTGTAAACGAACTTTGTGCAGTGCCGCTTGTAGTTCCTGATATACCAGCTACACTTGGTGCTGACCATGTATATGTAGTTCCTGACGGAACTATACGTGTTGGTGCAGCATTTGGTGGTGTGTAAGCTGATAAAGCAACGCCACTGCATACTGATAAAGTTGTATCGCGAAGTTTGGCTACAGGATCAACAACTAAAGCTATATTAAATGTTGCCGGTATTGGTGTACATGAATTTGGTGAATTGACTGTAACCGTATAATTTACTGTTATTGGTGCATTCGTTGAATTTGTCAATGTTTGTGTAAACGAACTTTGTGCCGTTCCTGATGTAGTTCCTGATATACCGGCTACACTTGGTGCTGACCATGTGTAAGTCGTACCGGTTGGCACTATTCGTGTAGGTGCCGCATCTGTTGGTGTATAGGATGATAATGCAACACCACTACATACATTCAATGTTGTATCTCGTAATTTTGCTACCGGATTTACCGTGACTGCAATATTAAATGTAGTTGGATTTGGTGTACAAGTATTTGGTGAATTTACGGTTACTGTATAATTCACTGTTATAGGTGCATTTGTTAAATTGGTTAATGTTTGAGCAGTAAATGAGCTTGAGGCAGTTCCTGCTGTTCCACCTGAAATACCTGCAACAGAAGGTACTGACCAAGTATAAGTAGTTCCTGTAGGCACTATTCGCGTCGGAGAAGCATCAGGTGGTGTGTATGCAGATAATGCAACTCCACTACAAACTGTAAAGGATGTATCACGCAATTTAGGAACAGGTAATACCGTAATATTTGCATAAATAGGAACTGACCATCCACAACAAGCTTCTCGTACTCTTAATCTGATTTGATAAATTTGATTTGCATTAGTTGCATTATTTAAATTTGCTCCGGATATACCTGTTGTAACTGTTGGATTTTTGGTTGTAAATGTTACAGCAGTTGGTGTATTTAAACCAGTAACCGGCGTTAATTGGATTGACCATTCATAACAGTCTGCACCAGAAAGTGTATTGTCTAATGTAAATGATGTTCCTGTACATACTGTAGTTGAAGCTGATCCACCAACAGTTATAGAAATAGTTGGCAATGTTCTTGATTTTAATGCTACAATAGTACCTCTGAACGTACCAGCACCTGTTCCTGTTACTACTAAATCCTGAACTGCCTGAGTTGACGTACAAGATAAAAATGTATTTGCAGTAGCTGCAGTTGTTGAAGCCACATTACCACCGCCGTTATTTGTCGCTGCAGATGCTACATCGTTTACTATTGAATATCCCGTTGGAAGTGTTAATGTACCAGATGCTTTATTGACTGTAATCATAGAGTTAAGACATCCATCTCTTTGATCTACCTTAAAGGTTTGTGGATTCGTAACATATGTATTTCCTGTTGCACTGCTATTAACTGTAACTATTGACTGTGTTGGTGCGTTTGTAGTTGTAAGTGCACTCGCCGAACTTAAATTAGCCAATGCATACCGAACACCACCTCGACCTGTACCACCAGCACCGCCAGCACCACCATTACCACCACATGTACCGCCACCGCCGCAGCCACCTTCACCACCACCGCAACTGTTGGCCTTACCATTTGGATCGGAACAAGTACCTGAACCACCTGAACCACCAGCCCCACCAGCAGCACCACTACCTGCATTTCCAGGATTTAGTCTACTCTCCGTTATTACTCCACCTGCGGCACTGTTATATATGAAGACAGCAAATGCACCGCCGCCACCAGCACCACCGTAACCACCAGCACCACCACCACCAGCACCTGCACCACCTGTACCTCCATGTCCACCATCACGATCACAAGTAAAACTATCATGAGAACCGCTACCGCCGCCGCCGCCAGCACCGCCTTTTCCGCCACCACCGCCACCGCCGTTTGTACCGGAGGTTGGTTGAAAATAACCTCCTGAATATACATCAGCGCCTGGAGTGCTGCCCGCAGAACCCGTAGTACCAGCCGCACCGTTTCCACTTGCATTTCCTCCACAGGCACCATTATCACAAGAACCAGTGCCACCAGAACCAGAAACACCTGCACCTCCAGGAGAACTTCCTGTAGTAGCACCAGCGCCGCCGCCGCCGCCATTTCCAGTTCCACCTGTAGTACCATTTCCACCTGCACTACCTGCAGCTGCAAGACCATTCACGTTTGTTCCGGCACATTTTCCGGCACCACCAGCACCACCAGCACCACCAGCACCACCAGCACCACCGGAACCATTTGCACCAACTGCATTTCCTGATCCATTAGCACCACTACCACCAGCACCACCTGTTCCTCCGGAACCTCCACACCCACCAGGCGCATCACCACAACCAGTGTAATAATCACAACCACCATCACAACCATAAAAAGCACCACCACCAGCACCGCCATTACCACCTGCTGCACCAGCCGCACCATTTGGTGCAGTACCGGTACCTATACCACAACGTTCTATTTTAAATGTACTGGTATTATTAGCATACAATCCATACAACGTACAGCCACCACCACCATAATTGCTGGTATTTGCTGCTGAAACGCTATCATTTATGTCGCGAAGTGTCCAACTTGAAGATGCATCTGCAACCATACCCATCACGTAAGGTGCCAGTACAGAACCGGCCATACAAGATGCTGATGTTGTAGATACAGCTGAGATGGCAGTTGTCACTTGTGTTGTTAACGCTGAATTTTTACGATAAATGTTATTTGTACCACCACATCCATCGTTTGCTACTTCATAATTACCATCATATGTTACACTTGGTAATATTGGTAATGACTGGTTAATTGAATACGTTCCACTTAATAATTTTATGTATGAAATTTGTGCAGAATATTGTTGAGCAATACTAACTGCTGATAATAAATCATGTGGTGTATTAGGTGTATTTTGTGTGCCGCTTGCATTAGTACCTGATGGTGATGCATAGATTGTATTCTCACAAGTTGGCGGCGCTGTCCAGTTCACATAAGCAGCCATTACTTTGATGTTAGTTGCATTTGTTGTACACGGATAAGCTGAAACCAACACTCTAACTGTACCAGAATATGTTGCAACCCAAAAAAGTTTAGATTGCGATGTCGAAGAATTATCATCATTATGAATACCTAATAAATTCCCATTATTATCGTATAAAGTAAGCTGCGAGTCAAAGGTTGCATCTGAACCGTCTGCAGCCAAAGTACTAAAATTGTAATATCTGCCTCTTGTTACAGCATATTTTATATACTTTCCACCTGTCGTAGAAACAAACGTAAAAGATGTAGTTACAGAATACGTTGTTGCCGATTCGGCAGTACCACCGTAAGTACACTGTGCAGTTGCCGAATTTAAACTTAATAAGGCAGTGATAATAATGATTAGGGCGCGTAAAAAATTTTGCATATAATTTGTTTTATACCTAGTTCAAAAAAAATTAGCTGTAAAAATTTATTTACAGAATGATAGTAAGTATATATTTTAAAAAACTGATTACGGCTAAATCATCAGTCCAGTTGAATGAATAAAATGTAAAAAAATGTAAAAATTATTTCATATTCTATCTTTAAAAAATATTATACAAACATCACGATAAAGTTAACTAAAAAAAAATACTTTCACTGAATTAATTCAAAAAATTGATGTTTATCAATTCCACAATGTGTTGAAAACTAAATATTTACATATAAAATGATAGATGGATATCATATTTACCTCATAGGAATATAACTACTCCAACTAAATGATTTTTCTTTGAAAGGATCTGAAAATTTAATATTTGTAAGCAAGTTAGAATCTGTTAATAACTGGAAAAATAAATGACCGTTTTTTTTATCAAAATCCGTTATTTCATTCTTAAAATCCATCATTTGGAATTTCTGCGGAAAGGTTATTTGCGGATTTGAATCGATCAAATTTGCGATATGTTTATCATAATGTTCAAACACTTCTTCTATTGTTTTCAGACTGCCATCATGCATATATGGTGCGGTATATGCTAAATTATATAATGATGGAATTTTCATTAAATGTTTTGAATCATTGATACCATTCGTTGCCAGTTGTGTGTAAGAACTTTCCACATCGCTCACATGACATCCATTGCACATAGCTGCAAAGCGAAAATAAGTTCCTCTGAGTGTTGGTGCCTTTAAATTCTGGTAGAAAAAATCTGTTTCTTTTACACCAACTGGCGGAATATTTAATACAGAATCCGGAAACTGGATCCTGATGCTCACTATAGTGCGTAAAAACTGAGCTAATGCTTTATATACATTTTTTGCTGTAATAGTTTTTTCACCGAATGCCTGCTCAAATAAAACCGGATAATATTTATGCTTATTCAGTTCTACCAGTAAATTTGTTTCCGTCTCACCCATTTCTATTGCACTATACATTGGAACCGGCATTACATCTTCTAATTTTTTTACGCGTCCGTCCCAAAAGAAATGTTTATTCCAACCTAGATTTATTAAGCTGATTGTGTTGACTTTTAATGTATCTCCAAAAGTACCGACAGCCAGTTTTTTTCCATCGCTAAAGCTATATCTTTGCTGATGACAAGTTCCGCAAGATTGTTTGTTATTTCCAGAAAGCAGAGAATCATAAAACAATAATCTGCCTAAAGCAACACCTTCAACTGTCATTGGATTATCTTCAGGAATTTCAAACAATGGTGTTGTTATTGTATCAAAATCCCATTTGTACGGATGCGTCTCATAAGTTTTTGAATTACTCATAAATCCAAAAATAAACGGTAATGAAAGTATTACTACAACTATTATTTTCTTTGAATGACGCATCTTAAAAGATGATTATTTAGTTTGAATATATTGAAGATAATTTTTCCAATTAAAGTTAATTTCTGCAAATGGATTTGACAAGGATTTATTTGTTATAATACTAGAATCATTGAACATTTCCATTACTTCTGCCGCATGTTCAACATCGTAATCTGTAAAATAAATTCCCGGCAAATCACTACTGACCTTAGCCGTTGTGAATTCATCAATATGCTTCTCATAATGCTGCATCACTTCTTTCAGTGTTTTGTAACGACCATCGTGCATATATGGCGCTGTAAGCGCGATGTTGACCAATGCAGGAATTTTCATTTTCTGTCCTTTCTCCGGAACCATATCATTACCCATTTCAGTTCCAACATATAACCTAGTACGATGGCAACTGCTGCATCTTTGTGATAATCTCAGAAATGTACCTTGTAATGTTTCATCGAAAATATGTTGCGACATGTATTTGCTGTCTGAAACGTAAGCGGGCAATTTTGGAAAAATAGAATCCGGTAATACGACACCATTGCTAATTATAGTGCGTAAAAATTGTGCAAGCGCTTTAGACACTAAGTCCATGGTGATTTCCTGTTTGCCAAACGCAGTTTGAAACAATAACGGATAATATGGATGTTTATTCAACTCATTTATAAGTTCAATCGTATCCTGGCGCATCTCATTTTGATTGGTAACCGGTGTACGAATCAAACTTTCTAAAGAACGCTCGCGTCCGTCCCAAAAATATTCATTGTTCCAGGCCAAATTAATCAAACTGATCGCATTTTTCGTCAATGTATCACCATAAGCACCAACAGAAACTCTTTTCCCGTCAGAGAAAGCCAAATGCTGCAAATGACACGAACTACAAGATTGTTTGTTGTTACCAGAAAGCAAACTATCATAAAACAAAAAACGACCTAAGGCGACACCTTCAACCGTCATAGGATTATCAGCCGGTATATTAGGTTTTTCGAACGCTAATGTATCATACGATAAAGAATATGGATGCGTTTCAAATAGTATTTTTTTATTCGAAAAACCAAAAAGCAATGGCAATAGAATAATAAAAATAACTGCTATTTTTTTACTGTGTTTCACTGAATAATAAAATGCGAATGTAAAATAACAAAAAACACGCCAAGATTATAGCTTTGTCAATTTACAAGTAATATCTTTAATTTATTCTTCGTTTAAAAGAGACTGATAATAGGCCGCTTTATCCATATCGCCTTTTTTGGTAAATACCGAAAATAAATGATTAATAAGTTGTTTGTTTTTTGAACCGTATTTCACTGCTAATTCAAAATTAGTAATAGATGAATCTTCTTTTCCTGCTCGAAAATAAAACGTTCCGTAATTTAAATACGCCAGTTCATTTTCAGGAAATTTTTCCTTTAATTGAGCATTTTTGACAAATGCTTCGTTTTGTTTTCCATTATCAAAAAGTAATTGCGCTGCGTAAAAATAAGACCATCGGTCATTCGGATCCAGTTCAATAGCTCTGTTGAACAAACTTAATGCCGAATCAGGATTTGCGACTTTATTATAACCTAATGCAAGATTACTTACAATTCTTGCATCATTTGGATTTACTTTATATGCTTGTTGCATGTAATCCAATCCTTGCAAAGTATCGTTATTAATTACCGAATACAAATAACCTAATTTACTTAGTGCTAATGAATAATCAGGTAATACGGTCAAACTTTTTTTCAGAGCAGTTTCTGCTGTAATTTTTCTTTCCTGGTTTCCGTCAGCATTGTAGGCGAGAATACTTTGATCTGCCAATAAATAATTTGCATTTGCTGAATTTTCCAGATGCTGAACATCATTTGTCATTATTGAAAGCGTATCTTTCCAATCCATATTTCGTGCAATACTACGCACCACATACATGCAATTGAGTGCAATAAAAACATACCAAAATTTAGACCTGTTAAAAACAGGCACTGATGCATCTCCAATAAAATTTGATATTAAATAAATCACTAAAATACAAAACGGCAAGCTAGCAAATAACATAGCACGTTCTGAAATAATTCCAGGATATGGAAAAAGCAAACTAACATACAAGAATATTGCTGTAAAATAAAACAAGATAAAGAATGAGATTAATCTGTTTTTACTATAAAGAATCGTTGACAAAACCAATAAAAACACATGTATAACTATGGCGAAAAATACAATTATTTTATTTATCGCGATTGTATTATAACCATAATAAAAAGATAGCTTCACAGGAAAAACAAGCAGTTTCAGATAAATTAATGCTGACATACAGACCAATGAAAACTTATTGATGAATGAAGAAAAAGAGACAATAGGATTTTCAACAAAATAAACTGTAGTTAATGTTTTTTTGTATGTAAAAATGAAATAAATAATAGATACTGCAATAGTAAGAAGCAATAATATACCTGCAACTGAACGCATTTTGTGTGGTTTTACTACCAAAACAAAAGCTAATAAACTGAGCATACTTATAACTGAGAACGGACTGCAAAGTAATGCGCACAAAGCAGCAACTATAGCAAATACTGCATGTTTGAGCATATTATTTTCTATCGCAGTTAAAAATAAATCGATGGTTAATACTGAAAATAAAAAAAATAAAATCTCACCTCTGTTTTGAATATTATTAACTACTTCTGTGTGTATCGGATGCAAAGAGAAAGTAATCGTAATAAAAAATGGCAACCACAAATCATTGATAAAAAAATGCGTCTTCAATAATTTAAAAACCAATAAAACTACACCTGCATATGCAAGAATATTAATCAAATGACTTGTAAATGGTTTAAATCCAAGTACGGTATATTCTAAAAAGAAAATAAATTTCGTCAGCGGAAAACTAGTTGCAGAAAAAAAATCGGTATTGGATGAAATGCTAAAAACCTGAGTGATGCTTTTAATACCAGGATTAGACAATACATTCAATTCATCATTATATGAATAACCATTAGACAAACTATTTGCATATACGATAAAAGCAAGAAAACCAAGAATAAGATACAACCATCTTTCGTTAAATGCGTTTTGGAAACCGGAATCTGTTGTTTCTTTTTTAGGAATTGCCTTAGCAGATGATACCGTTTTTTTTATTGCTTTTTTCATTTTAGAGATATTCCTGAAAATTATTTTTTAGGAAAAATTTCTTCGTATTTTTTTAATAAAGCAGTCTTGGTGTTAAATAACATAGTTGCTCCTGCCGGTTTTCTGACAACTATTGCTATGTTCTCTTTTTTAAAAGCAGATGCCATATAATCGCCAATACTTTTAACATCCAGTTTTTCTATAAAATTCCTTACGCGTTCCTGATCGTCTGTAACAATTGGAATATTGTATATAAAATGCTTTAAGCAACTGTTTATATAGTCTTGTGTATTTTTTACTTTGTATTTTTCAAGATTATTTAAATAAATAGCTTTAGCTTTGGCTAATTCTTTTTCACTAATCATCTCACCGGCTTTAAAATCATTTTCAAAATCAAGCATTAACACAGTCAAAGTATCTGCATAGTTTTGTGTACAAGTTGCATTCAATTCCAATGCATCTATATTTTTTGCAAAAGGCACATACGACAATGTTGATTTAAGTTTTGTAACATTATGTTCTCTGTTGTAATCATCAAATACCTTGTTAATAATTATTGAAGTTAAATTTCCCATAACAGTTTCAGCATATCCTGTAATACTGCCTCTATTGGTTCTTCCTACTTTATAATAAAATGAGAGTAATGCGTTATCAGTTATAGAAGAATCGATCACTACTGAATATAATAAAGAAGGTGTTTTTGATAAACCAACAAAAGCTACTTTTTTTTCTTTCAAAGGGTTTTTCAATTTTGAAAAATCAGCTTTGATCTCTTTTTGTATTTGCGCCACATCTAAATCACCAGCAACTATAACTGACATCAGATTGGGTCTATACCAATCTTTATAAAACTGTTTTAGCTTAGCAGCAGTTATTGCATTCAGGTATTTAGCAGTTGGCATCTTACTGTTTCGGTAAGCCAATTCATTATAAAAATTTGTTTTGTATCGTGTTACAAAATCTGTTTTATTGGCTTCTAAAATTGTCGAATTAAAAGGAATACTGTCTGCCAGAAGTTTCAATAAATTAGAAATCGTTGTCTTTTTATTTTCATCAGTTGCAGTTATATTAAATACAAAGTTGGTAAATTCCGGTTTTACATCTACATTCACTTTTGAATTTACATTGCCTGTAAAATCCTTATTTATTTTAGCTTCATAGTATTTGGAAATATAATTTGCCGTAAAAAATGCACTAGCACGTTTTGTTGAATCTTCCAATAAGTAACCTACTTTATATACAATATTTAATTGTGTTTCTGCATTTTTATCTTCATTATGTTTAATGTAATAAACAAATCCATTTGTCTTAATTGTATCAAGAGAAAAAGAAGAATCAATGGCTAAGGTTGCTGTCATATTTTGCACCATATAGCTATTGAATGCTGCACCGGGTTTTTCACTCATCATCATTTTTGTAGAATCATACATCACAGCATCTTGACTGTGTACAGTGCTGAAAGCCAATAAAAGCAGCAATACCAAATTAATTTTACTGTTCATTTAGTAATTTTACGTCAATAAATTTATTCTAAAAATAGAAAATATTTCTTTACCAAAAAGAGCTATTTTCTTAAAACTATTTAAAAAAAATCCTCGCTTAGTGCGAGGATTTCTGAATTTAATTTTCTAAAATTAGTCTTTAACAAATTTAGTAGTATGTATTTTGCCTTCAGCATCCGAGTATTGAAGCAAATAAGTACCTTTTGCTAAAGTTGAATAATCGATCGTTAGCGTATTCAATCCTTTAGTAATTGTCATTGGTTTTTCCAATACTTTCTTACCTAACACATCAAATGTTGTCATTTTAATGTCATACGCACTTGTAGATTGTATATCAACATTCAATATACCACTTGTCGGATTCGGATAAACCTGAACAAAACTATTGATAATTGCATTATTGATCGGAATATTGATAATGTTGCTATAGTTAAATGTACCATCGGCATCAATGATTTTCAATCTGTAATAATTGTTTCCAATCACCGGATTATTATCATTAAAATCATAGCTTCTTTCTATAGTTGAGTTTCCAAACGCAGGTTTTTCGCCTATTGAAGTCCATGTTGTTGACTCTAAACTTTTTTGGATTTCAAACTTCACTGTATTCTTCTCAGAAGCTGTTTTCCATTGTAATTTATTTACAGCACCTTCATTCCAACCTGTGAACGAAATCAACTCGACAGGCAATGGTGCAAATGGGAACAACGCCGGATGTATGTAGAATGTTGAGAAACTATTTACTGTGAATGTTACATAATGGAATCCTTTTGCAACATCAAATCCAAATTGCGAAGGAACACTAACTGCAGATGACGCACAAGGACCGGTACATGGCGCTGTAAAAGTACCACCACCGCCGCCAGGGAACTTAGTTACATATAAGTTATATCCTGAGAACTGATATCTTGTAGCATTTGCAGCAGTTTGTAGATTAGTCAACTCTGTATTAGTGAAATACAATGTAACAATTGAGTTAGTATTCGTTGTTGGCTTAATTGTCCAATATCTTTGTAAATATGGTTGATTCAAACCAAAATTATCTAAGATAGTTGGAACAGGGCTTACCACTCGTGTACAAACTTCTGTTGAATCCAAATAAGCAGGTGTAACAACTGCGTCATCTTCGATCTTACCAATAATTTTACCAGATGCATCATAGAAAGTTTTTGTGATACCATCAGGAATAATGCAAGATGCACATGCAGTACCTGTACCTGTATTAATCGCAATTGTTGCCGCTGTGTTTGTTGTAGGCGTTATATTAACTGTACCAACTACAACATTCGGACACCACTTATTTGTCATTTGCAAATCATAAGTACTTGTAACACCACCTACTAATCCGCTAACCAATAAAGGATTATCAGATGAATTCGCCGGCGTGCTGCTACTTGCTGTTCTTGTCCAGTTTATTGTTGAAGTATCATTCGAAAGATTATCAGCTTTTAGCAATGCAGTCAAATCACACTGGAACAATTTATATAAAGAAGGAGTACCTGTTGGTTTTAAATGCACAGTATCTACGACACAATTAGCAGCCCATGTTGCCGATCCACAATCAGGTGAACCAGTAGCATCTACCTGTAATGCGTATGTTCTGTCTGCTGTAAGTGCAGGTGGTGTATATGTATTAGAGGTAGCACCGCTTATAATAGTCCAACCTACTGTTGAAGTACCTGTAGGACAAGTATTTCCTACCCCATTTTTATAATACCATTGATAATTATAAGTTCCGGCACCACCACTTGGAGCTGTTGACATATATTTAGTACTTGGAACACTGCCAGTACAAATACCTTCATGATCAGGTAAAACAGTACCAGGATCAAAGTTAGGTAAAACTGTTATTGTAACTGTATTTGAATTCAATGTATAAGTACAATTTGTCATCTCTCTGTAATAACATCTTGTATTCGTTAATGCACCTGGTGCATAAGTTGCAGCATTTGCACCTGATATTTGAATCCAAGGTCCGGTACAATTATCCTGATAATACCATTTATAGCCAACAGTACCAACCGTATTTGCAGGAGTAGTAACATTGGTTAATCCAACTGGAGTTGTATTGTAACAAATTGTTTGGTCTGAACCAATTGATCCAGCTGTAACCTGAGGATTTACAGTTACTGTTCCAAAAACAGGTATAGACCACCCACAACATTGATCCTGTACTCTTAATTTAATCTGATAAGTTATTGCCGAAGCACCAGCATTTGCAAATGAATACGTAAAAGATGCAGCAGTTGATGTAAATACAGGTGTAGGAGTAGTTAAACCTGTAACTGGTGTCACTTGTATCGTCCATTCATATGCCACCACAGTTGAAGGACTGTTAGGCGTACATGACAATGTTAAAGATCCGTCTCTGCATATAGGCGATGAAATACCGTTTATTACAGGCGGAGTTCGACTCGTAGATATGTATAACAATCTATCTCTGCTGTCCGCTGCAGAAGTTGTAACAATATCTTTCCAACCTGTTGATGAATATATTACAGAAACAGGAGATGATGCTGTTGTAAAGGAAGATGTACTTGAAGTGATATCGTTTACCAAACTGCCACCTGCACCATAACTAGCCCATGTATTTGCTGATTTAGTTAAATTCACATACGAGTTGGTACAACCTTTTTGGTTATTCCACGCAACAGTGTATGTTCCGGTTGGATTGGCTACAGAACCACCTGAAATACTGGAATTAACAGTAACAATAGATTGTGTTGGTGCCGTACCCAAATATTGAGCAATAGCATAACGCGGTCCTCCACGTCCAGTACCACCTGCACCACCGGTACCACCAGCACCACCAGCGGATGATCCACCGCCACAACCACCTTCGCCACCACCGCAACCATTGCCAGCTGCACCTAAACCGCCACCGCCTGCTCCACCAGAACCACCTGCTCCACCAGCACCACCACTACCTCCAGTTCCTGTGTTTAAACTACAGTTGGTTATACTGCCTACTCCTGCTGAATAACAAAAGATTGCAAATGAAGCACCACCGCCACCGCCGCCGTATCCACCAGCACCGCCGCCGCCGCCGCCACCGCCGCCAGCGCCACCTTTTCCACCATCACGGTCACAAGTAAAACTATCATGTGAGCCACTACCGCCACCACCGCCAGCACCGCCTTTTCCGCCGCCGCCGCCGCCGCCATTTGTTCCAGCACTTGGTTGAAACCAACCACCTGAATATACATCAGCCCCTGGCGTTCCACCTGCTCCACCGGTACTGCCACCAGCACCTGCAGAACTTGCATTTCCACCACAAGCACCATTATCACATGACCCCGTACCACTTGAACCTGATACTCCACCACCACCACCGGCACTTCCAGTGGTTCCACCAGCAGCGCCAGCACCACCATTTCCAGTAGTACCAGACGAACCATTTACGCCACTACCTCCAGCCCCAGCAAGACCATTTACATTTGTACCAGCACACTTACCTGCGCCACCAGCACCGCCTCCGCCTCCATTACCACCAGCACCACCAGCACCATTTGCACCAATAGCTGTACCCGCACCACCAGCTCCAGAGCCGCCGGCATTTCCAGAGCCGCCACCTCCACCGCAGCCACCAGGTGCATCACCGCAACCTGAATAATAATCGCAACCACCATCGCAACCATAGCCAGGTCCATAAGATGAATTCCCTGCTGTACCATTGGCACCTTTAGCACCAGTACCTCCTGCAGAAGCAGCACCAGAAGTTATAACACAACGTGTTATAGTATATGATCCTGAATTATTTATATAAATTGCATAGTTTGATTTTCCGTGTCCATTTACCGTAGTTCCGGAAGCCGCAGCTGTAGTCATTGTTAAATCCTGCAAAGTAGTTCCGGAAGTACCAACTAATTTAAAACCTACCACATGAACTACATTATTATCTATTGTTTCAGTACCTGTAAAGTTAATAATAGTAGCATTTGCTGTTGCACTTGATTTAGTCCAAACGCCACCGGTATTTACATATCCACCTTCAATTGTAACATTGTTAATACCTGTTCCTGTATTCGGCAAACTAATAACAGGTACATTATTATAAGTACCACCTGCCATACGTATATGATTACGTGTAGGCGATAATAATCCAATTGCTGCTGCTAAGGTAACCGGTGTATTAGAAGATCCTCCACTTGTATTGGATGTGCCGGGATCCACATAAACAAATTCACAATCCGGATTATTTACTGTAACAACGCAGTTTGCACTTACCTGAGAAGCACATGGTCCTCCGTTATCGTCTAATGTTACGGTAACTGTATATGTTCCTAATGAAGGAAATGTTATGTTTGTTGATTGGCTTGTAGGCGCAGAAATAGTTGGTCCTGACGGAGAAACCGACCATGTATAAGAACCATTTGCTATAGCATCAACAGCAGGAACTACAGGAACTGTAAATGGAACTGTAGAACCAAGACTTGTAGTACCACCGCAAACACTGCTAATAATTGGAATCGCATATGGAAAATAATTTACACGTACACAATTCGAAATTACTGTTTTAGAAGAAAAATCAGCTGAGCAGTTGGATGTAATTAAACATCGGTACAATCTAGTTCCTGGTGTTTGTGGTGGTGTGTAGTTTGCAGTAGTACCGCCTGACCCACTAGATACATTTGTCCAACCACTAGAAGGACAACCTGCTTGCGGTGTACCTGTAGTGGTATTTACCTGCCATTGATAAAATTTAGCAGCAGCATTTGCAACTACAGACAAAGTAGTAGTATTTCCCACACATACATTTCTGTCATCTGGTGAAGGTTGCGAAGTTATTGTTGGAGCTACTGCGTATTGCCAGTAAACGCGGTATTCTACGCCCCAATTGCTGGGAGCATATATCGTGTAATAGGTCCAACCGCAATTCGTTCCTGTTCTAAAATCTAAAACACCACTTAGTATTGTGCTTCTCGCTTCATCATCATTTGCGCAACCGGTATTATAAGTATTACTTGCACCACAGCCATCATCTTCCCAACCATCTAAATATACTCTCCATCCTGTTGCATTTACATTGTATGACTGCCTGCATAAGAAATCTGTAGGATCATCCCAAGCAGCACCATCTAATCCGTTATCAATAGAACGAATAACGCCTTGTCCACCTGCATATCCATCCAGATTATCATATACTAAAAAAATCCATCTTGGATCATCAGAAGTCCAAAAATCTGAATTTCCTCTTCCTGTGTAGTAACGTGTAGAATAGACCTGATAGTCAATATTCTGGGCAGATACAAAAGATGAAACCTCAAACGTGAGGAACAGCATTAAAATATATTTAGTAAACTTGTTCATAGGAACTGATTTTATGGTGTTATTGTTTTTTTGTAAATGTGAAAATCACTTTTTTATTGTATGACTCTGACTCCATGATAAGCAAATTATCAGTCAGTTTAATAATTTTATTCAGTTTTATGCTTTCTCCGTTTCCAGACTTATATTTCAATGTCAGTTGATCTGCATTCAAAGTCCAATTGCCTGAAAAAGTTAAACTCGTTTTGCGATAAAAGCTGAATGTTCCGTTACTAAATACAAATTTTGTATTTCCAAGAGAAAGTTCTTTTAGTAAAATCTTTTTTAATGGAATTGACATTGTCTCGGTTTGCTTAGTCTTGCCTGAATTATCAATTGGTTCACTTCGCTGTTCAGAAACAGCTATTTCTATCATGTCATTGGCTTCGATATTAGACATAATCCATGTTCCTGTCAGGTCTGAAGCAGATACTGCAGTTGTTGTACTATGTGTATTAGCTTTTACTTTGACAATCAAAGTTGAACTAAATATGAACAGTAACAAAGGAAGAATAAAATTTATTTTTTTCATCTTATTTATATTTAAAACATTATACTTTAAGTGTTATGGTTTATAAATTACAAAATACTAATTAAATCTGAATAAAGTTAAAATCAGACTATAAAAACTTAATGCTCAAGTACACCAATGATTTGGTTGGATAGCTAGATAATAAAATAGAAGGAGCAATAAATTCAAAGTAGTGTAAATTTTTAACCATATATTTCAAGATTTATTCTATGTAAATATACGATTAAATAATTACAAATGCAACTAATTGTGTTAATTTTTTCCACAAAACCTAATTAGCACGTATAAATGGTGGTTGCTGCCTAGACAACTGTATTTCTTCTGCTTTTTTGATTAACTTTTGATCGGCAGGAAAACGTAAAAGTAAAACATGAACAATGCTATCTACTTGATTCCATTGGTTTTCGCTTTTTAATATCTCAATTAAATTGTCTGCCGAATAATTGAAAAAAGATTCTTTTTCCATTACATACTTGTAATAATATTTTGCTGAATCTATCCTGTTCAGATTCTGATATGTTACTCCAATATAATTAATGGGCGCTAAAAAGTTAGAATCAATGTTTTTGCATTTTTGGAATTTTTTCAGCGCTGAATTATAGTCTTCATTATACAAATCGTAAATTCCTTTGATCTGCCAGATCTCTGCAGAATTATCAAAAATAGCAATCGCCTGATCTGCATATTTATTCGCCATTTTTGCAGTAAAATCTGCTTCCTGGTTGTGCATAGACTTGCGTCTGGCTTTTGACAATGTTTGCTCCATGTACAAACCACTTATTAATTTTAACGCATTGAATGATTTTTGAAGATGTGGAATATCGCGCTGAAACAAAGTCATCTGGTCTTTCCATGCAGAAGTTCTGTAAACTGTAAAAAAACTCAGAATAATAATTAGACCAAGCAGCCAAACATTTTTATAAATCGTTCTAAATTCGATGTTAGTCAGATCAATCAATAGAGCCGATATTGCTAAACAAAAACCTAAAGATGCAATAAAATCGTACCTGTCCATTATAATTCCGGCAACCACTTGCGGCAAGTTGGAAGCATATGCAATACCTAAAAGAAAAAATAAAAAACTAAACAAGTAAATTTTATTCTTTTTATAAAAAAACAAACATGCCAATCCAATTGATGCATAAATAAAAATCGCTAAAAAATTAATCGGATGAAAAAGCGGCAGCAAAGGAATTTGGTTGTAACCATAATAAAAATAATAGCCAAACGGAACAACGAGAAACTTCAGATAATACAACATTGTAATGCACGCCATAGATATTCTGTTCAAATATGCATCGTTATTATACAACGGACTTTTGGAAGCGTCAAAAAAGATGGACTTTACAATTGGCTGTACCGCATTCGCCTGAAAATGATCGCGAACCGCGCTAACAATTAAAAATAAGACACCTGTTGATACCGCAATAACTGCCAGTTTTTTTATCGGTATTTCTCTGTAAAAAAAGATCACGAGTAATGGTGCCAGTAAAAACATGTAGCAATCCAGCTTCGACATAAAACCAATCACCAAAAACAGGAAAATAAACATGAGTCGCCACCATTTTCTGTCATCAAATAGTTTTATAAATTGTATTGCACTCAACAAACCAAAAAGCATACTGAACAAATTATCGCGGCTTTTAATATTGGCAACAACACTGACATGATTCGGATGCACTAAAAAAATGATTGCAGTTATAAATGCTGTTAAACGTAGTTTTTTTTCATCTTCATAAAATCTAGAAACGACTACAAAGCGGTAAATCGTTATTAATAAAATGCCAAAAATGAATGTATTCATTAAATGAGATGTTCCGGGTTTTAATGAACCGAAAAAAAAGCGTTCAAACCAAAAAGAAAGAATCGGAATTGGCCGGTAATCCAAACCAACATACATTTTTTTGAAAACAGCCAGCATACCTTGAAACGTGTTATCGATGTTGGTTAATTGTCCTATAGAGTACTGATCGTCCAGATTATAATCAAACGAAGTCGTCCATCCATACAACAGAATTGCACCAAAAAAAAGTATAAAATAATGTAAAAAATAACTTTCTGCAAATGAAAAAGATGGAGTTGTATTGCTTGTTTTGGTAAGCTGAACATGCTCTTTTTTAGGTGTTGTTTTACCAGATGAATTGCTTTTCATATTCAAAGCTAAAATAGAAAAAAACATTGAAACATAAGCTTAAAATTAGCTTATATTTGTAGCAATGCCTTACACTTTTGCACATATTGGCTACATTCTTCCAGTTAAAAAAAAGTGGTCGAAATATTTCTCTGTTACCGGTTTGGTTTTTGGCAGTCTCGCTCCTGATTATGATATTTTATTTCGTTTGACTAAAATACGTTTTCATATTTTTCAGTACGATTTAAAAACAATCTGTTTCCTGATTTATCCGATCGCATTGTTAAGCGCAATATTTTTTCATTTGGTTTGCAGAAATGTACTTATCAAAAATTTGCCGTCACCATTCTTTGAAAAATATCAAAATTATCTTGATTTTGACTTTATTGCTTACCTGAAAAAACACTTTGTTTTATTTTCAGTATCTGTATTTCTTGCCATACTTTTACATTTATTCTTGGATTTTTGCTGTCATATTTTAGATGCATACCAAGTGAGCGTATTTGTTCAAAGCATTATTCGTATGCAGTATATTTCTAATCAAATCGGCTATTTTTCGATGTATTTTTTACCAATCCTGTTTTCCTTATTTGGATTTTATCTGATGTTCAAATCTGAGTTCAAAAATGGTTTAACAAAAATATCATTTGCGCATCCAAAGCAACAATTATTCTTCTGGTTAACATTATTAATTATAACTGCAATAATAAGTTGTATAAAAATAATCAGCACAGAAAAAGAAAAAGATTACTGGATTGATTTGATAGCAATTTCTATCACATCGTCATTCATGGCTGCAACTTATCTCTGTTGTTTTGTTTTTTCTATCAGCCAACGGAAACATATTGTTACTTAGTATTTGCCTGCTTCATTTCTTCAAATAATTCAAGGTATTTATTTGCCGAATTTTCCCATGAATAATCCTGTAGTATAGACTGTGGCATTTGCTCAGGATATTGATAATTCTGCAGAAATTTTTCTTTGTAAAAAACAGTTATTTTTTCAGCGAGCACATTTGCATCATTAAAAGGAATAAAGCTACCATTTACTTGGTCGCGAATAATTTCACTGTTGCCACTTACTTTGGTTGCAAAAATATATAAGCCGCACGAAATAGCTTCCAAAACACTTAGTGACATCGCTTCTTCTCTGCTTGGCGCAATCAAGATATGCGCTTTTTCGTATTCTTCCATCACCTGGCTTTGGCTTATCTTACCTAATAATTCAATATTGATAAGTTGTTCCGTTGAAATATATCTTTCTAATTCTTCTTTTAATGTTCCATCGCCAATAATTTTTAAATGTATTGGCAAATTATTTTTCTGTAACTGCTGAAACGATTTTATCACAGTTATCGGATCTTTCTGAGGCACTAATCTTCCAACGAAAAGTGCCTGAATAATTTTATCAGTTGCATCAAATCCTTTGCGATAACTGTTAGCAAGCAAGCCATTCGGTATCACTTTATTTTTTCCGAACTTATACTTTCCTAAAAATGAATCTGCATTTTCTTTCAGTTGCTGTGTAAGTAATACATTATAAGAAGATTTTGACAATATGTACCTGATGTAAGGAAAGCATAACAAATGCCAAAACAACATCTGTTGCGGACTAAACCAAGGAATATCATGACCATGTGATAAAATCACATATGGCAGTTTTATTTTTTTTTGTAAAAAGTGAGCAACGGCGCCGCCTGGCAAAGTAAAATTTGCTAAACAAACATCAAACTGATTTTCTTTAAAATAAATCGCTGCATATTGTTTTGCTTTCTTTAGCCAGTCATACATTTCAAACGGATTTGACTGAAATGTTTGCTTGCGCAATGATTTTACACGAATAATAGTCAGATTATTTTCAGAATGATATTCCGGTTCGCCTGCAAACCATGTAGTAAGAATCGTAACAGAATGTGATTTTAAAATAAATTCGTTTGCCAAATGCTGCGTAACAATGCCAGCACCACCACCTAACGGCGGATATTCATAATTTAAAATCAATATATTCACAATGGAATGTAGAATTTTATCATGTAGTAAATTTAGAAAAATTGTAGTATTAAATGTATTTTTATTTTTTGCTGATTTCAAATATGAAGATTCTCGGAATTTCCTGTTATTATCACGATGCTGCTATTGCTATTATAGAAGATGGCAGGATTTTATTTGCCGCACAGGAAGAACGTTATACCAGAATTAAAAATGATGAAAATTTTCCAAGCAATGCGATCAAAAGCGGATTGAGTTTTTGCAAATTCAATTTAAATGATTTTGATGCAATCATCTTTTATGAAAAACCGTTTTTAAAATTTGAACGACTACTTGAAACCTATTTACATTTTGCACCAAAAGGCCTGATTTCATTCATAAAAGCGATGAATACCTGGACAAGCAAA
Source organism: Chitinophagales bacterium (assembly GCA_046329815.1). GTDB lineage: Bacteria > Bacteroidota > Bacteroidia > Chitinophagales > JADIYW01 > JADJSS01. The sequence goes on from JAXLTY010000002.1 coordinate 1,174,136, forward strand.
AAATTATTTATCAAATCAGAAATTAAAAATGCATTACACAGTATTGATGAAAATTTTGATAACAAGAAAGTAAAATTATTATTTTCCGAGCATCACTTGTCACACGCTGCAAGTGCATTTTATCCTTCATCTTTTAAAGAAGCTGCGATTCTTACTATTGATGGTGTTGGTGAATATACCACTACTTCTTTGGCAATTGGCAATAAAAATAACATACAAATTTTAAAAGAAATTCAATTTCCACATTCGATAGGTTTACTGTATTCTGCGATCACTTACTATTTAGGTTTTAAAGTTAACAGCGATGAATATAAAGTAATGGGTTTGGCTGCGTATGGCAATAAAGACGCAGATGAAACCAAGCAATTTATTGCCACAATTGAAAAAGAATTAATTGAAATAAAAGAAGACGGCTCATATCAATTGAATATGAAAAACTTTTCATTTCCATATAGTTTAAGAATGGTTCATGATAGAAAATGGGAAACATTATTCGGCATACAAAAAAGAAAGAGTGATGATATTTTAACTCAAAGTCATTGTAATTTAGCTTATGCTTTTCAAAAAATAACAGAAAAAGTTGTATTGCTATTATGCAAAGAAATTAGAAAAATAACCAGCTCTGAAAATTTATGTTTAGCCGGTGGCGTTGCTCTAAATTCAGTCATCAATGGAATTATCATCGAGCAACAAATTTTCAAAAATGTATTTATTCAACCGGCAAGTGGCGATGCAGGCGGTGCTTTAGGTGCAGCGTTTATTGCTTATCATCAATATTTTAATCAGAAAAGAAATATTCAATTTCCGGATGCAATGCAGCAAAGTTTACTTGGAAATAATTTTGGACAATGCGAAACTGACGAATTAACAACTCAGCATAAAAATTATATTGTTTGTAAAAATGATGATGAATTGTGCGAGAAAACCGTGCAACATATTGCAGATGGGAAAGTAATTGGCTGGTTTCAGGATCGAATGGAATTTGGACCACGCGCTTTAGGAAACAGAAGTATCATCGCTGATGCAAGAAATACTGAAATGCAAAAACATTTAAATCTGAAAATAAAAAACAGGGAAAGTTTTCGTCCTTTTGCGCCGGCAGTTTTAGAAGAAGATGCACAGCATTACTTTGATTTTATTGGCAGTTCACCTTATATGCTGCAAGTGCATGCAATAAAGAAAGAACATTTAAAATTATTACCAGAAAATTATGCTGAACTTTCTTTAAATGAGAAACTGTACACTGTAAAATCAACAATTCCTGCTGTTACGCACGTTGATTTGAGTGCGCGCATACAAACCGTAAATAAAGAACAGCATCCGCTTTTTTGGAAATTAATTAATACCTTTAAACAGCAAACAGGTTGTTCATTAATTATCAATACGAGTTTTAATATTAAAGATGAACCGATTGTTTGCACACCAAAAGATGCTTACAATTGTTTTATCAAAACAAACATGGATATTTTGGTCATTGAAAAAACTATATTTTATAAATAAAATGCTATGCTGGAATTATTAAAAGACTTGTGGCAATTTCTGATGGAACGTAAAAAGTGGTGGCTGGCTCCTGTAATTCTTTTCCTAATTTTATTGGCTGTATTAATATTTTTTGGAGGCAGTTCTGCTGTTGCGCCTTTTGTTTATTCGCTTTTTTAACATGAAGCATTACTTGGTAAAATACAAAAAGAATCTGCTGCAAATTATTGGTTTGTCTTTAGGTTTCTTATTATTCAGGAAATTAGTATTGCTTTATATTGCCTTGTTTTTATTAGCATTGCTAATCATTGCACCAACGTATTCTAATTTATTTATTCATTACACTGACAAGCTAATTTCATTCATTGGTAATTGGATAAAATCAGTTTTACTGTTCTTTTTCTTCGTATTTATTATTATTCCGATTTCAGTATTAATGAAAATCTTTTCAAAAGTAAAAACCGAAAATACTGATTCTTATTTTGTTGTAAAAAGTGAAGTTACAGAAAAAATAAATTTTGAAAAAATGTGGTAATTTAAAACTATTGCATTAAAACCAAATTTGCATTTTCGAGTTTATATATTTTATCAAAATGATGTAATGAAGAAACTCTGTGTGTAATCATAATCACCGTTAGGTTATTTTTTTTTGATATTTTATAAATGGTTTCCAGAATTTCCGTTTCATTTTCTTTGTCCAATGCACTGGTGATTTCGTCTAAGATCAATATCTGTGCTTGTTTATATAATGCACGCGCAACAGCAATGCGTTGTCGTTGTCCACCTGATAAACGTGCGCCTTGCTCACCTACCATATATTGCAAGCCATCCGGTAAAGCAGCAACAAAATCAATCAAATTGACTGCTTGCAATACTTGATCAATTCGTTTGTAATCAATTTCATTTACTGTTTCGCCAATAGCAATATTTTCCACCAGCGATTTATCAAACAAATAAAAATCCTGTGAGACATAAGCTATTAAATGTTTAATTTGATTGAAATTATCCAATGGTTTGTTATCAATCAGATAACTACCGGATTGTGGTTGTAAAAAACCTGCAAACAAATTACCTAATGTAGTTTTCCCGATTCCTGATTCACCGATTATTACTACAAAATCACCTTTCGAAATGGTGATGGAAATATTCTTCAAGATTACATTTTCACTATCCGGATAACTAAACGAAACATGTTTCCATATCAAATCTTGCTTGAAAGTCAATTTATTGTTATTACTGCCATTGGGTTCTGTTTCTTTTACAGCATCTAAATAATCAAAAATATAGGACGATGATTTTATACGGATAATATTAAACAGAATCTCATTGATCGATGGCATTAAACGGTAGGCAGCGGTTGCAAATGTAATTAGAATCAGCACCAGGTCTGTTGGTGTGAATTTGAGAAAAAACACGGCAACACCGTATAAAATTCCGATCGCTAGTATAACCACAATTTCGATGATGCGTCGTGGCATAGCTTCAAATAAAAACACTTTTTGATAGATTAAAAATAAATTTTTAAAAACCGATGCGATTTTACTTACAAAAAATTGTTCTTTATTAAACAACTTAACATCAATATACGCTTGAATGCCTTCTATACCGATTTTATATGACTCTAATTCCAGCTTACCTAATTCTTCAGAATAAAACGCCAGTCTTCGCTTTGCAAATTTCATTAGGAAAAAACTAATTGGGAAAATAGTCGTTAAAACCAGAATAATCACAACAGGATAATAAAATAAAAGCATTGTTGCAACTAAAAGTATTACAAAACAATCGTGAATCAGGTAAAAAACAGGTAATACTATTGCTATTGAAAACTGCACCGGCGCAGTTGCAACATATCGCAAGTAATCGATTGCATTTTTATTATTTTTTTCAATGTACGATTCGTTATAAAAACGATCATATTGCCTGTAGAGCAGATCTTCTGAAACGGAAAAAGCAAATTTGTTTTGTAACTGTGTAATAAAAAGTGAAAATAAATTTTTTACTAAAAAAACAAAAGCAACGCCTAACAACAAGAATAAAATAAAAATGTTTGCTGACGTAAAACCCATGAAATTATAAATTGCATTAAGTATAGCATTAGATTGTATTGGCGAAGAATCATTGATCAGGTAAATAATCGGAATAATAGATGCGAATGTAAGAACATCAATTATCGACAAAAGAAAAGTTATAAAAAGTATAAAATGAAATTCTCTCTTTTTTACGGAATAAAAAATCTGGAACGTCTTTTTTAATAACGCGCTAAATGATATTGTATGTTCATTCGTATTCTGCAAATTAGACTCGTATCTCTTAATCTGTGTAAAGATATAAAATAGAATAAAGAAGTTTTCATTTACCTAAACTTCAAGTCAATAAAATAAATAAAACGAACTGAATACTTATATTTGAAATACATTCCAATGAAAGTACTTAAAACAACAGGACTGATTTTATTAGTTATAATTCATGCTGCATTTTTAATTTATTTCGGCATTTCAGCATTCACCACAACTTTGCTTTTTTATTATTTAATCTATCTTTTATTCAAAGTATTTTTTGGTCTTTCTTACCGGACAAAAAAGATATTCTCTTAAAAAATACAGCAGTACTTTTATCATTACTATTGTTGGTAGAATTTACACTAACATTCATTTATAAGCAATTCAACAATGGTATGGAAAATTACAGGTATGTTTATTTTTCGCCGTATAAAACTAAAGAACAATACACATTGTTAAAATTTTTCAGACCAAAAACTACTGTTTTACCGCTTACGGAAGCATACTTGCCAAATTCAAAAAATACTATTAAAAAATCTGAATTTGTGTACGCACACCACTACAACAAAGATGGATTTCGTGATCAAAAATGTATAAGTGATGCTGATACTAACTTTTACAATATTGTTTTTTTAGGTGACTCTTTCATTGAAGGCGAAGGCGCACCAAACGATTCAACATTACCCGTTCTGTTACAAAATAAATTAACAACAAGTAAGTCTTTCCATAATAAACAAATTAAAGTATATAATTGTGGTATTTCCGGCAGCAATCCGCTTTCAGAAATTGAGCTGTATAAAAACAAAATAGCGGAACAATCCATAAATATGGTGGTTTTATGCGTATTTGAAAATGATTTAGGCGATATGGATGTTACGCTTCAACAAAATAAACCATTGCCAGTTAAAGAATATTTTTTCGCTATCAGTCATATTTTCCGAATTCTTTCTATACCATTTGGAAATTATATTGAGTTAAATTCAAATTCAAAAGAAAATCAAGAAGCTACTGAAAAAATCATTCAACACCTTTTACTACAACTAGAGAATTTTAGTGTTTATCTAAGTAATAAAAATGCAGAACTTCAACTCATCTATATTCCGAATTACACTGAATTCGAAATGAAGAAAACAATTGGCATGTTTAAGGTAAATACGAAAATGCGTGATGCCTTACAAGTAAAATACCAAAACATAATCAATTTACATGACGAATTTTTAAAACGCAATATTAAAACCCGGAATGATTGCCTGAGATATTATTGGGAAAAGAATGGTCATTTTAATTCTAACGGTTACAACTTAGCTGCAGAAATTATCAAGAACAAACTTGAGCAAAATAAAAATATCAAATCAACTGTCAATTAAAGTTGCTTCGTATTGCCATATTGAACAACAGTTATATCATTTCTGTTTGTTTCAAAACTGCGCCAGATATCCAAAACAATACTGTTTGCAATAAATGGAAAATCATTATAAATATTTTCATGTGACAATAGATAAGTATAACTCCGCATTTCATCTGGATGCATATTTAAATATACTTCGTGATTTTTTTCTTTGATAAAAGATGCAATCAACAATGCGTATGAGCCATCTGTTAAAGCGACATTTGGTTTATAGTTCGTTCCTAAAATAACAACCGGTTTACCAAATGAAATCAATTTATCGGCAACATTTTTTGCCTGTTGTTCTCTGCTAAAATTAATCGCATTAAACAAATCATAATTCAGTTCTAATTTCTGCGCCAGCCAACTCAAAGCAATATTATCGCGCGGATGACAAGGACCGCCGTCGCCCATTCCTGCTTTCATGTATGCTTTACTGATGATCCGTTTAGTACTGTTAGATAAAGCATTTGTCACTACATCAACATTCATATTACCAATATTTTCAGCGACATCCTGTATCATATTTACAATAGCAATCTTTGCGCTTATAAATGTGTTGTAAAAAATCTTGATACTTTCTGCTTCTTCCCAAGTTCCGGTTTCAAAACGAGTATCTGGCTGAACAAATTTATCATACAACTTCTTTAATGCAGAAAAATCAGTTGCATTATTTCCATTTTCAGAACCGATGATAATCATTTCCGGATTTACCATATCTTCTTTAACGGTTCCCATCGCTATCAGGTATGGATTATACAACAAGTTTCCTTTTGTCAACAATGGCTTGAGTTCATTGCGCATCGTACCAGGCAAAACGGTACTGATAATAACAACTGATTGTTCTGATTTAATATGAAGATTAATTTCCTGAATGACTTCTTTAATAAATGTGTAATCAAAATTTTTCGCCGGCAAATGCGTGGTTGATTGTACGCCGCCATAAGCTGTATCATGTGGTGTTTGTACTGCTACAAAAATAATTGGACATGTTTTTACAACAGCTTCGAGAGAATCCAGAATGGTAATATTATCTGATGTTCTCGGTTCCACATCATAACCAAACACTGTAAATTTTGTTGCAAAAACTTCTGCGCTCGGCAATCCTAATTTTCCTAAACCTATAAATCCTATATTCATTTTTGTATTCATTCACAAATGCTATTCAGCATACCTTTCTATTATTTTAGCAATACTTTCCTTTGCTGCATTTGTCTGCATTAGCTTGTTATAATTGTGTTCTAAAACCGGTTGCATTTTCTGATAAAGTTCTAAAATCTGCAATTTAGATAATTTTGACAACTCTAAAATTAATTTAAAAATTTTATTCATTCGCTTTTCCGGATTTGCTTCATCATCATAACTTTCGTCCCAAAAATCAGAAAAAGTTTTATAGCCCTCATTTCGCAGATCTTTTAAAACATGATGATTTCCGACAATAACAAACGGCATAAAAAACAAGATCGGTTTATACGTTTTTTCTGTTTTAAAATTAATACGTTTACTTTCTGTTCCATTTAAAAATACGCTTTCTGAAACGATCCACAAAAATGATTGATTGATCGATTGATACGGTATAATATTCCAAAGATTTGCTTTAAATATAGTTGTATCAATAGAAAAAGGAAGCAGCGATTTGAATGCTATAAACTTATCTGCTGAAATATTTCTAAAAAAAGAATTATCATTAATTGTGAAAGAATCAGGAATTGTATTCTGACTCAAAACTGTTTTATCTAACAGGTTGTTCGCATAAAAGAAATAACTCAAAGCAATTCTGTAATCTTTCACCATTCTGTTCAAACACAAAAAATATTTAAAGTTATTAGTGTTTTTAAGCAATTCCATTTTTTGTTCAAACATATACTGCTTAAAGAATGCCGCCTGCGCACAAGTCGCTTCTTCAAAATAGCGAAAAGAATAAAACTGTATTGCCTTTTTATTTCGACTATTATGCAACAATGAACTACTCAGATTCTTCACAGAAACAGTTGGATTCTTATACAACACTAATTTATTTTCTACAAAATCGTTCCATTTATTACTGTCATCCATATTTCCGGATAAGAAAAAAATATTTTTCAGGTATGATGCATTTATTTTCTTCAAACCATTCAATAAATCAGCGAAATGATAACTATTGATATGTGCTTCCTGTAAAAAATTAAATATCAGAATCACTTTATTAGTAGAAAAATCAGTACGCACCGACTCAGGAATAGTATTAAAATAATACGCTTTCTTTTCCTTCATGAAATTGAAAAAATGTGAAAACGTCTGTACATACACATACTTTTGATCACCTGTTTCATTCCTGTCATTTGTCAAAATTATTGCATGATCCGGAAAATATTTCTGAACCAGTTTATAAATCGGCAAATGGTAATCATAGGCGTTATAACTGTTTCCGTTAATGGTGAGGTTTTTTCCTAAATACAGATCGTAAAAATAATTTTCATTAGCATCGTACAAAAAGTAAATTGTCTTTGAAGCATGCTTATTCAAAACAATCTTAAATGAATCTACTTTATTTTTCTTTGGATTGTGTTGAAGTTGCAACAGTTCATCAACGGAATAATTATTTAACGCGATAATAAAACTTTCAGAACCGCCTGTCAGCGAATCGATCATCGTATTAGCATTCATGTCTATCTTCTCAAGATAGATTTGCAGTTTATGATTTAAACTGTCTCTGTCAATTTCAGTTCCGATAACCTTATCAGTGTATTGCTTGGAAGCAATCAATGTATTAAAATAAAGCAAAAATGCTTCGCGAATTTGCGTTGACTGAAGTTCCGAAAAACAATCAATTATTTTAAAATAAAAATGCGCAGATTCATCATAATTATCTGCCAAATAAGATTCAATATATGATTTTGTATAACTTTCAATCACTTGCGTAAAGATACTATAGCATTATTAAAAAAATGACTAACTTACGAAAAAATAGGATTGAATCTCAAAAAGATACTGCGTGCTCAGGAATGGTGGAGTTTTATTTTGCCGCCTGTTTTTTTATTCTATTATGTAGGTTTACTGCAATTTCCTCGTGCCGGAAGAAGTATTTATTTCGAGATGATCACGCTGATGATTGTTTCTGTTATTACGGCAATTATCGGTTATTTTATTAACGACCTGTTCGATATACATGATGACCTGAAAGCAGGTAAGAAAAATTATGTTTCCAGTTTTCCGCTTTGGTTGAAAGCTTTGTTTTTTCCGCTTTGCATTTCGCTTCTGTTGATTTTATGGCTGATCAATCAACGATTGATATTAGTTGAGCGCGCATCTTTGTATGCGGTTACATGCGCAGCAAATACCATGCTGTTTGTAGTTTATTCCATGCCGCCAATCCGTTTTAAAAAAGCCATTTACATTGCGCCAATATTAGATGCATTGTATAGCGGCACACTGTTTTATATACTGGCTTTCATTCTGGCTACGCAAAATACCGGAAATAATACGCCAATGCTCTGCATTCTTATTTGGGCTTTCTGTAAAGGTTTGCGCAATTATCTTTCTCATTTGTGCGACGACAAAGAAAATGATGAATCTTCCGGAATGCCGACGCTGGCTACTGTTTATGGCAAGGAAAGCCTGCAAAAAACTGCAAACTTGCTCTTTCCTGTTGAGATACTTTGTTTGTTAGTTTTGCAAACTGTTCTCATCAATACGAGCTATCCGTTTATCATTTTGTGCCTGGTGTTTATCGTTCTTTGGTTTCAAAAAATGCAAGAGAACTCATCCATAAAATATCCGTTTTTAAATGAACTGCATGAGATCTATTTGCCGGTTGCTATTTTAGTGCAGGTAGTGTTTACATTTCATTCGCTGTATCCTATGCTAATCTTACATTTCGTTTTTTTCCCATTTCATCTTTCAAAGATGTATTTTACAATAAAAAACAGCATCTTCAAACTATTTAATAAAGAACCGCTAAGCTGGAAAGAACTGCTCAATGGAAAAAAGTAACAACATCGTACACGGCTTATGGATCGGCGAACAACTCAGTCCGATAGAAATTCTATGCATACAATCGTACCTGGAAGCCGGACATACTTTTTACTTATGGTGCTATCAAACTGTACATAACATTCCTGCCGGAACCATACAAAAGAACGCCAGTGAAATACTCAGCGAACAGGCCATTTTCCGTTACAAGAACACCAACAAATTCGGGCATGGCAAAGGCAGCTTAGCCGGTTTCTCTGATATTTTCAGGTATAAGCTATTGTATGAATTCGGCGGCTGGTGGACAGACATGGACATCACTTGTTTGCAACGATTAGACTTTAACGAACCTTTTATATTCCGGAAAAACGGCAGCAAAGGTATTGTAGGCAACCTGATGAAGTGCGAAGCAAAAAGCGAACTCATGCACTACTGCTATGAACGCGCTTCGACAGAAATAGACGAAAACAACAAAGACTGGATGCTGCCAATCACTATACTCAACAACGGCATTCAGAAATTCAATTTGACACACTACACAAAAGAACTGAGCAATGAAGATAGCTGGCCGTTTGTATGTGATTGGTTACTGAATGACTTTAGCGTTCCGGCTGACTGGTACGCTATTCACTGGATGAATGAAGAATGGCGCAGACTATCCGTCAATAAGAACACATTCTTAAAAGACAGCTTCATAGAAAAACTACTCAGTAGATTCGATGTACCGCATGGATTATTAACTGAAGAACAAATCAAACAACTGGAATGGAATATTGGCGTGTGGAATTACCGAATCGTCAATCTAAAAGCACGCATCAGGTGGCTGCTTAATCTATAAAGATCACTGTTTCTTCAATTCCATTTCCATGAACCTTGCCCATATATCATATCCTAATGGTTTAAAATGGTAATCATGTTTCCAGTAATAAGCATCCATTTTCGCGGTATCTATCAGCTTATATTTTATGATGCTGTCGCGCAAAAAAACAAATGAGTTATTAAATGTATTTTTACTGTAATCCAACTTTAGGCGCTGCTCAAAGGCATCATCCAAATGCATCGTTGACGAAACATTTTTGAAGTCGAACAAATGCGGTGTATATACAACCGTAAACGTGGAATTACTTTGTTTTGTTGTACTTTCAAACTTTTGAATATACAATTTGAAATCCGAATAAGCTTTCTCAAACCGTTTTGTTTTTTCCGTGTTGGTGATTAAAAGATACGGATCCACATCAAACACATGTACCACTAAAAGACGAAACACTCTGCTGTTGGCATACAGGTATTCCCAAACAGGTGCTTTGTAATATTGTATTTTTGTTCCGGCAAACCGCTCCGCACCTTTCTTGCACATCAAATCAAAAATGTCTGACACGTTAGTAGCCAAGATAACTTGCTGAGGTTTCAGCGCTGCCAATTTTGTTACATACAATTGGTACTCATACACCGGATCGCTGCCGGCAACACCGGCGTTGATTATTTTATAACGGCCGGCATCTGATGCATTCAGTTTCTGTTCCAGCAATGCAGGCATAGTCGAGTCCTGCGGTGTGCCGTTGCCTTCCGTAAATGAATCGCCGAGAATGACAACTACTTCTTTGCGGTTCAGTACTGCTGTATCTAATTCCACATCACGCAAACCGAATGAATTGTATTTCTTTTTGTACGTAAAATCTTTGTTGTATTGAATGTCCGTCGAATTGGGTTTTGATATCCAGTTATTAAACGCATCGTAGCCATACTTGTAACCTTGCATATACACCGAAACGTATTGCTTCTCGCCTAACTGTTCATTGTACGTCAGGATGCCTTTTTCAAAAAAGATATAATACGATTCTAACGAAAGCAGGCACGTTATAAATATCAGCAGGTTGATTTTTATAACGTTAAATGAATGAAACACAGCAAGTATTAAACAATACAAAAATGCGTAGATGAAGTAGATATTCGTGTTACTGCATTTGCCCGTTTTCACGAAATTCAGGTACTGCCATACATTAATGACAAAACACAGCAACAGCAAAAAGACAAACGCATATTTCTTCTGTAATTTCGTCATTTGTTTCGCTTATTTTATTCCGGCAATGTTTTTCAGATCCTGTATCGCTACTTTCGGTTTAGTATTTCTTTTTCGATACAAGCGCTTTAACACGTTCTTCGGATTCGGCTGGTTGGGCATGATCCAGAAATCACGGTCTGCCTGGTAAACATCAATAAAATCAAACGGATTAGACCAATGATGCTCTTGGTGGCAATAGATAATAGTACCATTCTTCGGCACCAGCGTAACGAGCAGCACATGCCTTATTGCAGCAGAATAATTATTCGCCGAACCGTGTATTATTCCCGGATGATAGAACAATACCTCGCCTCTGTTCATGCTTACACATTTCAGGCAATGCCGCCTGATGTAATCCAGGTAATCATCCGCCATGTAGTATTCAAAGTTATTGATACCGCGGTATGTGTAGGTAAATCGGTGGCTTTTCTCAAAGATGCACAGCGTGCCGTTTTCTTCATTAACATCACACAACGGAATCCATAAATTAATAGGCGTTATTTTATCTTCTTCTATAAAACATCGGTCGGTGTGTAATTTCAGGGCGCTGTTCGTGGTATTTGTTTTCGTTGCCGCCACACTGAAAAAGATCTCATAGTCTTCAACGTATTGATCTATAGACGGCGCGATAACGCGGTTAATGTCTGCATTCATTTGCTTCGCCGTTTCCGTATCCATCGTCTGGTTAGAAATAATGAATCCGGCCGATACAGGCTCGTTTAAGTATTTTGCCAGGATAGCATCCAGTTCAGCCAGTTGCTGCGCATTGAGGAACGGCTGCTGCAAATAACCATTGGCTGCGTAGGTCTCATTCCATGCTGCATTGATAAATTTCATGTAAGGAAGTAATGCTTTTACCCGATAAATGTACAAAAAAGAAATGGATGCACTGCTTTTCGTTGCAGCCATGCAGTCCGTCAGAACACTGACAGGGTTTAAAACCCTGTCAGTGTTTTCCGTTTATCTGTTGTCATCCTGAGCACCTGCCTTGTCGTCCTAAGCACCTGCCTTGTCATCTTAAGCAGCCGCCTTGTCATCCTGAGTTTATCGAAGGACTGCCTACGGTAACCTAAAATGGCTTTGATACACGCTGCCTGACAGCTACGGCGATGCAATGGCTGATTAGATAATTTATAAATTTTCTTTTACAAACTGCTCGCAGTAATTTTTTATCAGTTGCCTTACTTTTCTAAACTCCTGCAGTATTTCTTCTTCCGTGCCTGTTACCTTTGCAGGATCCGGAAAATTGTGGTGTGTGTTTTTGGTTTTGGCAGGAAAGTAAGGACAGTTTTCTTTAGCATTGTCGCAGACGGTGATCACATAATCAAAAACTATGTCTTTATATTCCGTTACATTATCAGAGGTATGGTGTGATATATCTATTCCGTCTTCTTTCATTACTGCTATCGCTTTTGGATTAACGCCGTGCGTTTCAATGCCTGCACTATATACCATCGCCTTATCTCCTGCAAAATAGTGTAAATAACCCTGCGCTATCTGGCTGCGACAACTGTTGCCGGTGCATAATACCAAAATTTTTGTCATACCAATACCCAAACTAAATTTATAATCGTGAATCGCGCATCGAAACCATAGATACTATTGAGCAGTACAATGGCAGATACTATAATTATTTTCTTTCTGTGAGTTAAAATAAAATTTTTCATATTTCAACATTTTAACAGCAGCCACCGCCCGGTGTACAGCATACATTGATTTGTTCAGCAACTTCTGTTTTGGTGGCTGTTTTTGGTAATCCGCAATTTTCTTTGGCTAAGCAAGCTGTATGTTTTGCTTCAAGTATAAAAGTGCGCCCATTGTAAGCTAAGTCATATTTACCGATAGTATCCGATTGGTATTCTACTTCAATGTCAAGGTCTTCGATGCCTAAAACTTTCTCTGATAAAGCAATGATGTTTAATAATTTCTGCGGCTTTAAACGATGGTCAACATCGTTGGCGTCCCAGAGCTGGAAATTTGCCACTTTTTCATTTCGTACCGTGCCTCCGCAATCAATAAAATGTTTTGTGATTACGCCTACTTCTGTAACGTGGAAATGTTCGGGAACGAATGTGCCATTTTGAAGTTGAAAACTTACGGTGTCGGCAGTAGCGAGGTGTTTTTTAATTTCTGATAGTTTCATTTTAAATGCTTTTAATTAACAACAATTATTTTTTTTATTTTCTAAGCTGGTTGAGATATTAGCAAAATATGTTTGGAGCTTTCCAATTGCTTTTTCGTCGATGCAATAACAAATGGTATTGCCTTCCACGCTTCCTTTTATAAGTCCGGCGGTTTTTAATTCTTTTAAGTGCTGCGAAACGGTGGGCTGCGAAAGCGGTAACTCATTAACAATATCTCCACAAATACAAGTATTAACTTTCATCAGGTACTCTACAATGGCTACGCGAGCCGGATGCCCTAATGCTTTTATCAGCGTAGCAATTTCGTTTTGTTGTTGAGTGAAATGTTCTGTTTTGGTAATGCCCATGATTATATATCTATATTGCAATATTACGATAAAGATGCGTTAGTTGCAATAGCCAGGTGTTTTATTCTATTAACAATCTTAATTTTTAACATTTCAGACGATGCTAATACTATATTTATCGGCTTAATAATAAAAACCGTTCAGTCATAAATGGCATTATTTTACTCAGATGGTTCGGTAGTTCACTCAGATGGTTCGGTAGTTTACTCAGGTGACTCAGCAGTTCACTCAGGTTGCTCAGCAGTTCACTCAGGTCGCTCGGCAGTTCACTCAGGTTGCTCAGCAGTTCACTCAGGTCGCTCGGCAGTTCACTCAGGTCGCTCGGCAGTTCACTCAGGTCGCTCGGCAGTTCACTCAGGTTGCATTTCCGCCGTTTTTTTGATGTATCTGACTGACATTTTGGCTGATATTATTAAAAAGATGCTTCATCTGAGCCAATTATTGCTATAGCGTACTAAAAAAAGGATTCAACAGGCAGAACGGCTTTTAGTTCTGAATGAAAATTTTAAAAACCGTATAAAAATTTGGATAAAACGGTGCAGAATTTTCCATCACCTGAGTGAAAATAATATACATTTTACTAAAAAAACAAGTTTCAATATTAAATTTTTCATATATCATATCTGATTATCAGGTAATTACGAGCAAATTTTACGCATATTACAGTAATACATAATTTTTTTTTGATAAAAGTATTGACATTATAAAAAATCGATTATAGATTTACACTATTATATTTTTTAACTAATTAAACACCATCAACTATGAAAAAAGACATTGTAAAAACAAAATTCAATTTTTCATTCGGAAAATTGAAACAACAGGCAGATGAAACAGTTAACCTTATAGACAGGGACATTTTAGAATTTACAGACAGAGGTTATACAGCGGCAAGACGAACCGAGTTCATAAATGCTATCGCTGAATTTCACGACTTCCCAACGGATGAGCAAATGGACGGCATTAAACAAACAGCCACCGAAGAAAAAGACAAGGCGCGCGATGTGGTGGAATCAAAAATGCGAACCATGTTCTTAGCTGCTAAAAATGTATTTGGATTAAACTCAGGTAAATACCGTGAATTCGGTAATCCAGACTTAACCAGTCTGAATGATGCCAACCTTTCGCGCGATGCGAACATGATGGTCACAACGGCAGGAAAATATTTAACACTTTTAGCAGCAGAAGGCGTTACTCCTGCTAAAATCACAGCGTTGGATGACGCACAAAAAGAATTTGACAAAAAGATTGATGAGCAAAAAACAGCGATCAGCAACCGCGATAACAGTACGGAAGACCGCGCTAAATTAGCCAATGTGGTATATGACCTGCTTGTGAAATATTGCGAAACCGGCAGAGACATCTGGTACGAAACCAGCGAAGCCAAGTATAATGATTATATCATTTACAACACACCATCCGGAACTGACGATGATGGTGGTTCGGCGGATGCGCTGAGCGGAACGGTAAACCCAAGTACTGTAAAAACCGTAACTTCAGTTGATGAAGATGCGACCATCACGATGAGCAATACCGGCACTGAGAAACTGTATTTCGCGTTGTCGCCAACAGAAGGCGCCGGTGGTATTGACTTCACGGTGCAGGCAGGCGAAACGCTGGTGAAATCTACGGCAGAGATGAGCCCGGATGGCGATGGCACGTTCTTACTGGTAAAGAATCCGGAAGCTGTGGCCGGCAGCTACGAAGTTATTATTGACTTTTGAGTGAAACATTTGGATTGCGGAGGCATTTCGTGGAATCCATTGCTTGCGCAATGGATTTTTTTTGATATGTATTAACGCATCTCATAATGCTGTGATTTGATTTTAAGCTATGCGGAGCCGGTAGTTAACGTTTATCAACCGACTGCCAGCCATTTCAACTAATAGTTTGGTACATCCTACATGTTTTTCGCCTCACCCGATTCCGATGTTGCCGGAACCGACCTATCCATTTGGAGACCGAAGTCGGATGCAGTTCAACCGGGTGAGGTCAACAGATTTATAAAATAATTAGTACATTTGACAAGGCACACTAAGAAAAGTTATGATTAATAAATGAACCGAAGAGCATTTCTTTTAACACCTGTCAATCCTGTTTCTCTTAATGCGGAAAATACCGATAATAAAAATATATTATCACTGGAACCATATACAGATAAATGGAACTATGCAGAAGCTGCTTATTTGTTACAAAGAACTACATTCGGCGTTACACCCAAACAAATTGACGCTGCGGTGCAGGCAGGTTTGGAAAAAACCATTGCGCTCTTGTTTGCTAAACCGAAAGCCATTGCACCGCCGTTAAATCATGAATGTAATTCAGATCCTTTTGTACCGATTGGCAAGACCTGGATCAACGCGCCTTACTTAAAAGACGATATCAAGATCATAGAATACCGATATAGCAGCATCCGCTGCTGGATAATAGATGTTTTACATAATGAATCTGTTTCCATTACAGAACAGTTGACGTTGTTCTGGCATAATCATTTCGGCGTTTCGCATACGGCAGAACAAAAAGCTTCGTATATTTTTTACAACCTGCTGAGAGAAAACTGTTTCGGTAATTTCAAGGCGTTGATGAAGCAAGTCAGCGTAGATACTGCGATGCTGGAATTCTTAAATGGTTCTGATAACAAAAAAGGTTCGCCGAATGAAAACTTTGCGCGCGAGATGCTGGAACTTTTTACCGTAGGAAAAGGCGCGCTGGCAAACAAAGGCGACTACTCTACCTTTACGGAAGAAGATGTGCGCGAAATTGCAAAGATCTTTACCGGTTGGGAAATCAAAGGTTTCTATACACTGAACCCGCAAGACAACGGCAAGAATGTGCTGGAATCTTATTTTGCCGAAAACATGCATGATGCTTCCGTAAAACGCTTATCGCATCACTTCAACAAAGCAACTATAGCCAACAAAGGCGCTGATGAGTATGCTCATTTGATAGATATTATCTTCCAGTCGGAAAATGTGGCGCTGCATATTTGCAGAAAATTATACCGCTGGTTTGTACATCATGAAATAAGCGCATCTGTTGAACAAAACATTATTGCGCCGCTGGCGAAGCAGTTGTTAAACGACAACTACGAAATAAAACCCATACTCGTAAAGCTGCTCAGCAGCAAACACTTTTTCAGCACCATGCTCCACGATCCGAAAATCAAAAATCCTTTGGAATTTTCTGTTGGTATGCTGAAACAATTCCAGGTTAAGCTGCCTGCTGATGTTACCAAGCGTTATCAGTTCAACCGCAAAGTGTTTGAAAGCTGTATGGCAATGGGCATGGAATACTTCGGTCCGCCGAGTGTTTCCGGCTGGAAAGCGTATTACCAGGAACCGCTTTATTATAATAACTGGATCAATGCATCTACATTACTCACCCGAAAAAAATTGGCAGATCTTATCACAACGGATTCGCTTCATCAAAATAGTTTTGGCGTAAAAATTGATCCTGTCAACTTCATACGGTCTATCGGTAATCCGTCAAATGCAGATGCTTTGATAGATGCTGTATCTGATAAATTATTCACTCAAAAGCCATTGCTGAACCATCAAAAAATAAAACTCAAGGAAATTCTGTTAGCAGAAATAACAGAAGCGGAATGGACGAAGCAATATAAACGATACATTGCTAACGATAACACGCAGACAACACAGGTAGAAAAGAATTTATATATTTTTTTTAACCATGTGCTTTGCATGCCTGAATACAACATTATATGAAACGCAGAAAATTCATACAAAAATCAGGATTGCTTTTAAGTGTAGGAACACTTATTAAAGCATCCGGTATTTTTTCCGGTTTCAATATGACGGCAATGGCGGCAACACCGATGCTCAGCAGCCTGCAAAGAGAGAATGACAATATTTTAGTATTAATACAGTTGGTTGGCGGTAACGACGGACTGAACACCGTGATACCTTTAGATGTATATGATAACTTAGCCAACCTTCGCTCGAACATCCTGATTCCAGAAAATAAAATCATAAAGTTAACGGACAAGCTCGGCTTCCATCCTGAGCTGCATCCATTGGCAAAATTATGGAATGATAAAAAATTAAGCATCATCCAGAACGTTGGTTACCCGGAACAGAACCGTTCTCATTTCCGCTCGTCTGACATCTGGAGTTCCGGCTCGCCTTCGGACGAAGTCTGGACAAGCGGTTGGATCGGTCGTTATTTAGAAAAGCTGTACAATGGCTATCCTAACAACTTCCCAAATGCAGATTTCCCGGATCCGTTGGCGATCAACATCGGCAATTCCGTTTCGGAAACCTGCCAAGGCAAACTCGCCAATTTTGGTTTTGCGCTCAACCATCCTGATGAACTGACTGATTTAGACGAAGAAAGTATGGAACTGATACAACCGGTTGAAATGTATAATGAGATGCAATTTATACAAACCAATATTCAGCAAACGAATGCTTACTCTAAAGTAATTTTAAAAGCAAATGATAAAGGCAGGAACAGTGCTGTATATCCGGAAGACAATAAGCTGGCGCAACAACTCAAAGTGGTTGCCAAGCTGATTTCCGGTGGATTGAAAACAAAAATTTATGTACTGACATTGGATGGCTTTGACCATCATGCGAACCAGGTGGCGCAGGACAATCATTGCGAAGGCAATCACGCAGACTGCTTAAGAACGGTTGCTAATGCTATTGCATCGTTCCAGGAAGACCTGAGATTATTGAATTTGGAAAAACGTGTACTTGGCATCACTGTTTCTGAATTCGGCCGCCAGATACAATCGAACAATTCTTTCGGCACCGATCATGGAACGGCTGCACCGCTGTTCGTGTTCGGCAGCAGTATCAAATCTTCTGTTATCGGCAATAATCCGGTTATTACTAAAGCTGTAGATGTGCAAGCCGGTGTTGACATGCAAATTGATTTCAGAGATGTGTACGGCTCTATACTGGTGGACTGGCTCGGTTTATCTAAGGAAATGAGTAAGAAATTTTTCCGCAAAGAGCTGGTTCCGATTTCCATTGTTTAATTGAATGTGTTTGTAAAATAAATTGTACATTTAAACACCATGTAATATTAAGCTATGCCATTTACTGATGCTGCTTTACAAGATACTTTTGATCAAAACGGATTTGTGGTCATTGACTTATTGGATGCATCGGATATCAATGCTTTGAAAAAAATATATCAGCAATTTCCGGCGAAGCAAGTAGCGGATTTCCAGGTATCAAATTATGAGAAAGATGCCGCGAAAAACAAGCTGATTGACGAAGAAATCAAAAGTATCATTGCGCCGAAGATTGCAGCGTATGTAAACAATTACCGGTTACTAAGCGCTTACTTTTATATCAAATATGCAACTGAAAATTCGTCATTCTACATTCACAAAGACTGGAATGTTGTTGATGAATCTAAGCACCAGTCAATGCATATCTGGATACCGCTGACGGATACAAACCGTGAGAACGGTAATTTATTCTTCTGTCCGTATGAATATAAGCGCGGAAAGAAAACGTATCGCGGCAGTCCGGGTTTTGAATATCCAAAAACGAGTTTGACTACTAACTTTATCAATAAAATCTACCAGAAAGATGTTTATACGAAAGCAGGTCAGGCAATTTGTTTTAAGCACAATATGACGCATGGATCGCGCACCAACAAAACGGACAGAGTGCGTGTGGCTGCGGGCATCTCGCTCATCTTTGATAACGCGCCTATGCTGCATTATCATCAAAAAAAAGACGGAACAATATATGAATTCGAAGTTCAGGACGATTTTTATTTAGATTTTGATCTGAATACCATGCCTGAAAACTACAAAAGCATAAAAACGATTGAAGTTTAAACACGTCATATTATTCACTACAGTACTCTTTATAATGTTGTGCGTCTATCCTGGCATTTACTATGAAGATATGACTGATGTGATGATGTCTGTATTGTCCAGAGGTTTTTACACATCTGAACCGGTGAGTATTTTTAATAATTATGGAGCGCATTTTATTTTAGGACAACTATACGCATCTTTGGAAAAGCTCTTTCCGATTGGTTGGTATGGCATCCTGAATTTATTTTTTACCTACCTGGCTGTGATAAATATTCTGTATTGTGTTTTTCTATCTACAACTGGAAAAGATAAATATATCCGTTACTTGTTTATTGCGGCTATACTGATATTCTTAGTCAATGATATTTTATTTATACAATATACCAAAACATCAATCTATTTGATTTTTACAAGCGTTTGGATAATATCTTATAACTTAAGGAACAAAATAAAAACAGCGCAATCGAAATTGCTTATTGGCTATAACATTATTTTGTTTGTGATTGGACTATTGCTGAGACAATTCAGCATTTTGTTGGTTGTCTTTATTTATTTCCCTATTTTATTGATACAATTCATACAAAATGATGAAAGAAGTTTTAAAAAGCTAGCAATAACTGCAATCAGTTTTTTTGCTGTAAGTGCACTTATCATATATACTTCTGCATTGCCATATAATTCAACGGACAAACAATATGCAGCATTCGCGAATTACAAAATATCCATTTGGGACAACGCACAACCTGCTAATACGCTGCATTTTCAAAACAGTAAAGATTCCATGTATTTTAAATGTTTGTCTAGTTTTTATATTCCTGAAAAAGCAGTTTGTGATCCTAACTATCTGAACAAAATCGGAGTTTTAAAAGCACACTCATTGTTAAATTGGGCAGAAACAAGTTTCAAACAATTGAATAGCAAAATAAGTGCGTCTTTAGCAAGATGGCAAGAAATAACAAGTGATAAAATCGTAAATCGGTTTACTGTCATTTTACTAATCCTGCCATTTATATTTATTCGAAGTCGTAAAAATATTATGCAGGCGACGCTTTATCTTTTATGGATATCATTTTGCTTAATCGCTATTTCAATTATAGTAAAAATGGAAAGCCGCGTGTTATTTCCATCTGTACTTATTTTGCTAGTATTAATAATTGACAAGATTGATAAGACTGAGAATCAGCAAATCACTACAAAATATTTTATGTACATCTTTTCACTTGTATTCATTTACCACGCTTTTCTTTATGTACAAAGTAAATATTTCA
Source organism: Chitinophagales bacterium (assembly GCA_046329815.1). Lineage (GTDB taxonomy): Bacteria > Bacteroidota > Bacteroidia > Chitinophagales > JADIYW01 > JADJSS01. The sequence goes on from JAXLTY010000002.1 coordinate 1,194,853, forward strand.
TAGCGTCTAAAAGGTTGCAAGGTCAACAAGAAATCAACAAGTTAATTAATGATTTTAAAAATTACGAACCGACTAAAATATATTTACTGGATTGGATAACTATTAATATGCTGGAAAACGAGGTTATTCATTCTAACACAAATGCGCAAAAATTAAACTGGTATAGTGTCGATGCTGCTTACTTGGTTTTTTATGATGAATATTATAAAAAACGAACACAAATTACAGGAACTGCTACTTTGAAAGATTTTTTAAAATACCTGCAACTTCATAAAGATAATTTTGTGTTTTTATATTCAGAGAACAGAACTAATTTATTTGCAGAATATTCTAAAACTATTTACAATATAGACTTGAAATTTTCTGCACCAACACCAATAATAACAGAAGGCGAAATATTTAACGGAAAGTACAATTTTTACAGATACACACTTCAGTAACTCTATTTCTTACGCACTACAATTTCCCAGCCGCCGACATATTTCCACCAGATTGTATTTCCATATTTCCTGAATTTATTATGTAGATACGCCGGAAATTTTAATGCATCTGCTAAAAAAGTTCTTACTAACTGGTACTTGTATTCCGTTTGATTCACAGATGGCGCAGAATGAATAATTTCAATATTACAACCAATTTTGCTCCATATATTTTCCCAGAAGTCCTGGCTCAAATCGAATAAATGTCCTGGAAATCCGAGATCTAAATTTTTTATAATTTTTTTGAATGGTGCGTGCCAAGGCGTTCTTATGTATATTAATCCACCTGATGCTGTTTTATCATACAACCGCTTAAGCGTTTCATTAAACAAAGGAATATGCTCTAAAACAGCACTTGCAATCACAAGCTGATTTTGTTTATCAATTTTATCAACAGCATTAAAGAAATGAATATCATCTTTGAACTGATACTCATCTACAATTATATCAATTCCGGAATACACATACTTTTTAGTATTCAATACATTTTTTATTGCCAATAATAATTCACCATTACCGCAACCAAAATCTAAAATATTGCTGAATTCATCACCAAATGCTAAACTTTCAAAATTTGTTACTGATAAAATATGATTTGCTAATCGTTTATAGTTATTAAATGATTCATCAACAGGTTGCTGCTGCTGACCTAAAAGATAAGCATCTTTTAAAAGGAATTGCTTCGGCATTCGCGAAGCGTACCATACTTTACAGTTTTTGCATTCTAACCAGGAAACAACAGGATATTGCTGAATGGTGCCTGTAATTCTGTTTTCAATGGTATTATGTTTACAACATGGACAAATATTACTTTCCCGTTCTAAATATTCATCTGCTACAGAAATGAGCTTACCTTTTTTAAAATTCGTTGAAAAGATGTCTTTTATTTGTTCAACTCTGTCATTCAAAATATTGATTATTTATTAGTTACTAAGTACCAAATTATTTTATAAATTTACAAAAAAACGACAAGATTCTTTTTATCAACTTTAGAGCGTTCATGAGCATAGCAGATTTTATAGACAGAATTGAAAGCGAATACGAAGATATACCTAAAGGCGTACTTACAGCAGATGTTCCTTTTCGCGATGTGGTAGATTGGACTTCCGTAAATGCATTATTATTAATGGCATTGATCAGTACCGAATATGATACAAATATCGAAGTAGAAGAATTAAAGAGCTGCATCACATTAAGAGATTTGTGGAATATTATAGAATCTAAAATATCTAATTAATGGCTTTCGTAAGCATACCCAATGTAAAAATCACAGGTATGGCTGCCGTTATTCCTGACAAAATAGTTTCTAATCACGATTATGACTTTATTACAGAAAAGGAAAGAGAAGCTATTATTTCCAGCACTGGTATTATTAACAGGCGCTTTGCTAAAAATGGAATCTGCACATCTGATTTAGGCATTTTTGGCGCAGAAAAACTAATTACTGAATTAAACTGGAACAAAAACGAAATTGAGTTATTAATCTTTGTTTCTCAAACGCGCGATTATATTCTGCCCAATACTGCTTGCATCATACAACATAAACTTGGATTATCCAAAAATTGTATGGCATTTGATATACCGCTAGGTTGTTCCGGTTATACTTACGGTTTATCTGTAGCAGGTAGTTTAATGACGAATGGCAATATCAAAAAAGCCATCTTAATTGTTGGTGATGTTTCTTCTTATGAATTATCCTATAAAGACAAAAGCATCTATCCATTATTTGGTGATGCAGTTTCGGTTACAGCATTAGAGTATTCAGGCAATGCAGCAGATAAAATGCACTTTCATTTACAAACAGATGGCAATGGTTATGAAGCAATCATAATACCTGACGGTGGAATCAGAAATCCTGTAACTACACATTCTTTCGAGCTTAAAAATTACAGCGACGGCATTTGGCGTACTAATAATAATTTATCTTTAGACGGTTTAAAAGTATTTGAGTTTACTATTCGAGAAGTAGCAAAAAATATAAAGCAACTCTTAAACAATATCAACAAAGAAACAGACGATTTTGATTATTATGTATTTCATCAGGCAAATCTGCTCATGAATGAAACAGTAAGAAAACAATTAAAATTAGCTGCAGAAAAAGTGCCCTATACCTTACAAAAATATGGCAATACCAGTTCCGGTTCTATTCCATTGACGCTTGTTTCCGAATTAAATAATCAATTGAACAATGAAAGCCACAACTATATACTTTCAGGTTTTGGTGTTGGTTTATCATGGGCATCTGTTGCAGTTAATTTAGATAAAATCGTTTGTCCACCGGTTTATGAATTCACCACAGAATAATACAATGGCTTTAGAACAATTTAACTTAACCAATAAAACAATTCTAATCACAGGCGCATCAGGTGACTTAGGCAGGCAAACTGCCATTACTGCCAGCGAAGCCGGAGCTCATGTAATTATTACAGGGCGCGATGAATCAAAATTAAAGCAAACATTGAATCTTTTAACAGGTGATAAGCATCAAATAATTATTGCTGATTTATCAAATGAAGATGAAATTGCTAAGCTTGCGCAGCAAATAAACAGCGTAGATGGCATTGTACATTCAGCAGGAAAAGCTGAATTTTTTCCTACAAAATTCATTGACAGAAAAAGAATAACAGCAACGTATGAAGTTAACTTCTTTGCTCCTGTTTTATTAATGACTAGTTTATTTAAATACAAAAAAATAAACAAAAAATGTTCTGTAGTTTTCTTGTCATCATTTTCAGGATTGCATCCTTTTTCCAATGGTGCTCTGTATTGCTCAAGCAAAGCAGCAATCGAATGCTATTCAAAAGTATTAGCAGTAGAACATATAAAACTTCAATTGCGTTCTAATACAATAGCGCCGGCAATGGTAAGAACCAAATTACTGGAAGAAAGCGAAGCACTCGCAGCATTAACAAATGCAAACACAAAACAAATTGAAGAAAAATATTTATTAGGTTACGGAGAGCCAATTGATGTAGCCAATCTTATTATTTTTTTACTTTCAGACGCTTCTAAATGGATGACCGGTCAAAATATACCAATTGACGGTGGTTATTTACGCGGATTAATGCCATGATATGAAATACTCGATCATAGTTCCAGTTTATAATAGCAGCAATACGTTAAATGAATTAATTAATCGTATCTGCAGCGCTATGAACAAGTATGAATATGAAATTATATTGGTAGATGACGGAAGTGTTGACAACAGTTGGAACCTATTAACTGAAATAAAAAAGTCAGATACGAAGAATAATATCCGCATTATAAAATTAGCAAAAAATTACAGCCAGCAAAACGCAACCATGTGCGGTTTGAAACATGCTGTTGGAGATTTTATTGTTACTATTGACGATGATTTGCAAATTCCGCCTGAAGAAATTCCGAAACTTATAGAACATATCAACACTACAAAAGATGATGTAGTTTATGGCATTTACAAAGACCAGCAGCAAGCTCTTGAAAGAAGCATGTTAAAAAAAGTAGCTTTTCATCTCGTCAAAAAAATAAATCCGTTAATTGATAAAACTTCTTCTTTTCGTATTTTAAACAGAAATATTGTCAATCAACTAACAGCACATTCAGCACATTTTATAAATATAGATGAAATGGCTCAATGGTACACGCGTTCTATTTCAACCATATTGGTAGAGCATATTGAACGGCAAAATGGAAAATCCGGCTATACACTTTTTGGATTAATAAAATTATCTGTTTACATATTGTTCAATTACTATTCATTTCCATTACAACTCATCACATCAATTGGATTTTATACATCTTTATTTAGCGTTTTATTAGGTTGTTTTTATATTTTCAAGAAAGTATTTTTTGAAGTTGGCATAGAAGGATGGACTTCATTAATGGTTGTGCTTTTGTTTTCAACAGGCATTATTGTATTCAGTATTGGTATTTTAGGAAAATACCTATTGCAGGTTATTTCATCGCAACATGGTAAACCGGCTTACACTATCTCTGAAATACAGGAATAAATGTATCTTTATCGGATATGGAAATTCATTTTCTTAATTATTCATTAATAAAAATTCAAAAACATCATCTAGAATTGCTGAGAAACTGGCGCAATAATGAAGTGCGTGAATTTATGATTTATCAAGAGTATATTTCTGAAACCATGCAGCAAGAATGGTTTGACAGTATTAATAACCAAAACAATTTTTACTTTCTGATTTCAAAAAAAGAAATTCCTGTTGGTTTGATTGATATAAAAAATATAAACTGGAATGATAATACTGCGGAAACAGGCATCTACATTGCAAACCCTGAATCTCGCCTGAGTGATGTATCATCTATAGCAATTGTAATGAGTGCTGCATTTATAGCTAAAATATTACATTTAAAATCAATTTACGGAAAAGTATTAAGCAGCAATAAACAGGCAATTGCATTTAACCTGGCTTCTGGCTTTAAGATTATTTCAAAAGAAGATAATATTGTTACGATGGCTATTGAAAGTATTGCTGTCGCTTTTTTAGAAATCATAAAACTGAAACAAAAACTTTGTGAACTACACAAAAATGAAACAAATACTACTATTGAATTACTAATACAATCAGAAACTCTAAAAGATGACAAAGCACTAAACTGGCTAATAGAAAATAAAATAAAAAAACATTTTCCGGAGTTTCAAACAGACAAAAAGCTTTGCATACAATTATAGCTTAATATTTAATTTCATTAAACAACGAAATAACAATTGAAACACGTTATAAAATATCTTAAAGAATAAGCGTAATACTGCATTTAATTTTTTAAAACCAAATAGTACCAACAAATAATTGATCAGCAAACCACTCAACACTTTTGAGCAAACCTTATTTTTATGTTGAATGTTTTCTTCATGCAAAACATCAATAATCATTACCAGTCTGTCTTCATTACTATGATTATAGCCACCATGAACATGTGCGTCACAAAAGAGCAAGCATTTACCGGTTTCCCAATTTTTACTAATATTATTTACATTAAAAGCTATTTTAGTATTATCAGTTGCAGTGTATAAACACAAATGCGTTCTGATGTGCGCATCGGTATCGCCTCTGTGTTTTACTATTTCACCACCTGCTTCCAACATACTGAAAGATGCAGAAACCAATCCAGGAATCTTATCTAAAATTTGTTTTGTGTTTGGAAAATGTTTTAAATTTTTTCGTGTAATATTCCATGTAATCAACGGCAGCGTTTTCCATTTACCGGTATTCTTTGCCTGTGCTTTATAAAAATAAGGTTGTAAATGATGCTGCTCATTAAATAGTTCAAATTCTTTCAAGATCTGCTCATAATTTTCTGGCAGCAATGCTGTCCAACTATAATTTGAAGCATCAAAGTATGCAGGAAACTTACCAGTATAAGATGTACTTACTTTATTAGCAAGAATTTCTTCAACATGAAACCAATTATTTTCAGGCATTACTGACATTCATTGAAATAGTTTAAATTGGCTATTTAATGACCAAAATACATTTTAAAATGTAAATTAGTGTAATAATTGCTCTGTAAAAAACAATAAATGAAATTATTATTCAGGTTTATTGGCTACTTTTTTTTGCATATTTATGTATTTACATTATGTTCAGGCGCAATGTTGTCAATTCCTGTTATGGCTTTTTTAATGAATGGATTTTGTGCTTTTATCAGAATTTTCATTGGCAAAAATAGTTCAAGCGCTGTATTTTTTTTATTGCCTTTTAACAACTATGAAGCGTGGAAAAAATATATTCTTATCATACAATCATTTATCAGAAACACTACTTTTTCAGAAACTTTTTGGATGCTGTATTATAAGTTCAGAGTATTAGATCATCATCTTAACAGAGACTTACCATATTTTAAATTTCCTTCTGTAAAAAGTGATTCTATATTTTACGAGCCATCTGATTTTCCTGAATTAAATGAATTAAGCGATAAAAAAGAGCAAATATTAAAAGAATATTTAGCAGCAACAGATTTATTAAAATATTATGTCAATGAGGCAGGTATTCAACACAATGACTGGCAAACTATTTTTCTGTATGGAAACGGTTTATTGAATGAAAAAGTAAAAAATAAATTTCCGGTTACACTGGAAATCATACATAAAATTTCAGGTATTGATTATTCCATGATCTTATTTTCTGTTCTAAAACCTGGTGCGCACATACCTATACATACTGGTCCTTTCAATTCATTTTTAAGAGTGCATTTACCTTTAATCATACCAAAAGACGCAACAAAATGCAGTATAAATGTGGGCACAGAAACGAGAAACTGGAACAATGATGAATTACTCATTTTTGATGATAGCTTTGCTCATGAAGTAACAAATGATACCAATGAAACACGTGTCATTTTAATGTTAGCTATTGAAAAACATCATACACCAAACACTGTAAAGCCGTTGATACGTCAATTTATCGCGCATTTAAACAGCAGTCCGCCATTTGTGCAATGGATGAATCATAATACATAATTTACATTTTAAATGATAAACCACAATTCTATTCATACAAAGCCATTCATAAATATTGGAAATCAACAATATGATGACAGAAAACCTGCGTTTTATGAAACTATAGAATATGGAAATCTTATAGAAACTTTAGAAAAGAATGTTGCTGTTTATTTAACGGAATATAATAACTATATAGAACATCAAAAACAAGATCCTAAATTCTTTTTATTGTACAATGAAACCGGCTGGAATACAGTTATGTTGTATAGTTACGGATTGCGTTATCACAAAAATTGTATTCAATTTACCAACACGTTAAAAACGTTGAAACCATACAATAATATAGTTACTATCTACTTTAGTACACTTGAACCTGATACAAAATTAAGACCACATTTTGGCGATACCGATGCAACTTATCGTATTCATTTAGGATTAGATATTCCTGCAGGTTTGCCTGAATGTGGAATTGAAGTGGGCAACATTCAGAAAGAATGGCAAAATGGCAAAACGATTATCTTTAATGATGCGCATTTTCATACAGCATGGAATTTAACAGACAAAAAAAGAACTGTTCTGATTGTTGATATTATCAAACCTGAATTTACAGCAAAACAATGGTTCATCATTCCTAAAATTCTTGGCGCAATGGGTGTTGGAAGAGTATTATTTCCATTAAAGCTAATGAATATTTTACCTGAGTTTGCGCTAAAAACACTTCATTTTTTAGCAACCATCGCATTTATGATTTTGTTGCCATTACAAAGAATGTTAAAGTATTTCTATAAATACTAATACTCAATAACGTCAAAAGTCTTTATTTTATTAATATCCAATAGCATACTTGCCCAGGAAAGTCCGACACCAAAACCAGATAAAAGCAATTTATTTTTTCCGGAATTCAAGATAGATTTCATTTGAGAAACAATTGTAAGCGGAACAGATGCTGCGCCGGTGTTGCCATAATAATACATAGAATTTAAAAACTTATTGGGTTCTGTTTTTAATTGTTTTTGTATCGTCTCATTGATCATTTTATTTGCCTGATGTAAAATAAAATAATTTATTTCAGCTTTATCTATACCTGCAAATTCAATCGTTTCACGAATATTCTTTACTACTTCGCGCATTGAGAATTCAAAGATCTTCAAGCCATTGATATATGCCTGATACCCTTTTCTTGAAATGCCATCTTCACCCGTTTTTTCTGTAATCATATCCAAATTCCAAGGTTCTCGAAAGCCGCCAGCAGGCATAATCAGATCATGATAACCATTGCCATCACTATACATTGTTGAATAAATTGGTTCAGCATTTTTATCATACTCAATCAAAGTTGCTGTGCCTGCATCGCCAAGCAATGGAAAAAAAGTTTTATCTTTTGGTGATGCACTTAATGTGCAGGTATCGCCAGCCAAAAGTAATCCTTTTTTTACAGTACCACTTTCCATCAATGCTGTTAAAATAGTAATACCGTAAATATAGCCGGAACAACCCAAAGGCACATCAAATGCTAAACATGTTTTAGGTAATTTTAATTTATGTTGCAAAACAGTAGAAGTGCATGGATAAATATAATCGCGCGTTTGACATACAAAAACCAATGCATCTATTTCGTTTCTGTTGATGTTATTTTCGGTCAATAATTGATTGGCTGCTGCTTCGCATAAATCGGCGGCTGTAGTACCTTCTGCAACGTGTCTTTTTTCATGAATACCAACAAATTCTATAAATTTCGATTTCTCAATGTCAGAGAAATAGTCGTAATCTTTTATGTAGGAAACAGACTTAGGAACAGCAGCGGTAATTCCTGTGATTTTTGAATTATAAATAATGCGTTTAGCCATTATTCATGTGGTTGAATATATTTACTATAAAATTCACCGAATGTAAAATCGGCAAATAAATCTTCAACAATTAAATCAATATTATACTCTGCTTTAATAAAACCTAACAACATCACTGTATTCATAGAATTCATTTGTATGACTTCTTTGAAATTTTTATCTGCAGTAATCGTGCCTGGTGGCACTTCTTCGAATTCTCTTTCGAATAATTGAATGAACTTTTGTAATGACATAATATTAAATTATAGTGATTGCCTGATGGAATAACGGTTGATATTTGCTGACCAATATTTTTCGTTTCAGTTTCATAGTTGGTGTATATTCTTCGCTTTCAATTGTCCAGTTATCCAAGGTAAAAATAACTTTTTCTATTTTTTCAGAATCTAACATTTTAGCGTTATAGCTCTTTTGAATATACTGAATAATATTCTCTTTATCTTCTGTTGTTATAACATCAGAAGTATTTGGACGAATTACAGCAAGCAAAGACATGTTTGCATCTTGCGTAATAAACATATTTTTTATCAAATGTGAAGCACATAATTCCTGTTCTATTAATTCAGGATTTAAATACTTTCCATTCATCAATTTAAAAATAGTGCTGGCTCTTCCTTCAATATGCAAAAAGCCGTCTTCATCAATAAATCCTGTATCACCTGTATGATACCAGCCATCATCATCTAATAAAGCTTTCGTCAGTTTTCCCAATTTGTAATAACCTTTCATATTACTTTTACTCTTCATCCAAATCTCATCATCATTATTGATCTTTACTTCAGCATATGCTAACGGCAAACCAACTGTTCCGGTTTTATATTTAAAATTTTCATGATTCACCGTATGTAACAATGCTTCTGTTGAACCATAACACTCAAACAATGGAATTTTTATAGACCAAAAAAATTGCACTAAATATTCCGGAATCATAGCTGCGCCTGTAATGATTTGTTTAAAAGCACCACCTAATTCTTCATTCCACAATTCATAATACTTTTGGTGTTGTTGGTATGCTTCTGACGCAAAAAAATCTTCTTTTTTCTTATAATCAAAATGAGAAGTGTATTGAATAGCAGCAATAGCTTCTGTATTATTTTCCTGTATATATTTTTGAGTGAGTGCTTTATAAAAACCTTCAATGATTAACGGCACACAAACAATCTGATTAGGTTTAACTTCTTTTACTTGTTGCGTTAACAGTGCACTGCTGTCTGCAAAATAGACAGTTACGCCTTGTTTTAAATAAAAATAGTAATGTAATCTTTCAAACGCATGAGAAATAGACAATACACTCAGCGCAATATCAGCTTCTTTCAAGTAATAATTATTTGTCAGATGCTCAGCAAAAGCGCCAAAAGTGGTATGCGTATGAATTGCGCCTTTAGGATTGCCGCCAGTACCTGAAGTGTACAATATAGTTGCAACATCATCCGGTTTTATTTGGTCTTTTCGTTCGTTAATTGCAATTTCATCTGATTCAGTAATCGAGGTTGGCAATATGCTATTCCATGATACAATATTTTCACCTTCATCAAAGCAATAAATTCCTTTCATAAAAGTTAATTCTTTAAGATGAGGCAAAAGTAGTTTATATAAAATTCTATTACCACAAAAGAAATAATTGAGTTCTGTTTGTTTTAAAATATAGATGACATCATTTACACTATATGCCGGATGCAAGGAAACATGTATTGCACCAACCTGCAAAATACCAATGTCCAAAAAATTCCATTCAGAACGATTGATAGAAATAGAGCCGATCATATCGCCTTTTGATATTCCTAAATCAATTAATGCCTTTGAAACAAGATTTGCTTTTGCTTTATAATCCTGAAAGGTGGTCTTAATCCAGTTTCCTTTTTCACGATGTGCTAACGCGTAAGCATTTGGATTGGTAAAAACTTGTGCATCTAAATAATCAAAAAGGCGGTAGGAAAACATTTTTAAGCAGGTATTTAATTGTTTATGTAAATTTACACCAATATTCCTAACCAACTAAACAATTGCCTATGAAATTTATCCTTGTTACCTACATATCATTATGCTCTCTCTTTTGCTTCTCTCAAAAGACAATTAAAGGTAAAATAATCGACAACTCGAATGCACAACCACTTATAGGTGCAACCATTTTAGAAGAGAATTCCACAAATGGTACAACTTCCGATACTTCGGGAAATTTCTCCATAGAACTGAAAAATGAAAATTCCAACATACTTATTTCTTATTTAGGTTATCAGCTAAAAAAAGTAAACACATCCAATGCTACAGATTTTATTATCAAAATGGATGCTGAAGATATCACAAATGATGAAGTAGTAATTTCTGCTTCGCGTTTTCAGGAAACAATCGCTAAATCACCTGCTAATATTTATAAAATCACATCAAAAGAAATACAAAATACACCAAGCGGTGATTATTATGAAGGATTGAAAAAAATTCCAAATGTAGATATCGTTAATAACAGCTTTGCGATGAAGATATTCAATTCTCGCGGTTTTAATACAACATCACCATTTCGTGTTACACAAATTATTGATGGCATTGATAATATGTCGCCAGTACTCACCTTTTCACCTGGAACTTTATTTAGTGTTTCAGATATTGATATTGATAATATTGAACTGATTTCCGGTCCGGCATCTGCACTTTACGGACCAAATGCTTTACAAGGCGTTATCAGCATCAAAACCAAAGATCCATTTATACGCGAAGGATTGACATTACAACTAAAAGGCGGAAGCAGAAAATTTGTCGAAGGTCAGGCACGTTATGCGCAGGCATTTGGTAAAAAGAAAAAAATAGCTTTAAAAATAGCCGGCTCGTATTTTACTGCTGATGACTGGCGTGCAAATGATGAGACTTTAAATAACTACAGAAAAATTCCATACGCACCACAACGTATTGGCGCCTTATCGCAATCACTCGCAACAGACATGTCGCTTACGGCAGATCAGCGACAAGCATACACTGATTTCAATAATTATACAGCTTCTAATCCGAATGTAAATCCTGGAAATATTACATTTACATTGCCAGGATATGATGAAAAATATTTAGCAAAAAACAGAGCTTATGGTGCAAAAGTATCTGCATCTTTAGATTATAAAATAACCAATACAATTAAATTGAGTTATTTATACAAATTTAATAGCGGCTCAGCAGTGTATCAGGGAAACAACCGTGCATACATGGATAATTTCCGATTCAATCAACACAAATTAGAACTTTCCGGCAAAGATTTTTTCGTTAGAACCTATGTATCGCAAGAAGATCTAGCTAATTCATACGATTTGGTTTTAACAGGCATTAATTTAGGAATTGCAGGCCTTCCAAATGTGAATAAAACCTTTTTAAATGCTTATTTAGATTCTGTAAAAATCTTATCTAATAACTACACGACAGCTTTAACAAATGCTCAGGTAGCTCAACTTAAGGCAAGCTCAACGGCTGCCGCACAAAGTGGATGGCTACAACCCGGAACAGAAGCATTTCAGGCCGCTTTTAATAAAATTACTACAAGCGGTAACCGGCCAACCGGTTCGAAATATACCAGCCGTTCTTTGATTGTTCATCTAGAAGGCCAATATAACTACACTTACAAAATATTAGATATAAATGCAGGTGCATCTTACAGAAGAATCATTCCAAAAACAAAAGGCGAAATATTTAGTGATACATTAATGCCCAATGGAAAATATAAAAACCTTGCTTATAATGAATATGGCGGCTTTGTACAGTTAACCACTCGGTTATTAAAAAATGATCTAAAACTATTAGCTTCTTTACGCATCGATAAGAGTCAGAACTTTAAAGTACAATTCTCGCCAAGAGTAGGAATTGTATATAATAAGTCAAACCATTCAATCAGACTTTCCTGGCAAACTGCATTCAGAAGTCCGACTTTGAATGACCAATATTTTTATCTGAATACAGGTGGTTTTATTTTAAAAGGAAATTTAAGTGGTTATAATAATTTATACACTACCAATTCTTTAAACGCATACAATGCATCACCAACAAAAGACAGCACATTACTTAAAACGTTTATAGCAAAACCAATAAAACCTGAAAACCTGAACACGATTGAAATCGGTTACCGACTGAATGAATTAAAAGGATTTTCAGCAGAGTTTACAATGTATTACAATCGTTATTCCAACTTTATCGGAAGCATAAATGTCATTGAACCTAAATCTGGAAATGTAAATGATTCGAGCGGTTTGAAAGATGTAAAAACAAGAAATTATAATTCATATCGTATTTGGGTAAACTCAACGAATAAAGTAAACACGCTTGGACTTGGAATTAGTTTATCTTATACCATTAAAAACATTACATCATACATTAATTATACTTACAATAAATTCTTTGACGACCACAAAGAAGATGATTTAATTCCTGGATTTAATACGCCGCCGCATAAACTGAATATAGGCATAACCGCTAATAAAGTATGGAAAGGACTTGGTTTTGGTGCTAACTTTCACTGGCAAGATAAATTCTACTGGGAAAGTCCTTTCGCTAATGGCGATGTAAAACAAATACATACATTGGATTTGGAAGTACACTATGAAATTGAAAAAATCATGTCAACACTTCGTGTAGGTGGTTCTAATATTTACAATAATAAAGTAAAATACGCTGCCGGTGCTGCTGAAATTGGTGCTTTCGTATATGGTTCTTGGACATTTGACATGGCATTTACCGGCAAATATTTAAAAAAGAAAAATTAAATTTGGTAATGAAATTATTCATGTGGCTACAATAATTGAGTTAATAAAAAATGGAACTACAGACGAAGCATTCTTAATAAAAGAAATAGATGAGCGTTTACCAAATGATGATGAAATTGGAATAACTATTGAAGCTTTCGGACTGAATTTTGCAGAAGTATTAGCCAGAACCGGAAATTATCCGGATTGTCCGCCATTGCCAACTACACTAGGATATGAAGTAGTTGGTCGAATTAAATATATTGGCAAAAACATTACCAATTTAAAAATTGGACAACGCGTTGTTGCAATTACAAATTTTAATGGTTACAGTAATTATGTTGTGCAAAAACCTTTCGCTATACATCCAATCGATGAAGATATTAATGCCAGTGTTGCTTTAGCGTTAGTGGTGCAATATTGCACGGCATATTATTGTACACATATTGCTGCGCGAATATTTGACACTAATAAAATATTGATTCATACTGCAAGCAATGGCGTCGGCATTGCGTTGATACAATTGTGTACTCTTTTAAATACAGAAATTTATGCTACTGCCAGAAATATAGAAAAGTTAAACACTTTTAAAAACAATGCGAATATTCATCTGATTGATTGTTGTGAAGAGAATTGGTTTGAAAACAAACATGAAGAATTTGATTTTATTTTTGACAACACAGGTGGCAGCATTTATAAAAAGTACATAAGCATGCTAAAAAAGAGCGGTTCAATAATAAGCTATGGATCAAATGCTTTATACGCCGCAAATGAAACTGATTCAAAGATGAAAACACAAATGCAATATGGAATGTATCATCCATTATTATTAATTTCAGAATCAAAATCAATTATTGGTGTCAATCTGATTCATATTGGAAAAAACAAACCGGATGTTTTGAATTATTGCTTAGAAAAAGTATTTGAATTATACAATGAAAAAAAGATACATCCAGTTATGGATCAATCATTTCATGTATCGTCTTTCACTGATGCACAGAAAAAACTTGAAAAAAGAAATACTATTGGTAAAATTTGTATTTATTGGTAACACAAAATAATGGAAACACCATACTCAAAAGAAGGAAAATACTATCAGCATGAATCTGACTATAAACAGGATTCATTGTTTGATATTACACCTGATTTTGAACGTTTCAACGGATGCAATGATATTTTTGCACGTGCACAATGGGATCCGAGAATTCAATCCATAAAAGCATTAAAATGGTTTAAAGGAATGTTGGGTTATAATGTCAACATTAAAACTACGGATGGTTATACACAAAAAGATTATGCGCTAAGAAATGCCGGCTGGGTTCTTTCCAATTTAATGATGGAACGCAGTATGCACATGCAGCGCCGCGATGGGTTTTTAGATGACATTCGTGAGTACATGCGTCTTGCCGCTACTAAAGTAGAAGTTACTTCGACAGCAGATATGTCTGCGGAAATAAAACAAGCCGGAAAGATTTTTGGTGCAGACATGGTCGGCATCACTCCTGTTGACTTACGTTGGCATTACACACATCGTTTCGACGCTGATACAAAAAAAGAAAAACCAAATGATTTACCTGAAGGTGTTAACAATTGCATCGTTATCGGAACTGAAATGTCTTATGAATTAATTAAAACATATCCATCTGCATTAGCAAGTACCGCACCTGCTTTAGGTTATTCAAAAGATACGTTTATTTTGATGACACTGGCGCAGTTTATACGAAATTTAGGATATCAGGCAGTTGCATCATTAAATGATTCAGCACAAGCAATACCATATGCTATACAAGCAGGTTTGGCTGAATATGGAAGAAATGGATTAGCCATTACTAAAGAATTTGGACCAAGAGTTCGGTTCGGAAAGATTTTTACTGACCTGCCATTAGATTATGATTTGCCTGTAAAATTTGGTGTAAAAGAATTTTGTGATATTTGCAGCAAATGCGCTGATGCTTGTCCTGCAAAAGCTATTCCATACGGCGAACCAAATGATAAAATATTGAATCAGTCAAATATTATTGGCGTAAAAAAATGGACAGTAGATGCTGAAAAATGTTTTAATATCTGGACAAATCAAGGAACCGAATGTGGTATATGCATTCGCGTTTGTCCATATAATAAAAGTCATAAAACACTTTTTGACAGATTGTATTATCGCTTTTTTAAATGGCTTGCCTTTTCACCGGCAAAAAAATTAGCTTTATACTTAGATAATAAATTAGGATTTGGAAAAAGAAAACAACCATCATCGTGGTGGAAAACCAGACCTGAATAAAATTATTTATGCTTCAATTGTTCTTCATATTTTAAATAAAAATCCACGTCATACTTACTATCAGCCAATTCCACTTCCTCAATGATTTTTCCAATCGGACGCGGCATTTTTTGTTCCATTATACTGTATTTAAAATCCTGATTCGAGCTTAGTTTAAAAATAAACTCCTGGTCGATTTCATATTTCAGGATTTTATTTGTGAGAATATCATAATGGTAATGATAAACCGGTGCATTTTCAGGAAGACAATACAAACCTAATGCAAGCCGATTGTTAAACGACCTGTTTGGTAAAGAAGCATGTAACAAAGATTGATTTAAGACTAATATATCGCCTCTTTCCAGTTCAATATATTGCGCATATTTTTTTTCAAATTCATTTAGTTTTGAGTAATTCAAACCTGATGGAATGTTCGTTCCTCTGATTGCCTGAAAATATTGATGACTTTTCGGAAGCAACATTATACAACCATTTTGTTTCGTAACTTTTTGCAAAGGCATCCATAAAAAAACCTGTGTGTACTTTTCTTCATCAGTAAAAGTCCAATCCTGGTGCCAGTTTAATCTATGTGTTAAACTTGGTTTTTTCACTAAAAGATCTGAAAAAAAAGGATGATAATTATTCAGGTATTTATCACAAACAGGCGTAAGAATTTCTTTGATTTTGGTATCAACTAAAATCCGGTATTCCTGGTTACTGCTCCAAAGTGATGTATAGAATTTATTATCAACATTGCTTTCTAAAGAATTAAAGAAACTATAATTTTTATCAAAATCAATGGATATAGCATTTTTTAAAATAATAAAACCATTTTGGATAAATTGTTTATTCCATACATCATCAACAAAAACGGAATTCATAAAAGCATCTGATGTTTTTCCTGCACAATCGAATCAAACTTATTCTTATTTATTTTTGGATGTGCATATTTAATTATGCGATGACTCAATTCTCCAACAGGTTTATCTTTAATATTATATTGAAAATTTAAGAAAAAATCCTTATCGACATTCATTTCTTCAATTTCATATCCTAAGAATTTTTTCTTCATATAATAATGTTTTGCCTGCGCTTCTTTTGGCTTAGCAATCACTTGAATTACCAATCTATCGTAAGTGCCATTATTTGGTTTCGAATAATGAATAATACTGTCATCAAATACCAATACTTCACCTGCTTTCACATCTATAGGCACACAATGGTTTTCTATAATATGTCTTTCATAACCGGTAAAAAACCAAGGAATGGAAGGACTTCTCAGCACATCGCGAAAAAGACGGTGTGTGTTTGGAACTACTTCAATGGTTCCGTTGATTTCGGCAACATCCACCAAAGGACACCAAACAGATACAGAAACATATTTCGTTTCGTCCACAAAATTCCAGTTTTGATGGACAGGCACTTCACCTAAACCAGGTTCTTTTTGTACAAAATTAATAATTATAGGTTCGTATCCGGCAAGTGTTTCATCCAATTTTGGCTGAATCTTTGAACTGACAAAATCGAAAACTTTATTTTTGTAATCTTTATTAGTATCTAAAAATGTAAAATGATATTTGACATTTTTTTCCTGCGTGTTAAAACGGCTGTCAGGATGCTGCGCGTAATAGAATGCTTTTAATTCTTCAATTTCTTCCGGTGAAAACAACTTGATTTTCACATAACCTTTTTCCCAAAACTCTTTTTGCAGTTGCTCGTCTTTAAATACATTTTTCATAATACATTAAATTTAATAAAAAAACAGAAAAAAATACTACCTAAAATTTATTAAACCAACTAACAATTTTAGCAAGAAAACTGCCTGTAAAACGATTAATTTTTTCAGTATAAATTTTATTCAATAGCATTTCTTTCGTCACAATATATTTTGTTGATTCCGGAATTGTACGAATAACATTCAATTCCACATTCTGTTGCGAAGCAATTTCCTGAAAATTAAATGCATAATTATACAAGAATTTTCTGTCACAATGAATAACATCTATATCATCATTTTTATTCTTTACATACAAATTAAAATCTGCTTTTTCATCAATGACAGTTAAAGTTATCGCCGGTCGAACTGCATTCGTATTATTGGTTTTTGAACCATGAAATAATTTCATGTAAAAAATAGCTGCTGCACCTTGTTTCATTGGCAGTGCTTTCAAAAAAGGATTTACCAAATAATTTAATTTCAGGAAAATTGATTTTACTGAAGATGAACGTATGGAATAAAACCAATGATGAGAATTTGGTATAACCTGCAGGCAGCCATTATTTTCATCAACATCTACTAAAGGAATCCAAATCAATGCAGATCTGTATTTTTTTTCATCCACAATGCTCCAATCCTGATGCAGCATTGATTCACTTTTGTCACCAATACCTTTTAACAAAAAAGTAGCTCCTACAATTTTATAATACTGAAGATATTTTTTTATCGACTTTTCGCATATTCTAACAATTTCATTTTCTATCAACAAACTTTCATCATAAGACAAATCTTGTATATTTGTATATAAACCGCCATTTGTGTCGCCTAATTTACTATTCTTGTAAAATTCTTTTAACTGAAGTAACTGCTCCGTATCCAAAAAATTATCGAATTTCAAAAAACCACTTTCCTGAAACTGTTTATCTTTGAATGAATCAATTAACTGCATAATTTATTAAGATAAAAATATGGATTTTAGTTCTTTCAATGTGTAATGCTGATTCGTATTTTCTACTACACTCAACAATGGATAGCCATTCGGCCGCTCAATTATATTTTCATTATAATAAAACGAAGGATTGATTTTATAGAGTTCAATTAATTTAAAATCACTTGCTGCATCTGAATAAAAATGGATCATATCTGCCTGTTTGGGTTTGATCATACAATTCGCGGCAATCCTGATTTTGTCGCTTTTATTCAAGCCCGATGCATGAATCAAACGGGAATCAAAGACAACTGCCTGACCGGCTTCTAAATGAACTTTCTGCATAAATTTCCACAACGTTTTTTCATGTTCTCTTAAAGCCCATGGTATATTTAAAGAACGGTACGGAATATTTAATTTATGACTGAATGGAATCACTTCTAATGTTCCAAAATCGCGCGACGGCGGTGTAATTGGAATCCATAAATGAAAACTGTTAAAAGTATGTTCATCTACATGAGAACTATCCTGATGTGGATTTAACATACCGTCTTTATTATTTTCTTTCAGCAAATGGGTGCCGAATCCTACTTCATACCATTCAGGATCAAAGAAACTATAAATAGCATCTGAAAGATGTTTTTCAATAATATCTTTAGAATCGTTGATTATTTTATGATCT
Source organism: Chitinophagales bacterium (assembly GCA_046329815.1). Taxonomy (GTDB): domain Bacteria; phylum Bacteroidota; class Bacteroidia; order Chitinophagales; family JADIYW01; genus JADJSS01. The sequence continues at coordinate 1,213,917 of JAXLTY010000002.1, forward strand.
TCACATCTTCCTAATGAAAGAAAATTAATCTGTTGAATTTTATTCATTATCGATCCAATAAAAGATTCACTTTCTTTATAAAGCAACTGATGTTTTTCTATATCTAACAAAGGAATTACAGCAAAACCAATCTCATTAATTGTATCAAGAGCGTCTTGTGCATTTTGGACAAACGCTTTTTGTACTAAAGCATTTTGTTTCGATGCAAACAGATTTTCTAAAAAAAACATATCAATGTAATTACACAATAAATAATTGGTTTGAAATGATACAAATCTGTTATTAATTGCATCATGCTGCTTGCAAAATAAGCATTATTTGCAAGATTCTCAACTAATTAATATCATCATAAAAACTGATTATAATCATAAACCAATGAAGAAATAGCATGATAAAGAATTTTATTTCTATTTTTACCTTTACCATAAATTTTGTCCTATTTTCATGTTTAATACAGGTTCCATATTAAAATCAATTCCTTTTTTTAAAAAGAATAAAAGGAAGCAAAATATTAAACAGGTAACATTTTCCGAATTACAAAAATCGCCAAAAAATGAACTATTTGATGCAATTTATAATGACTCGCTGGATGTTTTAATTATTGATAATTTTATTTCTGCTGCTGAACTCAGTTACTTTCATTCAAACTTTATCGAAGCAACAAAAAAATATCCTGAATTAATCGACAAGAAATACAGTGGTTACACTTTTGGAAAAACTCTTTTCGATACAAAAGATTTGTCAGTTTATAAAGCAATGACACCAAAGTATGAAGCCATTCAAAGTGAAATATTCGGTTTTTCAATGCACGACAGACTAATTGAATTATTAAAGCTGATAACAAAAAACATTCCTGTCACTGTTGCAAAACATACTGACAATAAAAATTATTTATCTAACAGTATTCGTATTTTAGAACCGGAAAAAGATGGAATATTTGTACATGCTGATTTGCATTTACATCAAACCTTTAATGAAGCAAGTGAAATAACATCATTGATCAATAATCAAGCATTTTTAGGTTTATTCTTAAAACTTCAAAATCCTGAAGCAGGCGGCAATTTATTTTTGTATAATGTTTCCTATAAAGAAACACCTGAAAAAGTTTACAAAACTGATAAGAATATTTTTGAAAGTATTTACAAATATGTTTCAAATTTTGAACGGCACATCATTCATGTTGATGAAGGATCATTAATTTTGTTTAATGCAGGACAGCGATGGCATGCCATTGAGCCGATTAAAGGAAAGAAAGAAAGAATTACAGTCGGCTGCTTCGCAGGTTATACGAAATCGAATGACACAATTTACATATGGACATAAACCACACCATTGAAAGCAGTTAAATCATATCAGCATGTTTTTGAAAACAAATCCATTGATGATTTATTTAATGAAGAAGGTTATGTAACAATGCCATTGTTAAATGAATCTGACATTGAAACTATTACAAGATTATTAAACGATGTAAATATGCCATTTACTGATAGTATTTTTCACTCTCATATTCATAGCAACTATTCAGTAAACATAAAAGTACACGAGATCGTAAGTAAATTTTTTGAACCATTTTTGAAGAAAATTTCTCTTAGTAATCCATACAAAATTGCAGCAGCAGTTTATATTGACAAAAAACCTTCACAGGATTCAGTTTTTGATATACATAGCGATGATTCGCTTTGCGATGAACGTTATTTCGTTCCAATAAATATTTGGATACCTTTGGTTGATGTTGATTATGACTCAGGTACTATGTGTATATGCAAGCGCTCACACAAAAACACACTGATTATTAGAAGTAATTCTATCAGAGATCCATTTATAGAAAATAACAAGCAGTCTCTTTTAAATGATTATTCTGTTATAAAACTACAAAAAGGAAATGCACTTATTTATAGTCCGTCATGCGTACATTTTTCGCCGCCAAACAAAAGCAGTTCCAATCGACCGGTTATAGCTATTACATTAATTCCGGAAAATTCAGTATTATGCATCTTCGAACAAAAAAGAAAAATATTGGGCAGAAATTATTTCTTAAAATACAACATCACACGAGAGCAATTATTAAAAAGAATAAAACCATCTGAATTATCACCATCTGAAAAGATCTATTTATGAATTTACGCAACAATTATTTTGCAAATTATTCCGACAAAATAATCAGAGGTTATAATTTAATTTCTTTTATGGTTTTGTATGGAAAATGGAGTGACCTTAATTTTTTAAATTTGGGTTATACCGGAAATACGTTGCCATTTCCACTTGAAACACAAGACGAAAAAGACATTCATTTTATTTCTTTATATGCAAAAGCATTAGAAGGTTTACCTGACAATACGAAATCAATAATAGAAATTGGTTCAGGGTTAGGTGGTGGCTGTTATTTGCTAAAAAAATACTATAAAATTCCTGTGGTTAATGGCATTGATTACGGAAAATTAAATGTAAAATACAGTAATAAAAAACTCAATCCGCTTGGCATAACCATATTTGAAAGTGCTGCCGAAGAAGCATGGAAAATCAATAAAAAATATGATGTTGTGTTATCACTGGAAGCATCTTTACTTTTTTACAATTGGGAACTTTTTTTAAAAAGTGTCTATTCATTGCTAAATGAAGATGGTGTATTTTTATACTCAGATATTTTCCTGAAAAAAGATATTTCAGTTATTGAAAACCTCTTAGAAAAATGTGGTTTTGTTATAACATTTAAAGAAGATATTACAAGTGGTGTTAAAGAAGCGGTAAAAAAATCTGTTATTCCGGACAGTGAAACATTCTCTTTTAAATTAATCAAGAAAATATTAGGCCTTGACAGTTTAGATAAATTTATAACCAACAAAGCAGGCACGGAAATGTATAATAAAATAATGAGTGATGATTTTGTGTATATTAAATACATCATACACAAAAAAGCGAATTAGAGATTCAAAACAGTTCTGCCATATCTTTCAAAGAAAGCATCATTTATATTTTCTAACTTCATATTTTGTATAGACGCTATCTGATTCAATACCGAATTTTCAGTCAACTCATAGACAAACTGCTGCTGCTTATCAATTCCAGGAAATACGTTCTGTATCAACTTAATTTTCGCCTCAAATAATTCATCTGTATTACCATCATTTAACTGCTTATTTAAAAAATTCAGCACATTCAGAAATGCTTTATTAAACGCCGAACTACCTTTTATTCTGATAATTGTAACCAACCAGGTCTTAAAATCTTTGTAATCATGCAGATTCAAACTTAATTGAAGCGATTGCGTAAACCGCGATGAATATTCAATGTAATTAAAATATACAAAACCGCTGATTATTAGCAGAAAGGTTTCATCTTGAAATTCATGATCAGAAAAATCAGTTTGCGATATCCATTTTTTTATTTTTTCTTGATTTTGTGTTGCTTCAGCATTTGTTTCCTTTTCATGCAGCCAGAATTTAATTGTTTCAATCAAATCCAAATAGGCGTTTCTGTTTTTTATAGCAGTTGTATTCGTTTGAAAAAGCGTTGGTGTTTCCTTTTCATAGATTGCAATAATTTCTCGTAGTTTTTCTTTGGAAAAACTTTTGATCGATAAATTTTCAGGATTCCAAACCACATTATAATGCAGTGAAATTTCTTCTTTATTACAAAAAGAAAGTAATTCCGGAATATCTTGCCAATTCATCGTCATTGGGCAAGCAGCAATAGATAAGTAAGTATTTTTTTCTTTAGTAATTTTCTGAAAATAACGAAGATGTTCCATCACACGATCAAAATTTGCACCAAGCCGAATCTTACTGTATGTTTCCTGGTTTATCGAATCAACAGACAGAATAATTCCAACATTTAATTGCTCCAGTATTCGCTTACCACGCTCGTTCAACACCGTTCCATTTGTCGTGATATGTACTTTTGTATTCGGATTAACTTCAATGATCTTTTCCCAAATATCATAGTAAATATCAATCAAAAAAGGTTCGCCGCCAAGAAATTTCATATCAGTCAGCGTTGGCATAAAAACACTTAATTGCTCTACAAAATTCGCATCATACACGAATGGAAATGGCTCTGATTTTTCCCTGTTTTTGCGAATGCTCGACGAAAAAAAACCGGAACACATCACGCATTCCAAATTGCAGGTATTCGATAATTCCAATTCAAAAACACGCGGCATTGAATTGTCTTTTTTCAGCTTATTCTTAATAAAATCAGGCAATACAGAATGCGAAGCATATTCATCGTAAAAACGTGCTTTAGTACCTGAAAAATTTTCCGCTTCAATCAGTTCTCGACACAAAGAACAACCACCTTGCAAATCATTTTTTTTTATAGTTGATCTTAATTTTTCAGCAGCATTTCCTGTCCATGCAGACAAAATAGTATCATCCGGATATTTTCCTAAAATCTCTTTGCGATTGTAGCAGCAAGCTGTCATGTTTCCGTTTTGCTCAAAATTCAAATTCACAAACGGCGCATGACAAATCAATGATTTATCGGTGTTTTTTCTGAACTGATTATATTTCGCTATTGCTTTTCGTGACAACATTTGTCAATATTTAAGTAAACATTGCAATTGTGAAAATAGTTGTTTATTTTTATATGTCACTAACAAGTAAATTAAATTGGAAAAAATTTACAACGCAATCCATTCTGTCAAAAAAAAACTAAACGGAGTTCCTGATCCGAGAACTACTAATTTTTGTTATTATCCGTTTTTTGAAGTGTTAATGACTTCTGACGGAAGATATAAACCTTGTTCCAAACATTTAGATTGCATCACACATCAAGGAAAAGAATTGCGTGTAAAAGACGCGTCGATACAAGAAGCATGGACTTCTGATTACATGTTGGATATTCGCGAAAAAATGCTAAACAACGAACGTCATGCCGGCTGTATAGAATGCTGGCGCGAACAGGACAACGGCGTTATTCCGATGCGTTTTGATTCTTTTGATTATGTTGTTCCAAAAACACAGGTAGAAAATCCAAAATATCCAATTAAGATTGAAATTAACGCAAGCAATGTTTGTAATTTAAAATGCAGAATTTGCACGTCGTTCGCTTCTACCAAATGGATGGCCGAAGAAAAAGCGTTGTATGGTTCAGCACAAGAAAAACATATCAATCTTACACAAGATAATTTACCGCAAATCATTGAGTTGTTGCCAACCATGAAAGAAATCAGTTTCTTTGGCGGCGAGCCCTTTTTATCGGAAGAAAATCTGGATTTATTGCGTTACTGCGTAAAAAGTGGTGATGCTAAACATATCCAAATCTTAGTGAATACCAACACTACTGTTTACACAGACGAAATTGCCGATTTACTGAAGAAATTTAAAAAAGTGTACTTAAATTTTTCAATCGATGATATTGGAAAAAGATTTGAATACCAGCGCAAAGGTGCTGATTGGAATGAAGTGGTAGAAAATATGAAAAAGTATATAGCACATGGCGGCTATCATGGTTATAATAAAATTGAATGTAAAATTTGCTGCACCGTAACCAACATGAATATTTTTTATTTTCCGGAATATTTTGCGTTCATGAATAAATACTTTCCTGGTTTGCCTGTATATTGGAATTTATTGTACAATCCTGAAGAATTCTCGGTTCAGATCTTACCGAAAGAAGTAAAAGACATAATTAAAGAACGATTGAAAAAAGAAGTAACTACTACTTACAAGATGGATTTGCATCGTACTAAAACCATTGATACGCTTATCACCTATCTGGAATTTGAGCAAGTTGGAAACTTTGATGATTTTTTCAAATTAGTAAACAGACACGATAAATACAGAAATGAAAAATTTGCAGAGATATTTCCTGAACTTTGGAATTTGATTGAAAAATACGAACCACAAGAAATCTTAGTTTAATTTATTTCACAGAATGCCAGTATTTAAAGCTAATAAAAACATCGTTTATATTCTGTATGTTTTATTGGCAACCTCATTTCTTTTTTTAGTTGGTGAATGCATTGCATATAAAATTTTAAAAAGCAGCAATCAATCATTTTCTTTATTTTATTTAAAAGAAAAGAAAGATAACAACTCCATTGATTTCCTCAATGAATGCTGTGGTTACAACGAAGCCGATCCGTTATTAGGTTGGGCAATGACGAAAGAACAATTGGCAAAACGAAACCTGAAAACAAAAAACAACTGTGTTTATTTCGAAAATATTTTACCTGACAGCAAAGACACATTGATCATTTATATTTCAGGTGGTTCTACTTCTGATGTTGGTTTAATGCCTGATAATTGGCCTGTTGCTTTATTTAACATTTTAAAAGAAAAAAAGATATGCTGTCAATTGTATGTTGGTGCAATTGGTGCTTACAGTTCGAGCCAGGAATTACTAAAGTTCATTCGTGATGGTTTGCCGGTAAAACCAGATATTCATATTAGTTATTGTGGCGCAAATGAGTATGAAAATCCATATTTTGTTTCATCTTTTGAGCAAAATTTTTACGAAAAATCATTTGCAAAAACGAGTAAATTATTTCCAAATCTGGTGTATTGGGTTAAAACAAAATTCCACTTGAATCAAAGATCAATGACATTAAAACCACCACCAACTGCTGATGCGATTGGACAATGGAAAAAAAATATGGAAACCATGAAATCACTGGCAGATGGAAATCATTACACCTTTTGCGGAATTTTACAACCGGTTGCAGGCATTGGAAACATCAATAAATATAGCCAAGATGTAGGCACATTAGAATTTGTAAAACACTACAGAATATTTTATCCATTGGCATTAGAACACATTAAAGAAACTGAATACCTGACTAATTTTACAAATATATTTAACAATGTTCAAGAGCCATTTTTTGATGATTGTCATGTAAAAAAGCAATATCAAAAAATAATTGCTGATTCTGTTTATTCATTAATTGAAAAGAAAATGAAAATTAGTGACTTCCAATGAAAATAAATTTATAGAATACATGCTTAGCACATTTTAATCTTGTATAATACATCCTTAATTTCTGATTTGTTACCTATAAACATGGATCATATAATATTAATTGACAATTTGAATTATTAGTAGCATATTGTAATATAATTACATTACAATATAAATACATGAATTATCTCAAGTTCAATCGCCCACCATAAGTTTATTATGCAATGGTATTAATTATTCTTTAAACAAAAAAACTATTTTATGAAAAATCTAACAATAAAATTAATATGCTTAGTATTATTTTATAATATTTTAATTACTAAAGCACAAACACAAAACCCTCTTGATGACTGTATTTATACAGGCACACCACCATTAGTACTAGAAGGATACAATAGTGGAACAACTGCAGCTACCGGACAAATTGATTTTAACACGACTCCTTCAGCGCCTAATCTTTTCTATAGAAATAGAATAATAGTTGGAGATCCAAATGGATCAACTAGTATTGGTTCTGAACCAACAAATCTTTCTGATTTATACAATAGCATACCATTTGGCACAAAATTATTACCTTATCAAAGGTCTATGTTCCAATCTTATGGTGGTGTGGTTCATGATATCTCTGATGGGCGAAATGCAATATCAAGTTTAATACGTTTAAATGGCTTAGGTGTTTCATTTGGTACAATTTCTGAAGCCAGATACGATCAATTTCCTGATGGATCTGGCGGAACAATAAAAGCAGCATATAATTTTGGTGTTCATGGTCAACATTCATTTTCAGACTATGCTGGTGGTACACTACCAGGTGGTGCTACTGATTATCAGACAGCAGGCGGTTATTTTATAAATTATCTTGCAGATAGTAAGGCTGTTTTTGGTCCTGTATTAAGGTTTCATGCTGGAGTTATTGGTGCGATACAAAATCAAGAAGGCAGTACAAGTTCTGCAGGCAATGCTGCTGTAATGGCAATTGACGATACAAAAGGAGAAGATCTAAATAATAATGGACTAAACTACGCCGGTTTATTTTCAGGCAGAGGATTATTTACCAGCCGAGTACGAATAGGATTGGTTGGTATCTCGCCCGCATCATCTGGTGTTACAACGGCTCTGCTGCATATTGATGGTACTGGTATTACGGACGATGTTACCGGAGTTGTTGGCAGAAATGTATTACGTGTTGTTGGATTAACTGACAATAAAGAAAAGAGAGTGTTAGTATTAGATGACGAAGATTATGTTCGAACCCAACCTTTTATATCATCCTGTACAGACAATTCATATAATTTAAATCATATAAATGGTACAAAGGATGACTTGGAATGTGGCAGAATTTGGGACAATGGCACTAATTCAAGCTCCGGTCAGGTTGGTATCAACTTTCCTACATTTGCATCAATAAACGCAACAATTAATTATACCGGCACAGCTCAGGACAATACAGGTGTAGATATAGTAACAACCGGTAGATTCAGAGCAATGAATATCACGCCACAATCGACTCCAACGCCTTCAATTGTTGGTATGGATGATAAGAATGAATTAATTAAAATACCTTTTATATCATCATGCACAGACAATTCGTACAATCTAAACCATATAAATCTTGCAAAAGATGGCTTAGAATGTGGTAGAATTTGGGACAATGGTACTAATTCAACCTCTGGTCAGATCGGTATTAACTTCCCTACATTTGCATCGATAAACGCAACAGTTAATTATAGTGGCGCAGATCAGGATAATACAGGTGTAGATATAGTAACAACCGGTAGATTCAGAGCAATGAATATCACGCCACAATCGACTCCAACGCTTTCAATTGTTGGTATGGATGACAAGAATGAATTAATTAAAATACCGTATCCATCTACAGGATCATCTTATATTACAGCTAATTGCACTACTAGAAATCGTGTACCTAAAATACTGGCGAACGGTTCGCCAAATATGACATGCAGTCAAATATTTGATAATGGCACAAGCGTTGGTATTGGTACAACAACTGGTTTTGGTTATTTTGCAACACCTTACAATGTCATTCATCCATGGCAACCATTGGTTCCGATAATAGGCAACCTAAAATTAAAAGTTAATGGTGTTACAATGAGCACCGGATATTTACTTGCTTCTGATTTAAGGTATAAAAAAAATATCAAGCCAATTGTAAATGCATTAGACAGAATAAAACTATTAAATGGAGTAACATATGAATGGAAAAAAGATGAATTTAAAGATAAAGATTTTGACGCATCAAGTCAGATAGGTTTTATTGCTCAAGAGGTAGAAAAAGTAATACCACAAGCAGTAATAAAAGATGATGAAGGTTATTACGCAATGAATTATACGATGTTAATTCCTGTTCTTACGGAAGCTATTAAAGAACAACAATCTATAATAGATAAACAACAAAAAGCAATGGAAGATTTAAAAACTAAATTATCTGCTTTAGAAAATAATGTTGATAGATGTTGCTTAAAATCTATTGGCAATGTTTCTATGGATCAAATACCATTGAATAAAGAAATTAAACTCTATCAAAATATTCCAAACCCCTTTACCGAAGTAACAGAAATTAAATTTTATTTACCGGAAACAATTAAACAAGCAAGTCTAATTATTTATGACCTTCAAGGAAAGGAAATACTAAAAATGGATGTTACCGAACGTAATAATGCTTCAATAAAAATTAATGGGAAAGAATTAGCAGCAGGAATGTATATTTATTCTTTAATTGCAGAGAATAAAGAAATAGACAGCAAACGAATGATCTTAACGAGTAAATAGTTACTTATTTTAAATGCTGTAAGTGTTAATGATTAACACTTACAGCATTGCTATTTTTATTTATAATTGGAAACATATAATCAGCAATACAATTTGCTACTTTTTCACAACCTTTATTGTTGTAATGTACTTCATCTTCAAAATATTTTATTTCAGTTATAGCTGTATCCAGGTCAATTAAATAACAACTATTTTCTTGAGCTATTTCTTTAATAGCTATATTAAATGATTTTAACATGCAGGTAAATTTTTCAAAATATATTTGTTGTCCGGAACCTAACTCATCAAAATTGATTTTGTTATTCTTTTCAAACCATGTATAATCCAAGGCATCAAAGTTATTTGCCTGTGTCATTAATATTGGAACTATATTATGAATTTTACAGGTAGCAACAAACATTTGCAGATTCTGTTTAAATTCAGTTATTATTATAGCAGAGTCTATCTGATTTGAAATGAGTTTATTTCTTAGACCTTTGAACTGATCTTGAACCCTGATGTTATCTTTGTTCAATAAAAAACGCAAATTTGGAAGCAATATATTGTTTTTAGGGTTTGGCAAAAAATCTTCCAAATAATATCCATAACTATTAATATTTGCTCTAACATTATTCTCTGTCCAATATGAACCTAAATAACAAAGCGTTACCAAATCATTGATGTTATGCATTAAAAAAGCATAATCAGGATGTTGTGGTACAACTTTATTAATTAATATATTCAATGAATGCAGCGAATTACTTCCACCTGTTCCGCAGTTATATGAATTAATTTTTTTATTTATTTTTTTTTCTAAAATTCTTGCTGTTAATTCCGGAAATCTTTTATTTTCATCATTATACAAGCATTCTGTAGTTGAACCACCCAAAAAAAATAATTTTATATCAGACGATGAAGAATTATTTTTACTAACTATAAATCCATTTTCATCTGTTCTTAAAACAGTATGTAATGTATCTGATTTTATAAATGGAAATGGTTCAGGTGGTAATGGTTCAATATCAATTATAGAATTAGGTTTATGTTCTCTAAGACAAATGTATCTTTCATTTTGTGCTACTTTTCGAAATTTTCTGAAAGTAATTATTTCTGCCATTTTCTCTACCGCTATAACTAAGAAGAGACACACCAATATATTAGTAAATATTACTGTATACTTTTTCATTTTATTTAATTTGCAAAATTAGTAATCTATAATTTATTATTTAAAGTGCAGGATTATTTCAAAGATAGAAGATAATTAAAATTTAAATAAAAGAGGTATTTCAAAAAGAAAAAAATCAAAAAATCATTGCTGATTCTGTTTTTGCATTGTTTGAAAAGGAATTCAATATTAAAGCATATGAAGTGATTAAAATGTAAAAAACGTATTGTAACTTAGAGTTACGCATGTATTAACATTTTAATGTATATTTATGCAAAATAAAGCAAAAGTTTTATTAATAAATGCACCGGTAGTTTCCGTGATGGAACCATGGTTTGATGCACCAAAATTTGTACGAACTTCATTAGCCATTTTAGCCGCTTATTTAAGAAAATACAGTGATGTAGAAATTGTATGTTTAGACGCAAAATTTGAGAAACTGACTTTTAACGAAACCGTAGAACGCGTCAAAAATATTGCTCCTGATATTATTGGATTTACAGCATTTACCAATGAAATAAAACCGAGTGCCTACTTAGCCGGTTTGATAAAAAAACAATTACCTAATGTTATTACTATTATTGGCGGCGCGCATATTACAGCAATACCGGTTTCTACCATGAAAGAATTTCCAACGTTCGATTTTGGTGTTTTTGGTGAAGGCGAAATTACTCTAAAAGAATTGATTGACGCCATCATACAAAATGAACATAATTTTGACACCATTAATGGTGTGGTGTTTCGTAAAGACAATTTAATTATAAAAAATAAAGAACGCGAACGGATTATTGAACAAGACGAATTACCAATGCCTGCCTGGGATTTGCTGCCACCTGCAGAAGAATATTACATTCAAACTGTTAGAGGTTGTCCTTTTGCATGCGTATTTTGTTTAAATCATAATGGAAAAGTGGCGCGCAAACGTGGTGTGGAAATTACGGTGGAAGAAATGGAATGGCTAATCAATTATGCAAAGCCAAAACGCATTTCATTTGGCGATGAATTGTTCAGCATTGATATGAGAAGAACGGAAGAATTACTGGATCTGATGATTGAAAGAAAAATTGGCGAGCGCGTAAAATGGGACATTCAGACGCACGTTGCTTATGTGAACGATAATTTATTAAAAAAAATGAAAGCAGCGCATATCGATAAATGTGAAATGGGTGTGGAAGCCGGCGATGAAATTGCTTTGAAAAAAATGGGAAAAGGCACTAATATTCAAATGATAAAAAAAGCATTTGATGGTGCGAAAAAATATGGCATAAAAACCGGTTCATTCTTATTGCTAGGTCAACCTAATGAAACGCATAAATCTATCCTGAATACTATTTTAATTGGTATAAAAATAAATCCTACAGAACCGATTATCGGCACTATGGTTCCGTATCCAGGAACTGAAGTCGCCAAATTAGCTGCACAAGGCGAAGCCGGTTATCAATTAATTACCACAGATTGGGACGAATACCGAAAACAATTGAACGGTTCATTGGAATTAAAAAATATTTCGAGAAGAGCATTAGAATTTTACCAGGTTTTAGGATATGTAATTATTTTTTTAGCAAATTTTAGATTTATAGATTTTGCAAAATTTGTGTATGAATATTTTGGCGGTGCGATCTTATTGCTCAAAAAAATGCTGGTTGGAAATAAAAATACAAGTCAAAAAATTAATTATCCAAGTGATTATGATGAGATAATAAACAGTCCGGGAAAGATCAGTTTGGAAGAAATTATTGATTCCAGAACATACTGGAAAAATGTGCAGCAAGAAGAACTGAAAAGAACGAAAAAGATAAAACCAAATTTAATTGATGAACAAATGCCCGTTTGATCACATATTGATATTCAACAAACGCAACGCGCCTTTTACTTTTGATTTTAACTCGTAAGCCGTAGTTGTTTTTTTCAAGCTGTTCCAAATATATTTCGGTCGGAAATAAAAGCGTTTATAAGATTCGCGCTGCAAGTCGATCAGTTCTTTTTCCGTCATAAATTCTGTCCAGTGTTCTACTTTAAAATCAGAATTCAACGGATCCAACGAAAACTTTTCCCATTTTCCGGGTTCTGCCAAACCAATTTTCATGGCATCTTTATGCACTTGCGTATGCGGATACAAACTCAAAATATTGAACTGCGCATAATCAGGATTTAGCTTAATTAAAAAATCGACATTATCGCGTACATCTTGTTTTGATTTTTCGTGCGGCAAACCAATCATGTAATTAGCAATTGTTTTTATATTGAGCTCTTTACACCATTCAAAAACGCGTTGTACTTGTGCAATGTTCGTTCCTTTTTTCAATGTCTTCATACCAATATCAGAACCGGTTTCCACACCAAAAGAAATCATACGCAAACCTGTTTTTTTTGCATATACTAATGATTCTTTGGTAACACCATTTACACGACCACGAAAATCCCAAACAATATTGATATTTCTGCGTTCTAATGCAGCACAAAAATCAATTATTTTTTGCGGTGTTATATTGAATAAGTCATCGTAAAAATGAAATTCTTTATAACCTAAATCAATACATTCCTGAATTTCATCCATTACTAAATCCAAATTCCGTTGCCGGTAGGTTTTGTAAGGCACATCACAAAACGTACATTTATACGGACAGCCGCGTGTTGTGATCATGGTTGCCAGTTTTCCGGTCAAACCAACAATGCTGCTGTAATTGATATGTTTGATATAACTTCTGTCAGGTGCCGGAATATCGTCCACATTTTCCACATACGCAGGCGGTACATTCATGTGTGCTAAAAAACGTCTGTCACGAAATTCATGTTCAGCAAAACGCATAATAGATGCTTTTGTATAAACGCCTAAAATGTTTGTAAAATCGAATTGATTCGCGATACAGTTAATTAATTCTGCAAAAGCATATTCACCTTCGCCGACTACAATAGAATCGAACTGATCCAACTGAGCTGCTTCATACGCAAACGCAGTCGGATGATGGCCACCTAAACACAGGTGTACATTTGGCATTACTTTTCTTACTACATCAGCAGACAAAACAACATCAATCATAGAAATGGTGAAGCTGGTAATACCAACAATATCTGGTTGCATTGCAGTAATTCTTTCTTCTAATTGCTTGTAAGAAATTTCTTCACCAACACAATCCAGGAAGAAATAATCATGTTCAGGATATTTTTTTTTCGCATACGACAATACATACAAAGCACCTAACGGCGGAAAATAACCGTAATCATCGGCTTCGACATAACCTTCGCCTTTTTCATCGGCAAATTCAGGTACTGTATTTTCGTTTGGCGGATTTAGTAAAAGTATCTTCATGCTCAAAATTAATCCTATTCAAATATACATTATAATTCAGTGATACGGTTGTTTTAAGCGAATTAAACACTTTGCCGTTATTCAAAAACTAAGATATTTATTGTAAATTTATCCAAATTCGACCAGATAAATATGGATAAAAACAGCACTATTTCTGATTTTGAATCAAAAAGCTATTTGTTGCTGTTTTTTAGTATTTGTGTTTTCCCATTCGCCTATCTTGCACAATATAATTTGCCGCTTTCTGATGAATTTACAGCAATGTATCTAAGACCCAAAATAGGTTTTATTGCGTATCAGAAATATCTGCTGCATGCGTGGTCAGGAAGATACTTTGGTAATTTTTTAGAATTCATCTATCCGTTAAAAATCCAACCTGTTTTTTATATTTTATCTGTATTTATTACGCTTTTTTTACTTTTTTTTTGCATTCGTCTTTTAGCACGAAAAATAATTTCAGATAGAGAAAATTCAACATTAACAGTATTCCTCTTTGTGATAATTTTAAATTTTAGTCCGTCTATTGGAGATTTGATTTATTATGTTCCTGCTATTATTATTTACACTGTTTCTTTACTTTTGTTTTTAGTTTACATTTGGCTTTTTTTAGCTGAAATAAAGCCAGTTTACAAATTTTCAGTTTTCATTTTATTGAATATCTTATTACTTGGAACTTCCGAATTATTTATACCAATCATTGCGTTTACATCTGTTTTATTTTTGTTTAAATCCATTCAACAAAAATCAGGAATCGGCATTAGCAGTTTAAATCTAATGATTGTATTGTCTGTTATTATTTTTTTAATTCATTCTTCAGGCAATAATAACCGATTTGATGAACAAGGAAATAAGTTTGACTGGGTTTTTGGCATTAATAATTGCATACTGGAGTTTTTATATTGGACAAAGAAATTCATTTTTGCGTTGCCTGTTTTGGCTTTAATGCTTTTGTTTCTAAAATCAAGAATTTTGCCTGACAGTTTTAATTCCAAACTAAGTTTTAATGTCTTGTTATACTTTTTATTTATTTATTTACTGGCCTTTGCACCACTGTTTTTAATAAAACTAAGCATGTACAAAAGATTAGGCAACATCTTTTTATTTCTTTTTTTAATACTTTCAGTTGCAACATTATTAAAGTACCTGCCAAAGCTTAAAATAAATGCTATTTACCAAAGATTATTATTATTTTTGATTACAATAATTATATTGTTTTCAGGCAATATAAAAGCTGCTTACGAAGATATTTATTTTGGTTACACAAAAAATTATTCGGCTGCATTGATTGAAAGATATGACATCCTGGAAAAAAATAAAAATAAAGAACATCTTGAATTGTCAAAAATACCAATTACACGATATATCAATAATATACAAGACGTAAACGATAAACCGAGCAACGATTTAATATACGATATGTACAAAAGATACTATAATATTGACAGCATAAGCATCCGATAATATGAACAAAGATTTACCTCAACTTATTACCTACAACTCTATACAACCTTTTGAAGGAAAATCGATTACTGTCAATGAAAAAGAAGCATTGAATATCTTTCCTGTCAAACGTATTTATTGGATAAAATATTTTGCAGATGAGATTACATACAGTGAACATGCACATAAATCATTACGGCAAATCATTATAGCTATTGAAGGAAAAGTCGATATTCAGTTAAAAAGCATCGATGAGGCAACGTATCATTTTACGCTGGATGACAGTTCGAAAGGTTTATATATTCCACCTATGTTCTGGAAAAAAATTGAATATATAAAGCCATGCAACCTGATGTGCTTAGCATCTAAAGAATTTGATGAATATGATTACATTCGTAACTACGAAGACTTTAAAAATTTTCAAAAGTAAGCAGCATGCGCTTAGCATTAGGACAACTATTGGTAGAAGGTGGTGAACCTGAACGTAACTTCGAGCGCGCTGAAAAAATGATTCAGCAAGCTGCTGAACAAAAAGCAGATTTTATATTATTGCCTGAAACGATTGATTTTGCATGGACACATCCGTCTTCAGTAAATGAAGCACAAACCATTCCCGGAAATTTCAGCGATTTATTTTGTGATTTGGCAAAAAAATATGCTATTCATATTGGTGTTGGCCTGACAGAAAAAGTACAAACTCATCATTTTAATTCAGCTATTTTAATTAATGAAAAAGGTGAAATATATGGCAAGCATCACAAAATAAATTTATTAGAAGTTGAGTTTCCTTTTTACAAAATTGGTCAGAAGTTGGAAGTATTTGACACACCTTTTGGCAAGATCGGTTTAAATATTTGTGCTGATAACTATTATGATGCATTACATATCGGACACACATTAGCGCGAATGGGCGCACAAATTATTTTATCACCATCATCGTGGACGGTTGATTATCACATTACAGAAAACGATGACCCTTATTACGACAAATGGTTCAAGCCGTTTCATACTTTGGCATCATATTATGATATTATCGTAGCGAGTACAACTAGCGTTGGTTATATTGTTGGCGGTCCTTATGAAGGCAAAAAAATGATCGGCTGTTCTTTGGTTGTTGGAAAAGATGGTGTCATTGCACAAGGTAAAAAAAATGAATTTGCAGGTGATTTAATTATTGTTGATATTGATATACCTGTCAGAAATGAAAAAGGCACGCAAATAGGAAAAATGTTATCACAAAAAGGTTATAAATTTGACTGAATTTTACATGCATCCAGCTCCATCAGATAATTTTACAGAATGTACAAGATGTGTACAAGACACAACCGTTCCCGGAATTGAATTTGATAAAAATGGCGTTTGTAATTTTTGTCATGGTCATGATGAGTTGTGTAAAATTTTTCCAAATGAAGAACGCGGTCAAAAATTTCTTTCCAACCTTTTCTATAAAATTAAAAAAGATGGAAAAGATAAACCGTATGATTGTATAGTTGGTATCAGTGGTGGCCGCGATAGCACTTATTTGTTATGGTGTTGTGTAAAATTATGGAAACTTCGTCCTTTGGCAGTTCACTTCAATGATGGTTTCGACAATCCTGTTGCAGGCGAAAATATGCTGAAAGCTGTAGAAAAATTAGGTGTAAAATTAATCACGATTACTTCTGACTGGCGCGAAGCAAAAGACCTGAAAATAACTTTTTTAAAAGCATCCACACCGGATTTAAATTTAGGAACTGATATTGGCATTGCTTCCAGCTTGTATTCAGTTGCGCACAAAGAAAACATCAAACATATCTTAATTGGTCAATCTTTCAGAACAGAAGGCATCAAACCGCTTTCCTGGGCATTTTTTGATGGTGATTATTTACGAAATGTTCAGCAAAAATTAGGAACCATTGCATTGCGAAAATGGCAGCCAAATGACGCAGGTTTTAATTTTGGTATTAAAGAATTATTCTATTATTCAGTTATCAAAAATATCAAGACATACACGCCATTTTATTATTTTCCTTACATCCGAAAAGAAGGGCAAGCTATTATAGAAAAGGAATTGGATTGGGTTTATCCTGGTGCACATTACTTTGATGATTTGTATCACAGCTTAATAAAATATATTCATCGCGTAAAATTCAATATCGACATGAACATGAACAGTGATTCAGGAATGGTGCGTTCTGGTCAGTTAGCAAGGCAAGTTGCATTGCAAAGAAAACATGGAATCTATGCGATTGAAGATCCAAAAGTCATTGACCTTTGTATTAAACGACTGGCTTTAACAAAAGAAGAATTTGATAGTTATATGCAACTGCCTGTTAAAACATTTCTTGATTACAAAACATCATATCCAATTATACGTTTGATGCGATTACCGATTTATATTTTAAGCCAATTGCATCTGATTCCTAAGATTACTTACTATAAATATTTTATATTTGGGAAATAATGTACATACTCGGAATTAACGGCGGATTTGGTGGCGGCTATCAGGATGGATGCGCATGCTTATATGCAGATGGAAAAATCATGGCTGCAGTTGAAGAAGAACGCTTAAATAAAATAAAATTTTCTACCGGAATTTTTCCTTTGTTGTCGATAAAAGAAGTTTTATCGCTGGCGAATATTTCCATGCAAGATATCAGTATTGTTGCATTTCATGGCGTGACATGGCAAGGAAATATTGAAGAAGATATTCGTAATTTTTTGTTGCATCATTTTGGTTATTGTCCAACTATAAAACGTTTTCACCATCACAACGCGCATGCAGCAAGTAGTTTTTATTTATCCGGTTTTGACGAAGCATTGGTTTTTACAATGGATAATTCCGGCGATGGAATTTCATCGCAAATTATGCTTGGAAAGAATGGCAAATTAGAATTAGTAAAAAACTGGGAACGACCAATAAGTTTTGGTGCTTTTTATTCTGCTATTACACAATTGGCAGGTTTTAATCGCGATGCCGATGAATATAAATTAATGGGCCTGGCTCCTTTCGGAAATCCTGACGCTTATGATTTTTCTGATTTTCTGTTTTATACAACAGATGGAAACTATGAACTGAATAAAAATTATATTTATCCTGTTGAACAAGGGAAATCGTTTCCGAATAAGCAAATTCCATTATACAGTGATGCTCTTTTGCAAAAACTGGAAATTGAAAATTCCTGTGCAATCAGAAATACGCAAATTCAAAAAGATTTAGCAGCATCAGCACAAAAACAATTAGAAAAGACAGTTATTGAATGGATCAACTTCTGGATCAAAAAAACAGGCGTAAAAAATATTTGCCTTGCTGGAGGCGTTGCCATGAATTGTGTATTGAATCAAAAAATTGCTGAAAACACTGAAACAGAACAATTATTTATTACACCATTTTCCGGCGATCAGGGTGTGAGTATCGGAAATGCTTTTCTTGCCGGAATTGAAAATAATATTGTACCAAACAACAAAAGTTTTGCTGCCTACTCAGGAAGATGTTATTCGGTTGAAGAAGTGGAAATCATTTTAGAACAAAATAAAATTTCATTCAGAAAAACAGACAATCATATTGACTTAGCTGCACGATATATTGCAGATGGAAAAATAATCGGCTGGTTTCAAGGTAACTCTGAAATTGGAGCTCGGGCACTTGGAAACCGCAGCATTTTAGCCAATCCGGCAATTAAAGGCATGAAAGATAAGATCAATAAATCTATAAAATTCAGAGCATCATTTCGTCCGTTTTGTCCAAGCGTTTTAGAAGAAGATTTTGCTGTTTATTTTGAATCAAAATTACCTGATTTACCGTATATGAATCGCACGGTAAACTGTAAAGAAATTACTCAAAAAGAGCTGACAGAAATTGTGCACATCGATAAAACTGCGCGCATACAAACGGTTTCTTCTGAAAATAATGCTATCTTTCATCAATTATTGATACAACTAAAAAAGCATACTGGTCACGGAGTCGTATTAAACACGAGTTTAAATATTCGTAACCAACCGATGGCTTATGATATAAATGATGCGCTGACTGCCTTATTTACAAGCGGTTTGGACGCTTTGTTTATTGAACATATTTTGATTGAAAAATAAATGCCTGTTTTATCGATTGTCATACCATGTTATAATAGTGCGGAAAATATTGCCGACTTGCAAATTGCATTGGAAGCATTAGCCAAACAAATCAATAATTATTCTTTGGAAATTATTCTGGTAGATGATGGTTCTAAAGATGATACTTACAATAAATTAATTCAGTTTTCAGAAACAACTGATTTAAAAATCATTATTGTAAAATTGACCGGAAATTTTGGTTCGTATAATACTTTCTTAGCCGGTTTGAGTTATGGCACCGGTGATGTCTATGCGCATATGCATCCTGATATGCAAGATCCGCCTGAACATTTAGTAGAGATGCTAAATTATTATGAAAAAGGTATAAAGTTTGTAATTGGCCAGCGCGTTGAAAGAGAAGATAAAAACTTCAACCAGTTGTTTGCGCATTTTTATCATTGGCTGATAAAAAAAATTGGATTGACGCATATTCCTGAAGGTGGTTACGATCTGATTTTATTTGACAAAGCATTGCGTAATCATGTTGTCAATATGAATGAAAAGAATGCCAATTTAGTGTATTTAATTTCATGGCTGCAATATCCGTTTGTTACGGTTCCAATTACACGCATCAGCAGAAAAAAAGGTAAATCACAATGGACATTCAGCAAAAAATCAAAGTTGCTATTTGATTCAATAGTCGCATTTTCTTACACACCAATACGTTGGATGACTTATACATCTATGTTTGTGTTCATTGCATCTATAGTATTTTTTATTTACTTATTATTTTCTAACAAGCTATCTATCTATTTAAGTTTGATTTTATTTTTTGGCAACCTGATATTGATATTTATGAGCATTGTTGGCGAATATTTATGGCGCACATTAGATGCTGCAAGAAACCGTCCGAATTTCGTTGTTGATAAGGTTCAATCTAATAAATCTTAATACTATTTTCTTTCAAAGAAGTTGCTTTCAGATTTTCAGCAACAATTTCTGCCATCATATTATAACCTTTTGGCGTATGATGATGATCGTTATAGTAATAATATTCGTAAATCTTTTTACTATTATCAGGAATGATTTTTTTATAATCTGGCGTTAAATCCACAAATGGCATTTTACTATTACTTAAGCTATCTTTCAATGCATCTGAAAAAACATAATGATATCTTGTCGTATTTATTTCCGGAAGCAATGGTAAATAAACAACTAAAAAATGTGTATTATTTTTCAATAAATCCTGTTGGAAAGCATTAAGATGCTGCATCATTTTATTGATTTCTACAGTTCGTTTTTTTGCATTACTTTTAGATGTATTTTGCAGTATCATATTTTTCATCAACAAACCATTATCCAATATTCTATAAATATGGCTGATAGCTAAGAAATATTCTTTAATTGGCATTTTCCCTTGATTGGAAGCAATTTCAAACTCAGCAATATCACAAATATTAACTTCCATAATCACTAAGTCTGCATTCCATTTTTTCAAAACATTTTTGTATAATGTAGTTTCAAACATAGGATTGCTGCCGCATTTTCCACCATTTATAATTGTTACTTTTTTTACAGTATTATCCAGTTTCGCTTGTAATAACTTTGGGAAAGTAGAATCTTCTCCGGCGCCAAAACCTTCCATAAATGAATCGCCTAAAGTAACGATCCTGAATTCGGTACTATCTTTTTTTAAAGTCGGCAACTCGCCTCTTAATCCAATTGAATTATATTTTACAGGTATTTTAAAATCCATTGTTTCATAAAAAAATTCCTGATATGGCTTTGCACCATTTTCCCAATTATTCACCGGTGGCTTTAAACCAATCAGCGTAAAAACCTTAACCTGCTTGTCACGCATATATTCTGAAAAATAAACACCGCGTTCATTTTCCATATAATTATTCATTTTCTTAAATACAAATGTGAACGCAAATTCTGACAAAACAAGCAAAGAAAGTAAGATCATTAAATTGTACTTAATAATCGTAGTGATTTTTTTATTCTTAATAAATCGGAGAAAAAATACTGCAACAAAATAAACAAGCAAATAAAATAAAACTGTAGTAGTAAAAAATGAAATACCGTAAGAATACAATATTAAGAAGTGTATTGTGTAAATTAAGACAAGCACCAATGTATATAATTTATTAAACATATAAACACTTAAATACCAGAAACAAATAACTTCAATACTTCTACGCAAACAGAAGTAGTAATAACACAATTAACATCATACGCTTGCCAGATATCATTCTTGTCATCGTGAAATTGCCAAATAACCTGGTTTGAATTCCAACTTCCATTTTTTGAAAGATTAGCAACTATAAAACTAATTCCTTTCTGAATAGCATCACTATTCTTTTTATCTAAGCATAGCGTTTTCAAAGCCAATGCTGTTGAATATACATCTTCATTTTTACTCCAGGAACCATTACTATTTTGTTCCTGCTTAACATATGACATGCCTTTTTCATAACAGGTATGTAATAGTTTTTTTTTATGCAGCAAACTCATAAACTGAAATATAGAATAATACTGATCAGGATAAAAAAAAGAACTCCAACTTCCGTCTTGTTGCTGCGATGCTTTAATTAACTGTTCACTAATTAAGTGTTCATTATTACTATCTAATAAAACGTGATAAATATTTGCATTTACTTCAGGATGTATTTGTAAATTATTTTGAGAAGAAGGAACTGTCTCCATTTTCTTTCCTTTCATATCAGTTATAAATGTAACAAATGCAGGAAAATAGACATCATTATATCTGCATATCCGCTTGTAATTCGTTAGCACATCATTAGATCGATATATATCCAGAGCTCTCAATGTTCTTAAAGCAAAAGCCGTATCATCAGCATCTACAAAAAACGGATTATTACCGGTTTCGTTATAGTAACCTCTTGGTGAGTAGCCCCATTGTCCGTTATATTCTTCTGAAAGAATTCTCATCAAAATGATAGTGCGCTCCATTTCATTCAAATCATCTGATAGCGCATCAACAATATGAAAAGCTGAAAATAAATGTCCTTTATCATGTGAAAATTTAGGATTGCCATCTTTTCCAAGACACGAAAGACCATAATTACCTGACAATAATTGTTTGCGAATAAAATCTGTTCCTGATCTGATCGCACTTAAAATATTTTCTTTTTCCGTATCGCTCATCATTTGGTTAAACACTTGTAAATATAGTATTATTTCATCTTTAGAATAATTATAAAAAATCCTGACCAGCTTATAAACTTACCAATCAGGAATACAAAAGATAATTATCGAATTTTAATAAAAGAATTGCTCTGAAATGATTTTACAATCTCTTACACCATACAAACCAATTTCTTCCATATTGGTTCTTGGTCCGCCTTTTGGTGTAAAATCCATAGTCATGTAAGTTGTAAAGTAATTTCCGGCAACTACTGGTTTTTCTGTAGTGCCGCCATGCATTTCTGCTATAGATTCATTCCATTTCTTTCCTTTCTCGTGAATCGCAGCCATACCATGAGCATCCGGCCAATCAGAACCAGGTGCTTCTTTGCTCACGCAATCATTGCTGTATAATTCAGCATAAATTTTATCAAAAGCACCTTGCTGCATATACTCGTAAAATTTGTCGGCTACTTGTTGTGTTGTCATACTGTTTTTTTTAAAAGAGTGAATTATAAAGTTATTCAAAAAAACGAATACTATCAATCTTTGTTTTTACGATTATATTTTAAAAATTAACACATATAATTGTTAAATCAATTTAATAACATTGATTTAATTTATTTTCTGAATATTACAATTAAGTTTAAAAGTACAACTAAATTTAACGGTTATGAAGAAGGTTTTATTTAGTATAGTATTTTGCTATACATGCAGTATTTTATTTGCTCAACAGACAATTGCTACTTTGACAGCAAGCGATGCTGAAAAAGAAATTTACCTGAAAGATTGGGACATCGACATCAAGATAGCTGGCAATATTGCTGTCACTACTCAAAAGCTGGTTTTTCATAATCCGAATGACAGAGTTTTGGAAGGCGAATTTAATTTTCCGTTGAATTATGGACAAACGGTATCACGATTTGCGATGGATTTTAATGGCGTACTTCGCGAAGGCAGTATCGTTGATAAAGAAAAAGGCAGAAAAACTTTTGAAAGAATAGTACGACAAAACGTAGATCCTGGCTTACTGGAAATGACCAAAGGAAATAATTTCAGAGCAAGAGTTTATCCGATTCCGGCAAAAGGAACAAAAACAATTGTTGTTGCTTACGAACAGGAATTGCCAATACTTTCAGGAAGTGCTTCTTATTTTCTTCCTTTAGATTTGAAAGACTCTATACCATTCTTTCATTTGAAAGTAAATGTGATAAAAAACGAGATACAACCAAAATGGATTGAGAACAGTATTACCAATCTTACATTTGATAAAATAGAAGAAAGTTTTATTGCCGAAAAGAAAATAGAAAACTTCAAAGCAACATCCAATTTATCGTTTGATATACCTATTGAAAATACTGCTGTAAATTTTGTACAAACGACAAAGTCTGAAAGTTATTTTTATGCTTATCAGAATTACACCGCAACACTATATGCCAGAAAACCTGCTAAAACATTAGTAATATTATATGACGTTTCCAGTTCCAGGCAAAATGCAGACCGAGTTAAAGAAATAATTTTCCTTACTGATTATTTACAGCATTTAAAAAATGTAACAGTAGAATTGATACCATTTAGCAATGCTGTTCATACTACTGAAAAATATATTATCCAGAATGGAAATTCATCAGCACTGATTAAACAACTTACAAAACAAACATTTGATGGCGGAACACAATATGGAAATATTCATTTATCAGATTATAATTATGCTGATGAAGTGCTTTTATTTACGGATGGTATCAGCAATTTTGGTAAGCAAAAATTTACAGAAGAAAATTTCAAGAAGCCATTATTTGTCATTAATTCATCATCTGTTTCCAATCATGATTATTTACATAATCTTGCAAAAAGAAATAACGGAACATACATTCAATTATTGAATTGCACCATGCAAGATGCTACTAATAAGATAACCATAACCTATCCAAAAATAATAAATATAGAATGCATCGACGGAAACGTAAAAGAAATTTATCCAAAAACACCTGTCAATATCTATAACGGCATCAGTATAACCGGTATTTTAAAAAGTGCATCTGCTAAATTAAAAGTATCGATCAATACCGGTGACAGCATAGAACAAAAGATCATTACCATAACTAATGATAAAAAGAATACCGAATTTGTTCAGCGTCTCTGGGCAAATAAAAAGATTGCGGATTTAATGTCAGATCCTGAAAAAAATGAATCTTTAATTAAAGAAACCGGTTTAAAATACAGTATAGTTACGCCAAGTACATCACTAATTGTGCTAGACAATATTGATGACTACATTCGTTATGAAATTGCACCGCCTGCAGAAATGCAAAAGGAATATTTGGAAAGATTAGCAGAAAAAAAAGAAGAAGACAAAGAAACCAGAGAAGAAGACAAAGAAGAATTAAAAGACCAAATAGATGTTGCTTATGAAGATATGCAAGACAGAATTGATTGGTGGAACACGTCATTTCCTAAAAAAGAAAAGAAAGTAAAACCTAAAAAACCAGTTACAACTACAACATCCAATACTTCAACAAGCGCATCCAACAATACAGCTAACAACACAACACCGGTTGTCAATAATTCTGTTTCGCAAAAACCTGTAACAATTATTACTGACAGTATGAAACACGATACAGTTCACTTCAGATACATCAGTGGTGTAGTGAAAGACAAAAAAAATGGTGAACCATTGATTGGTGTAAATGTAACAGGCAAAGGAACAACTCTTGGAACTGTGACTGACATTGACGGAAAGTATGAACTGCTGTTGCCAAAAGATGTCACAACGCTTGTTTTTATGTATATCGGTTATGCTAATCTTGAAAAACCAATCATATCGTTGGTAATAAATGCATTATTAGAAGAAGAAAGCAGTAGATTAGATGAACTTGTAGTGACCTCTAGCAGAAGCGGTAGAATACCAACTTATTCTATTCAATCTATCAATATAGAAGAAATAAATAGCATTGGCACATCAAATTATTTTTCTGCTATACAAGCAAAAACGCCCGGCGTACGAATAAATATTGCTGCACCAGGCGCATCAACCAGAATAGTAGTTTCAGAATCTTTGGCTAAGAATGAAAACGCAAAAATAATTATAGATGGTATTGTTGTTAATGATGGTAAACAACTAAATCCTGCGTTTGCAAACAACAAGAACATTATAGATCCTGATGACATAAAAGATATAAAAGTAATTAAAGACAGTAACACTATACTAATTACAACTAACACAAAAGCTATAAAAGCTATCGACACCACAACTAACTACATTCTGGATTCTGATATTCAATTGCAAAATTTCATGTCTAAATTAAAAGCGGAATCATCC
Source organism: Chitinophagales bacterium (assembly GCA_046329815.1). Classification (GTDB taxonomy): domain Bacteria; phylum Bacteroidota; class Bacteroidia; order Chitinophagales; family JADIYW01; genus JADJSS01. Next base: position 1,239,999 of record JAXLTY010000002.1, read on the forward strand.
GAAAATCAATACGCACTCTATTTAAAAACTAAAAAAGACAATCCGACTAATTTTGCTTTTTATATAGACGTTGCCAATTACTTCTATACTACTGACCGCAAAGATAAAGCTATACAGATCTTATCTAACATTGCTGAGATCGACCTGGAAAATCATGAACTGATGCGTGCGATGGCGTACGTTTTAGAATCATGGAAAGAGATAGATTTGGCATTAGATGCTTACACGGAAATTCTTAAAATAAAAGGCGAAGAACCGCAAAGTCATCGTGATTATGCATTAGCATTAGCAGAAAAAGGCGATTATCAGCAAGCTGTCAATCTGTTATATGATATCCTGAATAAAACGTGGGAAGACAGTGAAGATCGTTTCGAAGGTATTGAAGGCGTTATCATTAATGAAATTAACCAGATCATTGCAGCATCTGATAAACATATCAATACTTCAAAAATTCAGAAACGCTTTTTGAAAAAAATGCCGGTTGATATGCGTGTTATTATTGACTGGAATAAAGATGAAACCGATATAGACTTACATGTTACGGAGCCAAACGGCGAAGAATGTTTTTATGAAAATAATGAAACCGAAAATGGCGGCAGAATTTCAAATGATTTTACAGAAGGTTATGGTCCGGAAGAATACCAAATTAAAAAAGCTAAGAAAGGAAAATACGAAATCATGATCGACTACTACAATGATAATTTACAAACGATCAAGACGCCGTGTATAGTAAAAGTTACTACATTCAAAAACTATCAAAGCAAAAAACCGGTAATAGAAACTAAAATAATGCGCATCGAAGATGATAATGCTGATGAAAATACAAACGATGGCAAAGATGATATTAAAGTAGGTACCTTAATTTTTTAATAGTAAAATCAACGAATTCTAAACCAAACAAACCACATACTAACTAATTACATTGAAATTTTGATTTTCGTTCTAAGTTTGAATTGTAAAAAATATACAGCTAAAATTAAAAACAAAACAATGAAAACAACAACTTCAAACTTCATCTACGCAATCTTATTCGTATTAATTGCAGCATTACCAATGGCTTGTAAGAAAGCAGAAAGCAACGATCCAAACATTGACGACAGAACAATCAACAAAACCATCAACGCAGTAGTTGCAGGTTCCGGTTTCGGCTACACTGATTCTTTAGATATCGACAACGATGGATTCATCGACTTTAAATTCCAATGTACCGGAAACGATTCAACTCAGGTACTTATATTAGTCACTAAGAACGCTAATATATTAACCGAAAATGTGAATGTCAATGGCGATGTAATACCAACGAATAAAACCATATCTTCTGGCGATGTATTAGATGCTAGTTCATTAACTTGGGTAAACGCTGCTTATATTTCTTTTAAGTCCATAGAAGTTGGAAATAGTTTTGATGGCGGAATTCACGGCAAAGGCGATAAATTCTTTGGTTTCCAGCTAAATAAATCTGCTGGTAATTATTTATACGCATGGGTGAAAGTAAACTTAAGCGACGACCACAAAACATTGACTATTAAAGAAGTTGCCGTGCAAAAGGTAATCAACAAAGCAATTAAAGTCGGCGAAAAATAAATCATAAATCTTATTAAACTAAAAGCGCGCAACTTTCGTTGCGCGCTTCTTTTATATAGATGCTGAAATGAATTCAGCATGACATCAATGAAATTGTTCCGTTTCTGTAGAACCAGCTAATGCTGTAGTAGAAGATTGTCCTTGCTGACAAACTTGCTGAATCGCATCGAAGTAACCAGTACCAACAAACGATTGGTGTTTGATTGCCTGGAATCCGGCAGATTCTAAAGCAAATTCTCTTTGTTGTAACTCAGAGTAGCCAGCCATGCCACGTTCCATATATGCTTTGCTTAATTCAAACATAACGGTGTTGTTTGCGTGGAAACCAGCTAATGTAATGAATTGGAATTTGTAACCCATTGCCGCTAAATCTTCACGGAAAGAAGCCATCGCTTTTACATCCATATATTTTGCCCAGTTGAATGATGGTGAACAGTTGTAAGCCAACATTTTGCCCGGATATTGAGCATGAATACCTTGTGCAAATTCTCTTGCCATACCTAAATCAGGATTTCCTGTTTCCATCCAGATCAAGTCAGCATATGGTGCATACGATAAACCTCTGTCGATACCTTGCTCTAAACCGTTTTTAACATAGTAAAAACCTTCAGGAGCACGTTTGCCATCAATGATAAATTTCTGGTCACGCGGATCGATATCAGAAGTGATTAAGTTGGCAGCTTCAGCATCTGTACGAGCGATTACCAATGTAGATACACCGCAGACATCGGCAGCTAAACGAGCAGCCGATAATTTATTGATAGCTTCCTGAGTAGGTACTAATACTTTACCGCCTAAGTGACCGCATTTTTTAGCAGAAGCTAATTGGTCTTCCCAGTGTACACCGGCAGCACCAGCTTCAATCATTTGTTTCATTAATTCAAAAGCGTTCAGGTTACCACCGAAACCAGCTTCAGCATCAGCAACGATAGGAACCATCCAGTCGCGTGTTGGTTCGCCATCCATATATTCGATTTGGTCACGACGCATCAAAGAGTTGTTGATACGTTTAACTACCATAGGAACAGAGTTTGCAGGATACAAAGATTGATCCGGATACATTTCTGCTGAAAGATTAGCATCAGCAGCTACTTGCCAGCCAGAAAGATAAATAGCTTTCATACCTGCAGTAACTTCCTGAATCGCCTGATTACCATTAAAAGCACCTAAACCGGCAACCCAGTCATCCGTGTGTAATTTATTCCATAATTTTTCAGCACCATTTTTAGCTAAAGTGTACTCGATTTGCACTGAACCGCTAACATTTATTACTTCTTCAGCCGTGTAATCTCTTTTAACGTCTTTCCAACGCGGATTGCTTGCCCAATCTTTTTTCAGAGCATCCGCTCTTTCTTGTTTTGTTGCCATTTTTTTATTTGATTTGAAATTTGAAAATTATTTAGATTTAAAATTTATTTAGATAGTTGATTTAATATAAACATCGCCAAACGTTGTTGAAGTAAACGCTTCTGTTTCCACAAACGCTTTCATTTCCGTAGCTGTTTTCCACGTTGGCAAAACATATTCCATCTTCTCACCTACACAATAATTACATTCAATATTTGGATTCACGCGCTCCAATTGTTCAATGCATTCTATCACTTTGTTGACAAACTCAGGTACAGTATATTCAAACGAAATTAATTTTATTGGTGTTGACAAACCTTTCAATACTTCCGGTTCAAAACCTTCTACATCAATTTTGATAAAATCAGGTTTGCCGTATTTAGCGATAAGAATATCTAATGTTGTAATTGGAATGATCTCTTTTTCATTCCAAGAATAGTTAGCGAACTTTGTATCTTTTAAAGTATCTACCTGTTCTTTGGAAAATGTAGAAAGCGTTGATGCATCTGAAATAAAAAACTCCAACTCACCTTCCTGTGCACCTAAACCTTTTGGAACGATGGTGATTGCGTTTCCAAATTTTTCTTCTAATATTTTAATACATTTTTTTTGCGGCTCAACTGCAATGACTTTCGCGCCAATTTGCAACACCGGCTCGATGCGATTGCCGACATTCGCGCCAACATCAAAGTATAAACTATCGCGTGTTAAGAATGTAGAGAAAAACGCGAGGCGTTCTTTTTTCCAAACCGATTCCTGATAGTTATGAACTGCTGTATTTTTTTTATCTACTAAAAACCGGTACAACTTGTCGCCAAGAAGTTTGTTTGCCAGTGATTTATTTTTAGTAGCTACCATTTTTTGTGTTGATCTATTTTTCTTCAAAAACCGTTTTGCCTGCTTTGTCGGTTATTTTAATTCCGTCTTTATCATTAAACGTAAATTCTTCGTTCGAATACGTTCTGCCATCTGGCATCGGCACATCCGATACTTTTTCTTTTGATGTTAATACGATATGTTTTCCGTTTAAATCAAAAGCAACAGTTGAAGCGTTGTTATCATATGTAAACGAAACAGTTTTACCATCTTTTCCTACTACTTCATCCGTTGCTGTTGCAGCTAATTTTCCTTTCGGTTGTTCGTGAACAGGCATTGTATCTATTTGCTGTACTGTATCAACAACTGCAATTAAACTATCAATTGTATCAACAACAGATGTTGTATCTTCTTCTCTTTGCTTACATTCAGTAAAAAAACATCCAACGATTAATATGATAATAATTTTCTGCATATTAGTCAATGTAATTATATGCTTCCAGCGTTAAAAATTCTTCCAATGTATCTTCTAAAGACATCTTTGTAAACAATTCGGTTGCTAAGTCAAATTTAGATGCGGCATATTTATCGCCTAATGTTGCTTTATACGCTGCAACTTGCTCGTTAATTAATTGCTGCACTAATTCTGCTGTTACTTTCGTTCCATCATCTAATTTTGCATCTTCATGATGTACCCATTGCCAAACTTGTGTACGTGAAATTTCAGCAGTTGCAGCATCTTCCATCAAGTTATGAATTGGAACGCAACCATTGCCACGCAACCACGCTTCTAAGTATTGAATACCAACATCAATATTGTTTTTCAAACCCGCTAATGTAATTGTACCTGTCGGAACTTGTAATAAATCAGCAGCAGTTACGTTTACATCTTCACGTTTCACATGAATCTGATTTGGCGTTGGCATGTATTTATTGAACTCATCCATTGCAATTTGCACTAAACCAGGATGTGCTACCCAAGTGCCATCGTGACCTGCTTTTGCTTCGCGTTCTTTATCAGCACGCACTTTTGCTAATGCAGCGTTATTTGCTTCTTCATCATTTTTGATTGGAATTTGTGCAGCCATGCCGCCCATTGCAAACGCGTTACGTTTGTGACAAGTCTGGATTACCAACTCAGAATACGATTTCAAGAAATGCGTCGTCATTGTTACCTGCATTCTGTCTGGTACTAAAAATTGTTTGTTTTTTACCGTACGTTTAATGAACGAGAAAATATAGTCCCAGCGACCGCAGTTCAAACCTGCACTGTGTTCTTTTAATTCAAATAAGATTTCATTTAATTCAAATGTAGCCACAATCGTTTCGATTAACACTGTTGCTTTGATAGAACCTTGCGGAATGCCTAATTCATTTTGCGCATCCACAAAAATATCATTCCACAAACGCGCTTCGAGATGGCTTTCCATCTTTGGCAGATAGAAATACACACCGCTGCCACCTGCAAAACGTTGTTTTGCATTATGGAAAAAATATAAAGCAAAATCCCAGATAGAACCGCTTGCTACTTCACCATCAACCAAAACGTGTTTTTCCAACAAATGCCAGCCACGCGGACGCACGAACAAGGCAGCAATCGTATCGTTCAGTTTGTACGATTTCCCATTTTGTTCTAATGAAATGGTTTTGTTGTTGGCATCTCTTAAATTAATTTGACCAGAAATATTATTTTCCCAAGTTGGTGCATTTGAATCTTCAAAATCTGCCATAAACACTTTTGCACCGGAATTCAGTGCGTTGATAATCATTTTACGGTCAACAGGACCTGTGATTTCCACGCGTCTGTCTTGAATATCAGCCGGACAAGGTGCAACCGTCCAGTCGCTTTCACGGATTTCTTTGGTTTCCGGTAAAAAATCAGGTAATTCACCTGCATCTAATCTAACTTGTCGTTCTACGCGTTTTTGCAGTAATTCTTTGCGTCTTGCGTTGTGTTTGCGTTGCAATTTCGCGAAAAAAGCTAACGCTTCAGGCGTCAGGATTTCAGCGTATTCAGGTGTAAATTTTCCTTTAATTTCAATTCCTTCAGGTGTTTGGTAAGCTGACATGTCGTATAATGTGATTTTGTGTGCGAAAGATACGAAATTGCTAAAAATTGCATGGAGTTTGTCATGTTACCTAAAGTTTACTATAAAGTTGTGAACGCTATGCATGCATTGGAAATCTGAAATTATTTTGATTTCTCAATATAATCATTCGTGATTTTCAGAAATTGATCGATATAACTTTCCCAAGTGAAGCTTTTTACGGCTGCATGTGTGTGCCGGCAGATTTCTGTGTAATTCGGATGATTATATAAAGTTATGATGTCGTTTGCCAAAATTTCGGCATTATTGTCTGAACTGTAGTTTACAAAATCATTAGTTTCGCCAAAGGTTTGCGAAAATTCATCGTAAGGTGAAATTAGAATCGGATTATAGAAATACATAGCTTCGATCGTTGCGGAAAAAGCGCTCCATTTTGACGTAGTGTTTACATACATTTTTGCAGATTCCAGTAAATCGTAATACAATTTGCGTTCACTTTCTGTAGCTTTGTTCAGGTAACCATGACAAAAAACATGTTGCGGCAAATGGTCAAAATCCGAATCTTTCAATCCGATAAAATGCAATTCTAAGTCAGGATTTTTCTGCTGCGCAATGACAAACGCTTTCAGCAATACATCAGCGCCGCTTTTGTATTTGCTACTGCCGATAAACAGAATTTTATTAGATTTTTTCTTCTTTGCCAAGATCTCGCTTTCATCAGAATGGATCTTAGAATTAATAACGTTGCCTATATAGTAAATATTTGAATTTTTATACTTAACTTTCATATATTCAGCTACTTTTGGAAACAGCACGAATACCAAATCTGCCTTTTCAATATGTTCATTTTCTCTTTCCACAAACTCGTTTTCCAGCGAACCAGGTTTCCTGTTCTTGAAATAATTGAAATAATGATCAAATGTCCAGTCGCCAAACAAAATGGTTGGTTTTGAAGAATACTTCTTCGCGGAAAAGCTGAACGACAAAAACAGGAATGCATCCGAGTGCGGATACTTTTTCACTGCATTTTTTATCTTGAAGTTGATATGCCAGTCATGAATCTTTGTACGATAATATTCGTAAGCATCATGTTTTTTTGTGCGTTTTAGTATTTGCCAGATACTGATTCTGTACAGCGTTTTCAGTATTTTAGATGTTCTGATATTAACACGGTTGACTTTCACGCCTTTGGAAATCAGTGTTTCAGTGAAAAAATACGGCACATTCGACCAGGTGCTAATGTCTGCCGAATCGCCGTTTGTGAATACCGTAATTTCCATTTTGCCGTAAAAATAGACTGTTTTTAACGGAAAATAAACTAAAATGAGCAGAAGATATTTGTATTAATAATTTTGTAGTAACATAAAAAGTGCTTATCTTTGCACTTCAAATTTTGGATGACAATTATATTTTAATCAAGATGACAACACAACAAAAACAAGACATTTTCAAAGAATTCGGCGGCTCAGCTACAAACACAGGTTCAGTAGAATCACAAGTGGCGTTGATTTCACACAGAATCAATCACATTTCAGGCCACTTAAAAACGAACAGAAAAGACCATTCTTCTACTCGTTCTTTATATAAATTAGTAGGTCAAAGAAAACGATTATTGAAATATTTAGCGCATAAAGACATTCTTCAATACAGAGCGTTAATTGAAAAATTGGGTTTAAGAAAATAAACCTTACTTTCCACAGCGAGGCATTGCCTCGCTTTTTTATTTTTTACACATAAATTTTATTAGATGCAATTTAATATTCATACTCAAACAGTAGATATTGGAAATGGTAGAACTGCTACCATTGAAACCGGAAAAATGGCGCGTCAGGCAGACGGCGCTGTAGTCTTAAAAGTAGGTAACTGCATGATCTTAGCCACTGCAGTAGCGGCTGAATCGGCAAAAGAAGGCGTTGACTTCTTTCCTTTAACGGTAGAATACCAGGAAAAATTTGCGGCAGCAGGTCGTATTCCAGGCAGTTTCCACCGTCGCGAAGGCAGAGCAACCGATTACGAAATCTTAATTTGCCGTATCGTTGACCGTGCGATTCGTCCGATGTTTGCGGATAATTTCAGAAACGAAACACAAGTATTGCTGTACTTAATTTCGAGCGATGACAACGTAGCTCCTGACGCACTAGTTGGCTTAGCTGCTTCTGCTGCTTTATCTATCTCAACTATTCCGTTCTTGGAACCGATCTCTGAAGTTCGCGTAGCTAAGATCGATGGAAACTATATCGTGAATCCATCACCGAAAGATATTGAAAGAGCAACTTTAAACATTATTCTGGCAGGTACTTCTGAAAACATCTTGATGGTGGAAGGTGAAGCGAAAGAAGCACAGGAATCAGAATTAATCGAAGCAATCAAAGTTGGTCACGATATTATTAAAAAACACTGCACGGCAATCTTAGAATTAAAAGCAAAATGCGGTAAAGAAAAATCAGCAGTTGCAGAACCGGAAGAAGACACGGAATTATACGAAAAAATTAAAGCATTTGCAGAACCGAAAGTTATAGAAATAGCAAAATCGGCGTCTGCAAAACACGAACGTAAAGCTGCTTTCAAACAAGTAAAAGAAGATTTCTTAGCAACGATTCCTGAAGAAGAACTGGAAACATTCAATAAAGGTTTGTTCTCAGAATACTTACATAAAATTGAAAAGAACGCAATCAGAAATACGGTTTTAAACGACAGAGTTCGTTTAGATGGCAGAAAAACAGATGAGATTCGTCCGTTAATTATGGAAGTGGATATTTTACCATCTGCACATGGTTCTGCATTATTCACACGTGGCGAAACGCAATCATTGACTACAGTTACTTTAGGTTCTAAAACCGATGAGCAAATGATTGATAAAGCGGAAGAATTAACGTATAGCAAATTTATGTTGCATTATAATTTTCCACCATTTTCAACAGGCGAAGTAAAAGCATTGCGCGGAACTTCACGTCGTGAAGTTGGACACGGAAATTTAGCGCAGCGTTCATTAAAACAAATGTTACCATCCGAAGACACGAATCCATACACGATCCGTGTGGTTTCTGATATTTTGGAATCCAACGGTTCGTCTTCTATGGCAACGGTTTGCGCAGGTTCATTAGCATTAATGGATTCAGGTATTCCGTTCAAAAAATTAGTTTCAGGTATTGCAATGGGTATGATTGCTGAAGGTGGCAAATACGCTATTTTATCAGACATCTTAGGTGATGAAGATCATTTAGGTGATATGGATTTCAAAGTAACCGGAACGCGTGATGGTATTTGCGGTGTTCAAATGGACTTGAAAGTAGATGGTCTTTCTTATGAAGTTTTGTCGGAAGCATTAGAGCAGGCAAAACGCGGTCGTTTACATATTTTAAGTGCGATGGAACAATGCATGCCTGCACCGCGCGCTGATTTGAAACCACATACACCACGCGCTGAAAGCATTAATATTCCGAAAGAATTTATCGGTGCTGTGATTGGACCAGGTGGAAAAATCATCCAGGAAATTCAGGAAAAAACAAATACAGTTATCACGATCGAAGAAGATAAAGAAAAAGGTATTGGTAAAGTAACGGTATTGTCGAACAATAAAGACAACATGTTGGCTGCATGGAAACGCATCAAAGGTATTGTTGCCGTTCCGGAAGTTGGTGAAGTATATGAAGCAGAAGTAAAATCAATTATGCCTTACGGTGCATTCGTTGAGTTCATGCCTGGCAAACAAGGTTTATTGCATATTTCCGAAGTATCACATTCACGTTTAGATTCATTAGAAGGCGTTTTAACGGAAGGCGAAAACATCAAAGTAAAATTATTAGGCGTTGATGCGAAAACAGGCAAATTCAAATTAAGCAGAAAAGTATTAATGCCGAAAACGGAAGAGCAAGCAAATTAATCGTATTATTCTTTAGATAAAATAAAAACGCGTTTCAATCGAAACGCGTTTTTTTATAAAAAATAACAATGTATTACAGCAACTGCTTCACTACGGTAATACTTACAATGTCGCTCCAGTGACCTACAATTTTATCATCCATACGGTAAATACTTTTGTATTTCCACAATTCTGCTTTTACAGGCAACGAATGATTGTCAATGTAATTTGGTTTAGTATCAATGTCGCATCTTACAAAATCATTGCCATCGCCTCTGTCCACCCAAATTTCCAAAGCATCCATACCATTCTTGCTCCAGATAATTTCCGGCTGACCGCCTTCAATTAAATGTACTTTAATGGTTGGTTTGATAGTATCTAAATTAGGTTTCGCTTTTTTTACAGTTGATACTTCAATACCCAAATCCAAGCCATCAGACTCTGTGTAATTGATATGACTTTTAATGCGGTTAGCAAATGCTTTAACGCGTTTAAAAATACCAGCAGAAACAGCAGGCGGAGCAGCCGTCAAAGTTGGCGCAACTGGAGCAACACTTGCCGTAACGCCTGCCGGCAAGCCGTCTTTAATTTCTTTGATATAGGCATTTAGTTTTTTCAAATACTCACCGTATTGTGTTTTGTAATTGAGATGATAACTAAAGTACAATAACGATGCTAATATATCAGCTACTTCAGCAGCAGTAATATTGTATTTGGCGCTGTACTGTGCAATTTTGTTCGCAAAGTTCCTCAGCCAGGTTTCTTTTTCAGAATCCGTTCTTGGTAAAAATCCATTCTTTTTCATAATGTTAAAATTTAAAGATTAATAAATAATTTTTGTGTGCACATAAAATAAACAACGAAAAACAATGCCAACTATTTCATATTTAACCCAGATAAAATTATTTTTAATACATTTTAACATTTGCGCACTATACAATGCGCACAGAGCACAACCACATGTTTGTTGCGCACTAATACATGCGCATCGCGCGCGGTAGTATGCGCGATGCGCACAAGAATATGCGCACTGCGCAGTTAATCATGCGTAACATACATAATGCCATGCGCCACACGCAACAAGCAATGCACATGGCACATAAAAGTTTGCGCAATGCGCATGATGATATGCAGAGGTCGCCAATTATGTTGCGCGATGCATATAAGACAATGCGCATTGCGCATGTATAATCGTGGCGAGATAATTACGCTTCGCGTCATGGCGAGGTACGAAGCCATCTATAATTTAGATTGCTTCAGTGCGTTCGCCATGACGCGAAGCGTGTATTAACTGAATTTCGCAAGAGCATTTTCATTAATCTTGATAAAAAATCCTGCGTGTAGCAGGATTTTTTAGTTAAACTGTATAAAACCGAAGATTAATGTGTAATGACAATTTCTTTGGTAACCGTATTATTGCCATCCGAAATTTTTATCAGGTATAAGCCATTCGATAAATTGCTGATATCAATAGTAGCTGAATTAGCACTGAAAGCATTTTTAAATACTTCCGTTCCATTGCTTTTGAATATACTTATGGATTGGATATTTTTTGCATCATTCAGGTTGATGGTAATGGCATTGCTGCCCGGATTTGGATAAACAGTTGCTTTAAGCGCTGACTTAGCCGTTGAATTTCCCTGGTTTGGCGAACCAGGTGCAAAACCGGTTGGGTTTACAGTGAGTTTGGCAGCAGCAGAATAACCTATACAACCTGCTGTATTCGTTCCTTTACAACGGAAATAACTTTGATCAAAACTATATGGTGTATTAGTGATAGATAAAACTTGTGTTGTTGTGCCACTAAAATAGCCGCCGTTGTTAATATCATTGTAAACAGAAGAGCCGGCTAATTTTTGCTGCCATTTGTATTGTAATGTTGAATCTGTTGATTGTGCAGGAAAATTAAAACTGCCATGTTCATTTACCGTTCCGTTTGTTGGATTTGCATAAAAAGATGGTGTGTTAAATGTTAAAACTGCCACTTGTGTATAAAGTGTACAACCATCTACATTTGATATTTTACATCTAAATGATTTTCCATTTAAACCTGCTACTGTGGTTGGAATGGTCATAGTTCCGGTCGTTGTTCCACTAACGCTTGTACCTAAAACAATTGGAGTAACATTTACCCAACTACTGATATTATATACTTCCCATTGATACGTTGGAGCAGGACTGCCGCTTAATTGTTCGCAATAAGCTGTAAAAGAAACTGATGAGCCAACACATGCTACTTTACTTTGTGGACTGGAAAATTCGCGGATAGGTTTTAAAAATGAACAACTAGGCATAACTTTACTTGTATCTCTAATATATAAACTTGCTTTTTTATCCATTTGACGACCTGTACCAATATAGCTTCGTTGTGCAGGTGTTTTAGATATGTTTAATGTTTCATTCCAAAACATTAATTCTAATTCATGCATGGAATTTGTAGTTGCATTTGGATTAATAATGTGCATTAATCCAAGTGCATGTCCTAGTTCATGTAAAATATCTGAGTAGAAATCATATTTCCCACTTGGTTTGGTATCATTGATGCCATAATGCCAAATTATTCCCGTCATTTTAATACCTATGTCTGAAGCTTGCCTTCGTGGAATGCCACCACATGTAGCGACACATGAAGTAGTTTCCATTAGTGTACCATTTGCTAAAGTATTATCTATGTATAGCATGCTTATAGTATCGAGATTGTTTATCGAGCCATCTGCAAAATATTGATAATTGTTATAATCATCTTTTTGCAGTCGTAGATCAATTCTTAAAAATCTTGCCCATACATTTATAGCGCTGTCTATAACAGCAATGGCTTGTGGATATGGCTGTAGAGAATTTCCGAGTTTGAAAATAAATGATGAATTTTGGCAATTTCGAAATGCCCATACTACTTTTTTCTTAGTAGATGAATTCTCTATTCCAAACTCTACATCTAAATTTGTAGTGGTGCTATCTCTAAATCCTATATCATTTACTACCTTAAATTTACCACTGCCTGCAGTCACATCTTTTGTAAAATTTGAATTTACAATTGTTGATGGAACTTTAACCTTTATTTCAGAATCATTCCAACTTACATAATCTAATGTATCACATCCCTGCATATATCTACTGAAGCTATCCGCATCTGGAAATAACACTTGCCCTTTTCCTCTCGTAGTCCCAAAATTAGTTCCGGTAATTGTTAAAACCTCATTAGTACCTGCTCGTATAACCGATGGTGAAAAACCGGTTATTTTTGGTATTGGGCAAAGTGCAATGGGTGAATTATCTGTGCGGAATACATTATCATACGATTGTATCGGACCTGCTATAGAATCGTTGCTATGGAGTTTATAACCGGTTAAAATATCGCATATCACAGGATCTACAAATTTCATTTTAGCGGTTGCCTGGCAGTTTTTTATTCTGAATTTTATATGCATCAGTTGCAAAGGTGTAGTGCCTACTGCTATGCGAGTTGGCACATATAACGAATCGTTGGTGCTTAAATTGATGCCCACCACTGTATCTGAGATGTAGCCGGGTCCATATATTTTGTAGTTTATATTATTGAACGATGTTCCCTTTGTAGCTGTTAAATAATTTTTTACATAGAGAGAATCGCCGAAAGCAGCTTTATCAAAATTGAGACGTACAAGTGTGCCCTCAAAATAGGTGGCCTGTGTGCCCCACACATAAATATCAAAATCGAGATAATTAACACCGGCAGCCGTAGAATAAGCAATATTCCTGATATCAAGGTTTAGGTTTCCGCCGCTTGCAAGTTTTAGATTTGGATTTGCTTTTTTTTTTGCTTCCTGCTCTGCTTTTGCCAATTCTTTTCCTTTTATAAATAATGCTTCTCGTTTTTGTGTTTCTATTTTTATTTTTTGCAATTCTGCGTCTTTAGCTTCCTGTTCGGCTTTCTCTTTTTTTAATTGTATTTGCTGTAAGCTATCTTCTACAATATCTGTTCTATCTATAAAGTCAGTTTGTAGATTAAAGCTTTTTATAGATTTTCGCAATTCTTTTGCATTTCCAAAGTCTCCTGCCCAAGGTGCAAAGTATTTATTATCCCAACAATCTTGACAATATATAATAGCCCTATCATGCTCAATTACCATTGTGTTTTCCATCTTTTTGTCCCACACACACCCTTTACTATTAGATACATTTTTGCCAAAAACAATACCTCTATTACCTTTCTGTGTAAAAACTGGTGGATGATTACCATGTGATGGTTTGACAGTGCTAATTGTAATCTCATCATCATCAAGAGAAGGTGCTTCACCGCCTTTTACAATTACCTGTACAAAGCCAAGTTTCATGCCATTGCCTTTAAAAACATTAGTTACTTCTACTAAAAGAGAAGTATAAATAGTATTTATACCTCTCTCATCTTTTACCCAATACCCTTTGCTATCCACAACAGTACCTTCAAAAACATAATCTGCGTTTTGCAGCATGTCAGGTACTTTGGCAGGTGTTTGTTTTTCGGTTTGTGCATTCAGGTTGGCTGTAATTATTAATGCAGCAATCGCAATCAAAAATTTTAAATTTTTCATGTTATATGTTTTTTAGGTTTAATTTTTTATTGTAGCAATACTATCTTCAACAATATCCGTTCTATCTACAAAATCCGTCTTTAGATTAAAACGTCTAATAGATTTACCCAATTCCTTTGCATTAGAAAAGTCTCCAGCCCAAGGTGCAAAAAATCTACGGCTTCCACATTCTTCACAAAATATAATAGCTTCTATTTGATCAAGAATCATTATATTTTCAAGTTTATTATTCCATTTTATTCCTTTATCAGCACCAACTACTTTTCCTGCAACAATACCTTTTTTGACCAATTCTATTGAATTTTGGTATATGTATATCATCCTCTAAATAAAAAGGAACTTCTATTAGTTGATTTTTATCCGTTTCAGATGGTGCAGTTCCACCTTCTACTATAATTTGAACTAATCCTTGTTTCATTCCAATGCCTTTAAATACAATTTCTACCTGTACCAATAAAGATGTAAATATTGTTTTTTTTGTAACACCATTACTTAGTTCTAATGTAACAGGGAAACCTTTACTATCCACAACCGTACCTTCAAAAACATAATCTGCATTTTGCAGCATATCAGGTACTTTTGGTGTGGTGGTTTGTTTTTCGGTTTGTGAATTGGCTGTATTAACCAAACAAGAAGTTAAAAATAGTACGATTAACAAAGCGTTTTTAAGTAAGTTTTTCATTTATGGTATATTTTAATATTTTGTAAATGTAGGTATTTATTTTAATCTTTGTTTCTTTTTTAACTCAACTCTTACATTTTTTACAAAACCAGTTTAAAATTATTCAAAACTATATTCACGCTTTGCGTCATGGCAAGGCACGAAGTCATCTTTAAATTAGATTGCTTCACTGCTTCCGAAGTTTCGGAACGCAAGGACGCGATGCGCTGAACAATAAATTTCGCAAGAGTTTTTTTTTATAAAATCCAAATACTGTTTTTCAGGTATTTGGATTTTTTTTTGCGCTTACAGAAACAATTGTCATTATTTAGCGTATATTAGTATTGAACTATTTAATGCTGGCTATGACATTTAATCTACAAAAAAATCTTTTATTATTTTTTTTGGTTCATGTTCGGTTTAGCATAACTACATATTTAAACCTAAACATCTCATGAAACAATTAAAAATCACTACCAAGATCACCTCGCGTGACAGCTTCTCGATTGACAAGTATTTAAACGAGATTTCTAAACTTCCAATGCTTTCGGAAGAAGAAGAAGTAATTGTTGCAAAAAAAATTCGCGAAGGCGATCAGGAAGCGATGGAAAAACTCATTCAATCTAATTTACGTTTTGTCGTGTCTGTTGCCAAACAGTATCAAAATCAAGGACTGGCACTGAACGACTTAATCAACGAAGGAAATATCGGCCTGATAAAAGCAGCTACCAAATTCGATGAAACCAAAGGTTTTAAATTTATTTCGTATGCAGTCTGGTGGATTCGTCAGTCTATTTTACAAGCATTGATTGAGCAGCCGCGTGTGGTGCGTTTACCAATGAACAAAGCTACTATCTACAATAAAATACAACGTGCTATAGTTGAGTTTGAACAAAAAAACCAACGCGAACCATCGAACGATGAGCTGGCTGAAATACTGGAAATGAAACCGGACGAGTTAGCTATCTTGCGCGCTACTCTTTCTTATCACCTATCTATAGATACGCCTGTTGGCGATGATGATGAAACTACGAGTTTAGATTTGATGACGGACGATTCGATGGAAAAACCGGACACGCATTTAATGGATGAATCGCTGCATGATGAACTGGAACATGCGCTACATTCTTTATCTGACAGAGAAGTGGAAATCATTAAGTATTATTTTGGTTTAAATGAATTCAATCAATCGTATTCGCTGGATGAGATCGGCATCAAAATGAATCTTACGCGTGAGCGTGTGCGCCAGGTGAAAGACAAAGCATTACGCAAAATGCGCCGCTTTGCTATTTCTAAAGAATTGAAGTCGTATTTAAATTAATGATTATCGATTAACAATTGACGATTATTTTCTTATAATATTCTTTATAATTTAGCGTTACAAGAATCAATACCTTGTAACGTTTTTTTTATGTAGAATATTGCATGAAAGCTGATGGCAATTATCAAATTTCTAAAATCCTCATTAATCATACATCGTTAATCGCTAATTATCTTTATCTTTATTTCCATGAACAAACCGATTATTGCACCATCCGTTTTATCGGCAAACTTTGCCAATTTGCAGCAAGACATGGAAATGCTGCACAACAGCGAAGCTGAATATATTCATATCGATGTGATGGACGGCGTTTTTGTTCCGAATATTTCTTTTGGTTTTCCTGTAATACAAGCGATTCGTAAATACAGCACTAAATTCTTTGATGTGCATTTAATGATCGTTGAACCTGATCAATATATCGATGCATTTAAAAATGCCGGCGCTGATGGTTTAACCGTTCACCTGGAAGCGTGTACCCATTTGCATCGAACCATACAAAAAATGCGCAGCGTTGGATTGAAAGCTGGTGTTGCTATCAATCCGCATACCAGTGTTCATTTGCTGGAAGATACTATTGCTGATATCGATTTAGTTTGTTTAATGAGTGTGAATCCTGGTTTTGGCGGACAACAATTTATTGAAAATACATTTGATAAAACAGCGCGTTTAAAAGATTTGATTTTGAAAAAAAGCTCTAATGCTTTAATTGAAATTGACGGCGGCGTTTCTTTGCAAAATGCCAAACAACTCATTGAAAGCGGCGCTGATGTTTTGGTTGCAGGCAATACTGTTTTCAGTTCAGCGAATCCAACAGATACTATTCATCAATTAAAAAATATATCTTAGCGTTTAGCGTTATATAGCAAGATGATGAAAAAAATAATCACTACACTTATTATCCTGTTTTTTATTTCTATCGCATTTGCACAAAATCGCTTAGTGATATCAGGAAAAGTTACCGATGCTAAAAACCACGGAATTCCTAATGTTTCTGTCATTCAGATTGGTGCAAACAATGCAACTACCACCAATAAAAATGGTATTTATAATTTAGATGTAGAATACGAAGACTCTTGCGTTGTTGAAGTCTCTGACCTGGAATACGGCAAAAAAACATTCGTGATTTATTCTACCAATAAAGCACACATTTATAAAGATATACAACTCGAAACCAAAGAAAATCTGCTTGACACGGTCGAAATTAAAGCGAATAAAGACAGAGTTGGCATGTCAGAAATTAAAGGAAAAGATGTAGAGCTTTTTCCAAATGTTACCAATGATGCAGGCGCTGTAGTTAAAACATTAGGACAAGGCGTACAATCTAATAATGAATTGAGTGGCCAATACAATGTGCGCGGCGGCAACTACGATGAGAATTTAGTGTATGTCAATGATTTTGAAATTTACCGACCGTTTTTAATTTCCAGTGGTCAACAGGAAGGTTTGAGTTTTACTAATTTGGACTTAACAGATAAGTTATCGTTTTCAGGTGGTGGCTTTGAAGCAAAATATGGCGACAAAATGTCTTCTGTTTTAGATGTAAAATACAAAACACCAAAAGCATTTCATGGTTCCGTAATGGCAAGTATATTAGGTGTTCAGGCACATGTTGAAGGTATCGCGAAATCAAAAAAAGATACACTGAACGATGCTGCAAAATTTACTTATTTGGTAGGTGTTCGTTATAAATCGAACGGATATTTATTAGGTACTTTAGACAGAGCCGGCGAATACAATCCAAACTTTTTTGATTTACAAGGTGATTTTCATATCAAACCCAATACGAAACACGACATTGAATTTATTGTCAATCATTCTTTCAACGATTATAAATTTGTTCCAACTACACAGGAAACACGCGCAGGAACTTTTGATAAACTGATACGCTTTTCGGTAGATTTTGACGGAAATGAAAAAGACCGTTTTGAAAATACGATGGCAGGCATGGCTTATAAGTTTATTCCAAACAATAAGCTGAGCTTGAAATTCATGAGTGCGTTCTGGAAAATGCGCGAAAGCGAAACCTACAATATTACCGGCTATTATTCATTGGATGAAATTGAGATCGATCCGTCGAGTGATAATTTCGGCAACGTAAAAGAGAAACTAGGTATTGGTGTTTTCCAGGATTGGGCGCGTAATAAACTGGATGCAACTGTTGCTAATTTCGCTTTTCACGGGAAATATAATTTCAGAAAAAAATACATCAACAACGGCGATACTACTTCTGTTGACAAACATTTGCTTGAATTTGGTTCAACATTTCAATATGAAAAAATCAATGATGAATTAAGTGAATGGCAGCGCATTGATTCTGCCGGTTATTCTATTCCATATTCAGGCAGTTCTATTGAATTTCCTTATCGCTTAAAATCGAAAAATAACCTGGAATCGTTTCGTGTACATGGTTATCTGCAAGATACCTGGAACATCATCAAAACAGATTCATCTTACTTAACATTAACACTTGGCGTTCGATATAATTACTGGAATGTCAATAACCAGTTTTTAGTTTCGCCTCGTATGCAATTATTGTATCATCCGAAATTAAAAAGCAAAAGCGATGTTACCTTTCGACTGGCTGGTGGAATGTATGTGCAACCGCCATTTTACAGAGAGTTGCGCAGCTTTGACGGAAGTATCAACAGAAATGTAAAAGCGCAGGAATCGTATCAGGTGGTGATTGGCGCTGACTATAATTTCAAAATAAAAAAACGTCAGTTCAAGTTTACGGCTGAAGCATATTATAAGTATATCAATCACCTGAATCCGTATGAAATACAGGATGTGCGTATTCGTTATTTCGCTGATAACAATGCAACCGGTTATGCGACAGGTATTGATTTGCGTTTGTTTGGCGAAATGATAAAAGGTGCTGATTCATGGATCACCTTATCTTATTTAAACACCAAAGAAAACCTGAAAAATGATTTTTATTATACCTATTATGACAGCTTAGGCAACAGCTATTCAACACCAGAACAATCTGTAAATCCAATTGTTGACACGGCAACGAATTATCCGGGTTTTATTCGTCGTCCTACTGACCAGGCAATTTTTGTCAGTTTATTTTTCCAGGATTATTTAGAAAAACATAAACGCTTTAAAGTGCATTTAAATTTAGTGATCGGTACCGGTTTGCCTTTTGGTCCGCCGGACAGAAACCGTTATAAAGATGTTTTAAAAATACCACCATACAGACGATTAGATATTGGCTTTTCTGCTTTGCTGATGAATGGCGAAACCCGAGCGAAGAAGAAACCGAACAGTTTCGGTGCTAAGTTCGATAAGATATGGGCAAGTTTTGAAGTGTTTAATATCTTAGGTATCAAAAATACACTTTCCTATCGCTGGATAAAAGATACTCAAAACCAGCAATGGGCAATTCCGAACTACTTAACGAACAGGCGTTTTAATTTCAAGATGCAGATCACATGGTAAAAACATCGCTTGGTTATTTCATTAAATAGTAAATCACAAATCTTTACATATTAAAACATTGACTAATATCAAATAAAATGGGCATTTACGCTTGACAAATTGATTTTATTTATACAATTTGCAGTGTACATTTAAACCCTGTAAATGAAAAAATCATTCTTTTCACTTATTATTTTATTGAGTTTCATTCAAACTTTAAACGCATCTTCTCTTTATGAAAAAGATGGAATTATTTTAGAGCATTTCGTTACAAAAGAAAAAACCATTTTCATTCCGTTTTATAACAGGAATGTAATCATTTGGAAAAGTAAAATGGATTTAATCAATACGAATAAAATAGCGATTGCTGTGCGTATTCCTTGTTACTTAAGCTATACATATTCTTATCTAAATCCTGCCGAAATCTCTACCATTCAGGATTATGTTTCGGATTTTACATTATCTGATGTTTATAAAAATTATGTGGCTCCGAAACCGGTTATGGTGAATGCAAAACAAACCATCACCAGCGAAAAATATTTTGCAACTTTTGATGACATTGACCTTCGTTCTGCAGTATTAACCTGGAATTTTAAATATTCTTTCTGGCAATAAAACTATTGCACTTCAAATGGAATAATAATCGCGTTTGCATCTTGCGAACTATTTGCAATTTCAAGTTTGTATTTTATTTTCTCAACCTGCATTTGTTTTGTAATTGTATCATAATAATTCAATGCAGCAACTGGAATTCTAATCTGCGCTTTTTTTGTTTCACCTTGTTGCAAGTACACTTTTGTAAAACCTTTCAGTAATTTTTTTGCATGTTCTTTTTGTGTGGAATTTTCAAAATGAATGTATGCCTGTATTATATCAGCGCCATTTTGCGCACCGGTATTTTTAATGTCTATTTCAATTTTTATCGTATCATTTTCTGAATAGCTTTTCTTATTGATGTTCGCATTCGAATATTGGAATTGCGTATAACTCAAACCAAAACCGAAAGAAAAAGCCGGTGTCTCATTCAATTTATCCATCAAAGTATAGCCATGAAAATAATCGTACTCAATAGTTTTAACTAAGTTTGGCAATGCAGGCAATTGTTTTAAATCGCTTGGAATCGTGAATGGCAGTTTTCCTGATGGATTTATTTTTCCAAATAAGACATCTGGTATTGTTGCAGCGCCGTTTGCGCCATAATAACCTGAAAAAACAATAGCAGGAATTTGTTTCCTGAATTCTTCCATCATAATAGCACTGCCACCGATAATATATGCAACAACATTCTTATTGATTGCAGCAATTTTCAGCATCATATCTGTTTCTTCTTTTGGCAAATTCAGTTGATAACGATCACCACCGCGACCTAACATCTTAAAAATGCCGTTCGCTGGTTTAGAAGCATCGGTTCTGTCCTCGCCTTTCATAGAAATAAATTCGCCTTCTTCTATTTTTTTTGTTCCGGAAATAAATATTACTGCATCTGCCTGTTTCGCATAAGCCATCAGGTTTTTATCGTTATAATCTTTTACAGTTAATATTCGAATATTGTTTTGTTTTCCGAACTGTTTAAACGCATCTATTGGCTTCTGTACTTTTGTTTTTACAATACTGCTTCCGTTATCACCATCATTTTTTTCATCAATCAATCTTCCAATTAATAAGATCGTTTTTATTTTTTCTGTATTGAATGGCAATAACTGATTTTCATTCTTTAATAAAACCGTTGCTTCTTCGCATACTTTTTTTGCCAATAAACTATTCGCGTTATAATCAGGAGTTGGTGTCGTATGATTTTTATACGCGTATTGAAACAGAAAACGTGTAAACAAAATATCGTAAACAAGATCATCAATATTCGTTTCTGAAAGTTCTTTATTATCAATAGCCATTTTCACTTTTTTGTATGCATACAATCTTGGATATGGCATTTCGACATTCATACCAGCCAATAAACCAGGTGCTGTGCTGCGTGTTCCGAAATCCCAATCCGACTGAACAAATCCTTTAAAGTTCAGTTGTGTGCGTAAAATGTCTGTCAGTAAAATTTTGTTTTCACCACAATATTTTCCATTCACTTTATTATATGCAGACATAATTGATGCTGCGCCAACATCTACACATGCTTTGAAATGCGGTAGATAGATTTCATTCAATATTTTATCGGTAATTTTCACATCAACTGTATAACGAGTATTTTCGATGCTGTTCAGCACAAAATGTTTTACACAAGCCATCACGCCTTCTCGCTGAATACCACGTACCATTGCTGTTCCAAATTGAGTTAACAAAAAAGGATCTTCACCATAGCTTTCCTGTGCTCGTCCATTTGCAGGATGGCGTAACAGATTGATACACGGCGCGCCTAGTAAATTTGCACCTATATGTTTTGCTTCTGTAGCCATTGCATTGCCAACCTGTTCTTCCAAATCAGGATTCCACATACACGCTCGCGTGATTGGTGCAGGAAAATTAGTTTGCGGATGCGTTACGACACCACGCGGTCCGTCTGTAAAAACCAAATCAGGCAGATTGTATTTTTTTATTTTTTTCTGAATAATTGCATTTACCAAATGACCTTTGAAAATAAACGGCAATCCAGTTTTCAATTTAAAGTATTTATCGCCGGCAAGCATCGTAATTTTTTCTTTTAAAGATATTTCAGCAATCACTATTTTTGCCATGCTGTCTGCATATTGCGTAGCAGCATTATCTAAGAACGGATTTTGGTATGCATTCATTTTTGATGAAATTAAAAGTGCAAAAAAGGAGAAACAAAAAATCTTGCGAAAAACAATTAACTGCATTTTGTAAATGTACGAATATTTGTGGTGTTCTATTAAAACAAAAAAGCTGTCTCGATTAAAAAGAGACAGCTTTTTATATGATCAGCAGCAGAAAATTATTCGCCTAATGCTTTTGCTTTATCCAGCATATTTAATGTAGCATATACCTTTTTTAAGCTTGATTTATAATCCGGATTCTTAGTATTTGTTGCATATGCTTTTTCAAGATATGGTAATGCCTTGCCCAATGCTGCATCACGTTCAACTTTAAGTGCCGCATACTTTTTTCCATCTTTATCATCTTTGTCATCAATAACATTCATTTGTTTATTAAACTCTACACCTTGATTAAAGAAAATAATACCGACGTTGAAATAAGCATCGCCGTAATCCGGTTTTAGCGCGATTGCTTTATCATACGCTGCAATTGCTTTATCATACATTTTTACTTTCTCGTAAGCGGAAGCCAAACCTGCCCAAACATTAACATTATTAGGTTCTACCGAGCTTGCTTTCTCTAATTGTTCAATTGATTTCTGTACATCGCCACCATCACTCAGTGTTTGATTCAGTTCTATAAACATCAATCCTTTGCTGTTAGGATATTTAGCCAAACCTTTCTTTACCAATGCAGCGAGTTCTGTAGTGTTTTTATCTTTTTCGTAAATGTCCGCTAAATTCTCATAAACAGCAACATTATCATAATTCATTGCTACTAATTTTTCCAGCAGTGGTTTTACTTCAGCATTTTTTTGAAGATTCAAACCTGCCATCGATGTTGCATATATAGCAGTTGTATCAATTGTAGCCAAACCTTTTGAAACCAAAAATTCATTTGCTGTGCGAGCTGCATCAAAATGCTTATAAGCATCTTCATATTTCTTATTGTTAAATCGTTCAACACCTTCATTCAATAAATAAGATGCGATCATAGTTAATGGCGTACCGAAATCTTTTTGTTTTTTGACATTCGTTTCTAATTCAAATGCTTTTAAATATGCTTCTCTTGCTTCGAACAAACAATTAGGATACACTGCATAAAAAATACGTGTTTCGTAAATTCCTTTATTAGCATCGCCTTTTAAAGCCCAAGCTTTCGCTTTTTTTTGATTTTCAGGATCCTGAAGGACTAGATCAATTTCTTTTTTTGCTTCAGAAAATTTATTTTCCTGTATATAACTTTCTACGTTAAATATTTTTCCTTTTTGTGCAAAAGTTGGCGTAACAAAAAAAGCATTTGCTACTAAAAAACTCAACAATAATTTTTTCATTTTTTGTTTATTTTATTGTTCTTCAATATTGTTATTTTCTGTCGAATTATTTTCGTTTTTATTTTCTTCTGTTGAATTATCTACATTCGTTTCATCTGTAACAACTGCACTTTCACCTTCACTTTCATTTTCACTTACATCATCTTCTTCGTGTTCAATTTTAGAAACCGCAGCAATAGCATCATTACCTTTTAGTTTGATCAAACTTACGCCTTGTGTATTTCTACCCATTGTACGCAAGGTATTCAACCCAATTCTTATGGTCAAACCGGATTTATTGATGATCATTAAATCGTTTGCATCCGAAACAGATTCTATGGCAATCATATTACCAGTTTTTTCCGTTACATTCAATGAAATGACACCTTTTCCGCCACGCGAAGTAATACGATAATCTTCCAAAGCCGAACGTTTTCCAAAGCCGTTTTCAGAAACCACCATGATATCTTCTTTCAATTCGGAAGTTGTATCTGCACAAACCATGCCAATTAGTTCGTCTTCATCACGTAAGTTGATACCACGAACACCTGCGCCTGTTCTACCGATTGCACGCACACCTTCTTCATTGAAACGAGTTGCGTAACCTTTTTTAGAACCTAAAATAATTTCGCACTTACCATTGGTTAAAGCAGCCGTTACCAACTCATCGCCTTCACGAACGGTAATTGCATTCACACCATTGGAACGTGGTCTTGAATATTCACGCATGGATGTTTTTTTTACCGTGCCTTTTCGCGTCGCCATGATGATGTTATGCGTATCTAAAAACTCTTCATTTTTCAAATCTTCCACGTTGATGAATGCTTTGATCTTATCATCTTGCGGAATATTGATAATATTCTGGATCGGACGACCTTTAGACGTTTTATTGCCTTCCGGAATTTCATATACTTTCAGCCAATAGCATTTTCCCTGTTCTGTAAATAACAACAGGTAATTATGTGTTGAAGCCACAAAAATATGCTCGATAAAATCTTCGTCGCGCGTTTTGCCACCTTGCGATCCTTTGCCGCCACGATTCTGTTTTTTGTATTCATCTAAAGAAGTACGTTTCACATAGCCCAAATGCGAGATGGTAACCACCATTTCTTCTTCAGCAATCATATCTTCAAAAGAAATATCATCGCCATAATAAACGATCTCTGAACGGCGCTCATCGCCATATTTCTTACGAACTTCAGCCAACTCGCCTTTAATGATCTCAAATCTCAAATGCTCATGTGCAAGAATTTCTTTTAAGCGCGCGATCAATTCTGAAATTTCTTTATGCTCTGCACGAATCTTATCAATTTCAAGTCCTGTTAAACGTTGCAATGTTAAAGCTAACACCGCTTTTGCCTGAATTTCAGTCATACCAAAATTCGTCATCAAACCATCTTTCGCCTCTTCCGGATTTTTTGAATTTCTGATCAATTTAATGACTTCATCCAAATGATCTAAAGCGATTAAATAACCTTCTAAAATATGCAAACGTTCTTCCGCTTTGCGCAATTCAAATTGCGTTCTGCGTGTCACCACTTCTAATCTAAACTCTACGAAATATTTTATTAATTCTTTTAAATTTAAAACTTTCGGACGACCATTTACCAAAGCGATATTATTAATTCCGTAGCTGGTTTGCAATGGTGTATTTTGGTATAAGTTGTTCAATACCACATTTGGAATCGCATCACGTTTCAAATCAAAAACAACACGCAGACCGTCTCTGTCTGATTCATCACGAATCTCAGCGATACCTTCCAGTTTCTTTTCATTCACCAAATCAGAAGCACGCGTAATGATCATTTTCGGCTGAATCTGGTAGGGCACTTCACTGATAATAATTTGAGTTCTGCCTTCTTTATTTTCTTGTATTCTTGCACGACCACGCACACGCACTTTACCGCGTCCGGTTCTGAAACCTTCTTTCACGCCTTCATAACCGTAAATGATGCCGCCAGTAGGAAAATCAGGTGCTTTTACAAACTGCATCAATTCATCTACCGTGATTTCATTGTTGTCGATATACGCAACAATACCATCAATTACTTCTGATAAGTTATGTGGTAAAATATTTGTTGCCATACCAACCGCGATACCTGAAGCACCATTGATTAGCAACTGCGGAATTTGTGTTGGCAATACGGTAGGTTCTTCCAAAGAGTCGTCGAAGTTTAATTGAAAATCAACGGTTTCTTTATCCAAATCTTCTAACATTTCTTCTGCAATCTTGCGCATACGAACTTCCGTATAACGCATCGCTGCAGGCGGATCGCCATCGACAGAGCCAAAGTTACCTTGTCCGTCGATTAAAGTGTATCGCAAACTCCATGGTTGCGCCATGCGCACCATCGTATCATATACTGAACTATCGCCGTGCGGATGGTATTTACCAAGCACTTCACCAACTACACGCGCTGACTTTTTATACGGACGATTAGAATACATTCCAAGCTCGTTCATACCGAACAAAACACGTCTGTGAACCGGTTTCAAACCATCGCGCACATCCGGTAAAGCACGCGAAACAATCACCGACATCGAGTAATCGATGTACGCTGATTTCATTTCATCTTCTATGTTAATCGGTACTATTTTAGATACCTTTTCTTCATCAAATTCGTCTGCCATTTCAGTATAATTTTTGTTTAAATTTTAATGTTGCAAAAGTACGAATTTGTGGTCGTAAAACCGTGTGAAAAAACGCTAAAATATCCACATTTTGGTGGTAAAAACAGGTAGTTGCAAACAACTCATTTTAATATAAATATTACCATTTTCTGACATTTTGAACAAGCATTATCAAATTCCGAAAAAAACGGTAATTTCATTACTTTAGAAGCCAATATGTTTACAGCAAGTGTCCAACTTATTGAATGTGTTCCGAATTTTTCTGAAGGAAGAAATCAACAGATTATTGATGCTATTGCACAGTCTATTTCAAAGATTGATAGTATAAAACTGATGAATATCGATGTTGGATTGGATGCCAACAGAACCGTTTACACATTTGCCGGAAAACCGAAAGCTGTTGCCGAAGCTGCTTTCCAATCGGTGAAAACGGCGAACGAGTTAATCGACATGCGTACGCACAGTGGTGAGCATCCGCGCATGGGTGCCTGCGATGTTTTTCCGATGATTCCGTTGCAGCATATTTCGATGAATGAAGTAGTTGAAATCAGTAAACAAGTAGGCAAACGCATTGCTGATGAATTAAATATTCCTGTTTATTTGTATGAATATTCGGCAACAAAACCGGAACGAAAAAATCTTGCCAATCTGCGCAAAGGCGAATACGAAAGCATTAAAGATAAAATTCATTTACCGGAATGGAAACCTGATTTTGGCGAACAGAAGTTTAATGATCACTTTGGTATGATGGCGCTTGGTGCTCGTGATTTTTTAATTGCTTATAACATCAATTTATCGACCAAAGATGAAACCATTGCCAAACAAATCGCAAAGCAAATCAGAATACTACGAGAAAAAAATGATGGTAGTTTTGAAAGCAAAATATTACAGCATGTAAAAGCCATTGGCTGGTTTATGCAGGAATTTGATTGCGCGCAAGTGTCGATGAATATTACAGACATTGAGAAAAGTCCAATCATTGAAGTATTTAATTTGGTAAGGAAATTAGCACAGCAATTAGGTGTCGATACCAATGGAAGTGAACTGATCGGCTTGATTCCTTTAAAAGCATTTAAGCATACATCCATAAATCTTGATGATGCCATTAATTATTTAGGATTGAATGCAGTAAAACCGTTTAGTAAAGAAGCAAATATTATTGAGTATAATTTAGGTCTATCGAATTACTAAAAAATGGAAACGTATAAAATAATATATTCGGAAGCTGAGAAAATTGCAAATAATACACCAAAATTCTTTGATAAATTAGGGTACGGAATAGGTAATAAAAGAACTACAAAATTTGAGATAGAATTAAGAGAAATCCTAAAAAGCATGAATCTCAATGTTATCTCGGAAAAGAAAATATCTAATGATGTAGGTTATAGATTTGACTATTACATACCTGAAGAAAACACTGTAGTTGAAATAGCTTTATCGGCTAATAACGCTAATACAGAATTTGAAAAGGACATCTTTAAAGTTTTACTTTTCAATGATGCAAATCCAATGAATAAAATTGAGCATTTAGTCCTAATCGGAAAAAATGGAATTGTAAATAGACTAAAAGAGAATGGACCAAGTGCTATCAGAAATTTTGTAAAAAAGCATTTTAACATACAGATTGATGTATTAGAAATCAATATCAAAAACAGTAAATAAATGCCTTTATACTTTTTGTTTGTTTTATTTATTGTTGGAATTCTTGCGCAGCAAATTAGTGTTGTGCCTAAACAATTGTATCGCTACATCAACAAATTTATTTTGTATGTACCGCTGCCTGCCATTGTAGTTTCAAGGATTCCGTTTTTAGAAATCAATCACGAAGTATTGTTTCCGATTGCATCTGCATGGATCATTTTCTTTGGTTCGATGCTATATGCTTACATTATTTGCAAACTGTTCAACTACGATAAAAAAACAATGGCGTGTATGATACTATGTTGTGGCTTAGGTAATACATCGTTCGTTGGCTATCCGTTTTTGCAGCATTTTTATGGTAAAGAAAGTTTGCGCTACGCCATCTTCGTGGATCAGCCGGGCAGTTTTTTAATACTGTCAACGCTTGGTGTTTTTGTTGCTGCGTATTTCAGCACCGGCAAATTCGACCTGAAAAAGATCGTACTAAAACTGATACAGTTTCCTCCGTTCATTGTATTCATCATCAGCTTATTTATACCAAAAGAACTCATTAGCAAAGGCACTGCAGACGTCCTGGAAACCATAGGAAATACTATGGTTCCGCTGGCCATGCTATCATTAGGTTTGCAGTTTAAACTGGACTTGAAAGAAATAGAATGGACGAAGTTTTTTGCAGGCACGTTTTATAAATTAATACTCGCTCCATTCATCATTTATGTACTCTTTTATTTTGTACTGAAACAACAAAACGAACTGTCGATGATATCTGTTCTGGAGTGCGCCATGCCGCCGATGATCACGTCATCTATACTTGCAGTAGAATATGATTTAGATGCAAAACTTGCCAACACCTATCCTACTTTAGGTATTTTATTTTCAGTAATTACGTTGTTAGTTTGGAAGATGATCTTGTGATTTAAAACATCGATTTAAGCGTTTTAATAAATGCATCAAAAATCATCTTTGTCTTATTAGTATAATCAGGATTAAAGTTAGTTTCATATGCAGTTTCTATAATTCTTTTCTTTGGTTTATATATTTTACCATTCACATCCTCTAAAACAGGATAACAATAAATTTTTCTTTTAATGTTTGGAGAATCAATTGGGATTTCAAACTTCATTACAGCTTTAGTTATAAAACTATTTTCAAAACCATTTTTATTCAACTCTGATTCAATTATATTTTGGAGCTTTGTAATATCATTAAACAATGGTTTTATTTCAACTCGCTTTGGAGTAATTGTTCTGTTCAAAATATCAATTTCCAACTCTGCAACTTTTTCTTTTCTTGCAATGTAGTTTATCCAATCAGCCATATAACCACCGTTATAATAACCAAGACTGCTTAAATAACTTAAGCCAATATTTCCCGGCAAACCATTTAAATTTCTTCTTTTACCCATTTACAAAACCTCTTTCAACACATCAATGATACTGGAGTACATGTTGTTAAAATAATTCGGAACGTCTTCTTTTTTTACCCAAATCGCCTGCTCTATATCTTCTTCTGTTTGCGGAATCAACGCGTCTGCAAAGTCCGTTTTCATTTTGAACCAGTGTGATATTTTCATCGCCATTTTTCCTTTCAGCTCGTATGAATGATACGTCGCTTCGTTTTCCAAATGCTTAAAGCGAATCGGTTTTATAATACTTACGTTCGTCAAACCGGTTTCTTCTTCCACTTCACGAACCGCAGTTTCTTCTATAGTTTCGCCTTCTTCTTCCTTTCCTTTCGGCAGATCCCAAAAACCACGACGATGGATCAGTAAAATTTCCTGCTTAGCATTAAAGACCACTCCGCCGGCTGCTTCTAAACAAATAAAATGCGACAAAAAATCTTCCTTTAATTTCTGAACATCTTTGTTATACAACACATAATTACTTTTATTCAGATTGCTCAAAATAATTTTTACAGAAACGGCTAAACTATTTGCATCTTTATACGGTTCTATAATATAATCAGCGCCGCCAACTAAATTATCCACACTCGCAGGATTATTCGTAAGATAGACTATCTTGTTATTGACAAAAAATTTATACTTTTGGTTCATGGTGGAAATATTAACTCGTTTGATTCTCCTGTTATTTTTTTCTTCAGCATACGAATTTACATTAATTACGCTAAAAACAAATCATGGAAAATAACGCATACAAAGAAAAGCTTGCAGAGCACTTATTACAGATTAAAGCAATACAACTGAATACGCAAACGCCTTTCACATGGACGAGCGGTATCAAAAGTCCGGTGTATTGTGATAACCGGAAACTGCTGTCGTTTCCTGAAGTGCGCGATTATGTGCGCGATGGTTTTATTGGTTTGGTTAATGAATATTTTAATACGGCTGATTGTATCGCCGGTGTGGCTACTGCAGGCATTCCGCACGGTGCCATACTCGCTGATCATTTAAACCTGCCTTTTGTATATGTGCGCTCGAAACCAAAAGAACATGGCTTGAATAATACCATTGAAGGCGATTTGAAACACGGAACACGCGTACTGGTAGTAGAAGACACCATATCAACCGGCGGAAGCTCGTTGAAAGCAGTAGCTGACCTGCGCGCTGCCGGTGCTGAAGTGATTGGCATGATCGCTATTTATAAATATGGTTTTGAAGAAACGAAACAACGTTTCGAAGATGATGGTGTTATTTTAAAAACACTAACGAGTTATGATTTTGTCATACGTTCGGCTGTTGAACATAATCATATTTCCAAAGATGCTCTGGAAACACTGAACGCATGGCGCGCGAATCCGAAAGAGTGGAAATAATAAAATAACCTGGTATGCACTTAAACATAGATTTATTAAGCTGGAAAACATGGGCTGTGCCTGTAATTGGCGCTTTTATCGGCTGGATCACGAATTGGATCGCTATCAAGATGTTGTTCCATCCGCGCAAACCTATCAAAATATTATTCATTACTTTTCATGGCATCTTTCCAAAAAACAAGCCGCGCATTGCTGATAAATTAGGTATCATAGTACAACGCGACCTTATCAATTTCGGCGACATTAAAGACCGACTGAATGATCCTGATTCGTTGAATAATTTTAAACAGGAAATTGCTTTGCGTATTGAAGATGCTTTGCGTGACAGAATAGAGAAAAGCACAATGGCGAGTATTCTTATTCCTGAGCAATTAATACAAAGTATTCACAAAACGATTGTAGAAGAAATTGAAAAGAATCTACCGCAGGTGATCAATAATACCATCACGAAGATCGAAGAAAAACTGGACATCGAAGAAATTGTACGCAATAAAGTACAGCAGTTTTCTGATGAAAAATTAGAACAATTACTACTGGATATCACAGCCAAAGAATTTACGTTTGTTGAAATTATCGGCGGTGTGTTGGGTTTTTTAATTGGTATCATCCAATTGCTGATTGCTGCTTTCTAAATCAAAAACAATTTCGCCAAAACTCAAATCATCTATATTTATCGGCATTGTAATGGCAATAAACCATTCAGATTGCTTATTGCTATTCTGTGCGACATCACTATTTTGCTTTGGTATCACAAACGAAAACTATAAATTTATTCATTAGCTTTACTTACATGACGGATACTTTAGATGACATAGGAAAAAGAACTGAGTCAACAACAAATTCGCGTTTATCATTTCTGTTTTCAATTGTTACAATTCTTTTTATATACTCAATGAACTTTTTTACTTCTTCTCGGCAAATAAATAGCGAGTTGATGCTTTTGATATATAATATATGTAGAGTATGCTTTGTTATATCATCTTTACTTGGAATGTTATTTACTATAAGAAGTTTTTATAAAAAAGAGCCGTCTGTATTTTTTAAATGGACAGGAGCAATTTTAAATACGTTATTGTTTATTTTAACAATTTTTGCAATTGTTTATCTCACGTATCATCCAAATCGGATACTTTGGTAATAGCCGTTAATACCAATTCTACTTCTCACCTGCCTGAATATTTCTATTCTATACCAACGAACCATTCAGCTTGCTTGCTGCTATGCTTCGCAATATCGCTCTATTATTCAGCAAGTTTATTGCTGAAGTCCGCGAGGTCGCTGAAGCTGTCCGCGCACTCAGTGATCCTGTCCGCGACCTCAGTGATTCTGTCCGCGCACTCTTTGATTCCGTCCGCGCACTCTTTGATCCTTTTCGCGCACTCTTTGATCCTGTCCGCGCACTCTTTGTAGCTGTCCGCGCACTCTTTGTAGCTGTCCGCGCACTCTTTGTAGCTGTCCGCGCACTCTTTGTAGCTGTCCGCGCACTCTATGTAGCTGTCCGCGCACTCTTTGTAGCTGTCCGCGCACTCTTTGTAGCAGATTTTTTATAATATAACAGCTTCAGCGAGGCAGCTAACACAAATTCCGTCTAAACTAAATCGATTTTCCTTTTCGCTGACTGCTTTTTTATTGTAAAGGATGGGTTCATCGCTTTAACTGAGGCAAAATCCGTTTCAACTAAATTGGTCTTCATCTTAGCTGAATGCTTCATAGATCGAACTGATTTGTTCACGAATGTATCGGATAAATACACCGCTTTATCTGTATAATAAACAGCAGCAGCGTATCAATCATTTGTGGTTCCTAAACCGTTCGTTAACATATCTGAAAGCTTCTTACAAATAAAAAAATCGGTCTCGCCGTTGGCGAGACCGATTACCGTATTGAATTGCGGTTTTTGTTATTTTAATAAGGTGATTGTTCCTTGTTTTTTCAATGGCGTGCCATTATAACAGATAAATGAAATGACATAAATGTAAGAATCGCTTTCTGATTCGGCACCTTTATATCTGCCATTCCAGCAATCTGTTGTACTATTCGACTCAAATACTTTCTCGCCCCAACGGTCGAATATCACCATGTGGTAATTCGTCAGTTTCGGCGGTGATATGATTTTGAAACAGTCATTCACGCCGTCATTATTCGGTGAGAACGCTGAAGGAACAAAGATGAAATCTTCCGTACACTCATTGATCAGGAATACTTTCACAGAATCTGCATTTACGCAGCCGTTCTTATCTTTTACTTCCACTGAGAACAAGGTTGTAGCCGTGATTACAGATGTCGGATTTTTGATCGAATCATTATTCACCGCGTTTGCCGGCATCCAGTTGTATTGTAAGCTGCCTCCACCATTCACATTCAGTTGTACTTCCTCTTCATACTTCGCATTTGGCTTATCTACTACTGCATCTATAGCAGGCAACTGGTAAACGGTATCGATGATGTTTAGCGTTTTGCTGCAGCCGTTGCCATATCGAATAATCGCCTGCACCGTGGTGGTTGCTTTGTTGCTTACAGGAATGCTG
Organism: Chitinophagales bacterium; assembly: GCA_046329815.1. Lineage (GTDB taxonomy): Bacteria > Bacteroidota > Bacteroidia > Chitinophagales > JADIYW01 > JADJSS01. The sequence continues at coordinate 1,273,216 of JAXLTY010000002.1, forward strand.
TCTGAGTTTACGGTAGTAAATGTATCTGTTCCGTTGCGCCACGAAACCGTGTATGCCGTTTGCGGAATATTCAAATCAATGAAGCTGGCTTTGCCGATACAATACGGCGGCGCAACAACGTTATAATTGATTGAACTTACCTTCATCACGATTGCATTACTCGTCACATCCTGAGTCGTCATACAGGTTGCCGTTGTATGTATCTTCACTTCTATTTTATCATTATCGTTCAACGTAGCAGATGTATATTGGCTTCCGTTTGCGTTCGGTATTTGTATTCCATTCAGGAACCACTGATACGTTGGTGGTACGCGTGTATTTTGCGCGTTGGCTGTAAATACTACAACGTCATCTTTACAAATATCATTTTTATTAGATGTCAGTGTTACTGTCGGAGTCAATACCGTAGTTACATTCAATGTCAGGTTTACGGTACTGTCGCAACCTTTAGATGTCTGCAACACTACTGTATGCAAACCGCTCGTGTTGAATGTTTGCGAGCCAACCGTAACCGATTGGTCTGAACATATGTTCTGTGTGATGTTTGTTGTCTTCGTTGGATTAACTGTTACCACTGCGTTCATCAACGGACTGCTGCAACCATTAGTTGTTCCTTTCACGGTGTATGTTTGACTGGAATTCAATACAGGTGTTGTCACCGGGTTGCCGCTCAAGCCGCCTGACCACGTGTATGTCGCTGCACCGGTTGCAGTAAGCGTCGTGGTTTGTCCGCTGCATATGATTGGTGAGTTCACCGTCACTACAGGATTTGGTTTCACGGTTACGTTTGCCACTGCAGTGCCTGTGCATCCATTCGTTGTTCCGGTTACGGTATAACTTTGATTGGATGATAACGCAGGCGTCGTTGCGGGATTGCCGCTCAAGCCGCCTGTCCAGGTGTATGCTGCCGCGCCGGTTGCAGTCAGTGTCGCTGATTGACCGTCACATATACTTGGTGAGTTCACACCTACTGTTGGATTGGGTTTCACAGTTACAGTTGCCACTGCTGTTCCTGTACATCCGTTGGTTGTTCCGGTTACGGTATAACTTTGGTTCGATGATAATGCAGGCGTTGTTACCGGATTGCCGCTCAAGCCGCCTGTCCAGGTGTAGGTTGTTGCACCGTTCGCTGTCAATGTTGCTGTTTGTCCGTCACATATACTTTCAGAGTTTACCGTTACAGTCGGATTTGGTTTTACCGTTACAGTTGCCACTGCACTTCCTGTACAACCATTGGTTGTTCCTGTTACGGTATAATTTTGGTTTGCATTTAATGCAGGCGTTGTCGCAGGATTACCGCTCAAGCCGCCTGTCCAGGTGTAGGTTGTTGCACCGGTTGCAGTCAGCGTCGCGGTTTGTCCGGCACAAATACTTGGTGAATTCACCGTTACTGTTGGAAGCTGTGTAACCGTTACTACTGCTACTGCTGTTCCGGTACATCCGTTGGTTGTTCCTGTTACAGTATAGCTTTGGCTGGATGATAACGCAGGTGTTGTCGCAGGATTGCCACTCAAGCCACCTGTCCATGTATATGTTGTTCCACCTGTCGCAGTCAAGGTTGCCGTTTGTCCGGCGCAAATATTTGGTGAATTAACATCGATCGTTAAGTTAGGTTTCACAGTTACTGTTGCCACTGCTGTGCCTGTACATCCATTGGTTGTTCCGGTTACGGTATAAGCAGTTGTTGCAGGTAAAGACGGCGTTGTTGCAGGATTACCGCTCAAGCCGCCTGTCCAGGTGTAGGTCGTAGCACCGTTCGCTGTCAAGGTTGCCGTTTGATTCGTGCATATATTCGGTGAGTTAACGGTTACTATTGGATTTGGTTTCACGGTAACTGTCGCCACTGCTGTTCCAGTACATCCATTGGTCGTTCCGGTTACGGTATAGCTTGCATTGGTAGATAATGCAGGCGTTGTTACCGGGTTGCCGCTCAAGCCGCCAGTCCATGTATAGGCTGCTGCACCGTTTGCCGTCAGCGTTGCCGTTTGTCCGTTACAGATACTTGGTGAGTTCACCGTTACTGTCGGATTCGTTTTCACTGTTACATTCGCCACTGCTGTGCCTGTACATCCATTGGTTGTCCCGGTTACGGTATAGCTAGTGTTGGTTGTCAATGCAGGCGTTGTTACTGTTTGTGACGATGCCAGACCACCTGTCCATGTATAGGTTGTTGCGCCACTAGCCGTTAACGTTGCGGTTTGCCCGCTGCAAATAGATGGCGAGTTGACTGTTAAAGTTGGATTCGTTTTTACGGTTACAGTTGCGACTGCTGTTTTAGTACATCCATTCGTTGTACCTGTTACCGTGTACGACGTATTTGTAGTCAGTGCAGGCGTTGTTGCAGGATTACCTGACAAACCACCTGTCCATGTGTAGCTTGTTGCACCATTCGCTGTTAATGTTGCGGTTTGTCCGCTGCAAATAGATGGTGAGTTCACCGTTACATTTGGATTTGCATTTACGGTAACGGTAGCCACTGCAGTGCCGGTACAACCATTCGTTGTTCCCGTTACTGTGTAATTTGTATTTGTTGTCAAAGCCGGTGTTGTTGCAGGATTGCCTGACAAACCACCTGACCATGTATAGGTTGTTGCTCCATTTGCCGTTAACGTTGCGGTTTGGCCACTACAGATTGTTGGTGAGTTTACCGTTACTGTAGGATTGGTTTTCACCGTTACGTTTGCCACTGCTGTGCCTGTACAACCATTTGCTGTTCCGGTAACCGTGTACGATGTATTTGTAGTCAGTGCCGGTGTTATTGCCGGATTGCCTGACAAACCACCTGTCCATGTGTATGTTGTTGCACCAGACGCTGTCAGTGTTGCTGTTGAACTTGAACAGATGCTTGGTGAGTTCACCGTTACTGTCGGATTAGTTTTCACCGTTACGTTTGCTACTGCGGTGTTTGTACAACCATTCGCTGTTCCTGTTACTGTATATGACGTATTTGTAGTCAGTGCAGGCGTTGTTGCAGGATTACCTGATAAACCACCGGTCCATGTATAGCTTGTTGCTCCATTCGCTGTTAATGTTGCGGTTTGTCCGCTGCAAATAGATGGTGAGTTCACCGTTACCGTTGGTTTAGGTGTTACCGTAACGGTAGCCACTGCTGTGCCGGTACAACCATTCGTTGTTCCCGTTACTGTGTAATTTGTATTTGTTGTCAGTGCCGGTGTTGTTACCGGATTACCAGACAAGCCACCTGACCATGTATAGGTTGTTGCTCCATTTGCCGTTAACGTTGCGGTTTGGCCACTACAGATTGTCGGTGAGTTTACCGTTACTGTAGGATTGGTTTTCACCGTTACGTTTGCCACTGCCGTGCCTGTACAACCATTTGCTGTTCCGGTAACCGTGTACGATGTATTTGTAGTCAGTACCGGTGATGTTGCAGGATTGCCTGACAAACCACCTGTCCATGTGTAGGTCGTTGCACCTGTTGCGGTGAGAGTTGCGGTTGAACCTGAACAGATGCTTGGTGAGTTCACCGTTACTGTCGGATTAGTTTTAACGGTTACCGTAACAGGATTACTTGTTTTCGGATTGCCACTAACACAACCTAAACTGCTTGTCAAACGAACCGTAACAATATCGCCGTTATTAAAAGTGGTTGTAGTATATGTATTACTGTTTGTTCCAACAGGGTTACCATTTACAAACCATTGATATGCAGGCGTTGCACCGCCATTGGTTGGATTTGCTGTTAACGTTAAAGAAGCGCCCGGACAAATAGCCGAATTACCTGAAATAGTAACATCTACCGGTAAAGGATTTGAAATAATCATGGTAACAACATTACTGGTTGCCTGTACGCCTGAGTTGCAAGCAGAAGTACTTGTTACCCTTACTTTTACCTGGTCGCCATTATTTAAAGTGTTGTTAGAATATGTATTGCTGTTTGTTCCAACCGGATTATTATTCAAATACCACTGATAGGTTGGCGGACTGCCTGCATTCGTTGGTGTTGCTGTAAAGGTTACATTCGTTCCCGGACAAATTGAATTAGATGATGCCGCAATAGAAACTGTTGGCGCAACGTTTGTAACTGTTATATTTTTAGTAACCGTTTCCAAACAACCTTTATTACTTTTTACCGTTAAAGAAATTGTTTTCACACCATTAGATGCATAAGTAACCGTTGGTGGATTTTGTCCAACGTAAGTTGCAGGTGTTGCGCCGACACCGAAGTTCCATGTCCATTGCACTAAGGTACCTAATGGCGGCGGTGTAGAACCATCTGTAAATGTTATTGCTTCGCCCGGACAAATCTGGTCATCTGCATCGTTATCATTGATAACAGCAACTGGTCCTAAGATATCAGCAGTTCCGCCGAATGTAATAGAAAAACCATTTCCTGTAGATGTAAAGTTATTGATCGCTAACGCATACGTTTCACCAGCAACAACTGTCAGTTCTTTAGCAAACTGACTCTGACATCTGTTTGTTCCAATACCACAAAACAAATAAGCAATATCTGCATTACAACCTGAATATTCATCATTATACTGCGCGCTCGGACTTAAACCTGTAGAAGATGTATTTGCATTGGCGCCACCAGGAGTACACAATGGAGCAGAAGCCATACAACGCTGAACGGATTTTCCGGTACAGTTTCCGATTCCGTTAGGTAATTTATATACCACAAAATCTAAATCATCACCTGCGTTTGATGGTACTAACGTAAAATTAAATGTACCTGATGTACCGAATGTAAAAGCATACCATGTTGAATTGGATTCAATTGTTCCGCCGCCAAAACAAGCAGCATCATTCATTTCTGTGTTATTCGTACCGGCGCCGCTTACACTCGGAACCGTAAACGGATCTTTGCTACACAACGCAACTGCCGTAGGACAATCACTGCTGGGCACCGGAACCGGATTGAAGTTATTGATGCAATACTGGAATGTTCCTTTATTGGCATTCACGCCATCTACTCTTATCAAATAAGTTTCACCAATGGTCAAACCACCTTTATAAACCTGGATAATATTTTGTCCGGCAGGCGCAGAACCACAGACCAATTCATTAATTGTTCCTGTGCAAGTACCTGAATACAAAGCCACCTGCGGTCTGTTTAAAGAACCACCAACCGGCGAGCCCTGATTTCCATTAATTGTTATAGATACATCGGAAGCTGTAGCTACAAACTTATACCAAACATCATTAACAGTGCCGCCCCAACAAGTAGCTGCCGCAAAACCACCGGTAGTAGCTGCATCGTCAGTAGCATTTACTGTTGTTCCGGCAGCATTTGCCGAACAAAAGTTATTTACATTTGAGATCAAAGTTGCATTCGGACAAGCATCATTGGCAGGTTGTGCCTTTAAAAATGTAGTGAAAAATATCAGGAAAATAAAAGAATAGAAATTTCTCATAGCGAAGCAGAATTGTGTTGCCTAAATTTAAGCATAAACTTACAGAATTTGATATTTTATGAATAGAAACATTCGCTTTTGTGCATTATTTATGTGTTCTTTTCAATTTTCTGTGGATTAATTTTTAGTAGTTTTACAACATGACAAATCGCAGCTTACGTATTGTGTTTATGGGAACGCCGGATTTCGCAGTTCCGTCTTTAGATATATTAATTCAGAACAACTATGAAGTGGTTGGCATAGTGACTGCTACAGACAAACCGGCCGGTCGCGGAAATGTGATTCAGCAGTCTGCCGTCAAGCAATATGCATTGGAAAAAGGATTGCATATTTTACAACCGGAAAAACTGAAAGCACCTGAATTTATTGAAGCATTACAAGCATTGAATGCAAATTTATTTATAGTGGTTGCATTTCGTATGCTGCCGGAAATCGTTTGGCAGATGCCTACTTTCGGAACGTTTAATCTGCATGCTTCTTTACTGCCGCAATACCGCGGTGCAGCGCCTATCAATTGGGCGGTGATCAATGGCGAGCAAGAAACCGGCGCGACTACTTTTTTTCTGCAGCATGAAATTGATACCGGCAATATTATCTTCCAAGATAAAATAGCTATTGAAAAAGAAGATAACGCAGGCACAGTGCATGATAAACTGATGCTTAGCGGTGCTCAATTGGTTTTGAAAACTGTGCAGGCGATTGAAGCAGGCACTGCTGTTGGCAGTCCGCAGTCGGAAGTGGAAATTTCCGAGATAAAACATGCGCCGAAGATTTTTAAAGAAAACTGTTTGATTGACTGGAATAAATCTGCACTGGAAATTCATAATTTGATTCGTGGCTTGTCACCGTATCCGACTGCTTTTACTTATTTGGATGGAAAGGTATTGAAGATATTCAAGAGTCAAATCAGTAAACAGTCGGCAGTCGGTAGTAAGCAGGGCGAGATTTCTCACTTCGTTCGAAATGACGGTTCAGTGCTTACTGACGGTAAAACGTTCCTTTATTTTAAATGTGCAAATGGATATCTGGATATCCTGGAGCTGCAACTGGAAGGAAAGAAACGCATGAAAGTAGATGAGTTTCTGCGCGGCCATAAGTTTTAATACTTTCTATTGCTTATAATCTTGTAATAATTAATTTAAAAAGTATAAGCATTTCTACCTGATTAGATACAAATTTATATCAGGACTTTTTTCAATAAAGTTCTTATAAGACAAAATTTGAAGAACAAAGAATTCTACATGAGTTCCGCAGTTCTTTAGTATAGTTTTTGTTTTTTTTAAGAGGCCGCTTACGCGGCCTCGCTTTTTTTGTGTTTACATTTTAAATCCAGTCAGAGACTGGCTGAATCAGTAGACACTAGTCGTCCTGCGGAAGACTAGCGCGAGATTGTGTGTTTTGAACCTTGTGGTTGTCTGAACTGTGATGGGTTTGATTTGTGTGATGGTATGAGTATATTTATAATTATGATTAACAAATAATGTATGAAATTTAATTTCTTCAAATCTAAAAAAAACAATAATTCGTCAAAACAAAATGAAGATATTGATGATTTGGGTTCTACCAAAACTGAATTGGCTGAATACGATAAACATGTAAAATTTTATTACACCAATCTCATTAACTCTTTAATACTATTTACATATAATTCCGAACAGTTAGATAAAATGTCTCCAATATTAATTGATCCGATGACTGAATTATACCAAGAGATTGATTATGCTTTTACTCCTGTTTTGTTTAATACTGTATTTAGAAACAATTTGATTGACAAAAAATTTAAAGAAGATTTACAAATGTTTAAATCTAAAGTAGATGCTATACCAAACGAAATTTGGGATTGGAATTTTTTAGATACACATGACAAGTGGAAACAAATTCGAAATGAATCGGATGAACTACTAAATAAAATGAAAATTACTTCAAGAGTTTATAATGATGAATTTACGACAATAATTTTAAGTTCAGGTAAAGTAATAAAACAAGGTAATAAACCATAAATAAACTCTGACAGGGTTTTGAACCCTGTCAGAGCATGTTTACTAATTATCTCTTGTTTATACCAAGATGTCGGAATGTTGGTTAATTTCGAGGTATAAGAAAATAACTATGGCAACTGCAACCCACGAAAAACCGGAAGCGAAGATCCGGAAAGTGAATTTTAAATTTGAGAAACCGTTTCCAAAGCATTGGTTCAATGATAATCCGGTGGCTACGCATTTTATGAATGCGCAGCATCTCGCCTTTCCGGATGGCGAAAAGTTTTTTATCAGAAGTGTGAAGGCATTTGCTGATGTTTACAAAAATGATCCTGAACTGAAAAAACGCGTCGATAATTTTATCGGACAGGAAGGCACGCATTATGCAGAGCATCAAAAGTTTTGGGACATCATGGAAGACCAGGATTTGCAGCCGATGGGTTTTGTGGAATATTTCAGAAGAACGGCGTGGAACGGTGCGGAAAACTGGGCACGCAAGACATTAAAAAGAAACCGTTTCGGTGATAAGATGGCTTTGAGCGTTACAGTGGCACTGGAACATTTTACAGCAATGCTGGCAGAATCCGGTATTACGCATAAAGAGATCAGCGAGAAGATGCCGGAAGAAATGCAGAACCTGTTTATGTGGCACGCGGCGGAAGAGATCGAACATAAATCGATACCGTTTGATGTATTGAAAAAAGTAGACGACAGTTATGCGCTGCGCGTTGGCGGTATGGCAATCGCGACGATTGGTTTGTGGTATTATTTAACTGCCGGAACGGTTTATTTAACGAAACAAGATGAAGATGTAGAACGCAAAGATGTGCCGCGCTATGCGTTCGAGTTTTTGAATAATTTCAGAAAGAATTTTGGCGGAACGTTGTCGCAGCAGTTCTGGCAATATTTCAGAAGAGATTTTCATCCTGACCAAATCGATAATTATCATTTGGCGGAAGAATTATTGAAAGGAAAGAATTATGCGTAGCTTCGATAAACTCAGCGTGACAACAACAATAAAATTTTTAACGAAATACAAAACCTATGTCGGCAACAACAAGCGTAAAGAAAGAAAAAACCGTAACTGCTAATGCTAAAGCGTATGATCCGGAAGAAATAAAAGTACGCCGTGTCAATTTTAAATTCAACAAAGACAATCCACGATTTTATTATAAAAATAATCCGTTCAGCACGCATTTTATCAATGTGCTGCATATTGTTTTTCCAACCGGCGAACGCTTTTTTGTGAATTCTGTTTTGAAACATCAAAAAAGTATTACCGATGATAAACTGAAAAAACAAGTGCGCAATTTCTGCGGACAAGAAGGTATTCACAGCAGCATGCACGAACGCTTTTGGAATATCTTAAATGACAACGGTTATATCATTAAAGGTTTTGAAGAACATATTGATAAAGTATTGCATAAAATTGTAGCGAAAATAGAAATAGAAGGCACACGCATCAATAATATTGATTTAGTGGCAACTGCTTGCCTGGAACATTTCACGGCGTTGTTCGGTCATGCCTTATTTGCGCATGTAGAAACAAATCCTGAAGTAGTGCCGGAAGATATGGCTGAATTGTTTTTATGGCATGCCGCTGAAGAAATTGAGCATAAAAATGTAGCGTATGATGTGTTTCAAAAAGTAGATGAACACGAACATCAGAAACGTGTAGTATTAATGCCGATCGTTACTGCATTGCTTTATTTTTATTTAAGCGTAGGTACTATTATGCTGATGTACCAGGACAGAAAGCATTTACAAATCACTAAATTACCAAAACAGTTTTACCAGTTTGCGACAGGTTTGTTTTCAGACTTGCATGGTGATCTGATCAAAGAATATTTCAGTTTCTTTAAGAAAGATTTTCATCCATCGTTCCTGAATGATTATCATTACGCGGAAGAATTCTTCAAAGATAAAGCATACGCTTAAAAATTCTCGTTTATTACATCTAAAAATTCATCTGCAATTTCGGTGTTGCAGGCGATAATCTCTTTGCCAAATAACCAGTTGTTATTTCCTGAAAAATCAGTGACTTTGCCGCCTGCTTCTTTAACGATCAAAGCACCGGCAGCAACGTCCCAGGGCGCGAGTGAATATTCAAAGAATGCATCGAAGCGACCACAGGCAACATAACATAAATCGATGGAAGCAGCGCCTAAACGACGCACACCGCGTGTTGATTTGATTAATGTGCGAAATGTATTCAAATAGTTTTCTGTTCGGTCAAAATCATAGTATGGAAAACCGGTTGCTATTAATGTATCTGCTAACTGTGCTGTTTGAGTTACAGCAATCTTATTGCCATTGACAAAAGCGCCATTGTCTTTTACTGCGTGAAAACATTCATTCTTATTGACTTCATACACTACACCAACTACGATTTCATCATTATGTTTTAGCGCAACAGAAATTCCGAAAACAGGAATACTGTGAATAAAGTTTGTAGTGCCATCCAGCGGATCGATGATCCATTGCCACTCGCCTGCTGCTTGTTCAATCGTATTTTCTTCTGTTAGAAACGTTGCGCTTGGAATCAGTTGCTGCAAATCGGCAACGAGTTTCTTTTCCGATTCTTTATCGACATAAGTCACTAAACTATTCAGCGATTTAGTTTCGATATCGTTATTATTTATTGTACCAATTTCTGATTGTATAAAAGCCGCAACGTCTTTCACAATATCCATCACTTTATTTTGTACGCTGATCAAATCAATCGTTGTCATACTTATCTTTTTTAGTTTTCACATCTGCTTTTCCTTCTGCTACAATCACAAACTCACCTTTCGGTTCTTTGTTGGTGAAATGTGTAATTAATTCGGCAACCGTTCCGCGAATGGTTTCTTCAAACTTCTTCGTAATTTCTCTGCTTACAGATACTTTTCTGTCTTCGCCAAAATGTTCTTTAAATTCGTTTAATAATTTTAAAACGCGATAAGGTGATTCGTAAAAAATAATAGTGCGTGTTTCTTCTTTTAATGCCAACATTCGTTTTTGCCTTCCTTTCTGATGCGGCAAGAATCCTTCAAAAATAAATTTGTCTGTCGGAAAACCGGAATTAACCAAAGCCGGAACGAAAGCAGTTGCACCAGGCAGGCAATCGACTTCTACTTCCTGCTTGATACATTCTCTTACCAACAAAAAACCGGGATCGGAAATAGCTGGCGTGCCTGCATCGGAAACCAAAGCGATGCTGGTGCCTGCTTTTATTTTCTGCACGATGTTTTCTACCGTTTTATGTTCGTTGTCTTTATGGTAGGAATGAATCTGCGTTGATATAGAAAAATGAGAACATAAGAATTTGGTATTGCGCGTATCTTCCGCCAAGATCAACTGAACCGATTTCAGCACTTCGATAGCACGAAAGGTGATGTCCTGTAAATTACCGATTGGCGTTGGAACGATGTAGAGTTTAGACATGGCTTAAAGTTACGAAATGAGCATACAAATTTGCAACAAAGCTTAATGAATATTGGCGAATTCCATCTGCGCCATTAAAACAATAAACTTATCCAGATGAAATAACTTTTATCAATAAATCGTCAATGTAATTTATTAAATGAAACGGTTTGTATTTGCGCCAGTTGATATCGTTATAAGTTTTGTTGATGTTGATATACTGATGAATGTTGCTTTGATACATTTCTTCCATGATGTGTTCGCGTAAATTGATAGCAATGATCCAACCGCCATCGTCTTTGATGTCTTCGTACCATTCTTCGTAATAATCATTTTCAGAACCGAAGAACTCCAAAATATTTTCACCAACTAAAATGAATTTATTGATACCATTATCAATCAGCACATCCATAAAATCACGTTTTAAGAACATGATATCATTATTGATGCAATCGTTCCATTCACCAATGAATTCGATGACAGCAGCTCTTTTTTTATAATCGCAGTAAATTAATTTGATGTATAAGGTTTCGCTGCCGAAGTAATCCCATTGCGGATGAATGTAGTAATTATAGATGCGGTCGGTGTATTCAAATTCGCTGTATTCTCTTCCGTAGAACGGCGATTTCTCGTCTTCTTCAGCGGTATAAAAATCGCGCCATTTCCAATATGGTTCTATATCCTGCAATTCCTAAGAAAGTTAGAATTTAAAAATGAGAAAATCAACAGAAGCGTACACTACATCTTACTGATATAATAATCAGCAATGTCATCGATTGGATTTTTTACCAGTTTACCAATAGTACATTCAAAATCATTGGCTACATGTTCCAGCTCTTCTTTAAAATTGATTGCGATAGAACCGACAAAACCAATCGGATAATCCTGGTAATTTTCAAAACAGGAAATATGGAAATCAAAGAATTCGGTAAAACCACGCTGTAAGGTAACCTGCACATAATCGGTATCTCTGAACTTCGATAAGATCGGCGCGAACGATGCTAAATAACGGTTCGGCGATGCTTCTTTATACACCAGTTGAAAGATCTTGTTTTTTTCTACCTGGTATTCATTGATGAGATGTTGTTCAATTTCTTCCGGCAATAAATGATATAAAAAATCGCGCAGAATTTGTTTGCCAAAATACGCGCCGCTGGCTTCATCACCTAAAACATAACCAATTCCTGCGTAAGATTCCGTCATGTTTTCGCCATCATAAAAGATAGAATTAGAACCGGTACCTAAAATGCAGGCAATGCCAGGTTCGCCACCGCAGATAGCAATAGCTGCCGCTTTCATATCGTGATCGACGACAATTTTAGATGCATTTTTGAAAACAGTTTTCAACGCATTTTCTACCAATGCATTGCGTTCAGGACTTGAACAACCTGCGCCGAAGAACGTAATTTCTTTGATGTCATTGGCTGCATCGATCAGTTCCTGGTTGGTAAATATTTTCTGTATAATTTCTTCGTGGCTTTGCACGGTTGGATTGATGCCTAAGGTATCAACATACTTTTTGCTTTTATTTGCAGGATCGTACAACAACCAGCTTGTTTTGGTAGAACCTGAATCTGCGAATACTATCATAATAGGCAAAAGTAATGAGTATTAAGTATTAAGACAAATATTGTTTAAATTTGGTAAAAGATTTCTTATGTCACGAACTGCTTTATTAGTTGGCGCCACCGGTTTGGTTGGCGGTCATGTTTTAGAATTGTTGCTGCAAGATGCGGCTTATGATACGGTAATTGTACTGACGAGAAAATCATTGAATATAAATCATCCGAAATTAAGGGAAGTTATTATAGATTTTAACCGACTTAATGCTTTTGCCGATGAGATAAATGCTGATGTTATCTTTTGCTGTTTAGGCACGACCATAAAAGTGGCAGGTTCAAAAGAAGTATTTAAAAAAGTAGATTACGAATATCCATATCAGATTGCGCAGGTAGCTAAGAAGAACGGCTCGAGCAAGTATTTACTGGTTTCTGCATTAGGCGCTAATAAAAATTCGATGATTTTTTACAACCAGGTGAAAGGTGAACTGGAAGATGCAATAAGCGCATTGAATTTCGATGCATTTCATGTGTTGCAGCCATCATTAATTATTGGTGAGCGCACCGAATCGCGATTAGGTGAAGGCATTGCACAGAAGTTGTCGCCGGTTTTTGATGCCGTAATGTTTGGACCGCTTTCTAAATATAAATCTATCAAAGCAGAACAGATCGCCAAAGCGATGGTGCATTATTCCAAACTTTCGGACAAAGGTGTGTTTAAGCATGAGAGCGATGAGCTGCAAAAGGTGTAATATGAAAGTGTCAGTACGGTTTAAAACCGTCTGACACTTTCATGGTTGAGACCGTACTGATGTTATAGATTAGTATATTGTTCATATATCAGACGGTTGAAACCGTTCTGATACATGAACTTCTGAAATGCATCAGCACAATTAAAATTGTTGACACATTGATTAAATTTATTGTAACAAATCAAAATAAAATACTAGTGCAGTTACAACAAGATGAAATATATCATATCTATAATCAGGGAAATAATAAACAACTTATATTCTTCCAGGAAAAAAATTATCATTATTTCTTAAATCAAATTAATAAGTTTGTAAAACCCTATTGCAATATTATAGCATATTGTTTAATGCCAAATCATTTTCATTTCCTTGTTCAAACAAATTCATTTGGCACTGATAAAATAAAACATGGAAATATTGAGATTACAAATCTTTCTAATGGTTTCAGAAGATTGCAGAGCAGTTATGCTCAGGCAATAAACAAACAGGAAAACAGAACTGGTTCGCTGTTTCGTCAAAATACAAAATCAAAATTAATTGCAGGTCATTCTAATGACTATCTGTTTACTTGCTTTAATTATATTCATCAGAATCCGCTGAAAGCAGGATTGGTTTCAAAGATGGAAGACTGGGAATTTTCTTCCTTTAATGAATATTTAAAGCGTTCAAATAGCAGTATTTGTTCAACAGAAACCGCTGAAAAGTATTTGAATATTAGTATCGATACGTTTTATAAAGATGCTTACCAGATAATTGACGAAGGTAAAATGAAAAATATATTTTGAGTAGTCAGCACAGCTAAAGCTATTTGTATCTTTTAATTGTTAACTAGTTAGTACAACTAATGCTGTCTTTTTAACAAATGTATCAGACGGTTGTAAACGTGCTGATACATTTAAACATTACAAAAGCATAAATATAGTAGTCATACATCTAAAGCTGTCTGACTAGTTTATAACAAATGTGGCAGACGGTTGTAACCGTGCTGACTCATTTAGACATTACTAAAGTATAAATATAGTAGTCATACATCTAAAGCTGTCTGACTAGTTTATAACAAATGTATCAGACGGTTGTAACCGTTCTGACTCATTTGCTATTTATTCTACTTTAAACGCAATTCCGGGTAATTTGCGTGTCATGTTATCTGGACCCAACACTTTGATTTCTTCAAAATAATAAATATCACCTGGTGATGCTTTGCTGATTGCTTTTAAAGCATCTTTATTAAAAATACTTCCTTTGTTATGTATTAAATGTGGAATTTCGTTTTTGGGTTGCCAGAATAAGTCAAAACTTGTAATTGTAAAACCTGCATCGAAATAAAAAAAATCATACTTTAAAGATAGTTCTTTAAATGTTTTGATATCTGAAACATTTAATCTTCCTCCCTGCATACCATTAATATCAATCCATGGATTGGGTATCATTCTAGTTATAAAGTTGACAGTATCAATTACTACATTATCTTTATCTGCAACTAAAACCGTAGCATATCCTTGTGATTTACAAGTAGCCATACATTTACAGCTATCATTACATTTTATTGAAATTTCAGTAGATATTAATTTATAGTTTTTACAATCCAGTTTATCAAAAGCGAATTCAATCGGATTGTCAATTCCTATGTAGAGAATATTCATCTTATCAAATGAAATAACAGTTTCTTGCGCATGTAAAGTAAATGTGCAGATGAATAGAAATAATATCGTTATACCTTTTCTCATTTTTCTTTAATCAATTTTAAAAGCAATACCGGATATTTTTCTTTCTTTTTTATTGGGTTCAATAACAATAATATCTTCAAAATAGATTACATCATTAAGTGTTGTTTTACATAGTATTTCTTTAGTTTTTGTAGAAAAGACTGCACCATAATTTCTAGAACTTGCAATTAAAGTATCATTATGATATTTTAAGACACTAAATTCTTTTATTGAAAATTGGGCTTCTTCTGAATATTCAAAATTTTTACTGTAAACTTTTAATGCATTTTGATTACAAAATTTATAATAATAATGACCGCATGAACCAGAAGTAACTGAAATAACCGGATCAGGCAATGCAATTGTTCGATAATTAGAAGAATCAATCACTTTGCCGTTTTTTGCTTTTAGATAAATGGTTGTTGTTCCAAGACTATCAGGATTGATGGTGCATTTACAATTGTCTTTGTAAGATATTTTCCCGTTATTAGTTTCTACTATGTAATTACTACAATCTTTGCCATTAACGGCAAATGTGAATGGGTTTTCAATACCTGCAAACAACACATTTACTTTAACGGCACTTACCACTGCATGTTGCGCAGGCGCAATGTAAGTAAGCAATATAAAAACTATAGTGCAGATTTTTTGCATATATAAAGAAACGAAAACTTTTGTATAATATTTTGTGGTTTATGATATAAGAATCAAGGTAGAATACTCTTAATAAATGTATCAGACGGTTCTAACCGTGCTGATACATTTAGGCATTACAAAAACAAAAAAGTAGTACTTTCCTTGCATTACAAAAGCAAAAGGTAATCTTCGAAAAAGAGTTTCGAATAATGAAAAGGCAAATTGTAATCTTCGAGAAAGAGTTTCGAAGAATGAAAAGGCAAACAATATTATTCGAAAAGTATTTTCTAACAATGAAAAAGTAAATATTATTATTCGAAAAGACTTTTCGAATAAAATAAAAAAGAAAAGTAATGTTCGGAAAGCGTTTTCAAATGAAATAAAAGAGCAAAGTAATCTTTGATAAGTATTTTCGAATGAACTGTTAAGAAGATTTAATTTATTAAAACTCTTTTTAAACGTATATAATAAGTCAATTCATATTGCGTTATAGTGATAGCATTTACTTTTCTGCTCACTAAAAATAACAACACTATGAAAAAGAAAAAAGCTATCCTTAATTTATCGAACGCTACCAATACAGATGCTATCAATAAGGCAAATCTTATTGTTTCCAAGATGACCAACAATGCCGCTTTTCCGTCGCCAATGCCGGCTTTGAGTTTGCTTAGTAACAATGCTGCAATATTAACAAAGAAGATGACCGAACAAAAGGATGCTTTTAAAACCTATCAACAAAAAACGCAGGAAGTCAACGATGCATACGATAATTTAATTGAAGTAATGAAAGAAGAAGCAAATTATGTAAGCATTGCATCCGGCGGTGATGAAGCTGCAATCATCAGCGCCGGATTTGATGTGCGCAAACCGAATACACCACGCGGTTTGCTGCCTGCTCCTAAAAATATGCGTATCATGGAAGGCGCGAATGACGGTGAAGTAATGGTGAAGTGGAATAAAGTAAGCGGTGCGAAAAGTTTTATTATTGAAAAGACCGACACGCCTGACGACAAAGGAAGCTGGAAATTTGTTATGGTAGTGACTGACACGCAATGTAAACTGATAAATCTGCCATCAGGAAGTAAAATATGGCTGCGTGTGGCGGCTATTAATGCAGCAGGAAAAGGTGCATACAGCAATCCGGCGGCAAAGACTGTTCCTTAGTAGTAAATAATGCGTTTGTTATTTCACCAGCAAGATCTCGTTGACTTGTTTGTTAATGTTTTCGGCAATTTTATTGGTAGGCAAATCATTCGGGTCGCGATTGAACGGATCTTCGATTTCTTCTGCTATTAATTCCAAACTTACGAGTACATAAAAGATAAATATCAGTACCGGAATTACGAAATAGCCCAATGAGAATACAAAGCCGTATGGAAACGACATGACATAAAAGAAAATGAATTTCTTGATAAACAAATTATAAGAAAAAGGTATCGGTGTATTTTTGATACGTTCGCAACCGCCGCAAACATCCGTAAAAGAACTCAGTTCGTTGTTAATAAACAACAGATGTTCAGGAATGATCTTTTTAGCATTCATCAATTCATTGGTACGATTCATCATCATCATTGCTACCTGGTTCGGAATATGATGCGCCTGCTCGTCGATGTTCTCCAGTTCCGGATGTTCAATTTCATCTAACAGTAAACGCGTAGATTCGGACGCTAAATGATTGCTTAAAACCGATGCGTATAAACCAATAGTTTCTGCATAAAACGTCCTGTTGTCGTGATCATCTGCCGGAAAGATAGCATCTAATTTGATTGCGAGATTTCTTGATGTATTCACCAATTGTCCCCAAAGTCGTCTGCCTTCCCACCATCTGTCGTACGCCGTGTTGGTTCTGAAAACTAATAATAAAGAAAGCACTAAACCCAATAAACTGTGAATTACCGTCAGGTTTTTCGCCATGTTCTCTTTGCTTAATTGTAAAATATTCAGTTCTAAAAAAACGATAGCTGCCGCATACAAACCAATAAAAAACAACATTGGAAACAAACGCTGAATCGTGTCTGCTTTATGTATTCTGAAAATAAATGTAAACCACTCTTTAGGATTGTACGCAATCATAAAATTCTGCTGCTTATGAATTACGCCAATACTGAAACTACCGCATCAATAGATGCTTTGATGATACCAACAGCTTCTTTGATTTGTGCTTCCGTAATCACTAATGGCGGCGCGAAACGAATGATGTTGCCATGAGTAGGTTTTGCCAATAATCCGTTGTCACGCATCTTTAAGCAAAGGTTCCAGGCCAATTCGCCGTCTGTATTCCAGTTGTGTTCTGTTTCTTCGTTTGTTTTAATCACCATTGCATTCAACAAACCTTTACCACGCACTAAATCAATTACCGGATGGTTTAAATTCTGTAATTCAGCTCTGAATATTTCGCCCATTTTCGCTGAATTATCCGCCAGGTTTTCTTCTACAATTACTTTCAATGATTCCATCGCTACTGCACATGCCAACGGATTGCCACCAAAGGTGCTGCCATGTTCGCCCGGTTTGATGCACAACATAATTTCGTCGTTTGCCAATACCGCACTTACCGGCATTGTTCCACCACTTAATGCTTTACCTAATACTAAAATATCCGGTTTAACGTTTTCGTGGTCGCATGCCATCATTTTTCCGGTACGCGCGATACCTGTCTGCACTTCATCCGCAATAAATAATACATTATTCTTTGTACACAACTCACGAACTTTGGTCAAATAACCAGCATCCGGAACAACTACGCCTGCTTCGCCCTGAATTGGCTCCATCATAAAACCGGCAACATTTTTATCCTGCAGCGCAGCTTCCAACGCTTCAATATTATTGTATGGAATTTTTACGATACCAGGCACATAAGGACCAAAGCCACCGTAAGAAGAAGGATCAGTAGAAGAAGAAATAGCCGCAATAGAGCGTCCCCAAAAATTGTTTTCGCAAACGATGATGACTGCTTTATTCTTTTCAATGCCTTTTACATCATAACCCCAACGACGCGCTAATTTGAATGCTGTTTCACCGCCTTCAACGCCTGTGTTCATCGGCAATACTTTATCGTATCCTAAAAGGTTGGTGATGTATTCCATATACACACCTAATAAGTTGCTGTGGAACGCGCGAGATGTTAATGTCAGTACTTCTGCCTGTTGCTGCATTGCGTTTACAATTCGCGGATGGCAATGTCCCTGGTTAACCGCAGAATACGAAGACAAAAAATCCAGGTATTGCTTGCCGTTAACGTCCCAAACATGAACACCTTTTCCTTTTGCTAAAACGACCGGTAACGGATGGTAATTATGCGCTCCATATTTTTCTTCCAATGCTATAATCTGTTCTGCTGATAAGTTGTTCATATTTGTTATTTTTACAAAACAAAGATAACACAAAAAAAGGAATTTTATTAGTTGTTGTAACAAGTAATTTGATCCTAAATACCTATAAGAACTTTAAAAATGGCAGTATGAATGAGGAAATTTTAGACGCAAACGAGCCAATAACAGATGAATTTCATATTCTACAATGGTGGAGCGAATTCATACAAGGATATATGAAAGGCACACTCCTTTTTTGCATTGTTGCAACATTTATTTGCTTTATTTTCTACTTTAAAACTGATCCGATAATTAACTTGGTTTTAATTATCATTTATTTCAGCTTCGCAGTTCCGCTTTCTATGTTTTTCATTAAAATGATCCGAAAAGCAGAAATTGCGAATTATAAAAGAACTCACAATACATACAGCAGTATTAAAAAAACGATCCTTATCGTACTGTCCATTATTGTGGCGATGATGATACCGATTATTGCTTTTTTTGCATTTATTGTTGCTATTCTACCAAAACATTGTTAGCGATATGAGTGACGATATTATAGACAATGAATTTTATGATGAAGAAGTAATTCTTCCGAGAACCTGGTGGGAAAACCGCCGATTAAAATACAATAAGATTTGCCTGGCGTATGCTTTTATAATTATTTTCATTGTACTGTTTCGCAATATCGGCGATACAATAGGAATAATACTGGAAATTACATTTTTTTACTGGATAGCCGGAAACATCGTTTATACCTTTTCTTGGATATTGGAAAACCTTTTGATAAAGATAGCTGATTTTAGTTTCAGTGAAAATATGCGTATTTTTATCTTTTGGTTTGGAATTATTATAACATTTATTCCGCCTTCATTTTTTTTGGGTTTATTCTTAAGCGATTTTTAACAAACATGCAAGACGAACAACTCTTATTTCATCCGATACAGATACCTGCAAAAACCTGGTGGGAAATGCGTCGCCTGAAATACAATATCATCGTTGGAAGTATAGGCGTACTCGTTGTCATCTTATTAAATATCTGGATGACCAAAGGCACTACGTTTGACTGGCAGTTTTGCACGATTTCAATTGCTATCGGTTTCATTTACGCAATGATCTGCAACTTATGTTTTACGCTGCTTTGGATGCTCGACAACATGAACTTCAATAACGAATTAGTTGATTTTCATTCACCAAAAAGAACATTTATTTTATATACTTTTGTGGCAGCTTCCTGCATGGTTCCGTTTGGCATTATGCATTTAGTGGTAAATTTATTGTAATTAAAAACTCATTATTATTTACGCTTCACTCATGAACATAAAATACACCATATCGTTTCCTGAACCTCACACACATTATGCTGATGTTCAGGTGCATATTTCAGAAATTGCACAAGACCAATTGCAATTAAAAATGGCTGTTTGGTCGCCGGGCAGTTATTTGATACGCGAGTTCCAACGCAACATTGATTTTGTAGAAGTAAGCATCAACAACCAGGAATCTAAACGTTTAGATAAGATTGATAAGAATACATGGACAGTTGATACAAAAGACACCTTTGAAATTACGGTTCATTATCCGTTGTATTGTTTTGAAGAATCGGTGCGCACTAATTTTGTTGACCAGCATCATGCGTTAATCAACGGCGCTCCTACTTATTTGTATGTTGAAGGTTTTGAAAACAATGCTGTTGATATAGAAATAGTTCCTTTTCACGAATGGAGAAACATATCTACTTCGTTACTACAAAAAGATAATAATAAATGGCTGCGCACTGCTGCCAATTTAGATGAACTCATCGACTCGCCTATTGAGATCGGTAATCATGTTTCTTATTTCTTTGAGGCAGCGCATGTTTCTCATGAAGTAGCTCTTTATGGCGACAGCAATTGTGATATTGAAAAATTAATTGCAGACCTGAAAGCTATCGTTGAGGTAGAAACCAACATTTTCGGTTCGCATCCATGTAAAAATTATGTGTTCATTATTCACAACACCGAAAAAAGTTTTGGCGGCCTGGAACATTTACATTCTTCAGTGAATCATATTTCGCGCTGGAGTTATGATGCTAAAAATTATCAGCGACCGATCAGTTTACTGGCGCATGAATACTTTCATTTGTGGAATGTAAAACGCATTCGTCCTGCAACACTTGGTCCGTTTAATTACAATGAAGAAAATTACACGAAATTACTGTGGTTTTTTGAAGGTGTGACCAGCTATTATGACGATTATATTTGCTATCGTGCAGGCGTTACGAACCTGAATGATTTTTTAGATATCGTTGCCAATAATGTCAATA
The DNA here is from genome assembly GCA_046329815.1 of Chitinophagales bacterium. Lineage (GTDB taxonomy): Bacteria > Bacteroidota > Bacteroidia > Chitinophagales > JADIYW01 > JADJSS01. The sequence continues at coordinate 1,294,247 of JAXLTY010000002.1, forward strand.
CGGTTTTTAACGCAGCAGGCATTGAAGTGCAGTCGTTAAGTGAATCGAGTTTTGATACCTGGTTGAAATATTACCGACAAAATGAAAACTCTGTTAATTCGCAGATCAGTTATTATACAAAAGGTTCGATCGTTGCGATGTTGCTGGATTTTATCATTATAGAAAACACGAACGGCGAAAAATGCTTCGATGATGTGCTGCATGCATTGTATCAGAATTATTTAGCGAATTCTGAAAAAGGTGTAACTGAAAAAGAAATCCAGGAATTGATTGAACATGTCGCGCAAGAATCGCTGCAAACTTTCTTTGATGATTTTATTTATGGTATCAAACCAATCAATATAGAAAGTTATTTTGAAAGAATCGGATTGCATTTAAAAGACACGACCAATTCCAATAACATTTATTTAGGAATGCAGACGCAATATAAAGAAGGAAAGCTGGTTATAGTAAAAGTAGAGAAAGGTTTTGGTGCGTATAATTGCGGTCTGAATGCAGAAGATGAAATTATTGCTATTGATAATTTTCGTGTAACTGATCATTTTTCTAAAATCTATGCGCACAAAAACATTCATGATACAATTGTTGTATTAGTTTCAAGAAAAGGCGTTCTTAAAGAATTTAAAGTAACGCTTACCAGCGACACGCGCTTGTGTTATAAAATTGATTATTTGGAAAATACTACTGAAAAACAGTATAAATTATTAAAAAAATGGCTACTTTTAAAATGAGAAACAAGCACCAATTCATGCAAGCACGATTTTTAGCCGTATTCATAACCTGTATTCTTTTGTTACCTTTTAACGATTCGGAAGCAAGACCGCGCCGTTCTAAAAGCTGCGTACGCAAAGTATTATTACCTGGTCAAAGCAAACCGGTAAAATGTAAAAAAGCAAGAAGAATAAAAAGTGATTATTTCTTTTAATGCGAATAAGCATATTACAATTGAGCAATAAACGCTTTACAAGCTAAACCAGGATCTTTAGTTTTCATAAAATTCTCACCAATTAAAAATCCGTTGAAACCATTCTTTTTAAAGTATTTCAATGTATCTACGGTAGCAATTCCGCTTTCCGCTACTTTCACAAAATCATTTCCTAATTTCTCTGCCATACGAATCGATTGCTCAATATCGACTTCAAACGTTTTAAGGTTTCTGTTGTTGATACCAACCATATGTACGTCATTCCATACATGATGCAGTTCGGTTTCATCATGCAGTTCCAATAAAACTTCCAACTGTAAACTGCGCGCTAATGCTGTAAACGCCTTTACTTGTTTTGGTGTAAGAATTGAAGCAATTAACAACACAACATCGGCGCCAATGGACTTTGCTTCAATGAACTGATATTCATCGATCATAAAATCTTTGCGTAAAACCGGAACAGCAATCTGTTCTCTTACAGAAATTACATCTTGTTTATTGCCACCAAAAAATTCTTCATCAGTCAGAATGGAACACGCTGAAACACCGGCGTTTTCGTATGCTTTCACTACATCTAATACCTTTGATGTATCATTTATAATTCCTTTCGACGGCGATTTGCGTTTAAATTCTGCAATGATTCCTGTTGACTTTTCTTGGTTTAAATCAGATGACAGCGATTTTGTAGCTCTTGAAAAATAATCACGTTGTTCCAATGCTTTTATAGAAACTGCCTGCTTTGCGGCAGCCACTTCTATTTTCTTTTGCGCTACTATTTTATCAAGAATATTCATGTATTAATTTAAAAGTGCTGTAATTTCTTTAATCGAAGATACGATCTTATCTGCCTGTGATAAATCCTGGTTGCCTGAATGTATATTCTGAAAACCAATACAGTACATGTTTGCTGCTTTTGCTGCCAACACACCATTCTTTGCATCTTCAATCACTATACAATTCTCAGTTGTTTGCCTGAAATGGTTCATTGCTTTTAAGAAAATATCCGGCGCAGGTTTGCCATGCTGCACTTCTTCACCACTTACCATATAATCAAAGTATGGCTTCAACTTTGTCTTAGTTAAGATAAGTTCGATATTCTTTCTCATTGATGAAGACGCCAGCGCAATTTGTTTTTGTTGCGTTTTTAGTGTTTCCAATACATCAACAACACCGGCAATCGGAACTAAATTTGTTTGCTCTAAAAGAGTGTATTTATTTTGCTTTTCCATGACAATCAACTCTTCCACTGTATAGGACAAATTAAATTTATCTTTCAGATACTGCCACATTTTATGCGCATGAATTCCGATAAACTGATTGTATTCTTCGTCGCTGATTATTGCATCATGTTTATTTAAAAATGCTTTATTCATCTGAATGTACAGCGGTTCGGTATCTACCAAAACGCCATCCATGTCAAATATGTACAATTGCTTTTCCAAGAAATGCTAAATTGATTTCAATATATTAAAACTTTGGAGTGCTTTTCCGTTCAGTAAACTTTCTTTGGCTACTTCAACACTTGTATAATACGAAAAATTCTCGAACAAGGAAATTGCCAGCGCTGCGTTCGCCAACACTACATTGTTCTGAGCAGTCGTTCCTTTGCCATTTAAAACATCCATAAATATCTTTGCATTGGATTCTATAGTAGTGCCTCCATAAATATCTTTTGACTGCACTTTAGCAAAACCTAATTTCTCAAAGGTTAAGTGTGTATGTGTTTTGGAGCCATTTTTTGCGCTAAAAGCAGTAGCAGTCAGCGATATTTCATCATAACCATCTTCCGTATAAATTATTCTGAAATCTGTGTTTGCATGGTTTAAAACAGTTGTAAATAATGATGCAACATCTTTTTCACAAACACCAATAACATGGTGCGTCGGCTGACAAGGATTCACTAATGGTCCGAGCCAGTTAAAAATAGTTTTCACTTGTAATTGCTTGCGCACATGAGCTACATTTTTCATAGCAGGATGAAAAAGCGGCGCATGCAAGAAAGTGATATTGGCTTCATCTAATTGCTGATTCAATTTCTTTTCATTAGCAGTAAATTTCACACCTAAATATTCCAACACATTTGATGCACCGGAAATGGACGAAGCACTGTAATTTCCATGCTTGGTTACTTTAACACCGGCACCGGCACATACTAAACTCGCTAATGTAGAAATATTAAAGGTATCCTTTCCATCGCCGCCTGTGCCCACAATATCGATCGTTTGTTGTTTGTGAAAATTGACCGGCACTGCTTGTTCCAGCATTGCTTTTCTGAATCCTATCATTTCTTCTGTGGTTGGATATCGCGTGTTAAAAACCGATAAAAACGCTGCAACCTGGACATCGTTTACATTTCCTGATGTTATTTCTTTTAATGTATTATTCGCTTCTTTTTCCGTTAGTAAATCTCCGTCAAACAGTTTGTGCAAAATCTCTTTCATGTACATACTTATTTTATTTCAATAAAATTACAATTTAAATTAGGATTCCATAAATCGCAAAAAATTAATTAACTTTATAATTACAATGCATGCATTGTAATTCATTATTTTTAACTAAAATCAATTTATGTTAAACGAAGCAGAACAAAAAAAGTTTGTCAAGATAATGACGAACTCACTTTTATTCAAAGGCGCGATGGTAATGCAAGTACCGATGGCAGGTTTATCGGGCATGAAGATACCTATATTAAATGAAGAAGAATGCCACGTTACAGTTCCTTATAAACATTTAAATAAGAATCCGTTTGGTTCTACCTATTGGGCAGTTTTAGGCATGGCTGCGGAAATGGCGTGCGGCGCTATTTTAGTAAAACTATGCCGTGGTGTGGAGCCGACTGTATCTACGTTTGTTACCGGTACAACTGCTAAATTTATTAAACAGGCAAAAGGTGTTACTACCTTTATATGTAAAGATGGTTTAAAGATCAAAGCTGCTGTTGAAGAAGCCATTACATCTAAACAATCGATCACTCTTACTTCACATGTTGTTGGTTATGATAAAGACAATGTTGTGCTGTGTGAGTTTACGTTTGATTGGGGCTTGAAGCAACGCAGCAAGTGATATAACATTTTTACATCAGCATTTAAACAACCAGTTTTCGATTATCTTTTTTCCTTGCGGTGTCATTACGCTTTCCGGATGAAACTGAACACCATGTACGTTATATGTTTCGTGTTTGATGGCTTGTACAATATTATCATCATCCAATGCAGTAACAATCAAAGGCGCTTTTACATTTTTAATTGCCCATGAATGATAACGTCCGCTTTGAAATTCGGAATCCATTTCATCAAATAAAACATCATCGGCAATTACTTTGGTATTTTTTGATTTACCGTGTATCACTTGTCCGACATTGTATAATTCAGCACCAAATACCTGTCCTATTGCCTGATGTCCTAAACAAACACCTAAAATAGATTTTGTTGCTGCATACATTTTTATTAAATCTAACAAAATACCTGCTTCTTCAGGTATTCCAGGTCCCGGCGACAATAAAATCTTATCATATTTTCCAACTTCTTCTAATGAAATTTTGTCATTGCGAAACACTTCACAGGGTAGATTAAACGATTCGATATAATGCACGAGATTGTATGTGAATGAATCGTAATTATCGAGTACAAGAATATTGTTCATAATTTATTTTTTAACCACTAAGGCACTAAGAACACAAGGTTTTATAATGTGTTAGCCAACTCTATTGCTTTGTTTAATGCTGCTAATTTATTTTCTACTTCCATCAATTCACTTTCAGGAACTGAATCAGCCACTACGCCGGCGCCTGCCTGAAAAGTAAGTGTATTATCTTTACTCATAAAACTGCGTATCATTATGGCGTGATTAAAATCACCATTAAAATTTAAATGACCGATACAACCGCCATAAAAACCTCGACTGGAATTTTCGATTGCATCAATTAATTGCATCGCTTTGTATTTTGGTGCACCACTTAGCGTTCCTGCCGGAAACGTATCGCCAACAATCTTTATTTTATTGGTCTTTTCATCAATTTCTGAAGTAACTTTAGAAACCAAATGAATAACGTGCGAATAATATTGCACCTCCCTATACACTTCTACTTTTGTATTTTTTCCGTTGCGAGACAAATCATTGCGCGCCAGATCCACCAGCATAATATGTTCTGCATTTTCTTTCGGATCGTCTGATAATTTTTGCGCTAACTCAGCATCTTTTACATCATCGCCGGTTCTTCTGAATGTGCCTGCAATCGGATGAATCGTGACTTTATTATTACTGATAATCAACTGTGCTTCCGGTGACGAACCCATTAACCGAAAATTTTCAAAATCAAAATAAAAACAATATGGTGATGGATTGACAGAACGCAAGGCACGATATACATTGAAATCGTCGCCGCGATATTTTTGCTGAAACTGGCGCGACAATACAATCTGAAAAACATCGCCGCGATAGCAGGATTGCTTTCCTTTTTCTACCATGTGTATGTATTCATCATCACTTACATTAGATGTTTTTTCTTTTTCGGCAGAAAAATTATCCAGTTGTAACGGTTTGTATTTGATAAAACCTTCGATATCATCTAAGCTGGTTTTATCGTTCTCTACATCTTCCACTTCATTTTTAATGATGTACAATTCCTGGTTAAAATGATTGAATGCAATGATAAACTGGTAGCAAAAATATTGAGCAACCGGAATTGATGCTGCTGCATGTTTAAGTTGTATATCTTCAAAATATGGTACGACATCATACGACATATAACCAAACAAACCGTTGGTGATAATGTTTAATGATGAATGATGAATGATGAATGATTGGATAAAGTTATTTATACAATCCGTTAGTTTATTTTCTTTTAGATTGGTTGTATCTGCTGTTTTATCAGGATAGTTTGCAATAAAATTATTTTCTTCCACTCTAAAACCTGCAATCGGCTGAAAACAGATGTACGAGAAATTATGTTCGTCGCCGTGATAATCAGAACTTTCAAGCAGCACTGTATTTTTATATTTTGCACGCAGACGCAAGTAAATGCTAACCGGCGTCAGCATATCTGCGATTATCTTTTTGTATGATGTACTGAAGTTGTATTTCATTTTAATCAAAATTGTTTTTAATATTCAACAGATTCCTCGCTACACTCGTAATGACGGTTGGTTCTATTTTTCGCTTCGCTCAGAATGACAATTGGCACATAAAAAAAGCCCGCTTTTTACGGCGAGCTAATATAATACATTTGGTTATAGAATTAGTACACGCCTATTGTCGTTTACTGTTCCACCACCAAAATTTATTTATTGTCATACTGCAAATATATACTTTGTATTTAATAATGCAAATTTATTTTTTCTTTACCTTATCCTATACCAATTGGTGCCATTGGATTGTATGGTAATACTTCCGTTTGCCGGAATAGTATTAACAGCTGTTCCTGTAAAATCGAGATAATTAATACTAAATGTTTTTGCAGTAGTTACATTTTGATTCACAATAACATATTCTCTGCGTGTACAAGTATTTGCAGCCGGCAGCGTAAGTGTTACGGTGCCTGCACCTACCGAGTTGGGAATTATTATTGTGTGGTCATCAATACCTAAAGTTACACTAACCGTAGTAAGGCGAATACCTAAACCTAATGAACCACTGTCATCTAATCGATTTTGCGGCAAAGGTGTACCTACACCTACTTTTACTGTAGTTGTTGCGCCATTAACACCTGTGACCCTACCTAAAACCATAGCATCAGATGTTCTGACCTCTGCATTAGCACCTATTGCCGCTGCATTTGTTAATGAACCACCTAATACTTCAGTTTCTGATCCTACTAGCGTAATATATGTACCTGTAGTATTATTTCTACCAGCCTGGTATCCAATTGCTACATTATCTTTAGCATTATTAACTGCCGTAGGATTGGTATTAACCAAAGCATCTAAGCCAATAGCAATATTATTACCACTCGCTGCAGTTGCAAAACTAAGGACACCTAGGGCGTTTCTCCAATGGTAATATTGTTGGTTGAAGCTGTATTATTTCTACCAGCTAAATAACCTATAAATACATTAAACTCTCCGACTGTATTTCTATTACCAGCGTTTACACCTAAAAATATATTCTCTCTGCCCGTTGTGTTGTATCTGCCGGAATTTGCACCTACAAATATATTGTTAGACGCATTGTTACTGTATCCTGCGCTATCACCGATGGCAATATTTAATGAGTCTGCATCAGAAGTATTTAATGTATAACTACCTATGGCAATATTTTTTTTTACCTGTGGTATTTAACTGCAAAGCATAAGCACCAACCGATACATTATCAAATCCTAATCTGTTTTGAGAAGATGCTTCATTTCCAATTGCCACATTTCGAATTCCTGAAGTGTCGCTTAATAATGCACTATTACCCACAGCTACATTGAAATTCCCATACTTATGCAGTTGCAATGCACCGGCACCTACAGCCGTATTGTTACCACCGGTTGTATTATCTCTAAGAGATTGAAATCCTAACGCTGTATTGTAATTAGATGTAGTGTTGTTTTGTCCTGCAAATTTTCCAATAAATGTATGTCCGGTACCGGTCGTATTATTAAATCCTGCCTGATCACCTACTAATGTAACTTCCCCAATTGTATTTTTGCTGCCTGCTGATGAACCAATAATGGTGTTTCCATTTGTCGTATTTTTGCGGCCGGCATAATTACCAACTATTGTACTCCATGGAGCCAAAGCAGAATCTGCTGCGTGTGAACCGATTGCAATACCATAAGTGCCTGTGGTTCCTAAAAACGCAGCCTGATTACCAATGATGACTGCCTCTGTTGCATTTGTCTTATTATACGCAGCAGAATCGCCTATGACCACATTCATATCTCCATTTACATTAAATCGTAATGCATTATCGCCAATAGCAATATTTCCATATGCTGTTGCACCTGAAGATTGTCCGGCACGCAAACCTAATTTTACGCTGCGTGTGGCACTGTCCAATTCACCTGCCCATAAATTATTGATACGAAAACGCAATGCCTGGTTATCGGTGGTGCCTAAGAAATTTGTTGTTTCATTAGTGCCTGCATTTCCGGTTATTGACCAGTCTAAACCGCTACCATTACTCCATCGTACAATACCGGCTCCGTCGGTCACTAAGATTTGGTTGTTAGTACCTCTTGTAGTTGGAAAAACATAGTTATTGGTGTAATCCATACCTATGGATAATTTTCCACGGAAGAAACCTGCGTAATCATTTAAAGTATCTAACGCTGAGGAAAAAACACCAAACCCTCTGCCAATTGAATTGGCAATTAATGTATCATAGGATGCATATTTATTGCCTGCTCCGGAACCCGTCACATAATTATAGGTACCGTATTTTATTCCACGTCCTGCACCACTCATAAGATTATGAGTACCATATTGTGTAGAATCGCCGTTTACAGCAATTTGATTAGAAACCCCATATTGAATACCATCTCCATTTCCTGAAAACATATTATGTACTCCATAATGATTACCGCTTCCGTCGTTTATCATATTTGTAAAAACACCCTTCTGTTCACCATTTCCAATTCCACTAAATAAATTCTGCATGCCTATTTGAAGATTACTTCCGGTATTTTGCACATAGTTCCTGATGGCAAATTGATCTCCGGTGCCTGTTCCAAAAAGCGTATTATCTATTGCAACATGCACTCCGGTACCATTACCGCTTAATGTATTTGTAATTCCGAAATGGCTGCCGTCTGCTGAATTAGAAATTGTATTTCGCATCCCTGTTTGCTGTCCTGTACCACTTCCGGACAAGTCATTATCTATTCCATAATGTAATCCGGTACCGTTACCACTAAGTAGATTCTGTACACCATAATGCTGTCCATTTCCCGTATTTGAGATTACATTATAATTGCCAAATAATGAGCCGGTACCTGCAGCAGCACCGTTTAAGGATGTATAGGTTCCATATTGCGCTCCGGTGCCTGTACCTGAAACGAAATTATATAAACCATAAAAAATAGCATTTCCATTACCTGAATAATTATTTCTGACGCCATACTTAGTGCCATTTCCAGAGTTGGTGTAGTTATTATATAATCCTGTAATTTGTGCGCTGTCTGTTCCTTGATATTCATTATAAAACCCATATTTTTGATTTGCTCTGGATTGAAAATAGTTGACAATTCCATAATTCAAGTCTGTTCCGGTACTTTGAAAACTGTTTGCGGCACCGTATGAACCGCCTCTGGTGTTTGGACCGAAAGTACTTGAAAATCCATATTTGGAGCCGGTGCCGGATGTTGTTGTTGTGTACTCAAATGCAAATTCGCCTGAATTACCGGTGCCATTTGTTCTTGTAGTATAGCCAAACATATTGAAAGGCGCACTGGTATTGGTTTGCAAAGCTTCGTAAGCCGTTTTTTGGCCAGTGGCGCTACTTGCTGTTGAGTTTACAGAGATGCCTGTTGTTGCACCAGTTCCGTGATCCTGCATTGTTACGTCTATTCCTTTTTTGGTTGTTGTTGCTGTATCCATAGATACTACACTGACTGCGGTAAGAGCAGTATTTGTAAAAACAGTTAAAGGATAAGTAGGAGTATTATCACCAATACCAATATTCCCATAGGTATATTTATTGTCATTGATATTATTGGGTGCTGTAGTTGTTCCGACTTCATACCAATCATGATCTATATCCAGATTGGATTGAAAGCGAATCCATATCGTTCCGTTCCAGTAATAAAAACCCGGTTTTACATCATTTACCGTTGCTGTGTTATACACCAATAAAGATGTTATGATGGTCGCGCCGATTGGTGCGTTGCTGGTGGTTTGTGTTAATGCGACACGCGGAATTAAAAAACCTTTATTGGTGAAATCCACATCTAAACCTGCAGATGCATTTGGTGTAGCACCTGTGCTGTTGATACTGACATTTTGTGCATGTACATTTAAAATAATGCCTGTTAATAAAGCGAGTAAATATCTTTTCATAATTCTCTTTTGTATTAAAAAATGAGCCGATGCAACAAACGTATGAGATTGGAAAGAGCAAAACAATTAAGAAAAGGACTACACAGCAGTGTTCATAGTTATGGCAAACGAAGTATGTATAAAATTAATATTTTCTTTGTAAAAGAAGAAGACAATAATTAATTTCTCTTTTTAGCCTGCAAACCAATACCTAATACTTTGTTAATTTGTTCGAGTTGTTTTTGTAAATCCATGAGTTGTTTGTCTTTTTCTTCTGCTGCTGCTTTTAACAACTGAATGTCTTTATTTTCTGCTTTCAGTTGTTCAATCGATACATTTTGTGTATCGATAATTTTTTGCTGTTCCTGAATGGCTTTTACTAAAACCGGAATGACACCCTGATAATTCATCAATAAAGTATTCATGCTATCTTTTGACTCGATAACGAGTTCTGGTAAAACTTCGCGAATTTCCTGCGCAATGAACCCTAAATCTTTGCGGTCATTATCTTTCCATGTATAATTTACCGGACGTAGTTTTAATATTTCTTTCAAGCCGTAAGCAGTTGTTTTAACGTCTTTTTTCAAACGAATATCCGAGCCGTTAAATGCGTTGCGTTGCACCCATGCATCTCTCCAGCGTAATGCTGTAGTACCTAAGTCATAGGTGTTATTGGTCTGTGGTATTATGTTACCAGCCATTAATAAATCACCTAAAGCAATTCGGACATCGCCGTTAAAATAACCGGCATAGCTGCCTGCTTTTGTTACATTGGAGTAGATACCGTATTGAGTACCGCCAGCTGTTACAGAAATGAATGCTCTGTAACCGTATTTATTTCCGGTACCTGTTGCAGCAGCACTGATATCTGTATATGAACCGTACATATCTCCGGTTCCTGTTGCGTCTATATCATTTCTGGTGCCATATATATCGCCGTTGCCGGCGCCTGAAAATGTATTTTGAGTTCCGTAACGGATACCTGTACCTGTATTTCCTATGCTGTTACGCATACCGTACAGAGCACCATTGCCTGTACCATTAATATGATTCTGAACACCTGCAAATATGCCATTACCAGTTAAAGATACTGTATCAAAAACACCATATCTTTCTGCCAAATCATTACTGCCTGTATAGCGCGTGTACATACCATAACGCGTGCCAGTTCCGCTTCCATACGAGAAGTTTCGAACTCCATAGAATTCACCTGTTGCTGAATGGTTATCATCATTATTTACACCGTATCTAATCAGCGCATTAGAAGAAAAGGCATTATAAAGTCCTATATTAGTATTGCTGCTGTCTGATGAAAAACCATTGTAGAAACCTGTCTGCGGGCCATTTGTACTGGTATTAAAAAAATTATTTGTTCCGTATTTTGTACCTGTCCCAGAATTAGAAATAGAATTCGACATTCCGTAAAAAGTTGCGGTATCATTATTAGCATAATCATTAAATATACCATATTTAATAGATGCTCTACTCGAAAAATCATTGTACATACCATAGTTCTGACCTGTACCCGTAGAAACAAAATTATTGTAATTACCGTATTGCGTTCCTCTAGAAAGATTATCAAAAAAATTGTAATTGCCATATTTATCACCTGTACCTGCTCCTTGCAAATAAGCAAAGTTTGCATAATGTACACCATTACCTGAGACTGATATATCTGCCCTGTAACCATACTGAACAGATGCGCTGGTACCAGACAAGTTGCTTAACACACCATATCTTACGCCACCTGCATTACCTGACAATGCATTAAACATACCGTATTGAACAGCATTATTGACTACTGATATATTATTATATACACCAAACTGATTTCCTGTACCTGTACCTGACATTGTATTCGATACACCAATGTGCGCCCCTGTACCTGTATTGGTTATTTGATTACTGACACCATATATCAACCCATTTCCAGTTCCGCCTAAGGTATCAAAGACGCCGTAGTGGTCGGCTGTTCCGTTGTTAACGATATCATTATATACACCATATTGCAAACTGGCAGAGTTACTTTGTATGTCGTGATAAGAACCGTAGCGTGTACCTGTTCCGTTTCCCTGTAAGATTGTATTATTACCATAGATAGCACCGGTACCTGCTCCATTCATTGCATTAAAGTTAGCATAATGAGTGGCTGTATTTGCAGGAGATGTAGCTGCAACTGAATTATAATTACCGTATAAGGTAGTACCTGCTCCTGTGCTGGTTATTGAGTTGTATTGTCCATAATGGATACCTGCTCCTGTACCATTTATGAGATTTTGTGTACCGATTTGCGTTGTATCATTATTGTTTGAAATCTGGTTGGCTACCGCAAATTGAACGCCTGTTCCGTTGAAAAGTGCATTAAATGTACCAATATGATTTCCCGAACCTGTGCCGGATAATGTATTCAATGCACCAATGTGTTGACCATTCCCATTATTAGTGATAAGATTGCGTGAACCCATTTGTGTACCTGTTCCATTACCCAGTAATTCGTTATAACTGCCTATAGTGGTATTTGCTGACGAAGATGCAGTTTTGATTACATCGTATATACCATATTTTTGTCCAGTGCCGAAAGAATCCAGTTCATTGTAAATACCATAATGTATTCCTGTTCCTGAATTGTAAATTTGATTTCTTGCTCCATAAAAATTACCGCTACCAGAACCATCCAGCCTGGTTTGCACACCAAGATGATCTCCATTTCCGTTATTGACATTTTCATTAAACACGCCATATAGCGTAGCGTTTCCTGAGCCTCCGTAACTGTTACGCACACCATAATTAGAACCAACACCATTTTCTATTAAAGAATTGTATATACCAGTCTGCTGACTAATACCGGTTCCTGTATGTGTCATACTGTTATTAATAGCAGTAGTAAAACCGGAAGCAGAACTATTAACAGAATTACTCATCGCATTTCCAAATGCGCCTGTGAATGTGCTGTTGGTTGCTATCGTATTTCCGTTAAAGGTATTCTCAATATCTAATGAAGCATTTCCGATAGTATTTTTTCCGATGGCTACATCTCCTGTGTGGAACATGGAATCAGTGATGGCTGTTGGTGCGGCGGTGGTTCCTATTTTAAACCAATCTGCATCTGATGGCGAAACGCTTGATGCATTCTGCCAGCTAACTTTTCCAAGATTATCTGTCACTAAGATTTGATTGTTGGTACCACGTGTAGTTGGAAATATGTAGTTATTGTTGTAATCCATTCCTACAGATAATTTTCCTCTAAAGAAACCTGCATAGTCGTTAGCTGTATCTAATGCGGAAGAGAAAACACCAAAGCCATTACCGCCTGCTGATACAGGCAATGTATCGTAAGAAGCATATTTTGTGCCTGTACCAGTGCCACTTATGCGATTATAGGTACCGTATTGTGTTGCAGTGCCATTGTTAGTAATAAATGTTCCGCTTCCATATTGGTTTCCTGTAGCATTACCCGAAAGAAAATTGTAGATTCCAAAATGATCTCCGCTTCCCGTATTGGATATTTCGTTGGAGGTTCCTCTTTGTATGCCGGTACCGGTACCGGTCAGTTCATTACGGGTACCATAATGAATATTGGTACTGCTACCTGATAAGTTATTATAGGTACCAGTAACTATTGTACTTCCGGTTGCAGTAACTGAATTATAGGTCGCATACTTTTGGCCTGAATTAGAACCGAACAAAGCAGAATACACACCATACTGATTACCGGTGCCAGCACCATCAAGATAATTATGAACACCAATACCTTGCTGTAATCCCTCCACATACACTTCATTGTACACAGCTTCCTGTTGTGTATTTCCAGTGCTTTGCATCGAATTGTATGATCCGAAATGCTGCCCAGTTCCATTGCCTGTCAACACGGTGAAATTACCGTAATGCTGTCCATTGCCTGTGTTCGTAATTTCTGCATAATTTCCGAACTGATCACCATTACCCAAACCTGTCAACGAGGAATATTTCCCATAATGATTACCCGAACCGCTGCCTGATAAGGAATCAAATGAGCCGGAATGCCTCGCATTGCCGGAATTATCTATATTCGAGAAACTCCCATATAGCATTGCGTTACCTGTCCCCGAAAAATCATTATACGTACCATACTTATTGCCGGTTCCGTTATTGGGTATATTGTTGTACATTCCATAGAATGTACCGCTATCAGAAGCTGCATAAATATTCCTGAGTCCGTATTTTAAGTTAGCTCTTCCTGTAAACGTATTGCTTACACCATAATTCTCAGAAGGAAAAGAAGAAGTAGAGAAACTGTTATTCAAACCATATGTTACCAGGGTACCTAAACCGGAAAAATTAGAAACATATCCTGTTTTAGTTCCTGTAGAGGAGGTAGAGGTAGAATTACTGGTATAAGAATGCCCATACTCCTGCCCTTGCTGGATTCCGTTTGAATAAAAGTTAGTACCATATACAGTGGCCCCTGTTCCGTTAAAAACATTACCATATACCACAGATTTATTGGGTGCTGCTGAAGTAGTTTGATTGACATTAATAGCCGCGGACATACCCGATCCTGCATCGCCCATTGTTATTGACAATCCGCTTTTGGTAGCAACTGAATTTGTCGAACTAACTATATTGGATGCTGTAAGCGAGGAAGTAGTCCTGACATCTAAAGGATAAATTGGAGTATTATGACCTATTGCCGTTAAACCAAGATGGTACATGGAATCATTGATGGTAGCAGGCGTTGTGCTTGTTCCCGTTTGATACCAGTCCGCATCCGGTGTCGTCACAGTTGAAGCATTCTGCCAGCTAACATTACCACTTCCATCTGTTACCATGATTTGATTGTTGGTACCACGTGTAGTTGGCAATACATAATTGTTTGTATATGCCATACCGACAGAAAGTTTTCCTCTGAAGAAACCTGCATAATCATTAGCAGTATCTAACGCTGAGGAAAATACAGCAAAGCCTCTGCCACCTGCACCAGGTGTAATTGTATCGTAAGTTCCATATTTATTACCAGTCCCTGCTCCGGAAAGAATATTCAGTGTTCCAAAATGGTTTGCATTTCCACCATTTAATATATCTGACTGTACACCAATTTGAATACCTGATGCTACACCTGACATACTGTTGTACATACCTGTATGTGTACCTGTACCTCCGGAGCCGGAGAGTCCGTTCAACACTCCATAGTGTGCGGCATTACCTGAAACAGCGATAGTATTATAAACACCGTATTGTTGCCCTGTAGCAGTACCGGATAGCATATTTTCCATACCGGTATGTGTACCGCTGCCTGTGCCGCTTAATGTATTAACTATACCTGTTTGTGTGCCATTTCCGTTGCCGGCTAATGTATTGGCAACTCCATTATGCGTATTATTACCGGAATTCGTAATGGTAGTGCTTACACCGGTTTGTCCGCCTGTGCCTGTACCCGATAATGAATTAGTTATACCAAAATGATTTCCGCTGCCTGAACCGGATAATCCTGTTATAACACCCTGATGCTGACCGTTGCCTGAAACGGTAATTCCGCTCACCATACCTGCCTGATTAGAATTTCCAGCACCAGTCAAGGTAGCTGATAAACCTAAACCAAAATTACCGTTAATATTAGTATTTATTCCATAAGCAGAACCGGTTGTATTTGACATATTGAGGTAAATGCCGTTTGTTATACCTGTATTGGTTAATGTATTATTAATCTTAAGTGTTGTGTCTATCGTTGCATTATCTATTTGTAATACTGCAGATGGATTTACGGTACCTATGCCTACTTTTCCTGTATGGTACATATCGTCTGTAATAGCATTTGGTGCTGTGGTGGTTCCTACTTCGTACCAATCGGCGTCTTGTGTCGATACTGCAGAAGGATCTTGCCAGGTAACATTTCCGCTTCCGTCTGTTACCATGATCTGGTTATTTGTGCCTCTTGATAAAGGCATAATATAATTATTAGCGAAAGTAGTACCGATAGAGACTCTTCCTTTTAAGTAAGCAGCAAAGCCATTTGTTGTATTCGGAACTGCAGAATAAACACCATATTGTGTGCCTCCTGCAGAAGTTGGTATGCTATCATAAGATGCATATTTGATACCTGTACCTGTACCTGTTAATTGATTATAGGTTCCATAATGTGAATTAGCAGCCGTATTATTAATTAAATTATAAGTACCAAATTGCAGTCCGGTATTTGAATTGTTCAACTGATTATATACACCATAACTATTGCCACTATTGTTTGAACCGGTAAGATCGATATAATTTGCTACTCCATAATTAGATGTACCGGAAACAGCTGAACCTGTCAGGTTATTAATTGTTCCGTACCCATTGCCGTCGCCATTCATGTACAGGTTATTAGAAATCCCTGTTTTAGATGCACTTATTATGGTATCATCCAAACGGTTATCTATACCTGTTTCAATTGCAATCCCTGCAGCAGATTTTACAACCCGATTATTTATACCTTTTAATATTATCGGGTTTCCAGTTACAAAATTATCTACTCCTAAAACCTGAGCACCTGCATTTGAGCTTATAGTATTATATATTCCTTTGGAAGTTGTAACAGCATTCATAGATGAGTTTATCTTCAGCGTTATGTCAGTATTAGAATTATTATTAACATCTAACGGATAATTAGCGGTATTTTTTCCAACAGCTACGTTTCCTAAATGAAACATAGAATCATTAATATTAGTGGGCGCTGATGTTGTTCCCTGTTTATACCAATCGTCATCAGAAATAGCAGTGCCGAACACCATTAAACTTACCCAATTCGTGCCGTTCCAATAGTAAAAACCTGCGCCGTTTGCACCTGTTCCTGTAATCCCTGTGTTGGTATTATAAACGAGCAAACTTGTCGCCGGCGTCGTTATAGTAGCTACGTCCGTAGTGCTTATCAAATTGATACGTGGTATCAATAAACCTTTGTTGGTAGCACTTATGTCTAACATAGACGATGTATTTGGAGCAGCGCCGGTAGAGTTGATACCTACGTTTTGTGCTTGTAGTTCAAGGAAACAGAATAAGGACAGGCATAGAATCAAGGAATACTTTCTCATATAGTATTGTTTATTTCTTTATAAAGATAATCATAACACAAAAATGGTTTATCCATGAAAACCCTTATAAACGTTTTTCATGGTAAACCTTACACACTATTAAGAATCGATTTAGCAGACAATTATGGAATATGATGATGTTTCATGAAATTCTTCATAGCGTATAATATCTATAATATATCTGGTTATTAATTCCTGTTACTTTCCAGTTTTTTGTTCCAATTCTTCGATGCGCTTAATTAGCTGTTCAATTATTTTTTGTTGTTCCTGAATGGCTTTGATTGCAACTACAGACATACCCGCATAATCAATACCGTATATTTCTTTCATTTCTGCATTCGGATCATCGATTTCCTGCTTATTAACTACTTCAGGAAACAATGGCTGAACGTCTTGTGCTAAGAAACCTATAGATTGAATTTTATTTGGATTATTTCTATTGTATTCGTAACGAGATGCTTTGAGTTGCATAACTTTATCTAAGATGGATTCCATTGGCCTGATGTTGGACTTTAAGCGTTTATCGGAAACAGCAGTATATGCACCTGTCGCACTACTGATCCATGCACTTAAGGCACCATTATAATTAAACCAATAATTGGTAGTATTGGCGTGTAAAGTTTCCCATGTATTAGCGCCAAATCTTAATCCTATTCCTCCACCATATGTGCCAGAGAATTCGTTTATATCTAAGATAAAGGTAGGTGCATTATAATTAATACCTACTCTTGTTCTGTTAGCTGCTACATTACCACCTAAGGCCAGGCAGTTGCTACAGTTTACTGTAGCACCAGAACCGATTGCCGCCGCATAGGTAAGCGTTGAGGTACTGACATTGGTATTAGAACCAACCAATGTATTGTTGCTACCCGTGTAATTAAAATTTCCTGAATTGTATCCACCGTAAAAATTATCAGATCCTGTGAATGGTGTGACGCCATTTCTGCCACTCCACATACCTACACCTGTATTCCTGCTGCCTGTTGTATGATAATCTAAAGCTCCTGCTCCTAATGCTGTATTTTGATCTCCATCGGAAATGTTATATAATGCATAATCGCCTACTGCCGTATTCTGAAATCCTGATCTGATTAAACCTAAAGAACGATTTCCGACACCGGTATTTGCTGTACCCGAACTTAATCCATTTACACCAAATCCTGAATGTGAGCCAAGATAAGTATTTGATCCTGCCGTAGCATAAAACCCGCTGTTGGTTCCCAAACCTGTGTTATCCGTAGCAGTGCTATTGCTTCTGAAAGAACTTGTACCGACACCAACATTATAATATCCTGTGGTGTTGTTTTCTAATGAATAATGCCCTATTGCTGCGTTGTAAATCCCGTTTGCAGTTGATGTAGGTTGATTATTATATAACGCATTCCTCCCTATAGCAATATTAAAAGAACTATATATAGCATTGGAATTATTATAAGACTGGATACGCATAGCATCTGTACCGATTGCTATATTATTGGATGCAGTTGTATTACTATACGCAGCTCCAAAACCGATAGCTACATTTTGCGCCCCAAGTGTATTTGATGCTAATGAAACATCTCCCAATGATGTATTTCCATAGCCAGTTATATTGGCTATTAGTGTTTGGAATCCAACGGCTGTGTTACTGTAACCTGTAGTATTATTAAATAAAGATTGGAGACCAATGCCCGTATTACGTGTACCGTTTCCTAAAGCGGTTGGGTTATTAGAATATAATGCCTGAAAACCCACTGCCGTGTTATTTCCATCATATTCAGCACCACCATTATTGAAAGACTGAGAATATAAGGCCTCATGTCCTATTGCTGTATTTTGGCTGGATGTTGTATTTAAACGTAATGCATAAGAACCGATTGCGGTGTTTGTATTACCAACTGTATTATTACTGAGTGCATAATAACCTAAACCTGCATTTTGATAGCCACTGGTATTATTATCTAATGTATTTGCGCCTACTACTGTATTTCTATAACCATCAATATTATCTTGCATTGAGTGGTAACCAATAGCGGTATTTGTAAATCCTGATGTATTACTATACAATGCATAAGCACCTACTGCAGTATTCCAGGTGCTTTGATTATTTCTCAATGCTTTCGTTCCAACTGCTGTAATTTCATTTTGATTATTAGCATATAATGCACTGTCACCTATGGCAACATTATTGGAACCTGTTGTATTACTTCTTGCAGCAGCTGAACCGACTGCGACATTCTGGCTACCGGTTGTGACACTATACAAAGATCTGTTACCTAAAGAGCTATTGCCTGTACCTGTACTAACACCAACTGCTCCAAATCCTGAATAAGAACCGACATAGGTATTAAATCCACCAAGTGCATAGTAACCACTATTAGTTCCCAAACCTGAATTATCAGTACCTATTATATTGGAGCGAAATGAACTCACACCAACACCTGTATTTAAATTACCATTATTTGTAGCTGTAGGATTATTTGAATACAATGCCTGATAACCAATAGCGGTATTATAACCTGCATAGCCTACACCACCATTCGTAAATGTTTGACTGGTTAACGCCTGATAACCGACTGCTACATTGTAATAAGAAGTACCATAATTCTGCATGGCACTTCTACCCACAGCGACGTTATTATAAGCAGAGCCACCAAATTCCATAGCACCGGTACCTAATGCGGTATTTTCTGCACCATTAACATTTTGACGTAGTGATCGATAGCCGACTGCTACATTGCTATATCCGGAGGTATCAGATTCCATAGCTTGTGTTCCGATTGCGACATTATAATCCAGTATTTTGTGATTAACCATAGCCTGATAACCGATACCTGTATTATAATTACCGGAAATATTATTATTGATTGATTGATAACCAATAGCAATATTAAGATCACCTCCGACTGCATTATTCATAGCTCGTGCCCCCAGCGCAGTATTATAGCTACCCGTTATATTGCTGATACCAGCCGCCAGACCAAAGAATGCATTTAACTGACCGGTTGTAGTAGCTTCGCCGGCCCAAGGTCCAACCATCGTATTATTTGCGCCAGTTGTCCTGATACCCGAACGGTAACCTATAAATACAGATGGTGTATTCGAACTGAAAGTATATCCTGCAGAATCGCCAATTGCAATATTTCCCGCTCCTGCGTTACTTCCTGCCCCTCTTCCTATATAATAGTTTCTGCCTATATTATCAAAGCGGGCAATCTTTTGATTGTTTTGTCTGAAATTGAGTGGAACATTATCTGTTGTTCCAAAGAAATTTGTACCGTCTATTGTGCCTGAGTTACCTAAGGTCATCCACGCGTTTTTATTGACATCATTATTTGCATATAACTTCAACCAGTTAGGTGAAGCACCTGTACCAGCATTATAATAATATCCGATACTATCAGGCATTTGTGCTGTATTTCCATTTGTGTTATAAACTAATAGTGAAGTTGCCGGAGTTGCTATTGTTACTGCATCTGTAACACTAATTAAGGATACACGCGGTATCAATACGCCTTTATTATTTGCCGTGATATCCAGTTTTGCTGAAATATCTGGTAAGCTATTATTTATTCCAACATTACCTGATTTTAAGATGGTAAAGGCATCTGCACGAGCTAAAGTGCTTACTCCATTACCTACATTGAAGATCCTATCAGCGGCATTGAAAGTACTCGGCGTTCCAAGTGGTATATAGTTTGTTGAATTTAGACCAAATGCTGCTTCTCCATAAGAAGCAGCAGTATTATTTTGTCCGGCAACTATAGCACCATAACCATTTGCATTATTTTGAAACCCAGATGCAAATGCATTTTGAGCAGTTACTTTGTTTCTATCACCAGTTGCAAATCCTGTGAAGTCTGTAACTTTATTTCCAAATCCAAAAACACCTGTAGCACTTGCCATAGAAGTATCTGCATTACCAACTACTATTGTATAGCCTACGCCGCCATCTATTACTGAGTTTACACCACTTATTATATTATCTAATCCACCGTTTATTGTATTATTTTGTCCACCTGCTGCCATAGAATAATTACCTGAAACAATATTACCTGTTCCTGTTGCAAATGAATTGATTCCTGTTACTGTATTGCTATTTCCTGTTGCCATAGAGCCATCACCATTTACATTATTGGAATAACCAGAAGCAAACGCATTTTGTGCTGTTACTTTATTTCTGTCACCAGTTGCGAAACCTGTAAATCCTGAAACTTTATTTCCATAACCAAATACAGCTGTCGCGCTTGCTGTAGATGTATCCGTATATCCAGCTACAATAGAATGATCTAACTGTGCTCTTGAGCCAAAACCAGAAACTATAGAATTATTACCTGAAGCAGTGTTACCATCGCCATTGGAAAAAGAATTCTGACCACTTACAGTATTGTTTAATCCAAATGCAGTAGATTGATTGCCAGATGCGACATTGTTTTGACCCGAAGTAAATGCGTATGGTGCAGTTGCGTTGTTGTTGTAGCCGAATGCCGCAGCTCCTTGTGCAGTAGTGGTATCAGCATATCCTATTGCCAATCCTAAGTTTGCAGAAACATAAGATTGAAATCCACCAGCAACGGAAGTAGTAGCAGCAGCTGTGGTAGTGTTAGAGTTATTTAATACTACAGAAAAGCTACCACTTGCATTATTACCATTTCCTGATGCCAGTGCGTTATTTCCAGAGACAGTATTTCCATTTCCAATTGCTAATGAATTATTACCTGTTACATTATTTGTTACAGAACCAATAATACCGTTGCCAACTACCTGCAAGTTTGTGCTTGGTGTAGTTGCAGAAAAGTCACCCACACCTACTCTGCCTGTTACATACTGGTTGTCTGTTTTGATTGCTTTGGTAGTAGTTGTCAATGCTCTTGTCCAACCTAAAGTATCTGAAACATTGTTTGTACTTAAGCGTGCCCAAACAGGTGCTGCACTTGTTCCGGAATTATAATAATATCCAGGAACTACATTATTTGGTGCGACACCTGCTGTTGCTGTATTATAGACTAGTAAAGAAGTTGCAGGTGCTGTAATGGTTGTTGCATCAGTAGTGTTTAATAGTGCTACACGCGGTATCAATAAACCTTTGTTAGTAAAGTCCACGTCTAATCCTGCTGATGTGTTTGGTGTTGCGCCTGTAGTATTGATGCCTACGTTTTGTGCATTATTTATGCTGATAAAAATCAATATAAATAACAGTGTTATTACATATCTCATTGTTTACGGTTTATTAAGGTTTTATATTTTTTTATTATTTAATTTTAGCAATCCGCTTATTAAAAAAAATAGTTACTCGTTAAATACTTTTTTAATTTTCAGTTTTAGCTTTTGGCTCTTCTGTTTTATTTTGTTGGAGCAATTTAAGTTGTTCTTCATTTTTCTTATCGTTTTCAATTCTTGTTTTTTCAGAGTCTTTGAATACTTTTACTTTTTCCTTATCTAAAATTAATTGTCGGTTTAGTGGCTTAAATCGCATATCTGAATATTTAGAAACTACACCATCTCTATTTTCATCGGCTCTGTTAGCAACGATCTGGTAAGAAAAAGAAACATCAGATGTGCCGTTTTGTAATTCTATTACTTCAAATCCTGTTGCTGATTTATTAGTTACATATACACCTTTGCAATCGCCTTCCAATTGTATAAATACTTTCATCGGATGTTTGTCATCAACTTGTATGTTTTTAGTTAAAGTCGGATCCAATTTTATTGTTGCTTTACCATTTTCTAATTTACCTACACCATAATCCTGAAACAAAGCTTCAGGTGCTTCAGGTGCTACCATTACTCTTTCTTTATCTTCAGTATCTTTTACCAATGTAGAAACTATACCCAAACCAACTATTTTATAAACCGTATTATCTACTACAGATCCGACAGCAGCAAAAGCAGGTAAGCCCCAAGAGCTACCACCATTGTAACCAGCTACATAAAACATACCACCCATTTTATCGTAAGTACTTGTATTTGCATAATATGCTTTTCCCTGAACACCAATATACTCACCTGCCGCTCCAACACCAGAACCGCCTGGAGTTATATACCAACTGGAAGTGGTAGGACTGCCACAGTTGCTACAAGAAGCCCAGCCTAAATCTAAATAATTACCGCCACTATATCCAATCACACCTGTTTGGCTAGCACTTGATGCGTTGCCATATACACCCGTTGCAGTTGATGAATAACCATATATACCATTACTGCCATACGAATTGCCATATACACCTGTAGCATATGGTGAATAAGCATAAACACCATAACCTGAATTACCTGAAGAAGCATATACTCCGTTACTTGAAGGTGAATAAGCGTACAAACCATAACCACTATTACCAGATTGAGCATTAACACCTGTTCCGGTAGTTGAATAAGCATACAATGCATTTGCAGAACCAGCTGTGTAAGCATAGATTCCACGTCCTGTACCATAGTGCCATACATCCAATCCATCAGAAGAACCTGATGGCATTTCAATTCTTGCTCCAACACCAGTAGTATATACATGTAATTTAGCAGCCGGTGTAGCTATTCCAATACCAACATTTCCACTCGTTTGCATAACACGCATGCGTTCTATTCTGTTTGTTCCGATTACATAGTCATTTGCATCTGTTGTGCCGACCCAATTTTCGGCAGTTCCTATATTTGTAGTGCCGTAAGTAGCAGGTACTGCAGGTGTTGTAATAGCTGTATTTCCAAAGGTATGCCAATCGTTATCATTAATAGCAGTCATACCTGTGTAACCTGTAACTATCCATCTTTGCAAACTAGCATTGTAAATTGCTGTAAAAGATGAATTAGATGTGCTGGTCGATACTAAATGATTACCACTTCCTGTTATAATTCCATTTGCAGCATTGTAGTTATAAACATTCATTGGTTGTCCTGTTGTATTAATAAAAGTAACTACTTGTCCATCATTTCCACCATAGATAATGTATGGCCAGAAAGGAACTGTTGGTCCTGTTATACGATAATGGCTGAATTTACTGCCTGCAGGCAATGTAATAGTTGGATAAGTAGTATTAGTAAGTGCCATAGCAGGTCCTTCGCGTAATGCCAAATCACCATTCACGTCTAATCTTGAATTAGGTGTTACAGTTTTTATACCTATATTTCCGTATGTTGGTGTAATAGCCATATCAGCAGTGCTGCTATACGATGCACCTAACAATAATTTTCCTGAATTGAAATTTTTCACAATCATATCACCATTTGCAGCATCTGTAAAGAACGTACCTGCCGTTGCAGCACCAATTTGTGCATACTCTGTTGTTCTTCCTAAAGAAAGATAGGTTAGTCTGGTTGTGCTACCACTTAAGATTCGTAATCCGATAGTATCAGGTGCTACTATATCCATTTTTACAATTGGTGATGCCGTGCCTAAACCAATATATCCTGTATTTTGTTTCATTCTGAAACGCTCAATATTATTAGTGCCTAACACTACATCATTCGCATCTTTTGTTCCTAAGAAGTTTTCTGTAGTTCCAATAGTTGATGATCCATAAGTTGCAGGAATCGCCGGTGTAGTAATACCTGTATTTCCTCTTAACAACCATGCTTCGTTAGCTTGTGATAATTTTACCCAAAGCGGCGCTGTTGTTGTACCACTATTATAATAATAACCAATACCCTGACCATTGGTCATACTTGTATTTGTGTTATAAACCAACAGCGATGTGGCAGGAGTTGCAATGGTTGCGTTATCTGTAGCAGATGACAATGCCACACGTGGAATCAGCAATCCTTTATTTGCCGCGACTACATCCAGCATTGCTGAAACATCCGGTGTTGCACCTGTAGAGTTGACACCAACATTTTGTGCCAGTAAAGTTGTTGTATAAACAATTGTTATAAAAACAACAAGTAGAATTTTTTTCATAAAAATATTTTATTTCGTATTAATTCAAAATTTGTTTAACCTTAAAGTGGGCTTTAATGTTATCTAGTCAAAATACTAGTTTTTTACAAACTTGATTATTTGATAGAATTGGTCATCAACATCAATACGTAATAGGTATGTAGCTTTAGCAAAAGCAGAAACGTCAATTACTTCCTGTAAATTTTCGTCTTCACTTGTAATTTGTTTGTTAATCATTTGTTGTCCAATCACATCATATATCATAATTGTTTTCTTGCCTTTCAAAGCTTTAATGTCCACAGTAATATTACTTACTGCAGGATTCGGATATATGCTCACTGAAGGATTTGTTACGCTGCCTGCACATGAAACGATCACCAAAGAAGAATAGGTAAACTTACCACTGAAATCAACTTGTTTTAAACGATAATACACTTTGCCTTCCAATGGATTATTATCAACTGCCTGATAGTTAAGCAATGTATTAGAATTGGAATTTTGTGAAAATACTTTTTCAACCAATTCAAAATGAATGCCATCAACTGAACGCTCTACTTCAAAATAATTATTATTTTTTTCAGCAGTTGTCTGCCAGTTGATCGTTACTTTATTTCCATCGCATTTTGCATTAAAATTAGCCAACTCAATTGGCAGTGGCGTGCGATTATCAACCAAAGTCCACCAAGTAAATAATTGAGCTGACGGTAACGTCGCGACAGTAGATATATCAGAAGCCGGTGTCGTTACTGTTCCAGGCATAAAGTCGTCCCAGTCATTTAATGTTGAATTGTAACGTTGTGCAATCAAATTACTTTCTATTATTGAGTTACTTGCAACCGACCACTCAGGATCTCTATATGTAAAAATTAAGTTGCTTAATGCAGGTTTTGTAGAATAGTTAGTAGGTTCAATTCTCCAAAATCTGTCAATAACCTGAGCAGAGTTGTTTGTTCCGTTATTATTTACAAAGTTTGTTACACCAGTAGGCAAGTAACCTGTATTCAACCAGTTTCCGCCATACATCGCAAATGTTAAACTACCATTTGAACCAGGACTCACCGCACTTGATGTTGTCAATGTTACCGGTAAATATTCAGCAGTACCACGACCAAACGGCACTACATATGTTCCGGCAGTTGTATTAATGTTCCATTTAACACGATTGAACTCGCCTTCAGAAATGATATGTCCTGAAGTGTTTCTTGTAATGGCATTTGGATTT
Source organism: Chitinophagales bacterium (assembly GCA_046329815.1). Classification (GTDB taxonomy): domain Bacteria; phylum Bacteroidota; class Bacteroidia; order Chitinophagales; family JADIYW01; genus JADJSS01. The sequence continues at coordinate 1,320,240 of JAXLTY010000002.1, forward strand.
GGATTATCAATCACGACGAAAGCCGAGTTTGTTATATTGACAATACCGCCATTGTTCAGCACGAGTCGTGCCTGAGCGAAAGTTGATATAGAAATAAAAAGGGTAAGAATGTTTAGTAAAATTCGTTTCATATCTTCAATTTTATGGTTTCAGACATGAAATATCCTAAAGCATTATTTCTTCTTTTTACGAATGAGTTGTAAAGAATATTTCATGTACATATTTTAAGTCTTTTTCTATAAAAAAATCTGCATATTTAGAGTAGTTCATTATCACACTACTACATGGTTTATTCATATCATTTTATAGTTAAACAAAGTTAAACATTTTAGAATCACAAATCAATAGTGGAAAACCACTATTTTTCATCATAATATTAAGTTTTTCAACAGAAAAACGTCTTAAAATTGAGTATTCGGTCGTTTTTGATTAGTATTCGGTCAAAATCTTTCATTCAAGCCAAAACAAATCTATTATCACTTCTTAACACTTTTAATTAATTTAAATACATATAAATACTTATTTTTACCAAAACAAGACACATATGCATGCTATTTCTGAAGAAATCAACTCTTATTTAACGCATCAGGATTTTCAATTATTTAAGCGCAGATTATTAGATGCATCTTACGAAACCAACTCAGGTGCCTTGATGGACGAAACTATTCTGTGGAGCCAGTCTGCGCCGGAAAATATAACTGATACTAATGACAAATGGTTAATTGATGGAAAATCTATTTTAGATAAAATTGGCAAGTCATTACAATCGCTTCCGACAAAAGAAAATGTTCAATTAGTTTCAGCAGAAAATGTTTCTAAAAATTATACAAAAGGAAATTTTAGTCTAAAAGCATTTAATATAAAAATTGTTTCCGGCGAAATTATTGGTATTGTTGGTGAAAACGGAAATGGTAAAACTACTTTATTGCGTTGCCTGGCTGGACAACTGGAAAGATCTTCCGGCGTGCTTTCCTATTTTGGAATTGATAAAGAAAATGAATTATTCGACATCAAACATCGTGTTGCATTTATTCCACAACGTATTCCAAGATGGTATGGTTTACTGAAAGATAATTTACATTTCAGTGCAGCAATTAGTGGTATTCATGGAAAGGAAAATGACAGAATGGTGCAGTTTATGCTGGAACGAATGAACCTGACGAAATATGCGCAGCTAACCTGGGACCGAATCAGCAGCGGTTATCGTACGCGTTTTGAAATCGCTCGCATTTTATTGCAAAAGCCAAACTTGTTGATTTTAGATGAACCTTTAGCAAATCTGGATATTCACGCGCAGCAAACGCTGTTGAGTGATTTGCGTTTTTTAGTAAAATCACCGGCATTGAATTTAGGTGTTATTCTGAGTTCTCAGCAATTGCATGAAGTAGAAAAAGTAGCTGATCGTGTTTTGCTGATTAAAAATGGTAATTGTTATTCCAATCAAGACTTAATGCAATCTGCTAATGACAATGAAACAGTTTTAGAGATTGAAACAACTGATTCCAGAGATACTTTAGTTGCTGCATTGCCTGATGATATTACAGTGGCATTCAATGGAAATTTCTATACTTTAAAAGGTGATTTTTCGGTAAATACTGTGTTGCAAAAACTCGTTGCAAGTAATATAGAAATTCTCTATTTCAGAAATATTACCAATTCTACCAAACGCTATTTTTAATCAACCGCTTACAAAAATAAAGATGAACACTAATCGATTTATACCTAAATTTTTACAGAAACTAGATGATTATTTGCTTAAAAACAAACCGGCGATCTGGAGCAGTCGAATTCACCTTGTATTATTTTTTACAAGCGTAATCAGTATTGCATTTTTTGCCTTATTATTATTTATAAACAGCGATCCGCGCCAAGCAAGCACAGAAGGAACATGGGTCGTTTTATTAGCAATCATTGTCATTATTTCCATCGTTGTATTTATTTATTTTTTACTTCGGTTTAATGTATTGAAACGTTTTGGCGAATGGAATTCAAAAGACAGTTTATTGAGTTTCATCTTTTATTTTATTTCGTTTGCTGCTATCTATTTTTGGTTTTTATTGCCATCTGTTACAGAATCTATCCAATCAAACAGGAAATATACTTTTAATGAATTGAGCAACGATCAAAACCAATACAACAAAGCCATTGCGTTGATAGAAAAAGACTCAATGGATTTTAGTGTTAATTTGATCGACACCGTTATTTTAATTACTGATTCAAGCAAATATTCAACGATTAGAAAAGAAGATGGTTATGCCGAATATATCACATATGAAGATAATACAAATTATCCTGAAACTGAAGTAGCTGAGGCCGTAGAAGTAGCGGCAGAAAATGCCAATAATTCACAAGTTGACCGAAAAATAAGCCGTCTTGACTCTGCCAGTTATTATCAGCAATTAAAATCCAGCGACAGTGTTGTTGTATTAAATGATACTTCTTTTTTAAAATATAATATTCCAACTTTTGAATTTTGTAATAAATTTTCCGAACGAAGATATTCCTATAGTTTGTTTGGCGGCCAAAGGCAATATCCGGAAACATGGACAGACCTTAGAATGTATCATGAATTGATAATAGAATTAAAAAAATACGATCTAAAAAAATACACGCAAACCATCAATCGTTTACAGCAAAAATATCTTCTGGAAATTGACAAAGCAGATGCTGTTTCTGATTACAGACAATATTTGCGTGACCAAAATAATCGTCGTGATTACGATGAGTTTCTTTTGGAAAAATATTTTTGCCGTGATTTTGACAACCGCATGGACAATATTTCCGACAGAATGAATCAATGGAATGAAGATAATACGCTTTACAAATTGCATGTATGGTATTACGCAATATTAGCATCTACTATACTTTTGTGGTTATTCAGACACAATATTAAAAAATCTTTTTTCTTGAGTTTTCTTATTGGTGCATTATTATTTTTAGCTACCACTATCTTATTCATTCTGATTCGTGTTGATGAATTCGATGTTCTGGATACTGTGTTCGTTTACTTTATTATTTTCTGTTTCTTTAGTGTCAGTATCATAAAACTAAAAACACAAAAAATATTTCCTGCAATTGCAACTAATTTCATCGTGATTGTCACTTCATTCATTCCGCTTTATTTTGTGATGTACTGGTACTTTTTAAAGATTGAACAAGAAAATAATAAATTTATGTATAACCACGACCAACTGCGCGAGAGAATGTGGCATTATGCACAAAGAGCAGAATATATTGGCTTTTTTTTGTTGTTATTTGGTATTTATTTTTTATACAGCAAACTCTATAAAAAATGGATCGCGCTGCCGGAAGAATAAATTAATTGATCACTTCAAAATTAATTTTACGTTCGTTTGCATTATTATCGATAATTGTAAGTGTGTGTTTACCAACCGGTAAATAAACAGATTGCTGATGAATAGTAGTAGTTTGTCCGGCATAATTTTCATCTATATGCCAAAATAATGTTGCATTCGGATTTCCGTCAACTGCTTCTAAAACAATTTTACCTTGCTCGCCATTCATTTCTTTTGGTATCAAAATTTTTGAATTCGATTTTGGATATACCACCTGCAAAGCATTTTTAGAATTACAAGCGAGCATGTTATCTTTGTTTGGCGGCAGCAATTTATATTCAGGATGTTTGAGCATGTAATATTTTTGCATCAACGGTGGCAACGTAAAATAATTCTGAGCAACCATTTCATTTCTGTTCGTGTTATCAGCATTTACAATATATTGCTGCATTTTATCTACAAAAACAGTATGATGATACGGACAAAGCGTGCTTCGCAAACAAGTAATGGGAACACTTCTATTTTCAATATGTTCGCAAGCATCACCTGCACGACAACCACTTTCTACACAAACAGGAATTGTTGTATATTCTGTTTTGGGCTCTTGAAACCAAATTTTCGATTTTGGTAATTTATCGAATAAATCAAACATGATAGGTGCTGCGGCTTTGGCACCAATAAGCGATGGCCTGCCTTCACCGGTTGCGTTTCCAACCCAAACACTGACTACATAATTTGGCGTAATACCGACAGCCCAAGCATCACGGTTGCCAAAGCTCGTTCCTGTTTTCCATGCAATCGTTTGTGATGATTCAAACACACGCCAGTTGCCTTCTTCATCAGGTCTGTTCAATTCCAGCATCGTTTTAAATGTAGTGTAAATACTGGCTTTGTGTAATTGCAAATTATTTTTATGCTTTCTATTCTCTTCAGGAAATAATGCTATGTTTTTATTTTTGCTATTTAATAAAGTCAATGCCATTTCACTATATACTTTATTTATTTCCATCAATGAAACTTCAGCGCCACCTAAAATCAATGACAAACCATATTTTCTTGTGTTTGGCTGAATACCAGTAAAACCTGCTTTATTCAGATCATTTTGAAATTTTAAAACACCATATTGATTGAGTAAATGTACCATTGGTATATTCAAACTTCTGATAACACATTCATTCGCAGGAACGGCGCCATCGTATGTTTTATTAAAATTTTTTGGATTAAAACTACCGAAAAAAGAAGGCACATCAGGCAAGATAGTAGTTGGTAAAATGATACCTGCGTCTAAACTTTTAGCATATAAAATTGGCTTTAAAATGCTGCCTGTACTGCGTTTTGCATTGGCACAATCTACTTCATTATTAAATTCTTTTCCGGAAGAAAAACTATTTCCAATATAGCTGACCACATTTCCTGTTTTTAAATCTGTAATAATTACAGCTGCATTGTTAATGTTGTTTTGCTTTAAGATATTGATATGATGCTGCATAAGAGCACTTGCCATTTTTTGTATATTATTATCAATAGTTGTTTGCATTACTTTTCCTTTATTGCCTTGTTCAATAAAGCGCTGCAGTATTTGTGCATTCTGCACAGGTAATGGCAATGGTTTGTCCGGCAAGGGCTCTGCAACAGCAAGCATATATTGCATGGAGTCTATCTCTTCGTACTTCAATAATTGCTTCAACAATCGATTTCTTTTATGCAATAGTTTATCATGATTTTTTCCAGGATAAATTAAACCGGGTGCATTAGGTAAAACAGCCAGTGTGGCACTTTCCGACCACGACAAATGCTGCGGGCTTTTTCCATAATATCGCCAGGAAGCAGCCGACAAACCAACCACATTATTTCCAAATGGTGCGTTTGACAAATACATTTTTAAAATACTGTTTTTAGAATACCCGAATTCCAAACGAGTTGCCATTATCATTTCAATGATCTTTTCTGAAAATGTTCTGGATGGATTGTCACGCATCAAACGAATAGTTTGCATAGTAATGGTGCTGCCGCCACTTACAACTTTTTGTTTGCTGATATTTTGTTTGGCAGCACGTACAATTCCTTTTATACTGATACCGAAATGCCAGTAAAAGTTTCTGTCTTCAAAAGTCAGCATACAGGTTTTCATTTTATCAGGAATGGTATCTAATTCGGCAAACCGCCATTGTTGGTCTGCAGCAATGCGTGCTGCCAAAAGTTCACCATTTTTATCCAATAATACCGTTGAAGTTGGTTTATTAAATTTATTTTTAGGCAGGCAAAAAACATATACTAAAAAAACAAACAACAATATCAACCACTTTATCTGTTGTTTTTTTGTAGCATTTTTTAATTTATTTAAAATCAGGTATTTCATGAAACTTAAAATTAGTCAACACAACTCTCTTTGGTAAAACTTATGATTATTCGTATGCAAATATTTATTTTTTGATGCTTACCTTTGATTATGCGCTACAGGTTTTCGATTATATTGTTGCTTCTTTTTATTCTGTTTGGTTTTTCTACTAAGAAAACTATTGGTCAGCAATATATTTTTCATAATTATTCTGTGGAAGATGGCGTTGCACAATCACAGGTTTATGATATATTACAAGACAGCCGTGGTTTTTTATGGATTGGCACGCGTGGCGGTGGTATTTCACGTTTTGATGGCAGCAATTTTAAAACATACACCAATAAAGATGGACTTTGCAACAATTATATCTGGAGTTTGCAGGAAGACAGCGAACATAATATATGGATAGCAACGAATAACGGCATTTCAAAATATAATGGTATTCGTTTTCAAAATTTTTATCCGGAAAGTAATCAATCAATAAGCGTTCAGGATTTGTATATTGTAAATCCTAAGGAAATTTTATTAGCTACTCAAAAAGGAATCTATCTTTTAAAAGACAATCATTTTATAAACCTGAATGAATTATCTAAAATAAAAAAAGAATCGTACTACACGATTTGTAAAGTTGGTGAAACATACTGGTGTGGCAACAGCAATGGAATTAGTATTATTTCTAAAACCAATAACAATTATACCATTGAAACGGCAGCCAATAAATTAGGTGTCAAAAGCATGCCTGTAAACACTATCAAAAAAGATGATAAGAATACAGTATGGATCGGCACATATGGCGATGGTGTCTATCAGTATAAAAACAATAAACTAACCAAATTCATCACCAATACATTATTAGACAATCAAATTGTATTAGATATTTATTTCGATAACAATCAGAATATTTGGTTTGGAACATTGGCAAACGGTGCTTGTATTTATAATATTTTATCCAATTCCTATTCCTGGATAACAGAAAAAGAAGGTCTCAACAACAATCATATACGCAGTATTATTCAAGACAAAAGCGGCAACTACTGGCTTGGCACCTCAGGCGGCGGCATTGCAAATTATTATGGAAAAGAATTTGTGCACTTCAACAGCGAATCCGGTTTAGGTGGCAACTATATTTACAGCATTTATAAAGACAGCCGCAAACGCTTATGGATCGGCACTTCTGACAAAGGCCTGACCGTTTTAGACAGTGGTCAATTTAAGATCAAAGACATCAATAATGGATTTGCGAATGTAAAAGTGAAAAGTATTATTGAAGACAACTATGGTAATGTTTATTTTGGAACAGATGGCAATGGCGTTTATATTTCGTACGGTATTTTTTTTACTGAATTAGAGCAATTCAAAGGTATTTATGCAAGAGCTTTTGATAAAGATGCATCCGGAAATATATGGCTGGCAACTGCAGGTGCTGGTTTGTTTAAAGTTACACCAAGCGGCAACGATGGAAAAAATAACATTTCACAACACTACACTACTGCAAATGGCCTGTTGAATGACCGATTGACTTGTTTGCATATCGACAAGAAAGGACTCATTTGGTATGGCACTGAATTTAGCGGATTGGGCATCTTCAATCCTGAAAAGAATGAATTCAAAACATTCACCAAACAAGATGGTTTGCCGTCTAATTCGATACGCTGTTTAACTGAAGATAAATCCGGAAATTTATGGATTGGAACTGCCGGTGACGGAATTTGCTGTTATACTATTTACGCAAATCCAATAAAGAAATATGATATTGACTTTAACAGTAAACTCAAATCAAATAATATTTACCTGCTATGTAATGATGCTGCCAATAATATTTTTGTTGGCAGCGAAACCGGTTTAGATTACCTGGAGTTAGATAAAAATAAAACTGTATTAAAAGTAAAACATTATGGCAAAGGTGAAGGTTTTTCCGGCATAGAAACTTGTCAAAATGCAGTATTTACTGAGTCTGACGGCACTATATGGTTTGGCACAATAAATGGCTTAAGTAAATACAATCCGAATTCTAAAATAAAAAACAAGAACGAACCAGTAACAACAATTACAAATGTTCGTTTATTTTACAACACATTAGATACGCAGGTTTTCAAGCAATATATCGGCGATTGGAATACTATCAAAAACCTTCAATTGCCATACAATAAAAATCATCTTACTTTTGATTTTATAGGAATTAACTTAAGTAATCCTGATGCCGTTTTATATCAATGGAAATTGGATGGCTTCGATGAAAAATGGTCGCCTCCAACTACACAACATGCAGTAACCTATTCCAATATACCACCTGGAAATTATACTTTTTTAGTAAAATCATGTAACGAAGATGGCATTTGGAATAAAATACCAACGAAAATACATTTTGAAATTACAGCACCTTTTTGGCAAAAATGGTGGTTTATTATTGCTGTCATTTTAAGCGTTATTGCCTTAATTTATTATATTGTAAGAAGAAGAATTTCGAACATCAAACAAAAAGCAAAAGACCAGCAAACACAATTACAATTAGAAAAAGAATTATCTGAATTAGAACATAAAGCATTGCGTTTGCAAATGAATCCGCATTTTTTGTTCAATGCATTAAATTCCATTCAATCATTAATCGGTACTGACAAGGAACAGGAAGCGCGTTATTACTTAGCAAAGTTTTCCAGCTTAATGCGGCAAATACTAGACAACTCACGCAACAGCACTATTGTATTGCAGGAAGAAATCAACATGCTTGAAAATTATTTAATGATCGAAAAATTTTGCAATGGTAATCGTTTTGATTATACAATTGATGTAGATAAAAACATCGAAACCGATTACATCAAAATTCCTCCAATGATTTTACAGCCATTTGTAGAAAACTGCATTAAACATGGTTTACGCTATTTACAAGATAAAACAGGTATGATTAATATTTCATTTAAAGAGCTCAATAATGAAATTGAATGTACGGTTACCGACAATGGTATTGGAAGAAAGCAAGCAGAAATCTTGAATAAACAAGGAAAAGAAAATTATCATAAATCGGCTGCACTGCAAGTAACCACAGAACGTTTAGCTTTATTAAATGAAAACAAAGACACCAAAAATATTGAAATTATTGACTTGTATGACGACCAACAACAAGCCGTTGGCACTACCGTAATTATAAGAATTCCTATCACTTAAAAAATAAACAATGATCAAAGCAATAATTATTGACGATATAGAACAGGCAAGAATTACTCTAAAAAAAGATTTGGAAACGTACACACCTGAAGTAGTTGTTATTGGTGAAGCCAATGGTGTTTTAGAAGGCGCGAAATTATTAAAAAAAATAAAACCGGATGTATTGTTTTTAGATATACAAATGCAAGATGGCAGCGGTTTTGACTTATTGGATATACTTTCTGATATTCATTTTAACATCATTTTTATAACAGCTTCTGACGCATACGCAATCAAAGCATTTCAATATGCTGCTATCAATTACTTAGTAAAACCTGTCGATCCGGACAAATTGATTGCATCTATTGAACAATTAAAAACACGTCGTTTCAATGAATTTGAGAAATACAAACTTTTAAATGACAGCTTGAAAAGTAACTCTAAAAATCAAACCAAATTAGCGCTGAATACACAAGAAAAGATACATATTGTAAACATTGCAGATATTATTCGCTGTGAAAGTGACGGTAATTATACAGAGTTTTATTTTACGCATCATAAAAAAATACTGGTCACCAAAACCATGAAAGATTTTGAAGAAATTCTAACACAACATGGTTTTTACAGAGTGCATCAATCACATCTGATCAATACTAAATTTATAAAAGAATTCATAAAAACAGATGACGTACTTTTAATGGAAGACGACACGCAAATTCCGGTTTCCAGCCGCAGAAGAGCCGATGTTATTAAAATGCTGGAACAATTATAAATAAAAATTGTGCCGCGAAATTTGCGGCACAACACTACAAACAACCAAAAACTACTTCACTACATTTACCCAAAATCCGGGTACGCTCGCACTTACTGAATTATCATACATCGCTTCGGAATTAATTGCCGGCAAATAAAATTTACCTAAATACGTTGCGTTCAATCGTGTTGTAAATACCTTAGCAGTACCAACCGGCGCATCATAATAAGAATATACTCTGTCATCTCGAATATCCTGATACCTTGCATCATTCGTATTCGCTGCTACTTCGTCCATTCTTGAATTATGAATTTCCCAGCCGCTTGGAAATAGTTGCAATAATGCCATTTCTTTCAGATTCCTGGTTTTGCTTAAATTAATTACTGTAACAATCGCTTTAAAATCCGTTCCTTGTATGATTTTAGTCGGATCAATTACTTCATCTTTCATATTTTTATACACTACTGAAATTGAAATTCCATTTTTAATTTGTTTTGTATCACCTATCAGCGGAACACCTTTGATAATTACTTTTCCATATAATTTTATAGTACTTGTATTTTTAATCAGTACAGCATTTTGCTTTGGAAAAAACAGTTTCTGATAAAAACAACTTACCGATCTTCTTTTGAATCGTTAACGTTTTAGAAGTCGCATTATTAATACCATACAAAACAGAAGCAGTTATATTGCTGTTATCTGTATTGTAATATTTGCACAATGCCAATAAACAATAAGCAGTTTCCTGCGTACTCATCCAGTTATTCTTATTCAAAGCAAGCATAATTTGATTTACTAAAATGGCTGAACGCTTCTCGTCTTTTAAATTCACCAACGTTTCCAGTATCATAGCTTTATCTCTGATGGCAGAACCGTAAGCATATGATAATTCTCTGTAATTAGCAATTTCTAATGACAGATTTTTCACTAATGAATTGGCGACTTCAAATTGACCGATCAATTTATATGCAGCTGCAAGTCGCCATTTTGCTGATGGTTTCAGGTTTTTAAATTCTCTTAACTGATTCATTGCGCCAATCTCAGGCGTGTTGTTTAGCGCCAATGTATATAACCGATATGCCTGCAAAAACTGATAACTTTCTTCATCGTGTATTTCTACAAATGCAGCCGTTGATTCGTTCCATTTCTTTGCTCTTTCCTTTTGATATTTTAGCCAGTTTGATTTTAAAGCAACTGGAATTACATATCCTTTTTTCTCTGCTTCAATTAAAAAATGACCGGCATAATTGCTGCCAAATTCGCTTGCTTCGCTTTCACCAGGCCAATATGAAAAACCGCCATCTGTTGTTTGAAACAATTGAATTCTTTTAATTCCTTTTTTAATATTCTCTGTGATCTGGTTATTCAATGAATCTGACAAATTCATCAGGTTATTAATAAATAATTGTGGAAACACAGACGATGTAGTTTGTTCGATGCAACCATGTGGATATTGGATCAGGTAGTTCAAACGTGTTTCCAAGCCAATTGATGGTATCGTGGAGAGTTCTACTGTTGCGGAATTTGTTCCGTCAATTCCGAAGAACTGGATTGGTTGCGTGCTTGATTTACCAGGTTCTAGTACAAATTCATTGGTTTGTGTAGTCATTGGATTTGGCATTCGCACATCGATTTCTATTTCCTGATATGCAGTTTCTTTACCACTTGTCGCTTTTATTTTAACCTTAGCAACACCAATTTTATTTTTTATTTTAAGTTTAAAATTTACTATTTCATCGCCAATATTTGAAAAATGAATAGATTGTTGTTTGTTGCCAACCTCAATAAAATCATTCGTTTCAATGCTAACATTCACATCTTTCACAAAATTTTCCATCGCGAAAATATCAACCGGCAGTTCTATTTCTTCGGTTGGTGAAAACACACGCGGTAAAGTTGCCAATAACATCAATGGCTTTTTAATAGCAACTTCTTTTTGTGCATTTCCATAGCTGCCGTCATGCTGCGCGACTACCATTACACGCACACTGCCAATATAATTTGGTATCGGAATTTTATGTGTAGCCGTTTGTCCTTTTTCTAGAATAAACGGGCCAAGATGTTTTACCATTGGAATAAAACGGTTCGCTTTATTTGCATATTCATCCTGATATTCACCATCACCACCAATTGAAATCATCTTATCTAATTTTCCTGAATAAGCACCAATTACAGCATCATACATGTCCCAAGTTTTCACACCTAAAGCTTGTTTTGCATAGAAAGTATTCCATGCATTAGGTGTTTTAAAATGTGTCAAATCTAACAAACCGTCATCAACAATTTCTAATGTATATGACATCTTTTTACCATTTTGTTCTTTTATGTTAACGACCATATTTTGCTCAGGTTTTGCTGTATTTGGAGTCTCAATAACAGGATGCAAAAATGTGTTTTCATCAACAATTGTAATAGGAATAATGCCATAAAGCCGAATCGGTAAATCGTTAACTGTATTGATATGCGGCTGTAAATAAGTAATATGAATAAACACATTCGGCGTCATGTTAGCAGTAGCCGTGAATTCATATTTTGTTTCGCCTGCTGTTGCATTTATCCATTGTGATTGCAATACTTTTGTAGCATTTTCGACACTCACTAATACTTTTCCTTTTGCACTGGTTGGTATGGAAACTTTGATTTTCTCACCTGTTTTATACGTTGGCTTATCCGTTGAAAAATTAAGCATAGTGGCATTTTCGGTATTGGATCTGCTTTCACGATTCCAATATGGCATATCAAAAAACACAACAGATCCTGTTTGGTGACCACCTTCAACATCTGTAACAGTTATCAAATATCTGCCCCAATTTTTATCATTTATTGTCATCGAAAAATCGGCATTTGCATCCGTTGGCATGATCATTGAATCTTTAATGATGGATGTCGCATTTTTTGCAACAAAATTGGACAGATCGTCTTCATCACGTTCGTACCACCATTGCCAGTTCAGTTTATAAATTCTAAGATGCAGTTGATTTACTTTCGCAGCATTTCCTTTTTCATCAACCGTGACAATCCTAAATAATTGTTTTTTATTGGTTGCCAATGGTTCGTACTGACTGGAGTTTGATGGCGTCTGCAAACCAACATAGCGATTAAAAGGTGATACTAAAACCTGCGCTCTGTCAATACTAAAATCGCCGCCTTGTTCAAAAACCTTAGTAACATAAGTAGCTTTCACTATACCTGAAACATCTTTCGGAATAGTTGGCATTGCTTCAAAATCAACTGTTCCATTTTCATTCAAAGCACCATTAAAAACGGTAATTTCATCACTGATAGTTTGTTTTAAAGGCGATTGAAAAATATAATTTTGATACTTCTTAAAAGAAGTTTCTGTTGCACTGATAACTGCAGAAACAGTAACATTCAAGTTTTTAGCAACGCCACCATGCAACCATTTTGATTGCAATTGAACTTTTTGATTTTTATTATTTGCGCTTAAAACAGAATCCGGAAATGTAAGATTTATTTTCAAACGATTTGGCTTTACCGTTTCTACATTGATACGTTTATTAAATACATTATTACCGATAGTTACTGTAGCCATGTAGTTTCCGGTTGGTGCATTTGAAGTTGTCGCACATCTGAAATCATACATTTTATCGACTGATTTAGTAGATGTGGTTTCATAAATTATAGTACCTGATGGATTTGTTAGTTCAAATTTTACAGGATGATTATCCGGTATGGTGTGTAGTTTATCTTCTAAAATAAAAGTCAGAAACAAACTATCACCAGGACGCCAAACGCCACGTTCTGCATAGATATAACCTTTCACACCTTTCTGGTATTGCTCGCCTTCGATATCGAAAATACTTAGTGAATTCGCGTTACTTTCTTTCACTTTTAAGTAACCACGCTGGCTGCCTTGTTTGGCAATAATTAAAAATGGTTTTCTGGTTAATTTCACATCAAACATGCCATTTTCATTGGTTTTTCCGCTTACAATCGTCTGATTAGTATAATCTGAAAATTCAATTTCCGTATTGTTTATTGGTTCTGTAGTCAGCATATTACTAACATACACATGCGCAGTTTTGTCGTCATCAATTTTATAAACAATACCAATATCAGATGCTAAAATATTTCTGCTCACTGCTTTTCCATCATAATAATTATTATCACATGGCGAATAATTGTCGCCATAACCAGACCAAGTATCATAACCATAATCATAGCTGTAACCATGCCATTCATCTTCCGTCCAGTCTTTATTTTCTTCGGCTTCTTCATCATCTGTAAATTCATCATTTTCTTCATCATTTACAGGACAATCAAAATTGGTGTATTCTTTTTTAAACTTGATAGAAATTCTGTAAATACTGCCCGGATCAGGAATGATTAATTTTTTCAAATCAATTACATGCTGCGTCCATTTATTAATGTTAACATTCGTAATATCAGGTAGTTTGATATTTTTTTCTACAATCGTCTTACCTACTCTTTTCAAACCTTCATCGCCATCCAAATCATTTACCTGTAAAAACTGTTTGATGTTATTGCTGTAAATCTTTATAATTCTTACATCTACACTTTTTAAACCAATAGATTCAAAAGGAAAAAATAAGCCTTGCGAATTGGGCAAAATTGAACCTTTACCATTAATAATAACTTGTGGTTTTGGCGGTTCAAATTCTAAAGTGGTGCTATATGTCGTATTCATAGCATAACCTTTAAAGTTTTTTACACCAGATGCAACATTCAGCATATAATTACCAATAATTCTTTCAGCCAGAAAAACTTTTACTGTATTTTGTTCGATGCTGTATGTTAGTGCTTCGTTGTTAGATAACGTAATCAAACCATTCAAATCCTGATCTTGTTTTATCGGATCACTAAACGTAAGCGTTACAGATGAGTTTTCATCGTCATTTACTTTAGCATCTGTCACCACAAAATCACCTAAAGCAGGAATGATTATTTCTTTATTACCGCTTTCTTTTGCGCTAATCGGCTTACCGTTCCATGAAATAAGCACTTTGCCTTTTTCTGTTGTACGCACAATACTGTCAATCAAAACAGTATAGTTTGTAGCATCTATTTTGTTCCATTTTATTTTCAATTTATTACCATTTTGCACGGCCTTAATTGTTTTATATAATTTTAAGGTGTCTTCTTCATCGCTTAATTTCACATTGGCTGTTATTGTTTGCCATTCAATGTTATAATCATCAATATTCTGACTTGCACTTAAATCAACCGACATTGTTTGGCTGTATGTAGAAAATTGAAATCTCATTTTTTTGCAATCAGATTCCACATCAACCAATTTTGACAGTTTAAAAGTAGCAGTATATAATGTTTGTTCTTTCAACGGTTCGTCAGGAATAAATTCAATCACTCTATTCGAAATGAATCGTGTTTTTCCTTTAATGGATGGTGAAAATGTGATTACATTTTTCAGCAAATTACTATCAGGCAACGGAATTTTGTTGGCATCGTTATAATTTGAATCGATAGGTAATTCGCTTGCCAATTCAATTTTGATGGTGCTTGTCCGGCTCAACATACCTGATGTATAGCCGGAAACATACTGTGCAAAAGCCGGATCAACAGTAATGATTTCGGGTTTTGCTGTGAGTTTTTTTGTTATAAAAAAAACTGTTGTAATTGCTACAAAAGATAAGAAAAAGATGCGTTTGCGGTTCATGGATATTTATTTTATGGAACAAATATCTAACCGATTTTAAACGCACGCAGGCAACTCTATCAGGCGTGATAAGTTGGTTAGCAAGTGCATGAAATTAGTGATTAAGTGTGATTTCGCTGGTTTACCTTAATTGAAATGGTAGATTTTCAGTTGAAACTGACTATAAAACACCTTTTGTAGTCGGCAAATCATTTCCATCTTTTTTGATCGCCATTTTTATGGATTTTGCGACTGCTTTAAAAATGGCTTCTATTTTATGATGTTCATTGTCGCCTTCTGCTTTGATATTTAAGTTGCATTTTGCTGCATCCGAAAATGATTTCCAGAAATGAAAGAATAATTCGGTTGGCATATCACCTACTTTTTCGCGGTTGAATTTTGCTTTCCAAACTAACCATGGTCTGCCTGAAAAATCAATTGCTGCCTGCGCTAACACGTCATCCATTGGTAGCAAAAAACCGTAACGCGCAATACCTTTTTTATTTCCAAGCGCCAGATGAAACGCTTCGCCTAAAGCAATCGCAGTGTCTTCAATCGTGTGATGTTCATCGATGTGCAAATCGCCTTTTACTTTAATATCTAAATCGCAGCCGGAATGTTTTGACAACTGTTCCAGCATATGATCAAAAAAACCTAAACCAGTTTTGATGTTTGATTTTCCGTTTCCGTCTAAATTTAATTGAATGGAAATTTTGGTTTCATTGGTGTTGCGTTGAATAGTTGCGGTTCGTTGTGGTTTCGACAAAAAGGCATAAATATCATTCCATGAATTAGTTTTCAGTGCGATGAAATTTTTTAATGCTTTTTGGTTGAGTTTGTCATCATCTGTTGTATCGGCACTTCTTCCAATTAAAATACCTTTTGCATTTAAATTCTTTGCTAACTGAATGTCCGTTAATCGATCACCGATGACAAATGAATTTTCCAGATCATACTTCGAAGCATCTAAATATTTTGTCAGCAAACCTGTGTTTGGTTTGCGTGTTGGTGCATTGTCTTTTGCAAATGTTCTATCAATAAAAATATCATCGAAAAGAATGCCTTCACTTTTAAAAATATCAAGCATTAAATTATGTACAGGCAAAAATGTTTTTACGGGAAATGATTTCGTGCCTAAACCATCCTGATTTGTAATCATTACCAAAACAAAATCGGTTTCTTCTTTTATATTTTTGAGACTTGAAATTACATTTGGCAAGAATTCGAGTTTCTCAAAAGAGTCAACCTGAAAATTATCTTTCGGCTCGACAATCAATGTTCCGTCGCGATCAATGAATAAGACTTTCTTCATGATTTGTAATTTTTTAAAACTTCAATAAATAGTTTATTCTCTATGTTTGTTCCAACAGACACACGCAAACAACCTTTCAGCAACGGCGCATTGTCTCGATTACGCACAATGATTTTATGTTGAATTAAATATTTGTACAAATCATTCGCATCTTCTACTTTGAATAAAATATAATTCGCATCAGAAGGAAATACTTGCTGTATAAAAGGAATTTTTGCCAATTCATTTTCCAGATATTTTCTACCGTTCAATAATTCATCAACAAAATCATCTTTTTTATGTTGATTTTCCAGTGCTTCCAATGTCAATTTTTGTGAATGTTGATTAACATTATATGGTAACTTTATTGTGTTCATATAATGAATAATTTCTTCGTGCGCATATAACATACCTACACGTGCATCAGCCATACCATACGCTTTAGAAAATGTTTTTATCACCACTAAGTTCTGAAATTCATGCAATCGTTTCGTCCAGCTTTCATTAGTTGAAAAATCCTGATATGCTTCATCAATCACTACAATTCCATCAAAATTATTCAGTAAATATTCAATATCATTTTCATCAATTAAATTTCCTGTTGGATTATTCGGCGAACAAATAAAAATGATTTTCACACCTTTGTCATTCTGAGCAAAGCGAAGAATCTCATCAACATTTAATTGAAAATTATCTTCTTTTAATAATACTTCTTTCACTTCTACATTTTGCGAATGTGCTGAATGTTCGTACATAGAAAAAACCGGCGGACAAACAATAATCTTATTTTCTTTTGGTTCACAAAATGCACGAATCAGTACATCAATACATTCATCGCTTCCGTTGCCAATAAAAATATTTTCAATTTTTAAATTTTCTTGAAGTGCTAATTTTTCTTTTATTTTTTGTTGCAACGGATCTGGATAACGATTGTGTATTTCATTGGTAACAGAGCCCATTGAATTTTCATTAGCATCTAAAAAAATACCATCATCGCCTGTATATTCAGCACGCGCAGACGAATATGGTTTCATTTTTAAAATATGCGGACGAACAAGCGTTTTTATGTCAGTCATTTTTGTCTTCTAATTTTTTAATCTTATTGAAACAGCATTCTTATGTGCGATCAAACCTTCATTTTCAGCCATTCGTTCTATCGTTTTACCAAGATTCTGTAAACCTTCTTTTGATATTTTTTGAAACGTAATTTTCTTTACAAAACTATCTAACGAAACACCACTGTATGCTTTAGCAAAACCGTTGGTCGGCAACGTATGATTGGTTCCGCTTGCATAATCGCCTGCACTTTCCGGTGAATAATGACCAATAAACACAGAACCTGCATTGGTAATTTTTTCTGCGACTTCTTCTGCATTTCTTATTTGTAAGATCAAATGTTCCGGTGCGTAAAAATTGCTCAATTCAATTGCTTCATTTATATCTTTTACCAAAATCAATTTACTGTTTTCCAAGGCAATTGAAGCCAATTCTTTTCGCGGTAAATCTCTTAATTGCTGATCGATTGCAAAATGAACTAAATTCAAATATGCTTCTTCCGTTGTTACAAAAATCACCTGGCTATCTGCACCATGTTCTGCCTGCGACAATAAATCTGCAGCAATATAATCCGGACGTGATTCATCATCGCCAATTACTAATACTTCGCTTGGTCCGGCAGGCATGTCAATCGCGATGCCTTCTTTATTCACCAATTGTTTCGCAGCAGTTACATATTGATTTCCTGGTCCGAAAATTTTATACACTTGCGGTATCGTTTCTGTTCCATAAGCCATCGCAGCAATTGCCTGCGCACCACCTACTTTATATATCTTATGCAAGCCACATAAATTCGCAACATATAAAATCGATGGATCAATCTTTCCTTGTTTATTTGCCGGCGTGCATAATACAATATCATGACAACCTGCAATAATCGCCGGAATCACCAGCATCAAAACTGTAGAAAATAAAGGTGCTGTGCCACCAGGTATATATAAACCAACCTTTTCAATACCGACCGATTTTCGCCAGCATTGTACACCTTGTGTGGTTTCAACAATCTCTATTTTTTGTTGCTGATGCTGATGGAATTTAAAGATATTTATGTATGCTGTATCAATCGCGTTTTTAAATTCTTCTGAAATTGATTTCAATGCTTCTTCTACTTCCAATATCGAAACCAATAATTCGTTTAATTCAATGCCATCGAATTTTTGAGTATAAAATTTCAACGCTTCATCGCCACGTTGTTTTACATCTTGTAAGATTGGAATAACAACTTGTTCTATTTGTTCCAGCGATTGTGTTGGTCGTTTTAAAATTTCGTTCCAGCTTTGTTTGGATGGATATTTTATAGTTTGCATTTTCTTGTTTTTTTAAATTATACAATTATTACAATGAAAATGTTTAATAAATCAGTTTTTCAATCGGCATGACTAAAATACCTTCGGCACCAGCTTCTTTTAGTTGCTGAATTTTATTCCAGAAATCTTTTTCTGTAATTACCGAATGTACCGAACTCCAACCTTGTTTCGCCAATGCCTGAACCGTAGGTGAATTGATTCCGGGCAATAATGAAATGATTTTCTCTAAACTGTCATTGGGTGCATTCAATAAAATGTATTTATTCTTTTGCGCGCGTTTTACAGCTTCCAAACGAAATAACAACTGATTTAAAATACCATTTTTTTCAGTCGATAAATTTTTATTTTTTATCATAATGGCTTCCGACTGAAAAATCTGTTCTACTTCTTTCAAACCGTTACTCAATAAAGTAGAACCTGTAGAAACGATGTCACAAATAGCATCAGCCAAACCAATGCTCGGTGCAATTTCTACCGAACCGGAAATAACATGAATGTCCGCTTTTACATGATTCTTATCTAAATAATTTTGCAAAATCTTTGGATATGAAGTTGCAATGGATTTTCCGTTTAAATTATTAATAGAATTGTAAGTTTCATTTCTCGGAATTGCTAATGAAAGCCGGCATTTTCCAAAACCCATTTTCAATACTTCATCTACTTGCTTATTGGATTCGACCAACACATTTTCACCAACAATACCAATATCGGCAACGCCGTCCTGTACATAATCAGGAATATCGTCATCACGCAGAAATAGTATTTCCATAGGAAAGTCATACGAAGACGTAACGAGCTTGCCGCTACTGTTTGGAAATGAAATATCACATTCATTGATCAGTTGAATAGAGTCTTCACTGAGGCGACCTTTCTTTTGTATTGCGAGTTTTAGCTTTTGCATAAAACAAATTTAGTTTTTTGAAAATTAAGATAATGAGAAATAATAAAGCGATTGAAAAAATAGATATGCACTCCTATTTGGAGTGATGAAGAGCGTGAGCAGTTGTATTTACTAAGCGTAACATGTGTTCAAAAATAAAGAATTATCTACATCAACTTACATTCCAAATGTTATGTATTTGTTAGAAGTTTTATTTTATGGTATAGCTTATATCTATTTTCTTAAAACATCCAGACGGACTGTATTTAATATTTTCAAAATATATCTTATCGCCACTTTTCAGATAATCAATGTATTTATAGAAATTCTTATTCAGAATTCCATTACTATTTTCTAAAACCGGAATTTCGTCACAGGTTTTACAATCAAAATAAATTTGATATTTAAAAACAGTGATTCTTTCATTTATTATACTTATACAATTTGGAATATTCACTTTTAACTCCTTACATTTTTTCAGTTCTGCTTTTGTAACTATCCTTGTTTTTATGCTATCAAGCATTGCAATCGGTTCACCAATTAAATCAACTCTAAATATTTTTGATGCGATAATTTTCTTTTTATATAAAACAAAAATTGTATCTAAACTATTAGGTTTTGATACTCTCGCATCATATTCATTACGTTTATTACTTTGTAATGTACCGGAACTGGATATAACTTCAAATTGTTTTGTTGTATCTGGTCCAATAATTATAATCTTATTACCAACGCCAACATACAAAACCGCAGAATCAGGATAAATCAAACTTTGATTTAAAATTTTCACCTGAGAAAAACCATTTTCAATTAGCATCACAAGAATCAATGAATAAAAATGCTTTGTTATCATAGAAAAGATTGCATTAAAGATTAACGAAAAATACAACGTTTTATTATCAATTAACTCTATTTTTGTAACTATCAATCTGATCTGATGAAAAAACTATCATTATCACTTTTATTTTTTGCTTGCTTTTTCTATTCAAATGCAACAAACAATCTAAACAGCAAATTTGACTTGCACAAAAAACAATTTGTAGAACAACTTTGGAAAATATATCCTGACTGGGCAACTACTATTGGCTATCACAAATATGACAGTGTCTTGTTCATTCCGAATGCAAATCAACGCATTAAGGAAATTAAATTCTTAGATAAAGAAGCAGCAACATTAAAAACATTCGCGTTTGATTCATTATCTGATTTAAATAAAATTGACTATCGATTGATTGAAAATTTTGTCAACGAAACTAAATGGCGAATCAATACGCTGAAATCATACGAATGGAATCCAACTGAATATAATGTTGGTGAAACTTTTGCGTATATGCTATCTGAGAATTATGCACCATTGAAAAAAAGAATCGATAATTTTTATGCAAAGATGAGAAATGTTCCTGCCTTTTATGAAGCAGCGAAACAAGCGATTAAACATCCAACGAATGAGCATTTGCAATTAGCAATCGAACAAAACGAAGGATCGCTTTCTATTTTTGAAAATGATTATGTCGATTCTGTAAAAGCATTGCATTATTATCCGGAACACGAACAGCAATTATTGAAACGCGGTGCAGAAGCTGCTGCTGCAATAAAATCATACATACAGTTTTTAAAAGATTTTAAAAATGACAATCCGCGTTCGTTTCGTTTAGGAAAAGAATTATATGCCGATAAGTTTAAATATCAGATACAAAGCCAATATAAACCTGACGAAATTTATGCTGCTGCATTACTGAGAAAAGACTATCTGCATCATGAGATGTTTAAAATAGCTTCTAAACTTTGGTCAAAATATTTTGGTTCGCAGCCAATGCCTGAAGATAAATTAGCAGTAATAAAAAAAGTAATAGACACCATTTCCGTGCAACATGTAAAACCGGAAAATTTTAAATCGGAAATTGAAAAACAATTACCGGAACTGACTGCTTTTGTTAAAGCAAAAAATCTGGTTTATATGGATCCGACAAAACCATTAAAAGTGCGCGATGAACCAGGTTATATGGCTGGTGTGGCTGGCGCATCCATGAGTTCGCCTGGGCCTTACGAAACAAAAGGAATTGCTTATTACAACGTTGGAACATTGGATGGTTGGAGCGCGGAAAAATCGGAAAGCTATTTACGCGAATACAATAAATATGTATTGCAGATCTTAAATATTCATGAAGCAATTCCTGGTCATTATGTACAGTTAATGTACAGCAACAAAGCACCATCTATTATAAAATCAATTTTTCAAAATAGCACAATGATTGAAGGTTGGGCAGTTTATTCAGAATTACTGATGATGGAAAATGGATATGGAAATAACGAAAATGAAATGTGGCTCTTGTATTATAAATGGAATTTACGTTCAACCTGTAATACCATCCTGGATATTTCCGTTCACACAAAAGATATGAGCAAAGAAGATGCAATAGATTTATTAATAAATCAGGCATTTCAGCAGAAAACGGAAGCAGAAGGAAAATGGCATCGTGTGCAAGTCACCAACGTACAGTTGGATTGTTATTTTACGGGTTTCAAGGAAATTACAGATTTACGTGAAGAATATAAAAAGAAATTAGGTAAAGCTTACACGGTAAAAAAATTCAATGAAAAATTTTTAAGTTACGGCAGTTCACCTGTTAAATACATTAAAGAAATGATGCTCAAATAACTGAAAAAATGTGCAAAAATTGTGCAGCATTATTTTGTTAAATAATTTGCGCTTTTCAAAAATAACGCGCAAATTGAATTAAGATTGCAATCAACTTACAGACTTATTAAATAGTTCTAAAGCGCCTAACGGGCGCTTTTTTTTGGACTCAAGTTTTTAATTATCAATATTTTGCTTAACTTCATTTGTTCACAAATAAAACAAAATGAAGACATATTTATTTGCACTGTTTATTTTCTCTTTGTTAATCAGTTGTAAAAAAGAAGACGACACTAACGCACGATTGGCACAAACACCTGATCAAACGGAAATCAACAAACTACGACTGAATCAGATTCAAACATTAGGCAGTCATAACAGTTATCATTTGCGCATGAATGATAAGCTGTTCTCATTTCTTACTACAATCAACTTTGTCTTACCTAATGAATACAAAGTAGAAGGTTTAGATTATGAACATGAACCATTATTAGACCAACTCAATAAATATAAATTACGCAGTTTTGAAATTGATATTTATGCAGATCCAACTGGTGGTCGTTTCTACAATCAGCAAGGAAATATTTTTGCCGGCATTCCTGTAGAATCCGGTATCAATGAATTGAAAGAACCAGGTTTTAAAGTATTGCACATTCCTGATATAGATTACAGAACTCAATTTTATACATTTAAAAGTATGCTGAGTACATTAAAAGCATGGTCTGACGTTCATCCAAATCATTTGCCAATCACTTTATTAATAGAAACGAAAGAAGCCACTGTTGGCGATGTATTAGGTTTTTTAGGTTTTACAACAGCGATCAAATTTACACCTGCTTTGTGCGATGATATTGATACTGAAATAAAATCGGTATTTGGCGACAATTTAGACAAAGTAATTACACCTGATAAAGTTCGAGGCACTTATCCAACTTTGGAAAGCGCCGTATTGGCACATAATCTACCTACAATTGGCGAAAGTCGTGGCAAATTTATTTTCTGCATGCTTGGTGCTGCCAAAGCAGATTATTTGCAGGGCCATCCATCATTACAAAACAGAGCTATGTTTGTCTTCTCTTCCAGAGGCAGACCTGAAGCTGCTTTCTTACAATTTGACGACAGCAGAAAAAAAACCGATTCATTGTTACAAGCAATCCGTGCAGGATATTTAGTCAGAACGCGTGCTGATGAACCAAGCAATCAGAATTTAACTGGTGATTATACGATGCAAAATGCTGCATTCGCTAATGGCGCACAAGTTATTTCTACCGATTATTACCGTCCTGATCCTCGTTCAGTGAATTATCCGTCAAAATACAAACCATATAGTTGTAAATTTCCGAATGGCGATATTGCAAGAATCAATCCTATTTCCGCAGCCGACAAACAAGGTATTGGTAAAATTGCAGAATAGAAATCCAGTATAAATTGAAAGTTTAAAATTTTGAATTTACTGATTGTTATTTAGTTTTTTATCTTTATTTATGCGTATAATTTTCTGCATTTTCTTTCTGATTGGCTGTCATTTTACATTTAGTCAAAAGTATTTCGATTCTTTAAAAATCAATCAAATCCAGACACTTGGCAGCCACAACAGCTATCATAAAAGAGCCAATAAATTTGTACTCAGATTTTTAAAAGGTTTAAGTGGAATTTTACCGAAAGAATTCAATCCAAAAGAACTGGATTACGCGCACGAACCTTTAAATGTACAGTTAGACAGTTTTCATTTAAGAAGTTTTGAAATTGATATTTATGCAGATCCAAAAGGCGGACAATATTACAAACAAAAAAAGAATAATTTATTAGGCAAGCCGAGATGCTCCAATTTGGAACAGATGAAAGTACCAGGTTTTAAAGTAATGCATATTCCGGATGTTGATTATAATTCGCATTACCTGACTTTTAAAAGTGCTTTAGCTGAATTTAAAAAATGGAGTGACGCACATCCAAACCATTTGCCGATTTATATTATGGTAGAATGCAAAGAAGAAAGTGTTGCTGAAAAGTTAAAAAAACTGCACTTTATCAAAACCATTCCGTTTTCGCCGGAAGTAGTTAATACTTTAGACGATGAAATCAAATCTGTTTTTGGTGATAGTTTAAACAATATCATCACGCCGGACAAAGTGCGTGGTAATTATGCTACGTTGAATGAAGCTGTATTGGCTGGCAATTTTCCTACTATTGAAGCAGCGCGTGGAAAGATCATTTTTATTATGATGGAAGTTGGTGCAGAAAATTACTTACTCAATCATCCATCATTGAAAGACAGAGCCATGTTTGTTTTTTCCTCGCCGGACCGACCTGAATGCGCTTTTATAAAACATGATGACGCAAAAGAAAATGAAACAATAATTACAGAACAAG
The DNA here is from genome assembly GCA_046329815.1 of Chitinophagales bacterium. Classification (GTDB taxonomy): domain Bacteria; phylum Bacteroidota; class Bacteroidia; order Chitinophagales; family JADIYW01; genus JADJSS01. The sequence continues at coordinate 1,344,946 of JAXLTY010000002.1, forward strand.
TAAGGAAAGGTTACATCATTCGCACCAGAGCTGATTCACCGAATAATCAAAACAGAAGTGGTGATTATTCACAACAAACTGCTGCTTTCAGAAGTGGTGCGCAAATCATTTCTTCTGATTATTACACACCGGATCCTCGTTATAAAAAACATCCGAAAAAATTTAAAAATTACTATTGCAGATTTCCGGGAAATGATATCGGCAGAATAAATCCGGTCAATGTTCCTGAAACAAAATTAAAAGAATAAGTGTTGGCTGTAAAATATTGTAGATAAAATATACAACGACATAAATAAACCTGTCTAACGTAATGATCACAAAAACTAAGATATCGACTATTTATGAATGCTCATTAGAACGTGCATTTAAAACTCCAATGCTTTGTGATATTTCAAAAGTGCATAACGGATTTATAATTATGCCGAAAGTAACGCATTGTACTAATGATGAAAATTGGGGCAAACCAGGTTTCAGTAAAAAAGTGTTCGCAGCAAAATCACTGACACAAAAAGGTGGTTGGATATCGAACGACACCGTTATTGAACGTATTGAAAATAAATACTGGAAAATAGAAGTTGGCAATTTTCAATCATGGATGTTAGATTTCACAAAATTTGTTGGCGAATGGAAAACCACCGAAATCGAACCAAATAAAATTGCTATAGAATACACTTACTCATTGCATGCAAATACAACAATCTTTTATCCATTGAATTGGCTGTTTACAAAAGTATTCTGGAAAATCTATATGAAAAGAGTTTTAGAAAACATCCGAACAATGGCATACAACAACGAGCCATATCAATATGAATAATATTCACTTATGCAGATCAGAAAGGATATATACAGACTATTGAAATTCATCGTTATTTCGATACTTATTTTTATCGGCTTATTCTTTTTAAATTCAATGCCTTTAAAAATAGAAGAACCTGCACCATTAACGGATACTTTGCCTGCTATACATGCTCCTTCAACGATGAAGATATTCCAAATTCCTACAGGTTCCAATCATCGCAGTGCATCATTTGCATACAGAGGCGGTTCCTATTTTGACAAAAGAGAATTTTCCATGTCAGCAGTATTGATACAGCACCCTAAAGGCGATATCATGATTGATGCTGGTTTTGGTACAAATGCAAAAAAACATTTCAAGTCCATGCCGTTATTTTTTAAAATATCCACTGATTTCGATCCCAAAAGTTCCGTTGCACAATATTTCAAAACAATTGGCTATAATCAGGATTCAATTAAAGCTATTCTGCTTACACATGCACATTGGGATCATGTCAGCGGAATAGAAGATTTTAAAAACACACCGATACTGGTTAGTCCAAATGAATTAGCTTTCATTCTTAGCAATAACACGCTTAGTGCGTTAGCCAGAAGTTTTAATAATGCAAAATATACTACTTATAATTTTGAGCAAAAACCTTATTTAGGTTTTACAGAAAGCTATGATTATTTCGGTGACGGATCTGTTGTAATAGTATCTGCAACTGGTCATACATCAGGTTCGGTAATTGTATTTGTCAATTTACCAAATGGAAAAAGATATGCATTTATTGGTGATCTGGCCTGGCAAACCGAAGGTGTGGAATTATTAAGAGAAAAACCATTTATACAAAGCGTGTTAGGTGAAAGTGACAGAAAAGCTGTTGTTGAAAATCTAAAAAAAATGTATGCCATTAAAAAGAAATATCCTGAAATAGAGCTTATTCCTGCACATGATGCACGCGCCTATCATTTGATTCCATTATTTTCAAAAGATGATATTATAAAATAGATATTGCTGAAAGAATTATTCTAACATACATTTAAATGCTAGTCCTAAATGCTCAATCACATCTGTGATTAGCATGCTTTCCATACTTTGTGAATGAAGTGTAATATCGGCGGCAAGTCCATGTATAAATACGCCTATTTGTGTGGCATCAAATGCGGTATAACCTTGTGCTAACAATGCAGTGATAGTACCAGTAAGCGCATCGCCGGAACCACCTTTTGCCAAACCTGCATTTCCTGTTGTGTTTAAGTAAGATTCATTATTAAAAGTAATTAATGTCTGATTGCCTTTTAAGACAATCACAATATTCAATTCTTTTGCTTTTTGAACAGCGGTTTCTCTTCTTTCTTCTACAGAATTATGTTCACCAAACAATCTGTCAAATTCTTTTGGATGTGGTGTGATAACAGTATTTGCAGGTAGTTTATTGAATAAGTCTTTGTTTGCTGAAATGATATTCAATGCATCTGCATCTAATAACAACGGTTTAGAGCAGGATGAAATAAGCTGTTCCAGCAATACTATTTCTGGTTCATTTGTGCCAATACCACAACCTATGCCAACAGCAGAAAAATTGTTATAGTTTATTGTTTCTTCGCGTGCGGAAAGCATGGCTTCCGGAACAGCCGTTTGTAAAATACTGCGTTCTTCTTTTGGAATATTTACGGTGAGCAATCCGGCACCTGCACGTAAACACGCTCGCGCAGCAATCACGGCAGCGCCCATTTTATAAGTATTACCTGTGATCAGCAATGCATGACCGAAAGTACCTTTGTGCGAATCGGCTGCGCGCGGTTTTAGAAGTGTTGCAATATGTTGCTTGGTGAGTTGCTGCATAAAAGATAATAACTATTTATACAAATTAAGGATTAGTTTTAATAAAGTAGCTGTACATATCTATATAATTCCTGAACATTTCTGCTCTGGTTGTAAGATAGTACACCTTATTAGTCTTACTGAATATTTTATCAACGTCAATCTTTTCTGTAACTCGTTGTCTTCTTGCTTCTTCAAACCATTTAAGAACCATTTCCGCATCGTGATCATTTTTAAAATTCATTTCATAAAGTGTAAAATCAGGAAATGTGTTTTTCATTCTTTTATCACTTATTATTGAACGTGCAAACAATTTAAATGTTGATACGTCTTTTAAGATGATGATCCTATTTTCTTCATACAAGTATAGATTGAGCGGTGTTTGTAATTGTTTATTTGTTTTCACAGTAAACTTATCCTTTTTCAGTATAGCAATCAAATTATTTACATCTTCTGAAATCTTTGATGTGTCGTTGTTTCCGATCAATGTATCATAATCCGTATTCTTGTTTGGCAAATCGCCTAATTTATAAGAAGATGCTTCGTTGTTAGATTTAGTATCATCTACAGATGCTGTTTTATTTTTACAAGCAATAAAACAAAAAAGTGTTACAATGATGACAATATGCTTTTTCATATGTTTATTTTTTTTGTTTTTAGTTGTGCAGATGGAATTCGCATCTTAAACATTTCGTTTGGTATGCAAATTTACTCATGCTCATTTCATATTGCATTACAATTCAAATTCTTCAAATCCTTTATTCAATCCGGCATTTTTTTCGATGTGATTCATAAAAGAAAAATCGGAAATTATTTTTTTGATTTGATTGATGTCGTCTGCAAAGATTCTGTCTTCGCTGGCGAATGAAACGGTTTGGCGAACGAAATCATGCGCTTTTTCTAATAATGCTGAGCTTTTCAACGGACTTCTGAATTCTATCGCCTGGCAAGCACTCATCAATTCTATCGCTAAAATAAATTCCAAGTTATCAATGATCTGGTATAATTTTCTGCCACTGATGCTGCCCATCGAAACATGATCTTCTTGTCCGAGTGATGTTGGAATACTGTCTGCACTTGCCGGAAAGCAAAGTGTTTTATTTTCTGTTACTAACGCTGCCGTTGTATATTGCGGAATCATAAAACCGGAATTCAAACCTACTTCATTCATTAATAACATCGGCAAACCAAACTTTCCTTCGAGCAATAAATAACATCTTCTATCGGAAATATTACCTAACTCAGCGGCTGCGAAACACGCATAATCTAATGGTAGTGCTAATGGCTGTCCATGAAAATTACCACCGCTAATCGTATCATCTGCATTAAAAATAATCGGATTGTCTGTTACCGCATTCAATTCAATTTCTGTCAATTCTTTCAAGTGCAGCCAGGCATTTCGAGAAGCACCATGCACTTGCGGCATGCAACGCAAACTATACGGATCTTGCACGCGATCACAATCTTCGTGGCTTTGCATAATTTCCGAATCATGTAGCAGCAAACGCAAGCGTTGTGCTACCAACTGATTGCCTTTGAATGCACGCAACTTGTGCAAACGTTCATCAAATGGTGCATTGGTTCCTTGCAATGCCTCTAAGCTCATAGCACCAATAATATCGGCTACTTCAAGGCAATTGTGCATGCGCTGAATATCAGCAACTGCATACGACAAAATGAATTGCGTACCATTGATTAATGCTAAACCTTCTTTTGGTCCAAGTTGAATAGCATGCAAATTTTCTTGCTGAAAAACTTCTTTCGTGGCAACGATTTTATCTTTATAAAAAACTTCGCCTAAACCAATTAACGGCAAACACAAATGTGCCAACGGTGCCAAATCACCGCTTGCGCCGACGCTACCTTTTTCCGGAACGACAGGAATCACATCGTTATCGATGTGCCATAAAATACGTTCTAATGTAGAAAGCTGAACGCCTGAAAAACCTTGCGCTAACGCATGCAGCTTAGTAATCAGCATCAACTTTGCCACTTGTTTTGGAATCGCATTACCAACACCAACGCTGTGCGATTGCAGGATTTTGTATTGTAATGTTTTTGTATCTTCTTCTGAAATTTTCTTATTCGCTAAAATGCCAAAACCTGTATTAACACCATATACAGTATCATTGTTTTCAACAATTTGCAGTACATCTTTTTGCGATTTGATGATCTTATTTCTTGCTTCATCATTGATGATGCCTTTCCATATATTTTCAGACAAAGCGATGGCTTTGGAAACAGTAAGCTGGTCGATACCAAAATTAAAAACTGACATAATGTAAAGGTAAAATTATTTCTCATCATCTGTTATCACCATTTTCAAAACAGTTTTAGTTTTATCGGTAATCTTGTATCTGTCATCAATACGGTGATTGATCAGCCAAATCAGTTTTTCGCCGGAAAATAATACGGCTGTATTTTCTTTAACTAACAACGAAAATTTTTCGTCTTTAAAGTATTTAGATAGTTTCTTTTTGCCTGTTTTTCCTAGTGTTTTTGGCTTGCTCATTCCAAACGGATAAAAATAATCGCCTTCTTTGTAATAGCGAATCATTAATGGAAACTCTATTTTATCTGCATCAAAATACGCATAGCGATTTGACGTTTTGACATTTACTTCGTAGATTGGAACCAGTGAACACTGAATCTTATAATTATTAAAAATAATCTGATTGGGAATTTTATCGAACAATAAATAGTTTTCTCGTTCAATATTTTTCGCAACGACAAATATACTTTTCCGGTCGATAATAATGCGATGCGTTTCAGAAAAGAACTGTTTGCCACTTTCTTTTACATCCAACATATTTTTCACATCATCTGCATTAAAACCAAATGCTTTCAACAAATGAAACAAGATCGTTTTCCCTGCTTTTTGTGTTTTTATATAACCTAATTTTATTTCAGCAATACCTTTTTTTTCTGAATAGCATTTTTTCTTTGCTGCATTAATTTGCTCTTCCGTCAAATACTCATAATCATTCATTCTGTCAATAAAATCTATCATCGTAGCATGTAATGATGGATTTATCTTTTGTAGTTGAGGAACAATATTATGACGAATTAAATTGCGCTGATAATTATCTGAAGCGTTTGAACTGTCTTCACGATATGCAATTTTATTTTCTGTTGCGTAGTTTAAAATTTCTTGTTTTGAAATTTCTAAAAACGGACGAATGATAAAATTATTTTTTGGCTGCATGCCTGTTAAACCTTTGATGCCGGTTCCTTTAGTGATGTTTAAAAGAATCGTTTCTAACTGATCATCCAGATGATGTGCTGTTGCAATAAAATAATATTGGTTTTCATTCCTTATTTTTTCAAACCAATCATAACGCAATTCGCGCGCAGCCATTTGCGTGGAAATGGTTTTGTCTTTTTTGAAAGATTTAGTGTCGAATTTTATAGTATGAAAAACAACATTATTTTGTTGTGCAAACTGTTCAACAAATTTTTTATCTTCATCACTTTCTTCACCGCGCAATTGAAAATTACAATGTGCAATCGCAATTTTGTAATTCAGTTTTAGCAAAACATCAATTAATACCATAGAATCGACACCACCGCTGCAGGCAACGAGTATTGGAGTTCCGGTGTTGGCAAGATGATGTTGCTGAATATAATTTTGAATACGTTGTATCACACATCAAAAATACAATAATAAAATGGAATACAAATTTATTGTGGTGGTCTGCCGGCTACGCCTGGTGACTGATAAGTGCTATCATATTTTTGCTTGAAAATATCATCATACTGATCGCCATAAGTACCGATGCGACGAATTTGTGCTATTACTTCATCTTCGTCCAATCCTTGCACTTCGCGTGTTGATTTCAGCCATACAAAATTGTCGTAAATCGTGAATGCAACGTTATACAGTGTGTCGTTCACTTTTAAAAGTTCTTCATACAAACCTAATTTGTTGGTTACATTCGTCAAGACCATGATTGGGCTCATCACCTGAAAGTACGCTCTGTTTTCGCGTTCGACGTGCCATACATCGATCCAGATTTTTGCCGAACCTTGCACCATGTTGTACTGTCCTGGTTTGTCACTTTTACAAAGTGCCGGATCGACACCCATTTTTCTGATGGCGTTTTCTACTAATAAGTACGCGTTTTCAATTTCTGCCATAATTTTTGGTTTTAGAAAATAAATTTAATAAAAGATTTTAATAGTTAGTTCTTATTTGTTTACAATAAATGAATCTAAAATTGAAAAATATTCATTGAAGTATTTATCAGTAAAATTGCCATGTTTTGCACCTTTGAATATGTGAATTTCTTTGCTTAATGATGGGCAATTATTGTATATTTTATATGTTTCGTTTATCGGAATCTGTTGTTCTTTATCACCTGCAAAATATAGCAATGGAACATCTAGTTTTTTAATTGCATTTTCCGGATACAAGTTTTTAATATCTATTTTCAACCTGAATTCTGTGATCCAAACAGTTGGCAAAAACAAAAAATATGAAATATGGAATTTATTTAATCTATGTTTAGTTGCATTAACAATATTATCGTACGGCGATTCTAAAACAACAAAATAATACTGATTAAAATCATTTAGCGTATATAAAATACTTGCTGCACCAAGCGAATGTCCATGAATAGCAATAGTATCGAACCCTTTCTTTTTTAAAGAATCAACACAAGCTAAAATATCGAGTCTTTCATTCCAACCAAAAGAAATTGGCTGCTTTTCACTTTTTCCGGTTCCTCTTAAATCCGGTGTTAAAACATTAAAGCCTTTTGATAAGTAAAATTTAGTTCGTTCAATCATACCGTTTCTATTCGCACCAATTCATGACAACAGAATAATTACTTTTTTAGATTGATTATTCTGGTAAAATGACGTACTAATTTTAATATTATCTTTTGTTTTAATTATCCAATCTTTTTCATTCAAATAATTAGTAAACTTACAATTTGTTGGTTGTGTAATTTTAAATGAAATAACTACTGAAAATAGAATCCATAAAAAGACTACAGAAAATAGGAATCGTATTACTTTATTTTTTTTCACTTAATTATCACATCTCAATTTCTAAATTCAACTTCGCGTTCTTTAATTCGCTTAGTGCGTGTTGGTTGTTTAATTCCTGCGCGACTGAAATACCTGCTTCATAAATATTTAATGCTTTTTTAACTTCGTTCAATTGTTCATAAGTTTTAGCTAAATGATAGTAAGCGCCGATATATTTTCTATCTACAACTAGCAGTTTTTCAAATAGTTGCACTGATTTTTCAAAATCATTTTCTTTTTGATATTCTTTTGCCAAAGCGAACAAAACAAATGTATCGTTTGGGTTTTCCACAATTAGCCGTTCGAGTTGCTCTTTCCTATTCGTATGCATGCATTGAATTGATTAAAATGAGTAAATTAGCATCGCAAATTTTTAAATTAAAATCAAATTTATGAAATTCTTAGTATGTATAAGTCTGGTTCCGGATACTACTACCAAAATTTCGTTTGTTGACGGCGACACAAAGTTCAACAACGATAAAGTACAGTGGATCCTAAATCCTTATGACGAATGGTACGCTTTAGTGCGTGCGCTTGAATTAAAAGAAGCAAACGGCGGAAACGTAACCGTAGTAAATGTTGGCGGCGCTGACAATGACCAGGTAATTCGTAAAGCATTGGCTATCGGTGCTGATGATGCCATCCGCATTGATGTAACAGGCGATGTAGATTCTTATGCTATCGCTTCTGAAATTGCAGCGGTAGCAAAATCCGGCGGTTATGATATGATCTTATTAGGCAAAGAAACCATCAATTACAATGGCTCTAACCTTGGTGGTATGCTGGCTGAATTGTTAGACTTGCCTTTCGTTTCTTACGCATCTAAATTAGATATGGCCGGAAATACAGCAACCATCGAGCGTGACATTGAAGGTGGAAAAGAAATTCTTTCTGTTGATACACCATTTGTTATTTCTTGTTCTAAAGGAATGGCAGAAGCGCGTATTCCAAACATGAAAGGTATCATGGGTGCGAAAACAAAACCATTGAACGTGGTCACTCCACAAGGTGTTGGTTCATTAACTTCTACTGTGAAGTATGAATTGCCACCTGCAAAATCAGCGTGCAAAATGATCTCACCTGATAATGTGGAAGAGTTGGTACAATTATTACATAACGAAGCAAAAATGATATAATATGGCTGTTTTATTTTTAGTAGAAGTAACAGGTGGAAAAGTTAAGAAAGCAAGTTTTGAAATTGCTTCTTACGCAGCAAAAGTGGCTGCTCAATTAGGCACAGAAGCAGTTGGCTTAGCGTTAGGCACAGCAAATGCAGACGAATTGGCTGCATTAGGTATCTATGGTGCTAAAAAAATAGTACACGCAAGCAATGCTGGTTTTGATACATTTGATGCAGGTGCATATGCAAAAGCAATTGCTGATGCAGCAGACAAAACAGGCGCAAGCGTAATTACGATTTCACAAACATTAACAGGAAAAGCAGTTGCACCAAGAGTAGCAGTTCGTTTACAGGCAGGCATCGTTTCAGGTGCTGTTGGTTTACCGGATGCTGATTTTGTCATTAAAAAAGCGGCATTTTCAGGAAAAGCATTTGCTTTCATGAAAATCACCACTGATAAAAAAGTAATTTCTGTAGTTCCAAATTCTGTTGGTGCAACAAAAGGCGAAGGTTCTGCTGCTATAGAAGCAATCGACTTAGCACCTGCTGCATCAAGAGTTACGGTGAAAGAAGTAGTTCGTCAAACAGGTGATGTTGCTCCATTACCGGAAGCTGAATTGGTAGTATCTGCCGGTCGCGGTATGAAAGGTCCTGAAAATTGGGGCATTGTGGAAGACTTAGCGAAAGTATTAGGTGCGACAACTGCATGTTCTCGTCCGGTGGCTGACGTTCATTGGAGACCGCATTACGAACACGTTGGACAAACCGGTGTGGCTATTCGTCCGAATTTATATATTGCTATCGGTATTTCAGGTGCTATTCAACATTTAGCTGGTGTGAATCAATCTAAATGTATCGTGGTAATTAACAAAGATCCGGAAGCACCTTTCTTTAAAGCGGCTGATTATGGAATCTGCGGTGACTTATTTGAAGTGGTACCCAAATTAACGGAAGCTTTGAAAGCATTCAAAGCAAGTCAGCATTAATTATGATTTAGGATTTCAGATTTACGATTTGAGATTTTTAGATAATTAAAGCCACCAATTTGGTGGTTTTTTTTATTAATACAATTGATCTATATGTTCTTTATAAAAACAAAATTGCGGTTTTATTTATTTTATGTTATATTTGAATAAAACTTTACAATGCGTTCTGTACAAAGAAAATTATATTTCTTGCTAAATATGTTCTTTATAAACTCTATAATTTTTGCACAATATGATGTGACAAAAACGTGTATTGGCGGTAATAAAGATGAAGTAATTTATCCAAAATATTTTGATAGGAAGAATTCCGATTACAATTTTAAATGTAATGACGGCAGTAGCATTTATTTTTTCTACAGTAATTCAACAGATGGTGATTTTGCGCCTAACAAAGGTTACAACGATTTGGTAGTATTGAAAATAAATACCAACGGACAAATCGACTTCACAAAAAATATCGGCAATTCTTTTTATGAAAAAAGTTTCATTGTAAAATCTAGTGCTGATTCTTCTCTTTTCTTTATTTTATTAGAAAGACATTCTAATGACTCGTTATATGAACAATATTTCAATGGAATTATTAATATACAACACACATTAATGTGCATAGATAAAGATGGTAATATAATATGGAACAAATTATTAAGAAGCAGGAACTACAATAAAAACGATTCACAATATTTCCCAGGAGCACACTGGGAAAATCAAATCAATTTATTTACCGATAATGATGATAATTGTCTGACTTTTTTTGAAGATGCTGGATTTGATACAATAGCACATCAATATATAATAGATAGCATTTTCTACACTAAAACAGATAAAAACGGTAACATCATCTGGAAAAATTCCACGAAACCTTTTTCCATATACAATAATTCATTCCCTAATTTGCAGATAGATACTTTTTTTAATTATAGTTTTAGAACCGACAATAATTTTGCAGAAACAAATAGCAAATATATTCTATCAGCATATTTATCAAATAATCGAAAATCTGGAATGGCAATATATAACTTAGATAAAAACACTGGCAATATCTACACAATATTTGTCGATTCATTTTTATTTTTCAAACTAACAAAGTCAAAAAATGAATTTATAATCTATGGTAATTTGAATAAGTTTGTTGAAGACAGCGGCAGTGTCTATTCATATTTTCATTACAGAAAATATGATGAAGCACTCAACAAAATCTATGAAAATGAACTAAGGTATAACATTCCGTTTGAATACGATTATGGCTGGCCGGCATCATTTTCTAAAACTACCTATTGCAATCCTGTTCCATATTTTAATAATGACAGTTCTAAGATTTGGTTTAGTACAGATGTTAATACTGTAAGTGAGTACATTTATTATTATCCTCTTGGATATAATGTTGAAACTAAAACGTATGCATATATACTCGATCCTGCTAACGGTGTTATAATGCAAACTGTAGATCTAAATAAAAGAAAATACAATTCTTTGCTAAAAAAAATTAATGATGTTTTCTATTACTATTCTTTTGATACTACTTCAACTTTTGATACTATAAGCTTTACAACTATTTCATCCATTGATTCTATAAATATAACTGCTTACAATTTTGATGGTACGGAATTAAGAAGCATTGATGATTCGGTTGGTATTGATAATGATTTTTTAAATAGTATTTGTAATATTGAAAACAGTATTGTGGTCTATAATAATTCTAATTCAAGGTTAGAATTTAAAGTTATGGATACTCTTTTAAATACTGTGATGCAAGGTTTGGTAGATACAGCTTCATCATCAACAGGATATTTTTATAATCTTACATCTAAATACAACATTCATATTTTAGATACTAATCATTATTGTGTTCTTCAATCCATTTGGCAAGATACTATATCAGGTTGTTATCCAAACACCGATAACATCATATTTAATTCTTATACTAAAAATGATATTATATCTTCCGTGAAGAATAAAACAACATCAGACTTTCTTTCTATCTATCCAAATCCAAACAACGGCAACTTTTCGGTTAATTTTTCTTCTAATGGAAATTATCCTATTACGATTAGTTTGTTTGATGTAACCGGAAAAATAGTTTACCAGCAATCATTACAACACAACGAAAAATCGCTGATACCAATTTCTGATGCAGTTTTAGCAAATGGATTGTACAACATACAGATCAGCGGTGCGAACGAAGTCTGGAACAGGAAAGTGTTGATCACGAAATAGACTATAATCTTTTCTAAAGTTTATAACTTTGGAGAAGTTAAGGCACAAAACACTTGTTGAAAACCGTAAAATTGATTTTCACTTCATTTTTTTTATCTTTACATCGATGAAAAAGGTTGAATTAGAAATCATCAATATTACACAAGGTTTCACACAGCATCATTCGTATGCAGTTGTACTTGGCGAAGTGAATGGCAAACGTCGATTACCGATTGTGATTGGTGCCGCTGAAGCGCAAGCAATTGCTGTTGCTTTAGAAAATATGCCACCGGCTCGTCCATTGACGCATGATTTGTTTAAGTCTGTGATGGATACATTTGCTATTACGTTAAACGAAGTAATGATCACTAATTTAATGGATGGTGTTTTTTATTCTAAGTTGGTTTGCATGTTCAATGGCAACGAACAGGAAATCGACTCACGAACATCTGACGCAGTGGCACTAGCAATTCGCTTTGGCTGTCCAATTTATATTTACGGCGATATCCTGGATGCTTCCGGAATTTTGTTGGTAGAAGAACAATCGGAAAATCGTTATGAAGAAGTAACTACATCGACCGGCAGCCAAAAAGAAGAAAAAACTAAGACCGATTACGCAATCTATACCAATAAAGAATTAGAAAAATTGTTAGATGATGCACTGGCCAATGAAGACTACGAAAAAGCAGCACACATCAGGGACGAACTGAACAAAAGATAATAAAAAATGGCTCCAAAAGCAGCCATTTTTTATTCAGGGTTTTTACGATTGTTTTTTAGTGTGAATTCTTATGTTTCTATGTTAATTTAAAATTAAGTTAAAAAATCTTAAATTGCATTGACTTTTATCAAATAGTTGCAAATGAAACTAATTTCACTTTAATAATTACTAAATGACATCAAAACCGTTTAAAACTGCCTCTTTTATCAGTATTTTACTGGTAATATTATCTGTTTGTTTGCTTTTTATCAATCCAAAGAAAGAAAACAACTTACCAAATGGCTATACAACACCAATTATCGCTTTTGAATTCATGGATTTTCCGGTTGATGTACGGCATTTTTTTGAAGTAAAAAATCCGGTTGAATACAAAAACAGCATGTTACTAGGCAATAAAGTAGATTACTTGTTTATGCTGGTGTACAGTGCATTCCTGTTTTTTGTTGCACGCAGTTTATATCAAATTTTCAAACTGAAAATAGTGTATTTAGCTATGTTGTTTTGCTTATTAATGCTGCTTGGTGATGCATTTGAGAATTTCCAGATCTATAACATCATTCAAAATTACCAAACAACAAACATACAAGGAAACCTTGACTGGCTGCACATCTTTACATGGTTAAAATGGAGCAGTATTGCCTGTACTTTTTTGATATTCGCGCCTTTTTTCTGGAAACTGAATGTATTTGGCAAAGTAATTTCTGCTGTCGGCATTATCTGTTTCTGCTTGTCTATCATAGCGTTTTTCACTGGTGGAATGTGGCACGAAATTTTCGCACTTTCTGTTTCTGTAGTATTTTTATTATTGACTATATTTGTGTTTTTATTTAAAACCGATTCGGCTATTCAATACAGTGCATAAGTTTTGGCATTTTTATTGATAGATTGATTAAAATTAAACTACATGCGATTTTTGATCTTGTCTTTTTTTGCAATTTATATGAGCAGTTCCATACAGGCACAGTCTCAGTTGATGGAAGCATATTCATACAATCAATTGATCATTAATGAGCAAACCAGGATAGCCAATGAAGCATTTTATTTTATCAAAAAAGTAGATTCTCTAAACTTAAAAATTTTGGTTTTTCAAATTAAAAAAAGCATCAAGACAGTAGAAAATGCTACTGTTTTCAATAATGAAACAGAATTTCAGCAAGCTGCCATCGAATTGTTTCAGTATTATTTAAAAACCGCACAAACCGCATATCCTGAATTACTAAAGATCGTTGAAGATCCGGATTTAGACTACAAAGATTTTAAAGCTAAAAAAGACGCTATTATTAAAAAAGTGGCAGATGAAGACAAAACAGCAAATGAAAAATTTGTTGCCATTCAGGAAAAATATGCTAAAAAATATGGTATCAAATTAGAATAACAAGAACATGCGCAATTATCTTTTATTACTTATTGCATTTTTTACTATTAATGCAACTTATTCAGAAAACGGCGAAAGTGCAATTGAATATAACGACAAGATCGTAGCAGAACAAAATAAAATCGGCAACCAGATACTTGCATTTTCAGAAGGGCCAAGCAGCGAAAGTCTGGCTGGTTTGCAAAAACAAGCGAAAGCGAGTTTAGCAGCACTGAACGAAATGAAGCCGTTTGAAAAAAACAGCGACCTTCTGAATTCCGCAAAAGCATTGTTCCAGTTCTATATTGGTGTAACCAATAATGAATATGCAAAAATATTAACGATGATCAATGATACGACTTTAACACAGGAAGAACTGATATCTAAGATCAATGTTGTGATAGCTGCTATATCTGAAAAAGAAAAAGTGCTGGATGCTAATTTCAATGCAGCTCAGGTTGCATTTGCAAATAAGTATGGCTTCACGCTGACTAAAAATGAATTGCAGGAAGAAATTGATTCTGCAACAAAAAAAGAAAAATAGTAATTATTTCTCTATCCAATAACACTTGCGTTGCAGTTTGCCTTCAAAATCAAAAGGTGTTGTGCGTTTGGTAATGTCTTTTATTTTCTTGGAATTCAATTCATTTTCTTCGAGTGTAAAATCTCTGTAATTTGTACTGAATAATAAGATACCATTTTCGCTTAAAATAGCTAAACAATGATTAATCAGGTTCACATGATCGCGCTGAATATCCAATGTATCTTCCATTCGTTTGCTGTTAGAAAAAGTCGGCGGATCGAGAATAATAATATCGTACGAATTCAATTCTACACTGTCTAAATACTGCAGCACATCTTGCTGAATAAATTCATGTTTTTTTTCATCAAACAATTTATTATACAGCATATTTCGCTTTGCCCAATGAATATAAGTTTTCGACAAATCAACCGTCGTTATTTTACTTGCATCGCCAGAAGCCGCATAAACACTGAAGCTGCCCGTGTAAGCAAATAGATTCAATACACGTTTATCTTTTGATATTTCCTTGATCATTTGTCGCGTAATACGATGATCCAAAAATAAACCGGTATCTAAGTAGTCAGAAAGATTGACAATAAAACTCATGCCATTTTCATTCACTATCAATTCTGTTTTTTGCCGATCTAACTTAGTATATTGCTGCTCTCCTTTTTGTCGTTCTCGTCTTTTTACAAAAATATGTGCTTTATCAACACCAATAACTTCCATGATAATTTCCAATGATTCATTCAGCCACGTTGCATATTCTTCATCACTGAGTTTATGTTTGCTTTTATATTCGGAAACATAAACACAATCTTTGTAAATATCAATTATTAAAGGAAATTCCGGCAAATCTCTGTCATAAATTCGGTAGCATGAAATAGTATTTCTTTGTGCTTGTTTGCTGACATGTTTATATACTTTTTGCAAACGGTTTTGAAACATCAGTAATTTTTCCTGCATAGAAATTAAACGTTAATGACAGATTAAAAAATAAAAACCAACAAACACCATACAGATAATACTATCAGCAAATTGCGTTTGTATATAGCTGTTTTTTCCGGTTGATGTTCGAATAATAATTGCAACTGAGCAGCAATGCCAATTAATACAAGTATTGAACTGCTAAAACTCAGCCGATAAGAATAATATCCTAACAATGCAAAAAACGCAGTAAATACGATAAAACAAATCAACAACACAACATTCAATTGCTTATATTTTTCAGATATTTTGAAGGTTTTATTCTTTTTCCATAAAATAATAAAGACTATTAAAAACGGAAGCACTGCTTTTACAAAAAAGAATAAATAATAAGCGATGTTGAATGCAAGTGTTTTTATAAATAACAATACACCAATTTTTAAAGTATCAGTTATCCAAACTAATTCTCTGAATTTTTCTACTTCATGATTGTAATAGTGTCCTGATATTTTATGGCATGCAATAATCCAGCAAATCGTTGGTACTAAAAAGAGTATTGCATGCAAAATATAATTAACTGCTTTTGACAATGCATTCTTAATCGATTTGTCTTCGTACAGAAACAGTAACCACAAAGCAGGCAAATACAATACAAAACTGCCGTATGCCAAACATGCAACACCAAATAAAAAACTAATTCCGTATCGTTTGCGGTCATTATTGACTAGCACCAGTTGATATAAAACATACACCATCAAAACCGGCGTCAGAAATAAAAACATTTGTTCATGCGCAGAATACAAAAAACCTTTTACGATAGTATTTGCTACCAGTACGATGCGCAGTATGTTTATTATTTTTTGTTGAACGAAACACAAAAGCAACAATTTTTCAAACATATGCAAACTTGCAAGCAGCAATACAAAATTCAGTATTAAATAAGCAATGTAGTATGCAATCATTTTCAATACCAATTCGCTGTTGTCTGCTGTATTGGTGTATTTATTCTGGTTTTCGTAGGTGCTGATCTCAAGCCGCTTCAATAATTTTTCGCTGTTCAGCAGCTTATCTAAATCTAGTTTTTCACCTAAAGCGCTGTGATATACTTTAAACAATGTGTATTCAATTGGTTTACCGATAGCATAAGTTGCAATAATATACAATGGTCTGTTTTGTCGGCGCGCAACACTGTCTTTATCTAATAACTTAGCTGGATGCATCGACAATAAAATATACTGATAGGAATCGCAATCAATTAAAAAACCCATCGCTTTGTTGAGTTTAATATAAGAGCCACAATAATTGCTGCCATTAGGTTTTGGTGCAAATAAAAATAAAAATGCAGTAATTAAAATAAGTACAGAATTATTGAATAGTTTACGCATGCATCTGTATAATTTTAACTGTAAATTTTAAGTTTAGAAGTTCTTGATTTTATAGATCTAATCCGGATCATGTACATACTGATAAATTGCAAAAAAGAAAGTAAAAAGCATAATTAGTAAAAACAAACTCAATAAAACGGCGATTCCTAAGTATAATTTCTTCTTAAACTTTTGATTGAAATTCATTTTTCAAATCAATCTTTCTTTTTTAAATTCTCTGTGAATTTTCCAAGAATGGCGCGTACCGGTTCGCTCCACCATTGCTGCTGAAATGTTTTCATTTCAAACTCAGTTATGGAATGCATCGATTCCAACAAATCATGCTTTAACTGGCGCTTCGTGATTCGCCAGCCGGTTTGTTCAAATTGAAGATAGAATTTCAGTTTCGTTTCAGCAGCTTCCAATACTTTATCAGCAGCAACTATTTCATCCACCAAACCGATTTCTTTCGCGTGTTGCGGCGAATATAATTTGCCTTCCATTAAATATTGGAACGCAGTTTTTCTTCCAATCCAGAAACTATATAAATCAAAAATACCGCGTGGCACAACAATACCTACAGGAATTTCATTCAAACCGATTTTAAAATTACCATCAGCCATCACTCTGTAGTCGCAACCAATCGCCATGATACAGCCACCAGCCGGCGCGTGTCCGTTTATAGAAGCAATCAATGGTTTATCAAAAGCAATCAAATCAGCTACTAATTCCATGAAATTATGCCAGAAATTATCAAACTGTTTTTCGTCATAAGTATATAGCTCAGGAATATCCAAACCTGCAGAAAAGAAATTTTCTTTTCCATTGATGATAGCGCCTTTCACAGATTCATCTTCCTGCAGGTTTTTTAATGCAATACGCATTTCCGCCACAAATTCGTGATTCATCGGATTTGCCTTCTCGCGATCCATTTGTATAATGCTGTAGTTGTCTTTTTTGATTAAGTGAATATGCGCCATAATGTCGATTAACGATTAATAATGAACAATTAACTAATGATTTTTTTGGAACAACAAAGATAATAGAAAATACAGAACAGTATAACATGGAATTAATTCAAAACAAACATTTATCACTTAAATTTGTACAATATTTGATTTGACGGTTTAAAATTGTCAATTGTACATCGTTCATTGTAAATTATAAAAAACGTGGATTTAAAAATTCCTGCAACCTCGCAAAAAAGGTTGGTCATTATCGGCGGCGGTTTTGGCGGTATCGAAATTGCCAAACAACTCAAAAATCACGATATTCAAATCGTTTTAATAGACAAACATAATTATCATTGTTTCCAGCCGTTATTGTATCAGGTGGCTACAGGTGGCTTAGAACCAGGCAGCATCGCCTATCCGTTACGCAAATTCATGCAGCAGATTCCGAACGGTTTGTTTCGTTTGGCCGAAGTGTTGAGTATTGACACATCTGTTAACAAAGTACACACCAACATCGGTGAAATCACTTACGATTATTTAGTAATAGCGACCGGCAGCATCACTAATTTTTTCAAATTTCCAAAAGAAGTTTCTGAAAAGATGATGCAGATGAAAGATATTCCACAAGCATTAAATCTGCGTAGTTTTATTTTGGAAAATTTTGAAGAAGCATTACTGACGTATGATGATTCTAAAAAAGAAGAACTCATCAACATCGCCATCGTTGGCGGCGGACCAACCGGCGTGGAATTGGCTGGTGCGCTTGGAGAAATGAAAAACAATATTTTGCCAAAAGATTATCCTGAAATTGATTTCACTAAAATGCAGATTCATCTGTTTGAATCAGGTGCCGAATTACTTGGTCAAATGCATCCGGAAAATCAGCAAAAAGCGCTGAAATATGTAAAAGATTTTGGCGTAAATGTTTGGCTGAATACGATGGTTACCGATTATAATGGTGATGAACTTACTATTAAAGACGGCAAAAAAATAAAAGCAGAAACACTGATCTGGACAGCCGGTGTAAAAGGTAATGCACTTTTAGGTTTAGCGCCTGATGCATTATTACCAAACGGAAGAATTTTAGTGGATGAATATTGTAAAGTAAAATCTTCTGATAATATTTACGCGATTGGTGATGTTGCCTGCATGCAAACAGAAGCATTACCAAAAGGCCATCCTATGGTAGCACCTGTTGCTATACAACAAGGTGCATTGATTGCTAAGAATTTCATCAATAAAGAAAAGGGAAAAGAATTAAAGAAATTCGTTTATTTCGATAAAGGATCGATGGCAACCGTTGGCAGAAATAAAGCTGTAATGGAAAGCAAAGGCATTAAAATGGGTGGTTTTATTGCATGGCTGGCTTGGTTGTTTGTGCATGTGATGTCGTTGGTTGGTTTCAGAAATAAAATCACCGTAACATTAGGTTGGCTGTATAATTATTTTACATATGACCGAACGTTGCGCCTGATTATTCGACCGTTTAAGCACAATAAAGAAGAAAGTAATTAATCTTGCTTATTTACCAGCAGATACATTACCGCCATGCGCACGGCAACACCGTTTTCTACCTGATCTAAAATGATGGCATGTTCGCCGTCTGCAACATCACTGGTGATCTCAACACCACGATTGATTGGTCCTGGATGCATGATGACAATTTCTTTATCCAGTTTTTCTAAGCGTTGTTTATTGATTCCAAAGTATAAAGCATATTCGCGTAGTGAAGAAAAATATTTTGTGTTTTGTCTTTCTAACTGAATGCGTAAAACATTCGCCACATCACACCACTGTAAAGTTTCATCAACGTTGTGCGAAACATGCACACCTAATTTTTCAATGTATTTAGGAATCAAAGTCGGTGGTCCGCAAAGTGTTATTTCTGCGCCTAATTTTTTTAAGCAAAATATGTTGGAAAGCGCTACACGCGAATGCATAATATCACCGATGATCGCAATTTTTTTACCGTTCAAATCTCCGATCTTTTCCTGCATCGAATAGGCATCCAACAATGCTTGTGTAGGATGCTCATGCGTGCCATCGCCTGCATTTACTATATGTGCATCAATGCGTTCTGATAAATAATGTGCCGCGCCAGGACTTGCATGACGCATCACAATCATATCAACTTTCATCGACAAAATATTATTTACTGTATCTAAAAGTGTTTCGCCTTTTTTTACAGATGATGATGACGATGAAAAATTAATAACGTCTGCCGATAATCTTTTTTGCGCGAGTTCGAAAGAAATACGTGTTCGTGTGGAGTTTTCAAAAAATAAATTAGCAATCGTGATGTCGCGTAAGGTTGGTACTTTTTTAATTGGACGGTTGATAATTTCTTTGAATTGTTTTGCCGTTTCTAAAATCAACTGAATATCATCTACCGTTAAATGCTCAATTCCGATAACATGCTTTGAACTTAGTTGGCTCATAATTTAGTAGTAAGTAATAAGTAATAAGTCATTAGTTTAAAAAATTATTCATGAACAAAAACTACTTCATTTTCTTCGTTTTCATCTTTTGCCCAGTGTACTTCTATATTTATATTTTCAATCGTATCGATAACTTTGCCTGTAAAATCCGGCTGTATCGGTAATTCACGATTAAATCTTCTGTCTATTAGTATCAATAATTCAATGCGTGTCGGTCTGCCGTAATCCATCAGTGCATCCAACGCTGCACGAATGGTTCTGCCGGTATATAAAACATCATCAACCAGCAATACATTTTTATTTTCTATCGGAAAATCTATTTCCGTTACTTTTGCATTTAATGATTTTCCTCGTCTGAAATCATCACGGTGAAAGGTAGTATCTATTTTTCCTAAAGCTATTTTTTGCAGTGTGAGTTGTTCAATTTTAGCGTGAACTTTTTTTGCCAGTAAACTGCCTCTTGGCTGCACGCCAATAATAACGGTGTTTGTAAGATCAAAAGATTCGATAACTTCTCGACTCAGGCGTTCGATAGTGAGTTGGATTTGTTTGCCGTTTAAAAATGGTTTCTCCGACATTAGAACAAAAGTAAGCAAAAAATCGTGATAGAAAAAATCAATGCAATTCTATTTAATAAAATCGTACATTGTGTATTCAAAAAAGCGGAAGAAATGGATATTTATGCAGGCAGTTTGCCGTTTAAAATGACGGAAAAAGAGTTGCGTTCATTGTTTGAAAATTATGGTGAAGTGGAATCTGTGAAAATTGTAATTGATAAAATCACCAGGCAAAATAAAGGTTTTGGGTTTGTAGTAATGCCGAATGATGATGAGGCCAACCTGGCAATTAACAGTTTAGATGGTTATTCATTTGGCGAGCGTTCCATTATTGTTACTAAATCAGAACCGAAAAGCGAAAAAGAAAAAAAGCGTCCTTTTGGCAAAGGTTTTAAAGGCGGCAACTATGCAGGCAAAAGCAGTAAATCAAATTTCAGGAACAATCAAAATAATAAAAAGTAATAAAGATCAATGATGTTTACGTTTTATGTAAGAAGCATTTTATCTGTTTCATTGTTTGTTTTAATTGCGCAACAAAGCATCGCGGAAAATAATTATTCCAAACACATTGATTCTCTGGTAAAAACAAATTCTGTTCGTCCGTTCAATGGCGTTATTTTAATCACACAACATGAAAAGCCGGTTTACAGTAAAGTAGTTGGTTTCTCTAATTTTGACAAACATACTTTGTTTACATTAGACAGCCGGTTTGTAATCGGCTCAATCAGCAAGCAAATTACGGCGGTATTGGTGTTGCGCGAACTCGATAAAAATCATTTGGAATTAGACGATCCTATTTCTATTTATTTACCGGAGCTGACGCAAGAATGGAAAGATTCTGTTACAATCAAACAATTACTAAACCATACATCAGGCATTGTAAAAGAAACGTTGCCACTTGCATTTTCTGCAGGCACACAATTTTCGTATTCAGATTTTGGATATGAATTGCTGCGCAGAATTATCGAAAAATCATCCGGAAAAACATACGAAACATTGGTTTCAGAATTATTTAAGATTTGCAAAATGACCAATTCATCGTATCCTACAAAAGCAACCAAAAAAACACTGGTGACTGCTTATGCAAAATCTACAGATACAACTATGCTTACAGAAAATGAAACTTTTAAGTATAATTATATTGCGGCCGGTTTATTGATTTCTACCGCTAACGAT
The DNA here is from genome assembly GCA_046329815.1 of Chitinophagales bacterium. Classification (GTDB taxonomy): domain Bacteria; phylum Bacteroidota; class Bacteroidia; order Chitinophagales; family JADIYW01; genus JADJSS01. The sequence goes on from JAXLTY010000002.1 coordinate 1,366,891, forward strand.
CTGATAAAATGGAATGATTTCCTGCATCATGGAAAATTATTTTCTGACAGTATTTATCATGTGATGATGACAGAAACCTCGCTGCGTCACCATCCAATTTGGGGCGACGTTAGCTATGGCTACGGCATTCAGTTTACGCACAATGACGGAATTACTGAATATGGCCACAGTGGTTATATTCCTGGTTATATTTCTATGGATTTTTATTATCCGGAAACAAAGACGAGTGTTGTTGTTCTGGAAAATATAGACTGGAAAGACTATGATTTTACACAAACTTTTCATTTTGAAAATCTGATTCGGAACATTGTTCGAGAAAGCAATTTGGTAAAAAAGAAGTAATGCATTATTTTATAACCAATTGATTATTTGTTAATTATCTTATTTACATCATAAAATCGAATGTTACCATCGCGAAATTGCGTGTTACCATCACGAAATTGGATCTTGCCAACGTAAAGTCGCATGTTACAAAGCATCAATTGAGTGTTACGTTAAAGAAATTAGCAATGACAACAGATAACAAAAAAACGACCAGCTAAACCTGATCGTTTTTTATGTGGTGACCGCGGCACGAATCGAACGTGCGACCGACTGCTTAGAAGGCAGCAAATTGTTATTTATGGATATTTATTGATAGTTATTTTTAGTTTGAATATCAATAATTTATGTGTTTTAAATTATTTTTAGTTTTGCATTTTTATTGATTTTTACTACATTTGTTTAAACCATGTTTAAACCAGCTTCAATATGAATACATCAATTAAGGTAATTCTTTATACTTCTAAGGTATTAAAAAATGGCGAAAATCCAATAATGTTAAGAGTAATTAAAGACCGAAAAACAAAATACATTTCAGTTGGTTATTCTTGTCATGTTGACCTTTGGGACTCTAAAGAAAACTTACCAAAAAAGAAACATCCATTTTTTAAAGAAATTTCTGTTTTAATTGATAATAAAAAATTAGAAGCTGGAAAATTAGTTTTGGATTTAGAAAATGAGAATAAAAATTTGTCCGCTTATGAAATACAATCTAAATTAAAGAAAGAAAAATCTAATAATTCATCTGTATTAGATTATTTTGAAGAAGTAATAAAACGTTTGATTGCAAGTGGACAAATTAAAAATGCCGATGTATATCGTGATACAAAACGAAATTTGAGTTATTTTTTAGAAAGTAGAAAGATTCAATTTTCTGAAATTGATGTTCAGTTTTTAAACAAGTTTGAAGAACATTTAAAAAATAAAGGTAAAGGTGGCAATACAATTTTTATTTATATGCGAACTTTTAGAGCATTGATTAATAAAGCTATAAAAGAAAATGTTTGCAGTGAAAAATATTATGCTTTTAAAAGTTTCAGTTTAGCAAAATACACAAAAATAAAAACTGCAAAACGTGCTATTCCAAAAACAGATATTGACAAAATAATAAACCTTGATTTGTCAGAAAATGAAAAACTAATTGATGCAAAAAACATTTTCTTATTCAGCTATTATTGCAGAGGTATAAATTTTATAGATATTGCATTATTAAAATGGTCTAACATATACCAAAATCAACTTTCTTATGTAAGAGAAAAAACAAAAGAAAGATTTAATTTAAAACTACTTTTACCAGCTATTGAAATTGTAGAATACTACAAAGAATATACTTTTAAAAATAAAGATAGTTATGTATTTCCAATATTAAACGAAAACCATAATACACCACAATCCATTTATAACAGACGACAAAAGATGAATGGAAAAATAAATAAAGACTTAAAAGATATTGCAAAAAAAGCAGAAATTGAAGCTGAATTAACTACTTATGTTGCAAGACATAGTTTTGCAACCAATTTAAAAAAACTAGGAATTTCTACCAATGTTATTAGTCAATCATTAGGACACGATAGCGAAAAAACAACCCAAATTTATTTAGAAAGTTTTGAAAACAGTATTTTAGATGAAGCAAGTGCATTGTTATTGTAAATTAAATTTGCATAATTGCATACCTATGAATTCAAATATGTTTACTTATGGTTTCCGTTGCTTTCATACATAGTAAACCTATTGTTTGAAGCTAGTTTGCATACTTGCATTCAAACTTTCTTACTAATGGTTTTCAATGGTTTCATACATAATAAACCTATTGTTTGAAGCTGGTTGCATACTTGCATACCAATGTATTCAAACTTTCTTACTAATGGTTTTCAATGGTTTCATACATAGTAAACCTATTGTTTGAAAATGGTTTGCATACTTGCATACCAATATATTCAAACTTTATTACTAATGGTTTTCAATGGTTTCATACATAGTAAACCTATTGTTTGAAAATGGTTTGCATATTTTTTCAAACTAAAAAATAAACGGTAAATTTGTGTTGATTTTTAATAAAATCCGCTTTTTCCAAATACACAAGATTGAATTATTTATTTGAAGGAAGCGAGCATAACATGTCAATTCCTTAAAATGACAATAACTTTAATAGTTATTGTTCCGACAGCAACTATTTATAGTTGCTGTTTGGTTTTCAAAGAGTTTCTTAAACAGTACCTTCCAAAATCACTAAAGACTTTCAATTGAAAGTCTTTAGCTTAACGGCGTAGTTAAATATACCGTCAAATATGGAGTATTTTCATACAGCCATAATACGATCCGACTCGCAAGCCAGACACATAACAAATATACAAAACCTTTCTACTTATTACAAAAATCCGTATTTTAGCCAAATGGCATTATTTCAAAAATCCGTACTTAATCAATATTTAAAGCAACTCGATAAATCGAAAGTGGAAATTGCTTACCAAAAGTTTAAAGCACACTTTCATAATGCAACTATTCAGCAACAAATTAGAGATAGTAAAGAAGAACAATACCAAGAAGGATTTTTTAGAGATTTATTTGTAGATGTATTTGGCTTTACGTTAAATCCGCAACCTGATTATAATTTAATTACTGAAAAGAAAAATGAATCAGACAGCAAAAAAGCAGATGGTGCTATTTTGCAGAATGGAAATGCCATTGTAGTTATAGAACTTAAAGGCACAAATACCACCGATTTAGCAAGTGTTGCACCACAAGCATTTGGATACAAAGTTAACCACAAAGGATGTAAATATGTTATTATCTCCAACTTTGAAAAATTACGTTTTTATATCGATGATAAAGTAGATTTTGAAGAGTTTAATTTATTTACACTTACTGAAAATGAATTTACGTTATTGTATTTGTGTTTGCATATTGATAATATTTTTTCAGATTTACCAGCAATTATAAAACAAAAATCAACGGTAAAAGAACAAGATATTACAAAGCAACTTTACAAAGATTATTCAGATTTTAAGCGCAAATTATTTACCGATATTGTGCTTCTTAATCCACAATACGACAAACTTATTTTATTCAAAAAATCACAAAAGTTATTAGATAGAATTTTGTTTATTTTATTTGCTGAAGACAGAGGTTTATTACAAGCAAACACTATTCAAACTATTTTAGACGAGTTTGAAAACCTTAAAAAACTCGATGCATACCAGCCATTATACGAACGATTTAAAAAACATTTTACTTATTTAAACAACGGTTTTAAAAATGAAAAATACGAAGTGTTTGGTTATAATGGTGGTTTGTTTGCCAACGATGAAATTTTAGATACTATTCTTATTTCTGATAACCTACTTCAAAACTACACACCTACTTTAGCTAAGTACGATTATGAAACCGATGTTGATGTAAATATACTCGGACATATTTTTGAACATTCATTAAATGATATTGAAGAAATACAAGCTGAATTAGATGGAAAAGAAATTGATAAAACGAAAACTAAAAGAAAAAAAGATGGTGTTTTTTATACACCGAAATACATTACCAAATACATTGTAGAAAATACCGTTGGTGCATTGTGTACCGAAAAACGAAATGAGTTTGAAGTAATTGCCGAAAACTATACACCTGACAAACGCAAAGCAAAAAAGAAAGAATTATTACAAAAGTTAGATAATTATCAAACCTGGTTATTACAAATTACTATTGTTGATCCGGCGTGCGGAAGCGGTGCATTTTTAAATCAGGCATTAGATTTTTTAATACAAGAACATAAAAACATTGATGAATTAAGAGCACAATTATTAGGTGAAAGTTTGGTATTGCCAGACCATGAAGTAGCCATATTGGAAAACAATATTTTTGGTGTGGATTTGAATGAAGAAAGTGTAGAGATTGCACGTTTAAGTTTGTGGTTGCGCACCGCACGAAAAGGGCGCAAACTAAGCAGCTTAAATAACAATATTAAATGTGGTAACAGTTTAATTGATGATGTTAGTATTGCAGGTGATAAAGCATTTAACTGGCAAAAAGAATTTAGTACCATTTTTGAAAAAGGTGGTTTTGATGTAGTGATTGGAAATCCGCCTTGGGGTGCAAAAATTGAAAATAATCAGAAACAATACATTATTCAAAAATATTCATGTAAAAAAGGCGAAGTTGAAACTTATGTACATTTTATAGACCTTTCATTAAATTACATTACAAAAAATAACGGTTTAATTGGGCTTATAACACCAAATACATGGTATTACTTAGATAAGTATCTTGAAATAAGGCAAGTAATTGTTAGAAATAAAATTGAGAATTTAATAGAGTTAGAGAAAAATATTTTTGAAGATGCACCCGATATAGTACCTGCTATATTCTTTATAAAAAATTCAGAAATCCAAAATAAAACTATAACAACCTATAAATTATTAAAAGGCAAACTACCCAAATTCCTAATTGATAAATCAATATTTATTCAATCAAATATTGTTATTAATGATTGGAGTAAAATAGAGAATATGCCTTTTAATTTATTATTGACTTCAAATATTTCAAATTTAATTGAGAAAATAAAAGACAATATTTCATTAGAAAATTCATACATAGTTAGATATGGTATTAAAACAGGCAATAACAACCTGTACGTTAAAAAAGATATAAATTCTAATAGAGATTTAAATTGGAAATACTGTATTCCTGCTGCAAGTTGCGTTAAGAAATATAGTCTGAATTGGGAAGGCGATTTTCTTAACTATGGAGAACATCTATCTGGATATTCTAAAAACTCTTTTGAACGCAAAAAGATATTAGTACAATACATCAGAAAGTTAAGTCTTGAGAAACGATTAATTAGCACATTAGACATTGAAGGCAAATTCTATCCATTAAATAATTTTTCTTTTATCGAAAAAAAAGAAAACTGTGATTTGGAATATTTATTAGCAATTTTAAACTCTAAGTTAATGAACTTTTATTTTTCAAATGTTTTCATTGATTACAATATAAAACCTAAATATCTCGAAAAACTACCAATCAAAATTGATGAAAATTGTCTGTTATCAGAAAAAGCAGAAGCGATGTTGCAAAAAAACAAAGAACTGCAAACTATAAAAGGCAACGTTATAAAATTATTGCAAAGCCGTTATGCAACTATAAATATCAATACCAAACTTGGCAACTGGAATGAATTAAGCTATAAAGATTTCTGCAAAGAACTGGAAAAGCAAAAGATAAAATTATCTATTTCAGAACAAGCTGAATTGATGCAATACTTTGAAACGGAACAAAACAAAGCCAACACCATACAACAAACCATTACACAAACCGATAAGGAAATAGATACAATGGTTTATAAATTGTATGAGTTGACAAAAGAGGAAATTGAGATTATAGAAAATAATTAAGAATTAAAAAATGTCAGTTTACGATCTTAATAATATTGCATATCTTGAACTTGACATACAACGTACATTTAGTGTAATTAATTCACTATATAAAATTGATTACACAATTAATCCAACTTTTTATTTCCCAAAGACATTTGTAAATAAAGATATACATTGGGCGTCTGAAACTTCACAAGATGAATTAAATAAACTTGTACCGATAGCAAAAAGTTTAGTTAAAGATATGTATGCTATATTAGAAAATATTTATAAAGGTAAAACTGGAAAATTTGAAAAATTAGAACTTGAAAAAAAATATAAATATCTCAAAGAATTCCGTTTACTAAACAATAAGTTTAAACATTTCATAGACAAAGAAGCTGAAATAGATATTGTTGGCATTGTGTTCATTGAAGAAGATAAAAATTACATTGATATGTATTGTAGTTTTAAATACCCAAATAAAGATGAACTTCTAAGATTTTGTGATTTTATAGAAATTTATTATAACATTCTTGAGGATAATAAAATAATCACAATGTATAGATAGTGAATACTATGGCAAAGAAAGAAGTCACACATAAAGAAGAAATAACTTACTTTTTAAGGGTCATGCTTTCAATTGCAGGAAATGAAGTAGAGCAAGGTATTGGTTATGAAAAGCGATATGCAAAAAGATTAAAGTTTCAAAGTGAAACAGACTGGAGAAAGTATAGAGCTTCTATTGATTTGTTAGATGATACTGAATATGCTATTATCAGTGCATTTGAATATCAACTTGGTGACAAGAGCAACATACATAGAGATTTTAACGGAATGTATTTGAGATTATATGGAATATTAAATGCAGTATATTTACAAATGAGCGCTTTTGAAGAGTTAGCATGTTTATTAAATTTTTCGTCAAGAAGTAAAGTAACTGATTTATTTGAACAATTGGATATTTACAAACTTAGAAATATAGCAGGTGCGCATACTTTAGATTATCAATTCGATACAACAATCTTAGAAAATGAAAAGAAAACAAGTTTTCGTGTTTATCAATGTTATTTAGAAGAAACCGGAAATAATATTAGTGTGTTAAGTCAACAAAATAAAATATTAAGATATAGATTATTGAAAATTCTCAATGAATATGAGAAAATTGCAAAAAACTTATTAATTGACATGATTAATCATGCTATAAAAAAACTTGTAAATGATAAGAATCATAGAGCTGAATTGATAAATGAATTAAATAAAAAACTGGAAAAACTAATTGACTATTCTAAAATTGATAAAAATAAAATACATATCGAAAATACAATAAAAGAACAAAAAATACTATATAAGAAAGTATCAAAAAAATTAGCAAAAATGGATGATTTAGCAATGTTAAAAATACCAGGAATAGAAGATTAAAACACATCTAAAAAGAAAATTATGCTAACAGACAAAAAACTAAACGATCTTAAAAAGAAAGTTTACGAACTACAAATACATATTAAGTCTTGCAGTGAAGTATTAGATACTATTATAAAGGAAATTGAAGAAAACGATAAACCGCCTACAAAAGGTCAAAGTGCTGCGTTAAAAAGACAAGCCAATAAAACAGAAAGAATGAATAGAATTAGGGAAATGTTTGAAATGGATAGAATCCGAAAGATGAATAAGAAAAAAAACAATTTAGATTGATATGTGTACAGTATCAAATAAAATAAAATTTTGCTCATGTTCTGTAAATGATGTTACTGAATTAAATAATTATTGGATTTTACACAGAAAAGTGAATGGCAAAAAAACTATTATGATCGGTGAATTTTTTGACAATTCTTACATTCATTTCACCGAATTTAAAACCAATAATAAAATCCTTTGTAACAGATTGAATGAAGCAGATGCTTTTGATAAATTGATACTGTTTAATGAAAGTGACAATTTAGAAGTGGTTTTAAATAATACAGATTTTGACGGACAAAAAAGAAGTGTATATTGTTTTGTATTTAAAAAAAGTATTTGGAAAAGTACCGGTTTTGATCCTTTTGAACTAACAAACAAATTTAATGAAATCAATTTTGGTATTTTTGAAAATCCTTTCATTGAAAAAATAATTTAAACTAAATCGTTGTTTAAAAACATTCCATATTTTAATTTGCAAAACATTTATTCTATTTCAGATACAGCCGTTTATGCTATTGGTGAAAAGTTAAATTTATTAACGTCAATTACTAATGATGAACATCTTTATTTTTGCTTTACACCAAAAGAATTTGAATATTATAGTTTGTGGATTTATGAAAATATTCATTACAACGATTATGAATATTATAGTAATGATGATGAATATGACGAACATTACGTTTTAAATAAAGCACTTACGCCTTTGATGATTTTGAAAGATAATTTTATTTTTTTGAAAGCCAAAAAGAAAGATACTAATTACTATATAGAAGAAATTTATGATACAAAAGAAGTGTTTGAATATTGGATAAACCACAATCATTTTACCAATTTAGAACAATGGGAAAATATAGGTATTGGAAAATCTATTTTCAATTTGTTGCCTGAAAATCATAATTATTACGACAGGAATTTAATTTGCACTTGCGGTCGTGCTGAATGCAATAATTTAGAAGTTTGGTATATAAAATATACAGCAAGTTATGCAATTCCATTTATTATAGATCTAAACAAACGACTAGTGTTTGATTTGCATTATTTCGATAAAGAAAACAAATGGCAAGATGAAGATTATTTAGAAACAAGTTATTCGGAAAAAGAAAATTACCGTACTTTTCCTTTTCTATTTCACGCAAATGATTTTAAATTAATGAAACAGAGTTTATTTGCTAATGAATAAAACATAATGTTACATAAATAATATGAAAACAAGATGTAACTTTGTTAAATGAAATTCTCTAAATAACTAAATTTGAACCATGAAACCGTATAAGTTTATAGATAGATTATATACAGATTTTTCTGGTTACAAACAGATAACACAGTTATATCATCATTGTATAGATTTATATAATACAACAGTACCTTTAGATTTTTACGACTGTGAATGGATTGATGCAAATTTATGTGCTTTGTTAGAAGCGGTTATATACAAATTACATCGTGAGCAAAATATAACGTTTTCAACAGACTTTGATTTTTTGGAAAAAAGATTTGATGTATTCTTTAGAAACGGTTTTGTAAAAGATGGAACAGAACATGAAGATACTCAAAAAAGCACCCTACCTACACAATCTTTTGAAACGACTGATAGTTCAGGATATTGCAAATATGTAAATGAGCACTTAATGTGCCATAGAGGAATGCCTAAATTAACAGATGATTTATTAAACAGAATAAAAGACGATTTATTAGAAATATTCTCTAACACACATTTACACGCTTATTATAATTATGAAGACGACAAACGGTATCCGTTTTTTGTAGGTGGTCAATATTATCCGACCTTGCAGCAATTAAAATTTACAATGGTGGATTTAGGTGGTGGATTCCTTCCACGTATTCAAATTGCAACAGCAAATAAAATTGACAATAATTTAGATGCTATAAAATGGGCAATTGCTGGTAATTCAACGAAATTTGCCATTGAAAAAACAACCGGTGGTACAGGTTTAAGTAGTATTTTAGAGTATTGTAAAGCTAATAATGGTATAATAGATATAATTACAGGAAATGCTTATTGGTCAACAGAATTTGAGAAAACAATGTTATTTAAAGATGGCAGAACAATTGAAAATCCATTTTTTGGTACAACTATTAATCTAATTTTCAGTAAAAATTAACAAAAAATTCCAAAAAAGGAACTATTTTTGTACTTTACTGTTTATAATTAAGTGACAAGTTAGTTGTAAACCTATAAATTTATATTATGAAAATAGTGGTTTTAAATATTGTCAATAAAAGCATAGTTGCATTCCACGAAGAAGGATTACTTGTTTTTCCATACCTTGATAACGCAATAAAAAACAAAGAAACTGTTGAGGTTTCTTTTGATGGTATTGAGCAATGTACAACTCAATTCTTACATTCTGCCATCGGCAAACTTTACTTAAATTATCCAATCGATACTGTGGATAAGTTTTTGGTAATTGATTATGATTCATTGCCTAATTTGAGAACAAAGATGGATAAAGTTAGATGGTCTGCTTTAAATCCAAAAATGCACGGTCAAATTGTTTCTGAAGCTACTTCTATTTCCTAATGGCATACGATATTAAGACGCTTAGAAATGTAAGTGTGCAACCTAAGAAGTATTTCTTTGATACTAATATTTGGTTATTTAAACTTAATGAGCCAACCACATTAAGTTCACAACAAAAACAATACATTGATTTTTTTGACGATGTATGTAAGTCAACATTATCACCAAAGCCAAAAATTATTATTACAGCTATTTTACTTTCAGAAATTGTAAATAGATATTTAAGAGATGTAGGGTTTAAGATTTACTGCGAACAAAATGGTTTAGAAAAAACGAATAAAGATTTATACAAATCTAACTACAGAAAATCTGAGCAATTTAATACGGATTATACATTTATCTGTTCCGAAATAAAAGCATATCATAATTTCTGTGATTTACAGAATGATTTATTTGGTAGTGATATTACTTTGAAAGTTTTACTTAAAAATCCAAATAAAGGATTAGATTTTAACGATAGTTATTACTATCATCTATCTTTGAAAAATAATTTTTCTATAGTGACAAATGATTCAGATTTCTTTGTAGAAAACTTAGAAGTAATTACATTGAATAATACACTTTATGAAAAAGGTAAAAACTCTATAATCCCAAAAAAATGAAAAATTGTTAAACGGTATAAGTTTGTACTGAAAAAATTAAATTCGACTTTAAAAAATAAGCTACTTCGGTAGCTTATTTTTTTATAGCTCTAGGAATCAATAAAAAAATAGACATCCATAACACAGTTAATTTTTGATATATTTATTAGAAAAAAAAGATGAACCAATACGAAATAAACATTAAAACTATTATCGATGCGATGAATAATAATTTTGCTCAATTTGATAAAGAATATTTACACAATGAATTTTATTATGATGTAAAATTTCATTTAGAAGAAAATAATGTCCTTGCAAGTGTTCCATTTAGGAAAGAAGATAAAGAATATTTTTATGACTATATAAATAGGCACAGACAAGATTGTATTAATTCTATTAACTATGCAAACTTTCCATTTCCTGATTACTATTTAAGAATTTATAAAATAGAAAATGAAAAAATTGTAGATATTGTAGAACTTAATGCTTATTGTATAGTAAAAAAAGCAAACGAAAAATTTGATTTATTTTTTGCTTATCAATTAAATCTTACAGATATAATGGAACTTGATAAGTTTTTAGAATTCCATTTAAGAGAAACTTTTGAAAATAATTTTAATCAATTTGAAAGTTTTCTATTAAAAGTAATGCTTAAATACAATTCATTTTTAGTAGAAAAGCATAATCCTTTAGTTGAACATTTTCTAAAAAATAGTAAGACAAATAACTCAAAAGAATTGCCGAATACCACTAATAAACAATTTACAACTGCAAGGCAAGTTTTAGCAATCCATTATTTATTAAATGAGATAAATGATAATATTTATAATACAACGAGTAAAACAGAAATTGCACGTTTTATACAATTCCTCACAGGTAAAGAACCCAGTACAGAATTGATAAACAACACTACAATTTATAAAAAAGTTAAACAAGTTTTTTCACAGAATGAAATAACTTTAGAAAATGACTTAAAATTCATAAGAAATTATTTTGAAAAATTAAACCTGCAAAACATTGTAAATCAAATAAATAAAGAAATAAGCAACAAACAATAAAAATATAGGGTATCCCTACTACTCCACCCTACATACATTTTCAACTACATCTTTGCTTCATAAAAAATATAATTTATGAACGCAAACAAAGTTATTGTAACTACAGAAACGGAATTAGATTTACTAATTCAAAACAGTATCAGAAAGGTATTTAGTGAGAATAGAAATCAACAAGTTGAATCTTCTTACAATGATATACTTACACTCACAGAAGCGTGTGAATACCTAAACCTTGCCAAACAAACTTTATACGGTTTTACCAGCAAAAATGAAATTCCATTTATTAAACGTGGAAAGAAACTTTATTTTAAAAAATCTGATTTAGAAAAATGGTTAATGGTAGGAAAACAACTTACCAAAGAAGAAATTATTGAACACGGGTTTGAAGGATTAACTAAGATTAAAAATAACAGAAATGGAAAATAATAAATTCCTAGTAAGCTATTTTAATACTGTTAAATCTCAAAAATCTAACGACATTCCAATTTGTGATTTTTTAGAAATCATCAAAAATGAAACGTTTAAAGTTGATTGTGAAAAAATAAGAAATATCAGAGATAAAAAATCAAGAGATACAGAAAAACTAAAACGTTTATCGTGCGCAACTATTAGCGGAATTTTTGCAAAAGGTCATACTGCAAATGAGATTATAAAACATAGTGGTTTAATACAAATTGATATTGACGATCTGACAAAACCCCAAATAATCGAATTGACTAAACGTTTGAAAAATGATAAGTATGTATTCACATGTTTTCTTTCACCAAGCGGAAACGGTCTGAAATTAATTTTTAAAATTCCAGCATCTATTGAAACACATTTACAATCATTCTTTGCTATTGAAAAGTATTTCTTAGACGTTTACAAACAACAGATTGATAAGTCATGTAAAGATGTAAGTAGATTAATGTTTATTAGTAGTGATACAAATATTTATACAAATTTTGAAAGCGAAATTTTTACGGAATTATTTTCCAACATAAAGCCAACCACTAAAAAACTAAATCAAAAAGTACAATTTTCAAACGATGTTTATACAGATATTAAGAATTGTATAATACAGATTGAACAAAGACAAATTGACATTACTAATAATTATGAAGACTGGTTAAAAATTGGTTTTGCATTATCAGATGCAATTGGAGAAAATGGCAGAGAATTTTATCATAGAATTAGCCAAAAATCAAGTAAATATGAAAGTTTGGAATGCGATAAGCAATATTCAAAATGTATCAACGGAAAAAATAAAGGAATATCAAAAGGTTCGTTCTTTAAGATCTGTCAAGATTATGGTATTGATACAAAAAGTCCAAAAAATAAAACTTCAACGAATTTTGAAAATCAGACAAATAATAAGGTAAAGCCAATAAGTAAATTTGTACAAGTGAAAAACTTATTGAATGATAATTTTGATTTTAGGTTTAATATTATTAGTAATGAAATAGAATATAGAGATAAAAATAGCACTAACTATATTGAATGTAATGAAAATAATATTTACAGTTTTTTAGAGCATAATAATTGTGCAATTTCCGTAACAAAACTTACAATTCTTTTGCGTTCAGATTTTGTAATTGAACACAATCCATTTATAGATTATTTTACAAATTTAATTGAATACAATCCACTTTCAGAAACTGATTATATTTCAAAATTGAGTGAATATATTGATGCTAATGACAAGGAACGATTTTTTACTCAATTTAAAAAAATGTTAGTGCGTTCAGTTGTATGTGCTTTAGATGATAGTATTTTTAATAAACAAGCATTTATTTTAGTACATAGTAAACAAAATAGCGGAAAATCAACTTTTTGTCGTTGGTTATGTCCACCAATACTCAAAAATTATTTTACTGAAAATTTGAATACGGATAAAGATAGTTTAATTGCTTTATCAGAAAACTTCTTTATAAACTTAGATGAATTAGCAACATTATCAAAGACCGAATTAAATACTTTAAAAAGTTTCTTTAGTAAAGATAAGGTTAAAGTGCGTCGTCCTTACGAGAAGAAACCTATTACAGTCCCACGTCGTGCAAACTTTATAGGTTCAACAAATAATCATGAATTTTTATCAGATTATACTGGTTCTGTACGTTGGCTTTGTTTTGAAATTGATAAAATAGATTGGAATTACAAAAATGATATTAATATCGATGATGTTTGGCGACAAGCATACTATTTATACAAAAATGATTTTAAATATGAACTTACTTTTGATGAATTAGAACAAAATGAAAAAGCTAATTCTGCCTTTACTATTAATTCAATTGAAGTTGAATTAATTACAAAACATTTCGAGAATGGAAATGAAATTAATAGTATTGGTAACTTTTACACTTCTACCGAAATTTTAACTTACCTACAAAATAAGTATAGTCAGAATATTAGACTTAACGTTCAAAACATTGGAAAAGCATTGTCATATATAGGAATCAAAAGAATTAAAAAATATAGAAATGGTATGCAAATTTATGGATATTTACTTTATGAGCGTCAAAACGATATTATCGAGTAAAAATTTTCAAAAAAATATTTTTTCTGATTTTTACTTACCTTATTACCTCAATTTTCTTTTAGTATCGTAAAATAAAGCATTTTTGTTAGTATAATTTTATCCTAATCAAGGTAATAAGGTAGATAAGGTAAGTTGTTTATTTGTTTTCCTATTAAATCAAATTTAATAGAGATAATTATAGAAATGAATCTAAAATAATAAAATTGTTTAAACCATGTTTAAACCAGTTAAAAATAAATAAGGGCTTCACATGTGTGAAACCCTTATTTTGCTGGGTGACCGCGGCACGAATCGAACGTGCGACCGACTGCTTAGAAGGCAGTTGCTCTATCCCCTGAGCTACGCGGCCAATAAGTAATCAGTATAAATTTTGATTCGCAAGAATAAAAATCCGACTTATTTTTTTACTTTGGAGTGCAAAGATATTCGTAAAATCAGTATTTCCGAAAAAAATCAGATAAATTTTATGTCAACAAGTACAATTCAAATAGAAAATACATGGAAGACCGCTCTGCATGATGAGTTTGACAAACCATATTTTAGTGAGTTGAAGCGTTTTTTGGCAGCAGAGAAGGATGCCGGAAAAATAATTTATCCGCCTGGTTCGCTGATTTTTAATGCATTCAACTCTACTCCTTTTGACAAAGTTCGCGTGATTATTCTTGGTCAGGATCCATATCACGGTGCAGGCCAGGCGCATGGCTTATGCTTTTCTGTGCAACACGGTGTTAAACCGCCGCCAAGTCTGGTCAATATTTATAAAGAACTGAAAGAGAATGTTGCTTTTGAGATTCCGAATCATGGTTATCTACAAAAATGGACAGAACAAGGTGTTTTTTTGCTAAATGCTATTTTAACGGTGGAAGCCAATCAACCGGCATCACATCAGAAACACGGCTGGGAAGAATTTACCAATGCAACCATAGAAAAACTGTCAAAAGAAAGAAACGGTTTGATCTTCTTGCTTTGGGGAAATTTTGCGCAGCAAAAAGCAGCTTTAATTGACGAAAACAAGCATACTATTTTAAAAGCGGCGCATCCGTCACCGTTCTCAGCATATAATGGTTTTTTCGGTTGCAGGCATTTCGCAAAAGTGAACGAAATTTTAAAAGCAAGAGGCGAAGCCGAAATTGACTGGCAGGTTTAAAAATTAAAATGACAAAAAATACAAAGGTTATTAAATCGTCATATAACATTTAATGATTTAAGCATTTTCTAATTATTCTCTCAAATCTGTACCTTTGCAAAAATTCTTTTATGCAAAAAATATTTGGAATTATTGCTTCTTTCTATGGTTTTTCTGCTGTTGCTTTAGGTGCATTTGGTGCGCATGCGCTGAAAACAAAATTGGACGAGTATCATCATGCCATTTACGAAAAGGCAGTTAGCTACCAGTTCTATCATGTTGCCGCATTGTTGGCTGTTGTTTTTCTATCAACTAAAATAGAAACCAAGTCATTAAATTATGCCGGCTGGTTTTTTACTGCAGGAACTTTATTCTTTTCAGGTTCGTTATACTTGCTGGCAACAACAGATTTATTAGGGCTTCAATCTCTTAAAAATATACTTGGTCCAATCACGCCATTAGGTGGTTTGTGCTTCCTGATCGGTTGGGTTTTATTGATTATTTCCTTTTCAAAACTGTAATAAAACAGCCACTCAAGACACCAATTATCAAAAATATAACCACACACTAATGACCATTTTTTTACGATCTGTTATTGCATTAACCATCTTATTGATTACTTCTTTTGCGAATGCACAACCACCGCAAGGTGCTGGCAACTTAACCGGAAGAATTTATGGAAAAGTAATAGATGCTGCAAAAAATACACCATTAGAATATTCATCAGTAACGATACAGAATTTACGCGATTCTTCTAAAATATTTGGTGCATTAGTAGA
Source organism: Chitinophagales bacterium (assembly GCA_046329815.1). GTDB lineage: Bacteria > Bacteroidota > Bacteroidia > Chitinophagales > JADIYW01 > JADJSS01. The sequence continues at coordinate 1,382,841 of JAXLTY010000002.1, forward strand.
TGAAAAAGGTCTTTTTGAAATTACATCCATACCATTAGGCGCCTATAAATTAACGGTTTCATTTGTTGGCTATAAAGATTTTGTCAATGAAAAAGTATTAGTGATTCCACCGGACAAATTAGACGTAAATCTTGGCACCGTAAAAGTTTCTGAAGATGCGAAAGTATTAAGTGAAGTGGTAGTTTCCGGTGAAAAAGCGCTGATGACGGTAAATGCAGAAAAGAAAGTATTCAACATGGAAAAGAACACGATGGCTGCCGGTGGGTCAGCGATCGATGCATTGAAACAAGTACCTGTTGTAAATGTAGATCAGGATGGAAACTTGGAAATGCGCGGTTCCGGAAATATCAAAATTTTTATCAACGGACGACCATCCGGAATTACCGGAAACAATACCAAAGCAATTTTAGATGCGATTCCTTCTTCGCAAATTGAAAGCATTGAAGTAATCAATAATCCGGATGCGAAATATGACGCAGAAGGTGATGTCGGTATCATTAATATTATTTTGAAAAAGAATACGAAAGTTGGTCTGAATGGAAATGTAACGGTTGGCTACGGTACTAAGTATGACGCAAATACAGGTGTTTCCGTTAACTTCCGAAAAAACAATATCAGTTTTTCGACTTCGTATAATTTCCGTTTTATGGAATCTTATTTTAAAGGAACCAGTACACGTTACAATTTTTTCCCAAATCAAAATCCGTATTTCTTAAACACAAATGATTATGGTACTTTCAAGAATTTCGCCAATACCATCAACACGAATTTAGATGTGAATATCAAAGAAAAAAGTTCGATGTCGTTTAGTGCATTGTTCAGTGAATCTACCGGAAAAAATAAAAGCAAGAACAACACCGACTTTTTGGATTCTTTCGCGACGCCATTAAGTTCTTACAATCGTTACAGCGATACAAAATCGCAAAATTACAGCACTGAAGTCAATGCATCGTACAGAAGATATTTTAAAGACAATGCGAATGACCTGGTTTTAGCAGGAAATTACGCATATTCATATGACCGCTCAAAACCTGTTTATACGCAAAGAAATCTTGATGTTAATGATATAGAAAGCACTATTATTTCATTGCTGCAAAACAACAAAAATACCAGCATTCTGCATTCGGGTTTTGTGCAGGCCGATTATGCGCAGCCGATCAGCAAGATAAAATCTAAAATTGAGATTGGTTATCGCTTTGGTTACCGCGACTATGAAAATGAATTGTATGCAGATTCTTTGAACAGCACTACGCAGCAATATGTTTTTGACAGTTCTATTTCTAATAAATACAAGTACAAAGAAATGATCAATGCCGGTTATTTCATTTTTGGTGGCGCTATCAAAAAGATCGCGAATTATAAAGTTGGCGTTCGTTTGGAAAACACAAATATTTCGATTGCGCAGCAAGTTGGCAATCAGCAAAGCAAACAAAAATACTTTGATTATTTTCCGTCAGCATCGTTGTCTTTCAATCTTAAAAAGAATCAGTCACTGAGCGTTGCTTACAGTAAACGTATCAACAGACCGAGACCTGAGCAATTAAATCCATTTGGAAACTACAGCGATCCATACAATATTTTAACAGGAAATCCAAATATAAAACCAGCTTACACACATGCTGTTGAATTAACGCATGTAAAAACATTTGCATTGAAACCAGCTAAGAAAGATTCGACTTTTCAACGCAGTATTTTCTTCAGCACTACTGTGTATTATCGTTATTCTTACAATGTTTTTACACGTTTCAGAACAGTTGATACATTGGGTCGTTCTATCGTAAACTTTGATAATTTAAATAATGGAACCAATATAGGTGTTGAGTTTACCAATAAAACAACCTTGTTCAGATGGTGGAATTTTATTTTATCGGCGAATTTATTTCAAAACAAGATTAAAGGAAATGTTCCGAACGGTGAAGTTGATGCAAGTACCAATAGCTTTCAATACAATCTGCGTTTAATGAATAATTTTACCATTACACCAAAAGCATCGCTGCAATTTATGGTGATGTACAGAAGTAAAATTAAATTCCTTCAAGGTGAAATTACACCAATGGTTTTTGCAAATTTAGGTTTCCGCTACGATTTCCTGAAGAATAATAAAGCAAGTATTACTGTCAATGTGAGTGATGTATTTCACACGCAATATTTTGGTGTATCATCTAACGGAACTTACTTTAGCGGCAATGTAAAACGCTTTTGGGAAAGCACGGTTGGCAATATCGTGTTCACGTATAAATTCGGAAAATCAGAGAATAAACAACAAATGCCGAAACAGAAGAAATCTAACTTTGAAGATACCGGAAGCGGCGTTGACGGCGGCGGTTAGTCTGATAAATAAGTGAATATCGTAAAGATAACAATTAATATTTTCCAAATTTCAATCGCTGGATCAGCTGATAAAAATCTTTATCTTTTTTGTATTTAGCAAAATATTCATCATTGTTCATGTAACCAAAATATTTATAGTTCTTAACGAAGAACTTGAATTTTGCCGCTTCTTCCAAGCTTTCGAACATTTTTGCGTCATTTTCTTCTGCTGCATAAGTACGTGCTACTTCGTAATATGCTCTGCCTTTTGCTTCATCACTGATCATCATGGTTTGATAGAAATCTTTACGAGCCGCTTTAAAATCGAGCATTGTCATCTTGCAAATTCCTCTTTCGATATAATATTCAGGTTTATAGTTGACTATCTTAATTGCATTATCATAAAACTGTATTGCGACAGGATAGTTTTTCTGTTTAAATAAAACTTTGGCTAAATAAAAACTTGCTTTATCGTCTTTTTCATCCATTTGTGTCGCTTTCAGCAAGTCTTTATACGCAACATCCAAACTATCCATCATCATTTTCACAATTCCGCGATTTCTGTATGCCAATTGAAAATCAGGTTTAATAGCCAGCGCTTTATTAAAATCTTTCTCTGCTAATGCCAAATCGATCATCGATGCTTCAGCTATATTCTGATTGCTGTATCTGCATGCACCGCGATTGTTGATGGCTAAATAAAAATTAGAATCTAACTTGATTGCTTTGTTAAAGTCTTTTATCGCCTGATCGTAATTATCAATATAAAAATAACACATACCACGCATGTTGTAGTAATCTTTCGAAGTATCGTTTCCATGTATCACGCTGTTAAAATACTGAACTGCAGTCTGGTAATCTTTTTTGTCATAACTCATGATTGCGAGTGTTTCCAATGCAGGAACATAACTTGGATTCAACTTCAAAACTTCATTGAGTTTTATTTCGGCAATTTCGTATTGCTTGTCTTTATAATAAGCATAACCACGCCAATACAAGGCATCTACATCTTTTGGATAATCTTCTAAATAATTATTTAATGTGGAAATCGCTGCTTTGTAGGATTTTTGCGCAATCTGTTCTTTTGCGTATTGAATCTGTGGTTTGTCGGCTGCAGCAGCGTTTACAGAACCATATAAAAAAAGAAGCACAATTACAAAACGCGCATATTCAACAAATTGATTTTTAATAAAATAAATATAGTTCATGGTATAATCATAGCTCTTTTTGGTACTCAATAATAGAGAAATCTTTTTTCTCTATTCTTTTAAAATGTCCACTGTTGTTTATACTGATCACATCGTATTCTTTAGGCACTTTAATAAACACTTTCACCGGATTTATAACACCTTTCGTCCATTCTAATTCAATTTTATTTCCGGTCAGGTAGATGTTTTCAATTTCTGTGCCAGAAAAAAAATGGCCACTGGTTCCGGCAATAGCAAATGGCGTAAATCCAACGGTTAAAAAACATTTGGATGCATGCTTTCTGATTTCGATATTCTTATCACCTTTCACCAATTCCTGCGAAACGTTGTCGTAATATAAATTATTCGGCAATTTATACATTTTTGACGAATCACTCGTATTAATTAATGCTAAATAATATTTATCATTAATACTGAAGTTGATAATATAGAACTCATTAGTGAAATCTACTTTTACATTTTGCAACGGCATCAGCGGAAAAATAGATTTATATAACGCTAAAGTTTCTGCATCATATTCACTGATGTTATCAGACGTAAACAACAAATGACCGAACAATAAATTAGTTAACAGCAGCGAATATTTTTCTTCAAATGATAAAGTCGTTTTATTTTTTCTCAAGATGAAAACATCCGGATCGTTCCAAAACCATTTGCCGGAAAGCTGTCTTCTGCTGATCGTGTTATGAATGGCATTCAGCGTGGATGGTCGTTCGCGTGCGCGAATCCATTTCAGCAAGGTAAAATCCCAACTCAGATGAATGTCAGGACCAATTCTGCAATATTCGGTAGTGCCATTGGCAGCTAACAACGGAACACCGCAACCTAATATCATTTTATCGCCGACACATTCGCGCAGAAACTGCATCGCTTCATACATAATTTGTCCACGCGATTTTCCGTTGCGCGCAATCAGTGCTGTTCCATACAAAAAGTCTAGTTTCACCAAATCAAAATTCCATTCATTTAAAATGGTGTGAAATACTTTTTTCAGGTAATCGCGTACTTCGTCTAAATAAAAATCCAATGCGTAAAACCAATAACTCCACATCGGATTGAAACCTATTTTTAGAAATTTTCCTTTCTCATCTTTCAACATCCAATGCGGTTTTTCTTTTACGATGAACGAATTGTGTTCGCAGGCAAACGGCGCGAGCCACAAACCGGCTTTTATGTTTTGCTGATGAATTTTATCGACAATAGTTGTTAAACCATTTGGAAATTTATCATTAAAATGCAGCCAGTCTCCTACTGCTTTTTGCCAGCCATCATCAATTTGGAAAATTTCGATTGGCACTTGATTATTCGTAAAAGCATCTAAATTTTGTTGAATGATCTGTTCAGAAATATTGGTATAATAATAATACCAACTTGTCCAGCCAATCGCAGGTTTCGCATTGATCTGTTTCAGATTTTGCAATTGGAAATATGATTGGAAGCAAATAAACTCAAACTGTTCACAACTGTAAAAATCCAATAAAATAATCGATTCATCCGTTATCAAACCTTTGCAATCTTTCTGTATGATGAGCTTGTTTTCTGTTGCATGATGTTCAAAAATAGTGTAGCCATTTGCATCATTCAATGAACCTAAAAAATGTATCTTTCTTTTCGGCAATTTAAAATAAGTATATGTCCAACTATGAACAACGCCTTTTTTATTTTTGTAGTTATACAACATTCCGTCGCCGTATGCTTCGCCGATTATTTTTACACCACGACGCTGTGCTTTCAATTTATCATCTTTAGCAAAAATTTTTGTTTCCGTCCACGACTGAAAACCATTGCAAAAAATGTCATTGGTTGCTGTATAATCAATAGCAGTTTCAATAAAAAAATCAACAAACTCTATTTTTGTTTTTGGTTCAATAACTGCCTGGTATCGTTTGCCGTCTTCTGCGTTTTCGAGCAAAAACTCAATTTTCAAATCTTTGTTTTCAAAAACAGAAAAATCCGCTGACTGAATCGTTTGTAGTTGTGCTTGACTTTTGTAAATTAATGTGTAGCTGCGGAATTGCATGTTAGAAAACTAGCGTAAAAATTTTATCTTGTAGCAAAATTACAAAAATGTCTATCAAAAATATAACAGTCATTGGTTCTGGAACCATGGGAAACGGTATCGCACATGTGTGCGCACAATATGGTTACAATGTTTCACTAGTAGATATTGCACAAACCGTGTTGGATAAAGCGATTGTTACCATTACCAAAAATCTGGACAGACAGGTACAAAAACAAACACTAACCGAAGAACAAAAGCAGCAAACGCTGGCAAATATCAAAACATTTACATCGATTAAAGATTGCGCGCCGACAAGTGATTTGGTCATTGAAGCGGCTTCTGAAAATTTTTCTATCAAAGAAAAAATATTTAAAGAACTGGATGACATCTGTGCGCCACATTGTATTCTGGCAAGTAATACATCGTCTATTTCTATTACCAAAATCGGTGCAGCAACCAAACGTCCTGACAAAGTAATTGGCATGCATTTCATGAATCCGGTTCCGGTGATGAAGTTAGTAGAAGTGATTCGCGGTTATGCCACTTCTTCTGAAACCAATGATCTGGTTTTTGAAGTTTCGAAGAACCTGCAAAAAATTCCGGTAGAAGTAAACGACTATCCTGGTTTTGTGGCGAACCGTATTTTGATGCCGATGATCAACGAAGCTATCTATACATTATACGAAGGCGTTGCAGGCGTTTCTGAAATCGACACAGTGATGAAACTCGGTATGGCGCATCCGATGGGACCGCTGCAACTGGCTGATTTTATTGGCTTAGACGTATGCTTAGCCATCTTACGTGTATTGCATGATGGCTTTGGAAATCCGAAATATGCACCTTGTCCGTTGCTGGTAAATATGGTAACTGCCGGCTATTTAGGTGCAAAAAGCGGCGAAGGTTTTTACAAATACGAAGCAGGCAGCAAAGAATTAGTAGTGAGTAAAATGTTTTCTAAATAATGCTTCAATAAACTCAGCATAACAAGAAGACTTCGACAAGCTCAGTCTGACATTCTCGACAAGCTCAGTCTGACAAGGTATAACACCGCGTCGCTGTCACGCTGAGTTTATCGAAGCACCAACAGACAAATATTTTATGTAAAAAAAATAAAATACTTTAAATGAAATCACAATACTTTACCGAAGAACATGAATTATTTCGCGACAGCGTGAAGCAATTTGTAGCGAAAGAAATTTCGCCGTTTGCCAATCAATGGGAAAAAGATGAAAAAATTCCGCGCGAGTTATTTGTAAAGTTAGGTGAGCAAGGTTTTCTCGGCATCAACCACGAAGAAAAATTCGGCGGCTCGAAAGCAGATATTTTTTACACATGCGCGTATTTAGAAGAGTTGGCGAAAAGCAACTACGCAGGCGTTTGCGCTGCGGTAAGTGTGCATCAATACATGGCAACCAACCATATCGCCGAAGCAGGTTCTGAAGAATTAAAAGAACGTTTTTTAAAACCATCTATCGAAGGAAAAAAAGTAGGCGCGATTGCCGTAACCGAACCATTTGGCGGCTCTGACGTGCAGTCGATGCGCACGACTGCCACCAAAGACGGCGATCATTATATCATCAACGGTTCCAAAACATTTATTACCAATGGTCACTTCTGCGACTTCGTGGTGGTGGCGTGCAAAACCGATTCAAACGCAGGCATCAATGGTATCAGCTTGATCGTGGTGGAACGCGGAACGCCTGGCTTCTCTTCCACTCAACTGAAAAAGATCGGCTGGCATTCTTCCGATACCGGCGAATTGGCGTTTGACAATGTGCGCGTGCCGGTTTCCAATATCGTAGGCAAAGAAGGCATGGGTTTTTTCTATATTATGGAAAGTTTTCAGTTGGAACGTTTGGTGGCAGGCATTTTAGGTGTTGGTGGCGCGGAAGCATGCCTGGAAGAAACGCTGAAATACATGAATGAGCGAGAAGCATTCGGCAGACAAATTAAAAAATTCCAGGTGCTGCGCCATGATATGGTTCAACTTTATACAGAACTGGAAGCAGGCAAGCAAATGACATACAATGCGTGCTGGCTGTATCAGCAAGGCGAAATTCCGGTAAAGGAATGTTCGATGGTGAAACTATACATGACGGAACTCGGCAATAAAATTGTCGATAAATGCTTGCAGATGTTTGGCGGTTATGGCTACATGGAAGACTTTCCGATTGCGCGTGCGTACCGCGATGCGCGCGTTGGTACCATTGTTGGCGGCACCACGCAGATCATGCGCGAAATTCTATCGAAAATCATTATTGATGATATTCGCTACAAGAAAGTATATTCCAATCCTGATGAAATAAAATCGACCTCCACAACTGCTATCGCTGAAAAAAACTGGGGAAATCCGCAGACGGCGAAGGAAATTATTTTATCAATTCCATTAAGAATTAAAAAAGAAAAAGCGGCTGCATATTCGACTGCTTTCCAGTTTGATATTTCCGGCGACACCGGCGGACAATACACGCTGAACGTGAAAGACGGAGAAGCGAAAGTGGAAGAAGGATTGCATGGCGATGCAGAATGCGTCATCACGACCGATGCGAAAACGTACGAAGATATTGAACTCGGCAGAATGGACCCGACGATGGCGTTTATGGGTGGCCAGATCAAAGTGAGCAATATCGCCGCAATGATGCAGTTCGCAAAAATGTTTCACAGAGTGTAATTGGATGGCTTCATTCCTCGCCATGATGCGAAGCGTTATAATAATCATCGCATACATGCTTGTCGTCTTTGCGACTGCGAGGAACGAAGCAGGAAGCAATCTCTATTTATCAAACAGATGGCTTCGTGCCTCGCCATGACGCTAAGCGTTATAATAATCATAGCTTACACGCTTAGCGGCTTTGCGACTGCGAGGAACGAAGCAGGAAGCAATCTCTATTTTCAAACAGATGGCTTCGTGCCTCGCTATGACGCGATGCGTGTATTGGACGCGATGCGTAAGACAATTACTTCTTCGCCAGATCGACAAAAATATCCCAAATAGTGTCGAACGGAATAATTTCCCAGTCGGCGATGATGTAGGTATTTAATTTGCGCAGCTCGTCAATTTCTTTCCAACTGGCGTTTTTCATCGCTCTGCCTTCAAAACCTTCTTTCTCCGCTTTCAGCAATAAACTTAAAAATAAGTGGTTGCGTTTGTAGGTATTATCGTTCAGGTAACGCGTACGGTAGCCGCGCAGACCTTCCATCTTCTGGAAAATAATATTGTATTCTCCGCGCGCAAACTGGAACAATAACTCCACAATGCGGATAGCGAAATTATAACCGCCTTTGTCACGCGTGTTGACCGGCACGTCATTCAGGAATTTCGCTAAGCTGAATTTATAATCGCCTTTGTTGATGTAGCTGTCCATGAAAACCAGGTACGCATGATATATTTTCCATTTTTCGGTTAATTCTTCTACCTGGCGTTTAAAGAATTTATTGGCTAAAACCGATTCATAGACCTGGTACGCTTCCTGTATCTTATTATTATGCAAATAGAGCTTAAATTCAAACTCTTTTAATACAAACCAGTTGTAGCCGTTTTCTGGTGGAAAAAAGGAAGTATCTTTTGTAAATAAATCTAAACCTTCCTGATATTTTCTTAAATGCAAAAACGATTTCAAACGATATAGCAATACAACCAATTTCTTTACATTGTTATATATGTAAGCATTTCCCTTGAGAATATCTTCAATCTTATCGCATAAAACACTAATATTATCTAAGCTACCAGCATTTTCTTCATACAATAATTTAGAATGATAATACAGATAAACAATTTCGTCATTATCAATATTTTTTATAATAACTTCTAATAATTGAATGTTTTCTTTGAGTTTATTTAAAAATAATTCATTGATTGGTTGTGAAGAAGTAAATTGCAACATTACTTCATTATAAATTTGTCTTCCTTGAAATTCATTATTTAATTTTTCAATGTATTCAATAAAATTCTTTTGTTCTAAATAGTATTTTATTACGTTTCCTCTTAGGCTATGGTATTGTGTGAGATAAAAAGAATATTTAACTAATAGATCATAAAATTTATATTTTTGGCAAACGTTATAATACTCCTTAATCAACTCAATAACCAAATTAGATGTGCCAGTTAATTTGACTAACACTTCAATTGCTTGATAATCTGTAATACACTGATAATAAACTATTCCCTGGTCATAATTAAACAGTTCATCTTTATTAAATAGCAATAACGTTTTAAGCAATTTACTTTTATACCTCGATTTCAGCATACGGTAACGCTTATCTGCTTTATCAGTTCCGTATAAAAGTCTTCCGGCATCATCATCGTTTTTTATAGAACCATTTTCTATGCCTTTATACAACCGATAATATAAGTTGGTGCTGTCCGTATTCAAAAATGTTTTGTCCAATACATCAATTTTAGAAAGCCGTTTTCTGTTTACAATTTTTGTTAATTCTATAAGCGCTTCCATTTATGTTATATTTTTTAACTAAAAATACAATTTATTTATTGATAAACAATTACTTAAATAAAATTTATTCTATTTTACACTGTTGTAAAAAATCATTTACTGAATTTTGTATTAAAATAATTACCATGATATTTACACATCGTTTAGTTTAAGAAAGAGTGGCGCCACAAATTTTTATACTGAACACCGGCGGATGCTGAAAAGCCGGAAAATTTATATAGCAGTGTTTAACATACAAACGCCGCTATTTGCATAGCGGCGCACAAAAACAGGATTGGAGACCCTTGGTTTTGTTGTAGGACAAATATACTATTTAGAATTAAAACAGAGTAAGCTAATTTTAAATAGTAATAAAATGAAAAAATTAATAAAAGATAAAAGCCCACCACAAATAAACAATTCGTATATTTATATTATTATAAAAATTTGTAATACATACAACATGAAAAAAATAATTTTTAGCTTACTTTTAATAGCATTATTTATTACACCTTATGCTTGTAAGAAAAAAGGCACCGACCCAGATCCGATAAAACCACCAACTGACACCATCACTAAGGTTGATTCTGAACGTATTAAATTCCTGGATACATTGAGTCATATCTTTAATATGATGAATGATACCAGCCATTTCCTTAAAAATAAACCATTAGATTCTATTCGTTATTATATAAATGGAAAATGGCAATTGCGATTTATTTTTGGAGGTTCAGTATCAGAACGATTTTATCCGGAACATTCCTTTGTTGAATTTTTATTTAACACTACAAGCAATGAAGACAGTATTAAATTTTACAGTGATATTAGTCCGGATTTTGTAATGAAAAGAGTGTATTGGAACAGGCAGGCAATCTCAGGTATCGATAGTACATATGCATATAATTATTATCTAGATGGTGTAAATATTTGGAAAATTGCTTACGCATTACGAAACGACACATTAATTACGAAAGAAAATGCAAGTAATGGCTTCTTCAATGTATTTACGAAAGTGAGGTAAATATGCTTTCTTTCTAAAAAATTATTTCTTAATCTTTTAATTTAAATTTCAATGAAAAAATTACAACTTGTTGTAATAGCAGTATTCTTATGCTATTCAGCAAATACATTCGCTCAAAAACAATATAAAATTATTGAACAAGAAAAATTGTATAACCATAATAGCATATCTTATGCTAAATTAGAAACCGGCAATAAACAAGCTAAAGATAAATCAACGGTTATTGATTTCCTACTCGCTTTGAGTTCTGCTAATAATAATACCAACTATAAATTTTTGCAACAAAATAAAGATAATGATGATTATATAACACAACATTATCAACAGTATTATAAAAGCATAAAAGTAGTTGGTGCCACCTATGCCGTACATATTAAAGGTGAAGACATTGATTTTGTAAATGGAAATTTTGCCACTTTAGATAATTTTAATCTTATACCAAAATTGGAAGTAAAAGACGTCATTGTAAAAGCCAAATTTGAAGCCGATAAGCAATATAAAAATATCAGCAGCACATACTATAGTTGATAGTATAAATTGGTATTGTCTTTGTTTAAAAAGGTTTTATCAAGCACATCTATTTTAGAGAGCCGTTTTCTGTTTACAATTTTTGTTAATTCTATAAGCGCTTCCATTTATGTTATATTTTTTAACTAAAAATACAATTTATTTATTGATAAACAATTACTTAAATAAAATTTACTCTATTTTACACTGTTGTAAAAAATCATTTACTGAATTTTGTATTAAAATAATTACCATGATATTTACACATCGTTTAGTTTAAGAAAGAGTGGCGCCACGAATTTTTATGCTGAACACCGGTGGATGCTGAAAAACCGGAAAATTTTATAGCGATATTTAACATACAAACGCCGCTATTTGCATAGCGGCGCACAAAAACAGGATTGGAGACCCTTGGTTTTGTTGTAGGACAAATATACTATTTAGAGTTTATAAAACAGAGTAAGCTAATTTTAAATAGTATTATCATGAAAAAAAACATGTATATTGTAAGTATGCTAATAAGTTTGGTATTTACATATTCCTGCAGAAAAGCAGAGGGCATCTTGAAAGATGACAGCATTAAAAATACAACAAATGAACACCATTCTAATGCTAAACTTGGAACAGGATCTACTCTATTGGATCCGTTAACTTATTTAATGAATTTAGATAACCCCAACAGAGATGAATATTTTTCCACTTTTCTAAATCCCGGTACTCCATTCTCATCCTCGTTGTTAGTAGGCGGTGGCGGTTATCCGCCAGCGGTGCAATGTTGCAGCGATATTTGCATGACTGGTACCTTCCAAGCTCCAAATTCAGGCGGATGGTGCGGCACGATTATTCCTAATGCCAACTATGTGTATATACCAGGAATGTCTGACAGTTGGGGCAATAAAATATGGTACACCGCAAAATATGGGTCAGATGCACGCCAAATGTACTATATCTATTATCCGACAACGATACCTAAAACAGCCAACTCGCCTATTGTGGTGCTGATACATGGCGGTGGCTGGTCAGGCGGTCCTGACCCAACAAAAGTAAATGGCTTTAATTCTGTTTATACACAAGTCAATCTACGCGCGTCTAACAATCTGGTGAAAAATTTATTGGAACAAGGATATGTAGTGATAGCACCATTGTACAGATTAGTGCAGGTTGGCGATAATAATACTGATATACTAACAGGCAGCGTATCTGTACAAACCCAAATAAATGATATTGACGCCTGCATTACGCATATCAAAACTAATTTCCCAAGCTGTTTAAATTTAAATGCGAACAGCATACAGGTATTAGGCGAAAGTGCCGGTGGACATTTGGCTATGATGTATGCCTACACTAAAGCCAACACCAGTTATGTAAAATCGGTAGTATCTGTTTCAGGACCTGCCAATATGAACCAAATGGCAAACTATATTTGGAATAAACCTAAGGTTTTTAACAGCGGCAACGATTATATCTGGCGCGATCCTAATTTAATAGATGCCAATTTTAGAGATAACCATTTTCCGTTTTATGGCGTTTATGATCCGGCTGTTGCTGCACAAACAAACACAGTATCAGCTATTGTAAATCCACCAATACCTCTTTTAGGTAAAATCAATACTTACCTAAAGAATTTATCTTGGACGAATCCAACTCCGGTAAATATCATAACTCCAGCATCTTCTAATACAAACAAACGTGTTGCGAACAATTATAATTTAGCACAAAGTTTAGTGCATCAAATTATCAGCAATCCATTGACCAGTACTGCTTTGGCGAATATAAGCCCTTGTGCGGCATTGAACTCTTCACGCATAGTGCCTACATTCTTAATACACGGCAATGATGATTGGGTAGTCCCTTATCAGTTTTCAGACTCTACGATGGATTTGCGATTAAGTGCGGTAGGTGGTTTGATAGGTACCTATACTTCAACCGGCACCACAAGTTCTCCTGGCAATATTCCAACTTCCTATACCGGTTTATCGGCTAAGCACATAATTAAATTATACGGCAATGACGGAACATTAGATTCGGATTCGCCTTTAAGGGATGGGCACTCTAATCATGATGTTGCGAATAACCTGCTTGCACAACCGGATATTTTAACCTGGCTAAACGGACATAAATAAAATCACCATGAAAAAGTATAGCTTACTATTTATTTATTTGATACTGCTAATTGGATCCTGCAAAAAAGAATGCAGATATGCCGATAAACCAACCGATAGCAAATTCAAAGGAAAAGTAAAATCATTGAAAGAATATAATGGAAATGATACAACACTATACTATTTTTATTATGACAGCCTAACCGGTAATTTGCACAGTGCTTCATTAAAATATTATGGACCTAGTGTATTAAATAGTGATACTTTAACTAGCTTTTTTTATTTAGAAAAACAGGATGATGCAAGTATATATATTCGCAATTCACAAAATCAATATATAAATAAAGTAATGGTGTATAACCAACAAATTATAGGGGAATATTATTTTGACTCAATAACTAATCAAGGATTTAATTCAACATCTGTTTATTTTAACAGTAATAATACTAAAGTTGAGTACATATCTTCTGCTTCAAGGTTTGCATTTTTTACCGATATATACTATGATAATTTTATTTATGACCTCTATAACAACTGCTCAAATTATACAGCTCATTGGACAGAAACGGTTAGTGGATTTCCTGTTGAGAAGCAAGCAGATTATGGTTTTCGGTTTACTACTTTAACAAATACCAAAATGCTTTATAAGCAAATACCAGGTGATGTATTAGGTGATTTTGATCAAATAAGCCACCTCAATGCAGATATTTATATTTTAGGTATTGCCGGCTATTATGTTGTTCAACCTAACAAATATCTAATAGATAGTATGTTGTATAGTGCTACGGATGCTTACTATAAATACAACTATACATTTACAGATGGAAATATTAGCAAAGTTTCAATTTTAGGTGGTGCTAACAGTACTCCACGAACAGAAACGTATTACCAAGAATACACTTATTATTAAAAAATTAAAAACAAATCATCATGAGCAATATCACAGACAACAAATTATCTGTTATTTTAACACAAACACAAATTGATGCAGTAAAAGGAGCCATCAACACCATTCAATCCAATTTGCCTATGCTGTTGGGTTTAACGCTGGACGAACGCAAAACCATTCCAAAGATCGATGTCAACAACAAGATATTTGTGGAAGATGCTATTACAGCTATGGAAAACAATCCTTCCTTTTTACCTGCCTATTTTAACGTAGGTGAATTAAAAAAAGATCTTACTTTATATCAGCAACTGGATCCATTATTGGTGGAAATTAACAAATTAGCGGAAAAAATTGATGATACTCAAATGCTTGCCGGTTCGGAAGCTTATGTAACGGCACTGGCTGCCTACCGCAACTTTGAAGCGGCTGCCAAAGCCGGCATCCAGGGTGCCGATACTATTTATGAATTGTTAAAAGCACGTTTCAGCGGACAAGGCGGAACCGGTGCTGCCACTGCTTCCAACAACTCACCTGCTTAATACCCAAACATAGTTATCATTTTAAGTACCTGTACCCACTCTTTGTAGTGGGTATTTTTTATGTTTTACGGTTAATACCCACTCTTTCAGGTGGGTAAACTGACAAATTAAATGGGTTATACCTACCTGTGTAAGTGGGTATTTTAACAGATTTTCAGCAAATACCCACTTCTTCAAGTGGGTATGTTTGGGTTGGAAGTAGGTGGTGCGGTTCTTTCCTCGCAATGACACGAAGCGTTATAATCGTCATCGCATACACGCTTTGCGTCTTTGCGACTGCGAGGAACGAAGCAGGAAGCAATCTCTATTTATCAAGCAGATGGCTTCGTACCTCGCCATGGCGCGAAGCGTTATAATAGTCATCGCATACACGCTTTGCGTCTTTGCGACTGCGAGGAACGAAGCAGGAAGCAATCTCTATTTATCAAGCAGATGGCTTCGTACCTCGCCATGACGAAAAAAATGTGGTTATTATCAAGAAATAATGAAACACATAAGTAATTAAATCTATTTAGTTATTTTAGTAAAAAAATGAAAAGAGGCGGCTGTGTTTATATAATGACCAATATTAATAACACTACCTTATATACTGGTGTTACATCAAACCTACTGAATAGAATTTGGCAGCATAAGAACTTTATCTATCCCAATTCGTTTACGGCTAAATATAAGTGTGTAAAATTAGTTTACTTTGAATTTTATAGTAGAATTGAAGAAGCAATCGCTTTTGAAAAGAAAATAAAAGCCGGATCCAGAGCAAAAAAGGAGACATTAATTAATAGCATAAATCCTATGTGGCTTGATCTTTATTTTGAAATAGAAAAAAATTAACTATCGGATGGCTTTGTAATTTGCTGTGACACAAATCATAGGATTAGATGGCTTCGTGCCTCGCCATGACGCGAAGCGTTATAATCGTCATAGCATACACGCTTAGCGACTTTGCGACTGCGAGGAACGAAGCAGGAAGCAATCTCTATTTATTAAGCAGATGGCTTCGTGCCTCGCCATGACGCGAAGCGTTATAATCGTCATCGCATACATGCTTCGCGTCTTTGCGACTGCGAGGAACGAAGCAGGAAGCAATCTCTATTTATTAAGCAGATGGCTTCGTGCCTCGCCATGACGCGAAGCATGGTGCTACAAAGTGAAATTACTTCTTCGCCAGATCGACGAAAATATCCCAGATAGTATCGAACGGAACGATTTCCCAGTCGGCGATGATGTAGGTATTCAATTTGCGCAGCTCGTCAATTTCTTTCCAACTGGCGTTTTTCATCGCTCTGCCTTCAAAACCTTCTTTCTCCGCCTTCAGCAATAAACTTAAAAATAAGTGATTACGTTTGTAGGTATTATCATTCAGGTAACGCGTACGGTAACCGCGCAAGCCGTCCATTTTCTGGAAAATGATATTGTACTCGCCGCGCGCAAACTGGAACAACAGCTCAACAATACGAATGGCGAAATTGTAACCACCTTTGTCGCGCGTGTTGATGGGAACATCATTCAGGAATTTTGCCAAGCTGAATTTATAATCACCTTTATTTAAATAGCTGTCCATGAACACCAGGTACGCATGGTGGATCTTCCATTTTTCGGTTAATTCTTCTACCTGGCGTTTGAAGAATTTATTTTGCAAAACAGATTCATAGACCTGGTACGCTTCCTGTATCTTATTATTATGCAAATAGAGCTTAAATTCAAACTCTTTTAATACAAACCAGTTGTAGCTGCTTTCTAATGGATAAAATGAATTGTCTGTTTTATACAATGCAATACCTTCTTCATATTTTCGTAAATGCAGAAATGATTTTAAACGGTACAATAAGATAACTAATTTTTTTGCGTTGTTATATACATAAACATTGTTTTTCAATATGTTTTCAATCTCATCGCAGAGTTTAACAATAGTATCTGAACTACCTATATTTTCTTCATATAACAACTTGGAATAATAGTAATAATAAACAATTTCGTCGTTATCAATCTTCTTTACAATATTTTCCAGATCATCTACACAACTTTTAATTTTATCCAAAAGCGCTTCTGTAATTGGCTGAGATGATGTAAACTGCAATATTATTTCATTATAAATCTGTCTGGAATCGAGTTCATTTTTATTGTATTCAGAATACAGTAAGTAGTTTGCTTTTTCTTCATAATACTTTTTTTGTTTTCCTCTTAAACTATAATATGTAGTTAAATAGTAAGAGTATTTAATTAAGATATCATAGAATTTATATTTTAGGCAAAGTGTATAATGTTCTTTGATCAATTCAATTACTAAACTTGATGTGCCTGTCAGCTTAACTAAAACTTCGATTGTTTGAAAATCTGTAATACATTCATAATAGATTTTACCCTGGTCATAATTAAAGAGCTCGTCTTTGTTAAATAGCAAAATGGTTTTGACCAGTTTTTCTTTGAACCTGGATTTTAATTTCCTGAATTTCGCATCTTTTTCGTCAGTGCCGTATAAATACATCGCAGCTTCTGCATCACTGTTTATTTTATCCGATTCTACCGCTTCATACAATTTATAGTATAAATTTGTACTACTTTGGTTCAAAAACGTTTTATCAAATACGTCAATTTTAGATAAACGTTTCCTGTTAACAATTTTTACGAGTTGCTTTAAGGTTTCCATGTTGTCACAATTTGGTTATAATAAATTTTTCAATTCATTGAAAATCAACAAAATTTAAATTTAAATACAAGATAAACAATAATTTTAAGAGTCACAAGTAAAAAGATTGCTTTTTTAATCTGTGCTTGATATATCGCAATTTTGGTTCGTAATACTTACCATTAGTATTAGATATTATTCATAAACCCTAAACCCTAAACCCTTTTAATTCCAAAATCAAGAAAAAGAAAAAAAATTAACAACCCTGCCTGAATACTTATTGTCACATTTTTAATCAAATTAATGTGTATCAATATCTGTATGTCATTATTTTTCAGCATCTTATGTGCTAACTGTGACAGGTTTATGCCTATAATATACCGTCACAAAATCTGCATTTCTTAATTATTGGATGTTCAAGCAGGTTCTCATCTTTGTGTTAACAAAATAAACAAACTAACAAACTAACACATTATGGGAACTATTACAGCAATCATCATCGCTCTTTTAAGCATTGTTACTGATCCAAACGGAAAAAACATTGTTACTGATCCAAACGGAAGAAACATCGTTACTGATCCAAACGGAAAAAATGTTACAACCTCATCTTCATCAAATGTTATCGTAACTGATCCAAACGGAAAACCTTAATAAGCAATTTTCCTCTTACGAGGTCAAAAAAATAAAAAAGAGAAATGTATATCATTTCTCTTTTTTATTTTTATAATGGATTGATTTACATATTAATCGGCACCTGCGTAGCTATTAAATTAGAAGTCGCTTTCGCTATCAGTTTTCCGTCAGCATTGGTGAGTTTTGCTTCTGCATGCATCACCGTCTTTCCTGCACGCACAATTTTTCCTTCGCCAATCAGTATCTCATTTACTTTTGCACTGTTCAGGTAATCCACATTCATATTGATAGTAGCATAGCCAACAGGCCGGTTCATCAGGAATCCGGCAGCGCCCATCAGTTCGTCCAGCATAGTTGCCGCCACACCGCCATGCATTATTTTTAATGGATTCAGCATATATTCTTTTACGGTAAACTGCATTTTCACGAAACCTTCTTCCGCTTCCAGTGCCTGCGCTGTCATCCAGTCCATTAACGGATAGGGAAATTGCCATTTCGGCTTTCCGATCTGGTTTCTGAAAAATTCTAATCGTGCATTCATGGTAGTATAATTTGTTGTTATTAGAGATTAGGAATAATTTGTTTTTTTTGCCTCATCCGATCTCGCCTTTAGCGAGACCACCTTCTCCATTTGGAGAAGGAAGTCGAGCGTAGCTCGACAGGTTGAGGCAAAAATTGCATGTATCATTTATTAAACAATTACTTCGTCTCTGTTAAATTCAGAAGTTACATGAAACTGCAGATCCGGATAATCTTGCTGTGTTAAACGCAATATCCATTCGCTGGTTGCTAAAAATACCGGTTGATTATCTTTATCATATGCCATGTAATTCGCTTTTGTCCGGATAAACTCGTTCAGTTTTGCCGGATTGTCGCCGGTGATCCAGCATGCTTTATAGAAACTGATCGGTTTGAAGATACACGATGCGCCGTATTCATTCAACAAACGATACTGAATTACTTCAAACTGGAGCTCGCCTACCGTACCGATAATTTTTGCATTGGTCTGGTGCATGGTAAACGATTGCGCCACACCTTCTTCCATTAATTGCAGGATTCCTTTTTCCAACTGCTTGGTTTTCATCGGATCGGTATTCACCAATTCTTTAAAAATTTCCGGTGAGAAACTAGGAATACCTTTATATTGCAATTTTTCGCCTTCGGTCAGTGTATCGCCTATTTTAAAGTTTCCGGTATCCGGTAAACCGATCACATCACCTGCATACGCGTCCTCCACAATATTTTTATCGGAAGCCATGAACGTAACCGGATTGCTGAAACGCATTTTTTTGTCGTGGCGTGTGTGATAATAAAATTCATTGCGTTCAAATTTCCCTGAACATACACGCAAAAAGGCAATTCTGCTTCTGTGATTTGGGTCGATATTAGCATGTATCTTAAACACAAAGCCACTGAATTTTTCTTCCGTCGGCAATACAACGCGCTGTACCGTATTGCGCGGTCGCGGTGATGGCGCTATACGAATAAAAGTTTCCAGTAGTTCTCGAACACCAAAATTATTGACACCTGAACCGAAAAACACCGGTGCAATTTCACCTGATTTATATTTTGCTTCGTCAAACAGCTCATACACACCATCGATCAATTCCACATCTTCGCGCAATTTAGCGGCATCTTTTTCTCCAACCTGGTTCTCTAAAGTAGCATCATTCAAGTCATCGATGGTTACAAATTCTTCTTCTACTTTTGTTCCTGATGCACGAAACAAATTTAATTGCTTATCATACAGATTATAAACGCCTTTGAATAGTTTACCACCACCGATCGGCCAGGAAAGCGGTCGCACTTTGATGAATAATTTTTGTTCCAATTCATCCAGCAAATCGAACGGATCTTTGCCGTCGCGGTCCATTTTATTGATGAATACAATTACAGGCGTGTTGCGCATACGGCAAACTTCCATCAGTTTTTCCGTTTGCATTTCCACACCTTTCACACAGTCAACTACTAAAATAACGCTGTCCACCGCTGTTAATGTACGGTAGGTATCTTCCGCAAAATCCTTGTGGCCAGGTGTATCCAGTAAATTGATTAAGGTGTTTTGATATTCAAATGTCATTACCGATGTCGCTACCGAAATTCCACGCTGTTTTTCAATTTCCATAAAATCCGATGTCGCTGATTTCTTTATTTTATTCGATTTTACGGCGCCTGCAGTTTGGATAGCACCGCCATATAACAGGAATTTTTCCGTCAATGTGGTTTTTCCGGCATCCGGATGCGATATGATAGCGAATGTTTTGCGTTTATGTATTTCATCAATAATTGACATGGTGCAAAAGTACGCCGATTCAATCAGCGCAAAAAGGGAAATGTAAAATTTAATTACGAATTAATTTAAATAAAGAGACCGCCTCAACAACGAGACGGTCAATAACAAAAATAAACTATCACAGTTTTATTTAACGGAAGAATGACTTCCTTTTGGTGTATTTTTCAACAAGAGCAGACATTTAACATCTAAAACTTCCTGAGTATATTCACAGCCATATGCTGAATAAGAATAATTTAAAGATTCACCTTGTGTATTCAACGGAATTTCTGTTCCTGTTCCACTTACATTGCCTAATGTCCAGCTTACTGCTGTAATATCAGGGCAAGAAAAATTAATTTTTCCAAAACAGGAAATATTGTCAATGCTGAGAGAACTGGTAACCGTTGGATTTACAGTAACTTTCAAATCCTGCTGATACAGGATCGAATTATCTGTAGTACAATAAACGGTAACTTTTATGGTTCTGTTCTCCGGTGAACAGCTATTGTTAGATGCGATAGGAATTGTTACATCATTTCCAGTGAACGTCTGAGATCCGGAAGTCCAAATGATATTTGTTTTAGATGCATCGCCCACTATATTGACATGTCCTGTGACATTTCCACTTGTACAAAATGAGTAATCGCTTAGGTTTGCAGCACTCACTGTGGGACAAGTATTTGGCGGCGGCGGACACACCTGTAAACAAAAACGCTGGCATGCATTGTTACCTATGCAAAAAGTACCCACACACTGAACAGCACCATAGCTGCCGTTGCAGCCACCAGAACATTGTTTCAATGCTTTGAAATAACCTGTCAAACTAACACATGCAACATCTCCATAAGCTGCTAAACCAGCAATATTGATTGTAAATGTTTTTGAACGCGTTGAGATATTAGCGGTACTCAAATTAACAACACCAATTTCTGCGCCGTTTGCATTGTATAGATGCAGTTGAATATATGGAACCAGCCAGTAATTACATCTTCTGCCGTAGCAATCTGTACGCGTTCCGACCAATTGGCTTGAAAAATCGAAATCTAAATACAAATTTGCCGGATCATTCCATATTTCCAATGCATATTGACAAGACGAATATCTAAATGAATTGCCGCATTGATTCGGATTCGGTGTATTGTTATAACATGCTGTCGCAGCATTGTTTGTATTTTTTGCTGCTTTTAAAAAAACGGCAGCTATTGCTGCTGAATCAGTGGCATCTAAAGCATAGGTTGCAATTAACGCTTCATCATTTTCAGAATCATTTATTTGATCTGACGAGTTGGTTTTAACTGCATTAATTTGAGTTGGATGAGTGGTTTGGTTAGTTTCTAGCAGAGTCTCTTTCTGACATGCTGTGAACATCAGCGCTACACAACATATAAGTGTTAAGAAAGAGAATTTTTGCATATTGTTTAATTTTTTTGTGATTTGACGGCAAAAGTAAAGCATTAGTTGTTCTGAAATCTGTTTAAGAAGCGTTGAAGCCGTGTAAAAAAATCATAAACAATATGTATTGTATTGGTATTCAGTTGGTAAAATATGGTTTTGATATTCGTTAAGAAAGTGTTATTTCTCTTGACATAAATCAAGAACGCCGTTTCATTTTATTGAAACGGCGTCTTAATTTATATAAATTAACAAAGAATTATCTGTCAGATTTCGTTGTATTGTTTTTTAGAAAAGGCATGCAGAAAACATTATCCTGCGAACCTGTATAGGTACATCCTAATCTTGAAATAGTGTAATTCAATGTACCGGCAACAGAGCCAACCTGAATATCTTTTCCAGTTCCCGACTCACCGTTGATCGTCCAGTTAATATCTACATTATCATTATCAGCCGGGCAAGAAAGATTAATGGATGCATTGCAGGAAAAATTATCTACGCTCACTGTAGCGGTCAATGCAGGATTTACTTCAACAGTAAATGTTCTTTCAGCCAAAACAGATTGATCAGTAGTGCAAATTACTTTACCGGTGATAGTTTTAGTAATTGGAGCACAAGTGCTGTTCAATGGCAAATCAAAATCTACGGTATTACCTGTATAAGTTTGTCCGTCAAGCGTCCAAACGGTTGATGCTTTTGACGCATCGCCGGCGATAACAGCAAATGCTTTGATCGCGCCGCCACCGCATAATTTAGTTTTATCTACTTTAAGATCTGTTACTGTCGGACAAGCACCTTGGCAAATCTGTAAACAAAAACGTTGGCAAGCATTTCCGCTTAAGCAATATGTACCAACACACTGAATAGAGCTATTGCCGCCACAGCCACCAGAACATTGCTTCAATGCTTTAAAATATCCTGAAACGCTTACGCATGCTACGCTTCCATAACTTGCAAGACTTGCAACATTAATGGTAAATGTTTTAGATGTTGATGTGATATTAGCAGTGCTAAGATTCAAAACACCAATCTTGGTGCCGCTTGCATTGTATAAATTCAATTGTAAGTATGGTACTAGCCAATAGTTGCACGTTCTGCCGTTGCAGTCTCTGCGCGTACCTACCAATTGGCTGGAAAAATCGAAATCAAGATATAAGTTTGTCGGATCATTCCATATTTCCAAGCCAAACTGGCAAGAAGAATAACTAAATGAAGAACCACACTGATTGGTATTTGGTGTGTTGTTATGACATTCAGACGATGCACCATTGCCTGATTTGCTCTGCTTCAAAAAGTAAGATGTGATCGCAGCCGCGTCAGCAGCATCTAATTCGTAGCTGTTAACCAATTCTTCGTCAGCTAGTTGCTGCGAGATCTGATCGTTTGATTTTTGTGAAGAAATGTTTGTTGAAGTAGGGTTTTTTGAATTTGTTTCTAGAAGAGTTTCTTTTTTACATGCTGTAAACATAAATGCCAAACAACATGCAATTGTTAATAAAGAAAACTTTTGCATAAACTTGTTTTTAAATGATAAAAAATTTTAACGTTCAAAATTACGGTTTATGTATTACAAAAAAAAATAATTTGGGCAATATTTTTGACATTAGTCAATTTTTTTCACTTATAATGATTTCATTAAATTTAGTAAAATCAACATAGTTTACAGAGTTTTCACTCAGCAGAATATTACTAAATAAGCCGTTCCAAACAATCTCTTCTTTTCTGTAAGAGGTGTTTGTAAACGTATCCTGGCTGTACGACTGGTCATACACTTTCAGTTGTAGCATAAATTCCGGTTCTGCCAATATAAATTCATCTTGTGTCATATTGTAAAACGGACTTTTTTCGTTGATAGCATGAACAACAGTCCACGAAGTTGCCAGGAAAATAATTTCTTTTAATTCCAGTTCCAGTTCTATAAATTGCCGTACCGGCTTTCCTTCGATATCGACAATAAGCGATGCAATTACCCGCATTTCAGCATTTTGCAACTGATGATTCAGTTTATTTGCCAAACGAAACATAAATGCATAACCATCTTTGTACGGCGCAAAAACACCTTTTTGTGCAAACAATACTTTAGGAATCGGTTTTGAAAAACGTCCATATAGCAAACCGGTAACAATGGCAAAATACAAGACACCGGAAAGCGCATCGAGCACAGCAACAAAGCTGGCAATGTTTGTCGCCGGATTAATGCGTCCATAACCGACTGTAGTGCTGGTTTGCGCGCTGAAAAAGAAAAGTTCCCAATAATTTCCGGAAGATGTTTTTGATTCTATTCCATTAAAATGTGCTGCGCCTAAAACAAAATCGTATATCACAGCAAAAACAGCACTTGACAGAAAAAAGCAGCCGATAACAATCGCGAAAAAAACAGACCATTTAGTATTGATCATCCAGTGAAAAAAACTAATCCGTTCGAAAAAAGGCAAACCTTTCCTGTTGACATTATACGTACCATCTTTATTTACGACACGCTCGAACTTACCAATTGTTTTCGTACCAAAACCAACTTCTTTATTATTATAAAATCTGCGTTTAAACATTTTCCTTTTTTTAAATACAAAGATGCTAATTTGCAAAGTATTGCATGCAATTTTTATAATAATTTCGTTATCTTACATTTTTATTGGTAAAAACAAACAGATGCAAAAACAACTGGCTAAACTTTGTTTACTGTTGCTTTTTATTGGAAATTATTTTTTTTCCGGCGCAACGCACATTGTTGGTGGTGTGATGAATTATCGGTATTTAGGAAATGACAGGTATGAGATTTCTTTATTTGTTTACAGAGATTGTGTTTACGGAATTCCGCCATTAGACGATCCGGCGCGCATACGAGTTTGGGACGGCGTTTCAGAAACTGTTTATGGATTTTCAAAACCATTTGACGACACCTTACCTATCGTGCAACCTGATCCTTGTGCAAGAATTGACAGCGGCGCTATTTGTGTAAATTGGACACGCTATTTAGATACCTTGATTTTGCCGCCAAACGATTTAGGTTATACGATTTACTACCAACGTTGCTGCAGAAATAATACTATCCAAAACCTTACTTATAATTCACGAGGCGCAGGTGCTATGGATTGGGGCGCGACTTACACTATTAATATTCCGCCATCTGTTGTTAATGCACATGTACAAAACACTTCGCCGGTTTTTGTCAACTATCCACCGGTTTACATTTGCGTAAATAAGCCACTCATTTATGATAACCGTGCAATTGATACTGATGGTGATTCTTTGGTATATCGTTTGTGTACGCCATATTCCGGTGCGTATCCTTCTGATCCGTTGAATCAATTTACATTGGAAGCACCGCCTTTTGAAAATGTAATTTGGGACGTTGGCTACAGCGAAAGCAATATGCTTGGTGGTGTTCCATTGTCTATCAATCCGACAACCGGATTATTAACCGGAACACCGAATACACTCGGACAATTTGTAGTTGGTATTTGTGTTGATGAATACAGAAATGGTGCATTATTGACTAAAACCATACGCGATTTTCAGTTCAATGTAATTGATTGTAATTTACAGATCATCAGCAGTTTTTTTGCACCTGATATTCAGTGCAATAGTTTTACGGTGAATTTTCAAAATCAAAGTTCAGGCGCTACTTCTTACAAGTGGTATTTTGGTGATGGTGATTCATCAACAGCTTTAAATCCATCGCACACGTATGCTCAAACAGGAATTTATACGGTCAGATTAGTTGCAGTGAATAGTATTACCAATTCTTGTATTGCTGATTATTCCAGAACAATTTCTATTCAGTATAAAAAAATAGAAGCCGATTTCACAACACAGGTAAGCGCTTGTTTACAACGTGGCGATGTTATCAAATTTATTGACAGAAGCACGGATTCATTTAATGTCGCAAGCTGGCACTGGACATTCTCTAATGGTGATTCTTCGAATGTACAAAATCCTGTTTTGTTTTACAATGGAACAGATACATCTGTTACAGCAACGTTGTTAGTTACTTCTACTAATGGCTGTACTTCTGCCATTACTAAAACGATTCGTTTATTTAAAAAACCATCTTACACTATTACACCTATTGTAACCAAATGCAGTAATGTTCAGACTGCACAATTAAGTTTGGTGATGACCGGAAATAATACTTTTTCATGGACGCCGACAACAGGTTTGAGTAATCCAAATACACAAAATCCGACCACGTCAACAAATACGAACATCACTTATTATGTAACCATAAAATCTGTTTTAGCGAACGGTGATACCTGTGTGCAGTATGATAGTGTACAAGTAAAAACAATTAATACCGTACAAATCAATGCAAGTGATACGACAAGAGTATGTAATGATTCCGTGCGTTTAAGTGTGCCTGTTTCTGCCGGCCAAACTGTTGTATGGTCAACATCAAATATTTTTGTGCCTGTGCTCGGAACGACTGGAAACATTAGCATTGCGCAAACTATTCCATCGCAAAAATATTATGTAAAGATTACCGCACAAGGTTGCGAAGCTATTGATAGTATTGTTGCATTGTACAGCAAAACAATTCCGCAAATTTCTTTAGCGGATAACATTTTACAATGTTCTAATCAAATTTCTTTAACTGCCACTGTTGACTTTTATGATCAAATTTTATGGTCAACTTCATCTGCATTTAATCCGGTTCTCTCTACAACCAATCCATTAATTACTGCACAAATTCCGAAGACAGTAAAATATTATATCAAAGCCAATTATCAGACGTGCAGCAATACAGACAGCATCACCATAACTGTGCAAGATACTTTACCTAGTATTGTATTAGCTGATACTATGAATGTTTGTGGCGGCATTGTGCGCATTACTTCTGTGGTGCGAAAATTTACTTCATTGATTTGGTCAACAGACACGGCATTTACGACTATTATAGGCACTACTCAAAATATCAATGTATCTCAAAATGTACCGCGACAAGTATATTATATTAAAGCATTTTACAGAGATTGTTTCATCACGGACAGCATTGTTGTCAATTACAATCCGAATCAAATTTCCATTGCATTGGATGACAGCGCTTTCTTCTGCAGCAATCAAGTCACGCTGAGCGCGAATGTGTCAAACGCGAATACTATTACCTGGTCAACCAGTCCAACATTTACACCTGTATTATCCAATCAGCCAGTGTTTACTGCTGTTCAGACAATACCGGTGCAATCGTACTACATTAAAGCAGCATTTGATTTTTGTTCTAAAACAGACAGAATACAAGTTCGAATTCCTGAAAATGCAACCAGCATTAATTTAGATGACACCATTTTTGTTTGTAAAGATTCTGTAAGAGTTTTTGCGCATGTTACTAATTACGATAGCTTGGTTTGGGCAACAAATATCAATTTTATTCCTGTTATTTCGCGTGATACGAATTTAGTTTTCGCACAATCAGAACCGCAAAAAACGTATTACATCAAAACATTTAATGATGGTTGTGAAAGTGTTGATAGTGTAGTTGTTTTTTATAATGATACAATTCCGACTGTAAGTTTATATAATAAAACTGGTGCATGCATTGGTGTTGATAAAAACAATATAGTAAAACTAGAAGCAACCGTTGATTTTTATACTTCATTTATTTGGGCAAAAGATAGAAATTTTGATAGTGTAATTTCTACTACAAACTTAGCTTTCCAAATTCAACAATTAGACACCTCAAAATGGTATTATTTTAAAGCGAAATACAATTTCTGTGAAACGATTGACAGTATTAGAATTAATCATTTTATCATCGCATTTTCAAACACATCTGAAATATGCAAAGGTGATAAAGCAAGTATCAGTATAACAATCACAGGTCTGTCAGATATTTTTGTATTTTTATGGAAAACGAAAGATAGTACCATAGCAAGAGGGTACGACATTACGCAAATTCAATATTATCCAAACGAAACACAGTATGTTTATGTTACAGCATATAATAGATTTGGTTGCGAAATAATAAATGATTCTTTATTAATCACTGTACATCCATTACCTATTATTGATGCAAGCGTAGATAAACCTCTAATAAATATTGGCGAACAGGTTCAATTAACCGCAACGCAAAGTCAAAACTATACTTACAACTGGATTCCTATTGATCTGGTTTCTAATGCTTCTATTTTTAATCCAACTTCTTCGCCAACACAAACTACTTTATATACAGTTCTTGTCACTGACAGAAATAATTGCAAAGCGCAAGATACAGTCAGTGTACGAGTAGAAAATACTGTTTGTGATAATACCAGCATATTTATTCCAAGTGCATTTTCACCAAATAATGATGGTACCAATGATGTATTCAAAGTACGTTCTGCACCATTGAAATCATATCATCTATTAATTTATGATCGTTGGGGCAACAAGGTATTTGAAAGTAACGATGCGACACTTGGTTGGAATGGAACATACAAAAACCAGCCAGCAACATTAGATATATATGGATATTATTTTGAAGGTGAATGTCTGCAAGGTGAAAAGATAATTCATAAAGGCAATGTGACATTAGTTAAATAAAAAAGACATAAATTTTGTTTTACTTATTACAATTCATATCACAAAAACAATCGACAACAATTACCTGTTTTTCAATTCAGTAAAATTTTAAAAAATAATTTTGCTTTTAATGCAACTGAGTAATAATAAATAGTATCTTTAGTGTAGCCGTACACAAATTCTTATAACATTGTGTCAAAATTTCTTAGTTGTAAAAAATCAAACAGCAGTTTGTGTTGTAATAATTTAGCATGGCTATTGAACACAAAAAACTATTCAAATGAGAAAGCTATGCATTTTTTTGTTTTTTGCTGTACTTAAAATTTCTTTTGTACAAGCTCAATTAAGCGCTAATTTCACGATTAGCAATGAAAAAGGCTGCGCGCCGCTTGCCGTGCAGTTTGCCAACACTTCTACCGGAAATCCGGATAGCTGCTTCTGGCAATTAGGTATCACAGGTAACACTTCGCCGATTTGTAACCCTGGTGCTATTTATCCAACACCTGGAATTTATTTTGTTACGCTTACTGTTTTTAAAGACACGCAAAGAAGTTCTATAACCAAACAAATAAGAGTTTTTAAAAACCCGGTAGCTAATTTTTCAGCATTACCACGAACAGGTTGTGTGCCGACAAGTGTTCAATTTACTGACTTATCTACACCAGGCGACACTACTATTAACAACTGGTTTTGGGCAACCGGCGATGGCAACACAGAAGTTGCACAAAATCCTTTGCACACCTTTACTTTCGGTGGTAATTTTGGAGTTGCATTAATTGTAAAAGACATAAATGGCTGTACCAATACTGCGACAAAAAATAATTACGAAACAATATTTGACACATCAATTATAAATTTCACGATCAGTCAAAATACATTTTGCGCTGTACCGGCAACTATTAATTTTACTGCAACTTCTAATGCACCAGCCGGCTCTACATATATCTGGCATTTCGGCGACGGCGATTCTGCAGCTACTAAAAATGCTTCGCATACTTATACTCAATATGGAAATTATTCGGTAAGTGTTTCTGTTACGAATCCAAATCATTGTACAACTACTTCAATAAAAGATACCATTATAAAAATACAGCCGTTTGATGCTGATTTTACATTACCTGTTGCTTGTTTAAATGAACCCGTACGATTTAAAGCACTTGCTAATTTGCCATTGACTTCGGTAAAATGGGATTTTGGAAACGGCGTTTCTTCTACATCTTTAGATACTGTTATTCGATACACAGACACTGGTTTTTATACAATAAAAATGATTGCAAAAACTCAAAGTGGTTGTTTTGATACGATTGTTAAAACCATTCACGTAACACAAACTACTGCTGATTTTATTGTAGATAAACAAAAAACATGCAGTCCGTTTACCGCTAATTTTACAAACTTATCTACCAATGCAGATTCATCCAAATGGCTAATTGTCTATAAAATTGGTAATCGATTTGATACTATTGTATCTACAGCAAATAATCCGTCCGTTTTTTTGCCTGCAATCAGTGCATACAATGGCGGAACAGGTGGTGTTTATTACGATGTCATTTTGATTACAACCAATGCAGGTGGCTGTAAAGACACGCTTATCAAAAGAAAATACATTTATATTGTTCAGGATGATGTAAAATTTTTAGTAGATAAATATGAAGGTTGCCAGCCGTTAACTGTGAAATTTACTTACCAGGTTTTATCTCATAATTTTCCTTACAGTCAGATCATTATCCATTATGATGATGGCACACAAGAAGTATTAGACACTAATCAAACTACACATACGCATGTATATGCTAATGTAGGAACCTACCAGCCATACTTGGAAATCAAGTTTGCAGATTCAACCTGTAATTTAATAGTGTTTTTGCCACCGCCGGTAAAAATTAAAGTTGGTCCGAAAGTTGATTTCTTTGGTTCTATTAATGATCATGAAGTATGTGTCGGCGAATGTGTTTTTGGTACTGCAACCGGTGGTTTGCCTACTACTATTTTTACATGGACTCCAAGCGGAACAGGAGCCAGCACACCGATTTGTTTTAATATGCCGCCTACAGAACCTGGAACTACGCAAGTAATTTTACATGCATATACCAATGGTTGCAAACAAGATACGCTTATTGATACCGTAAGAGTGCGTTATCCATTAGCCAGAACAGATAATATACCACGTTATTGCAATGATGATTTTTCACCGAATGTTTATTTTGTAAATAAAAGCTTAGGTGCTGATTCATCTGTTTGGAATTTTGGTGATGGCACCATCTTAATTTCAAATGCAGATACCGTAAGACATACTTATGCAAATGATTCAGCAAGAACGATTATTTTGACTGTATATAATTATGCATCAGGTTGTTCCAATTTTATAAAAATTAATTTACCTGGTTTTTACCGTGCAAATTTTGCTATCAACAGTAATGAAAAAAAATGTGTGCCATATTTATTAAAGGTAGTAGCTGCAACAGCACCATATGCAACTTCTTACAGAATACAAATTGACAATATAGATCCAACTAAAAATTTTCATATCGATACTGTGAGAAGTAATATTGATACTATGATCCGAATAGCAGGTATTTACCGCATCAGAGTGACCACTAAATATGGCGACAATTGCACAGCAATTATTGACAGCTTGGTTACCATTGCAGAACTAAAAGCAAATTTCTCAGTTAACAGACTAAACACATGCTCTGATGTACAATTATTAGACAGTAATGTCGTTTTATTTTCACCATTACAAAATATGGTTTGGAAATACACTAATGGTATTATTATTTCTAACACTTCAAATCCAACTATAAATTTAAGATACGACACTTCAACTATTCGATATACTATTACCAATACTTTCGGCTGTAAAGATTCTATTCAGAAAAAAATAATCTCACTCAAACCAACAGCCAATTTTTATGCAAGCAGAACCAAAGTATGTCCGAATTTGCCAATCAAATTTTTTAATACATCGACAGCAATAAGTTCGAGCGTTAGTTATACCTGGTACTTTGGCGATGGCGATTCTTCTTCTGTGTATTCACCGATTCATGCTTATGCACAAACCGGCATTTATACTGTCAAATTAATTTTACGCGATTCTTTGAATTGCACAGATACTTTAACTAAAATAAATTACATCAAAATCATTAACACGACACCTGATTTTACAGCGGCACCACGTTATAAATCCTGTCCTGATCTGATTACAAATTTTACGATGCTTCCTGCTGCTGAAACAAAATACACATCTATCATCTGGGATTTTGGAAACGGAAATATCAGCAATGAAAACAACCAGAATCCAAGAATCATTTATACTTATCCGGATTCGTTTGATGTAAAATTAATCACACAAGATACGTTTGGTTGTATTGATACTATTACGAAAAAAGATTATATCATTGTTGGCGGACCAAGTGCTACTTATACCTTTGCACCAACTGATGGCTGCATTCCTTTAGATGTTTCTTTTAATGCATCATTTAATAAAACAGTTACTGCCATTTGGGATTTCGGAAACGGAGATTTATTTTTTGATGATAGCCTGAAAAACAATTTAACACATACATACACCACAGAAGGCACCTACACACCTGCTTTAATTTTGCGCGACACAGCCGGCTGCACAGTTACATTTAAAGCAACGAAAGCAGTCAATCCATCTGTAATAAGAACACACATCGTTCCAAATAAATTATACAATTGTAATTTAGAGAACGCACTATTTACTGATAGTTCATACATTACTTATAACGCAAATATCACTAACATTCAATGGAAAGCGGAAAATAGTATTTTCAATAATTACACACCGGATTCTACTTTTATTTTTACACCGACAATTCCAAAATCATCTTACACAATTTATTTAACGGCGTTTTCGAGTGCCGGTTGTGTAGCTAAAGATTCAGTTACTATTATTGAATACAATACACCAATCATTAAAGCAACCGATAAAATTATTTGTTCCGGTGATTCCGTTGAATTAAACGAAACAGGTGCTACTTACTACAGTTGGAGTCCGACAACAACACTTAGCAATCCTACTATTGCAAATCCGGTTGCGCATCCAACTATAACCACACAATATACAGTAGTTGCTTACGACACTGCAATTTGTCCTATTTATGACACAGTAAATGTAACCGTGAAGAATGCGCTTATTGGCGGTGCCTATAAAGATGATACGATCTGTGCAGGCGATAGTGTACAGTTGCATGCATTTTCAGAGATCAATGCTGCTCATTCCACTACATACACATGGTTTCCTAATATAAATATTACAAACAACAACGACTCAACGCCAATTGTTTTTCCAACGACATCTACCACCTACACTGTAACAATTGATAATGGAGGAAGCTGTACAGAGCAAACGTATCCTGTTCGCATTACGGTGTTGCCAAATCCGACAGTTACAGCATTTGCAGACCAAACTGTAATTGCAGGAACCACCGTAACCTTGACAGCAACTTCACCAAACCAAGTTTCTTATCATTGGATTCCGGATTCTAATGTAGTATGTGATACTTGTCCAAAAACAACAGCCGTGATTAACAACACTATTACATACCTGGTTATTGCAACAGATTCCAATCAATGTTTTGCAAAAGCTGAAGTACATTTCCGTGTTGTAAGCGAATGTGATAAATCATTAATCTTTATTCCGAATGCATTTTCACCGAATGGAGATGGCATGAATGATATTTTCAAAGTACGTTCTGCCATTTTAACTTCATCTTACCTCTTAGTCTTTGATCGTTGGGGCAATAAAGTATTTGAAAGCAATGATATAAATATCGGATGGAATGGCACATATAAAGGTCAATTGGTGCAGGAAGATGCTTACGGTTATTATTTTGAAGGTTATTGTTTTGAAGGCGAAAAAATCACTATGAAAGGAAATGTAACCGTTCTAAAATAATTTTTTGTATATTTCCAATTCAATTTGGAATATGAACTTTCAAAAAGTCAGATTAATATTTCTGATTACATTTTTTTTAAGAATCCTGTCAGCAAATTCTTCGCACATTGTTGGCGGTGTAATGAACTATAAATATTTAGGAAACAACAATTTTGAAATCACGCTCTTTGTTTACAGAGATGACATCAGAGCCAATCCAAATGCATTCCTAGACAATCCTGCCATTATAAGAGTTTATAACGGAACAACAGAAACACAGTTTAATTTTACTTTGCCATTCGACAGTTTCTTAAACTCGCCTTTAGTTGATCCTTGCGCAACTATACCAATTACAGAGCGTATTGACTGGACAAAGTACAGAGGTGTTATTAATTTACCACCAAATGCAAATGGTTACACCATCTATTATCAACGATGCTGCAGAAACAATAGTATTTTAAATATTACCAGAAGTGCATCATCCGGAAATATTGAATGGGGCGCGACTTATACCATAAATATACCACCAGCAGTTAATGGACAACATGTAAACAATACCAGTCCTGTTTTTGTGAATTATCCGCCGGTTTATATTTGCAATCAAAAACCTATTACTTACAACCATGCGGCAACAGATGCTGATGGTGACCGGCTCGTCTATAGTTTATGCGATCCTTATTCCGGTGCCGATGTTGCCGATCCTACCAATACTGCTAACGACGAGCCACCGCCTTTTATAAATGTACAATGGCGAGCACCTTATAATTTATCAAATGTATTAGGCGGTGTTCCGTTAACCATCAATCCAAACACAGGTGCTTTAACCGGAACACCAAATACGGTTGGTCAGTTTGTAGTCGGTGTTTGTGTTGATGAATACCGAAATAATGTTCGTCTTACGAGAACCATTCGCGATTTTCAGTTTAATGTGGTGGATTGTGGTTTAAAAGTGATCAGCAGTTTTTTTGCGCCGAGTTTGCAATGCAATAATTTCACCGTCAATTTCACCAATAACAGCTTTGGTGCCACCACCTACAAATGGTATTTTGGCGATGGCGATTCTTCTACGCTTCAAAATCCATCACACACTTATGCAACAAGTGGTGTTTATAATGTTACGTTGGTTTGTAATCAGAATGAATCATGTAATGCGACATCAACGCAACAGGTTACGCTTCGTTTTAAAAGAGTAGAAGCTGATTTTATTGTACAAAATACGGTTTGTTTAAAACAAGGCGACACCATTCGTTTTATAGATCAAAGTGTAGATCAGCCAAATATTACTTCCTGGAAATGGACATTTTCTAACGGTACTACATCTACCGTAAAAAATCCATTTATGATTTATGATGGAACTGCAACTTCTGTTACAGCAACGCTTGTTCTAAATCCAAATGACACTTGTTCATCAAGCATTACAAAAACAATCAGTTTATTAAAAACTATTTCAACGTCATTGCCGGACTCATTAGTTACCTGCAACGGCGCAAGCGTGGTGTTGCCATTAAATGTAACGCCGAGTACGAATAACACATATAGTTGGTCGCCGGCAACCGGTTTAAACAGTTCAACCATACAAACGCCGACTGCAACGGTAGCAACAAATACTGTTTTTGTAGTTACGGTTACCAATAATCAGACCTGCATTAAAAAAGACACCATACAAATAAAGATCAGAGCCATCAATCAGGATCTTGT
The DNA here is from genome assembly GCA_046329815.1 of Chitinophagales bacterium. GTDB lineage: Bacteria > Bacteroidota > Bacteroidia > Chitinophagales > JADIYW01 > JADJSS01. The sequence goes on from JAXLTY010000002.1 coordinate 1,417,868, forward strand.
TCCTGATACGCTGAAGTTTTGCAAAGAACAAGTACGTATTTTAATTACACGAAATGTAACAAATGTTCAATGGAGCACGAATGCAAATTTCAATCCAGTAATCAGCACATCCAATCCGTTAGTGATCTCGCAAACATTGCCAATCGTAAAATATTATGTAAAAGCAACCATCGATGGCTGTCCTGCAACTGATAGTATTATTGTGTTGTTTAATGATACCGTTCCAACAATAACAGCACCGGATTCTATTACGTTTTGTAACATCGGCGATCGTATCTTTACTCAGATTTCCGTTGATAAATTTGATTCGTTGTATTGGTCAACGAACGCTACTTTTGTTCCGCATTTTAATAACAATACGCTGACTCTTGCAGCAACAGCAAGCGTCAAAACCTATTATATCAAAGCGTTTTACAAAGGTTGCTTTTCTGTAGATAGTATTTTAATTCGTCAAAAACCTAAACCGATTATTGCTATTTCAGATTCTGTTTTAGTATGCGCCGATTCTGTACGATTGGTTGGTTTGATCTCTAATTATGATAGTTTATCATGGTCGTTCTTTCCAGATTTTAATCCTGTTTTTTCACATGATGCAAACATCGTTTTAAGCCAGACTGAAGCAGAAAAAATGTACTATTTAAAAGTATATTATTCAGGTTGTGAAACTATAGATAGCTTTAGAGTTTTATATAATGATACTTTACCGAGTGTTGATCTGTCCTCACAAAAAATATTTTGTTCCGACTCTGTTTCCGCATTTGCATTCGTTGACTTTTACACTTCGGTGAGCTGGTATGATTCGCACGATTTGACACATTTGATAGGTACAAACCTAACTTTGCAAATCACACAACCACAAGGCAAAAAATGGTACTATTTTAAAGCTGATTATAAATTCTGTTCAACGATTGACAGTATCGAATTAGAGAACCGTTCGTTAAAAATCAATCCGCAAGATGCGGCTGTTTGTGTCGGTGATTCAGTGTCGTTAAAAGCGAATGTTCTAACTGCTTCACAATATGATATTGTCTGGATTGCAGGAAATGATACGATCGAGACAAACAATATAGACTCTATAAAAATAAAACCAACTGCATCACAAACAGTTTATTTTTCAGTACATAACATTTATGGTTGCTCGGCAAATGATTCTGCTTTCGTTACCGTAAATCCATTGCCTGCTGTAGATGCAAGCATCGACAAACCTGTTATTTATTTAGGTGAGCAGGTGCAATTAAATGCGACTCAGAATCAAACCTATTCATACAACTGGATTCCTGCAAATACAGTTTCTAATGTTGCTATTTTCAATCCGACAGCTTCGCCGACACAGAACACCTTTTATACGGTTTTTATTACTGACAGGAACAACTGCAAAAACAACGATACGGTAAGCGTGCGCGTCTTGGATTACAATTGTGATAAAACACAAATTTTTATTCCGTCTGCATTTTCTCCAAATGGCGATGGCGTGAATGATATTTTTTTAGTGCGATCCAATATTTTAAAATCATCTAACTTGCTGATTTTTGATCGTTGGGGCAACAAAGTATTTGAAAGCGACGACAGTACTGTTGGCTGGAATGGCACTTACAAAAACCAAACAGCTCAGTTAGAAACGTATGGTTACTATTTTGAAGGCGAATGCTTGCAAGGCGAAAAAATAACACTGAAAGGAAATGTTACGTTGGTGAAATAACGAATACAAATAAAAATAAATATATTTTTTATAATTTTATTTTTACACCTTTAAGAGTAAAAAAACGTTTTTTAGCTTCTAAAATAAAAATTCTTATATTCGTATCATTAAATTTTAACTGCTATGCAAAAGCTATTCGCTTTTTTCACAATTTTATTTGTAAAACTTTCACTGTTTTCTACCGATATCAAACCTGAATTGGATTTCGTTCAAAACAAAGGTCAATGGGAAACACCGGTCTTGTATAAAGCAGATTTAAAAGGCGGTTGGGTTTTCCTGGAAAAAGACGAATTAACCTATCTTTTTTATGACAACTCGACCATCAAGCACGCTCATGAAAAGAAAGGCAACTCATCTCCTATTTTTAAAGGCCATGTTTATAAAGTAAAATGGCTGAATGCAAACCCAAACAGTACTATTACTGAAAGTGAGCAACAAGAGTATTACAATAACTATTTTATTGGCAGCGATCAATCTAAATGGCAATCGGAAGTCGGTTTATTCAGAATAATCGACTATAAGAATCTCTATTCAAATATAGATGCAAAAGTGTACAGTGAAGCATCATCTATGAAAACGGATTATATTATTCATCCAAACGGAAATACTAATGATATAAGATTACAATACGACGGTGCAGATAATCTAAAAATAGATGAAAACGGAAAACTAAAAATTACTACGTCTGTAAATGATGTTTATGAATTAAAACCATACGCTTATCAAATTAAAAATGGTGTAAAAGTAGAAGTTATATGTAAATATAAACTAACAGGTAATGTTGTGTCATTTGTACTACCAAACGGATATAACAAAAATGTCGACCTTATTATAGATCCAACTATTATCTTCTCTACTTACTCAGGCAGCTTCGGCGACAATTGGGGTTCTTCTGCAACACACGATAACAACGGAAATATGTTCTTAGGTGGTATTGTTTTAGAGTCCGGTTTCCCGACTACAACAGGTGCTTTTCAAACTACATTTGGCGGCGGCACACAAAGCCCAAATACATTAACAACCGGCTCTGACGTTGTAATTACAAAACTAAATGCAACCGGTACTACCAGATTATTTTCAACTTATTTAGGAGGAAGTTCCAACGAAATTTTAGCGAGTTTGATCTGCACACCCAGCAACGAATTGATTGCAGTAATGCCAACTAGTTCATCAAATTTTCCAACAACGTTAAATGCTTATGACAGAACTTTTAACGGCGGTGCTGCTACCGAAGCAGTGGAAATTTATTTTCCGAACGGATCTGATTTAGCAATTACAAAATTCAATGCCAATGGAACTGCATTATTAGGTTCTACTTTTTTTGGTGGAACAGGTAATGATGGTTTAAATTTAAATGATCCAACCTTATTTAACTATGGTGATGAATCAAGAAGTGATGTTGCTTTAGATAATGCAGGCAATATTTATGTAGTATCTACAACAGAATCCAATAATATTCCGGGCACCACTAACAAAGCACAACCTGCTTATGGCGGTGGTAATGCAGATGGCATGTTGGCAAAATTCAATGCTACTCTTTCATCATTAAGCTGGGCAACTTACTACGGTGGTTCCGGTACGGATGCTGCTTATAGCATTGGTTTGGATAATGCAAATAATATTTTCATTTGCGGTGGAACAACGAGTGCTAATATTCCTGGAAGAAGCACTGGTGTAAATACGGCATACATGGGCGGCAATTGTGATGGCTTTGTAGCAAAGTTTGACAACAATGGAAATGCTGTACAATCAGCAAGCTATTTAGGTACATCTGCTTATGACCAGGGATTCATTCTTGATTTAGACAAAAATAACAACGTTTATGTTTTTGGGCAAACATTAGGAACATATCCTGTAACAGCAGGCGTATATTCCAATACAAATGCAAAACAATTCATTCATAAATTAAGCAACAATTTAAGTACAACAGGATTCTCTACCGTATTTGGAAGAGCAAATTATAACTTTGTAAACATTTCACCAACTGCATTACTGATAGATGTTTGTAGTAATATTTATGCTGTTGGTTGGGGCGGCGCCGTAAATACTGGAAATGGAAGCTCAGGCACCGGTTATACATTCAATATGCCGCTAACTGCAAATGCACTACAAAGCACTACTGACGGTAGCGATTTTTATTTAATTAATTTAGGAGTTGATGCAAGCAGTTTGATCTACGCTTCCTACTTAGGTGAAAATAATAGTTCTGTCGGTGACCATGTGGATGGCGGCACCAGTCGTTTTGATAAAAATGGCGTAGTGTATCAGGCGATATGTGGAAGTTGCGGCGCAACACAAGGTTTTCCAGTAACACCAGGCGTTGTAAGTACAACTAACAATTCAAGCAATTGTAACATGGTTGGTGTAAAATATAAATTTGATTTACAGGCATTGCAAATTGTAAGCGTGACAGCAACACCACCAAGAGGTTGCGCACCTTTGTCTGTAAACTTCTCTTATACATCAACAAAACCAGGTACTTCTTTCTTCTGGGATTTCGGCGATGGTACCAACACCACTACGGAATTTCCTTCACACACCTATAACAATCCGGGTACATATACTTGTAAATTTATTATCAGAAATCCGCAAGATTGTAATCCTGTTGATTCAGCTTTTGTAACCGTTGTTGTAGCAGCAAGATCGACCGGAAACATTACACGCACCATTTGTCAAGGAAGAAGTACGGTATTCAACGGACAAACATTAACGCAAGCAGGTACTTATCGTGATACCGTAACCAACTCATCAGGTTGCGATTCTATAATTGTATTGACGCTTGTTGTAAATCCATCTAAAACAACAAACACAACCAGAAATATTTGCCAAGGACAAAGCACTGGTTTCAACGGACAAACGTTAACACAAGCAGGCACCTATCGCGATACATTATTACAACAAAACGGATGTGACAGTTTTATTGTAATGACATTAGTAGTTAATCAGCCGAAAACAACTAACATAACAAGACAAATTTGTCAGGGACAAACAACTGTATTTAACGGTCAGACTTTATCGCAGGCAGGTACTTACCGCGATACTTTACAAACTTCTGCCGGCTGTGATAGTTTTATTGTATTGAACTTATCCGTTTCTGCAGCATTAACCACTACTATAACACGCGTGATTTGTCAAGGACAAAGTGTAACAGTTGGTCAGCATACATACAATGCTTCGGGCAATTACAAAGATACTTTACGATCTGTTGCCGGCTGCGACTCAATCGTTACATTAAACTTAACTGTGAATCCGGCAAAAGTAACAAACCTTTCACAAAATATTTGTCAAGGACAAAGTGTTCAGATCGGTCAGCATGTTTATACAACAACAGGAAATTACAAAGATACTTTGCGCACCACTTTAGGTTGCGACTCAATTGTCAACTTAGCGCTTACTGTAACCAATCAAATATTTAATAACATAGCAAGATCAATATGTGAAGGACAAAGTGTAACAGTTGCCAACCATACTTACAATCAAACAGGCAGCTATAAAGATACTTTGCGTTCTGCTGCAGGTTGCGACTCTATCATCACTTTAAACTTAGTTGTAAATCCCAAAAAATCTACTTCTATATCAAGAGCAATTTGTCAAGGTCAAACTTTTACCGTTGGTACACATGTATATAGCCAAGCCGGAAACTATAAAGATACTTTGCGTTCAAGCGCAGGTTGCGACTCTGTTGTCAATTTAACTTTACAGGTAAATCCAAATGTACGTTCAAGTATTGACAGAACCATTTGTGAAGGCGAAAATGTTGTTATCGGTAATCAGACATTTAATACAACAGGAACATTTACTGTAGTATTACAAACTTCTCAAGGTTGCGATTCTACCGTAATATTGAATTTATTAGTTAATCCGAAAAAGGTAACGAATCTGTCACAGGAAATTTGTGAAGGCGATCGTGTTGTTATTGGCAACAGCATTTATACAACAACAGGAAATTATTCAGATACATTCAGAACAAGCTTGGATTGCGACTCCGTTGTCAATTTAAACTTGATTGTAAATCCAAAGAAATTCTCTGATTTGAATTTAACGATCTGTACCGGAAAAAGTGTTACCATCGGTGGACAAACATTTACCGTTGGCGGCAACTATCCTATCTTGTTCCAATCATCAAAAGGTTGCGACAGTACTGTAAATTTACATTTAGTATTCAGCGATACTATTGTGGAAAATATTACGCGCACCATTTGCGAAGGTGATACATTAACTGTTGAAAATCAAATTTTCACGCAAGCAGGAAATTATGTTATCAATTTGAAAGCATTTGAAGGTTGTGATAGTGTGGTGAATCTGAACTTGATTGTAATAAATACTGTTCGCGAAAATGTACAACGTACTATCTGCGAAGGACAAACAACAACTATTGGCACTGAAACATTCAGCATCGCAGGAACTTACACCGTGTTATTGACAGCCGTTTCCGGTTGTGATAGTATCGTTCTTTTAGATTTGAAAGTGAATCCAAAAAAATCAACACAGATTGACAGTACAATTTGTCAAGGTAATAGTGTAACAATCGGAAATCATACATATACTCAAACAGGTAATTATATTGACACACTTACTTCTTCACAAGGTTGTGACAGTACAGTCTTCCTGAATCTTGTTGTAAATCCATTGCCTGTAATCGATGCCATTGTTGATAATCCGTTAGTAGAAGCCGGCACTCAGGTACAATTAAATGTAACTACTGCTGAAACATTGAATTACAACTGGACACCTGCTACAGTAAGCAATGCGAACATTCAGAATCCAACGGCAATAGTAAACGTACCGACATGGTTTGTAGTACAGGCAACCAATCCGCAAACATTGTGTAAAAACATAGATTCTGTTTTTGTTGGCTTAAAAGTCATTCCATGCTCAAAAGATAATGTATTTATACCAACTGCATTTTCGCCAAACAATGATGGCAATAATGATGTATTCTTAGTACGTTCCAGAACATTGGCTTCGGGAAAATTATTGATCTTCGACCGTTGGGGCAATAAAGTGTTTGAAAGCGATGACATGTCTATCGGCTGGAACGGAACATACAAAAATCAACCGGCACAACTGGAAGTATATGGTTATTATTTTGTTGGCGACTGTTTAGATGGCGAACGAATTACATTAAAAGGTAATGTAACGCTGGTACGTTAATAATATATTAATACATTTAAATATAAAATACATTTTATATAATTAATTTTTTTTAATTATTTACATATGCTCTTTCTGTATGTAATTATTCAGTTTTTAGCTGGTATAGAAAGAAATAAATTATATCTATAGAAAATAACCAAAAAAGGTTACTTACCGATGACTATGTTATAACATTTAGCAATTTTTATTAACAAAAATTAAGTTTTCATTTGCAATACAAGAAAATTGTTATACTTTTGTTCGAGCCATAAACAACTGTAAAAGTCCCGTCGTAAACACCCAACTTTTGATACTAAAACAAACGTTCTAAATTTAGATCGTGTATTTATTTTTTGTCTCATTTAAAATAGTTAAACGATGAAGTATTTATTTTACTTTTTATTTTTCACAGGCAGCATTTTAAAAATGAATGCTCAGGACGAATCCAAAACATTTATACAAAAGAAAGATGAAGAAACTGCTTATTTAAGAAGCACTGAAATTATAATCAACAGCCAAACTTTTGATTATAGAATATTAAAACATTACACTGAGACACAATTAAGAAGTTTGCCGAGTGCAAAGTTGAAACAAGTTCACTTTATTTATACTCAGTCTTATAGTGTACAAGATCTGCAAAGTTGCCCTGATATGTCTTATAAAGATATCGATGTTGCCAAATTAGAGCGCTTCAGACTGGATGATGCTACAATAACAGTCGAATACGGTACTGACTGTAAGGTGAAAGTTACACTCATGTCAAAAAGTCAATTGCAACTATTCCTGAATCAAATTACTGAATAAAACTTGTCGTTGTCTTTTTCGATAGGTATAAACAATTTAAAATACATCATAAATTTTATCCAATGAAAAATAAAATTTTACTTTTCGCTCTGTTGACTTTCTGTACTATATGTGTTTCTTATGGTCAAACCTATACCATGTCTGGGAATAATGGTCAAACCATTACTACCTGTAAAGGAAATTTTGTGCAAGCTGGCACACTTTATAGTTGTTCCGGATATGGTAATAATCTAAATCAGACTATTACATTTTGTTCAGGTACGCCTGGCAGACCAATCAGAGTAAGCTTTCTGGCTTGGGATTTGGAAAACACTTTTGACCACTTATATGTTTATGATGGTCCAAGCACGTCTTCACCTCAAATTGCTGACATCACAGGTACTGATGATATTACAACTTATGGTGCAAGAGCATATACATCGTCTGGTACTTGTCTTACGTTCAGTTTTGTAACTGACGGATCAGTAGCCGGTTGTGGTTTCGATGCGATTATTGGTTGTTCACCACAGTCTTGCGGAACTAATCAGCCAGCAGGTGATTTTTGCGGTACTTCACCTCAAATTTGCGATTTAAATGGCTATTGCGGAAATACAAGTGGCTGGTTTACTCCTGATAATACAGGTATTGGTACAGTTGGCTCAGGAACTTTTTGCAGTAATATTCAAAATAACTCATGGTTGAGTTTCGTTGCATCTGCAACTACAGCTACTCTTACCATTACATCTTCAAACTGCGCCACAACAACTACCGGTATTCAGGCACAAGTATTTAGCAGTACAAACTGTACTTCATTTACTTCTAAATCCAATTGTGTAAATCAGACTACTGGTCCGGGAACCAATACATTAACAGCTACTGCCTTAACCATCGGTCAAAAGTATTATGTCATGATTGATGGATTTAATGGTAATGCATGTGATTATACGGTAAGCGCCAACACTGGTGTGCGTGTTATTACACTTACATCAACGCCTGCCAATTCAAGAATTTGTCCCGGACAAACTGCGACCATAAAAGTAAATGGCGCACCGAGCGGAACTACATTCAGTTGGACACCAACAGGAACAATTGTTGGCTCTACAACGGATTCAATAGTAACTGTTCGTCCGACAATTACAACTACATATACTGTTGTAATTACACTACCGAATGGTTGCGGTATTCAAACTGAAAACTTTACGATTACAGTAAATCCAACTCCGACAACAAATATTACAAGAAATATTTGTCAAGGTCAATCTACTGTATTTAATGGCCAAACGCTTACAACGGCTGGTACTTACCGTGATACATTTACTACATCGTTAGGTTGTGACAGTTTTGTGGTGTTGACTTTAAATGTAAATCCGGTTAAAACAACAAACTTACCGGACAGAGTATTATGTCAAGGACAATCTACTACATTCAACGGAAACACTATTACCACATCTGGAACTTACAGAGATACCTTAACTACATCGTTAGGTTGTGATAGTTTTTTAATTTTGAATGTAATTGTAAATCCGGTTAAAACAACTAATATTTCGCAGGCAATCTGTAATGGCGCTTCGATTGTATTCAACGGACAAACCATTACAACTGCAGGTACTTATCGCGATACACTAACAACTTCTTTAGGTTGTGATAGTTTCATCGTATTAACAGTAACTGTCAGACCTACTCCAACAACTAATATTTCTCAGGCAATCTGTAATGGTGCTTCGATCGTATTCAACGGACAAACCATTACAACTGCAGGTACTTATCGCGATACACTAACAACTTCTTTAGGTTGTGATAGTTTCATCGTATTAACAGTAACTGTCAGACCTACTCCAACAACTAATATTTCTCAGGCAATCTGTAATGGTGCTTCGATCGTATTCAACGGACAAACCATCACTAATGCAGGTACTTATCGTGATACATTAACAACTTCTTTAGGTTGTGATAGTTTCATCGTATTAACAGTAACTGTCAGACCTACTCCAACAACTAATATTTCTCATAAACAACTACTTATCGCGATACACTAACAACTTCTTTAGCATTAACAGGTACTTATCGCAGATACATACATTAACAACATCATTAGGTTGTGACAGCTTTATTGTATTAACGGTAACTGTGAATCCAACTCCAACTACGAATATTTCGCGTGCAATTTGTAACGGTTCGTCAACAGTGTTCAATGGACAAACTATAACAACTGTAGGTACTTATCGTGATACACTAACAACTTCTTTAGGTTGTGACAGTTTCATCGTATTAACAGTAACTGTGAATCCAACTCCAACTACGAATATTTCGCGTGCTATTTGTAACGGTTCGTCAACAGTGTTCAATGGACAAACTATAACAACTGCAGGTACTTATCGTGATACACTAACAACTTCTTTAGGTTGTGACAGTTTCATCGTATTAACAGTAACTGTGAATCCAACTCCAACTACGAATATTTCGCGTGCTATTTGTAACGGTTCGTCAACAGTGTTCAATGGACAAACTATAACAACTGCAGGTACTTATCGTGATACACTAACAACTTCTTTAGGTTGTGACAGTTTCATCGTATTAACAGTAACTGTGAATCCAACTCCAACTACGAATATTTCGCGTGCTATTTGTAACGGTTCGTCAACAGTGTTCAATGGACAAACTATAACAACTGCAGGTACTTATCGTGATACACTAACAACTTCTTTAGGTTGTGACAGTTTTATTGTATTAACGGTAACTGTGAATCCAACTCCAACAACAAATATTTCTCGCGCAATTTGTAATGGCTCTTCAACAGTGTTCAATGGACAAACTATAACAACTGCAGGTACTTATCGTGATACACTAACAACTTCTTTAGGTTGTGACAGTTTCATCGTATTAACAGTAACTGTGAATCCAACTCCAACTACGAATATTTCTCGCGCAATTTGTAACGGTTCTTCAACAGTGTTCAATGGTCAAACAATCACAACTGCAGGTACTTATCGTGATACACTAACAACTTCATTAGGTTGTGACAGCTTTATTGTATTAACGGTAACTGTGAATCCAACTCCAACTACGAATATTTCTCGTGCAATTTGTAATGGCTCTTCAACAGTATTCAATGGACAAACAATCACAACTGCAGGTACTTATCGTGATACACTAACAACTTCTTTAGGTTGTGACAGTTTCATCGTATTAACAGTAACTGTGAATCCAACTCCAACTACGAATATTTCTCGCGCAATTTGTAACGGTTCTTCAACAGTGTTCAATGGTCAAACAATCACAACTGCAGGTACTTATCGTGATACACTAACAACTTCATTAGGTTGTGACAGCTTTATTGTATTAACGGTAACTGTGAATCCAACTCCAACTACGAATATTTCTCGTGCAATTTGTAATGGCTCTTCAACAGTATTCAATGGACAAACAATCACAACTGCAGGTACTTATCGTGATACACTAACAACTTCTTTAGGTTGCGACAGTTTCATCGTGTTAACTGTGACTGTAAATCCAACTCCAACTACGAATATTGCACAACAATTATGTAACGGACAAACGATTGTATTCAACGGACAAACGATCTCAACTGCAGGCACGTATAATGATACTTTAATTACATCACTAGGTTGTGACAGTTTCATCGTGTTGACAGTTACAGTTGTTCCATTCAAAACAACAAATATTGACCAAGCAATTTGTCCTGGTCAAAGCATAGTGTTTAACGGACAAACGATAACAACTGCCGGTACTTATCGTGATACTTTATTAACTTCTTTAGGTTGCGACAGTTTCATCGTATTAACTTTGACTGTAAATCCAACACCAACTACGAATATTTCTCGTGCAATCTGTAATGGTGCTTCGATTGTATTCAACGGACAAACAATAACAACTGCAGGTACTTATAGTGATACTTTAACAACTTCATTAGGTTGCGACAGTTTCATCGTGTTAACTGTGACTGTGAATCCAACTCCAACTACGAATATTTCGCGTGCAATTTGTAACGGTTCTTCAACAGTGTTCAATGGACAAACTATAACAACTGCAGGTACTTATCGTGATACATTAACAACTTCTTTAGGTTGCGACAGTTTCATCGTGTTAACTGTGACTGTAAATCCAACTCCAACTACGAATATTTCACGTGCAATCTGTAATGGTGCTTCAACAGTATTCAATGGTCAAACGATCACTCAAGCTGGTACTTACCGTGATACTTTAGTTACTTCTTTAGGTTGTGATAGTTTCATTGTTTTAACGGTGACTATAAATCCAACACCTACAACAAATATTGATCAGCAATTATGCAACGGACAAACAATCGTATTTAATGGACAAACCATTTCTCAAGCAGGCACATACAGAGATACTTTAGTGACATCTTTAGATTGCGATAGCTTTATCGTATTGACAGTAACTGTTGTTCCATTTAAAACAACAAATATTGATCAGGCAATTTGCCCAGGACAATCTATCCGATTCAACGGACAAGTTATTACAACTGCCGGTACTTACAGAGACACTTTAGTAACTTCTTTAGGATGTGATAGTTTCATTGTATTAACCGTTACTATCAATCCAACACCTACTACGAATATTTCTCGTGCTATTTGTAACGGTTCTTCAACAGTATTCAATGGTCAAACGATAACAACTGCAGGTACCTATCGTGATACATTAGTAACTTCTTTAGGTTGTGATAGTTTCATTGTATTAACCGTTACTATCAATCCAACACCTACTACGAATATTTCTCGTGCTATTTGTAACGGTTCTTCAACAGTATTCAATGGTCAAACGATAACAACTGCAGGTACCTATCGTGATACATTAGTAACTTCTTTAGGTTGTGATAGTTTCATTGTATTAACTGTGACTGTAAATCCAACACCTACAACAAATATTTCACGTGCCATCTGTAATGGTTCTTCTACCGTATTTAATGGTCAAACGATCACTCAAGCTGGTACTTACCGTGATACATTAGTAACTTCTTTAGGTTGTGATAGTTTCATTGTTTTAACGGTGACTGTAAATCCAACACCTACAACAAATATTGATCAGCAATTATGCAACGGACAAACAATCGTATTTAATGGACAAACCATTTCTCAAGCAGGCACATACAGAGATACTTTAGTGACATCTTTAGGTTGCGATAGCTTTATCGTATTGACAGTAACTGTTGTTCCATTCAAAACAACAAATATTAGTCAGGCGATTTGTCCTGGACAAACTATTCAATTCAATGGTGGTGTTATCACTGCTGCCGGTACTTACAGAGACACTTTAGTAACTTCTTTAGGTTGTGATAGTTTCATCGTATTAACTGTGACTGTAAATCCAACTCCAACTACGAATATTTCACGTGCCATCTGTAATGGTTCTTCTACCGTATTTAATGGTCAAACCATTACAACTGCAGGTACTTATCGTGATACATTAACAACTTCATTAGGTTGTGATAGCTTCATCGTATTAACGGTGACTGTAAATCCAACGCCAACTACAAATATTTCGCGTGCAATTTGTAACGGTTCTTCAACAGTATTCAATGGTCAAACAATCACTCAAGCTGGTACTTACCGTGATACTTTAACGACTTCATTAGGTTGTGACAGTTTCATCGTATTAACGGTAACTGTGAATCCAACACCAACTACGAATATTTCTCAAACGATTTGCAATGGTTCTTCAATAGTGTTCAATGGTCAAACAATCAGCGCTGCAGGAACTTACAACGATACATTAACTACATCTTTAGGTTGCGATAGTTTTGTTGTATTAACTGTATTCGTAAATCCAACGCCGGCTACACTATTACAACAAGCAATTTGCCAAGGTTCGTCAATTACATTCAATGGACAAGTGATTACCGCAGCAGGTACATATAATGATACTTTAGTAACTTCTTTAGGTTGTGATAGCTTCATAGTCTTAACTGTTACTGTAAATCCAACACCGACTACACAAATCACTCAAACGATTTGCGACGGTTCTTCAATAGTGTTCAATGGTCAAGCAATCAACGCTGCAGGAACTTACAACGATACATTAACTACATCTTTAGGTTGTGATAGTTTTGTTGTATTAACTGTATTCGTAAATCCAACGCCGACTACACTATTACAACAAGCAATTTGCCAAGGTTCGTCAATTACATTCAACGGACAAGTGATTACCGCAGCAGGTACATATAATGATACATTAGTTACATCTTTAGGTTGTGATAGCTTCATCGTATTAACTGTGACTGTAAATCCAACACCGACTACACAAATCACTCAAACGATTTGCGATGGTTCTTCAATAGTGTTCAATGGTCAAACAATCAGCGCTGCAGGAACTTACAACGATACATTAACTACATCTTTAGGTTGTGATAGCTTTGTTGTGCTTACTTTATTTGTAAATCCAGCACCAACTACACAAATTCAACAATCTATTTGCCAGGGTTCATCTGTTGTGTTCAACAACCAGGTATTAACAGAAGCTGGTGTTTACAGCGACACTTTAGTTACTTCATTAGGTTGTGACAGTTTTGTAGTTCTTACATTATCTATCAATCCAACGCCAACAACAAACTTGAACCAGGCAATTTGCAACGGAACAAGTTATCCATTCAATGGTCAGAATATTTCTGTTCCTGGTGTATATATTGATACTTTAGTTACAGTTCAAGGTTGCGACAGTTTCGTAGTTCTTAATTTGACTATTAATTCTGCACCTGTTACCAGTTTCCGACAATCAATTTGTGCAGGTTCAAGTTTTGAATTCAATGGCAAAAGCATTACTGAATCAGGTACATACTTAGATACATTAACTACTTCATTAGGTTGTGATAGTATCTTAAGTTTATCATTAACAGTATTACCGACGCCTGTCTTCGATGCAGTTTCTGACAAATCTGTTGCAAATGCAGGCGAACAGATCCAATTAAATGTTACAACTGCAGAATCACTTACTTACAACTGGACACCAAGTACGGCAGTAAGCAACAGTACGGCTCAAAATCCTACTGCAACAATTACTCAATCTACATGGTTTGTTGTTGAGGTTACAAGTGTTGACGGTAATACAGTATGTAAAACCAAAGATTCTGTATTTGTAGAATTTAACGACTTGGAATGTAACAAAGATAATGTGTACTTACCGAATGCATTCTCACCAAACGGTGACGGAACAAATGACATATTCATTGTTCGTTCAGCGATCTTAAAATCCGGTAAATTAGTAGTATTTGACAGATGGGGCACACAAGTGTTCGAAACATCTGACATTACTATTGGCTGGGACGGAAATTACAAAGGTCAGCCGGCACAGGTAGATTCTTATGGGTTCTATTTTATCGGTGAATGTACACAAGGTGAAAAAATAACATTAAAAGGCAATGTTACATTATTGAGATAACAAATGTTTAATTGAGAGGCGATTATTTAAAAAATTTATTTATATTAGCAGACATGAAAAAGGTTCTATTACTTAGCATTATGGCACTGATAGTTGCAAAACTTTCACTTGCTCAAGATCCGCACTTTAGCCAGATACAGTATAATCCATTGTATCTGAATCCAGCAAATGCTGGTGTTACAGAATATGGCAAACTAAACCGAGTTGCCGGTATTTACAGAGATCAATGGCGTGTATTACCTGTTCCATATTCAACAACAAATGCATCGTATGACCGTTTGTTTAAAAAATGGAAAAAAGGATGGATGCTTGGCGGTGGCTTAAGTTTCCTGTATGACAGAGCCGGTGATGGTCACTTAAGTATCTTCAATCCAAATATTACCATGAATGTTGGTAAATATTTCAACAAAGACAAACAATTAATTACACTTGGTGTAACTGCAGGTGTAACAATCAAAAGTCTGGATTATTTAGGTTTAACTTGGGACAACCAATATAATGGTACTTCTTTTGACGGAACTTTACCAACTGGTGAAACTTTTTCAAACAATAATGTTTCTTTCGCCAACTTCACAATCGGTTTGGGTTTCAGAACTAAGATCAAAGGTGAATCTACTTTAGATATTGGTGGTACAGCTTCTAACTTACACCAACCACAGCAAAACTTCTTATATTTTACTAAATCTAAAATGCCGGCAAGATATACTGCTTACGCTAAAGCTAAAGCATTCATTGGTAAAAAAGGCATGTGGAATTTACAACCAGGTTTCTTCTATGAGCGTCAGAAAAAATTCAATAAAATGTTGGTGAATGCAATCGCAGAAGTTCGCTTTGGTGATAAAAAAGATGTTGGTATTGGCATTGGTGCAGGTTACAGAATCAATGATAATGATGCTCCAATTGCTTACGTTTCTTTCTTGTACAAAACATTAAGAATTGGTGGTGCTTATGATATTAATACTTCTGCATTCAAAAAAGCAACTAAATCTCAAGGCGCATTTGAAGTAGTATTAAATTACGAATGGGGCACACCTAAGAAACCAAAAATCGATACAATCAAAATTCAGAAAAACTGCCCTGAGTACGCTCCTGTTGATGTTACTGTTTTGGTTAAACAAAAAGGAAAAGATACATTGCTTGGAACATTTAACAAATCATTTGAACCGGATACTGTTCCGCAAAAATATATTGATTCAATGGAAATCGCAATTCCTGAGAAGATCATTGCAAACAACCCTGATTTGTTCAGAACAACACCAATCGAATTATTCTTTGATAATGACATTCCTAAAATAAATGTTGCAACTGATTACCAACAATTATACAGCAGCTACAAATCAAGAATAGATGAATTCAAATCTAAGTCTGCTGATGACGATGCGAAAGTACAGGCATTCTTCGATTACATAGACAAAAACTACGGCAGATTGGATAGAGTTGTTGGAGATATTATCAAATTGATCAATTATGGTTATTCTGTTGAAATCGAGTTCAGAGGTTATACTTCACCATTAGCATCAGAAGCTTACAACAAATCATTATCTGAGCGTCGTATTGCAAGTATTATGGCCTTATTCAAAGGTAAACTTGGTGATAATGTAGATAAACTGACATTTAGAATGATGCCATTCGGTAAATCATTAGCACCTGCTAATATCAGTCAAAGCAGAAAAGAACCTGCAAAATCTGTATTCGGTATTGATGCTTCTAAAGAACGTAAAGTGGAAATCTTAGGTTTCAGAATTGAAAAACCTGAATAATCTTTCACGAATCTATAAAACGAACCTCGCAAAATTTTGCGAGGTTTTTTTTTGAATGTGCAGTAAAAAAATTTGTATATTTATCGTAACACTAAAAATTGCCTCCTAATTTTTTTGATAACATGGAAGAAACAGATTATACAGAACTGCATCCGCAAGACCAAGATGAAAAAAGAGTATTTGAACAATACATTGAACGTAAGCCAAGTTCTTTATTCGTTCGTTTTTTAATTACTCAAAGACATTTAACCGGTTTATTATTAGGTGGTGGTTATGCTTATTTGCGCGAACGACGAGCAACCAAAGCGAAATTCAGCATAACAAAAGATATATTGCTTCGTTTATTTTTATGGTTGCACTGGCCATTCCTGAAAAAGAAATTGATCAAACAATCTTTTGCCGTACAATTGCGCAGACGCCTGGAAATGTTAGGTGCAACATACATTAAACTCGGACAAATCATGAGTTTGCGCGAAGATATGCTTCCCAAAAACATAACTGATGAATTAAAAAAATTACTTGATACGTTGCCTGCAGTAAAATATGATCGCTTTGCAGAATTGGTAGAAGAGCAAATCGGTCAGCCACTACACAAAGTTTTCTCAGAAGTAAAAACGAATACACTTGGCTCCGCCTCTATCGCACAAACACATCGTGCAACCTTACGCACCGGTGAAGAAGTAGTTTTAAAAATGCTGAAACCAGGTACACGCGAATTAATTCAAACAGACAGCAGAATTATCAAGTTTTTTGGCAGTGTTTTAGAAATCTTTGTGCCGCAATTACAACCTAAAAACATGTTTACTGAATTTTGCGATTATACTAATCGTGAAGTAGACTTTAGATTGGAAGCGGAAAATGCTGAATTGTTTGCCATTAATTTCTCTAAACAACCAGATATAAAATTCCCAAAAATCTATAAAGAATATTCAACAAGTGATTTGATCTGTATGGAATTTATGCGTGGCATCAAACCAGATGAACGTGCATACAATAGGTACAATGAAGAAGAGCGTGAGCGAATTGTAGATTTGGGTGCCTATGCAATTATTCAGATGTTGTATCATGACGGATTTTTCCATGCAGATTTGCATCCGGGAAATTTAATGATCATGGATGGCGCAAATGGACCACAAGTTGGTTTCATTGATTTGGGTATGGTTGGAAGATTTGAAGAAAATACAAGAAAAACCATGTTGTATTATTTCAACAGTTTAGTTACAGGCGATCCGGCCGGTGCGGCTCGTTATCTGACTTTATTAGCCAAACCGAATAAAAGCAGTGACATCGATGGATTCAGAAAAGCATTTGTTGCTGTTGGTAACAAATGGCTGCGAGCTCCTAATTTCAAAGAATTTTCATTAGCAAAGCTCATTATGGAATCAGTTGTTTTAGGTTCAAAATATCGCTTATATTATCCATTAGAATTAGTTCTAATGGTAAAAGCAATCATTACGTATGAAGGTGTCGGAAACGTAATCTTGCCTGGTTTTGATATACAAAAAGTAAGTAAAAAACATATCCGAAGAATGATTTTAGGCGAAGTAAATCCGGTAGATCTTTTAAAAACACAACTACAAACGGCTCCTGAAATAATGGATATCATTACTCGTTCACCATTAGTTTTATCAGAAGCATTTAAAAAATACGAAACCGCACTTACACACAAAAAACAACCTGAAATTGGTGGATTGAAGATGGTTATCTTTGGTGGTTGTTGTGTAATTGGTGGAAGTATTTTAGCAGCCGCTGGCTTACAATGGTTTATTTTTACGCCATTAATGCTACTAGGCGCAATATTGGCATTAAAATCCTAACTATTTACAGGCACTATTTTATTGGTATTTTATGCAAAAAAATTATCTTTGCATCATAAGCCGATATTATGTCCTATTTCAGCCAGTCTATTAATCAGGCAGCAAGCAGCGAATCTGTTTTTGTCCGGTTAAAGTTTATTTTAATTGCTTTTGTTGCTTTCCTGGTACTATTGCCTGTTCCGTGGCTGGCAATGGTAATTGTATTTACATTATTGTGGCATGGTTCCATTATGTGGTTTTATAAAACAGCGCCTGCAAAATGGTTAAGTAAGCATCTGAATGCAGCGGCAAAATGGCTGGCAAAATATATGTTGCTGGACGAACGCAACAGTCCGTATTTATTTTCACTGATTGGAATCGGAATTTTTGCACCAACATTATTTATTGCATCTTACTGGTATCAATCTAAACAAGCACATTTTAACTGGTATGCCGTTATGATTTATCACGTATTGAATTACGGACCTTACTTTGCCTTCTTTTCTCAGATTGCGACGCTTATTCATAAAGAAGGTCATGCGCCACGTGGCTTATTTAAAAAACCATTTAAATTCCTGAATAGCTTTTATGGCTACTTTTTGGCTATTTTTTACGGACATGTTCCTGAAGGTTATCCAATGGGTCACATGCGTATTCATCATAAACATAATAACGCACCGGATGATGTAACATCTACTGTTTTTTATGACAGAACTCAAGCTTCTCGCTTTTTGATTTATTTGTTTGAGTTTATGTTATTCTGGACAGGTATTTCTATCGCCTATCGTCATTATAAAGACAACAGAATGGAAGATTGCAAAAAAATGCTGCGTGGTATGTTTATATTTTACGGATTAATCGCAATAGTAATGTATTTTAATTTCTGGTTTGGATTTGCATATTTATTATTACCACATCTTTCTTCCATTATATTTTTAGCTGCTATTAATTATACATGGCATGCATGGACAGATCCATCTGATCCTAAAAATATATACAAAAACAGCATTACCATTATTAACGGACAATACAATGTTTATAATGAAGATTACCATGTAGAGCATCATAAACGGCCACAAACACACTGGCAGGAATATCCTAAGAATTTTGAAAAATACAGAGATGAATATGCCGCCAACCGTGCAATTATTTTTCAGGATACGCAGGCATTTGCAGTTTTTTTTATGCTGTTACTTGGTCATTACGAAAAAATGGCAAACCATATGGTTGACTTAAATGGCGACATGACAATTGAAGATAAAATTGCTTTGATGAAAAAGCGATTGCAGCCAGTACATTAAACACTGCACGTTTAATCATGATTTTT
Organism: Chitinophagales bacterium; assembly: GCA_046329815.1. GTDB lineage: Bacteria > Bacteroidota > Bacteroidia > Chitinophagales > JADIYW01 > JADJSS01. Next base: position 1,437,782 of record JAXLTY010000002.1, read on the forward strand.
ACTGCTTGCTCTTCTTACTAATTTTATTTAGTTTTAATGTATATTTTCACAAATAAAAAATATGAAGATGAAAACCGTAAAACTAAAAAAATGGATTTTAAATTGCGTGCCATCACAAAAAACAGAAGACGACTGGTCCTTTAAAACAGCTATTGCTGCAAATTTTGCTAAACGCAACGCACCAATACCAACTTCTGTTGATTTAAGAGCAGCTTGGTGGAAGATCAATAATCAGAAAGATACCGGCTCTTGCGTAGGTTGGGCAACTGCAGATGGTTTACTTCGCTGGCATTTTGTAAACTTAGGTATGCTTGCCAAATCTGAACTGCTATCGGTGCGTTTTATTTGGATGGCTGCAAAAGAAACTGATGAGTTCAATACGCGACCTTCAACATTTATAGAACCAAAGGAACCAGTTTAAAAGCCGCATTAGATGTCGCAAGAAAATATGGCTGTTTAAAAGATAAAGACCTTGCTTTCGATAATAATAAATTATTCAAAGATGAAGAAGATGTTTGTTACGCAAAAGCATCACAGTACAAAATTTTAAATTATTTCAATCTTATCAAAGACAATCAGAACAAACTAGATACTTGGAAACAGTGGCTGGCAGCCGGCAAAGGTCCGATTCTAACACGTTTAGATTGCGATGATGCTTGGCTGAATGCAAAAAATACGAAAGGCAATTTAGATGTTTATGACAGCAACTCAGCTAATGGCGGACATGCAGTTTGTATTGTTGGCTATACACCAGATCGTTTTATTATCAGGAACAGTTGGGGCACTGCTGATTGGGGCGACAAAGGCTTTGCATACGCATCTTATGAATACATGGATGCCGCGTTTAATGAAGCATACGGAATTAGTTAGCAGTATGTTGTTTTCTTCTATTGCGTTTATATTCACCAAAAGAAACCATTTTTTGGCGTTGTTCGTCCCAAAGATTAGAACGCAGCGTTTTTAAACTTTGCCAGAATGTAATTGTATTCGTATGCTTCAAGAAAACCGGATTTTCTTTATGGCATTTTCTTAAATTATAATTCGGTATCGCCGGACTCAAATGATGAATATGGTGGTAACCGATATTACCAGAAAGCCAGTGAAAGATACGCGGTAATTTATAATAAGTGCTTCCTTTCAATGCAGCTACTACATAATTCCATTCGTCTTTTTTAGCTTTAAAAATATGTTCGTATTGATGCTGGATATAAAAGAACCAAAGCGCGTAAATTCCAAAGAAAAATAAATTAGTGAACTGTACTACCAAGAAACGTTCAACACCAAACAGGTATGCCAGTAACGTATAAGAAAGTATAAATAATACATTACTGATGTTCACACTCTTTTTTACCTTTTTAAAATAATCAGAATCGACGAATGCGAAACGATTATAAATTACTACATAAATAAAACCGCCAATGGTAAATAAGTATAACGGATTACGGTAAATACGATAATACAATTTCTGTTTCCAGGAAGCATTTGCGTATTGTTCAGTTGTAAACACTTCAATGTCGCCGATATCACTCACTTCCAGTTGACCATTGTGTGCGTGATGAAAGCTATGGTTTCGTGCCCAGTAACGATACGGAATCAACGTGCAGATACTGCAAACCGTACCAACAATCTCATTTAGTGTTTTATATTTAGTAAACGAACTGTGACCGCAATCATGCTGAATAATAAAAATGCGCGACAACATAAAACCATTCAATATCGCTACAATCGCAGAAAAGAAAAACGATTTATCGTACAGATAAAATTGCAGACCTACTAAAAAAACATAAAAACTGAAACTGTTGGCAATTTGTATAATCGCTTCTTTCGTACTTGGAATCTGATATTGTTTTATCATCTGATTCCAGTTTTTTACGTCATCTAATAATTGTTGTTTGTTGAAGGGCTGCATCGGTCAAAAAAATTAAGCAGTATAAAATTAGTGGATTTTAACGGTAAATCTTATTGCAAAATAGTTAAGTGAATGTGTAGAAAATACGATTTTGCATTAAACGAATACATGATAATTATTAGTGTATTTTACAAAATATTCATCAGTTGTTCTTTGATCTTTTCGAGTTCGTCTTTCATTTGAATAACACATTTTTGTATATCAACATCATTTGCTTTTGAGCCAATTGTATTGATTTCTCTGCCGATTTCCTGAGCGATAAAACCCAGCTTTTTACCTTTCTCTATTGAATTTTGCTGCACCATTTCAATAAAATAATTGCAATGCGTATCCAGGCGTACTTTCTCTTCGTTGATGTCCATTTTTTCCAGGTAAAAAATAATTTCCTGTTCCAAACGGTTTTTATCAATGTTTTCCTGCTGCACCAATTTGGCAATATCTGCTTCTAATTTTTCTCTTACTTTTTCAATACGTCTGCTTTCAAATGGTTCAATAGCTGTTTTCAGTTGCTGAATATTCGCAATTTTTTCCAGAATATCTTTTTCCAGTTGCGCACCTTCATCTTTCCTGAATTTCATCAGATTCGTCAACGCAGTTTCAATTCCGTTTTTCAATTGCAGATAATCGTCTTCTGTTAATTCGTTCATTTCCGGTTTAGCAATATCCTGGAAACGCAGGATTGTTGACAACACATCGTTTCCTATCGGAATATCTTTTTCGTCCGTAAATTGTTTGATTTGCTGATAATAGTTTTCTATCAATGTAAAATTCAGTGCAGTTGCATTAATGCTCGATTTTTCTTCCTGTAAAAAAAGATCGGCTTTTCCTCTGATGATAGTATCTGAAATCAGTTTTCGAATTTCGATTTCTTTGTCACGCAATTCAGCAGCCGCTTTGAAATTCAAATCCAGCGATTTACTGTTGAGCGATTTGATTTCAATAGTATAATTTTTTCCTGAAAGCGAAACTTTGGATTTCCCAAAACCGGTCATTGATAAAAGCATGCTGGATAATTTGATGCAAAATTACATAAAATAAAAAGGAATTTTCTAAAGCTAAAAATAAGGTAGATAAAAAACGTCCTGCATAATGCAGGACGTTTTTTTAATCTATATATTCTGATTTTTTATTCGTGATGTTTAACTTTTAATTTTTCTATTTGTCTTCTTAAAGAATCAACAGCCAAGTCGATCGATTCTTCAAATTTTTTGCTTTTTTCTTTGGCAATTAAAGTGTTTCCCGGAATGTTTGTTTTGATCAAAACCACTTTATCTTTTACTTTCGTATTAAGTTGTTCCAAACTTAATACCACGTCTGAATCTATAATTCTATCATAAAAAGTTTCTAGTTTATTCATTCTTTTAGTGATGAATTCTTTCAGTGATTGGTCGGCATCGAAATGCACGGTTTGAATTTGAATTTTCATTGACATGATTTACGCTTTTGGGTGAGCAATTTTATAAATTTCCTTTAACTGTTCTATTGTGTTGTGCGTGTAAACCTGCGTTGAAGCCAAGCTGGCATGACCCAATAGTTCTTTAATGTCGTTTAATTTAGCACCGTTATTACTCATATGCGTTGCGAAGGAATGGCGCAGCACGTGTGGGCTTTTCTTTTCTACTGTACTACATAGGCTGATGTATTTTTTTACTATTCTATAAACTAAATTTGGGTATAATTGATTTCCATCGCCTGTTAAAAAAACATAATTGGCCATGGTTTTATTTTTATACTGCTCTTTTTGCAGTTTATGAAAGATCTGTAAGGAATTTACCAATTCATTTCCGATTGGAATAATACGCTGCTTATTGCCTTTTCCGGTAACTTTTAACTGGTTCGTACCAAAATTGACATCCTGCCATTGCAGTGTAATCAATTCCTGACGGCGTAAACCACAAGAATATAAAACATCAATGATCAGTTTTTCCTGGATTCCATCGAAATTGTCTGCAAAATATTTTTGCGGCTGCTCAAAAAGATCGTTGATTTTAGTTTGCTCAACGAATTTTGGCAAACGTTCCGGAATTTTCGGTGAATTGATCTTATCGGCAGGATTGGTCTTTATTTTGCCAGTTTTTTGCGCATATTTATAAAATGATTTAAGCGCAGAAATCTTACGTTTGATACTGGTCGGTTTATTGTTCTTATTGACCAGTTCAACCACAAAAGCACGAATAAAATTATGCTTGACAGCTAATAAATCATGGAGTTGAAACTCATTTTGTATAAATAAAAAAAACTGCAGAAGATCCGTATGATAGGATTCTACAGTTTTTATCGAGTATCTTTTTTCGTATTGCAGATAATTTAGAAACGCTTCAGTCATCTTTTCCGGATTCTTATTTATTCCATGTAACGGATAAGTAAGTTACGTAAAGAAAACGAAAAACGCAAATTAATCTTCAGATCTGCGTAGATTTTCTATATAGATAGCTTTTTTGATTTCAGTACGTCTTTTTACAGATGGTAACGTAAATGCCTGACGAGCACGTAGTTGTTTAACTGTACCTGTTTTTTCAAATTTCTTTTTGAATACTTTTAGCGCTCTGTCTAAAGATTCTGATTCTCTTGCGTCAACGATTAACATAATTAAATACCTCTTTTATTGTTAAGATTTGGTCTGCAAAGATACGATTTAATTTCAGAATGTGTTAATATGGTAAATTGAAAATAATTTTTTAATATGAAAAAGCATCTGACACTTTCAAAGTGTTCAAATGCTTTTTCAGTCATTGTCTGATGGTTAGAACCGTTCAGACTGTTTAGAAAGGACAGATTTTACATTCATCTACCTGCATATCCAGTCTTTCCAGTGATTTTACGTCTATTTTTCCGCTGATGATACGGAATTCTGTTCTTCTGTTACGTTGGTGTTCGTATTCAGAGCATTTTACGCCATCTGAACAGTCATTTCGCAATTTACTTTCGCCATAACCAACTGCTTTTATTTTTGATTTGGAAACACCGCGTTTTACCAACCAATCTACTACGCTTTGCGCACGTTTTTGTGATAATACTTTATTATACTCATCTGTCGCGCGTGAGTCTGTGTGTGAGCCGATCTCAGCTTCCGCATCCGGATTATCAATCATAAATCTCAATACTTTATTCAATTGCGGTTCGCTTTCCACACGAATGTACCATTTATCGAAATCGTAATAAATATCTTTCAACTCGATCAGTGTGCCTGCATACAACAACGATGAATCAATCGGATTTCCGTCTTTGTCATAATATTTATCATAATCAGCGCCGTGTTCCAGTTCTATAATAGCTGTTTCGCCGCCTGGCTGACCGCAATCCACCAATTTATCGCAATTTTCTTTTGTTGAAAATGCCTGTGCATTCGGATTGAAACCTTTTGCATTTGCCGTAGCCAAATAATCGTAACCACAGAAAATTGTGTAACAAACATTGCCGTCAGTACCTGTTGTTTTTTGCTCGTATTTAGCTGTATCAGTTTGTGAACTTACGTCAACCGTAGCGCCTCTGATCTCTTTTCTAGAAACCTTATCCACTACTTTAACCAAATAACCGGCAGGTTTTATCGGCATCAACGGAATAGTTACTGTAACTGTTTCACCTGGATTTACATTTTTAGTCGTAGCAGTAACATCATTATTCGCAACATAACCTTCAGCCGATGCATTGAAGTTATAGTTTTTATTGACATCTGCTTCGTATTTAAATTCACCGTCACATTCCGTTATTCGTGTGCCTTTCGTGATATTATTTGTCAGCATTTCGACATTGCTTTTGCAAATCGGTTTTTTCGTCAATGCATCTACAACAACACCTTCCAAATCGATTCCGTTGTCTGTGTACGACCAGATATCATCATTTCCTTTTCCTTCTGTTCTGTTAGATGTGAAATAACCGATATTAGTTTCTTTACCAAATGCAACGCCAAAATCATCATACGAAGAATTGATCGGCGCGCCAATATTTTGTGCTGTTCTGAATTCACCAACACCATTTAATTTGGCTTTAAAAACATCCAAACCACCTAATCCACCAAGTCCGTTGCTGGCAAAATATAAAGTCCCGTTTTTGTCAACAGATGGAAATATTTCATCTCCTTCTGTGTTGAACTCTTGCATATTTACAGGCGTTGACCAGTCATTGCCTTCTTTAGTGCACTTGTACAAATCCATTCCACCTTTTCCGCCAGGCATATTACTTGAGAAATACAACGTACTTCCATCAGCACTTAAAGCAGGATGTGCTACATCGTATTCCGGATTATTGTACTTGAATTTTTTAATATTCTTCCATTTTTTACCATCTACGTCAGCCGTAAAAATTCCTTGTTTAACAATACCATTTGCGCTTTTGCTCAATTTTCTTTTCAATGCATTATTACGTGTAAAATAAACAACTTTGCCTTCAGAATTGAACGTTGCCGCTGCATCGTGGTATTTTCCTTGTCCTTCTTTTTTTACTGATGATGGTTTTACAAACGCTGTCTTCTCACCTTTTGTATAATAAATATCAAAAAAAGTAGTGCCTAACCAAGAATGTTGTCTGCCGATTGCTTTTTCCGCATCTCTGTCAGATGAAAAATACAAACCATCTGTCTTGTAAGTCGGTGCAAAATCAAAGTATTTTGTATTGATTGATAAGTTTGAAATGTTGTAACGATTTACAGATTGCTGAAACTGTGCCGGATTTTTGCTGGCCGCTAATTGGTTTTGCGCACGCGTATCATTTGGATTTGTTGCTAAGTATTTTTGATATGCTTCAGCAGCGCCTGCGTAATCTTTCAGTGCCTGTTTCATTTGCGCCTGATGCAAATACGTTTCGGGTGCCACATTAGTGCCAGCAACCGCTTTATCATAAGCAGCAGCCGCATTTTTGAAATCACCGATCATACGATAGCAATCGCCTAACTGTGCTTCTGCTTTCGCATCTTCTTTTTTCTTCAGCAATCTTTTGTACAGATCAATTGCATCGTGATATGCTAATTTTTTGTATAAATCTTCCGCTTTTTTTGCGCTGGCGATCCATGTTTCGCCGACAATTCCACCTTCTACTTCCTGCGCAAAAGTATTACACATCAACAATGTGCAAAGCGTAAAAATAACAGACTTAATATTTATGAACTTCATGAGTATCTTTTTAGTTGTATTGATTGGTTATTGTTTAGAAGAATCTTGGTGTATCGAATTTTTTATTTTTGAAAGCAAAATCATATCCTAAAATTACTTCGTGCGAACCTTTATTATAGTTGCCTAATTTGGATAAGGTATAATCATACGAATAGCCGATCATTAATTGTTTGGTTGGCCACACTTCCAAATTAGCTTCCACGCTTTCCGGATTTTTCAACGGATCAACATTTTTTGATTTACCAAAAGTAGTTCTGTAAGAAGCACCTATATTGATTCTGTCAACAATTAAAAAACTTAAATTGAAGTCCATTTCAAACGGTACTTTTTGTCCTTTTGCAAAAACATATTTCGCCAATGTTTGCGGACGAATTTTAAATCCTTTAGTAACAGGAATCACACCGCCAGCCATGGCAAAGAAATGTTGCGAACGATGCGCACTTGGATTATCTGCAATCAAGCTTGCCTGGTCTTTGTTGTATAAACTACCTTTGATAAAATTCGGAACGCTGGCACCAACATACCATAACGGATGATAGATGTAAATTCCTGCACCAACATCCGGTAAAATTCTATTTACGTTTTGATTGTACGCCGGATCGCCAATATCACGTCGATCTAACTCTGACAAGTTGCTTTTATACCATAATAATCCTGCATTGATACCAATAGACAATCTTATTTTTTTACCTAATGGAATACGATATGCATAGGTTGCATTGAAAAAATTCTGATGCGTAACACCTAACCTGTCATTAACAAAAAAGAAACCTAGTGCGCTGTTTTCTTTTTTCAACGGACTATGAATGGAAAACGATGCTGTTTGCGGCGCGCCTTCTATTTTCTGAACCCATTGTGCTCTGTATAATGCACGCACACTTAAACAACCTCTTGCACCGGTATAGCCGGCATTGATCGGTAATTTATTATACATAAACTGCGTGTACTGCGGTTCCTGTTGCGCATTTGAATTTTTAAAACATCCAACTGCCAGTAAGAGCAAGCAAAGAAATTTTATTTTATTACCTATGTTCATATCGCTATTTTTTCCTGTTTATATTTTATGTTGACTGCTTATTTATTATCTATGAAGAACAACAAATCCTGTTCTGTTTATTACCGTACCTAATAAATTGGTATATTTAAGTATGTAATAATAGGTTCCATCCGGCAAATCACTGCCTTTATATTTTCCGTTAAACACATCATTGATGTTATCGTATTTATCATTTTGATAAACAGGTGCGCCCCAACGATTGAACACACTTAATGACGCAACACCTTCAATGCAAGGCACATCAAAGAAATCATTTTTACTATCGCCATTTGGCGAGAATGTATTTGGAATTTTGCAATCGTCAATTTCTATAATTACCCAAGCTGTGCTGTCGCCGTCAATTGAACATATCTGGTATTGGAAGCTATCAATGCCGTGCGAGATTCCAGGTGTGTATGTATATGAAATGCTGTCGCTATTGATTTGTACGGTACCATTTACCGGCGGAATAATGATTCCATTTCCATTAGTGCCTCCACAAATATAAATAGAGTCACCATCCGGATCAAAGTCATTATTTAAAACATTAATTACAATTGGATCATTAAATACGATCGTATCATCTTCTACGGCAACCGGTGGATTGGTGTTACAAAATGATTCAGTTACGTCTAAGCGAACGATACTATCGCAATTTGCAAATGAAACTAAAACTGCCAGATAGCTGCCTGCATCTTTAATAATTTGTCCGTTGAAAATGACGCTGTCATCTTTATTCGTACACAATCTTGCAGTTAGTTTTGTAGTATCCGGTTTATTTACTACTGTAACAAAAAGTGAATCTGTATTTTGACAGCCGGTAGCATTCTCAACCGTAACATATACTTTATAATTTCCTGCAACTGCATTTACATAAATAGGCGTTGCTGTGCTTGTATTAATTAAAGTACCATTACCTGAATAAATTCCCCAAGTATAATTTGTTGCATTGGTTGTAACATTTAACTGAATTGGCGTATTAACGCAAGTAATGAAATTTCTTTTAGTGATTGTTGGTTTTGTACACGGTTCAATACAACTTGCTGCATCAGTTCGTGTTTGCGAGTTTCCGTTAACTGTATAAGCATTAATCTCAGTAGCATCATTTATACAAGGTGTTCCCGGATTTCCATCGATACAACCACGAGTATCTATACGCCATACTTTTCCTGCATTTGATTCCAATGCAATAAATTGACCAATACTATCCATTGCCAAACCACCTAAATTTGTTGTTGCAACTGCGCCGTTTGCATCGGCATAGCATGTTCCGGTATTTGCAGCTAAATCAACAACACCTAATACCTTATCAGAACCTGAGTACAGTAATATTTTATTCGTTGTCGGATCCCAAACCATATCTTGTGCGCCTGCATCTGTGCCACTTCTGATTGCATCAATAAACGCCTGACGGAACGCATTACATGAATTGTCTAAAACAATTTCAGAATAAACCGGTGTTAAAGACGGCAACGTTATTTTACCGATATATAGTTTAAAATTGGTAATCGTATCCGGCAAGAAAGAAGCATTTCCTTCTGCTGCAGTAACATAGTAATTACCGCTATTATCTGCTGTGCCTAATAAACCGATCATCACATGTGTATTTAAACCTGCACTTATCGGTGGGCTCAAAGTACCTAAATTAAGTGCCTGACCATTTGAACCAATTTTTATTAATTGTGATCTGCTGATAAAATTACCTGTTGCTAAAATAGAATCTATCGCTTGCTGACGTGTTGGTACTTTTTGATATTGTGCATAAGCAAAACCATCTGCACTGTTTAATGCAATACCATTCAGAGATTTGAATGGTGTTCCTAAGCTATCAACTACAGCTATCTGTGTATCTAATGCGCCTGTTGTCGGATTTATCGTTGCAATAAAAGACGGATGTTCCGGTTCATTTGGTCCTTCGTTTACAATTGCTAAAGTAGCAGGACAAATAAATTGTGTTGGTGCACAAGTTGCAGAAACCGTCAATTGTATTACGCTATCGCAAGCATCTGTTCCCGGCAATATATTATAATAAATTCCAGGTGCTGAAATAGTCTGATTGCCAAATTGAATTGTTTGACCACCACATAGACCTGCAGTTGCTTTTGTTGTATCTTTTGTGTTGCTGACAATAATATTTAATGAATCTGTTTGCTGGCAACCTTTTTTGTCACTTACCGTAACATATACTTTGTATGTTCCTGCGGTTGCATTAACATAAGAAGCATCCTGATTGGTAGTATTTGTTAAAGTTCCTTGTCCTGGATAATTTCCCCAAATGTATGTGTATGGATTGGTAGCGCCGGAAACAGAAATATCAATAGTAGTATTTTTATTTACGCAAGTAGCAATATCCGATTTCTGAATAGTTGGCGGCACACATGGCAAAGCACAACTTGCAGCATCAACACGCGTATTAGAATTTCCATTTACAGTATATGAATTGATTTGTGCAACACTAGTCATACATGGTGTTGCAGGATTTCCGTCAGTACAGCCACGTGTATCTATACGCCACACTTTTCCGGTTGTTGATTCTAAGCCAATCATTTGTCCGATACTGTCAAGAGCTAAACCACCTAAATTGGTAGTAGCTGTTACACCATTATTATCACCATAACAAGTTCCTGCATTTGTAGTAACATCAACTACTGACAATACTCTGTCTGAACCTGCATAAAACCATATTTTATTGGTAGATGCATCCCAAACCATATCCTGTGCGCCTGCATCGTTTCCGTTGGTAATTGCATCTATAAATGCCTGTTGAAACGCTGTACAACTTGCATCAAAAGCAATTTCAGACCAAGTTACTGCAGTGCCAGGCAATGTTATTCTGCCTAAATAAAACTTGGAAGAAACTATTGTGTTTGGTAAAGTAATTTGTGCTTCTGCAGCTGTAACAAAATAAGTACCGCTATTATTTGCTGTTGCCAATAAAGAAACAACTGCATGTGTGTTAAAACCTGCATTTACAGGTGGATTGATCGTGCCTAATGCCAATGCACGTCCGTTTGAACCAACCTGATATAATGTTGATGAACTCAAGTACTGACCGGTTGCAGCAATTGTATCTCTGACTTCATTTGCTGTAGGTGTTTTCTGATATTGTACATAACCTAAACCATCCTGGCTATTTAATGCTAAACCGTTTAATGATAAATACTGATTTCCTGTTGTAACATCTTTCACAGGAATTTGTGTACCTAATGCACCAGTTGCCGGATTGACAACAGCAATATAAGATGGATGCTCAGGTAAATTTGGTCCTTCATTTACAACAGACAACATTGCCGGACAAGCAAATGGCGTTGGCGCGCAATTCAATGTTACAGTTAATTCAATAACACTATCGCAGGCATCTGTTCCGTTTACTGTATTATAATAAATACCAGCAGCAGAAATTGTTTGACTGCCAAACTGAATAACATCGCCACCACAGATCGTTGCTGTCTGACGTGTAGTATCTTTTGAACTATTAACCGTAACATTTAATGAGTCTGTATTTTGGCAGCCTTTTCTGTCTGAAACTGTAACATATAACTTAGCAGTTCCTGTTACAGCACTTACAAAGCTGGCATCTTGATTTGTTGTATTGCTTAAAGTACCAATACCAGTTTTTCCCCAAATATATGTGTATGGATTTGTTGCACCTGAAACAGAAATATCAATCGTTGTGTTTTTATTGATACAAGTTACAATATCTGATTTTTGAATAGTTGGCGGCACACAAGGTAATACACAACTTGCTGCATCACCGCGAACAACTGAATTACCATTTACAGTAAATGAGTTAATCTGTGTAAGACTATTGATACATGGTGTTGCAGGATTTCCGTCAACACAACCACGTGTATCTATGCGCCAAACTTTTCCATTGCTGGATTCTAAAGCAATCATCTGGCCAATGCTGTCTATTGCCAAACCACCTAAATTTGTTGTAGCAACAACACCATTAGCATCTGTATAACAAACACCAGTATTTGATGTCATATCTACGACACCTAAAACTTTATCAGCACCTGCATAAAATAATATCTTCCCTGAATTCGGATCCCAAACCATATCTTCTGCGCCGGCATCTCTACCTGAAGTAACCGCGTCAATAAATGCTTGTCGGAAAGCAGTACAACTGGTTGCTAATTGTATTTCTGTCCACACAACAGCAAAACCTGGTACATTAATTTTTCCGATGTATAATTTAAAATCAGAAACCGAAGTATCTGCTAAGTTTACTTGTGCTTCAGCAGCGGCTGCGTAATAAACACCACTGTTATCAGCAGTTCCTAACAGACCTAATAAACTATGTGTATTAAAACCTGCATTTACCGGCGGATTTAAAGTACCTAAGTTTACACCAATTCCATTTGCACCAATCTGTACTAATGTTGAAGTAGAAGTATAATTTCCATTTGTCAATAATGCAAGAATAACTTCTGCCTGTGTAGGAATTCTTTGATATTGCGCATAAGCCAATCCATCCTGACTGTTTATTGCAATTCCATTCAATGTTTTAAATGCTGTTCCTGAAGCATCTTTCACAGCTATCTGTGTTCCAAGTGCTCCGGTCGCTGCATTAATTACACTAATAAATGACGGATGTTCCGGTTGGTTTGGTCCTTCATTTACAATCGACAACATTACAGGACATTGAAATGGTGTTGGTGATTGTGCAGAAATTGTTTTGATGCTTAAAATCGACAATAGAAAAACACAGAGCAAGAAAATCTTATTAAACATATTATGCATTTTATTTTTTAATTGAAGTTGTTTGGATGAATTAATAAATTCATTTTAGACAGTTACTTGTATATTGGTAAAAAATTCTTTAATAGTTGTTCATAAAAATAATTAATATTTTAGAAACTTTATAACATGATTATTTTCTTTCAACTCTAAAATATTTATAAAATACGTTCCGTTCGGCAAATCACTGCAATCAACAGGAATTAAATTATTTTGATTAACCACATTGATCGGAAAAATTTTAACCGTCTGACCTAAAATATTTTTTATTACGATATTACTTCTTTTGTTTTCATTTGAATAGAACTGAAGATTCAAATTTCCATTAGTTGGATTCGGATAAATATTGATAACTGAACTGCCATTATATCTTAGCTGATAAACGACAGGCGAATAGATATAGCTATTATCAAAATCATTAATTTTTAAACGGTAATAAAACGATGTGTTATGCACATTGTAATCAGTAAATGAATAGTTATTTAATTGGCTTGAAAATCCCAACGCATTAATTCTGCCGATCAATAACCAATCATTAGCATTTGTACTTCTTTCAATAATGAATTCCTTTGTATTATTTTCCGATGCGGTTGTCCAATGCAGATCATTGTAAGAATCATTCGCCGAGATATAAAAAGAGAGCAACTCAACAGGCAAAACAGTATTGATATTCCAGGAACCTAACGTTGACCAAGCCGATGCACTACAGCCAGTAGAATTCCCTGTTGTGCGCATGCCTTGTATTATTGCTTTTCCTAAACTACCTGAAGGAATCTGCACTTTAGTGTTGTTATTATACGATGTCCAGCTAATACCGTTATCATAAGATATTCTGAAACTATCAGTTGCATTAGATGCGCCACCAGAGCCATTATTTGCCATTAAACTAACTGAATCGCCAATATTTACAGAACCAACAGGTGATTGCGAATTAAAGGTTGGAGCAACAGGTTGTGTTGTCAAATTCCAAATAACAACAGTTGCCCATGGTGTTGGAAAGCAAGTTCCCGAAGCAATTCCTGTTCTTCTTGTTTGTATAATTACTCTGACTGTTGCTGATGTAGTAACAATAGAATTACCAGGTGTATAGGTTGTCCAAGATAAACCATCATTAATGCTGTATTGATACTCATCACCTGTGCCACTGCCACTGCCTGCATTGAATGTAGAACTTACATTCGCACCTTGGCAGATAGATGAATTATTCGCTGGTGTGACTACATCTGTTGTTGCTGGTGTTGCAACAGATGAAACCGGCCATGTTACAATCGTTGACCAACCTGTTGTATTACACGCTAATAACGAACCGCCTGTTCTTCGAACTCTGACATTTACCGAAGTAGTTGCAGTAGCTGTATTTATGGATGTTCCAGGTGTGTAATTGAACCAGGTAGAACCACCATTTATAGAATACTGATATTCATCATAAGCATCTGGATAGCCACCATTTCCTGAATTGAACTGAGCATATACAAACAAACCTTTACAAATTGTTGTTCCGTTTGCCGGCGAAGTTCCTGCTGCATATAATGTTGGCGCCGATGGTTGCGGATATACTACGATAGATTGTGTGTTAGAATATACTGCTTTTTTTCCGATTGGCGATACAACAAAATCAATACAAAACAATGCTGCTCTTCTAACCAAATATGTAATTGTAGAATTATCTGTATTGGTATTTACCAATGCTGTTGTCGATAAATCTTTTGCCGTTGCACCTGTAATATTTGTCCATGCTCCACCGCCGTTTGTGCTGTATTGCCATTGATATTCCGAATAACCGCGAGCCGCTTCAAATGCTTGTGAAGAATCAGAAACCGTAAAACCGGAAGCAGAGCATATTTCCAAGACAGTTGGTTTTTTTATTAAACCTGCATGAGCAGTTAGAACTGTTGATGAATCCCAACACCAGCGATATTTCCATCGTGAATAATAATAATTCGTAAAACCATCTGTTGTGCAAACAGCAGTTTCTAAATTAGATTGATATAATTTTGACCAAACACCACCTAAAAAAGGACGCAATGTATCTGCTACCTGACCGATATTAATTGGAACATCATTATCGCCACTTGTTGGTGTCTGATAATTACCATAACACGAACTTATAGTACAGCTTCCGCCGCAAGCGCCATCATTGAAATTTTGATCCTGCAGATTGGAAGATGCTGTAGCATCCGATTCAAAACCTTTCATTCTGTACGATAAAATATCTGTACAAGGATATTTACTGGTATCTGTATAATTCGGATTTCCGGGATAGGATGCGTTCTGTGAGCCATTTGGCACCCAAGTATCGCAAGAGCCGCCATTACTACCTGTTTCGCATCTATTTTCACAACTCCAACCAGGAACGCCTGCGCCTCCACTGGCTGTAGCACCTGTGCAAGAATTCAATACTGCTGCTGTTGGTCCTGTAGAAGATTTTAAAATACTATGCACACGGATTTCCAGATTTCCAGTTGTTGTAGGATTTCCGCCAAGCCCAGGAATCAGTCTTTCTATACAGGCACCTGCATTAACACCTAATGAACTAATCATCTTACCATCCTGAACAAAATAATTGACTTTTATTCTTGGGTTTTGAGAAAATCCTAAGTACGTAAAAAATAAAACGAAAAAGAATGGTTGTAAAATTCTAATCATAAATTATTTACTAGACATAAAAAATCAAATTTTGGTTGCGTAGCATTTATGGCTTTTTTGAAACTAACACATTTATGTTTGTACTAATTTCATTTACTTAAAGTTAGCAATAAAAATCCGATTAGACAAGCAGAAATAATATTAGATATTTCCTTTCAGTATTTCGCGGCTGATTACTAATTTCTGAATTTCTGAAGTACCTTCACCGATCGTACAAAGTTTTGCATCGCGATAGAATTTTTCAACAGGAAAATCTTTTAAGTAACCGTAACCACCTAAAATCTGAATGGCGTCATTAGCAATTTTGCAGCAAATTTCAGATGCATAATACTTAGCAAATGCAGATTCTTTTGTCATTTTTTCACCACGCATCATCATGTCAGCGGCCTGGAATGTTAATAGTTTAGCTGCTTCGATCTGCGTTGCCATATCGGCTAATTTAAACCCAATTGCCTGAAATTCTGAAATTGGTTTACCGAATTGTTCGCGTTCCTGCGCATATTTTACAGCAGCTTCATACGAACCTACTGCGATACCGATACTTAATGCAGCAATAGAAATTCTGCCGCCATCTAATATTTTCATCGCCTGCACAAAACCATCACCAACATTACCTAACACATTATCTTTTGAAACCCGGCAATTATCAAAGATCATTTCCGCTGTCTCGGAACAGCGCATTCCTAATTTATTTTCTTTTTTACCACCGGAAAAACCAGGTGTTCCGCGTTCTACCACAAATGCAGTCATGCCATGAGAATCCAATAATTCACCTGTACGCGCAATCACTACCGCAACATTTCCACTGATACCGTGTGTGATGAAATTTTTTGTTCCGTTGATGATCCAGTCGTCACCGTCTTGTGTTGCTACACATTTCATTCTGCCTGCATCAGAACCGGTATTTGGCTCTGTCAAACCCCAGGCGCCGATCCATTGTCCGGTTGCTAATTTTGGAATCCAGCGTTTGCGTTGCTCTTCGTTTCCGAATTTATAAATATGATTTGTGCAAAGTGAATTATGCGCCGCAACGGATAAGCACAATGCGCTGTCCACTTTACCAATTTCTATCAATGCAGTGATATACTCAAAATAACCTAAACCGGCACCGCCATATTGTTCCGGCATCAAAATACCTAACAAACCCAGCTCACCTAATTTATGCATCGTTTCTACAGGAAAATGCTGAGATTCGTCCCATTCCATAACATAAGGTCGAATGTGTTTATTAGCAAAATCTCTTACTGTTTGCGCAATCATTTGTTGATTTTCCGTGTATTCAAAATTCATCTTAAATTCTTTTGCGCAAAGATAAAAAAAAGTCGTAAGTAAATGAGTGATAAGTAATAAGTAAATCAATTTATTTCAACATATGGCGACAATTTATCAAATTGCTCCGGATGGTCTCTTACAAAATAAAGATTCTTAATATCATTAACCGAAGCGAATGGTTTTACTTTTGTTCTGTATCCGATGATTTGCTTGGCAACAGTTGAAAAGAAATATGGATTCGCTGATAATTCTTCAAAAGACGCTGTATTGATATTGATTTTTTTAATTTTTACAGGTTTGATCGTTAAATTTTTTTTGAATTTCTGAAAAGTTGAATCTTCAATACCAAATACATCTTTGATTTGATTTACAGAATAAAAACCGCCTAATCTGTCTCTGAATTTTACGATACGTTCTGCATATACTTTGCCAATTCCATACAGGCGTTCATAGTCTTCCTGTGTCGCTGAATTCACTTCAATCGTAAAATCATAATAATCTTTCTTGGCTTGGTATTGCTTGTCTTTTGAGAAACTTTCTATATTGTCTTTTTTTGCATATTCTTTCTTATCAGAATAATTGTTATTATAAGCATAACTCGTTTTGGCTTCATTAATCTGTTGCTGCAACTGAGCGATCTTTGCTTTATCAGCTTCTGTTATCTGATAATCTTTAGCAAAGAGTTTGGTGACATATTTTTTAGAGATAATACTTATTAAAATTAAAGCGCATAAAACTATAATTCCATTTCGTTCGAAACGAGAGAACACAAATTTATTTTCTTCTTTATTAGCTGACATAATAGATATAAAAAGACAAATATAAAAAAGACCGGCAATTTGCCGGTCTTTTTTTATTATGAATAATTTATCTTATTTGAATAACAAGTTAAATTCTACTCTTCTGTTTTGTGCTCTACCAGCAGCTGTTTTATTATCAGCAACTGGTTTAGTATCACCGTAACCAGCAGATACTAATCTTGAAGCAGGAATACCTTTATTAACCAAGTAAGTAACAGCAGATGCAGCTCTGTCTTGAGATAATTTCAAGTTTTTGTCAGGTTTACCTACATTATCGGTATGTCCATCTACATTTACATCATAGTAAGGATATTCTTTTAAGATAGAAGCAACTTCATCCAAGATTTTGTAAGACACCGGTTTGATAACCGCTTTACCTGTTTCGAACTGGATTGCACGAGCAGCAAATGCTAAACGTTTTTTCACTTCTTCTTTAATTTCAGGGCAACCTTTGTTAGAAGCAGGTCCAGGAACATCAGGACATTTATCTTCGTCATCCATTACACCGTCACCATCTCTGTCAGGGCAACCTTGAGCGATAAATGAACCAGGAACATCAGGACATTTGTCTTTTTCATTGATAATTCCATCACCATCACGATCTGGATCAGGACAACCGCCAAATTTAGCGATACCTTTTACATCCGGACAAGCATCTTTTGCATCAGGAATACCATCACCATCACGGTCAGGGCAACCATTGAATTCTGCTAAACCAGGAACTGTAGGACATTCGTCTTTGCTATCTTCCACGCCATCGCCGTCTGTATCAGGGCAACCGTTAAATGCAGCAATACCAGGAACTGTTGGGCAAGCATCATCTAAATCAATAATACCATCACCATCTGTATCTTTTGGTACTTCAACAACAGCAGCAGGTGTATCAACAGCTACTTCTTTACCTTTTCCTAAGTCAACCATTAAACCAGCGCCGAAGAAAATATGGTCGTTGCTGTTTTTAATTGCAAAACTATAACCAGCATTAACATTTAATGCGATGTTATTAGCAACTTTAAAGTTGATTCCGGCGCCGATTGGAATACCGAAGCCATGTACGTTATCTTTTAAAATTGGAGTTTGAGCCCAAGAACCTTGCAATTTTGCGAAGATATATGGCGCTACGGCAGCATCATTTTTTAAGATGTAGCCATTGTTGAATTTATAAGCTAACAAAGCTGAATACAATAAATTGTATGTATTAATTGACGGCAATGATAAGTTATCTGTTTTAGAAGAAAAAGCATGACTACCCACATCTAAGCCAACAGCGATAGAAGAATTTGGATTGTACCACCAAGTCAATCTCGGTCCAAAATAAATTGGATTTTTGAAAGTTGAATTTTTCTTTAAAGCCGGTGTGTAGTAATCGGCAACTTCCATACCGACACCTAAACTGAATCTGCTGTTTCCGACTGCACTTTTATTATTTTTAGGTGGTTTCTTCGCACCTAACGCTACTGAGCTAAATAATATTAGCATCGCGGAAAATAATACAATACTTTTTTTCATAAAGACCTTGTTTTTAATTTATTGGACAAAAATAATGTTAATTAATCTAAATTTTGTACTTTTTATACAAATAAATGCAAATCTAAGAATTTTTTTTCGTTATTTCTCTTAAAATGTTATCCATTTGTGTCAAGGTTTGTTGATAACCTAAATCAAAAAAGCGTTTGGCACTTCTGAAATGGAACATACTCATTTCAAAAACTTCCGGTGCTTCAATTACTATATCACACTGAAGCAATTGATTTTCTGTACTGTTCCACACAATCATCTCTTTCGTTCTGCCAATTATATCTCGTAATCTATTGCGGTTCAAATTTGCAACACCGTGTGGCACTACATTAGAACCAAGTAATACTTTACAATGATTTTTTATAGGTTCAACCGGTAAATTATTCAGCAAACCACCATCAACATATAAGCAATCATTCATTTCAACAGGTTTGAATATAATTGGAATTGCTGATGATGCAGCAATCACTTCAGACAACTGACCTTTCGATATAATTTCTGATTTGCCTGTCGTGATATTCGTTACTGCAACATACAATTTCTTCTTCAATGCAGCAAAATCATCTTCAGGAATGGCTTCTTTTATCAAGTGACGCATATAATGTGGCTCCATGTTCATACCAATCTTTCCGCTTTTGCGAATCACTTTAAACATATTTGAACCTTTGGTCATTTTCAGCATTTCATCCGGTGAATAACCATACGCATACAAGGCACCAACAATGCTGCCTGCGCTTGCGCCTGAAATAATCTGCGGTTCCACACCAAATTCTTCCAATGCTTTGAGTACGCCTGCGTGTGTCATACCGCGCGCGCCGCCACCACTTAATGCAATTCCTACTTTAACCATTATTTATTGATATTGATTTGATATACTATTAACGCGTTGTGCGATTAAGCGAGAGCAAATTTAAGATGATTAATTGGTTTATTGTTTACTTTATTTATGAATTGCAAAGCAGTTAAAGCACAGAGTTTAGATTTAATTCTGGTAAGCAATCCGATGAATGATTTAGCATAGTTTCTTTTAATCATAAATTGGTCACATAGTTGAGCGAATAGAGTTTCAATTCTTTTTCTACATTTTCTGAATATTACTGGATAATTTTGATAGTTATCCTGATTGTTTCTCATTGGTGTTTGTAGTTGGATATTACACGATTCAAATAAATCTAATTGATGAGTGGAAGATAAAAAACCTCTATCACCAAGCAGGGTTGCATTGTTCATGCCGGTATATTTTATAGTATCTAAGAAATGTACATCGTGTACGCTGGCTTTGCTAATATTCATTGACATGTACGAGCCATTAAGTGTTGTGCACAGATGTAATTTATATCCATAGAAATACGATTTACTCACGGCAGAATAGCCTTTATTAGGAGCGGTTTCAAAATCATCTTTACAGATGGTTGAACTTTTTTCACGAGCTATTTGTGCCACTGGTATTGGAATAGAATCTACTATAAAAACGTCTTCGAATTCATTAAAAGGTTTGGCTATTTTATCATTTAAAAGTTGAATAAAATATTGTAATCTTCTTCTGCGTTTATTATAGTTAGAACGGTCGATTAATTGAGGAAAAGCTGATGCATATTCTACTTTCATTTTCTTCCAAAATAGATTTTCAGAATCAATACTTAACGACTCTGAACAGATAGCCAATGCCACTATTTCAGCATCCGACATTTTTGGTGTTTTAGGATAAAATTGAAAGTTATTTGTCTGTTCATAGAAATATTCTGCTAAGAATTGTTTGGAAAGATTAAAAAATTTGTCGAAATTTGTTTTGATGTTGTGCATAGTAAGTATTTGAT
>JAXLTY010000003.1:0-547042 GCA_046329815.1 Chitinophagales bacterium
TTAATATTTTTAGTTGTTTTCTATTCGTAAAACTAAGAACTTTGCATCGTAATTTTTAGTGTATGCATTTAGATATAAAAGAAATAGCAACGGTGAGTTTGATCTTATTTGCTATCATCGATATTCTGGGCTCGGTTCCTGTGTTGTTAGATATTAAATCAAAGGTTGGTCATGTAGATGCAAAATATGCTACATTGGTTTCCGGTTTGATTATGATCTTGTTTTTATTTGGCGGCAAACAAATCTTAAAAATCATCGGTATCGATGTGGCTTCGTTCTCATTGGCAGGTTCTATTGTTATTTTCTTAGTTGGATTGGAAATGACCTTAAACAGAGACATCTTTAAATCAGGAAATAGCACGATAAAATCATCGTCTGTGGTGCCAATTGCTTTCCCAATGATTGCCGGTGCCGGAACATTAACAACATTACTTTCTTTGCGTTCGGAATACGAAGTAATTACTATTTTAATTGCTATCTTAATTAACCTTATTATTATCTACGCAGTGATTCGTTTTATTCCGAAAATCGAAAAATTATTAGGCGATACCGGAATCAATATTTTACGAAAAGTATTTGGTGTGATTTTATTATCGATTGCGATAAAATTGTTTTCTAAGAATTTGGCGATTTTGTTTCACTTTTAGTGTTCTGTATTCGTAAAAATACTTTTATCTACTTTACGAATATTTGCATTTGGCTGATCGCTTTCCACCAAACCATCACGCATGCGCACAATGCGGTGCGTGTATAAGGCAATATCTTCTTCGTGCGTTACGACAACAATCGTGTTTCCTTTGTTATGAATTTCTTCAAACAACGCCATAATTTCATACGATGTTTTGGTATCTAAATTTCCGGTAGGTTCGTCTGCTAATATCAACGACGGATTATTAACCAGCGCACGCGCCACAGCCACACGCTGGCGTTGTCCGCCGGAAAGCTCGTTTGGTTTATGTTTCATTCGATCACCTAAACCAACCTGCTGTAACACTTCAATAGCACGTTCGTCGCGTTGTTTTTTGCTCCAGCCGGCATAAATTAAAGGTAAGGCAACATTTTCAATGGTAGTTAATCGCGGAATTAAATTAAAGGTCTGAAAGATAAAACCAATTTGTTTGTTGCGCACAGCAGCGAGTTCGTTATCAGAAACTTTGCTGACATCATTTCCTTCCAAAAAATATTGTCCTGCACTTGGCGTATCCAGACAACCTAAGATATTCATCAACGTAGATTTTCCCGAACCTGAC
Source organism: Chitinophagales bacterium (assembly GCA_046329815.1). Classification (GTDB taxonomy): domain Bacteria; phylum Bacteroidota; class Bacteroidia; order Chitinophagales; family JADIYW01; genus JADJSS01. The sequence goes on from JAXLTY010000003.1 coordinate 1,251, forward strand.
GGACCCATCAGAGCCACATATTCATTCTTTGAAATATCGAGGTTAATTTCTTTAATCGCGTGAATCGTTTCATCACCTAAATTGAAGTAGCGTTTTATTCCTTTAAGTTCGATTACCTTAGACATAATTAAAAATTTACGATTGACAATTTACGATTAACGATTTGATTAATTTATTTTGTCAATTATTCATCGTTAACTGAAAAATTGTTAATTAATATTTCGTGCCTTTTACAAATTTCGGCACTTTAAAATAATCTGCATCGTGTATCGGCGCATTCATCAGCACTTCTTCTTTCGTGATTGGATAATGCACTATATCTTCACGAAAAACATTTACATCTTCATTCACAAAGATCAACGGTTCGACTCCTGTTGTATCCAATTCATTCAACTTTTCCATAAACGATAATATCTTTGTCAAATCTTGTTTGATTTCCTGTTTGCCGCTTTCATCAAATTCCAGTTTCGACAAATTCGCAAGTTTATCTACTAATGCATCATCTACTATCATGTGTAATTAGTTGAGATTATTTTAAAAATATTACGAAGATAAAAATTATTAGTGATAAGTGATGAGTAATAAGTTATTAGAAAAGAAAATGTATTTTTGAACAAACATTAATTTTATGAACCGCGATTGGTGGAAATGGGGCGACCCGAAAGAATCAAAACATATTAACGATTATCCGAAGCTGAAAACGATGGTGGAAGAACGCTGGAAAATGAACCTGCGCGAAAACTTTTTTCCGCCAAAGAAATTTGATCTGCCGGTGATTAATGAAAAGAGAAAAGAAGAGATCAAAGATATTTTCGCATCACTGCATCCAAATAAAATCAGTTTTAATGAAGACGACCGGTTATCTGTTTCTTTAGGAAAAAGTTATTATGATGTGATTCGTATTTTCAATGGCAAAGGTTTTGTTTCGCCTGATGTAGTCATCACACCAAACTCACACGATGAAATACAATATATCGTTTCGCAAGCATCTTTCCATAATGTGCATTTAGTGCCGTTTGGAGCAGGTTCTAATGTCGTTGGTGCACTATCGATGGATACAATCGCTGCGCGCAAAGAAATAAAATGCACGATCGATTTACGTCAATACAAAAAATTAATTTCCATCGATGAAAATCATTTAACTGCAACATTTGAAGCAGGAATTTTTGGTCCTGAATTAGAGAAAATATTAAACAAACGCGGTTATACATTAGGCCATTTTCCACAATCGTTTGAATACTCAACTTTAGGCGGCTGGATCGTGACACGCGGCGCCGGACAAGAATCTACTTACTACGGAAAAATAGAAGATTTAGTAGAACGCATAAAAGTCGCGACACCAATCGGAACATTGGAAAGCAACGACTATTCGCACGATGCATCAGGCATCAATGTGCTTCCTTTATTTGTTGGCAGCGAAGGCACGTTAGGTGTTGTTACAGAAATTACAGTTAAGATAAAAAAATTGCCAAAAAATTATCGTTGGGTCGTTGCCTTGTTTCCATCTTTTCAAAACGGAAGCAATTATTTAAAAGAAGTAACACAAGCAGGTGTTAAACCATCTGTGGTTCGTTTATCTGATTTTAATGAAACGAATTTATTTTCAAAAATGTCTTCTGAAGAAAAAACAGGCGTTCTGGAAGATGTAAAAAAAGAAGTACAGAAATTAGTATTGCAATGGAAAGATCTAACCAATCCATGCTTGTTAATTATGCGTTTTCCGCAAAGCGAAATCAGTGTTTCATCGCAAGTAGTTTATGCTAAGAATTTAGTGGAAAAACATAAAGGCATGTTAGCACCAACTACTATTGGTGACAAATGGGCAGACAATCGTTTTAAGTTACCATACTTGCGTGATACTTTAGTGGAACATTCCATATACATTGATACAATGGAAACTTTAGTGCATTGGAAAGACACGCAAAAACTGCATCAAACATTAACTAAAGAACTGAATAAATCAGCAGCGTTCAATAAAACAAAAGGTATTTTCTTAGCGCATATTTCGCATGTGTATCCGAATGCTGCTTGTATGTATTTTACCTTGGTTACACCAATGTTACAAGGCAGAGAAATTGAACAATGGCAGGAAATTAAAAATTTAGTTTCCGATACCATCGTACAAAACGGTGGTTCTATTTCGCATCATCACAGCGTTGGTGCCGATCATCAGAAATGGTATAAAAAACAAACGAATCCGTTGGCTTTGGAATTATTAAAATCTATAAAAAATAAACTCGATCCAAAAGGCATCATGAATCCTGGAAAATTATTTGATAAATAAAATCAATGAATCGCCAATACAACATACAACGCGCTACTTCTGAACTATTCGATATAGTAGTGATTGGCGGTGGCATCACCGGTGCAGGCATTGCATTGGCAGCCGCACGCAAAGGTTGGAAAACATTAATTATTGATAAGAATGATTTTGCATATGGCACCAGCTCGCGTTCTGCAAAAATGATTCACGGCGGCTTGCGCTACTTGCAGCAAATGCAGATAAAACTGGTGAAAGAAGCATTGCATGAACGCGAACATTTATTGAAAGAATATCCGCATTTAGTGTCACCGCAGCCATTTTTTATGCCAATTTATAATTCTAAAGTTACGAAGTTAAAACTGAGTATTGGTTTGTCCGGTTATGATTATTTGAGTGGTGAAAGCAGCATGCCGAAACATGCAGAAATTAATGTAGAAGAAATTAAAAAACGTTTTCCGCAAATCAAAACGGAATCCATGGTTGGTGGTTTTATTTATTATGATGCAAAAACAAATGATGCGCGTTTAACGAACGAAGTCATTCAGGAAGCCACTGATTTAGGCGCTGTCGCATTGAATTATTTTGAAATGCAGCAATTCAACACCATTGGAAATAAAATAAGAAGCATTATTTGTCACGATAAAATTTTCAATTTTACACAACAGATAAAATCGAAAGTATTTGTTTCAGCAACCGGAATCTGGACAGATGAATTGCTGAAAAAATTCAATCCAAAAGACGAGAAGAAATACATGATGCCAAGCAAAGGCACTCATATTGTAGTTTCTGCCAATCACTTTCCGAAAGATTGCGTGATGTTGTTTCCGACAGCAAATGGTGACGGCAGAATGATCTGGTGCATGCCTTGGGACGACAACTTAAATATCATCGGTACTACCGACACAGAATATAATGACTCAAATGATGAAATGTATATTTTGCAAGATGAAGTGAAGTATATGCTGGACAGCGTGAATGCGCAAATGCAGGATGTGCAGTTGACTGAAAATGATATTTTGAGTGTGTATGCAGGTTTGCGTCCGTTGTTGAATGACGAAGACGAAAGCAAGCAAAGCACTAAGCGTTCGCGCGATTACCAGATTTGGTGGAACAACGAGAATATGCTGACGATTTCAGGCGGCAAGCTCACATCGTTTATGTCGATGGCAGACAATTGTATCAAAGCGATTGAAGACAAACACGCGATTGAATCTTCAGACAATGAAGAAATTATTTACTCAACGATTATCGACAAATTCAAGCATCGTTACGGAATCAAGAATGCAACGTTGATTGCCAATCTGATACAAGATAATTTAGAATTGACTCAACCATTTGAAAAATATCCATATTCTATTGCTGAAATTTTATTTTTCATACGACATCAGCATGCGCAAAAACTGGATGATGTTTTGACTCGCAGAACATTGATTACTTATCAAATGCAAACGTATGATGAAGATTTAATCAATGTTATTTCAGATGTAATGACAAAAGAACTTAACTGGAATAATGAACAAAAAGACAGAGAAATAAACGATTATAAGAAAGCATGGACTTTGATGCATGCATGGAAATAGATTTTTGATCATAAAAAATTACTATGAAAATTGCCTTTCTGTTAAATTCAAAAATACGCAAACTGAATGCTGTAAAAAATGAAATTCAGGCAGCATTTAAACAACACGACATTCAATTTTTTGAGTCGCAATATGCAGGTCATTTTTTTGAATTGCCAAAACAAGCAATTGAACAAGATTATAAAATTATCATCGCTATTGGTGGTGATGGTTCATTGAATGAGATTGTAAATGGCGTCATCAATACGTATAAAATTGCTGATACACAAAGTGCGAATGATTATGATTGGACTAAAATTGCTGAAATAAAAATTGGAGTTTATCCGGCAGGAAGTGGCAATGATTTTGTGAAAACCGTTTACAAGAATACACAACTATATACGCTCAAAACTTTAATAGAATCTAATAGTTCGCAACTGATCGATACCGGTTTTGTTTCTTTTATTGATAAAGAAAAACAACAAAAATCCACACGTTTTTTTATGAATATTACGGATGTTGGTATGGGCGGCGAAACCGTAGTAAAAAAGGACAAAGTACCTAAATGGATGGGCGCCGATTTCAGTTATTTTTATGCTATTACATCTACGATTGCTACTTATAAAAACTGTAATGTAAAATGCTGGAACGATAATTTTTCCTGGCAAGGAAAAGTAATTAATATGGTTGTTGCTAACGGAAAGTATTTTGGAAACGGATTAGGTATTGCACCTGACGCAGATGTAACTGATGGCAAATTTTCTTTTGTAATTATCGGCGATGTGACACTGATGGATTATTTCAAAAATTTAGGAACCGTAAAAAAGTGTGAGAAGATTCAGCATCCGAAAGTGCAGTACAACCAATTTGAAGAGATCAATATCGAATCTTGCGATACTACTAAAATTTCTATTGATATGGATGGTGAATTTATCGGTTACGCACCACTGAAATTAACTACAATTCCAAAGCGAATTAATTTTATTATGTAATAATTTCCTGAAAATTTACTCATTAAAAAAGTCCTGAAATTATTATTCAGGACTTTTTATTTATCGGAATAAATTAAAAAATATAATTACCAGGTAGGACAATTAAATTTATGGTGGTATGGATTTTTTCTTCCACAGCTTCCAAAGTTAGATCTGTTCAAACTGCCTAATGAAATAGAAAGTGTAACATTCAAGTTTAAGAACTGGTCATTATCTTTGCTGTCACCGCGTTGTTGACCAATGCCGCTTGCTTTAAAGGTTGTTGAGCCAATATCTTTTTGTCCTTCAACAAAATTAAAATTCGGACTTGGATATGGGCCTGTATTTGATCTGTTTTGCAGTATTTGTGCTTGTGGCGATAATAAACCAATATCTTGTGGATTGATATAGTTTCCGCTCACATCATCTAAATAATCTGTAAAAGTTTGGTGATAAACACCTTCAATTCCAATAGTTATTCTTTGAGAAACATTGAATTTAAAACCTACAACAGCCATTAAATCAAATTGGAAATTGCTGTATGGTTTCTTGTAACCAATGTATTGTCCTTCTGTTCCAAGAGGTTTTAATCTTGTTTTAGCACCACCATCTAAACCGCCACCAATATATGGATCGAACCAAAAGAAACCAATACCTGCGCCAATGTATGGAGCCCAACGGTCTTTCTCGCCTTTGCCATATACATCATGTTGATATTTCTTTAAGTTCAACTCAGCCATTGCCTGAAACTCCACTACATGTGATTTAAAACTTAAATTTCTGCGCGCTCTGTACCAGCTATCACTAGGACCACCAGGTACATTTGGCGGTGTACCATCTGTATCTGCATCTTCTGCTCTTAACATTGCCCACATTAAGTTTGCTCGTACTGCAACAAATTTATTGATATTGTATCTGTAAAAAACGGAAAGACCGAAACGTGTCGCAGGAAAGTCGATATCTCGCAAAAACGGAGAACCGATTTTTTTAGCACCACCTAAGTCTGTTAATGTCCAAGCCGGACCGATTGATACACCAATATCGTGACCTGCACCTTCAGCATCAGCCAGACTACCTCTTCGATTATTTCCTCGTGAATAAGCAGAAAAAGCTACAGCAATAATTAAGATGGATAATACGAGTTTCTTCATTATATATATTTTATATTTAAAAGCTAGCGCATGAAACGTTATTTCAAAATATTTCAGCAACAGAAATTGTACTAATAAACGTTAAAGTTATCAAAATTATTTATTTCTCCATCATTTTTCTGCCAACTTTTGCACAAATGACGCATTTTTTTTCATCGTGACCTCTTGCCATACAAAATTCTCGACCATAATAGATTATTTGTAAATGTAATTTATTCCAACTTTCAGGCACAAATATTCTTTTTAAGTCTTTTTCGGTTTGCTCTACATTTTTTCCATTGCTCAGATTCCAACGATAAGCCAACCTATGAATATGTGTATCAACAGGAAAAGCAGGAAAACCAAATGCCTGACTCATCACTACACTTGCTGTTTTATGACCAACACCAGGCAATGCTTCCAATTCTTCAAACGTATTTGGAACCTTTCCATTGTGTTTTTCCATAATTATTTTTGATAAATCTAAAATTGCCTGCGATTTTCTGGGTGACAAACCACATGGACGAATAATTTCTTTTATTTTATCAACAGGAACGGTACTCATCTTTTTTGGATTATCAGCCAGTTTAAATAAAGACGGCGTTACCAGATTAACACGAACGTCAGTACATTGTGCAGACAACAACACCGCAACTAATAACGTATAAGCATCTTTATGATCTAACGGAATTGGTGGATCAGGATACAGGTCATTCAACGTCTTTTGAATAAATTCAACTTTTTCTTTTTTGGTCATACCACGAAAATAACAGATTACTCTTATATTCGACAAAAATAATTTCAATGGTCATGATTTACACTGACGGCTCATCAAGAGGCAATCCTGGTCCTGGTGGTTACGGTGTTGTGCTGTTGGCAAATGGTCATCGCAAAGAATTATCAAAAGGATTTCGACTAACGACAAATAACAGAATGGAACTGCTTGCTGTAATTGCCGGTTTGGAAGCATTGAAAAAACAAGATCTCGACATCACGATATATTCTGATTCAAAATATGTGGTAGAAGCAGTAGAAAAAGGATGGGTTTTTAAATGGAACATGAAACCTGATTTTGCCTTAAAAAAAAATAAAGATCTGTGGACGCGTTTTTTGAAATTATATGAATACCAAAAAGTGCGTTTTGTTTGGGTAAAAGGACATTCGACCAACATTGAAAATAATCGTTGTGATGTTTTGGCAACAGAAGCAGCCGATGGCTATGAATTGGGTATTGACGAAGGCTATGAAAAAGAAGTAGCAAAAAAGAAAGGTATGTTTTAAATTGCAAACAGAGTGAGCCAAAAGAAAGAACATAAAAAAAAAGCATCGTTAAAAACAACAACTTCAACTGTTTCGGCTACTGAAACTAAAACAGATTTTCTTTCCAGTAAATACGTTCATTATTTTGCATTTTTTGTTTTTACATTTTTGCTTTACGGATGGACTTATTCGTTCGATTATAGTGTAGATGATAAGTTTATAACAAGCTCAATCAATAATATCGACAACACCTTTGAAGGTTTCTTAGCTATTTTTAAAACATGGTTTGCCGGTGCCGATTATCGTCCGGTTTCTTTTATTACTTTTTGGCTGGAAAGAAAATTTAACGGCATTTCGAGTCCGCATGTTTCGCATGTTGTAAATGTATTTTTGTTTGCGTGCATTTTATGCAAAACCTATGATTTTATTGTGGTTTCAAAACTATACACTGATTCAAAAAAGCTGTTATTACTGGCCATTTTAAGCAGTTTTATTTTTGCCATTCATCCAAATCATGTAAGTGTTGTAGCTAACATAAAAGCGCGCGACAATTTATTAAGTATGCTGTTTGGATTATATGCAGCCATTCAGTTAATTCATTTTTTTGACACTAAAAAATACATTCGTGTATTTACATTTTTAATTTTTATTACGATTGCATTTTTATCCAAACTGGATGCATATATATTTATCGTAACACCGCTTTTAGTAATATTCTTTTTCAGAGAAATTGATCGAAAAAAATTGCTGATCAACATTGCTATTACACTTGGTTTATATTTATTAGCGTTTATCATTTTCGCTCAATTTAAATCACAGCTCAACCAAAAAGAATTTATTTTTTCTATAGGTTTTGATGAAAATCCGTTAGTGGCAAACAACACTTTTATCAATAGAATAGCAGTTGCGTTGTCGTCGCTTTTTTATTATCTGAAATTTTTGGTGGTACCGTTTGGATACTATTTTTTCTTTGGTTATAATCAAATTCCATTAACCGGTTTATTTTCTGTTATTAATATTATTGCTATTGTTGTTGTGTTGCTGTTGTTTTTTTTATGCTACAAAACCTACTCAAAAAACCGCATCTATACATTTAGTTGTTTATTCTTTTTAATGGCAATTGCTTACGCGTTAAATATATATACAGAAGTTGCAGGCATCGTAATGGATAAATATAATTTCATCGCTTCACTTGGATTCTGCATTGCTGTAAGTGCTGTATTTATTGATATTTCAGGCGTAATCGATTTTAAGATTTTTAAAAATCCGGTATTGATTGCAATAAGTTTAATCTTTATTTTTTTTACTGTTTACAGAACAAAAGACTGGAGAAATTCTTTCACATTAATTGAAAAAGATATGCCTGCTTTAGCGCAATCTGTAAACGCGAACCGCATGGCAAGTGGTTTATATATCAACACTGCACTGGATGAAGAAATGCAGCCAAACTATAACCGAAACCGTACCGACAGTTTTATAAATATTGGTCAGAAATATGCTGAAAATGGGTTAAAGATCTACGACAAAGTACCTGATCTTTGGGAATTGCTGGGTTTGAGTTATTTTTATAAAAAAGAGTTTCCGAAAGCATTAAGTTGTTTCTTAAAAGGCAAAGATGCAGACACCACTTATCTTTCCGGTATTAATTATGTTGGATACACTTACTGGCAACTGAACAACATCGATTCGGCTATTTATTATTTTAAATACGTTATAGATAAAGAACCTGTTTTTTATTATTCGGCGAATAATTTGGTGAATTTATATTTGCAATATAACAGGCGACGTGAGCTCGACAGCGCAATGCAGGTTTTTCAGCAGCGTTTTCCAAATGACAAATGGTTCAATAAACGCAAGGAAGAAATTTACAGCAATGGTATTCCATTAAAATAAGTTTTGCTTCTTTTGCGATAAACTCATTCTCATAATTCATTAATATAAAATTCAGTTTTAACGCATGTTACCAACGTAAAATCTAGTTTTTACAATGGTAAAATCAGAGTTAAAAAAAGAAAAGAGGCCGCATATACGACCTCTTTTCTTTCTCATACTAGTGTTTTTAGTGCTTCACGACTTTATATCTGTGCTCATTTCCTTTGCTGTCTTTAAATAAAACAACATAAGACGCATTTGATAAAGTATTTAAATTGATAGTAATTTTATTTACACCTTGCGTTAAATCTGCATTTACATTTCTCACCACCTGACCTAATACATCATATACCAAAATCGTTGTGTTTTGATTTACAGACGAAGCAATGACAACCGTAAATTCATCTTTTGTAGGATTTGGATACGCACCAACGATTCCGTTTACAGTACTTGCATCAATTGGAATATTAATGATCTGGCTGTATTTATACGTAGCATCTAAATCGACCATTTTCAAGCGGTAATAATTATTTCCAACCACCGGATAGTCATCAAACAATTCATAGGTTAGTTGTTGCGTACTGTTTCCGGCTGCTTGTTTTTCGCCAACATAGAACCAATTAATACCGTCGATACTTTTCTCAACAATAAATTTAGCTGTGTTTTTCTCAGATGCTGTGACCCATTCCAACCTGTTTTTTGCACCAACATTCGTTCCTGTAAAAGACACTAGTTCAACCGGCAATACTTCATAAGGAAAACGCGTTGGATGAATATAGAATGTAGAAAATTCATCTATAGTAAACGACACTTCATAGTCAGTTCCGTTTGGTGCAAATGTAGCAAAGACCGGCTGCGTCCAGTTTGGATGAGAACCACCAAAACCGCCGCCAACAATATCTTCGCCACCAGGTCTGTTATTTTGATTTAACACATTGTCCGGTCCGTCGTATGCGCCGTTGCCTCCACCAGGAAATTTGCTCACTTTCAAATCTGCCGGACTTGTAAATGCATACGGTGAACTTAGTGCTGCAATAAATAAATTATTGTATTCTGCTGCTGTAAAATATAAAGTCACTTTTGCCAATGCATCAGGTGAGGTCGCTAAAGTTGGTTTTATTGTCCAATATCTTCTTAAGTAAGGCATCAGATCACCATAAGCATTTGTAATTACTCTAGGTGTCGGCGACATATTTGGCGTTGGCCTTCTGATACAAACTTCTGTTGATGCAAGATCTAATGAGTTGGTCAGGTCTTCAATTTTACAAACCAAATAACCTTGATAGTCAAAGTAAGTGTATGTGTTTCCATCTGTAACAGAACAAGTAAAACAATTCATTGTATCATTCGTAATAATACTGGTATTATTATTTGCAACAACAATCGTATCGTTGACAAAATCGCTGCACGCACCGTTCGTTACTGTCCATCTGTAAATATTATTACCGGTTCCCCAAGGAATATTCGCAATAGATAATGTATTTGCAGACGTCGGAACTGCTGGCGTTGAAGTAGAAGTACCTGATATTTGTGTCCATTGACCTGTTCCATACGCCGGATTTGATGATATCAACGTAGCAGAACCATTAGGTGAACCACAAGCTGCAATACTGCTCACATATGCACTTGCATTAATAGAGTCGCTGATCGTCCATGAAACAGTTATCGGTGTGTACGCTGTATCACAATTAGTTGGTCCATTTACTAATGGAAGCGGAGATGTTATATAAGCACTTTCAACAATTGTAGTTCCAATTACTTTAGGTATTGTTGTTGGTCTGGTTGTACTCCATGCAGTCCACGTTGTTCCACCATCTGTAGAATATCTGTAAATAAATGTCGCAGCACTTGTTCCACCTGATTGACCTGTCGGTACATTAACACCCAAAACAGTTGGTGTTCCTTTTAAACATACATTTGGAACATTAGGAATACCAGTCCAAGCAGTTGCAGGATTTATTGCTGGATAAACTGTAGCTGTATCATATTGCCAAATTGACCATCCACAACAATAATCTTTTGTTCTGAATGCAAATAAATATTTTATAGAATCTGTAGTGTTATTGGTAATATTAATTGTTCTGGACAGCCCTGTTCCAATTGGAATCCAAGCACCTAAGCTCATCACATTATTTACTCTGAATTGTCTGTATTTCCATTCATGGTCAGCCGCAGTATTTGTCGCATCCTGGTTAGGATTGTTAACTGTGGCATTCAGAGTTATCGTTTCTCCGCTACATACTCTTTCAGGTGTTGCAGAAACTACAGGCAATGGTCGAGTATTTTTTATATAGATCATATCTCTGTATACAACTCCATCAACAGTTAAATCTTTTGCATCATTTCCAGTACTGAGCGTGTTATAAGCAATAATCGCATTATTCGATGCTGTAGTGTAGCTAGAAGGTGTCGGACCAGCAACAGCAGGATAATTATCATTCATAAAAAATCCACCAGCATCTAAATTACTCCATGTTGTACCTGTCTTGGTTATAGGAATTTGCGAGTATGTACAACCTAATGCATATTGAGCAGTTACTGGTGCTTTAGGCAATGTAGCAGTAGGTGAACTTGCTGCTAAAGTCGGCACATTATATTTTTGATAAGACACACCGGCAGAACCGGCACCACCTGCACCACCAGCACCACCAGCACTTCCGGCACCACCAGCACCACCTTGATTCACGCGACCACAATTATTACAATCCGTATTTTGAGGCCAACCTGCACCGCCTGAGCCACCACTGCCGCCAGCACCACCACTACCGGCATTTCCTGCCAAACCCGGATTAAATCTGGAATCAGTTAGTGTTTCTCCTGTACTGGTTGTAGCTACGAATAATGCAAAACTTCCTCCACCACCTCTACCTGGATAGCCGCCACCACCACCGCCGCCGCCGCCGCCGCCGCCAGAACCTGCATTTGCTGATGCTTCACATCCATCTGTATTGATACTGCCGCCGCCGCCGCCGCCGCCACCAGAACCTCCATTACCACCGTTTCCATTAGATCCTGATACAGGCAGAAAGTAACCACCTGAATAACCTGCAACACCAGCAGCACCTGATGCTCCTGCTGCACCATTTGCGAATGCATTACCACCGGCACCACCTGATGAAATAGCTGATGTATAAGTACCTGCACCACCACCGCCACCAGCTGCTACACCAACTCCACTATTTCCATTATATCCTAGTTGAGAACAACAGTCGTTACCACCTCTGCCACCTGCACCACCTGAGCCACCTGATGCACCGTTATTGGCACCGACACCAGCAGCACCACCTGCACCACCTGTCCCGCCTGCCTGGGTTCCTTGACAACAGCTAGTACAAATTGGATTGCAATCATCAGAACCAGATGCTCCTTTAGTACCTTGTGCGCCATTACCACCGCCACCGCCTGCTGCGCCTGCTGCGCCTGCTGTAGCATTTCCACTGGTTATATTACATCTTAAAATAGTATAATTAGATGTATTATCAACATATACAGCATAGTTTGATTTACCATGACCATTTGAGGTTTGTCCGGAAGAAGCTCCTGTCGTTATGGTAAGATCCTGTAATTTCCAATTTGTTTTTGAAGCAGAACGCAATCCTAATACATGTTCGATATTTGCATTTATATTAGCCGTACCGGTTAAAGATAAAGTTGTTGTACTATTCTCATCTTTTGTCCATGGCGAAGTACCTGCATTAAAACCACCTTCAATTATTATATTAGATTCAATGTCAGTGATAGAGTTTATATTAAATGTACCTGATGAAATACGAATATGCTTACTGCTTGTGGTATTAGCTAATGCTAAAGCACTTGCTAATGTTAATTTTGGTTGCGATTCTGTACCGGCATTTGCATCATTACCTGAAGTTGACAGATAAACATAGCCACAAGATGATGTTGTAACATTTACTGTACATGTTGATGTTGCATTAGCAGCAGCACAACCATCATTAACTGTCATAGTTATAGTATAGCTACCAGTGTTGGCAAAAGTAATATCGGTTGTTGATGCATTAGGTGATGAAATAGTAACACCACCTGACGGCGATACAGACCATGTATATGAAAGCGGATTTGCAACTGCTCCGACTGCCGGCGCAACCGGCACTGAAAATACAATTGGAGTACCTTGTGTTACAGTAGCACCACAAGCGACACTCGTAATTGGCGGTGCATATGGGAAATAAGTAACACGCACACATTGTGAGTATGCATATGAAAACTGAGAACCTGATGCAGAAGTACTTCCAGAGCCATTTCTATTAAACACCATTAATCTGTATATCCTTGTACCAGGTGTTTGTGGTGGCGTATATGTCGAACAATTAGCGCCGGCTATATCAGACCAACCAGTGGACGGACAAGCACCTGGAGTCGGTCCTGTTGCGTTTGTTACCTGCCACTGATACCAAGTTACATTGGTATTTGATGTTGTTATTGTAGTTGGAGTTCCGATACACAATGTATTATCCAATGTACTTGTGACAGTTGTTGTTGGATTATTGAGCGTCCACCTGTATCTGATTCTAGCTACATAATTTTCATATTGGCTTGAACTTAGTTGAACCGGAATTTCAATATAATTATCTGTATTTGGCGGACTATTTCTCCAGTTATTTATACTAAATGTACCTGTTGAATGATTGTCATCGCCGTCCCAACAAACTGTATAACCAAATTGAGTCACACAACAGTTCGCATTATAATTATTGTCCCAGTTCGCATCACCGCAAGGTCTGTAAAGATTACCAAAAACTGTTGTTTCGAATCCATCGTCTTCCCACATGTCGTATTCTATATCTATAGATTGCATGTTTGTACTTGCAGTAGTATATGAACGATTAAAGATATTATTATTTGCCGAATTCCATTGAGGAACGTCCTGGCTGAAATGAATCGCAGTTGCAGGCCAAGCACCATAAGCAGTAAGGTTATCTTTTGTTCTAAATTTTACACGAAGATCTTCATCACCGGAAATGCTAACACCGCAAGTACCGCCGTCCCAATCGCTATCTGCAAATAATCCTACAAAATCTGCAGTAACAGTAATCGGCCCATCCTGATAAGTTGGTGAACTGCATAATGGCGGAAAAGCATATGACCAATCCCATTGATATGCAAAAACAACTGTATATTTATGTTCACCAGATGAAGTCATTACAATAGGTTGCGTGTAATTTACTACTCCGTTATTTCCGCCTCTGAAGAAAACACTTGCCCACGAATTGGTAGTTGCCAAATAATCATCGCCTGATGCACAAACTCTTCCTACAAATGGAATATTAACACAACAACACTCGTCAAAATTCAACTCAGAACCTTGTCCGCAAGACCAAGTATCACCGGTACAATCTTCTTCATAAGCATCTGTTGTATATACTTCAAATAAATTGGGTACTGTAACACCTGACGGATAACTTACATCTAATAATTTATAGCCATTTGTTTCTAAAGGTAATCCTACACTGCGTACTGCATGCATTTGATTTGGATTAAACGAATAATATCTGTTGTTTGAGCCCCAAAATGTACAACCGAAACCGTTTGGTGAAGTAATATAAGATGCACCGCCACCAGACAAAACTCTTGCACGAATATTTTCAATTGCATATTCATTGTTTCCAAGCTCACCGCAATTCGAACTTGACCAAACTTTGTGCGCCCAAACACGCAGACGGATCGGTCCGTCGTTATATAACTGGCAAAATGTATCATTTGCAAACAGCACCAAAGCCATAGCCACCAGTATGCGGTTAATTTTTTGCATTACTAAAATAATTTTCATTAATAATATCTAACAAAATCTTGTACTTCTTTTCTTCCGTTTTAATAACAATTAAAGTAATTGGAACAGAAATATTGTTTTTCTTAAAATAGACAAAGCAGCTAATTTTTTTGATATCCAAATCACCACAAGTTGCAAAACTTGTGATTTTATCGATGACGATAGAATCTGATTTTATACGATACAAATGAGATTTCTCGAATGCTCGTTTAAAAATGGACACATCAAAATTTTTATCAAAATCTGTCAGACATGTTTGATTTTTTTTTAAGACCTGGTTTACAATTGAGTTGTATTCTTTCTGATCAATAATATCGTTTGATAAAGAAGCAAAATCGGATTTGTTGTACGCAGCTAAATAATCAGAAGTAAGTTTCTGAAATACATCGTCATCTGAATTATTTTCTGCTTCACCGTAGAATGAAGAAAAAATAAAAACCCAGAAAAAAACAGATTGTATAGCTCTATTCATTCATAATATTAATACCTAAATGTAACTAAATATTTACAATTTAGCAATAAATTGGTCTTTAAAATAATTCTAAACAAGAAAAATTTAATGGATAACTATTTTATAGTCAGTTTTTTAAGTTTCTGATTATAGTCAAGCAGCAGCCAACCTGAAACTAAAGTAGTATGTTCTGTTAATTTTATGTTATCACCAGGAAATTGCCATAAACCTACCGAAGATTGCGAATTTAAAATTATATCATAAACATCATCGCTGATATTTGGCTGTTCATCCAATAATGCAATCATTAAAACTGCTTCTGCAAAAATATCCATGTCTTTTATTACTTGCGCGCGTGTACGAACTGCACTTTTTATTTCATCTGTATTGATGTATAATTTACTGATTGTATCAATAAGCTGCGTTTTAAATCTTAGGTACATTTCCTTCGAAATACATTTATTAAAATCCAGATTTTTAAGTTGGAGCACTTTATGCAGTAACGAAAACTTATTAAAATAAGTGGTGTCGTTATAATCTAAAACAGATTTGATCTGGTTGCTATCCAGTTTGTATTGATTACACAATGCACAAACAGATTCTCTTAAATAATTGGATGCAAAATCTTTTGAGTTGATTTTTTCCATCACTTCGATTTTAGATAAATGAAAATTCCTATTGTTGTTCAAACATAAACCATCGAAGCACCAAACTGTTTTTTTTAAGTCGTCCATTCGGTTCACAACAGTTGAATCTTTAAATTTCGGATTGATATATTTCCGCAGCAGCACAGGATACATTATAAATGCTTCAGTATAATTTGGCTGTATGCCTGATTTTATCAGATTATCATAATACGTTGTCGTTTTTTTTGCTGCATTATTTACTTGATTATATCGTTCGCCGCAGGTCTGTGTAAAAGCAACTTTAACCAACAAAGACAATATAGATAATGTAATGATTTTACGCATCAATGAAAATGAATATGTAGTAAATATACTTTTTTACTTTGAAAGTTGTTTGCTGATTTATTTTGTAACTTTAAACATTAAAACTATAAATTATGCCTGTTGTAAGTTTAATTTTTGCGACCATCGCTGCGCTCATTCATGTGTTATTTTTTTTAATGGAAAGTGTTTTCTGGATGAATCCGAAAGTGCATAAAGGTTTCGGCGTTAAAAGTCTGGAAGAAGCTGCGCAATTTAAAATATCATTTTTCAATCAAGGATTCTACAATTTGTTTTTAGCTATCGGCGTTTTTGCCGGTTTGTTTTTACTGAACGGTAAAATTGCTGTTGCAGGCATTGCGCTAATATTATTTTGCTGTTCCAGCATGCTGACTGCTGCAATTGTATTATTTTTTTCCAAACCAGGCATGTTGCGTGGTGTCTTTATTCAAGGTCTGTGTCCGTTGATTGCAATTATAACCTGGTGCATGAAGTAAGAAATTCCAGTTTATCTTAACTAGTAATTTGAATGTTATTGATTTCTTATTTATTGCCGTAACTAAAAAGATTTCTAACCATGTTTACAATGAAAGGAAGTGAGTATTGTTATGTTACTTTTTGTCATTACGATTAGTATTAAAAAGACAAACTTATTTTATGAGCAGATTGACACCTCCGAATTTGTCTAACAAAAACTTATCAAAAGGAAAATGATAGAATGACTTTTTCAATCTCCAATATCCAATCCATCTGAAAAATTTGAATGTTTTTTTTGCCTGGTTATTTCCATAGACCACTTTATGGTAGTATGAAAATGCTGTAATTTCTTTAGCTGCTTTTTCATCAACCCAAGGTCCTAACTTACCACAATAATCATACGCGCCCCATTCAACTGTCGAAACAGGAAGATTGTGTCCCATTTTAATTATGTCATTCAGAATTTGAGAACCCGGAAATGGTTTATAATAAAATAGCCATAGATTAAATTTGGAGCTCATTTCACTAAGGTCTAGCATTAATTTAAATGTAGCATGCATATCTTCAATAGCTTCACCGGGAAACCCAACAATGAACGTTAAATCCAATGCTATATCTAAATCCTTACATTTTTTACACGTATAATATATTTGTTCGAGTTTGGTATCTTTTTCTAACCAATCTAATGTTTTCTGAGAGCCGGATTCGATACCTATTCCGCATGATTTTAGGCCGGATTTTTTAGCCAGCAGCCAGGTATCTTCTGATAATCTTTTGCCTTGATCTGCTCTTAATGTAGCTTTCCAGGAAATATTTACATTATTGTCAATAAGATACTGGGCGAATCCTTTTACTCGTTTTTCATAAGTAAAAAATGTTTCGTCCATAAAATTAACTTCCGTGAAGTTGTATTTATTTTTATAATACTCTAATTGCTTCCCAAGATTTTCGCCTGATAATGCAGAATATTTCCGATTAAAAACAATTGGATCGGCACAAAATGTGCATCTGAAATAACATCCGATAGAAGATATGAAATCGAAAGACTTTTTATTTTTTAACTTAAAATATTGTTGTACATCAACTAAATCATAATTTACCATTGGCAATGATTCTAAAGGAACAATAGCACGAGCCGGATTTTTAATAATTTTACCATTTTCTCTATAAGCGATGCCTTTAATATCTTTAAAAGAAAGTTTGTTTTCTATGTGATAAATCAATTCCTTAAATGTTTCCTCGCCTTGCGCCTGTACAGTAACATCAATAAAATCATGATTTTGAAGTAATTCTTCCATAAATAAAGACGTATGCCATCCGCCCCAAATTACCGGTATATCCGGCGATATATCCTTTATCATTTTTGAAAAATTCAATGCTACATTAATCGGTGTACCGGTTAAGACAGTAACTCCAACGCATAAAATATTTTTCGGTTCTTGTTTAATGATATCTTCATAGTTTTTATTTACTAGACAATCTATAAGTACAACTTCATATTGGCTTTGATCAACAATTGAGCTAAGTGCCAATAATGCTAATGGAAATGAAGGATCCGTTTTGGGATCAAACAGAATGATCTTTTTCTTGTACATTATCTTAAATGTAAAACATAAAACTACTAAATAATTTTGAAAGAAATTATTGTACGCTGTTGAATGATAAATTAAAAATTACACCATCCGTTAGCAATAACAGCCGATAGTGTAATTTTGTCGAAAGTAGTTAAAGTATTTATTATTCATTTCTAAAAACGATCTCACCATCAAAAACATCTGCAATTACAGGTTTGTCTTTTTTCACTTTATCAGCAATAATCATTTTAGATAATTGATTGACGATTTCTTTGTTAATCAGTCGTTTTAAAGGACGCGCTCCATATTGTGGTTCGTAGCCCTCTTTCGCAAAATGTTCTACCAGTTCATCGGTGTATTTCAACTGAATATCCATTTGCTGTAATTGCTTTTGTAAATTATGCAATTGTATTTTCACGATCTCGCTGATGTCGTTTTGCAACAACGGTTTGAACATAATCACTTCATCGATACGATTGAAAAATTCCGGACGAAGCACTCGTTTGATCGCATCTAAAATCTGCACTTTAGACGTTTCAGTTGCTGTAAATATATCGTTCTCATCTTTTACATTTTCAAAATTTTGTTGTATCAAATGCGAACCGATATTTGATGTCATGATGATAATCGTGTTTTTAAAATCAACGATTCTACCTTTATTATCCGTCAATCTGCCATCTTCTAAAACCTGCAGTAACACATTGAAAATATCAGGATGCGCTTTTTCAATTTCATCTAACAACACCACAGAATATGGATGATTGCGCACGGCTTCTGTTAATTGTCCACCTTCATCATAACCAACATATCCTGGTGGCGAACCGATCAAACGCGATACAGAATGTTTTTCCATGTACTCACTCATATCAATACGCACCATCGCTTTCTCATCGTCGAACAATAATTCTGCTAATGCTTTTGCTAATTCAGTTTTACCAACACCTGTTGTTCCGATAAATAAAAACGAACCTAACGGTTTTTTCGGATCCTGCAAACCAGCTCGACTTCTGCGAATCGCATCGGAAACTGCAATAATTGCTTCTTCTTGTCCAACTACGCGTTTATGCAAATAATCTTCTAAATTAATAAGTTTGTCTTTTTCCGCTTGCAACATTCTTTGTAACGGAATGCCTGTCCATTTGGAAACGGTTTCTGCGATATTTTCACTGGTCACTTCTTCTTTCATCAAACGTGAACCTTCTTTATTTTCCTGCAATTCTTTTTCGTATTGCAGCAAATTCGATTCTGCTTCTTTTATTTTTCCATAACGAATTTCCGCTACTTTACCGTAGTCGCCATTGCGCTCTGCCTGTTCTGCTTCGAGCTTATAATTTTCAATTTTTATTTTTTCGTTTTGAATGCGATCCACCACTGTTTTTTCACTATGCCATTTCGCTTTGAACGCATTTCTTTTTTCACTTAAATCAGCAATTTGCTTAGAAAGGTCTTTTACTTTCGCTTCGTCATTTTCGCGTTTGATCGCTTCGCGTTCAATTTCCAACTGACGAATTTTTCTTTCCAGTTCATCCAATTCTTCCGGAACCGAATCCATTTCCAAACGCAGTTTTGCAGCCGCTTCATCAATTAAATCAATGGCTTTATCAGGCAAAAAACGATTTGTGATATATCGGTTTGATAATTCAGCTGCAGCAATAATCGCTTCATCTTTTATGGTTACTTTGTGATGGTTTTCATAACGTTCTTTCAAGCCACGTAAAATAGAAATCGTATCTTCCACACTTGGCTCCTGCACCATTACTTTTTGAAAACGACGTTCGAGTGCTTTATCTTTTTCAAAGAATTTTTGATATTCATTTAATGTCGTTGCACCAATTGCACGCAACTCGCCGCGAGCCAGTGCAGGTTTCAAAATATTTGCCGCGTCCATAGCACCTTCGCCACCGCCGCCAGCACCTACTAATGTGTGAATTTCATCGATGAACAAAATAATTTGTCCATCAGAAGCAATTACTTCTTTGATTACTGCTTTCAAACGTTCTTCAAATTCGCCTTTGTATTTTGCGCCTGCGATGAGCGCGCCCATATCTAACGAATAGATAATTTTTGATTTCAGATTTTCAGGAATATCGCCTGAAATAATTCTGAACGCGATGCCTTCCGCAATAGCTGTTTTACCAACACCAGGTTCACCAACCAAGATCGGATTGTTTTTCGTTCTGCGCGATAAAATATGCAGCACTCGGCGAATTTCTTCATCGCGACCAATCACAGGATCGAGTTTATTAGATTGTGCCAGTTGATTTAAATTCTTAGCATATTTATCTAACGAATTGTAGGTTGTATCTGCACTTGGATTGTTCACGGTTTGTCCTTTTCTAAGTTCTTTAATGGCTTGTTTTAAATTAACTTCATTAATGTTATTTTGTTTCAGAATTTTTGCCGTTTCATCATTTGTGTTTAATAATGCCAGCAACAAATGCTCAATCGAAACATACTCGTCGTTAAACTCTTTTAAATAAGAATTTGCTTTCAATAAAACCTGTGCTAAATTTTGCGATGGATATTTCATGGCATCGCCGGAAACAGTTGCTTGCTTTTTCAACAAATCATCGACAGTGTTTTCGATAACATTGATATTAGCATTTAGTTTTTTAAATAAAAAAGGTATAACATCCTGATCAGTTTCCAAGATTGCTTTCAGTAAATGTAATGTATCTAAAGACGAATGCTTCAGATCGAAAGCCAACTGCTGCGCTTGCGCAATGGCTTCCTGTGATTTAATAGTATAATTATTCGGATTCATTTTAATAGTATTTAGTATTAAGTTGTAAGTATGCAGTATTTATTATGCACTTTACATTTAACAACTAACATGTCAAAAAGTATGCGAATGAATGAAAAGAAACCAAACTATATAAAATCTGTAATTATTGCAGAAAAAAGCGAATCAATCTGACGAAAATGCAGAAACAATTTGAAAAACATGACAAAATTACTTATTGATTTAATCGACAATAAAATTTTCTACTGTTGCAACGATAAAAGAAAATGCAAAACTGTATATCAACGCAGCAATCCAGCCGCCAACCTGGAAACCATCTAACAATTTATCGGTTAAGATAACCATTGCAGCGCTGATTACTAAAGAGAACAATCCAAGTGTTAGGCATGAAATCGGTAAAGAAATAAAATTCAATATTGGTTTCAAAAATGAATTTAAAACACTCAGTACGATGGCTACTTTTGCAGCGTCCAAAACGCTATTCACCATTGGATTGGAAAAACCAGACCACAATTGCGGTAAGATATATGATAATGCAATTACGGTTGCAATTTTGATCAGGAAACGGATAATGAATTTCATAATGATTTATTTTAGTACAAAACTATATCTTTTATTGCACATTGTCAGTATAAACATCAATATTATTGAGATTGGTAGTTATACGTTTCATTTTATAATCCAGTTCAATTTATAATCGATAATTTGTCCTCTCACCGCTACAGCGTCATCATATTTATTGGCTGTATGTACTTTGCCAATATCATCATCAGAAAGTTTAACAAATATTTCTCCTATATAATCATTAAATAGGATATCTAAATCTACTAAATGAATATTTATGGCATCGCCTTTACTTATTGTATATGAAATATTTTTAGTCGACGAACTATTGGTAAATGTATAATTATCATAGCTTTTTTTATTCCAGATTAAAGTATTTCCGGAAAAAACAAGCACTTCAATATCCGGAGACGGTTTATCAAGGTCCCAAAAACCATCTTTAAAATATTTATTTCCAACTACTATATATTCTATACCAAGAGAAACGGTTTGTGTGGCTGGTTTATTAAAGTTAATGTTTTGTTTCTCTATTTTCTGATGAAATTTATTTGCTTCACTTTTTTGACATATTACTTCAAATTTTGCTGTAATGACATGTTTTCCTTCTGATAATTTTAATGCCGCGTAAGGTATAAATGTCGGTTTTAGTTTATCTCTTGGATAAAATCGAGATATTGGTTCAATGATTCTAATATTTCCATATTCGTTCGTAATATCTTTATAATTCGGAATTGCTTTTATTGGTTTATTATTTTCAAAAAGTGTTACATAAACATAGTAGGATTCCTTGTAAAACTGATCATTAATATAACTATACTGACCTTCATTTTCATTGTTATTATACTCATATGAAATCTCAATCCCATTAGATGCTTCATAATTAACATCCGTTCGAATTTCAATATCTCTGAATAGCGTCAATTGTTTTGCAGGTGCATCAAGCAGCTTAAGCGTCTTAGGTTGATTGATAATAATATTGTTTAGCTCAAAAGATTGGTAAACTTTATTCTTAGCATATCCATATTTATACAATTTAAATCTGGCAGTAAGATTGTGTTCTCCTTCAGGTAAGTCCAATGTTTTAAGCTGAATAAGAATATCTTGAGTGGAGTATCTTAAATCAAAAGAAGAATTAATTTTTTGATAATTACCTGTTTTATAGTTAGCCAAACTACTATATCCTGCAGCAGTCTTTACCGGCACACCATTTTCATATAATGTAATAGCCATCGTAAGATAAGATTCCTTTTCACTAATTTCTGATGCTGCTATCGCAGGAAAGTCTAATACAAACCTAAACAACAGATTTTTTTCATTATTCAAAGGATCGATGTAGTTTGTATTTTTTGCAACTGAATTAATAATATGTATTTCCTGCGCAAATGAAACAGAAAAGCAACATAGCAAAATGATGAATAAAAAAGTAGTTTTTTTCATGGCTTTATTTTTTACTGTTTAAAATGTTACATGCTGTTATTATTAATCATTCTTTATTTCCATTAATTTCAATGTCAGCATTTCCAATAGTTCTGGTTTTTCACAGTTATTTTCAACAGGATATTGAAAAGTGAATCTATATTTCTCCAGGTTTTTTAAAATGACCGTTGCTTCATAATTGTAAATCGCGATCTTTACATTTACGGTTCCGCTGTAGCTGGTTCTTTTGTAATCTTTTATTTGCACCAACTTGACATCTAAAATATTATGTAGTCCGATGTCAAACTGTTTATTTTTATCTTTAAAAAGCATCTGAATACTTTCTCCTAAAAAAGGAATAAATGAAAGCACCTGGTATTTATATGGAAAAATCACCAGCCTGTTGTTAGTAAGATATAATACACTTCTGATCGCGATGGTTTTGTCTTTCGCAGCATAGTAAACCACATCGCTTGCCAGATTTACTTCGTCCTGCTGCATATCAAAAGTGAATTTCTTTTCCAGTTTTCCAACAAAGACCAATACGATGATCGTAATCAGCGGCAAGCCGAAAAGAAAGAGCAACACCGGCCAGGCATCTTCTATGATGTTCTCCATACTTTGCCATACCGAGCGTAATAAAACAAAAGCAAGTTCCATGTACATATTTTAGTAATAATAATATTTTATTACATCTTTATTTTGTGGGACTTTATCTGTCCGTATCAATTCTTTTAGTCTTCCCTTTTCATCGTAAGTATAATTGAAGTTGGCTTCCAACATCGGATTATTGATATCGTATTGTGGTATTTCTAAATCTCCATACATATTAGATGCATAATCAATAATTATTTTGGTTTTCAATAAATTTGCACTTGAAATACTTAAATAAGGTTGACCATAATTTGAATTAGTCAACGAATTTGGTTTGTCCATATATAAATAGAGCGTTGTAGTATTTTCATATATCATTTTATCATTACTCCAAAAGGTGTCGTATTTATATTCTTTAATTTTATTGCCATTTTGATATTCATATAATACTACTTGTGTTGTTTTATCATGCGTGTAATATTTTTTCTTTAGCTGTTTATTTTCATATTGATAGAATTCATCATACATAATACCATCTTCAAGTGTAGTTATTTTATACGCTAATCCGTTTTTATTTAAAACATATATTTTTTGCAAGACGGAATCAATTAAATCTACTTTGTATTGCAACACTGAATCCTTAAGATATACATAGCTATAATAATATGAAAATTTGCTGTTTTTTTGAGTAGCAAGATAACCTTTATCGTTGTAGCTGTAAAATATAGTTTGATCATTTTCCACCGTCATTCTTACTTTGTCATTATTAACCTGTGCGTGGCTCAAGTTAAATCCAAATAGCAATACTATTAACCAGCTATATTTCATGATGCAGTTTTGTTTTTTAGTATTTTTAATATGTCTATTATTTTTCATATAAATCATTCAAATTAAGTATCAAGATTTGGGTTAAGTTAACTTTTTCTGCCTGCTTCAATGGCATATCCTTCTGTTTGCTCGTATGCCGCATCTATGATGTTTATAGTAGCAGCAAAGCCACCTCCTGTAATTATATTATACTTTATGCGCAGCCATCCATAGCATGACTTACCATTTACCTGCAGTTTTATCGCCAGATATAGATCTTGATTCATGCCTAAATGATCATCACGAAAATATATAAAACCATATTTTTGCCAATATTTTACTGTAGAATTTATTGTATCACCGGCCTGATAATCATATATGAGATAAGAAATAGATTGCGGAATACTATTATTAAAACCAACATGCAGTTCATTCTCATTTAATGCATTGATGGCTATGCTGACATCATTATTACTCTTAATATAAGTATATGAAAAATCATTGGTTCCATCATTGTCTGCGTCAAAGTATTGAATATTCGTCTGGTTTGTGGCACCAAATACAGAGATTTTATCAATGTTGGAGTATTTGATATTTGGCGAAGCCGGCGGCACATTTTTATTTACTGCCGGCGTTATGTTTTCTTCATCTTTGCAAGCAATTATTCCAATGCTCATCACTGAAATAATCAAATAAATTGCTTTTCTCATTGTTATTATTTCTTGTATTTATAAATCTACCTTTTAATCATAAAATATTTCGATTAAATATCTAATACAAAGTTCTACTTTATTTACATCAGATTCTTCCTCATAAACCACCAATTTAAAAACTCATGGTTTTCCCTGATTATACTTCCACTTTATATCAATGAAAACCCTGAAAAAACACAATCATGGTTTTCCTGCTGTTTTAGCTGTTGAACCTGATGCAATTTTACATCATTAATAACAACTAAAACAATAAAAAATGAATACTTTAATTTATAAAAAGAAAATCAATATTCTTTCTTTTCGACGAAAAGTTTTTTTGAATATTTGTATCGCTTTATTTATGGCAACTTTAGCCGCTTGCGAAAAAGTACAGAACAATAATTTAGTGCTTGCACCAAAAAATGAATACCATCAGGTAAACAAAACTATTTCCGTTACCGATTTCGGCGATGGCAAAAAGGATTCTTTAGATTTAGATGAAGACGGAAAAACAGATATGTATTTCTTATTAGCCGGTTCCGAAACAGAGAATTTCAGTAAAATTAGCACTACAGGTCAAACCTATGTTTCAGGAAATGCGTTTGTAATGTATGGCGGTAAGTTTTTCCCTGTAGTACAAACATTTATTTTAAATGAAAAAATAACTGATTCTACATCTGTTAGTATGGAAAAAATGCTGCACAAAAATGCGCAAATTGATTCTGCAGGTGCCAGCGAACATCTAGGCGCCGGTATCGGTGGTCGAGGTAATGTTTATCTCAATTTTATTATCAACAAAAAAATCGGCTGGATACGGTTGCATCTATCACAAAATAATAAAGAATTGGTCATTGTTGATTATGCGTATTCAAAATTTGAAAACCAACCGGTTTACGCAGGACAGCACTAACCTAAGGAAAACCCTGATTTTTTTCTTTTGTGGTTTGCCTTGAAGATATTGAATCCAGATCATTGCAACTTTACAATATCAAATAACAACTAAAAAATAAATAAAATGAACACAACAACAAGTAAAACAAACAACATTCTTTCTTTTCAGAGAAAAGTTTTTTTTAGCGCTATCATTGCATTATTTGCATTAACTGCAGTAGCTTGTAAAAAAGAAGAAAGCGTTACGCCAACACCAGCTATAAACAAAAATCTGCCGCCGGCAACACCAAATATCAAACATGTAGCACTGAATCAATTGGCTGCCATTGGGGCTGCAGAAGGGCAAAACACCACTAAGATCGATATAGATAATGATGGTACAGTTGATTTTTCAGCAACGGCACAAAGAACATCCAATACATTAAATGTATACATCAGAGGTTTAAATCAGAATAAAGTTACCTCACGCACGTTTGCTTTTAATCCTTTTGTTTCCATGTTGTATGAAATGCCTGATTCTAATATAATTGCGGATAGTTTATCAGCCGGAAACTGGATAAATATCGCCAGTGCATATTACCAGGAAACACAGACTAATGGAAGTTACCAATATTCTTATTTACATTTTGATACAGAAATACTGACAGGAATCAGATTCATATCTGATGGAAAAACGTTCTATGGTTGGTTACGCTTCAAATATACTATTTTGAGTGGTACAGGCAGTGGTGCGATATTAAACATTATCGATACTGCTTATGAACAGACAGAAGGTTTTGCTATAGAAGTTGGCAGAAAAAATTAATCACTATAAAAAATAAATAAAATGAAAACAATAAATACTAAAAACAAAACCATCGTTTTTTCTTTCCATAAAAAAGTTTTTTTAAACATGGTAATTGCATTTCTAACTTTGGCAGGCATTGCTTGTAAAAAAGAAGATACCGTTATACCGGCACCAATTACTGAAGACAAAGAATACGCAGAACATCCATCATGGACTGGTCAAAATATTAACAGAGATATCCGAAACACTATCACAGGTAATTCTACCTATCCGGTTGACATCGACAATGACGGCAATAATGATTTTGAGCTACAATTCTATATTCCTGTAGATGGCACATATAGTATAGCGATTGTTGGCTTTGGTAACAACGAGGTAGTATGTGATGAAAACAACATTATCCGATCATTTACATTGGCAGAACTAATTAACAGCAAAAGTAAAACATGGAAAAAAGGTGCCAATCTGATTGTAAGAACCGATGCTTCTGTTCTTCAACCGCAAGACAAAGATGCAGATGGATATATTTTAGCCGGTATTCATTTCAAAAAAGACAATAAAATGCACTACGGTTGGTTGCGTTTTGGAATTCTTTTGTCACGCGGCTTTATACACGCTGTTTATCTTCAGGATTTTGTTTATGAAAAAGCAGAAAACAAAGCTATTGATGCCGGACGCCGAAACGACGTGTAATATATTCATTTATAAATAGTTAAAATCGATTCAAATCGCAGGCAGTTTTGCCTGCGATTTTTTGTCATTTTGTCATACTTTTTCCGTTGGCACATTAGTTGTCTAAATACGTTAAAAGTTTTAAACAAGAAAATTTATAACATGGGAAAAATAATAGGAATTGACTTAGGAACAACCAACTCGTGCGTTGCCGTTATGGAAGGCAGCGAACCAGTTGTAATTACAACAGACGAAGGACAACGCACGTTGCCTTCAATCGTAGGTTTTTTGGATAACGGCGAGCGCAAAGTAGGCGCGCCTGCAAAACGTCAGGCGATCACCAATCCAAAAAACACCGTTTCATCTATCAAACGTTTCATGGGAAAACGTTTCAGCGAAATTACTAAAGAGAAAGACTACGTTTCTTACGAAGTGGAAAAAGGCGACAATGATACCGTTCGTGTGCGTTTGCATGACAGATTGTACACGCCACAGGAAATTTCTGCCATCATTTTGCAAAAATGTAAAAAAATGGCAGAAGACTATTTAGGTCAGACAGTTACAGAAGCGGTTATCACGGTTCCTGCTTACTTTAATGACTCTGAGCGACAAGCAACAAAAGAAGCAGGTTTGATCGCAGGTTTGGATGTAAAACGTATCATCAACGAACCAACTGCTGCTGCTTTGGCTTACGGTTTAGATAAAGGCGGAAAAGATATGAAAATCGCGGTGTATGACTTAGGCGGTGGTACATTCGATGTATCTATCTTGGAGTTAGGCGATGGCGTTTTTGAAGTAAAATCTACCAACGGTGATGTTCACTTAGGTGGTGACGATTTCGATCAGATCGTAATGGAATGGTTAGCAAACGAATTCCAGGCAGAAGAAAGAATGGATTTACGCAAAGATCCGATGGCATTGCAACGTTTGAAAGAAGCTGCTGAAAAAGCGAAGATCGAATTATCTTCTTCGACAGAAACAGAAATCAACTTGCCATACATTACAGCAGTTGACGGTGTTCCAAAACACTTAGTAAAAAAACTATCACGCGCAAAATTCGATCAGTTAACAGAAAGATTGGTTGAACGTACATTAGAACCATGTAAAAAAGCATTAAAAGATGCAGGTTTAAGTCTTGGTGATATTGACGAAGTGATCTTAGTTGGTGGTTCAACGCGTATTCCGAAAATTCAGGAAGCAGTAGAAAAATTCTTCGGTAAGAAACCATCAAAAGGTGTAAATCCGGATGAAGTAGTTGCTGTTGGAGCTGCAATTCAAGGTGGTGTTTTGACAGGCGATGTGAAAGATGTTTTATTGTTAGATGTAACACCTTTATCATTAGGAATTGAAACATACGGTGGCGTATTTACAAAATTGATCGAATCGAATACAACCATTCCAACTAAAAAATCGGAAACATTCTCTACTGCTGCAGACAATCAGCCATCGGTTGAATTGAATGTATTGCAAGGCGAGCGTTCTATGGCAAAAGACAATAAAAGCTTAGGTCGTTTCCACTTAGATGGTATTCCTGCTGCGCCACGTGGCGTTCCGCAAATCGAAGTAACATTTGATATTGACGCGAATGGTATCTTAAGCGTAACTGCAAAAGATAAAGGCACAGGCAAAGAGCAAAATATCCGTATCACAGCTTCTTCCGGTTTGAGCAAAGAAGAAATCGAGAAAATGAAAGCAGAAGCAAAAGCAAATGAAGCTGCTGACAAAGAAGCGCGCGAAAGAGTTGACAAATTGAATGAAGCCGACACAATGTTGTTCCAAACAGAAAAACAATTGAAAGAGTTTGGCGATAAAATTCCGGCTGAGAAAAAAGCTGCTATTGAAAGCGCTGCTGCAGAATTAAAAACGGCACATGCTAGCCAAAGTTTATCAGCAATTGATACAGCATTAGCTGCATTGAACGCTGCATGGCAAGCTGCTTCTCAGGATATGTATGCAGGCGCGCAACAAGGTGGCGCTGAACAAAATGGCACTGCTGAAAATACTTCTAACAATGCAAATAACAACACAGAAGATGTTCAGGATGCAGAAGTAGTAGAAGAAGTGAAATAAGAAAAAGAATTTAAATAGTAACGGCGGAAAATCAAATGATTTTCCGCCGTTTTTTATTGATTCACTTTAATAATTTAATTGAAAAACTGAAAACTTTTTAATTCATCTTCAAAGGTGCAGTCATAAAGAATTCAGGAATTTCTACCTGGAAAAGTTTACCGTCAAATAGATTGACCATTAAGTAGCTGCCATACATTTTACCTATATCTGTTTTAAGGTCACAGCCGGAAATGTATTCATATTGTTCACCTGGTTGCAAAACAGGTTGTTCACCGACAACACCTTCGCCTTCTACTTCGCGTTTCTGTCCGAGTGCATCAATAATGAACCAATGTCTGCGCAATAATTGTACAGCATCTTTACTGTTATTCGTAATAATAATTCGGTAAGCAAACATAAAATGCTGCGACATTGGATAAGAATAATCCGATTGGTAGAACGTTTCTACACTTACTTTTATCTTATGTGTAATTAGTGAAGTCATTGCTTATATAAACAAAAATAAGGAAAAAATAGTTTCATGTGTATATTTATTTTGTTTAAAGGTGCACATGGAATATCCATAATACAATTTACATTTAGTGTATTTTTTAATACACGGATATTTCACTGCAACTCAAAAAGCAAAGATCAATTGCCGTGTTTCAGGAAATAATCAACGATTCTTGTTAATTGTTGCTGCGCAATTTGAAGGTCATCATTTATGATGGCTATATCAAACTGAATGGATTCGCGCATTTCGATTTCTGCCTTAGCCAAACGCTTTTCAATTTTTTCTTGTGAGTCCGTACCGCGTGATTCCAGGCGCTGACGCAATACTTCCATGCTCTTTGGCTGTATGAACAAAGACAGCGGTTTAAACTTCAGGTTCTTCATCACATTAATAGCACCAAATACATCTACAACCAAAAGCGGAAATTTATTCAACTGGTTAATGCGATCCAATTCTGATTTAAGTGTTCCGTAATAAGTGCCTGCATATACTTCCTGCCATTCCAGTAATTCATCATTATGCATCTTTTCTTCAAATGCTTCGCGGTTCATAAAATGGTAATCAACGCCATCTTGCTCGCCTTTGCGAATCTCGCGTGTGGTAGCGGAAACTGAATAAGAAAGTTGCGGAAACTGTACTAACAAAAAATCACCTAATGTATTTTTTCCAACGCCTGACGGTCCTGAAAGAATAATGACTTTTTGCATGTGCGAAGATAAAAAAAAGAAATAAGTAAACTGTTATAAGTGATAAGTTCTGAGCATTTGTTTACTTAAAATTCTTCCACATCATGCTTTCCATTGGTTTTGGTGTGCGTTCTGTATATTTTGCCGAACTTTTTTTGTTATACGCATTTTCAATTTCGCCGTCAACCGCAAAATAAATGAGCTGACCGACAGGCATGCCTTCGTACACACGAACCGGATGAATGCATGAAATTTCCAACGTCCAGTGGTTGCAGAAACCGACATCGCCTTTGCCGGCTGTTGCATGAATATCAATACCTAATCTGCCGATAGATGATTTACCTTCCAAAAAAGGAACATGCGCATGTGTTTCCGTATATTCAACTGTGCTGCCTAAATACAACGTGCCCGGCTGCATCACAAAACCTTCTTCCGGAATTTCAAATTCAACAATTTTATTGTGTTGTTTAGCGTCTAAAACTTCCGCTGCGTAACATGCCAAGTATTTGGAAAGATGCACATCGTAAGAGTTGGTTCCTAAACACGCTCTGTCGTATGGTTCAATAATAATGGTGCCTTTTTGCATTTCATTCAAAATGCCTTTGTCAGTTAAAATCATAATGCAAAAATACGATTTACGATGTACGATGTACAATGTATGATTAAAAAGAAATTAACGATGTACAATGAACAATTAACAATAGACAACGGACCATTAACTTTTCACTTTATTTCTTACAAATTAAAAATCCGAAACTCTTAAGTTTCGGATTTAATTGTCAATCGTCAATTATTAATCAGATTATGCTAATTGGTTTTCTACCATTTTGTAACCTTGACCGTGTATGTTCAATATCTGTAAAGATTCATCGTCTTTCAGGTATTTTCTGATCTTTGAAATAAACACATCCATGCTGCGCGCCGTGAAATAGCTATCATCCTGCCATACATGTTTCAAAGCGGTTTCGCGTTCCAGCACCTGGTTTTTCTTTTCAAAGAATAAACGCAGCAATTCGTTTTCTTTAGTCGTTAATTTAATTTCGGTACCTTTCACAAATATCTTGTGGTTCTTGTAATCTAAACGCGACTCGCCGGCTTTGTATTCGTCTAAAGCGGTTTCTACTTCATGTTTCTCGGTTCTGCGCAAGATAGCATTCATCTTCAACTCCAATATTTCCATGCTGAACGGTTTCGTAATATAATCATCAGCGCCAAGCGTCAGGCCTTTTATTTTATCTTCTTTCAGCGATTTCGCCGTCAGGAAAATAATTGGAATTTCTTTATCATCTTTTCTGATTTCTTCAGCAACTGCAAAACCATCTTTTTTGGGCATCATCACATCCAGCAACACAATATCATACTCATTCTTTCTGAATGCGAACAAACCTTCGACGCCATCGCGGCGCAGCTCCACTTCAAAGTTTTTATGTTTCAGATATTCCTGTAAAAGTGTGCCTAAATTTGCATCATCTTCCACTAATAGGACTTTCTTTTTGTTTGCTGTTGTCGTGCTCATATTTAAATATTTTATGTGATTAATTTTTATTTTCAATTGGTAAAAGAATCGTAAACTTTGAACCTTCCTTTAATTTACTTTCTACTTTTATTTCGCCGTTATGTTTTTCAATGATCGATTTTACATAACTCAATCCTAAACCAAATCCTTTGGTATCGTGTACATTTCCTTTGCTTACGCGGTAAAATTTATCAAAGATTTTTTGCTGGTCTTCTTTGGTCAGACCAACACCATTATCTGTTACCTCAATTTGTATGCCTACCGGTACATTCAAAGTGTTAATTTTTATTAATGGCGTTTTATCATTGTATTTTATGGCGTTGTCGATCAAATTATTGATTACGTTCGTAAAATGCATTTCATCCACTTTAAAAATAGTGTGCACCGCATTTAGGTTCAGTTCCACTTTTCCGTCCAGTTCCTGTAAAATCAGTTGGAAGCGGCTAGCAGTGGTTGCAATGATTTCATGCACATCTCTGTCATCGAGATTTAACTGTAACTCGCCTTTTTCTAAACGCGCCAGTTGCAATACTTGCTCAACATGATTGTACAACCGTTTATTTTCTTCAAAGATAATTCCGGCGTATTTAGAACGGTTTTCTTCCGATGCGGAAATGGAAGTATCTTTCAGCATTTCGCTTGCGATAGAAATGGTAGCAATCGGCGTTTTTAATTCGTGCGTCATGTTGTTGATGAAATCCGTTTTCATGTCCGATAATTTCTTTTGTTTGAAAATGATCTGGAACGTGAGTATAAACGCGGCAACGACCATTAAGAAAAACAGCGATGACGACAAAATCAACGGTGACATTTCGCTATAGAGATATTTTTTGCGTTCGGGAAATATCAGTTTCAAAGTCTTATTATCGTCAAACATACTTCTTCTGAACAGATCGATTGTATAATCTGATTTATACAATTGAGACATAGAAGTATTTCTCGACAGTAACACAAAATTATTCGGTGCGTATTCGGTAACGCCATAATTTACACGTGTTTTCAAGCCATGCTCTTCCAAACAGTGGTTAATAATTTCTTTTAATTTTCCGGTATCCAATATCTCGGTGATTGGTCGCAAACTGGTCATTTGCTGCGCCATAAATTGCTGTAAGTTATCGATATCTATAGTTGGTTGGTCAGCAGCCGTGTTAGCGTGCGTATTTGCTTTGTTATTGTACGGTAAATATACATTCTGATTATTGCCATCGTTTTGCAAAGAAAAATTATTTTCGAGCAAAGTCGGATCTTTTACTCTGAATTCATTGGAGTAGCCGGTGGTGTCCATGTATTCTAAAATGATTTCACCGCTTTCATTGGTGCGCACCGAACTCTGAAACGATGTTTGCATAAGGTTGGAAACCAATGGCTGATAAGACAGGTCTTCAATCTTTGTACTCATTTCGTTCATTGCTTCAAAAACAGTTTTGTCAAAATCCTGTTCACGCGATTTAATGGCGTTCTTCAGCCAAAAAATTTGCACAATACCGATTCCAAACAATCCTAAGAAAAGTAAAACGGCTGTGAGTAAGAGTAGATTTTTATTCACGAATTAAAATTAACGCTCTAAAACAATTTAAAACGTTAACAATTCTTAAAGAGTTGATATATAGTGAAAATACGCAAGTGAATTTTGAATGTTGAATTATGAATTATACTACATCGTGCATACAAACCTATTTTTAAAACTATATTATTTAACACTCATAAGATAAAATATAAAAAAAACTAGAAAAAGATTTGCTTTTTCAAACCAATAATATTATATTCACATCAGTTAAATATTTAACAAACCATTAAAACTATTAAATTATGTCTCAATTACCTTTAGAACTACCCGTATTTACGGACGATGAAATGGCTACTTTCCGCACAGCCATCGCCACAGCCAAAGCCATTATTGCTTCCAAATTCGTGAACCTCGAACCGAAAGACCGCACGAAGTATGGCTCCATCAGCGAGCAGAACAAACTTATTATTAACAAAGTCTGGGATTACCACGTCAATATGCCGCACCTTTCTAACACGGATATTGACTGGGATGAATATAAAGCGCAAAACAATACACGTACTAATTTTACGAATGTGATCGCCCTGCTTGGAGAGATCAAAGAACTTTGCAACGATCCGCGCATATTGGTCGATTATTCATTGTTCGGGCTGGCGCGCCAGGATTACAAATGGACGAAGTACAAAGCCGAAGACGATGGCGGCAGCGGCAGTGGTTATGAAGAAAAATATAACGACCTGAAACAGTTTTTTGAACACGATAGTGCTGAGCCGCCTTATGTAGTAGTGGATGATGATGAGGATGAAGAAGAAGATGATGATAACGATAACGGCTCGGATGACACACCAAATCCTTGATATAAATCAATTTTTTGTGAACTAAACTATTGATTATTGATGCCGCTGCTTTTACAAGCAGCGGTTTTTTTATTTATAGCTAATTGGCTAAAAATATAACTAATTGATTATCAATATAAATTTTTTAAAAACGGGTGTTTACCCGTTGTTAGACGGGTAAAATGGGGTCTTTGACGGGTAAATTGGCGTCCCGAACGGGTAAATACCCGTCCACATACGGGTAAAATGGCGTCCAAGACGGGTATTTAGGCGTCTGAGACGGGTAAATCGGCGTCCGAGACGGGTAAATACCCGTTCAGCAACGGGGTTTTACCCGTATGTACAGTTTTTCTGGTGAACACATTGTTAATTTAACAATGTGAAGTGTTTACAACATATGAGGATGAATTGTAGGGATTTTTGATTGATAAAAAGTATATTTGAAAGAAAAGCATACCATGCAAGGAATTTATCACACATATAAAAGCGATTATCCAAATCAAGTTCATCAATTAAATTATTCAATTTCTCAAAATTATCATCTCTTAAAAAATGGAGAGATTAAATATCAAGCAAAAAAATTTGACATTAATTTAAGTAATTATACAAAAACAGGAAAAAGGCATTTATATAGTTTCTTAATTAGAGATCATTTTAGTAATTGTTTTTATGCAGAATTACACCCAATAGATGAAGCACATAATATAAAGGATTTTTTGTTTAATGCTTGGAAACATAAGAAAGATTTTGAATTTAGAGGAATTCCTAGAAGTTTAATTATTGGCAGACATGTGGCAGAGAAATTTCCATTTATAAATAACTTAGAAAAAAACATTGGATTAAACATTGAACTTGCAAAAAATGGTTTTGCAACTGGAATTAGGTCTTTGAGAGATTGGGAAAACAATATTAAATTTTATATTTCTTTTGAAGACTGTAAAACGATTACAGAGTTTCAAAATCATAACGAATTAATTTGTAGAAATATAAATTGTAGAGAAAGCGGAAAAACAGAACAGAATTTATTAAAATGGGCAAATAATAAACCATCTGGTAAGGTAATAAATGATAGAATTGAATTTGAAAGATTTTTTGAATAATAAAATATGAAAGAAAGTGATGAATTATACTTGTTGCGTTTCAGATATGGCAGAGCCGTAGAAGTATTATATGCTTATAAAACATTTTTACTTAAAGAAGTAAAATATGGAAATAAGAATACATGTAAAGATAAGGAGCAAGTCGAAGATATTACTCATACATTACTTGTAGTTTATTATTCATATATATATAGTATGTTTGATAAAAGTGGTACTGATTTTATTACTGTGTCTGAACAATATTTAGAATTTCTTTCAGAAGATGGAAAAATCTTTAGAAGAGAATTAATTGAAATTTGGGAAAAATATAAAATACCTATTACTAAACTTAGAAATAATGTGGGATTTCATGGTGGTTCTAAAATAAAAAGTCATGATATAGGTTATGGTGCATTGGGTGATATTCATACACATGCTGCTGATTTTATAATAAATCATTTAGCATTATTCTTTATGGAAATAGATATAATTCTGCCAAATGAAAATTATAATATCAATGAAAATCATGCGTACAAAAAGGAAAAACTTTTAAAAAAATCAAAAGAATTGAAAGAGGCAATAGAGAATGATTCTTTTGCTGATACAGTAAAATCTATCAGAGAATACTTTAAACAATAAAAACCCTAATCCACATATCTCTGCAAAATCTCGCTGTAAGCGTCAATTCGGCGGTCGCGCAGGAATGGCCAGATGCGACGAACGTTTTCAGTGCGCTGTTTGTCAATATCAATTACTGTATTTAATTCTGTATCGCTTGGTGCGTTGAATAGTAATTCGCCTTGCGGTCCGGCAACAAAACTTTGTCCCCAAAATTGTATGCCGTTCGTCACGCCGCTCCAGTCGGGCTCGTGTCCTACTCTATTCACGGTTATCACCGGCAATCCATTCGCTACGGCATGTCCGCGCTGCACGGTTTGCCATGCGGTGAACTGCTTATTCTTTTCTTCCTGCGTATCGGTGCTTTCCCAGCCGATGGCGGTAGGATAGATTAATACTTCAGCGCCGTTGAGCGCCATGATGCGCGCCGCTTCCGGATACCATTGATCCCAGCACACCAGCACACCTAATTTGCCGACAGAGGTTTGTATTGGTTTGAAACCTAAATCGCCCGGCGTGAAATAAAATTTTTCGTAATATGCCGGATCATCCGGAATATGCATTTTTCTGTATTTGCCTGCAACAGAACCGTCTTTTTCAAAAACAACAGAAGTGTTGTGATACAAACCCGGTGCACGTTTTTCAAATAGAGACGTCACTAAAACTACTTCGTTCGTTTTTGCTGCTTCTGAAAAGAGTTGGAAAGATTCGCCCGGAATCGGTTCTGCCATATCGAACATCGCGGTTTCTTCTGCCTGGCAAAAATAAATACCGCAATGCAGTTCCTGCAACACCACCAGTTCGGCGCCTTGCACCTTACATGCTTCAATGCCGCTCAGCGTTTTTTCGATGTTCGCTTTTTTATCTGTCGAGTTTGATTGTTGTACAATGCCTACTTTCATCTGTGTGTTTTTATTGTTTTTAATGGAGCAGATGGAATTCGCAATTATTAATTCTTGTTTGGTATGCAAATATTCTGCTCATTTCATTGATTCTATTTTTTGCCTCATCCGATCTCGCCTGAGGCGAGACCAACTTCTCCAAATGGATAAGGATTTGAGATTAATATTTATATTGTTCTAACGCTTCAAAATTAATGCTTCCTTTCGGATATTGCATGGTGATGCAATGCAGCGAGCCATGCTGCAACAATAACGCTCTGCAATCTACTCCTTCTATTTTTTTACCTGGAAATGCTTTTTGCAATTGCGCTAATGCTTCTGCATCTTGCGGCAAGTTATATGTCGGCATCAACACCACATCATTCATGATTAAAAAATTGGCGTAGGTTGCAGGTAACCGCCGGTCGTCATCAGGCGCATACACCGCATCACACATCGGCAACGAAACTAAATTATATGGCTTACCATCTGTTGTTTTCAATGCCTGTAATTCCACTTCCATTTCTTTCAGTGGTTTATAATGTGCTTCATCGACATCAGTACATTGTACATAAGCGATCGTGTTCTGATCACACAAGCGCGCTAAGGTATCGATGTGTGCATCCGTATCATCGCCTTCTAAATGACCATAATCTAACCAAAGCATTTGCTTTAAACCTAAGTATGTTTTTAATTTTTGCTCAATCTCTTCTTTGCTTAAATGCGGATTACGGTTCGGTGATAATAAACAATTTGAAGTAGTTAACACTGTTCCTTTGCCATCGCTTTCAATGCTGCCGCCTTCCAGTACTAAGTCGGCAGTTACTAATTTTTTTGAGCTGTAAACGCCTTTTTTCCAAAGTTCTTTCGTGATGAGATTGTCTT
This sequence comes from Chitinophagales bacterium, assembly GCA_046329815.1. Lineage (GTDB taxonomy): Bacteria > Bacteroidota > Bacteroidia > Chitinophagales > JADIYW01 > JADJSS01. The sequence goes on from JAXLTY010000003.1 coordinate 39,280, forward strand.
TATCCGCACCGAATTTCAAACCCCAGCCGTTGAACATAAAATCGTAAATAATAAACTCATTGCCATGCTGAACCGTAATAGCACCGTGATCGCGTGCCCAGGTATCATTGATCGGAATTTCGATGATGTAAATATTTGCGTCGTCTATATCGCAGATATGTTTTTTTAATTCAGATTCATTATCGCATACGATCAATAATGGCTGATAACATGCAATTACTTTTATAATATTAATATAGCATGGAATTATTTCGTTCCAATAATCTATCCAATCAGATTGCCTGCTTGGAAACGCAATTTGAATGAGATCTTGTGTTTCCCATTCTGCCGGTAAACGTAGAATTGACATGGTGCAAAAATACGGTATTTTATTTATTGGACGCATGCTTTTAAAGCATTGATCAATCCAAATCCGGTATCAGCACGGTTTCGTTATTAATCATAAATGTAAGGCGGTAATAATCAATATTAGCTGCTATCCACGGATCGATGTTTTTCCAGTCACGAAAAGTATCGTTACTAATTAACAGACAATGATGCTGTTTGACATATTTGATAATAAACACATCTGCTGATGCTTCTGCAGGCGCTTCGAGATATTCGCATTCTTTTTCCAAAACAGGCAGCAATTCTTTATCGCCAATTCTATATTTCAGTGCAGCATCCGATATTACAGTAATTTCATTAATGCCTCTATTTTTTAGGTCTTTTATCATCAATAAGATATTTGCAAATAATGGTTTGCTATCACTTTTTCCTATGCTTTTATGTGCCACATTACTGCCATCAATTACTACTTTTCGGTCGCGCAGTTTTTTTGCTTCGAAGAATTCGCCATCTGCATCATAATGACCATATTCTTTAACATTATCATTCGTTTTAAGATATTCTTTTATGGAATCTACATTATCAAAAGCTTTTGTAAACCATGCAGGCAACTGCTGTGTGTCTTCATATCTGTACTCGTCATAGTTTTTTTCTAAAAGTTCGTTGAGTTTATTTATAGAAACTTTTTTATCCTGCGGCAATTTGGATAACAAAATCAGCAAAACCCTTTGGTCGCAGAATTCCGCTTTTGCATGTAATGCTATAAGATCCAGGTATTTTTTAAAGTCGTCACGATCGCGAATCTGAAGCTCTGAAGCTGTTTTATATTCTTCGTAATTAACAAAACCTTTTTCCGTTCCTGACTGATAATCTGCAGCAGTATGATATCCTTTTTCTTTTGCGATGTTATAATCTGAATTATTTTTAAATCCATTGATTCGAGCTTCTTTAAAATCGGTATAATTTTCAAAACCGTTGGTGACGGCTTCGTTATATAACTCGAACGCATTGTTGAAATTTCCTAGCTTATTGTCACTTGCGTTTTCTGTTTTATAAGCTGTATAATCCAGAAAGTTATCGAGGAAGCCAGCTTCTTTTATTTTATCAAAGATCTCCTTTTCATTGATGCCGCATGCTTCAACTATGCTAAAATCTTTATAGGTATGGTATCCGTTTTCCTTTGCTTTATAAAAAGTTTTTGAATCCGGAAATTCAGCTTTTACAGAGTTCAGATAATCTTCTATAGTTTCAAAACCCAAATTATCCTGTTGTAAAAGTCCGCCTTTGTAACTTGCTGCAAAATGCGTAACTGCATTGTCTGCATTCAACACCAGGAATACTGTTCGAATCTGGTTGTATTCTATAAAACGGTGAAACTCCATCATATCCTGAAACTCCATGAGGAATTCGGTATTTATCTTTTTTACTTTAAAATATCTTAATGATTTGATTGAATTTGACATAGTATGTTGTTTTAAGTTTAAACCATTTTATTCTTTAATCTATATCTAAATATTTTTTTACAGACACAACTGTATCTTCTTTAATTTCATCCATAATTTTCGTATCCATTAAATTACTGTTTATAGCCATGAATGGAACACGATAATTCTCTTTTCCTGTTGAATTTAAATATTCATTGACAATATCCATTGTTTCCTGTTGCACCACATTTTCCGTAAAATAAAAATCATATAGTTTTTTAACCGGTATTAAACCTGCATATACTTTTACATAAGCATTATTGTTATTTATTTTCTTTATGTTCCGTATGGTATCATTAGCATCTAATTTTACCTGTATCGCATCCTTTAAAGGCATTATCTTTTCAATAAAGAAATTCAAAATATCCGGTGAACCGTTTACACACAATTTTATCCATTCAATATTAGTATCGTACCACTCTTTCTGTAAATCAGCAAATGAAGCACGCACGGCTTCAAGCTCCAGTGCTGAAAGACAATTTATATTCGGCAAAGAAAAAAAGAGTTCCATAACAATAGCATCATTATTTGCTGCATCAATATGATTGCTGTTTACCGGTTGTTTTGTTTTATCTGTATAATCAAAAAATTCAGGTGTTACGAAGAAAAGAAAAGGTTCTTCACTTTCTGTTTCTATATCATCGGTATTATTTTTAATATCATCGTCTTCAATTTGTTCAAATGCACATTTTAGTATAGTGCTGCAATCATAACTATCCGGATTATTCGACCCTTCCTGTTTTTCAGTCATTACAGGCAGATAATACAATTGCTTCTTGTCTGACAATGGCTTCAACTGAATAAAACCTAAATTTCTGGCTTGTGTTATCGTATGTTCAACATAGTAATCATATTGCGAATTGATTATCTTCTCGCCATGTTTAATTGCTATAATAAGCTTATTATTTTTATGTTTAACGGCGTTCATTCTTTTTAAGTCTGCCCTTAACTTTGTAAATATTCCTGAAGCTTCAGGATCAGAAACAGCGTAGGTATTAATAAGCGTTTTGGCTTTGGAATCAATGGTGAACCGCTTCAACATTTCTTCAAAATTGATCATACAACTGCCGCTGTCGCCTGCAGTAGTTGCATGCATGCTGAAAATATATGCTGCTCTGAATGCTATACTTTCTGTTATTGGCGGAATCTTACTTTTTAAAGTATTAAAAACAATGGCATTCATTCTTTAACTTTTTAGTATTTGCGTAATAAATTGTACAACGTAAATAAGACAGAAATAGTACAATTTTAATAAAAATTCTTATACATTGATTCTCTATTAAATTACTAAAGTAGTAAATTATAATATAAAATTATTGCACGAGTTAAAAATTTCCGGAAGTAACCTGATAAGATAGTAGTGAATATTTAAATCAATCCAATTAAATTACAAGAGCCGCCTCCACGTTTCCGGCTTCATCGAAATCGTTCAGAGCAACAGCAACGATGTTGTTTACTTTTTCCGCGTTGTACGGAACAGCCACTTTGATATAGTTATCTGTAAAGCCGTGCATGATATCACCTTTTTGTTCTTCTTCCAGTAATACGCTGCGCGTTTGTCCGATAAATTGTTCGTAGAAATTTCTTCGTTTCTTTTCACTTAATGTACGCAGCATCGCATTGCGTTCATTGCGCACGATCATCGGCACCGGATTTTCGATCTCAACCGCTTTCGTGTTTTGTCTTTCTGAATAGGTGAATACATGCAGGTAAGAAACATCCAACGCATGAATAAAATTATAGGTATCTAAAAAATCATCATCGCTTTCCGACGGAAAGCCAACGATCACATCTACACCAATGCAGGCATGCGGCATTACTGCTTTAATTTTTTCTACTCTTGATTTGTATAAATCGCTTTTGTAGCGGCGCTGCATCAGCTTCAGCATCTTGTCGCTGCCACTTTGCAACGGAATATGAAAGTGCGGCATGAAGCGTTTGCTTTTCGCTACAAACTCAATGATCTCATCGGTCAGTAAATTCGGTTCGATAGACGAAATACGGAAACGTTCGATGCCTTCTACTTCGTCGAGCATTTTCACCATATCAAAGAAATTATAATCACCATCGATACCTTTACCATAATCGCCGGTATTGACGCCTGTCAGCACAATCTCTTTTACACCTTTTGCCGCGAGATTCTTTGCATTTTTCAATACATTTTCCGGTGTGTCGCTACGGCTTTTTCCGCGCGCCAATGGAATGGTACAAAATGAACATTTGTAATCGCAGCCGTCCTGTATTTTTAGGAAAGAACGCGTGCGGTCGCCGACAGAATACGCATCGACAAAGAAATTCGCGTTGGAAATTTCAGACGCTAATACTTGTCCGCAAGGATTTTTGGTAAGGTCGGTAATAATTTCCGGTAGTCGGAATTTTTCAGCAGCGCCTAATACCAAATCGACACCTTTGATAGACGCGATTTCTTTCGGTTTCAACTGCGCATAGCAGCCAACTACTACTACATAAGCATCCGGATTTTGCTTCATGGCTTTGCGCACCATGTTACGGCATTTGGTATCTGCCTGTTCGGTTACGGAACACGTATTAATGACATACACATCCGATGGTTCATCAAACTCAACGGTCGTGAAGCCACGCTCCTGCATTTTGCGCGCGATGGCAGACGTCTCCGAGAAGTTGAGCTTGCAACCTAAAGTATGAAAGGCGATTTTTTTGTCGATAACCACAGCGCAAAAATACGGATTCTCTGCCAATTTACTTTGCTCAGCGAGTCAACTTTATGTAAAGATGCCGCGTATAATCTGAATCTGGATTTACTGGATTCGTGGATTATTAGATTAAGTCCGGATGATGTTCGCGCAAATTATGATGGCGTCCGCGCAAATGATGATGGTTTCCGCGCAAATGACGATGGTCTTCGCACAAATTATGATGGTGTCCGCGCAAATGATGATGGCGTCCGCGCGAATGATGATGGCTTCCGCTCAAATGAAGATGGTGTCCGCGCAAATGATGATGGCTTCCGCTCAAATGATGATGGTGTCCGCGCAAATGATGATGGTCTTCGCGCAATTGATGACGGCGTCCGCTCAAATGATGATGGCTTCCGCTCAAATGATGATGGCTTCCGCGCGAATGAATTTATTCAATATTCTGTGCCAAAATAAAAATTAACATACCTTTTTATGGAATTTGGACAATTCATGTATCTATATATCGAAACATGTTTTACGTCATGGCATATTAAGCATTCTTAAACTATTTAAAGTAACAAAATGATACCAGTTACCAATACCATCAAGAAATATGCTGAACATCTTGTGGCAGTACAGTTTATGGACGCCGGAATAAAGGTTTTTCAAAATATCAGCGCCTATAATGATACGTTTGATCTTATTATTAAATCAAAAACCGGCAATTATTATGATATTTTAGTAGAAGTAATCGATCACAAATTCCGTAGTGAACTCCATATTTATAAACGAAAGTATAATTTTGAGCTAAAAGACAATTATTATATAGCATTGGCAGTTTTTGATCAAGGCAAGCACGATTTTTACTTAATTCCTTTCAATGTATTTAAGAAGTCCAGCCGCACATTTACAAACATTGAATATAATCCATAGCTTAATCATCTTTCCAGTTGGGAAATTGCTGCGAGAGACAAAGAAGCATTTGAGAGATTTGCTTTTAAAGATATTGCTCCACAATTAAAATAATAACAAGCCACAAACTTGCTTCATTTATTGCACTAGTCAGTCAGCGTAAGCATCAACTGCAAATTTGCAGCAGCGTTTGGTCTTGTTATTGGCGATTCCTGTATGGTGTTGGTGATGGTATATACTTCGGTTTCCTTGTATCGCGAAGCGACAATAATATGGGTAGCGCCTGCATATTGCATAAACAAATCCATTACCAGATCAGGACAATTATTGTGCTTAGATAAATGCGACAACAGCAAATGGCTCATAAAAGGCGGTCGGTGCGTGCGAAAAAGTTCCAGCGCCTGCGTATTCGATATGTGACCATTGCCTCCGCGTATTCGGTTCTTTAAGAAAATGGGATAGCCGCCTTCTTCCAGCATTTTTTCATCGTAATTGGTTTCCAGGAAACAGGCGTGGCACTGCCGGAAATGATGAATGACCTGTTCGCATACTTTACCGATGTCGGTGATCACTCCGATTTTAATATCATTATAGCTGACCATAAAACTATATGGATCTGCAGCGTCGTGGAATTTTGCAAATGGCATAATGGACAGACTGCCGACACTTATTGCTTCGTTTTTTGTAAAGGTTTGCTGCAGACTCTTCTCGATATGTATGCCGGCGTTCTTCAGCGTAGCCGGTGTAACATATACCGGCAGCTTGTATTTCCTGGAAAGCACGGATGCGCCACGTATATGGTCTGTGTGCTCGTGCGAGATAAACAGCGCTTTGACGCGCGACATAGATAAGCCAAGATTTAGCATGCGTTTTTCTATTTCGCGGCAGGATATGCCTGCGTCCACCAGCACGGCATCGTGTTCATTTCCTACATAGTAACAATTGCCATTGCTGCCGGAATTGAGCGAAGTGATGTAGAGTGCCATACTACAAAGAACGTAAAATATTTTTTAGAAAGATGGTGAGTGGGAAATTATTTTTTGGATGGGTTTATAGGTGTTGGTGCAGATGTTATAAGACTAACTCTTTTGCGATTTAGTAGTTTATTGCCTCATCCGTCTTTGTCTGCGACAAAGCCACCTTCTCTAAATGGAAAAGGGTATAGTAAGGTGGTAGTAGCTGTTAGATTGTTTAAATTTTTTATAGTAGTTTGTATCAATATTTTCCAAAGCAAATCCGTACTTTATTTATCCTTCTTTGTGCATTGAAATAAAAAAGAAGTAAACTAAAATATTTTTCTTCCACAAAGTTATATGATATCACCAGTTCTTCATTACTGCTACTAGTGGATTCCGGTTTCCCATATTTATTGACTATATAAGCGGAATCCAGGTTATCTATCAGATCGTCGTTTAGTTTTATAGAACAGCCCTTATACATCATTATATAAGGGTTTGCGGATTTTTTGGTAAGTGTGTCCATCATGAAATAGTAAAAGCTCACCTCAAAGTGTTTGTTGTCGTAGAAAAATTGATTGTATGCCAAGCTCTTTGGCATTGGATGCCTGTTCTTAGGATCGAAGGAATAGGTTGAGTCCGGTTTGCCGAGTATTTTCTTTAGTTTACCGTAGGTGAACTTTTTATTTATATCTCCGAGTTTATTGGATAGGTGAATGTTTTGCGTAAAGAGATGATTGGTGAAGATAAATAAGCATATCATTACAATACATTGCTTTATTGGGATGTTGATTTCTTTCTTGCCTGTCATGAATACATTTTTTTATTAACGTTCAAAATCCTAGTTAAGTATGTAGTCCTGCGATAAATTATTTGTATTGGAATTGGGTTTTATTGGTATTGCTGTGAATATTATACACCAAATCCTGATGTGTATTATCCTAACACCGCCTCTTTATTATATTTTCCTTTATATTCTATCGGTGACATGCCAGTAATCTTGCGGAAGACTTCACGGAAGGCCTTGATGTCGGAATAGCCAACATCGTACATGACTTCGTTGATGGTCTTGCGCGTGTTCTCCAGTGTTTTCTTCGCTGATTCGATCTTTACACGCTGTGCATATTCCAACGGTGTGTTGCCGGTGGCTTTGACGAATCGCCTGTCGAAGTTTCTTCTGCCCACTGCAAACTTAGACGATAAATGTTCTACCGATATTTTTTCGTGCAGGTTCTTTTCTATGTATGCCTGCGCTTTTACCACCATTTCATCACCGTGCTGTTTTTGTCCGGTGAAAATCGCAAAGGTGGACTGGCTGTTGCGGTCCACTTCTATCTGGAAAACCTTCGTGCAAAAGATGGCGGTTTCGCGATTGAAGTATTTCTCTACCAGATAAATCATCAGGTTTAAAAAAGAAAACGCGCCGCCGTTAGTGTAGATGCCGTTCTCATCCGTGATGAGCTTATCCGGCTGCAGGTCAACATCCGGAAATAACTGCCTGAAATGATTAGCGAGATTCCAGTGCGTAGAACAACTCTTACCATCGATCAAACCTGTGGAAGCCAATAAGAATGCGCCGGAACAGATACTCGCAATTTCAGCACCTGCATGATATTGCTTGGTCACCCAGTGGATGAGCAGCTTGTTATCACCAATAAAGTTTTCATCGTACGCGCAGGAAGGAATGATGATAAGGTCGGCTTTTTTTATTTCTTTGATGTTTATTGGATGAATGGAAAAATAACCGGCATCGAGTTTCAGCTCACTCATAAAACCTGCAATGCGCACTTCCATTTTTGACTTGTTCCCTATTCGCTGCCAGTAAGCATTGGCGCTGTTCAATACCTGGAACGCACCGGTAACACTGCTCAGCGTTACTTTTCCTTTCGGAATCACTATTACAACCTGCTTCATATTGTTGCTGTTTTAATCCTATTATTTGACAGTATAAAGGTACATTATTACTTTGTCCAAATCAACCCATTAAAATGTCTTTTTTACACCTTTACGAACTCACATTCAGCGAGTATCTTTACATTATTAATTTAAACCAAATAACATGACAACAACAGCAATTAGCATTAAAATGGTATTGGACAGATGGTATGGTTCCATAAAGAATTTCGATAAACATCTTGACGGATGGAGTGACGAAACACTGTACCAGCAAATTGCTCCAGGCAAAAACAGAGGTATTTATTTATTAGGACATCTTATTGCAGTGCATGACGATATGCTTTTGTTACTGGATATGGGCGAGAAATTGTATCCTGAATTGTACGAGCCCTTCTTGAAAAATGCGGATGATGCGAATGCACAAATACCATCGGCTGCAACACTAAGAAGCTATTGGACCAATCAGTGTGCTATATTAAAACAAAAATTTGACAGTATGAAAACAGAAGACTGGTTTGAGAAACATACCGCTGTCTCTGCAGAAGATTTTGCCAATGAACCACACCGCAATAAATTAAATATCATCATTACAAGAACGTCTCATTTGCAATACCACACCGGACAAGTAGTTTTACTAAACAATTAAGATCATAAAAATGAGTACAGCAAATTTTACCACAACAATAGTGGTTAACCAAACGCCAAAAGAAGTATTTGATGCCCTTAATCATGTGCGTGGCTGGTGGTCGGAATCCATAAAAGGCAACACGGAAGAACTGAACGGCGAGTTCCATTATCATTATGAAGATGTGCATCGCTGTACGATGAAAATTATCGAATCTGTTCCTGAGCAAAAAGTAGTTTGGCTGGTGCTGGAAAACTATTTTAAGTTTACCAAAGATACTAACGAATGGACAGGCGATAAAATTGTTTTTGACATTACAGAGAAAGATAGCAAAACGGAACTGCGTATGACGCAGCAAGGTTTGACCAGTGCTTATGAATGTTTCGATATTTGTAAAGATGCATGGACAAATTACATTCAGAAAAGTTTGAAGAACCTTATTGAAACAGGAAAAGGTTATCCAAACGGAAAAGGCAAACCGCAAACGGAGAATGAAAAGAAATTAAGTTCTGACGATAAATGATTGCTTCGTGCCTCGCAATGACGCGAAGCGTATGTTTAGAATAAAATAAAAAGAAAACAATGAAAGGGAAAGATTATAACATCAGCATTACTGTTGATGCAGATGCAGCAACGGCTTTTAATGCTATAAATGATATTAAAGGATGGTGGTCAACGGATTTTGAAGGACAATCGGAAAAATTTGACGATGTCTTTACGGTGCGTTTCGGTGAAACGTTTATCACACTAAAAATTATTGAATTTATTCCTGATCAAAAGATCGGCTGGCATGTGATCGATGGTTATAAGCACTGGTTAAAAAATAAAAAGGAGTGGCACGATACTAAAATGGTTTGGGAAATTGCTGAACAGGAAAATAAAACGCAAATCCATTTTACACATGTCGGTTTAGTGCCAGGTATTGAATGTTATAACGGTTGCGAAAATGCCTGGAACGGATACATTAAAGACAGTTTATTTCAATTGATAACAGCAGGCAAAGGAAAACCAAGCTGATAACCTAAAAGATGATGTGCTTCGACAAGCTCAGCATGACAGCGGCACGGATGATTGAGATTGCTTCACTTCGTTCAGAATGACGCGAGGCATGTGGTTTGATGCTTCGATGCTTCGACAAGTTCAGTGTGACGCGAGGCGTGAGTCTTATCCAATAAGCTGGATGAACAGCGAATATCAACTAGGGCGAATTAAAAAACGCGTAGATTCTATAGAAAAGCATAATCCTAATTTTTACGAATGGATTGGGTGATTTTTCTATTAACCTGGCACCGGATACTATGGTATCCGTATTTCAAAAGATGATTATGTCGATTTTGAACAGCCGGATTTTGAAATTGTGAAACGCGATGAAAACGTTTTGGCTTTATTTCCGGAAGAAATGGTGTAGTGTTTTGTTGGTTAGGAAACTAACAACGGCAGATAGACTGCTGAAGGCAAGAGGTTTTTCTCACAGATTGCACTGATTTATACAGATTGTTAGAGTCAGGATTGTTAGAAATGACGATGTTGTAGAATAATGTTGTTTAATCTTTACAAATCTAAAGTAAGGTAATCTAAATTTTGTTATTCCATAGGAATAATCTGTTTATAGATATGTTTACAACTAAAACCCAGCTCCGTAGGAGCGCATTACACAGGTCGCTCCTACGGAGCTTATCGAGAATTATCTCTTTTGTCTATAAACAGCTTGTCCTTGCAGGACAAGCAATTGCTTTCAAAATATTTATAATGGAAATCAAAATCAATCATTTATATTTATAACAACATTATTCTACTACATTACCTTAGAAATCCATTTCAAAAGTGATGGATTTTTTTATTGGTTCAGGGTCTTGTCGGTCGGTATCAACATCTTCTCAAACAACTGATACCGTCTTCTTTATGCGTTCATTTCCTGCATAATACACACCTCGTGGATTATTTGGTTGCGCAGAATTGAATCCGGTGATTAATTTTAATCTAGCATAATATGATCAAAATCGGTATTATAGGTCTCGGCCGTCTTGGTTCGCAACACTTAGAGCGATTGCTGGAAATAGAATATTTCACAGTAATCGGCTGTTATGATAGCGATGCCGCTTTGGTGCAGCATATCACCGAGGATTTTGATGTGACTTGTTTTGATGATGTTGATACATTAATGGATCTCTGCAATGCTGTTGCTATCGTAACGCCTGCCAGTTCTCATTTCTATTACGCGGAAAAAGCCATCAAGAAAGGCAAGCATGTTTTTGTAGAAAAGCCACTATCCAATGATCTGGAAGAAGCAAAAATACTGGTAGAACTGGTGCGCGAAGCCGGTATCAAATTCCAGGTCGGACATATAGAGCGTTTTAATCCGGCTTATTTGGCCTTGAAAAACCAGCCGATGAATCCGATGCTGATCGAGGCACACCGCCTATCGTATTTTGACGCACGCGGCACCGATGTTTCAGTGGTCCTGGACTTAATGCTACATGATATTGACATCGTACTGAATTTAGTAAAGACGAATATACGAAGTATCAGCGCCAGCGGCTTGGCGATGCTTTCCGATCATATTGACATTGCCAATGCACGTATCGAGTTTGATAATGGCTGTGTGGCGAATCTTACCGCAAGCCGCGCTACTACGCAGAAAATGCGCAAGATGCTGCTCTTTGAAAGAGATCATCATTATACACTGGATTTTCTGAACCGAGAAACCGAATTGATCAAATTATCAGAAACGGCCGGACATAATTCAGTTGCGCTACGCATGGAAAATCATACCAAATATTTAAATACGGAAACGCTGGTACTGGAAGAGTATGATGCGCTTAAAGAAGAATTACGCAGCTTCGCGGAATGTCTTATTTTCAATACCGAACCAAAAGTTACTGCTTTGGATGGCATGAAAAGTTTGGAAGTGGCGCATGAAATTTTACATAAGATCAATAAGATCAACGGAAATGTTTTGTTGAAAGCGATTTAAGATTGTTGAATTGTTAGAGTCAGGATTGTTAGAGTCAAGACTATTAAATGCCAGATTTTTTTTCTCACGGATTTCACGGATTTACTTTTACTTTTTGATGCCCAAAAGAAACCAAAAAGCTTTTTGCGGTTTAGTGATTTGTTTATGATGATATGTGCTTCGACAAGCTCAGCATGACAGAGAAATGACAGAGATTGCTTCGTTCCTCGCAATGACGCGATGCGTGTGGTTTGTAATGCAAATAATAAAAAAACCGTCTCGGTTATGAGACGGTTTTTGTTTTATTGATATCAATTCTTTTTAGAATTCTCTGCCACCTTTGTTGTCAGCGTGGTTTGCTTTCCATTCTTTGCCTTGGTCAAATGTTACACCAACGAAGAATGTGCGACCGATAAACGGACCACCTACGTTTGTTCTGTAATCCGGACCAGCGATGTTTGTAGCACCTACTTTGAATGTTGTAAATGCTTTTTCGCAGAAGTAGCTTAAACTTGCGTCTAACATACCACGCGCTTTAACTGTACCATCTGCAAAGTCAGAAGACCAATCGATCTTAGACTGCCATCTGTAATCTAAAGAGAAGCCCAAACCTTTCCATACGTTTACGCCAGAGATACCTGCAAACACCTGATGTTTAGAAGAGTTGAAACCTAAGTCGCTTGCTTTAGCAGTAGATGTTCCCTGATCTTTAATTTTGTAATCCATATAGTTATAGCTTGCTCTGATCTGGATGCTTTTGGTAATCATGTATCCTAAACCTAAACCAACACCATAAGAATATACTTTATCTGCTAAGTTTGTGTATGGTCTCCAAGATGTACCCGGAACGATTGGTAAACCTTTGTGGAATGTAGTGTCTTTATTTACTACTGAAAGTTGTCCGATGAAGTCTTTGTAAATATTGAAATAACCATTCAAGTCAATCAATAATTTATTTGCTATAACACCTTTGTAACCTAATTCTACCACCTGTAAGTTTTCAGGTTTTACATAATTGATGTAAGCAGTTTGTAACAATGAAGAATCTGCAGTTCCTGTTAAAGAAGAAGCTACAAATGCATTATATGAATCCTGTGACCAAGCACCACCTTCATAGATACCATAACGTTCAGCATTTTCTCTGGTTCCACCTAACAAGATATTTGTTGTCGGGAAATAGATGTATTGTGCCTGTGAGTCCGGATTTCTGAAACCTGTTTGGTATGATACACGAACATTATGTTCTTTGTTTTTACCGAATGAACCTACTACAGCCACACGCGGCGAAACAATCATTTTAAAGTTTTGGTTTTTATCAATACGAACTGATGCCTGAATTTTTAAATGGTCGTTGATTAACTTGCGTGATAACTGTAAGAACGCACCGTATTCTTTAATCTTGATTCTTTTGTAAGTACCTGTTCCATCCGGATCTTCGTTGAATACTGTACCTTGAGTAGATAAGCTATACAAACGATAGTTACCACCTACCTGGATATCGATCCATTTTCCTGTCCAGCGAGAAAGGTCTAACATCGCTTCTGTATGCCATAAACGAGAATTGTCAATGAAACCTGCACCACCACGTTGGAATAAACCGTTGCGTACCGCATCGATCTGTGCCTGTTGCTCTTCTTTCGTTAAAGAGTTCCAAGGTCTGTCCGCTCTTGCTCTTGCAGAGTCGTTCAAAGTTTGAATGAATTGTTCGTTTGCCAATTGTAATGCAGCAGCAGCAGATGGTGATTGTAATGCCAAACCAATAATAGTCGGTGCATATCTGCCGATATAGGTTGGTACCCATTGTGTACTGGATGGCGAAGCTGCTTCATTGGTATAAGCACCTAATGCCGTCATGTTATAAGAGTCACCGTCTTTAGTTTGCGACATGTAAGAACGTATAAAGAAGTCTTTACTTTTGATCTCTACTTTGTGGAATTGTTGTGTAAAGTTTCTTAACGCATAACGCTCAGAACCCTGATAAACAGAGTTGCCATAACCGATTCTGTAGTTGTAAGAGAACTCATATGATTTATCTTTGAACGGACGAACATAAATACCAAAGTCACCTTTGATTGATTGTGCTTTATTGTTATCCAATAATTGTCCTTCTTTCAAACCTGTTCTTCTTAAATCAAAACCTAATAAAGAACGAACAGAGTCAATTCTTGAAGTAGCGAATTCGGTCGCTTTAACATTCGTAATACTGTCAATAGTTGCTCCTTTAGTTGCTAAAATAGCAGCGGTATTATTATTAATTAAAGTTTGAACCTGATTTTGTACTTGTGCAGCAATTACTGCCTGTCCTGCAGGTGATGCTATATAAGCATCAGCCATTGCATTAGCCGTTGCAGGGTCTGCACCACCAGCAATTGCCTGGTCGTACACTTGCTGGCGAACAGCAGCAGTAACACCTGCTGTAATTGCAGGAATATTGGCATTTACCTGTGCAGTAACAGCAGCTCTGATTTGCGCTTCAACGCCTGCTGCTACTTGCGGACGAACAGCCGGTGTAACAGCCGCAGTACCGCTTGCGATAAAACCTGATCTTAATTTTTCATAAGGAACAAAAATTCTGCTTTCATCACCGTATGTATTTAAACCGTCAAAGTTTGGTGCATTCGTTGGATTGCCATCAATTACTCTGTCTGTTCCGTAGTCATTCGCAGACCAGTCAGTACCTTGAAAAATACTGAAGTTCGCTTTTATAGCAACGATGTCCTCACCTGTTTTTTTAGATTTGAATGCATGAGCAATTCTCAAAGCAGCAGTACCCATTGGTTTTACACCGTAGTTATTTTTTGCCTGAGAAAAACCGCCTTTTACCTGGAAACTAAAGCCAGGTTGTTCGAACGGATTTTTAGAGTTCATTAACAAGATACCATTGAACGCATTCGGTCCGTATAATGCAGAAGCCGCACCAGGCAACAATTCCACGTTATTGATATCCAATTCGCCGATACCCACTACGTTACCTGTAGGAAAGTTCAATAATGGTGCTGCGTTATCCATACCATCCATTAACTGCACAAAACGCGTATTGGAAATACCACCGAAACCACGTGTGTTCACAGAAGTCAAGGTCATTGAACCGTTGATGGTTTGTACACCTTTCAGTTTTGATAAATCGTCATAGTAATCTGTAGCGGCTGCCGTTTTGATCATTTTCTGATCCATTTTTTCAATGGTTACCGGCGACTGCAATATCTTTTCTTCTACTCTTGATGCGGAAACCACCACATCATTCAACAAGCTGGTTTCTTCAGAAAGCGTAACATTAACATCATCTTTGCTGCCGTCAATCTGTAATTCAGATGTTGCCATACCGACCATAGAAATAGTCAATGTTAATGGTACCGGCTGATTTGTTGTAATTTCAAATTTTCCGTCAATATCTGTAACGGTACCTTCAGTTGTACCTTTTATCGATACATTTGCACCGATTACGGCCTCTTTACCGTCGGTGACTTTACCTTTAATAACGGTCTGGGCCATCATGGTAAATCCCGAGAGCAGGAATAGTAGTAGTAAATTTAGTTTCATATTGTGTCTCATACTGTTTATTTTTCGGCAAGATATACAAAAGATTTAATACATTTATTACCATTTCTTAACAATATGTGTAAATTCTGAAAAAAATCACCTTTTACAGTTAGATATATAAAAAAGAAGTCTCAACTATGAAATTGAGACTCTTTGTGGGTTTGAATGCATTTTTGGCGGTTTTATTGTGCTTCTGCTTCAGTTTTATTTTTGTTTTTTATGCGTTGAAAAAGTCCTTTTTTTTGTGGTTGTTCTGTTGATGATGTATCACCTTGGTCATCTGTTTTAGATTTAGCAGACGAACCTGCCGGCATCATCCTGGTATCTATCAAAACGCCATCGTTGTTATAATTTTCAATACGTTCGACAACACCTGTTTCCGTATAGTATGTCCATTTTCCGATACGGATATTGCACTGACGGTTTTGCTGCATTTTGCTCCATTCCACATTTTGATTTTGGCGAAACTGACCTTCTACTTTCAGCATTTCATTATCGTGATATGCTTTATAGCTACCGCATAAACAATCTTCGTACTGGAATGCAACATGTTTCAGCTTATCATCTGCACCATAGGTATAAAGCAAGCAAGGCAAACACGCACCGGAAGCATCCCAGAATTTTTTGTATTCAAAATATTTACTCTTGGTTATTTCAAAACCATTGCACATATAAGCAACACCAAACGGCGTCAGGCGTTCTTCCAGATACACATCATAGGTTCTGAGTGTATCTATTTTTTTTACCTGATTAACATTGTTTTGAGAAAAGTAAAAAGTATCTGCTGTTTTGGAACGCGATACTTTCATTTCGTAAGGATCGACTACATCAATCAGTTCCTGCGCGAAAAGATGGTTAGATGCAAACTGAATAATAAATAAAACAAAAAGAAATTGTAATACTTTCTTCATAGCGATGCTAAAAGTACGGCTGATTTTTATTTCTATACCTTGTTAACAACCAACAGATGTTGATAGTGATGTGCGATTTACGATGTACGATGTACAATTTAGAACGATTTAAATGAAATTCAGGTAGTCGAATTTATCGCCGAGAATGGTTTGGTCATTGGTATTGAGCCATTTGTTTAAAATAGTAGCATAGACATTTTTGAAATCGATATTGTATTTCAAATCGCCATCATCCAGATCCGCTAAGTTCGGCGCTTCATTAAAAATTCCTTTTTTGTTCAAACTATTTCCAAACAGGAAAATTTGGTTTGCAGTTCCGTGATCGGTGCCATTGCTTGCATTTTCAGCTACACGTCTTCCGAATTCTGAAAAGGTCATTAACAACACATCATTCGCGCGGCCACTGTTTTTCAAATCATCCATAAAAATCTTTACAGTTTCTGATAATTGCGATAACAACTCGCCTTGTCGTTTTTGCTGATTGAAGTGTGTATCAAAGCTGCCTAAAGAAACATAATATACTTTTGTGTTCAAACCTGAAACAATAAACTCTGAAATCGTTTTCATGCTTTTTCCAAACTGATGATTCGGATAAGTTGCTGCTGACTTATATATCTTTGACGTCTGAAAAATGTATTCAGCCGACGAAATCGTTTCTGCCAAAGTCTTGTATAAATATTCTGCGTTGTCGTGCTGATGATCGCCGACTGCATGCTGCTTTGTGATCTGATCAATGAATACGTTTGATGTAGTCGCGTATAATCTTTTCGCGTCTTTCAATGCCAAGCCTTTTGCTTTGTTTCCTTTTAACGCCAAACTTAAGGTATCATCCAATTCCAATACTTGTGTTGGCTTATCGCAATTGCTGCATTGCTCATCCAAATATCTACCCAACCAGCCGGTTGTTTTATATTCACTGCTCTTGCTGGCTGTCTGCCAAATATCCATCGAACGAAAATGCGAACGATCCGGTTCAGGATAACCAACATTGTTAATCAAGCACATTTTTCCATCATCATATAATTTTTTAAAGCCAAGCATGTTTGGATTCAAACCTAAATGATCGTCTAATTTCAGCACTTCATTTTTTTTAATAGCAATTTGCGGACGCGCCTTGTAGTACAAATCATTTTCGTACGGAACCACTGTATTCAAGCCATCGTTGCCACCGCTAAGCTGTATCACGACTAAAATCTTGCCGGTATTTTTTATCGGTTTCGTTTCCTGTGCTTTCAGGAAATTCGGAACCATCATTGCTGTTGTAGCAAGTCCTGTTGTTTGTATAAATTGACGACGTTTCATTTTATTTTTTTATCTGAATATTGATTAATATGATGCTTTGTAAACTCAGCATGACAGCGACACATTTGAGATTGCTTCGTACCTCGCAATGACGCGAAGCGTGCTTTGTAAACTCAGCATGACATAGCTTTAACATAACTGATATTCCGGCAATGAGAGTACATTGACAAATGCATCTTTTATTTCCGCATTTTTGCTTGTGCTGTTACTGTTTGTTTTTATAATTTTTACTACCGATGTATTGACTTGTTTTGACAATAACAATGCTGCTATATCATTTTCTACATCGGCTGATTTGGAAAAATACGTGTAAATATTTGTCCAGTCTGATTGTGCATTTAATTTTTTAGCTGCTAATTTTTTTACATAATTTTCCGTCATCGTCATTTGTATTTCCTGTTTCGATTCAGGTGTTATTTCTTTTGGTTCAACAGCAATTTCCCGGTCAAAATAAATTACCTGCGGCAACTGCATTCTGAACAATAATGATGAACTGTCGATCCAGTTTCTGCCACCTGGCCAGCCGGCAACATTCGGCGGATTCAATAATATCTGTCCGAGCGCACGCTGTATAAACACTACGCTTTGATCATCTTCGAACGTTGTAGGAATCAAGCGAAACATACCTACCATTAATTCTACCGGTGATTTAATTTTTACACCAACATTCTTTTCATCATAAAACCAATCTGCCGAAAAAATTGCCTGCATTAAACTTTTAATATCATAATTCGATTGGTAAAATTTATCTGCCAACTGCTTTACTTTTTCTTCGTCTATCGTGTCATTCACAAAAAATTTGTACAACTTCTTTGTGACAAAATAGGCGCATTCTTTTTTTGCTAAAATCATTTGCAAAATATCTTCGCCTGAGAAGTTGCCTGTCTTTCCAAAAAAAGTTTTGTAGTCGTAATCGTGCATGAATTTCCTGAATTTAAATTCACCGGTTTTATCAAAACCAAAACCAGTGAATGCGCGCGCTGCTTCTTTAACATCCTGTTCGATATAATTGCCACGACCCAACGTAAACAGTTCCATTACTTCGCGCGCAAAATTCTCGTTTGGATGATCTTTCCTGTTTTGTTGGTTGTTCAGGTATTGAAGCATTGCCGGTGTTTTGGAAATTTCATTCAGCATCGTACCAAAATTTCCTAATGCATGTTTACGAAGTATATCTACATATTGCTGATCGAAATACGGATTGGCAGAACGACACGCAAAATGTCCGTGCCAGAACAATGCCATCTTTTCGTGTAGTTGCGCTTCATTGTTCTTCATTTCATTCAGCCATAAATTATTTAACTCAAATACATTTTGTTTGAGCATCTGCTTTAAATCTTTCTTTTCGCCTTTCGGTAAATTCTTGATTTCTTCCTGCGCTTTTTCTACTTCTGACAAAGAAATTGTCTGCAAACAGGTATGTTTCTTTGGCGTTGACAACAAAGCATCCAAACTAGTTTTAAGATTTGTTTTTGTTTGCACATCTTTCAGTGTTAAACCAAAACCGGCACGGTTGTACAAGTGTTTTATTTTATCTTTTTCGGTAAGCATGTTGTTTAGACTATAAAAAGATGAAATGGTTTAATAAAAAAATAGCGGCTCACTAAAGTGAGCCGCTATTATAGCATATTTTATTACTTCTTACATTCCATCATCGTCGTTATCGACTGGTTTCGTACCGTTTTTCAATTTCACTTTTTTGTTCAATTCTTTTTGATCACGCCATGCCTGCCATGCCGCTTTTTGTTCAGCAGTCAGCAATGCTTCAATGGACGCTTTTCTTGTTTTTTGTAACGTTTTAGTTTGTTGTTTGTACTGTGGTTTGTTTGCCACTACGGTATCTGCTTTTGCAGCAGCACGTATAGCATCACGCTTCGTGTAGAAATCTTTGTTGATCGCGAAAACCTGCTCATATTGAGTCGTTGTTAACTTTAATACATTTTTCAATGTATCTGTAAAATCTTTCGCTCGCGTGTCGGCAGACGCTGTCGTTCCTTTGAACGATTTTCCTTTGTTCTTGCCCGGTTGTGCCTGGATCGTGCATGTCATTGCTGCAATAAGTATTGCGAATGTGAATAGCTTTTTAAATTTGTACATTTTAAGATTATTTTTTTTATTAGATTCAAATATTACACCAAAGTTTAACAAGCGAAATTTTAATTTCTAAAATTAGGTTATTTTACACATATTTTAACAAGTGCACAAGTGCCGCTTAGATTTAAGCGGCACTTCTGTAAATTGTGTCTTATATGGTTACATGATCTCTACTGCATCCAGTTCATCATCAGAAATAACTTCATCTGATGTTCTTTTTTCCATTAACTGCTGGCGATTTTGCTTGCGCCATGTTCTATATAATTCTGCCTGGTATTCATTCAGCGACAAAGCAACTTCTATTCTGCGTTCTTTAAATAAGGCAGCCATCTTTGGTTTGAATGCATTTTCCGATGCATTGGATGTTTGCTGAATTTCTGCGCGCAATGCATCTCTTTTGACAAAAAAATCTTTATTGATCACTAATACTTTCTGGTATTGTTCCGGCGATAAACTTACTATCTGATTCAATTTGTCGGTTGCTTTTGCTGCGCGTTCTTCAACAGATAATTGTTTTATTGCCGCTATTCCGTTTTGTGCATTTGCCTGCATTGCACCAATCAACAATAACATGATGAATATGAATCTGATCTTTTCCATATGAAAATTTTTATTCGTAAATACATTTTGATTTTTAAAGTTAGCGAAAATTTTCGATGCTATTGACTTTCTGCTGTTATAAAATAAAAAAGCCGTTTCATGCTATTATGAAACGGCTTTTTATTATACACGCACTCATTATTGCGGCTCATTCAAATCGATATCATCATCTTCCAATCTTGCAGGTTTTGCTGCCTTCGCGCCTGTTTTACCGTTTTTAGGCGCATGTGATTTTTTCCATGATTTCCACGCTAACTTTTGTTCCGGTGTCAACAATGTATTGATCGCTTTTTTTCGCGCTTCGTATGCTTTTTTGATCTGCTCTTTATAAACCGCATGATTAGCTGCAACCGTATCTGTTTTCTGCGCTTTCATCGCAGCATCTCTTGCCTTGAAGAAATCGATGTTGATCAACAACACATTTGAATACTGAACGTCTGTCAGGTTAAGTCTTATTTTTAAAGAATCCGTGTTGCGTGTTGCTTTTTGCTCAATCGTTTGTTTTGGCATTTTCGGTTTTACTTTTGCATTATTTTGTGCAAACGTGCTTGCAGCAAATACTGTCAGCATTGCTACAAAAAGGAACTGAATGTACTTTTTCATGTGTTTAATTTTATTGTTTAAAAAAGGTGTATATGGATTTCGCGCATTTTACATTTCTGATTAGTGCACTAACTCTCATGCTTATTTCATTTTTTTATTTTGATTATTAATTACTAATTAGATGAAAAATGCTTGCCAAAGTTAAATGCGTTACTGATAAAAATTTGTTAAACTATTTTAATATTGCAAGGTAGTAAGCAACACCAGTGTGCATGCTTCCAACGGCTGGATGTTGTTATCAAAACACAATTGTTCCAGTTCCGGATTTTCTGTTCCAGGATTGAAGATAACGCGTTTCAGTTTTAAGGAAAGTATATAATTATAGTATTCTTTCTGGCGTTGCGGATTTACATACAGCGTAACGGTATCTATGTTTTCATAGGTTTTCCAATCCGTTTCAATCGGAATATTTTCAATCATCGCATGTTCAAAGCCGAGCGCAATCACATCGTGACCGCCTTTATGCAGCATGCGCACAGCGCGGTTACTGTACCTGTCTTGTTTTGCACTTGCGCCGATAACTACTGTTTTCTTGTTCATTGTCTGTTGCTAATCTAAACTGAGTTCAAACTTCTTTATTAATTCCAACACCGCAGGATTGTTGTCAATCATTTCTTTCAACCGGTCTTTCGGTGTTTTATAATTTTTGACCGCTTCTTCTTTTCTATCCAACACAAACTTCAGATGTACGGTTGACGATGTTGTTTTTTTGATAAAATAAGAAACGATGTCTATTTTATGCAGTTGTAACAATTCCAGTGAGATATTGTTTGTTTCGATGAAAGTGATTTCATCGTTTAATAATTTTGGCGTTTGTCTTTCCGCAACGCTTAAGAAAGCATTCTGCAACTTGCTGCTATTTTCCGTTAAAAAGTCTTTCCACAACACCAATAAAGAATCTTCATTCAGTTCTACTTTCTTTTCTTTGTTTTCGATAACAACATCCTGATGAATATCTTTCAGCATGTTGCCCATCGAAGACGATTTTGGCAACTCGCGTTTAGGTTTTGGAGTCGTAAGTGGTGAGTCGTGAGTCGTAAGTGATTTATCTACAGAAACGATTTCCTGTTTATCTTCTTTTTTAGTTTCTTCAATGGAAACTGTAGTGTTTACAGCTACCTTGGACTCGGTTATTTCTTTCTCTGTTTTTAATTCAGAGAAAAATAAATCTTCGTCCGCCAGTTGAATGCCATATTTCTGCCGGTTTCTTTTCTCTTTATAAAATTCAAGAAGTGCTTTTAGTTTTTTTTTTCACCGAGCAAAATAGAAAGCGTGTTTTCTATCTGTGTGTTTAAGAAGCATATTTTAAGCAACGCCAATTCCACCAATAAACGTTTGTTTTTGGCTGTCTTGTAATCGATGTCGCATTTGTTTACCGTAGTCAGTGCATTCAGTAAAAAAGTATCGTTTACTAAAGATGATTGCTGATGATATTTATCTTTTATATCGTCGGCAGCTTCAAGTAAATGCACTGTTTTTTCTTCTTTGCAAATCAATAAGTTTCTGAAATGCTCTGCCATTCCTACCAAAAACATTTCGCCATCAAAACCATTGTTTACGATCTCGTTGTATGCATTCAAGACAGCCGCAGCATCTTCCGTCATAAAATATTCCGTGATCTTAAAATAATAATCGTGATCTAAAATATTCAAATTCGAAATCACATCCTGATACGATACTTTTTTGCCTGCGTAACTTACAATTTTATCAAACAACGACAACGCATCGCGCAAACCACCATCGGCTTTTTGTGCAATGACATGCAGCGCAGACGGCTCGGCTGTAACACCTTCGCTGTCGCAAATTTTTTGTAATTGTTTTACAATGTCTTTATCGGAAATGCGTTTGAAATCGAAGATCTGGCAACGCGACAAAATGGTTGGAATAATTTTGTGTTTTTCTGTAGTCGCTAAAATGAAAATCGCGTAGCTTGGCGGCTCTTCCAGTGTTTTCAGGAATGCATTGAATGCACCGCTTGACAACATATGCACCTCATCAATAATATAGACTTTGTATTTTCCGGATTGCGGCGCAAAACGCACCTGATCGACCAACTGACGAATATCATCGACACTGTTGTTGGATGCAGCATCTAATTCAAAAATATTGAACGACGCGTTTTGCGAGAACGACACGCAGGAATTACATTCGTTGCACGGCTCGAAATCGGTTCCGGGATTTTCGCAGTTGATGGCTTTCGCCAAAATACGCGCGCAGGTGGTTTTACCAACGCCACGCGGTCCGCAAAACAGGAAAGACTGCGCCAGCTTGCCAGTGGACAGCGCTTTTTTCAGCGTATCAGACACTTGTTCCTGACCGACCACATCCAAGAATTTGGCCGGACGGTATTTACGCGCCGAAACGATGAAATTTTCCATGCTGCAATATTACTAAAACGTTCAAGGTTTTAAAAACAATGAAGGTTTTAGTTTTGAACAAAAAGTAAGGTTGTTAGAAATTATGTATTGTTACAAGTTTATCTAATGGTTGGTATCCTTACCAACCATCATATTTCTGTTGGTGAGACACCAACCGATAGAAAATTAAACTCATGCCATTGTTTTTTACTTCAAAATTTAATTTCAATAAACTGATTACCTTCCTTAAAAAACTCGATGCAATGTCTAGTTAAGTAAGCACAGACTCTGTTATATTGAGTCTCATTTTTGTATTTAGTTGCATCTATAAATGCTGCAATATCTTTAAAATCTGTTTGGAAGAAATAAAATCTGTTTGGTGTATAAATTTTAAAAAAATCTTCTTTAAGATAAAAGTCCATAGTTAAGACATAGGTATTATAATAAAAACCATCTGTATCACAAAAATCATTATCTGAATCAAATGCAGGATTTCTTCTCTGTTTAAAGTGCCTGGAAAAGAAATTGAAATCTGCTGCTGTTGCTTTCTTCTTAAAATCATCTACTAGCATCAAATCAACCATCGGAAAAGCATATTCATCTATGCTGTATATTGTAAAATTTACGTTCAACTCGTTATTTTCCTGATTTAATTCTATTGTCATGCTTACACAACATTTGACAATTTTCGGCTGTCGTTTTTCCGCCTTCGTGCCAAGGTGTGATGTGATCGGCTTCCATTTCGTTAAGTTCAAAAGTAACTCCACATTTTACACAAACACCTTTTTGTCTTTCATATGCTTCTCGTTTTTGTTTGTCGGTAAAAGCTCTGATACTTAAATATTTTTCATTGCGTGTCAATACATATTCATAAATACCAGACTTTTTAGTTACGTCTTCGTCTTGCATTAAATGTGTTATTTCTTCTTCTAATTTTTTTGCATCAAAATTTTGGTCTTTGTAATTGTTGTAAAGAAAACCATAATTTATGCCTTTCATTTCTTTACGATATTTTGGAAAAACTACTTTTATCCAATTCATCAAACTTGTAAAGTATAACCACAATTCACTTGCATTTGGCTTGTGTTGGTTTTCAGCCATATATTGCTCAATGTTGTCTTTGCTTATCCAACTAATTACAGTTTCTAAATAATCTTGTCGAATAGGCGAACCTGTCATATAATCGTTTCCAATGTTGTAAGCTGGACAACCTGTTTTACTGAAATACTTTTTAGCTTCTGTTAGCCAAGTGCCTGTGTAAATAGCATTTCTAAGTTCTTGATTAGTGAGTTTTTCGCCTGCAATATTTATGGTTTTAAACCAATCTAGCTTTTCTTTATCATTTCCTTCGCAGAAATAAACCATGAGTTTATAATCTAATATTTGCTCTTGTTCTACATCTGTAAGATTATGGAAATACATCGCATTTAAAGAAAATGTTCCTGTTGCATATTCGCAAATACTAATGGTTCTTTGTTGTCCATCTAAAACCTCGTAAGTATCATCTTCATTTTTTACCCAATACATTACATTTAAAGGGAAATTCTTTTGCACGGTTTCAATTACCGAATCGCGTTGTTTATCTTTGTAAACAAATTCGCGTTGATATTTTGGACGAATATTTAGTTTACCACTATAACCAACCACACCTTCTTCGTTGTTGTTAATATAACCATTTACAACTTCACTAATTTTTATTTCTTTAAGTTCTATTTTCATATTCGCTTGTTCTTTATAAAAATTCTTTTATAAACTCGTTTTTGATTTACCATAGCTTGGGCAACTTTACTTTCTTCATTCCATAGACCATTTGAAAAACCTTTACCTTCACTTTCTGTTGCACCTATTATTTCAAATTGTTCAGGATTATATTTATCCATGAAAGTTATTGGAACGCCCATTATTCCTTTATAATCTAATGGAATATCTTTTGTTTTTGAAACTTCAATAGCACTATAATTGTCGTAAGTTGGATATTCAATTTCATTATAAGTCTTATATAAAATTAAATCTTCGTGTCTTTTCCTTGAATCTAAATTGGTAAACCAATGAACACCCGAAACTCTAATTTTGCCTTCTTTGTGGTTTCCTGCGGTCGCATAATCTTCATACTGTGTATTAATGAAATGAGCTGCGCCACCATTAAAACCATATCCTAACCATAATTTGTTTTCCTTAATTAATGGAAATATTTCTTTGTATGTTAAAGCGTTTTGATGACCAACAATAAGAAACTTTTTGTCGTATTCTATCAATTGAGCCACATATTCTCTAAATAACGAAAAAGGCGGATTAGTTACAACTATATCTGCTTGTTTCAACAATTCAATACTTTCTGAACTTCTAAAATCACCGTCGCCTTCTAAGTAATGTATTCCTATTTCTTCTGCATTGGGAATTTTGTCTCCATTTTTGTCGCCGTTATATTCTAAATAAATAGCTTTCTCAGATTGATGTTTGCTAAATAAATCTCTTTCTTGGTTCTTGTAACAAGTTGTAATTAAGCGTTTCAGTCCTAAATTTTCAAAATTATAAGAAAAATAATGAAAGAAATTACTCACTCTTGGGTCATCACAATTGCAAAAAACGGTCTTGCCTTTAAAATGGTCTTTGTAGTGTCTTAATTCTTTTTCAATGTCGGTCAGCTCGGTATAAAACTCATCATTTTTACCTGCTTTCGCGTTGTTAAGATTTTTATTTAAAGATTTCGCCATTCATGGATTTATTAAAGTTGCAAATTACAAATAAATACTTATTTTTTTCATCATATGTTATCCTAACTCGATTATGGTGGCTATAGGTCAATTCCCACATTCCTCTTTAATTCTTATATAAATTCCCACTTCATCTTGAAAAATCATAAAATTTTATGTGATTGACTTAAAATTTTATGTGTGTGCTATAAAATTTTATGTAACAGACATAAAGTTTTATATAATTAGCTTAAAATTTTAAGTGTTGAGCTTAAAATTTTAAGTACGCATTATAAAATTTTATAATAAGATATGATATTTTTAAATAATTAACATTTATTTAGAAAAAATATAGCATAAAATTGCTTTTCTATCCGTTAATTTGTTTCATATTCATTAATCAATCAAATAAATACGATATGCCCGTTACAAATTTAGGAAGACTGCACCTTACAGCAACACAAAAAACAGCCATCGATACTGCATTAACAACTATTGAAACACAGCTTTTGACGGTAACCATGAACCTGAACGCTGAAGAACGCAAGAAGTTTGGTAGTGTAAAAGAATACAATAAGTTATTTGTAAACAAAGACCGTGATTACTATTTAACACAGCCACATTTGGCAAGCCCTGATGTAGATTGGGTAGAGTTTGAAGCAGATTTTCAGGATAGAGTATTTGCAGATACTCGTTTAGATAGGATTGCTACCATAACACGTATGTTGAGCGATTTTAAAATTGTACACGATTATGATAATTATCAGGATGGATTAACAGATTATGATTATAGCCAATACAAAGCTAATACAAAAGCACCTGGCTTTACAGAAAAAGTAGAAGAACTAAAACAGTTTTTTCCGAATACAAACGGCGGCGGCAGCGGCGATGGCACTTCTGCTGAATAATACTTACTATTTATCTTAAAAGAAGCAGGCATCGCTAACGCGATGCCTGCGTTGATTTAGAACGAACATCAGACGCCTTTAGGCGTGCTGCTGTTTTAGAAGCTATATTTCTTCGCTTCCAACACCTTTGCTGCAATGCGTCTGCGCGCTTCTTTTGTATTGAAGGTTTCGTATTTGGTATAACGTTTCAGACCCATTAGCATAATGCGTAATTCATCACCTTCCGCAAATGATTGTAATGCGTGCTTGCCATGTAAATTCAGTCTTTCCAACGCATCAGAAACAAATACTTTTGTCATATCAATTTGTGTTGCAGTAGCGCCTTCGCCTAAAACAGCAATTAGCTTTTGCGTTCTTAAAACAGTTGATTCCATAGTATATACTTCTGCTAACATGTCTGCCACGTTCATCAAAATTTCTTGCTCGTGTTTTAATTTCGTCATTAATTTTTGTGCCGCTGCGCCTGCTGTCATTAAGATGGCTTTCTTCGCGTTTTTTACTGCTTTTGCTTCTGCTGCTAATGGTGTTGCATCATCGTCACTGCTAAAATCAGGAACACTCATCAATTCTTTTTGAACCGCCATTGCCGGTGTCATTATGTCAATTTTACCAGACATGGCACGTTTCAATAACATATCTACAGAAAGTAATCGGTTGATCTCATTCGTGCCTTCAAAAATTCGGTTGATGCGCGCATCTCTGTAAGCGCGTGCTGCACCCAATTCTTCCGAATAGCCCATTCCACCATGAATTTGTACATTCTCATCTACACAATAATCCAATACTTCAGAGCCGATGAATTTCAACAAAGAACATTCAATCGCATATTCTTCAGCGGCTTTCATAATAGCTTCTTGCAATGGCAAACCTTTCGCTACCAATTCTTTTTCTTTATTGTCGATCGCGTCTGATGCACGGTAGCAAGCACTTTGCAACGCGTAAATGCGTGTTGCCATTTCACCTAATTTATATTGAATAGCGCCAAACGTTGCGATAGGCACTTTAAATTGCTGACGTTCCAAAGCATAGGTTGCTGCCTGTTCTAAAGCAACTTTTGAGCCACCTAAAACGCCTGCTGCTAATTTATATCTTCCAACATTTAAAATATTGAATGCAATTAAATGACCTTTGCCTATTTCGCCTAATAAATTTTCTTTTGGAACTTTTACGTTTTCTAAGAATACTTGTCTTGTTGAAGAACCTTTGATACCCATTTTCGCTTCTTCAGCGCCTAATGACAAACCTTCCATGCCTCTTTCGATGATCAAAGCAGAGAATTTATCACCATCGATTTGGCAGAAAACGATGTAAACATCAGCAAAACCGGCATTGGTGATCCACATTTTTTGTCCGTTAACAATGTAGTGTGTACCTTCTGCATTTAAAATGGCGGTTGTTTTTGCACCTAATGCATCGGAACCTGAACCTGGTTCTGTTAAGCAATAAGATGCTTTTAATTCACCGGTAGCTAATTTTGGTAAATAGTGTGCTTTCTGTTGCTCGTTTCCGAAATATACGATTGGCAACGTACCGATACCGATGTGCGCACCAACTGACAGCGAGAACGAACTTGCGCGCGCCATGTTTTCTACCAACAGAGAATTGGTGTTGAAGTCTTTGCCCATTCCACCGTATTCTTCCGGAATTGCTAAACCAAGTAATCCAAGTTCTCCTGCTTTTAACAATAAGGATTCTGTTAAACCGGGTTCTTGCTTTTCAATTTTATCATACACCGGCAAAATTTCCGAGTCGATAAATGATGTGATGGTATCAACAATCATGTGTTGTTCTTCGTTCAGGTCTTCCGGTGTGAACGTATCGTTGTAGTTCATTTCTTTTACTAAGAATTCACCACCTTTCAATAAGTTTTTAACTTCTGCTAATGTTTCGCTCATTGTATTAATTTTTGAGTTGTTTAATTATAAAATTGTAGAATTTAAATTATTATTTAAAATTACAATGCATGCATTGAAATAACAAACGTTTGGTAAAAATGTTCAGTTAAGTATTTGTTATCAATTTCATTATAGTTACTGAATCATAAATAATGGAATTTTGGTTAATTTTGCTTAACAACTATTGAAAAACTATTCTCATGGCATCTTACAAGCGAATTCCATTAAAACCATTTCCAAACGGATGGTACATGGTGGCACATTCCAACGAAATAAAAAATGGCGAAATCATTACAAAACGTTTCGCCGGAAAAGATATTATACTTTTCAGAACGGAATCCGGTAAATTAGCCATAACGGAACCGTATTGCCCACACATGGGCGGCCACTTTGGCTATGGCGGAAAAGTAGAAGGTGAAAGCATTAAGTGTCCATTTCATCATTTTTGCTTTGATACCAAAGGTGATTGTACAGCAACCGGTTATGGTTCTAAACCGTCTTCTAAATTAAAATTACCGGTCTATCATTCTGATGAAAAAAATAATTTGGTGTTGATTTGGTTTGATGAAAAAAATAATGCGCCAACCTGGTTTGTTCCTCAGGAAGACTGGACGGATTGGACAGAAGTATTATTTGCTGAATACGATCTAAATTCGCATCCGCAGGAAACTACGGAAAACAGCGTTGATGTAGGTCATTTTTCTATTGTTCATGGCTATACTGGTGTAGAAACGCTTCATGAAATGGAAAGCCATGATCACTATTTATATGCAAAATATGCTATGCACCGTGTTGCCGATTTTGTTGGAAAGAAAAAGAATATCCGTACAGAGTTTAATGTAAATGTGCATGGGTTAGGATATTCTTTTGTGAGCGCAGAAATTCCTGAATTGAATTTTAAAATGCGTAATTTCGTTTTACCAACGCCTAAAGAAAATGGAAAGCTGAAACTAACTATTGGTGCCAGTATCAAAAAACTGGAAAACAGGGAAAAGATATCGCCATTATTAAAAATAGTACCAAAAGAATTAGCTACAAAATTAGTTTTAAAGAAAACGTTTGAAGGATATTGTCACGATGTCAGCCAAGATTTTAAAATTTGGGAAAATAAAATTTATATCGATCCACCAATTTTAGCTAAAGGCGATGGACCTGTTGCGCAATACAGAATGTGGGCACAGCAATTCTATTACGATGATTCTAAACAACCGAATTATGCAACGAATGAGTTGGTGTAAATCATAATTTCAATTCCGTTTATAATTTTATTTATCTAATTCGTTAGAAAGTTTCTCCATTTATTTTGTTTACTTTTGTTAGGTAACTATTACTCATGACAAGAGAAGAAATACTAGCTGCAATTGATGAAAAGTATAAAGCCATCGGACAGGATGCTGACACACATTTGTTAGGTTTATTATATTCAGAACCTATCACCTACTGGAATTATATCAATGTCGATGCATTACTGAGCTTGCAAATTCAACGCACACAATTGCCGGATGAAATGATCTTCATATTATATCATCAGATCAATGAATTATTGTTTAAAATGATGTTGTGGGAAATTGAACAAGTATCAAGAACAGAAAATATTACAACGCAAAAATTTTCATTACATCTGAACAGAATCAGCCGTTATTTTGATATTCTGACTGAGTCTTTCAACATTATGCGCGATGGTATGGAAATCGAACAATATTTAAAATTCAGAAATACACTGACACCAGCCAGTGGTTTTCAAAGTGCACAATATCGTAAAATAGAGTTTGCTTCTACTGAATTAATTAATTTAATTGACATTCGTTTCAGAGCAACTATTGACCGCAACACACCTTTTGAACATGCTTATGATCATTTATACTGGCAGGCAGCCGGAAAAGATTATGCAACAGGAAAGAAAACGGCATTGCTGAATAATTTTGACAAACGATACTTGGAAGAATTTATAACGTTCATGAAAGAATACAATACAACGAATCTTTGGACAAAATTTAAAGCACTGCCTGAAGCAGATCAGCAAAATGAAGAACTGGTAAAGGCGATGCGTCATTATGATTACACCATCAATATAAAATGGGTAATGGCACATCTGAATACAGCAAAAAAATACATCGGTGGCGGCGAAGCAACAGGCGGCAGCGAATGGCAAAAATACATGCATCCAAAATATCAGAAGCGTATTTTCTTTCCTGAATTATGGTCGAAAGAAGAAGTCGAAAATTGGGGAAATGACGCTTAATATGCTAATTTAAAAATTTGAATATAATAACTACCAAATGAGCACCGTCATTTCGACGTTAGGAGAAATCTCGAAAAGAAATGCACCATACTTCAATTTGCCTTTCCTAATCGTAACAAGATATCTCGCTACACTTCGATATAACGACATTTCTGGCAGTTGTTCTGTTTATTGTTTACAGTACTCAATAACCAATGACTAATAACCTAAAATGCAAGCAAACATTTCGTATAACAACATAAATTACAAAGCAGATTTATCTAAACCAATAGATATTTCTTTGCCAATAAAAATTGGCGGTGTGAAAGCGTGGTATGTTGGTGAACCTTCTTTTGAGCCGGTAAAAATGGGCAACTGGATCGGCGAAGTGAAACAAGGCGGTTCTGTTAATTTCCGAAATATTTTTTTCAATCCACACGGACACGGCACGCATACCGAATGCGTTGGCCATATCAGCAAAGAAGACTATTCGATAAATAATAGTTTGCAGCAATTTCATTTTATCGCACAACTGGTTTCTGT
This sequence comes from Chitinophagales bacterium, assembly GCA_046329815.1. Classification (GTDB taxonomy): domain Bacteria; phylum Bacteroidota; class Bacteroidia; order Chitinophagales; family JADIYW01; genus JADJSS01. Next base: position 70,757 of record JAXLTY010000003.1, read on the forward strand.
TTCACCTGAAAAAACAGAAAATGATTTTGTCATCACCAAAAAAATACTCGAACCACTTTTAGAAAACAATACTGCTGATGCGCTCATCATCCGAACGCTGGAAAACACGACTGATAAATTAGATAAAAACTATTCCAATACCAATCCTGCTTTTATTGATGAAAATGCCATGAAATATATTGTCGAAAAAGGCATTCAACATTTGTTGTTAGATACGCCAAGCGTTGACAAAGAAGTCGATGGCGGAAAGTTACTGGCGCATCGCGCATTCTGGCAGTATCCTGAAAACACCAATACTTTCAGAACGATTACAGAAATGGTTTACATTCCAAATGATGTTACCGATGGCATTTATTTACTCAATCTTCAGGTGGCTGCTTTTGAAAATGATGCTGCTCCGTCACGGCCTGTTTTGTATCATTTGCTAATATAGATTAGATTGCTTTACGGTGTTTGCAATGACGTAAAGCATGCAAAATGCATCGCGTCATCGCGACGAACGAAGCGATCTTTTATTTTAAATATGCTAAATTATATAGCGTTTAATTTTCAGTTGCTTTATTTTTTTCGTTTATTTGTTATAGCAATTAATTCAGCATGGATTTAAATCTTCAGGGCAAGTATGCATTGGTTTGCGGCAGCACACAAGGAATCGGGAAAGCGGTTGCTTTAGAGCTAGCAAATCTTGGTGCATCTGTTATTCTTTTAGCACGCAATGAATCTGCTTTGCAAGCAACACTATCAGAATTAAACACTGCATTTCATCAACAACATACTTATATCGTTTGCGATTTTTCCAATCCGGAAAATTTAAAACTAAGTATTGAAAATTACTTACAAAAGAATCCGACTATACATATTTTAGTAAACAATACTGGTGGTCCGCCGGCTGGTGCTGTTTCCAATGCGAAAACAGATGAATTTTTAACTGCATTCAACAATCATCTAATCTGCAATCATATTTTAGCGCAAGCTGTTTTGTCCGGAATGAAAACTGAACAATACGGACGCATTATCAATATCATTTCCACTTCTGTAAAACAACCGATTGCCGGCTTGGGCGTTTCTAACACCATTCGTGCTGCAGTTGCCAACTGGTCTAAAACATTAGCCGGTGAAGTAGCGCAATTTGGCATTACTGTAAACAATGTATTGCCCGGCGCAACCAATACCATACGTTTACAAACTATTTTTGAAAACAAAGCGACTAAAACAGGTAAATCTGTTAATGCAATAAAACAGGAAATGCTGGAAGAAATTCCGGCGAAGCGTTTTGCAGAATCCGGTGAAATTGCCAATGCGGTTGCTTTTTTAGCATCACCAGCTGCTGCTTATATCAATGGTATCAATGTTCCTGTTGATGGCGGCAGAACATCGAGTTTATAACTAAAAATCATGTCAGTAAAAACCATACATAATTATATTAACGGTGCAATGGTACAACCCAATTCCGGACAATATATTGATGTGGTCAATCCGGCGACTGCGGAAATACATGCAGCATTGCCTGATTCAGATGAAACAGATGTGCAGCATGCTTATGAATCAGCAGCAGCAGCATTTCCATTGTGGTCAGCAATGACTGCCAATCAGCGCTCGCAAATTTTATTGAAGATCGCTGATGGCATCAACAATAACTTAGATAAACTGGCTTTAGCAGAATGTGAAGATAACGGCAAGCCATTATCATTAGCAAAAACAGTTGATATTCCGCGCGCTGCCACTAACTTTCATTTTTTTGCTACTGCCATTCTGCATTTTTCCAGCGAATCGCATGCGACTGAAGATGGTATTATCAATTATACTTTAAGGAAACCAATCGGTGTGGTTGGCTGTATTTCGCCATGGAATTTACCGTTGTATTTATTTACCTGGAAGATCGCACCTGCATTAGCTGCCGGAAATTGTGTAGTCGCCAAACCGTCTGAAATTACACCACTGACTGCTTTTTTATTATCAGAGATTTGCATGGAAGCCGGTTTACCAAAAGGTGTTTTGAATATCGTGCATGGTTATGGAAATAAAGTAGGCAATGCGATTGTTTCACATCCGGATATATCAACAATTTCTTTTACAGGCGGAACACAAACTGGCGAACATATTGCACGCATCGCTGCACCGATGTTCAAAAAACTGTCATTAGAATTAGGCGGCAAAAATCCTACAATCATTTTTGCAGATTGTAATTATGATGAAATGCTAACTACTGTTTTGCGTTCTTCGTTTTCCAATCAGGGACAAATTTGTTTGTGCGGTTCTCGTATTTTTATTGAGCGATCTGTTTATGAAAAGTTCAAAACTGATTTTGTAAAAAGAACGAATGAATTGATTATTGGTGATCCGTTAAATGAACAGACAAATATCGGCGCTATTGTTTCGGAACAACATCTCAACAAAATAAAATCATACATCGAATTAGCGAAAGAAGAAGGCGGGAAAATTATTGAAGGCGGAAACCAACTTAATATAGACGGACGCTGTGCAAACGGATATTTTTTACAACCAACAATCATCGAAGGCTTAGCATATAATTGCAGAACCAACCAGGAAGAGATTTTTGGACCTGTGGTAACGATCCTGCCATTTGATACGGAAGAAGAAGTACTGCACTATGCAAACAGCACGAAGTATGGTTTAGCATCTTCAGTATGGACAGAAAATTCGAGTCGCGCACACCGTTTTGCAGAAAATTTAAAAACAGGTATCGTCTGGATAAACTGCTGGATGATACGCGATTTGCGAACACCGTTTGGCGGCATGAAAAATTCAGGTGTTGGCCGCGAAGGCGGCTGGGAAGCTTTGCGTTTTTTTACAGAAGCAAAAAATGTTTGTATAAAGTATTGATAAGTCGTAAGAAAAAAAAGAAATGAAATGAGTTCAGAAAACAACATCATCAATTCATCGAAAGCGCCGGAACCGGTTGGTGCGTATCCGCATGCGCGCCGCGTAGGAAATTTATTGTTTCTTTCCGGTGTGGGTCCGCGTGAAAAAGGTACGAAGAAAATTCCCGGTGTGGAACTCGATGAGCAAGGAAATATTATTTCGTATGATATAGAAACACAATGCCGCTCGGTTTTTCAAAATATAAAATACATATTGGAAGATGCAGGTGCTGACTGGAACAATATTGTAGATGTAACTGTTTTCTTAACAAATATGAAAGCAGATTTTGTGACATACAATAAAATTTACGCGGAATATTTTAAAGACAATCAGCCATGCAGAACAACAATAGAAATTTTAAGTTTACCAACACCGATTGCCATTGAATTAAAAGTGATTGCTGTGATTGATTAAAAGATATAAGTTAAACGTTATTCGTTATACAACTCTTAAATAACAATAATCACTAACTTACAACCAATAACCTATAACTAATAACGTATAACCAATAACTCATATCTATGATCCGACAACCGATAAATTTCAAAAAATGGATCGATGAAAATCGACATTTACTAAAGCCGCCTGTTGGCAATAAAGTGGTATATGAAGACACGAATTTTATGGTGATGGTTGTCGGCGGACCGAACTCGAGAAAAGATTTTCACTACAATGAAACGGAAGAATTCTTCTATCAGCTCGAAGGCGATATTTTAGTTAAAATACAAGATGAAGGCAAGATGGTAGAAGTGCCGATCAAAGAAGGCGAGATTTTTTTGCTGCCTGCAAAAGTACCGCACAATCCGAATCGCAGTGCCAACACGGTTGGTTTAGTGATGGAATACAAACGCAGCGAAAATATGAAAGATGGGTTGCTTTGGTTCTGCGAGAAATGCAATAACAAATTGTATGAGGCATATTTTCCATTAGAAAATATCGCTACGCAGTTTCAAGGCGTATTCAAAACATTTTATGAAAACGAAGATCTGCGCACTTGCAAAAATTGCGGACACGTTATGGAACCACCGAAATAAATGTACATGCATTTTTTAAAGATCGACATACATACACATATTCTTCCAAAAGAAATTCCGAACTGGAAGGAAAAGTTTGGCTATGGCGGTTTTATTCAACTGGATCATTATAAACCCTGCTGCGCAAAAATGCTGCGCGATGATGGTAAATTTTTTCGTGATATAGAGGAAAATTGCTGGTCGCCGGAAACAAGAATCAATGAGTGCAATCATCACCAGGTGAATGTGCAGGTGCTGTCAACTGTTCCGGTGATGTTTAGTTACTGGACAAAACCACAGGATGGTTTATATATCGCACAATTTTTAAACGACCATATTGCAGCAATCATACAACAATATCCAACGCGTTTTATTGGCTTGGGAACCGTTCCGTTACAGGCACCTGACTTGGCTATTGAAGAATTGAAACGCTGCAAAAAAATCGGATTAGCCGGTGTACAAATTGGTTCTAATATAAATCAGGAAAATTTAGGCGATGCGAAATTCGCAGATTTTTTTGCTGCGTGTGAAGAACTGGAAATGGCTGTCTTTGTGCATCCGTGGGAAATGATGGGCGAGCAAAACATGCAGCAATACTGGCTGCCATGGCTGGTTGGCATGCCTGCAGAAGTTTCACGCGCTATCAGTTCATTGATATTTTCAGGCACTTTGGAAAGACTGCCAAAGTTGCGTATTGCCTTTGCACATGGTGGCGGCTCTTTTCCTTCTACAATTGGCAGAATTGAACACGGCTTTCATGCGCGGCCTGATCTGTGTGCTGTTGACAATAACGTTTCACCAAAACATTACCTGAATAAAATCTATTACGACTCACTGGTACACGAACCGATGATGCTGGATTATTTAGTAAAATTAGTGGGCGCAGACCGAATTGCATTAGGCACCGATTATCCGTTTCCGTTAGGTGAACTGGAACCGGGAAAATTAATTGAGTCAATGAATTATAGTGATAACATTAAAGAACGTTTATTGTCAGGAACGGCTTTGGAATGGTTGAATTTGGATAGAAATAAATTTTTATAAATTAGAATTGACATGAATAGTGATAAAATAATTTATCAAAACAACGAAGCATTTGCAAAAGAAATGGACGCCAAAGATCCATTGTCAAAATACAGACATCTGTTTCATTTTCCTAAAGATGCAACCGGAAATCCGTTATTATATTTCTGCGGAAATTCACTTGGTCTGCAACCTAAATCAGTTCGCAATCATATTGAACAGGAATTGTCCGACTGGGAAAACTTAGGCGTTGAAGGACATTTTCATGCAAAACATCCATGGATGCCGTACCACGAATTCCTTACAGAAAAAATGGCGCGCATTGTTGGCGCAAAACCAATCGAGGTTGTAGTAATGAATACATTAACTGTCAATTTGCATTTAATGATGGTATCATTTTACCGTCCGACAAAAAAGAAATATAAAATTGTAATTGAGCAAAGTGCGTTTCCATCGGATCAATATGCGGTGCAATCACAACTAAAATTTCATGGTTATACTATTGAAGATGCATTGATAGAATTGAAGCCAAGTAACAATGATATCATAACTAATGAAGACATTGAAAAAGTTATTGCAGAACATGGTGACAGCATTGCGCTGATCATGCTTGGCGGCGTTAACTATTACACCGGACAAGTATTCAACATGATGCGCATTACTGAAATGGCTCATCAAAAAAATATTATCGTTGGTTTTGATTTGGCGCATGCTGCCGGAAATATTGACTTACAATTACACGACTGGAATGTTGACTTTGCCGTTTGGTGCAGTTATAAATATTTAAACAGCGGACCTGGTGGTATTGCAGGTTGTTTCGTGCATGAACGACATGCTAAAGATGATTCGCTTCCCCGTTTTGCCGGCTGGTGGGGCAACAATAAACAAGAGCGTTTTTTAATGGGTGCGAATTTTAACGCTATTGAAGGCGCTGAGGGCTGGCAGTTAAGTAATCCGCCCATTTTAGCATTAGCGAGTCTGCGTGCATCTTTAGATATCTTTGATGAAGCAGGCATGAAAAATTTAATTACAAAAAGTAAGTTACTGACTGGTTATTTAGAATTTTTAATCAATGCAATTAAAAATGATGCTATTGAAATCATTACACCAACGAATCCAATTGAACGTGGTGCGCAGCTTTCTATTCGTATAAAAAACAGCAACAAAGATTTCTTTCATCAGTTAACAGCAACCGGCGTGATCTGCGACTGGCGCGAACCTGATGTTATTCGCCTTGCTCCTGTTCCATTGTATAATTCATTCATGGATGTCTATCAATTCATACAAAAACTAAAATCACTTTTGGTATGAGTCAAAAAATTATCATCGTTGGCGCCGGTTTAACTGGTTCTTTATTATCTATTTATTTAGCCAAACGCGATTTCCAAATTGAACTCTTTGAACGCCGACCTGATATGCGCAAAGTCAATATCAGCGCCGGAAAATCTATTAACCTGGCTTTGTCAACTCGCGGCATTCATGCACTGAAACAAGTTGGTTTAGACACCATCATTTTAGAGAACGCCATTCCGATGCGTGGCAGAATGATACATGATGAAAAAGGAAATACCAACCTGCAGCCATACAGTAAAAATGAACATGAATACATCAATTCCATTTCGAGAAAAGAACTGAATATTTTATTGATGAACGAAGCGGAAAAATTTCCAAATGTCAGCATTCATTTCAACATGCGTTGTACCGGCATGGATGTAAAAACAGGCGAAGCGTTTTTTAATGATGAACGCAATGATACAACTTTAACAGCTAAAGGCGATACTGTTATTGGCACAGATGGTTCTGCTTCTGCCATTCGTATGGAGTTTTTAAAATCAGGTCATTTTAATTTTTCGCAGCAATATGAAAACTATGGCTATAAAGAGTTAACGATTCCTGCGACGGACAATAACGGTTTCCGAATAGAAAAAAATGCCTTGCATATCTGGCCGCGCGGTTCGTACATGATGATCGCTTTGCCCAATGCAGAAGGCGATTTTACATGTACATTGTTTATGCCAAACGATCATGCGGAAAAGAATTTGAGTCAATTGAAAACGAAAGAAAATGTGCTGGATTTCTTTAATGAAGTGATGCCTGATGCAGTACCGCACATGCCAACTTTACTGGATGATTTTTTCAGCAATCCGACCGGAAGTTTGCTGACAGTGAAATGTTTTCCGTGGCACATCGAAGATAAAGCATTGCTCATCGGTGACGCGGCACATGCTATGGTTCCGTTCTTCGGACAAGGCATGAATTGTTGTTTTGAAGATTGTTATCATTTTGATTTATTGGTAGAAAAATATGGCGCTGACTGGCAAACTGTTTTTGAAGAATTCGGCAAACTAAGAAAAGAAAGTGCCGATGCTATTTGTGATTTAGCGGTTGAAAATTTTGTTGAAATGCGCGACCTGGTTGCCAACTCAACATTTATTTTAAAGAAAAAAGCAGATGCGTTACTGGAAGAACAATATCCTGATTATTTTATTTCAAAATATGCGATGGTCACATTTCACCGATTACCTTATACCATTGCCAAACAACGCGGACAAATTCAGGATAAAATTTTAATGGAATTGTGCAGTAAGATAAATACGATTGAAGAATTAAATGTAGAAGATGCTATTTCAAAGATCAGAGATGCATTCAGAAAAAATGGTATCGAAGAAAAGATTAAATTAAATGATTAAAACAAATTATGAAAGACTACAAAAAATATTACATCATCAACGAAACACCGGAACAGGTTTATATAGCTTTAACGAATCCTGTTACGTTAGAACTTTGGACAGGCGAAGAAGCGGTCATGAGCACCGAACCAAACAGCGAATTTTCATTATGGAACGGTGATATAGTCGGCAAGAACTTAGAATTTATTGAAGGCAAAAAAATTGTTCAGGAATGGTATTTCGGCGATCAGGAACCGGCATCGATTGTAACGATTATTTTGCATGCCGACAAACAAAAAACATCTGCCGAATTACGTCATACCAATATTCCGGATGAAGATTATGATGATATTGTTAGTGGCTGGAACGAAAGTTATTTTGGCGCGTTGCAGGCATTTTATGATCTTTAAATAAGTAATGAATGCAGGAAGAATCATTAGGATGGAATCCGAAAATACTGGAAGAACTGGTAACGACAAAAATGCCTTTCGGAAAATATAAAGACACACTGATCTGCGATATTCCTGCGTATTATTTAGAATGGTATATACATCGCGCAAAACTGCCTCAAGGAAAACTCGGCATGTTGTTATCAACCATGTACGAAATAAAAACAAATGGTCTGGATGATTTACTGAAACCTTTAAAAAAAATGAATTTAAATACATTATGAATCGTAAAGAGATTGCTTCACTTCGTTCGCAATGACGGATACGCTTGCGTCATTGCGAGGCACGAAGCAATCTCTTTTTATAATAATAAACTAACTGTTTATGAAATCAGCTTCTTTAAGCGAAGTAAAAAACGAGCTCAGTCATTTAGATAAAAATGAACTGACTGAATTATGCCCGCGTCTGGCGCGTTATAAAAAAGAGAATAAAGAACTGCTTTCCTATTTATTATTTGATGCAAGCGATGAAGAAACCTATCGTAAAAACATCAAAGAACTGATCGATGAAAATTTTGAAGCGATCACGCAAACCAATTTATATTTAGTCAAAAAGAGTTTGCGAAAAATTCTGCGCATTGCAAATAAGCACATTAAATATTCGCAAAACAAAGAAACAGAAATCGATGTACTGATTCATTTTTGCTCGGTTTTATTTCATTCCAAAATTCCATACAAAAGCAATAAAGTTTTAAATAATCTGTATTTAAGCCAGCTTAAGAAAATTAATACTTGCCTTAAAACAGTACATGAAGATCTGCAATACGATTATCTAAAAAAGCTGGATGAATTAGCATAACTCTATTTAGAACTACATCAAAAACGTTTTTACAGGAAAATACAAATAAAATTCGCCGTAAAACCATTTTTATAGTTTTTTCCTCGTATGGGTAGCAATACCCACGCCATAAAAACCTGTACCCATGCCGTGGGTACGAAAATCCACGCCATGTGTATCGATTTTCCTTGTACAGGTATCAATACCCACGCCATAAAAACCTGTACCCACGTCATGGGTACGAAAATCCACGTCATGGGTATCGATTTTCCCGGTATAGGTAAAGGTACCCACGGAAAAGGTAACAGCACCCACGACATCAATAATGCGACCTATGAATAAAAAAATGGCAATAATTACAATATCAAACCAGTTGTGCGGTTTGATTTTTGATTTTAACCACATAGCTCCGAACTTTAGGAGCATCGTTTTTTAAGATTAGCAATGCGTGCGATACAAAATATTACGTTAAAATAGAAAAATATAGGAATCGCCAAAAGCGATTCTATATGTGTTGCTATGGCTATCAGACAGATTTGCACCAAACAACAATGTATAGTTATAAATCCTATACTTCTATGTGGTTTAAACCGCACAATGGTTATATCAATAATTTATGCAACGGCTATATCCTTAAATCCATTCTTATTCACTTTTAAACCGTAATTTATATAATAGACCTCTTGCGAAATTTACTATTCTGCGCATCGCGCGTCATTGCGAACCCAGTGAAGGAATCTCTTTGCCATTCAAATAAGATGGCTTCGTGCCTCGCCATGACGCGTGCGCGTGAGATTTCTTGAATTTCGCAAGAAGTCTAATCGGATAGCTGAAGACTGCCTGATAAAACCTATAAAAATCTACTTAGTTAACCGCATTGCATTTTTATAATTTTTTCTATCTATATTCATACTGCAAAATCAACTTTCTGAACCTTTTATGAAGCCGAAATTATTGTTATCTGTTTTTCTATTTTTTCTTTCTTGTAAAATGATAGTTGCGCAAAATAATCCGGCAGCTTTGACTATAACGCATTTAACAGATAATTTCTACATCTACGTTACTTATCAACCGATTGAAGGCGAACCCTATCCTGCGAATGCGATGTACCTGGTCACCGACAAAGGTGTGGTTTTATTTGATACGCCATGGGATTCTACGCAGTTTCAGCCATTGCTCGACAGCATTGAAAATCGCCATCACAAAAAAGTGATCTTATGCATTTCAACGCATTTTCATGCAGACAGAACGGCAGGTTTGGAATATTACAAACATCAAAATATCAAAACCTACACTTCAAAACAGACATTCGATCTGTGCGCTGCCAACCAGGAAAAACAATCTGAATTTTATTTTACCAAAGACACGGTTTTTACTGTTGGAAACTATACATTTCAAACTTATTTTCCGGGCGCAGGTCATTCTCCGGACAACATTGTGGTCTGGCTTCCCAAAAACAGTATTTTATATGGCGGTTGCTTTATAAAAAGTACTGAAGCGGAAACGCTTGGGAACCTTTCTGATGCTAATCCAAGCGAATGGATGAAGTCAATAAAAAAAGTAAGAAAACTCTTGCCCAACGTGCAGTATGTGATACCGGGACATTTGGACTGGAATAACAATAAAAGTTTGAATCACACGCAAAAATTACTCATGAAATACCGTTTGGCAAACGAACGTTAGTATATTGATTATCATTGCAAAAGCAGAAATTTCACAACACAATTTTCTTCAAAAGTTATCCATACTTGTTTATTTTACGTTTACTGAAAATGGCTTTTTACAAATTATATTTGTTTCATGGCAGATGATGTAGTAAAAGAAAAAGTAAAACGTACCAAAAAAGCACCGGTACAGGAAGAACCAATTGAAGAAAACGCGCCGGCACCAATCATTGATGCAGAAACATTAAAGACAGGTTTGGGTTTATTTTTTCTATTTGTATCTATCGTATTATTTGTTGCCTTTGTTTCCTATTTGTTTACCTGGAAAGATGATCAGGATAAAGTGATGAATTTTTCCTGGAAAATTATTTTTAGCAAAGAAGCATTAGTTGAAAATAAAATGGGCAGAATTGGCGCTTATTTGTCGCACCTTTTTTTCTATGATTTTTTTGGTATTGCCGCATTCATTGTTCCGTATATTTTTTTCGCTATCGGTGTTAATCTTACTTTCAAAGAAAAAATATTTCGCATCACCAAAATATTTTTCACCAGTTTATTCTGGCTGATTTTCATAGCAACATTAGCAACTTTCATTTTTCCAAACGCCGGCTTTCCTTATGGCGGCGGTTTAGGCAAAAATAATTATGAATGGCTTTCTACTTTTATTGGCACTTTAGGTTTAGGTATTTTACTGGCAATTATCGGTTTTACGTTTTTAGGTTTTAATGTGCGCGATACATTCCTGAAATTCAAAGCATGGAAACAGCAATGGCAGGAAAAAAGAAGATTGGCTGCATTAGAAAAACAAGTTTATAAAAACAGTAAGATAGAAAATGAAGTCGATGATTTTTATAAAGAAGATGAGCTGGTAAAAGAAGAAGGTTATGAAATGGAAAGCATCATTCCTGAAGAAAAAGAATTACCAACACCTCATTTTGATGACAAAACCTTTGAGATCATTAATGAAAATGAAACCAATAATGAAATTGACTTACCTGAAATAAAACCGATTGATGAGAAATATTTAGAAATGGAACTGGTGGAAAAACCAGTTGAAGATACAAATGCAATCGAGCTGGAAAATCCGACTTTAACAAAAGAAAAAAACGTTGCTAAAGAAGATAATATTGATCTGGAAATTGAAGAGTTGCAGGCATTCGGCACTGCAAACACGGCTGATCTGTTAGCGGCAAATACAGTAACTGCTGCCACAGAAATTAATTCGCAAACTAAAAAAGCATTAGAACATTTTGGTTTAGATACTGAATTCGATCCGAAACTGGAATTATCTGATTACAAATATCCGCCGTTGACTTTAATGGAAGAACACGGCAGCGGACAAATCGAGATCAATAAAGAAGAACTGGAAGCCAACAAAAATCAGATCGTTCAAACTTTATTGAATTACAATATTGGCATTGATAAAATAAAAGCAACTGTTGGACCAACTGTAACATTATATGAAATTGTTCCTGAAAAAGGCGTGCGTATTTCTAAAATCAAAAACCTGGAAGACGATATTGCATTGAGTTTGGCTGCGCTTGGTATTCGTATCATCGCGCCGATTCCTGGTCGTGGAACTATTGGTATTGAAGTGCCGAATGTGAAGAAAAGCATTGTATCCATGCGCTCCATGCTGGCTGGCGAAAAGTTCCAGAAATCGGATGCTGATCTGCCAATCGCTTTAGGCAAAACAATTTCTAACGAAGACTTTGTAGTCGATTTGTCAAAAATGCCGCATTTATTAATGGCTGGTGCAACAGGACAAGGAAAATCTGTTGGTTTAAATGCAATCTTGGTTTCCTTATTATACAAAAAGCATCCGGCAGAATTAAAATTTGTATTAGTCGATCCGAAAAAAGTCGAGCTCAATTTATACAAATTAATTGAGAATCATTATTTGGCTAAATTACCGAATGAAGAAGACGCCATCATCACTGACAACAAAAAAGTAATCTATACATTGAATGCATTGTGCATCGAAATGGATCAGCGTTATGAATTATTGAAAACCGCACAGGTTCGTCAAATCAAAGAATATAATCAGAAATTTTTGGCACGACAACTAAATCCAAATAATGGACATAGATTCTTACCGTATATTGTTTTAGTAGTTGATGAGTTTGCCGATTTGATGATGACAGCCGGAAAAGAAGTGGAAGTGCCGATTGCACGTTTGGCGCAATTAGCGCGCGCCATTGGTATTCATTTGGTGATTGCTACGCAACGTCCGTCTGTAAATATTATTACAGGAACCATCAAAGCGAATTTTCCAGGCCGAATTGCGTTTAAAGTAACTGCAAAAGTAGATTCACGCACGATTTTAGATGCCAGCGGTGCCGATCAGTTGATTGGTCGCGGTGATATGTTATTATCGCAAAGCGGCGAACTCACGCGTTTACAATGTCCGTTTGTTGATACGCCTGAAGTAGAACGCATCGCGAAATTTATCGGCGACCAGCGCGGCTTTGCTACTTCTTACGAATTACCGGAATACATCGATCCGAAAGATAAAGACAGCGGCGGCGAGCGCTTTTTAGATCTTGGCGACCGCGATGAATTATTCACCGAAGCTGCACGTCTCATAGTGCGCAATCAAATCGGTTCTACTTCATTGATACAGCGTAAATTAGCGCTTGGCTATGCGCGTTCCGGCAGATTAATGGATCAATTGGAAGCAGTTGGCATTGTCGGTCCGAATGTTGGCAGCAAAGCCAGAGAAGTTTACGTAAAAACAGATGAAGAATTGGAACGAATTTTGCAAGAGATTGGTGAAAAATGATTTTCGAGTTATTAGTTGCAGGTGATAAGATATAAGTAAAATGTTCTATTTTAGCAGTTTTCTTTATCGACACATCCAAATAACAAATAACGTATAACCTATAACAAACATCAATGATTTATCTTTTCTCATTTTTAACTTTCTTTTTATCCGTTTTTGGTCTTCAAACCGACAATAAAACGTTGAACGACCCGAAAGCAAAAGCATTGTTAGATAATGTAAGCAAAACCTACAAAGGTTTTTCATCTATAGACGCGAAAATTACTTTAGTTACCGAAAATCCGCAAGCAAATAAAACCACTACACAAAACGGAAGTGTGTATATCAAAGGTGAAAAATATAAAATTGACATGGGCAGACAGGAAGTATATTGCGACAACAAGAGTGTTTGGACTTACCTGAAAGATATCAATGAAGTGCAGATTAATGATTATGAACCGAACAAAGAAGACATCACGCCATCGAATATGTTTACGATCTACAAAAATGATTTTAACTACATGATGAATGGCGAAGAAGTGATCGATAAAGCAACTTGTTCAATTGTTGATCTGATGCCAAAAGATAAAAGCAAACCGTTTTTTAAAGTGCGTATCTGGATTGATAAAAACGCGAAATACATCAAGCGCATGAAAGCATTTGACAAGAACGGAAACCGATATACTTACAATGTTACTTCATTCAATTCAAAAGCAGGTTTGGATGATTCATTTTTCAAATTTGATGTTAGCAAGCATCCAGGTGTGAAAGTTGAAGACTTGCGTTTATAATTCTCTTTTTAGTTTTCTAAAATAATTTATCTAAATTCATCCATGCTTGAATTTAATTTTGACTTATTTCCTGAGTTGGTTACACAACGATTGGTGCTGCGACAAATGACGCCTGACGATGCTGCAAATTTATTTGCCTTGAATACAAATAATGACGTATTGAAATACCTGGATTTTTTGCGCATGAAAACTATTGATGATGCATATAAAAAAATAGAAAAGATCAATAAAGAAATAAAAAATGCAGATTGCATTTATTGGGCAATTTCTACTCAAGAAAATCCACATGAATTAATTGGTACAATCTGTTTATTTCATTTTAAGAAGCAACATTATCGTGGTGAAGTTGGCTATTTGCTGCATCCTGATTTTTGGCGCAAAGGTATCTTGCAGGAATGTATGTATGCTGTTTTAAATTATGGTTTTGATGTATTGAATCTGCATTCTGTAGAAGCGATTGTTGATCCTGAAAATGCAGCGAGTATTGGCTTATTGGAAAAAAATAAGTTTGTGCGTGAAGCATATTTCAAAGAAGATTTTTATCAGAATGGAAAATTTCTGGACACAGCAATTTATTCTTTATTAAAATCAAACTGGAAATAAAAAAAAGCGAATCAATTGATTCGCTTTGTATTTTTTATGAGGCAATATTTATTGCAGGATGATCTTTTTGCTGGTCATCTTCTCACCTATTTTCAATTGAATTAAATAAGCGCCTTTTGCTTCGTTCTCAATATTGTATTGTTTTAAAAATTCGCCGTTGAAATTTTGCATAACTTCCGACTGAACCACACGACCTGTAATGTCAAATATCGTTAATGTCAACGCGCCTTTTTCATTCGATGCAAAATCAACAGAAATTTTTCCGTTTGTTGGATTTGGTGCAATCACAAATTTTTCAGCAATTAAATCCATGCTGAATGGTTTTTTAATTTCAACAACCGGATCCGGTATTATTTTGTACAATGTATATTCCTTGATCGGGCAACCGCAGTCGCATTTTTCCCTGTCTTTTTTGATGTTAGTGATCGCTTGTAATTTATCTTCCAATCCAAAATACAATTGTTTTGCTAAAGGCAAATTCGCTAATGTAACAACAGTTGTTTTACCATTTTCATCTGTTTTTGATAAAGAAACCGGTGTTTTGTCTTTCATAATAATTTCCGTTTTATCATCAGCAAAAAACCAGTGTTCGCCATCTGCTTTTACATTTTTTTCCAACTTAAACTTTATAGCTTCCGGTTTTTTACCAAGCATAACTTTTACTGTTGCTGCAACACCATTTCTAATGTAATTCAATGTTATTTCATTACCTAAATCATAATTGGCAACCTGAGCAACTAAATCTGCTTTTTTCAACACCGTAACACCATTAATTGCAGTGATAATATCTTTTTCCTGTAAACCAAATTTCTTAGCAGCGCCATTTTCAAACAGTTCAGTAATTTGCGCGCCTGTGATTCCATTTGCTGTATAATCGCCAATGGTAACACCTAAAAAGCCAGTGTTTTTAGCAAATGTGGAAATCAAAAAAGTAAGTAGTAAAACGGAAAGTAAAATTTTCTTCATAAATAAATATTAATTATAGTTTTGATTGTGCAATATAGTAAAAAAACATTCTGTAGTATATTTTACTGTTTACAAAAAATGTTAATGCAGAAAAATACGTTTCGTTGTTTGTTTATCGTTAATTTTCAGCACCACCAAGTATTCGCCTTTTGGTTGATTCGACAAATTGAATGTCCTGACTGTTTCATTCGAAATATCCGTTATTGATTCTGTCTGAACAATACGACCAACAATATCAAATATTTGCAACTGAGCCATTCCTTTTTCAGAAGACATGATTTTTACAGAAAATTGTCCATTGCTTGGATTTGGAAATACAGAAAACACATTTACGTTCAATTCATTTTGCGGCAATTGTTTTTGTTCTTTTTTGGGCGCATTTGCTTCTTTGATATATACAATTTCTTTCGTTTTGCAATTGCGTTTCGCCTGATCTTCTTTGATGCGTTTGATACCTTCAACTTTATCGTTGATATCTAAAAAATATTGCGGCACTTCTTCATTTTTATAAGAAGTACCAACGATCCAGGAATCGATTTTTCCTGTTGAGTCAGTTTTGGAAATTGAAATTGGCGTATTATCACTTCTTAGTAAAATCTCCGTTTTATCATCTTTAAAAAACCAATGCTCGCCATCTTTTTTTATCGACTTTTTAATATTATAAGTGCGTTTGGTGCCTTTGTAGCCCAAATGTACATTTAAAGATGCTGCTTGTCCGTTTCTCACAAAATCTATTACAATCAAATCGCTCCAGTTGTACAAATCCAGTTCATCTACCAAATCTGCAGTATTCAGCATTTTCTTTCCATTAACGGCTGTAATGATATCATTTTCTTTTAAACCATATTGTTTGGCAGCGCCATCATCAAAGACATTTACTACTTGTACACCAATCAGCTCATTATTTTTATAATCGTGTATAGAAATTCCTAAATAACCCGGATTATTGGCATTGATTTTGGTTACATAACAAAAAAGTAAAGAAATAAATAAAAATTTACGCATAAACCTTTTTTAATTTTGATAGTCAAACAAAAATAATGCAAACTTCTTTTGTTTATTTTATTTTTTTTATTTTTAACTGTTAAATAGTAACTAAAAATAAGTATGAAACCTATTTTCTTCCTGATTAGTTTTTTTGTAGTTATGATTAACCACAATTCGTTTGCTGAAGAAGCATGGAAATTAGAAAAAAATAAAGACGGCGTGAAAGTTTGGACACGCAAACCTGAAAACTCCAACCTGAAAGAATTTAAAGGCGTTGGCATTCTTCAGACAACAGTAGATAAATTAGTTGCGTTCTTTAAGAAGACAGAATTATATTCTAAATGGATGTATAAAATTGCAGATGGTGGCGTGAAGATGCTCAAAAAAAATAATGAGAATGATTATTACATGCAAATTATTATGAGCGCGCCACTGATAAAAAGCAGAGAATCAATCACACATTTTGTGTTTCATCAGCCAGATGCTACAGGTGCTGTCACATTGACTTTAGATGCTGCGCCAGACATGCTGCCGGTAAATGATAATTATGTTCGTATTCAAAAGATGAAAGGTTACTGGAAATTTGTTCCGCTGCCAGGTGGCAAAGTAGAAGTAACACACCAGGCATTGAGTTCCGTTGGCGGTAATGTTCCGGATGCTTTTATTAATTTCGCGATTGCAGATGCACCGTTCTCTATGATTTCGAAATTAAAAGAAATGGTTAAATAGTTTCTACGGAAAATCCTAATTTCTTCAGGTCGTTCCAAAACAACGGATATGATTTCGCAACTACATTCGGTTCTTCAATAACTATAGATTTTGTTGCCAAACACAAAGGTGCAAACGCCATTGCCATTCGATGATCTTCATATGTTGCAATAGAAGTTACGCGATCTTTGTCGTTCGCTGTTCTTTTATTTACAACTAATTTCCAATTATTGGAATCAATTTCTAACAGCAAAGCAAAGCCCAATTTTTGCAGTTCATTATCCAGTGCAGCAATTCTGTCCGTTTCTTTAATGCGTAATGTTTGTAAACCTTGACAATTTAATTCTATAAAAGATGCCGCACAAAAAGCAACAACAGTTTGTGCAATATCCGGACATTCAATAAAATCAAAATTATACGAATCAAAATCAGGTTTACGCATTTTATTTAAAACGACTGCGTTCTCTTTCCAAGTAGTTTCCACACCGAAACTATCTGCAATTGCTGTTATCACAGCATCACCTTGTATATTTTGATTCGTTAAACCGATCAATTCTATTTCTGCTTGTTCTGCTAAAATTGCTACAGAATAAAAATAGGTTGCAGCACTCCAATCACTTTCTACATAAAATTTTTTCGGTTGATAGTTTCCATTTTTTACAACAATCTTATTCTCGACAAAAGAAGTTTCTATACCAAAATAATTCATGATGTTCAGCGTCATTTTGATATACGGAACAGAAACTATAGTTCCAATCAATTCTAATTCCAAACCATTTTCCAACGTTGGCGCAATCAATAAAAGTGCTGTAATATACTGCGATGAAGTATCAGCTGGCAAACTGATCTTACCGCCTTTTAATTTCTTTCCTTTGATTCGTAACGGCGGAAAACCTTCTTCGTTTTCATAAGAAATATC
Organism: Chitinophagales bacterium; assembly: GCA_046329815.1. Classification (GTDB taxonomy): domain Bacteria; phylum Bacteroidota; class Bacteroidia; order Chitinophagales; family JADIYW01; genus JADJSS01. Next base: position 88,970 of record JAXLTY010000003.1, read on the forward strand.
AGCGCCTAACCGTTGCAACGCATTAACTAAAATTTTTATTGGTCGCTGCTGCATGCGTTCGCTGCCTGTTAATACTACTTCTTTGTTTTCTTGTGTTGCCAAGAATGCTGTAAGAAAACGAAAGGTTGTGCCGCCTGCACCGGCATCTAAAACAGTATTATCAGATTGCAGTAATTGCTGCATAAATACCGTATCATCAGCATTGGAAAGATTTTCAATCTCAATTCTGTTATTACAAAGCGCATTAATGATCAGCACGCGATTGCTAATGCTTTTAGAACCATTTAAATGAATTGTTCCTTTTACAGATAGATTTTCAGGTGCTTGTACGAGATATTTTTTCAAAAGCAGTTACATTTTAAATCAATAAGGTTTCTCGCTGCACGCGGAAATGGCTGAAATGATTATTTAAATTTTTCTTTGTTGAGTTTCCATACAACCATCACACCGCCAATTGTAACAAATGGAAACGCTAACAGATACAAGATACCTGTGTTCAAACTTCTTGCATATTCAGAATGTGATGCAGATGCTTTACACATTGGACATTGAGCCATTATATCTGTTGCGAAAGCAACCAATATAAGCATCAATACAAATGGAATTATCTTTTTCATAGATTTAGTAAAGTTACAAAATAAGCAGAAACAAGTAAGAAAATTATTGTTAAGAATTAGCTCAATCAATAATATGGCGCCATAAAAACATACACCAAAACGCCAGTAACAGCTACATACAACCACAACGGAAACGTATATTTTGCCCATTTTCTGTGTGATACAAAATCGTTTTGAAATGCAAATGAAAATGTTTTTAAAATAAATGGCAATACGATCGATGATAATACAATGTGTGATATCAAAATAAAGAAGTAAATGTATCGAATGAAGCCAACACCTAAGTATTTGCTGTCTTCTGCTTTTAATGTATGGTAAATAACATATGATGTTAAAAATACTGCTGATAAGATAAATGCTGTTACCATGGCCAAACGATGCGCATTTGAATTCTTATTTTTTATTAAAAATAATCCAATCAGCAAGCATAATGTGGTTCCTGTATTTAAACACGCGTGAAATTTCGGAAACGGACTTAAATCAATGGATTGTTTAAAATCTGGCGGCACGAATTTGAACATAGCAATCACTAAAGCCGGAACGACAACAGATACGACAGCAATTACAATATTGATGGTTTTAGTTGGTGTATTTTTTAAGAATGACATGTTCGTTTATTTAATCAGGAAATATGTAGTGCAAATAAAAACACCAATGGTTTTATTTTGTTTTTACTTTCATCGGAACATTATAGCTTGCCAGCAATACTTTTACAGCGTCCGTTAGTTGTTTTACTTTTACAGAATCCGTGCCGTTATAATAGCCACGAATTTGACCTTCTTTATCAATAATAGCAATCTTTTCATCGTGAATAAAATCAGTTGGTCCGCCATCGCCTTGTGTAGCTGTAATAAAATAACCGTTGCGCGCCATTTTATAAAGATCCTTTTTATCACCAGTCAACAGCCACCAGTTTTTAGAGCTGATATTATTATCAACAGCATATTGAAATAGTTGTTTTACAGAATCTGTTTGTGGATCTACCGTGTGAGAAAGAATCTGTACATCAGGTTCATCATTAAATTCCTGTTGTACTCTTTTCATGTTCTGATGCATCGGAATACAAATAGACCTGCAAGTGGTAAAGAAAAAATCAACTAATAAAATCTTGCCACGCACACTGTCTTTGGTGATGGTATCGCCTAGCTGGTTGACAAATTTGAAATCCGGAATTTGAAAATAAGCTGTGTCTGTAAATTTATTTCCTTTTGAATCTTCGTTTGTAAATGGAGTTCGAGGTCCATAAATTGGCAACACATTATGTGTATCCAGTTTAGGTGCACCTTTGTGAATTTGCATGAAGACCAATAAAAATACTATTGGAAAAACAAACAAAAGTAGTATTGATAATAAAAACGGTTTTTTAGATAACGATGCCATTAGTAAAAAGTAAACAAATTACTTCACCAGGTAAAGCAATTTGTGCAAATAATTTCCTTCCACTCCAAATGCAATAATAGCCCAAAGCAAGAAGAATAATGGCAAACCTAAAGACAACATAAAAACACGTTTTTCATATTTCAAGTGCATAAATTCACCGATAATAAAGAATGCTTTCGCTATAGATGCAATTGCGTAAAACGGATTCATTACCCATTTTGGCAAATGAGGTCCTAAGATTAAAGCTGCTGCAACTTCTACTACTGTAACAATTGATAAAATAATAGTTACTTTCCAAACACCGGCAACCTGTGCTTTATATTCTTCGTCTGTTAGATGTTCGCTCATTTTTTAATTTTTTGAATTATAGAATTGTATAATACAGATTTTAGTTTTTGATTACATTAAGTAGAAAGCTAAGAATACGAACACCCAAACTAAATCTACAAAGTGCCAGTATAAACCTAATTTTTCAATCATTTCGTAGTGACCGCGTTTTTCAAAAGTTCCATTTGCAGTAGCAAAGAAACCCCAAATATTTAAGCAAACACCTGTAAAAACGTGGAAACCATGAAAACCCGTGATACCGAAAAATAATGCACCAAAAGCAACTGGTCCGGGTGAGAATAACGGTTTTCCTTGTTCATGTATGTTCCAAAGTGTTGTTAAACCATTTTTTCCTTCATAAAATACGTTATAAAAAGGACGCATACCTTCATGTAACAAGTGATTCCATTCCCACGCCTGGCAACCTAAGAAAGCTGCGCCGCCAACAATTCCCCAAATCATCCAGAACATAACGCCTTTTTTATTCATGCGGTGACCTTCCTGTACTGCACGTACAACGAAAACCGAACTCATAATCAAGATAAATGTCATAATAGATACGAAACCCATTGGTATTCTGTGATGTCCCATAAATGGCATGGCATTAAACACATCATTTGGATTTGGCCACCATTTATGACCTAGTCTTAAACATGCATAAGCAATCAAGAATGCTGAGAAAGTAAATGCATCTGATAATAAAAAATACCACATCATGGTTTTTCCATAACTAATATTCATCGGCGATTTTTCACCACCTTCACCGTTATCCGGTGTTGGTAATAGATGATCCGTATGATGCTGTTCTGTTATTTCTAATACTTCTGCCATTGTTTAGCTTTATTCGATTAGTGATTAAAATTTAAATATAAGAAAATGAATAAGTACAACCACAACAAACCCATAAAGTGCCAATACATGGATAATAAATCTGTTCTGATTGTAAATTTTCCTTTTTCAGAATTCTCTAATTCTGTTATGATTTCATTACCGGTTTGTTGGCGTAATTTCAAGAATGAACGAATTGTTGCAATAAGCATAAATAACAAACCGCCAATTACATGTAATGCGTGAAATGCTGTAATTACATAGAAAAATGGTCCTGCCGGATTTGGATTAAATGCCAAATAAACACCTTGATTCGTTAATTGCGTCCAACCTGTTACCTGGAAAACACAAAATAAAATTCCCAGTATTAATGTAGTCAGCAAACCAATTGCTGTCATTATTTTGTTTCCTTTTTTATTAGAAATATGTGCTACAATCAAAGTTGCACTACTCAATAAGATCATCAATGTTGAAACATTAAAAATTGCAGGCATTGTAAAAGCCGTCCATGCTCCACCTGCACCTTTGCGAACAATAAATGCACTGGTGAAACCACCAAACGTCATCATTATAGATACAATAGACAACCACATCGTAAAACGCTGTGCACCTTGATTGCCCAATTTCATTGTATTGTTATATGTCGTTGCTACGTTCATTATATTTTATCCAATACTAAACTTAAGAAAACAACCGGTAGATAAATAAACGATGCGAACATTAATTTACGTGCGCTTTTATCTGTCAAATCTGTAGCCAATTGAATTCCTGCTGTTAAAAAATACATTCCTGTAATCAATACTATTATCAATGAAACAATTCCTGAAATATGCAGCATAAATGGCAAAGTGCTTACTAACAATAATCCAATTAAATATGGAATATTTTGTAAAGCAGTATTGCGTGTTTTTCCATTTTGTGATGGCAGTAAAAAATATCCTGCTTTCTTATAGTCTTCGTCTAATAACCAAGCGATAGACCAAAAATGCGGTATTTGCCAAAAGAACTGAATAGCAAATAAAATAATACCTACCAATCCAATAGTGCCTGTTGCCGCTGTGTAACCAATCAACAATGGAATAGAACCAGGAATCGCACCAATAAATACTGCAATTGGACTGATTCTTTTAAATGGTGTATAGATGAAAGCATAAGAAATCAAAGCCAAAGCGCCTAATAAACCACTGATCGCATTAAAATAAAAACCTAAAATCAATATTCCGCTTACACCTGTAATTCCTGCAATGATATATGCTTCTACTAATTTCATTCTGCCAGCAGGCAAAGGACGATTTTGCGTTCTTGCCATCAATTTATCCAAATCTTTTTCAATGATTTGATTTACCGTATTAGATGATGCCGTTACTAAAAAACCACCAAGGCAAAGCATTAAAATATTTGACCAAATAATTGTTGATTCAACTGCTAATAAATATGCCATTGCAGCCGAGAAAACGACTAACAAAGATAATCTCAATTTAGTCAACTCCATGATGTCTTTCATTTTTAATGAAAGCATTTTAGAGAATGACAATTGATTAATATTTACTGCTTCTGTGCTCATATCATTATTATGGTACCAAAATTATTAATTAATGGTCTTCTTCAGTTTTTTCTTTTTCTGTTAATGGAACATTTTGCGGAATAAAATCTGACTCATTACCTGGTCTGCTATAATCGTAAGCCCAACGATGAACTTCCGGAATATCACCATGCCAGTTTCCGTGAATACCTTCAACAGGTGAAGTCCATTCTAATGTATTTGCATTCCATGGATTTTGTGTAGATTTTCTTCCTTTGAAAATACTATAAAAGAAATTTACTAAGAATAATAACTGACCCATAAACACTATGATAGCAGCAATACTGATCATTTTATTCATGCCATTGAAAACCGCAAAGATTTCAAAATTATTGTTCGTGTAATATCTTCTGGGAACACCCGCCAAACCTTGGAAGTGCATTGGCCAGAAAATCAAATATGCACCAATAAACGTAATGGTAAAATGAATGTATGCCAAAGTTGAATTCATCATTCTGCCAAACATACGTGGAAACCAGTGATAAACACCAGCAAACATACCAAAAAATGCTGCAATGCCCATTACAATATGAAAGTGCGCTACAACGAAATATGTATCATGTAATTGAATATCAATAGTTGAGTTACCTAACCAAATACCTGTTAAACCACCTGAAATAAACATTGATACAAAACCAACTGCAAATAAGAATGGTGGTGTAATATGTAAGTTTCCTTTCCAAATAGTGGTAATCCAGTTAAATACTTTTACTGCTGATGGAATTGCGATCAACAATGTAAAGAAAGTAAACACCGAACCTAAGAACGGATTGATACCAGCCATGAACATGTGATGTGCCCAAACGATAAAACCTAAGATTGTGATTCCTAAAATAGAGAAAATCATCGCTTTATAACCAAAGATCGGTTTACGAGCGTGCACAGCCAATACTTCAGAAACCATACCCATTGCCGGTAAGATTACGATATATACTTCCGGATGACCTAAGAACCAGAATAAATGCTGAAATAAAATCGGAGAACCACCAGCGTAAGGTTGAGCAACACCGCCAATTACGATATGAGACAAATAAAAACTTGTATGTAACGTTCTGTCAAATATTAGTAATACAACACCAGAAACCAAAACCGGAAACGATAAAATACCTATAATTGCTGTAAAAAATAATGCCCAAACGGTTAATGGCATTTTGAATAAACTCATGCCTTTTGTACGCATGTTTAAAATAGTAGAAACATAATTCAAACCACCTAATAAAGTAGAAACTACGAATAATACCATTGAAATCAACCACAATGTCATACCATTACCTGAACCAGGCGATGTCTGTGGCAAGGCGCTGAGTGGTGGATAGATTGTCCAACCTGCAGAAGCCGCACCTGTTGGTAATAAGATAGATGCGAACATTATTAAACCAGATATAACAAAGAACCAATATGACAATGCATTCATTAATGGAGAAGCCATGTCACGGGCGCCGATCTGCAAAGGTATCAACACGTTTGCAAATGTACCGCTCAAACTCGCAGTTAATACAAAGAATACCATTATAGTTCCGTGCATAGTAATCAAAGAATAGTATGCTTCAGGATTTAATTTTCCATCGGTGTACCAAGCGCCAAAAACTCTTTCTAAAAAAGGAAAGGTTTCATCTGGCCAACCTAATTGCAAACGGAAAAGCACTGAAAACAAACCACCTATTACAGCCCAAACCATACCAGTGATAAGGAACTGCTTGCCAATCGTTTTGTGATCTAAACTAAAGATATATTTAGAAATAAATGTTTCCGTATGATGATGTCCGCCGTCGTGACCATGCGAGGTTGCTGCATGTGCATGAGAATCGGTTGCTGTATGTAAAGTTTCCATATCTTGGATTTTGAGTGCTTTAATTTAATTACTTTTTAGTTACTCGGATATCAATTCTTCTGTTTTGCTGACGACCAGCATCTGTATCATTGGAAGCAACCGGAAATTGTTCGCCGTATCCTTCTGCTTTCATACGATTTGCGGCAACGCCTAATTTTACTAATTCAGCCATTACTGCATTTGCTCTTTCGCCTGATAATTTCAAGTTAGATTCCGGTTTGCCAACATTATCTGTGTAGCCACCTAATTTTATTTCAATATTTGGAAATGCCTTCATTATTTCCGCAACATTTTTTAGCTGTTCTTGTGAAGAAGGAATTAAAGTCGATTTTCCATTTTCGAATAATAATCGATCAAAAGAAAACCATAAATCTTTTGATACAGGTTTATCACTTTTAATAAATTCTATCAACTTTTGTTCAACACCTGCAGTTTTAGCACCTGCTAATTCAAAACCTGTTGATAATTTATTACTAAAACTTGTTGATGTTGCCGTACCAGAGGAAGGTTCTTCTTCGGTTACTGTTCCTATGCTTTCTTGAGGAACCGTAGAATTTACTTTATAAGTACCTGCTTCAATTGCCGGCTTAACTACGGTTTCATAGTATGATTTTTTCTCACTTTGTTCAGCGTCCCATTTTTCAAAATCAGCCAATTCCAAAACTCGTACTTTTTTTTGCATATTATAGTGTCCTGAACCACATAATTTATTACAAGCTAAAACATATTCGTAATTTGGATTTTTAGTGATTACTTTCATTTCAGCAGAAGTGATCGTTGGCTTAAACCAAAACAAGGTAGGAACACCAGGAACAGCATCCATCATGATACGCATTTGAGGTAAAAAGAAATCGTGAATTACATCTAAAGCACCAATGTTAGCATATACTGTTTTACCTTTAGGCAATACCAATTCATCTGAAATATAATCATCATGGCTCGCCGGATCATTCCAATCAATACCTAATTCATTGTCGCCATTCACCAAAGTAAAATCTCTTTTACCTAATTTTTTATCTTTTCCAGGATAACGCAATATCCATGCAAATTGTTTTCCTGTAATTTCTACTTCAACAACATCTCTCGGTCGTCCTTTGAAAACATTAAAAATAGTGTACCAACGCCAGATACCAACGCCAATCAACACCGTTAAAACGATCGCAGGAATTACTGTCCAGACAACCTCTAACGTATTATTGTGCGGATAGAAATATGCTTTTCTGTCTTTTTTGTAATGATACTTGTAAACAAACCAGAATAAAACTGTTTGTGTAATTACAAATACAACACCTGTTATAACTAATGTAATTGAGATTAATTGTTGAACCCAAACACCTTCTTGCGAAGCAGGTTTAGGCAATATCATATCCTTATAAATATATGATGAAATAAGCGAATAAGCTAATATTCCGAACCCAACAAGTGAAAGAAACAAAGCACCTTTGCTATGGTCTTCCTGTTGTTCTCCATCTTTCAATTCTTTTATAAGATCTGATGCTTTTCCTATCTGCACAACAACTATGTACAGCAATATGATCGTCAGTATTCCTAATAATATAGACATGTTCCTTTAATTTTTAGATATGATGCTTATAACTTTCTTTCACGTACGGATGTGTGGTTGACTCTAAATCTTTTATTTTAGATAACATAGTAAGTACTAAATAAATAAATATGCTTCCAACCATCAACAATAAACCAATACTGATAAATCCAAATCCACCTTTCGGTAATAACATTGGGCAGTTCATCAAGAAGAACCAGGTAAACTGACCAAAAATGATAATGCATGCAGACACGATTGTCGTGTTTTTACTTCTTTTAGAGTTTCTCTTCATTAACATGAAGAATGGTAAAACGAAGTTACAGATAATTGCAAAGTGGAATAAAAATCCATAGTTATCTGCGTTTCTTCTTAAACGGAAATATTCAGTTTCTTCCGGAATATTAGCATACCAGATCAACATGTATTGCGAGAAGAATGTGTACATCCAAAATACGCTGATTGCAAACATTAATTTCGCTACATCATGCTCGTGATTCACGTTTACATTTGGTAAATATCCTTTACTTTTCAGGAAATGAATCATCAAGATAACAATTGACAACATAGAAACTGCAGCACCTGCCATTGTATTCCAGGTAAACATTGTACTATACCAATGTGGCTGAATTGACATTGACCAATACCATGTTGCAAATGTGTTGATTAAGAATGAAATCACTACAATTGAAATCGCAGCATATAAACGGCTGTTTGAGAATAATTTTAATGATGGCTCAGCATCCATTGCAGTCAATGTTTTCCACCATTTAAATACTAAGAAAATAGCTGAAACGGCAATAATAATATTGAACGTCCAGAACCAGCTCATGCTTAAAAAGTCTGCGTGTTTGATTGCTAACAATGCATCAAAGCGTGGATCTTTCGGATCGTATAAATATTCATGTGTCCATTCAAAAATATCATGTTTGAAGAAAATAAACATTACAAACAAGCAAGCTAAAAAGAAGCCGACTGTTGTAGATATAGCTAACGGTATTTTTTGAAAAGATACCTGCCAGCCGCCCCAAGCGATATTCGTTGCTGAAAGGAAAAACAAAGCTGCAATTGCAATACAAAAACCAAAATAAAATAAGCTGTAAACATTTGCTTTGACAGATAAACCTATTGATGCCGGTTCGTGTCCGTGTCCTTCTGCTTCAGTTGGTGCAACAGTTTCTGATGCTGTTGTTTTTTCTACTTGTTCATGTTTAGCTGCACCATGATGTTCTTCTGTTGTATTACTACCACCAGAAAATAAAATACCTAATAACAATAATAGAATACCAATTCCAAATGTTATAAATAGTTTTTTCTGTGTGCTCGAATCAAAAACGTATGTATTCATTGCGAGTATCTTTTTATTTAATTTGAGTTGAATCTGTTTTTACTGCTGCAGTTGGTGCAGGTTTGCTTGCATCTTGTAAAGATTTTACATAGCATAATACCAACCATCTTTCTCTGTGGTTCAATTGACTTGCATAAGAACCCATCATATTTTTTCCGTACATTAACGTATGATATCTTTGTCCTTCCGGTTTAGATAATAACGGCTCTGTCAAGTAAGATGGTGGTGGTGGAAATTTATCAATTTGCACTAAGTGACCTTGTCCATCACCTTTATCGCCATGGCAAATTGCACAATTTACGGTATATAAGTGTTTTCCTTCACCGCCAATTTCTTCCTTTGTAAAAGTAAATGGATTTGTAATTGCAGTTGCTGCTTTTGTGTATTCAGTATCTGCTAATGGATATAAATATTTTCCACGAGCAATACTGCCTTCCGGTGCTAACTGGTTAGTTTTTCCATCTTTATAAATAGGATTTACTGAACCTGCTTCATAAGGAATTGCTTTTACCATATCAGGCATATATTGTCTTCCAGGTTGTTGAGTGCTTCTGATACAAGAAGACAACCCAATAACTGCTACCAATAGTATGATTAAATATTTCTTTAACATGATATTATACTTCTTTTTGATAAACTTCAATCGCACCTTCTTTTTTCAATAATTCAGAAACTGCATTAATATAATTTGAATCTTTACTTTTATCTAACTCAAATGTCATTGCAAACAAATGGTCTGTTGTTCTTTCATCAATGATCGTTGGTTTTTTTCCAGGCCATAATTTGCATAAATAATAGAAAGAAACAGTCATTCCAATTGCAGAAAACAATACAGTATGCTCAAATGAAATTGGAACGTATGCTAACAGACCCCAATTTGGCTTACCACCAAAATCAGTAGGATAATTGAATTTATTGATAAATGTAATCATACTTAATGCAACTGTCAAACCTGTTGCACCGAAGAAGAAACCTGCTGTATGAATTCGAGTTGGTTCTAAACCCATTTTGTGCTCTAAGCCATGCACCGGAAACGGTGTATATACATCGGTAATATCATAACCGGCGTGACGAACGTGTTCTACTGCATGCAACAAAACGTCGTCATCATCGAACATTCCTACTAAATATTTTTTTGTCTCACTCATAATTATTGCTAATAATGATTATAAATTTTAATCCCAATTTTTTGAATCCACACTTACATTATCGTACACTTTCTGATCTTTTAACTCATCTAACTGACCTTGCCTGTATTGATTTCCTGAAACTTTCAAGATAGATTTTACCTCAGCAATTGCGATTGCAGGGAAGAATCTACAGAATAATAAGAACAATGTCATAAATAATCCGATCGTACCAACGAAAATCCCTACTTCAACCCATGTAGGTGAGTAATATACCCAACTTGACGGAATATAGTCTCTGTGTAATGATGTTACAATAATTACAAAACGCTCAAACCACATACCTAAATTAATAAAGATAGACATAACAAAAGTCACCGCAATATTTCTTCTTAATTTTCTAAACCAAAATACTTGTGGTGAAACCAAGTTACAGAACATCATACCGAAGTATGACCACCAATATGGTCCCATTGCTCTATTCGCAAATGCGTAGCTTTCATACATATTACCTGAATACCAAGCAGTGAAAAGCTCTGTTAAATAAGCGATACCAACCATAGTTCCAGTTAATAGCATCACTTTATTCATAGATTCGATATGTGCCAAAGTAATGTAATCTTTTAGATCCATTACATGACGGGCAACCAACATCAATGTTAATACCATAGCGAAACCGGAGAAGATCGCACCGGCAACGAAGTATGGAGGCATGATTGTTGTATGCCAGCCTGGAACTACCGATGTTGCGAAGTCAAAAGATACAATAGTATGTACTGATAATACCAATGGCGTTGATAAACCTGCTAAGATCAATGATAAAGATTCCCAACGTTCCCAATGTTTTGCTGTTCCAATCCAACCGAAAGATAAGAAGTTATAAAAATTCCATCTTCCGCGAGTTTTAGATTGGTCACGAATAGTTGCGAAATCCGGAACTAAACCTGTGTACCAGAATAATAATGAAACAGTAAAGTATGTTGAGATCGCGAAAACGTCCCAAAGTAACGGTGAAGTAAAGTTTACCCAAAGCGGACCACGTGTATTCGGATAAGGGAAAATAAAGAATGCATCCCAAACACGACCCATGTGGAAAATTGGAAACTGACCTGCGCAGACAACGGCAAAAATCGTCATCGCTTCTGCTGCGCGGTTTACACCTGTACGCCATTTTTGACGGAATAATAATAAGATAGCTGAAATTAAAGTTCCTGCGTGACCGATACCAATCCACCAAACAAAGTTGGTGATGTCCCAAGCCCAACCAACTGTTTTGTTTGCGCCCCAAGTTCCGATACCGAAACAAACTTCCCATGTAATACAGAAAACGAACAAACCAGCAACTATAGCAGAAACTGATGTCCAAAATATCCATTTAGGTTGCAGTTTTCCTGTAGTTGGCCTAACGATATCGTTTGTAATATCTTTATACGTTTTATTACCGTTTATTAACGGTTCGCGTAGTGGTGATTCAAAATGACTTGCCATTATATCTTACTTTACTACTTTAATTATTAATTATATTTTTTCATCTGGTTTGTAAATGAAAAATTCATTCGGTTCTTCATCTTTATTTCTTACTTTAACCTGATATCCTACTGCTGAAAGGAAATGTTGTTCTTCCAATACGAAATAATTTCTTCCGCTTGTTTCAAATGTTTTAGCAACAACACTTTCTTTATTATTTTGGTCACCAAAAATAATAGCGTTTGTAGAACAAGCTGTTTGGCAAGCTGTTTTTACATCGCCATCTTTTAAAACACGACCTTCTTTTTTAGCAGTTAGTTTGCCTTCCTGAATACGTTGAACACAGAAAGAGCATTTTTCGATCACACCACGAGAACGTGTAACAACATCCGGATTTAATACCATTCTGGTTAAATCTTCGAACATATAATCTTGTGACTGATCATCGAATAATCCACGTTTGCCATCGTTGAATTTACCAAAGCTATCAGCACCTTGATAATCCAACCAATTGAAACGACGTACTTTATAAGGACAGTTATTGGCACAATATCTTGTACCAATACATCTGTTATAAGCCATTTGGTTCAAACCTTCTGAACTGTGGTTTGTTGCATTTACCGGACATACGTTTTCGCATGGTGCGTTGTTGCAATGTTGACACATCATCGGCTGGAATGAAACATCCGGATTGTCAGGATTTCCGTTATAATAACGGTCGATACGTAACCAATGCATTTCCTGAGAACGATATACCTGACGTTTTCCAACTACCGGAACATTGTTTTCAATGCTACAAGCTACTACACAAGCACCACAACCGATACAAGCATTCAAGTCAACAACCATGCCCCAATGATGACCTTGTTTATAATCATTTGGTTTATAACCATCGTATAATGAATGTGATAATTTTTCTTTGATTTCTTTGCGGTCATGATTTCCTGCATGCTCATCTTTTTGATAATCAGCAAGTGTTGTTTCTTTTACAATCTCACCTCTGTATTTCATTGAACGACCTGGAAGATTGTTATCTTCCATTAAGGTATGATATGTCTGGTTTAACGCCAATTCATATTTTTTACCAGTAAATTCAATAGTAGCACCATCAATTGAATATGTTGTGATTCCATTCACTGCTTTCAAAAACGGATATGCATTTTTACCAACCATGTCGCCTGCTCGGCCTGCTTTCTCACGACCATAACCTAAAGCAATTGCTAATGTTCCTGCAGCTTGTCCGAACTGAACTACTACCGGTAATTCCAATGATTTACCATTAATAGTAACTTTTGCTACAGCGACATTTTTATCAGAAGGCATTGCATCGATTCCTTTTTCTTTTGCAAAAGAATATGGAATACATACATAGTTGTCCCAAGTTACTTTACTGATTGGATCTGGCATTTCTTGTAAGAAAGGATTATTTGCAAATGCTCCATCACCAACACCAGCTTTTTCATAGAAAACAACTTCAAATCCTTTTGATGCAACAACCGGTGTTTTTACAGCAGCAATTGCTGTTGCTGCATTTGCACTTGCACCGCTTCCTTCAATAGCATTTCCAAAGAAACCTGCCTGAACAGCTGTTTCATAATTTGCTCCAGTTAATGCTGTTACTTCATTTTGAACAAAATGTCCAATTGGAGTAGAATCGCCAGACCATGTCAATAGTGTAGATGCAGACTGGCGAGTATTAAATAACGGAGAAATTGCCGGTTGCACAAAACCATAGAAACCTGTTTTGTGTGATAGGATGTCCCAAGATTCTAAATAATGAGAATCAGGGCAAACATATTGGCAATATTGAGCCGTTTCATCAGGTCTGTCAGCAGTAGAAACAGATAATTCCGCTTTTTTAACTGCATCCTTAAATATTTCTGAATATGGTGTATTATAAACCGGATTTGTGTTTAAGAAAATCAATCCTTTGTATGCACCTGCTTTTAAATCATTTGCCAATGTTGCTAACGCTTCATCATTTCCTGATTTTAAGCTATATGTATTTGCAGTATCAATCACGCTTCCGTAGTTTCCTAAAGTAGCATTGATAGCATTTACTAATAATTGAATTTCAACATCATTTGTATCTGAAAGTACTACAGATTTTCCTTTACTTGCTTTTAATTCTGCTGCTACTTTTTTGATACCTTCATTGGCATCTTTGCCACTTAATGCTTTAACACCACTGATAGAACCACCAACTTCAGCCAATAAGTTGATTAATGCTTGTTTTTCTTCAGATGGTTTAATTGGATACCTGTAATCAGCATTTGCACCTGTAACAGTCATTGTTGACTGAAACTGATGATGACGTGACATTTTTGGATTTGCTTTTGTCGGAACTCTGTTCGCAACATATTTTTTTGAATTTGATAAAGCGGCAACACCTGTTCCTAAGAAGTCAGCGTTGAAACCTACAATTACATCTGCTTTATCAAAATTAATTGCAGGAATAATTGCAGCACCTGTGCTGATTTGGTTTGCTTTACGAATAGCATAATTTGAAACCGCATCGTAAGCAACCACTGAAGTTGTAGGATATTTTGCAACAAATTTTTCGATTGCTTTTTTAGTGATAGTTGATGTTACAGTTCCTGTAACTAATGCTATTTTACCGCCACTTTTTGCAATAGTGTCTAATTTTTGTGTGATTTCTGCATCCAGTGATTTCCAGTCCGCATCTTTGTTTCCTTTGCGTGGATTATGTAATCTAGTAACATCGTATAAACTTAATACAGATGCTTCAGCGTGTGCCGTTGAGCCACCAAAAGGCGAGTCCGTGTTTGGTTCAATTTTAATTGGTCTGCCTTCGCGTGTTTTTACTAAAATATTCACGAAATCATTTCCGTCAGTAAAAGTAGATGCAAAGTATTCTGCAACACCGGGAACGATCTCCGGAACTGCTTTTCTTAAATCGAACGTATAAGGAATTGCCTTATTTACAGGTATTTTACAAGCAGAAGCCAATGCCGCAGCTGATACGCTAAAACCCATTACTTTCAAGAAATCACGACGTGACGGCTCAGCACCATCATTATCATTTTCTTCCAAAGTTGTTGTATCGACATTAAACTCTTTAGATGCTTGATCCAAATACGCAGGAGTTTCGTTCATTTCATCTAAACTCGACCAATATTTTTTATTACTCATTTCTTTTAGTATTAAGTATTAAGTAGCAGTGTATAATTTTAAATTACGTTAGCTTCTACTCACTAATTATAATCGTCTAATTAATAATGACATTTTTGACATTCTGTTCCGCCAATATCAGCAACAGTAACTTTTGCTTTTGTTCCTTTCTTCAATTCTTCCTGATATTTCTGGAATACTGAATAATATTTATTTTCAGCAAATTTTACTTCTGTTTGACGATGACAATTAATACACCAACCCATTGAAAGTGGCGCAAATTGTTTCATTACTTCATATTCTTCTACTTTTCCGTGGCAAGTCTGGCATTTGATACCACCAACTTTAACGTGTTGTGAGTGGTTGAAATAAACATGATCCGGTAAATTATGAATCTTAATCCACTCGAAGTTTTTTGGAGCACGAACGAATTTTGCCTGATCAGGATCCCATCCTTGTGCAGCATAAATTTTTGCAATTTCTTCAGTGCCGTATTTAGGTCCTTGTTTCACATATTTATGGCAGTTCATACAAATTTGCAAACCAGGAATGCTTGCGTGTTTACTTTTTTCAACACCTGTATGGCAATATTGACATTCAATCTGATTTTGCCCAACATGCAATGCATGAGAAAACTTAATCGGCTGTTCCGGCGCGTAACCTTGAGAACGACCTAAATCAATTGCGCCATTAACAATATTAAAAAACAATAAAATAGAACCTATAAACAATGCTGTTTTGAATGTTTTTCTGCTGAATACTTTTTCTACAATCGTTTTTTCTTCAACTACTTCACCGCCTTTTTCACGAACTACTTTATCTAATTTAGAAGTGATATTCCATAATAACAAAGCCAATAACGCTAAGAACGAGAATAAAACATACAATAACCAATTTGTGCTATCGCCAGTAGGTTGTCCAGGAGTTGGTGTTGGTGTTGTTACAACCGGTGCTGCAACGCCAGGATTTTTGATATATATTAAAATTGTTCTTATCTGATCCGGTGTAAGTGTAGGAAACGCCTGCATCACAGACTTACCATTATCATTGAAAACCTTGTTTGCATAAGCGTCACCGCTTGCAATTAATTTTCCTGAGTTCTGAACCCAAGCTATGATTTTTTCTTCACTTTCCCAACGATCCCAAACGCCTGTAAGTGCCGGTCCGATTACTTTTTTGTCAATCGCGTGGCAGGAAGTACAGTTCGCTTTGAACAAAGCCATACCTTCTTTTGCTTTAGCAACGCCAGCGGCATCACCAGCAGCAACATCCGGAACAGCTACTGTTGCGTGTGTATTTTGGGTGAAAGTAAGGAATAGAATTACAACTATTAGTTGGAAGAGATTTTTGATTGGCTTGCAATTATACATTATACGTCTAATTTTCTCGATTGCAAATATAGTATTCCGTTGTTTTATTATCATTATTTGTGGAAAAAATAACTATTTGGAATGAGTCTAAACAAGTTCTATTTTGTTGAAATTCAAGCTGATTCAAAAAAGTAGTAAACATAAATAGTTAGAATTTAATGCTGTCTTAACATTTCTTTAGAAATTTCCTGAAAAAGTGGGAACTTTTGAACAAAAATGTCACTTAGCAGTTTTTTTAAGCACTTTTTAATAACATTTTTTGAAAATAAACGCATTTCTGTTTTCATATTCAAAAAATTCAAGAATGGTTTTTATAGGTAAGAAATATGACATTATTTTGCTCAATGATGTATTTTATCAACACATCACATTCAATTTAATTTTAACAAAAATGCTTCTTAGCAAATGATTTTTTAATTTTGGTACGATTTTTAGGCAGATTCCACAAATAAACGAACTATGAAACATATCTACACGAGCATTCCAAAGTATTGCATTTTTTTAGCTTGCCTGGTGCTATTTTCCTGCCAGAGCGTAAAAAAGAGTTTTGAAAGCAGAGATTATGACAGCGTTATCGAACTTTTCGTAAAAAAACAAAAAGTAAGCGATGAAGAAATTGCCATGTTCGAAAAATCATATAAACTTGCTTTGGAACGCGACAAAGAAAAAATCACACAGCTCAAAGCAGTTAATAATGGTGATCGTTGGGAAGACATTTTCGATTTATATACTAAAATAAATGCACGTCAAAATTCGGTGATGCGAGTCATTCCTGTTTATTATTCTAACGGTAACAAAGCAGATATCGAAATTTTTAATTTAAGCGCAGCGCTGGAAGAATCCCGTCAAAATGCAGCACAGTCATATTACGATCAAGGTGTGAAATTGTTGAACTCTAACAATAAAACATCTGTTCGTCAATCGCTGGATTATTTTAATGCATCTAAAAAATTTTATATCAATTACAAAGACGTGAATGAGTTGATGCAGCAAGCATTATTCAAAGGTAAAAACTATGTTTTGTTACTGGTAGAAAAGAATCCTTCGTTGTTAGTGCCGCCTTCTTTTGAGCAAAGTATATTAGATAATGTGAAACTGACGCAAAACGAACAATGGGTAAATATCGATTATAAAAAGAAAGAAAACGTAACGTACGATTATGTGGTAAAACTGAATTTATATGACATTGTAGTTTCGCCGGATGCTGTAAGAGAAACGCAAAACACGGAAGAAAAATTGATTGAAGACGGCTGGCAATATGTATTGGATCCGCGCGGAAACGTAAAAAAAGATTCTTTAGGCAATGATATCAAAGTGCCGAAATACACTAAGATTTCATGTTTGGTAAAAGAAACGCGCATGACCAAAAACGCGCAGGTTTTCGGTGATGTAACTATCTATGACGCGCAAAGCAAAGATTTTGTACGCAACCAGAAATGCACCGGTAATGCTGCGTTTGATTATTCATTCATTCAGTTATTTGGCGATAAAAATGCGTTAAGCACTACAACCTTGAATAAATTAGGCAATCAACCGATACCATTTCCATCAACACTTGAAATGGTAGAACGTTCAAAAGCTGAACTGATAAAATGCTATCAGGATTTTATTACAGCCAATTACAATATGTTTCAGTATGTAAAATGAGTCGTAAAAGGTAAGTAAAAAAATAAAGATTGAAAATCATAACTAAATATTTTCCAAACTTAACTGAAATTCAAATCAAGCAATTTGAACAGTTGTTACCATTATATATGGAATGGAATGAAAAGATAAATGTCATATCAAGAAAAGACATGGAAAATTTTCATGTGCATCATGTGTTACATTCTTTATCAATTGCGCTGTTTTTTGACTTTAAAAAAGACGAACGTATTTTAGATATTGGCACCGGCGGCGGCTTTCCGGGAATTCCATTAGCAATTTTATTTCCTGAAACATCGTTTACATTAGCAGATTCTATTGCAAAAAAAATAACAGTAGTGAATGCAGTAAAAAGTGCATTGCAATTAGAAAATGTTACGACAAAAATTGCACGTGCGGAAAGCATCCATGAAAAATTTGATTACATCGCTACGCGTGCTGTAGCGCCAATGAATGACTTACTTTTTTGGAGTAAAAATAAAAACACAAAAAAAATTATTGCGTTGAAAGGCGGCGATTTATCGGAAGAATTAAAACCGATCAAAAAGAATATTCGCATCATCGAATTAAAGAACACGTTTGAAGAAGAATTCTTTGAAACCAAGAAGATTGTTATTTGTAGTTAATTATGAATGGCATTAATAATTCTTAGCTAATTCTTCATTACTGATTATGTAGCATTAATTCTTCACCACTTTTGCTTCTTCCAGCATCTTTTCCATCGCGTCTTCCAGGTGTAAAATTTGTGCAAAGTGTCCATTACCTTTGTTGGCTAATTCTTTTAGTTTTGCGGTAACGTAATCAGTGTTTTTTCCAAACAAAAACAACGACAATGTAATGTCTTTCTCGCTGCCTTGCTTGATGTATTTTTCCATCTTCTGATAATCTTTTTCACCTGAAGTAAACAAACCATCCGTTGCGAGAATAATACGGTTATTACCATTCGCGATATAATTTTTCAATGCTGTTTTATATGCAAAATCAACAGCGCCACTGCCTTGCGTAGAGCCGGCAAATGTGAGTCCGTCTATTATTTTTAAAATACTTTCTTTATTCGTCACGGTTGTCGATGGCAACACTTCGCGCACGCCACCGGAAAACGTAAGTATCGCCACTCTGTCCGTTGGACGAAATTGTTCGATCAAATATTTAAGTGATGTTTTTAAAACAGGAAATTTTTCCGATGCATTCATTGACGAAGAAACATCGATCAGAAACACTAAGTTATTTGTTGCAAAGCCATCCAATACAGGTTTCGAAGGTTGTTTAATAACGACCACATCTGTATCTGCTTTTGGTTTTTGTTTCAGCGTAAATTCACGAAACGATTCTTTATTCACCTTTACAAAGCCATTCAGATCATAATAATTTTTACATTTTATCTGCAACTGATAGTCTTCTTCCGGCATCATTGCCAAACTATTGATTTCATAAAAACCACTGGAATCTGTAATGTCGAATATTTCATTTTTCTCGCCGAATGTAATGGTGATTACCGCACCAACAATCGGCTGCTTGGTATCTATATCTTTTATAAAACCTTTTACAATTAAACCATTGGCTCCTAAAACCGGCAACACACTTAAACAAAAACAAGAAAAAAGTAATTTATAAAAGATTCTCATAAGCATAATTATTTAACTAAGTTAATTGAATTATTGAATTGAATTGCAAAAATTGTACTAATTTTAAAACATGCAAAAATATTTTCTGTTTCTACTTGCGTTTTTATTCTTGCTGAATACCAATGCACAAGATTCTACTCAGCGACAAAGTGTTTATAAATTTCGTTTATCAGTTGACATTCCAATCGGTGCAATCATTACCGGAACAGGCATCGCAGGATTAGTGTTGCATAAAAAGAAACGCGCCTTAACGCAAGCCGATATAGATGGTTTAAAAGTAACCGATGTAAATAAATTTGACCGCTATGCAATTTACCAACATTCTAAACCTGCAGCTATTACCAGCGATGTGTTTCAATATACAGCTATGGTGAGTCCTGCGTTTTTATTTATTGATAAAGACATTCGCAAAGACTGGAAAACCGTGTTGCCGCTTTGGGTCGAAACGTTTGCTATTACTACTGCACTAACGACTTTCACTAAAGAACTTGCGCAGCGCAAGCGTCCTTATGTTTATTCAGATTATGGAAACGGTAATAAAAAAAGTAAGAATGCTTTGTCATCGTTTTTTTCCGGTCACACCAGCATTACCGCTTCCAGCACTTATTTTATCGCCATGGTTTATACCGATTATCATCCGAAATCAAAATTCTTACCGTTGATCTGGACAGGCGCTGCGATATTTCCTGCGCTCACCGGTTTAACACGCGTGAAAGCCGGTAAACACTACTGGACTGACGTAATCGTTGGTTATGCTGTTGGCGCATTAGTTGGTACACTTACACCATATTTACACCGAAGAGAATTCAGAAGAAAGTGATTGATGAAAACTATGTAGAATAACGATGTATGTTTATCATCAGTCGTTAACTTTCAATTGTTAATGACTTATCCATGTAAACACCTTATTTCCATTGGTATCGATAGAAAATGAATTTGGAAAAACTGCTGAAAAGTTTTTTTCAAACTGCGTGTTTTCTATTTTGCTTTTATTAGAATCATCTATTTTGGAAAACAGCAGCATGCCATTATCTGCAACCATATTTTTTAATGCAGAAAGAAATGATGGCTGCATAAACTGCATAGGTGTTTCATCTTCTATAAACACATCGAACAACACGAGTTCGTATTTTTTTTGTAGATTGTTTTGAATAAATTCTTCTGCATCACTGCAAACATAGTTTACTTTATTTTTAAGATTCGATTGCAAGTATTTTTTTGCAAGATCGATAATGACCTGGTCTGCATCTACTGCATCAATACTGTTAATGCCTGAGTCCTTTTGCAACAGTTCCACAACGCTGCCAAGCCCAAAACCTAATACCAATACAGTGTTTATTTTTTTATTGTAAACATCAGTCTTTTCAAAAGCAGTTGCAAACGATGTGTAGTTAGTGCCAAACGAATAGATAGCATTGCGCGTAGATAATTTGTATTGTCCTTTAGATAATGCCACCTCTACTTCACCGCTGAAATCACTTTGTTTTTTTTCGATGCTAATATCGAACAAGTAGCTTAAAATATGTTTGAGTCTGAATGGCATTTGCAATACATTGTTTTACTTTTTAGTGATAAATGTAATACAATTCTTTTACATGGATAATTGAATCTGACAGATGATATAGCACCAACCGACAGAGATATCTTGTCGTCATGGCGAGGCACGAAGCCATCTCTTTTTGTTTGGTGATTGATGGGTGATAACATCAGTCAAAGCGGAGGAGACGAAAAAAACCGATGCGGAGATGCGGTAAATCAATCCGGAGACCAGACAAATTGACAAGGAGATGCGATAAATCGACCAGGAGACTCGAAAAATCAATGAGGAGATCGAATAAATCGATACGGAGATCGAATAAATCGATACGGAGATCGAGTTAATCGATACGGAGATCGAGTTAATCGATGCGGAGATTGGTCAAATTGGCGAGGAGATCGGACAAATTGACGCCGAGTGGGTGGACATTAACAGTTTTGAGTGTTTTTTGGTAATGTCCACTTAACTGTGTAAATGTAATGTTTATGAGTATGATTTAGTGGTTTAGTGGTAATTTTTCGTGAGGACTGATTTTAAAGTTATAACCTTGGGTAATGCGGCGAAGCCATCGACTTTCTTCAAGCTGAAGAAGACTTCTGTGATTTTGGTATGGTAGCCGACAGGATAACACCTTTTGCAAACAAGAGCCATCTCATCAGCGAAACTGCTGCTGCACTTTTAGTTATAAATAATACACTTACAGGAAGCGGTTTGTTGGTGTGGAACAGCGCCAACCTCTGACAGGGTTTGAAACCCTGTCAGAGGTTGTCTTACGCTTTGTGTTCTTGCGCGGCTCGAAGCCATCAGATTTATTTAATGGTTGGTGTCTCGTCAACCATTATAATTTAGGTTGGTGAGGCACCAACCGATAGTTGAAATTCAAATCTTCCTTTGCGATTAGTTGTTATTTTTAAATCTTTTTCATCAGGAATGATAACCTCAACAGATACATTGTTTAAAGACTTACCATTTTGATCAACTACTTTTCCATAGAATTTCCCTTCGTTTGATTCACATGCTGTAAATACAATTCCCAAAACTATACCTGCAACTATTTTTATGTGGTTATACATCAACTTAAAGATACTAAACTTTAGTTTTGGTTGGTGAGACGACAAGTGATAGAAAATCTATTTGATTAGTATAATTGCTTTGTGCCTTGCGGTGACGCAATGCATATGATTTGTCCTTCGACAAGCTTAGGATGACAGCGATGTGGAAAGATTGTTTCGTGCCTCGCAATGACGCGATGCGTGTGTGGTGTCCTTCGACAAGCTCAGGATGACAGCGACGTGGTGAGATTGTTTCGTGCCTCGCAATGACGCGATGCGTGTGTGGTGTCCTTCGACAAGCTTAGGATGACAGCGATGTGGAAAGATTGCTTCGTGCCTCGCAATGACGCGATGCGTGTGTGGCGTCCTTCGACAAGCTCAGGATGACAGCGACGATGATTGAGAGAAAAAAATAAAAAATCCATCGCAAGCGATGGATTTTTTTTTGGTTGAATGATGATTACATTTTCTTGTAGTAGGTCAGCGCTTCTGCAAGGTATTTGTTTTGTATATCGCTGATACGTGTTTCGTCGCTTGGGTGTGTACTTAAAAACTCTGGTGGTTTTTGTCCATTGCTATTTGCTGCCATGCGTTTCCAGAAATTGATGGCTTCCGTTGGATCGTAGCCGGCCATTGCCATAAAGATCAAGCCCATGCGGTCTGCTTCGCTTTCCTGCTTGCGGCTGAACGGCAGCATAACGCCTACCTGTGTGCCAATACCCACTGCAGTCTGGAACAAGCTGCGTGTTTGCTCTTTTTGATTTGCGAGTGCAACATCCAGCGCGGTCATGCCTAATTCCTGCATCATGGATGCGCTCATGCGTTCGTTGCCGTGGCTCGCAATAGCATGCGATATCTCATGTCCCATTACTACTGCCAAACCTGCTTCGGTTTGTGTGATTGGCAATAAACCTGTATATACTACTACCTTTCCGCCGGGCATGCACCATGCATTGGCTACCGAGTCTTTTACCAAATTGAATTCCCACGCATAACCTTTCATGCGGTCACCCAATCCTTTTTGCGTCATGTATGCATTTACCGCAGCGGCTATTCTTGTGCCTACTTTTTTTACCAAGTCCGTATTTGCGCCGGTTGCCTGTACTTTCGATTTGTTTTCGGTCAGGAAGGTTTGGTATTCGGTTAATGCCATCGCATTCATCTGATCTTCCGGCAATAAGGTTAATTGTTTTCTTCCTGTAATCGGATTCTGGCTGCAGGCAATTGCCAATACGGTCAAAACGATTAAACTGATCTTCTTCATGAGCTTCTTTTATATAAAACCTTATTACTTCGGTTTCGTTTTTGATTTTGTTTTTGGTTTCGGAGCAGTGGTTGAATCAGACGGAACTGTATTTTCTACCGGTGCAACATTTTCATTAGACGGCTCCTTTACCGGTTCGGTTGCATTCTCTTTCGTGTCTTTATTTTCTTCCGTATTCTGCTGATTGCTGCCCGGTTCTAACGAAAATTTCTTCTTTGGTTTTTGTTTAAAATCATCTTTCGGCGCTTGCTGTTGAGGCGCAGTTTCCTGTACCGGTGCTGTTTCTGCTGGCACTTGCGTAGGTGGTGCTTCCTGTACCGGTGCAGGTTGAATGCTCGATGCAGGCGCCATTTTGTTTTTGATCTTATCTTTGAAACGTTCTGTAAAATCTTCCATTCGCGTTACGAAATTGTCGCGCATAGAGGCATCGGCAGGCATAAACTCAAAGACAGGCACTTTATTTTCGCGATATACTCTGTCCGCATCGCGCAATACGGTCATTGCGTTTACTACATCCGGAACGGAAGACGCTATGCCAAGTTGTCCTTTTTTCAGTTTCAAATACAACCAGCCGCCTGATTTATTTTGCAGGTAGATATTTACGAAATCGCTTTCATACGCATAACCAATTTCGATATACGCATCATAAACACGTTTTACTATTTCGCCGCCAAAGATGGCTAAACTGATCTTATCGGACGATTTAAACGAAGCATCTTGTGCGTCCCAGTAAAACTTAGAACCGGTGGTTACGAAGTTGTAGTCCAAACTTTTTGGAATGAACATGGAGTCTGTTGTATAGATGGCTGCTAATAATCTATTTGCTTCTACGGTATCTTTTGTCAATACTGATAATGTTCGCTGTATTACTTTATTTCGTTTATAGTTACTGAAACTTACTACATCATCGGCTGCGAGGAACGGACTCAATAAGGTGCTTGCAATAGCAGGATTCATAAAAAACTTCATTGCAAAATCTGCAGTAACTTCTAAGTTCTGGCTGCCTGGTGTATAGGTGAAACTACCAACTGTCGCTACTTTCGCAGGCGCTACATTCAAATCAAAACCAATCTCACCATTCGCTTCCATTACTTTGGTGTTCTCATTGTATTTCAGGCAGGACGCATGCGAATAGTATTGTTTAAAGGCACTTTCATCGCCGAATAAAATATTTCCGGGCTCTGTTTTGCTGTACGCCATCGAACCTTTTACAGACATAATCGCGGCATCATTACCTTGTCGTTTGTCTTGTAAAACTGCCTGGTAAAACTCAGGAATACTTTTATCTAAAATCAAACCCACATACAATGAGTTGTTTGGATCGTTCAGTATCTTATCCATACTAACAGCAGGTTTTTTCGGATCCAGTGTTTGTACGTTTGCTATCCAATCGCTGCTGGTATTTGCAATATCGATCTTAATGAAACCATCTAAGAAAATATCTTTATGCTTGGAATCAAAATCAAACTTGCCTTTGTAAAAGACTTTATTATCGAGTTTAAAATTTGCTGTTTCTTCGATTGTTGCATGCGCATAGGTAAATATCTGGCTCATGTCGCGGCCTTCCAGTATTTTCTTGCCTTTTTTGCCTTCGGGCACCACTTGTCCTTTGTATGGATTGTTGACGCCGATATCTTCGATTGCAATTTTCTCACTGGTGCCGTTGTTCATTTTAAAATAATAATTTCCTTTTGCAGAGAAATCATTTCGTCCGATTACGTTCACATCTGCTTCTTTAACGATATGATAGCTGCTGTCTTTATGGAAAATAACCTGCGCGTTTTTCAGTGTTCGCACAGTACCATCCTGCTCGATAAAGATCTCGCCTTTATCAGGAATTACTTTTGAGTCGGCTAGCAACAACTCATTCATACCTGCAAAGTGGATCGAGTTGTCGTTCAGGTTTAATTCAGCTTCTGCCGTGTTGAAACGCAATGAATCTTTGGTCGGATCAGTTGACAATAAGAAGAACTTAGAGTTAGCCGTTGCCGCGTTGAGTTTCAGAATATTTTTTGCCAAATCAATATGCAAGAATTTCGGATTGGCCACATACTTAAAGGATTCCAACGGAATGGTATCGTTCTTATTTAATTCAATGTCCGCTAATTTTTTATCCAAATCGAATTTCGCATTGACATCGTTCGATGCCAACAACGATTTTCCGTCTTCGGTAGATAGATTCAACTTACCATTTTTAGCTACGAATTGTCGCGCGCCAAAAGTAATATCCTGTGATTCGAGTTTTGTTTTATTCCATGATAAAACACCTAAACCTAATAAATTCTTATTGTTCAGAATTAATTTACCATTCAATTCCGTAGTGCCGTCATACATGCTAAATTTTTCGTCTTTACCTGGCGAAACAACCAATGAATCTTTTTTCTGATTCCATGCAAAGGATGCCTGATCAATTTTTGCCTGTGGTAAATTCCCAACTTTATCTTCTGTTATACGCATACTGTCTAACTGCGCATACACACTATCCATGAAGAAGAAAGCCGTATCGGAATACATTTTTGCGCTGCCGAACTCGAACAAGCCCTTTCCGGAAAGTCCTTGCGCGTTCAATCGAATGTTAGATGTATATTTTCCTTTATTTCCAAAAAGATTATAGCCACCTTTTGGTGTTTCAATATTTAAACCATAGGATTTATCATCTTGTAAATTAATAGGTGATTTAATAGGTGCAAAAATTCCACCGGAAATCAACTGACCATCTAATGCTAATTTTTCTGTTTCTACATCGTTCAAACTATCAATTTCGAACGGATACACCTGGTAATAGAATTTGTCTTTATCATATTTATCACCATTCGCGCCTTTGTCGTATGTAATTTTAGCCGTGTCGCCACTGGTGAAGTATGGATATTTTTTATTGTTGTTCGTTCCTGATTTATTGTTCGGTTCAGCAATATGCAATACGCCTGTTACTTTTTGTATCGGTGTTTTAGAACGAATTAATTTTACTTCGCCGCGCTCGTTTGGTTTGCCTTCCGGAACATAGACCACCATTGAATCGACGCTTTTCATGTTGAACGCATAGTTGTCATAATCGAATTCCATTTTTTTTGCGATGAAATCAAATTTACCAACGATGATTTTTCCGCCGACAGTCATCGAACGATTCTTCTTGATAATAACCGTATCATTATTTGGAATAAACTTCACACCGGATTTGGTACTCATATTAATTTCCTCCACACCATACACTTCTAAGATATTAGTTTTAATATCGAGTCTGGCGTTCAGGTTTCTTTTAAACGAAGCAAATTTTATAAAATCATAGTCTTGTTTTCCTTTGGATGCCAATGCCTGATTGATGAGTTTTTCTTTTACTTCAATCATACGCGTTGACGGATCGTAATTGATATAACCATCTTCAACGAGCCGGAAAAATATGGCTTGTGTAGCACTAAAAGGCGCGCCAGGATTAATGTCAGTCGCGATGCTCATACCATCTACAAAACGGTTTTCGCCGCTTGCATAGTATTTGTAAATCTTTTCAATCGGACCTTGCTCGTTCGGACCTTTGTACTTATTTTCCAGATTTGGCTGATAGTAATTAAATGATTCAAAGATGGCCGGTTTGTCACCTGAAACGGTGATCATAAAGAATTTCATGATCGTACTGTCGAGATTCCATTTCAATTCATCTACATACAAGAAAAATTTATGGTATTCACTCGTAAACGGTTGCTTGGAAAGCGGCTTTACATCGCGATATACTTTGATATCTTTTGTTTTGGAGTAGTAGGTAAAGTTTACATACGGATGCGTGATGTTATTGTCTTTTAAAAAGATCGTCATCGAAGCATCTTCAATATTGATGTCTTTAAAATCTTTCAACGCAATACGCGGCGCGGTTACTCTTACCATTTCTTTTCCGTCTTTACTTAAAGATAATTTCGGCAAAACCGTATCGGAACCAACCGCGAAAATATCGGTACCTAATAATTCAAAACCGCCGTTAATTTTAATTTCTTTTGCCAGCGTATTAAAGTTCACGTTGTTGCTGTTAGAACGAAATTTAGGATACAACCTTTCCTGTGATTTTGCCTGTAATAATTTATCTGTGTAAGAACCGGTTAGAATTTCATTTAAGAAAGGTTTAAATGTTAGTTTTACAGAATCGATCACAATATCGGATTTATTTAAGTACAACTGGTGGTTTCCGAAAGTCACAAAGTTATTTGCCGGATCGAAACCGGCGCGCTGCATTGCAATATTTCCTTTTGTTCCAATCCATAAGTTCTCTAATGGAAAATACCGTCCACTTTCATTTTTTATCGTAATCGTGTCAACATTAGAAGTACCAATCAAATCTGTGCTTGGAAAAATAAAAACCGGTTTATCGTCTTTATATTCTACTGTATAATCGCCATTTGCCTGCCAAACATTGGTGTTGGTATAATACAATGCATTCTTAGAATACAAATTATTCAGATAGTTGATGTAGTTGTCATAATCTTTTAGGTTGCCTGCTTTTGATTTATCTAAAATAGACTGCAGAATTTCAAAGTTTTTGTTGATAGCAACGCTGTTTGTTTTTGCCGCATCCAATGTCAGTAACATACTTGCAAAATCAAACAACACCGGAAAAGCCGGTGCTTTCTTGGTTAGCATCGCTTGTGTTAATGTTTGAATTTTTGGAAAATATGCAGACGCTTTTCCGTTGGTAACTGCTTTCGGAAATTTTTCTGCTAATTCTTTACAATCATCGCGTGTGCATGCAGACTTGATGAACTCACCATACGCTTTACCAAACGCTGCATTATCCGCAGGAAATGAAGTTGGATATTGTGCGTTTGAAAAGTAGTAAGTAGAAATAAATATGCAGAAAGTGATCAGTATATTTTTCATGTTATTTTTATTTTTTTTGTAGAACAATACAACACCAATTATTATTGGCAGTTTGGTAGTTAGCAATCAAATTATGTTCCAATGCAGCATCTAAAATCAAATATGCATCTTCCGAATAAAAACCGCTTACCAATAAATAGCCATTATTAGCAAGCAACGCACTTAATTGCTGCATATACTGTACCAAAAAATTGCGATGTATATTGGCTAAAATACAATCAAATATTGAGTTTTTCACCAATTCTAAATCACCAATTTCCGGTTTAACTTTTTTTGAGTTGTTTAAACTTATATTTTCGATGCAATTATTGTAGCACCATTTATCGTTATCGATGGCAATGATTTCGGCAGCGCCTAATTTTTCTGCCAAAAATGCTAAAATTCCGGTACCAGAGCCAATATCTAAAACACGCTTATTTTTAAAATCCAGCAAACGCATATTGCTCATCATTTGTGAAGTTGTTGGATGATGGCCTGTGCCGAAAGACATCTTCGGTTCGATGATAATTTCATGCTGTACCTTTTTATTGGCTTCGTGAAACGTAGCGCGCACATACACAAAATCGTCTATTAAAATCGGTTGGAAAGCACTTTCCCATTGTTCGTTCCAGTTCTTATTTTCTAACGTTGAAACAGTAAATGATGTTTGATGTGCTTCGCAAATTTCTTTTATGATTTCTTCGGCTGTTGCTTTATTTGCTTCGTCCACATAAATACAAACTTCCGTTTCTTTTTCTTCCAAACCTTCCATTTCTATTTCGGCAAACAAACCGGTGAATTCGTCTTTGTCTATGCTGTTCTCAAACGGCGAGTCCGGTTTATTTTTATATTCTTTTGCTGATTGATTTTCTTCTTCCAAAGAAATATCCTTTTGCAAAAAATGAGTTGGATATGGTATAGTGAAGATGTAAGTCATTGGATAATTGAGATTTATAATTTAGGAAAGTCTTTGTCGCAGTAGAACGCACATAATTTCAAATTAGTTTCAGTAGGATCAAATACATTATGTGGATCCGGATCAAAATTAATTTTATAACTGATAAATAATAATTGAAGCTTATTTATTGTAAATCTTAACAATTGGTTGCAGAAAATATCTTCTTTGTATCTTATCTTATTTTCTTTAAAATAATTTCTAAAACTACTAATGCTTATATCATTGTCTAAGTGATTAAAAATTTTGATTGTCGTAAACTTATCATTTGAAAAATTCACTCTACTTTTTGTTAATCGAAAATTTCTGCCTAATAGATATTTATTATGAAACATTATTACTTTCTTTTCATGAAAAGTAAACTCGTAATAGCCATATGTTATTGCTTCAAAGCCATTTTTATATACTTCTGGATTGCTAAATCCATCCGGTTTGCCTAAAACATCAATTACCTTATCAATGCTATCACCAAATTTTATTAAACCAAATCGATTCTTAGTGATAATATCTGTAAAGTTTATTTCAATCATTGGATCGCTTTAATGATAGTCGAAAAATCTTCTACTTTTAATGATGCGCCGCCAACTAATGCGCCATCAATATCAGCACATGCAAATAGTTCTGCTGCGTTGGTTGCATTTACGCTTCCACCATACAGAATCGACATTCCTTTTGCTGTTTCGCCATTGAATTTTGCTGAAATTTGCTCACGAATAAACGCATGCATTTCCTGCGCCTGCTGCGGTGTTGCGGTAACACCGGTGCCAATTGCCCAAATCGGTTCATACGCAATCACTACATTTTTTATATCGTTTTCATTGATCTTAAAAACAACGTTTTCTAATTGTTCTTTAATAAATTCAAAGTGTTTATTATTGTCGCGCGTTTCCAAGGTTTCACCGCAACAGAAAATTGGAATGATGTTATGGTTTTGCGCTTGTGCAATTTTAGCTACTAACTGTTCATCGGTTTCTTTAAAATATAGTCGGCGTTCGCTGTGTCCGATGATGACATATTCTACATATAATGACGCAATGATTTCTGCAGAAACTTCGCCTGTGTATGCGCCTTTTTCATATTCGCTGCAATTTTGCGCAGCGGCAAGCATGTTCGGAAATTTAGCAAACATCGAAGCGCAATAATGTATGTACGGAAATGGCGATGCAATAACCACTATTTTATTTTCTGACAAAGCATAATCGCTGTAATTTGCAATTAATCCGTTTACAATTGCGACGGCTTCGTCTTTGGTCGCATTCATTTTCCAGTTTCCGGCAATTATTTTTTTAGGCATTTTTAGTTCTATTTATTTTCAAAAATGTATTTCAAAATATCTTTGTCTATTTGCGACAAATTAATAGCACGTCGTTCCATCACACGCTGTGCCACTTCATATGCTTTTTCCAATTCAAAAGTCGCAGAATTGCCCCAAGAAAAATCAGGAACAAACTTTGGCGGAAATCCTGCATCAAAAACATTGGCACACACACCAACCACTGTGCCTGTATTGAACTGTGTGTTGATAGCTGCTTTCGCGTGGTCGCCCATAATTAAACCGCAAAACTGCAAATTCGTATTGATGTATTTTTTTTCAGGATAACTATATGCACTTACTTTTCCGTAATTATTTTTTAAATTGGAATTATTGGTATCTGCGCCTAAATTGCACCACTCACCTATTACTGAATTTCCTAAAAACCCATCGTGTCCTTTATTAGAATATCCAAAAATTACCGAGTTAGAAATTTCGCCGCCAACTTTGGAATAAGGTCCTACTGTAGTATCGCCATATGCTTTGGTTTGCATTTTTAACGATGCATATTCGCCTAAAGCAAATGGGCCGCGCACAGTACAACCTTCCATGACTTCTGAATCATTGGCCAGATAAATCGGTCCATTTTTAGCATTTAAAACAGAACATTCGCAAGACACATTTTCGCCAACATAAATTTCTGTTCCGAGAAAGGTGTTTGTTGATGATAATTTTTCGGGATTCGGTTTTAAACCTAACAATTTAATATCGTTTTTGATTTCCTGTCCGTTCCAGGAAAATATATTCCATGAGTTTGAAAGGATTTGAAGATTTGAAAATCTGGCAATTTGAAAATTAAGTTGATTAAAAATTTCACTAAAATCTGCAATTGAAGTAATTGATTGTTCTGTTTTGAATGCAATTGTATTATCATTAGACATTAATGCATGTTCGTCTTTCAGTTGTTTAATTTCATTTACTAATTCATCCGTTGGTAAAATATTTGCATTAATAAAAACTGTATTTTCTGTTTGCTGAAACGAATATTTCGCTTGTAAATAATCCTGTGTTAAAACATCCGCTTTTACATTAAAATAAGTTGACCATTTTTCTTTTATGGTTAAAATTCCAACACGCAAATCGGCGACCGCGCGCGTTGCGGTAAGTGGCAATAAATGGTCGCGTTCTTTTCCGTCAAAGAGTACAATATGTTGAATAGGCATGTTGTAAAAATAGTGTTTTATTTTGGAATCAATATAAATATTCATTCTTAATATTGTGCCTAATAAATACATTTGCAGTATGTCTTTAACAGGAAAACTAAAACGTTTTGATCTGATCATTACCAAGCTGGAACGCATAAAATATGTATCGATGGATGCTATGCTGAGCTATTTAAATCAACATGATCATAAAATAGTATCGCGCACTTTGCAGCGCGATTTTGAGGAACTGAAAATAGAGTTTAATATCTATATTGAATACAACAGACAACAACGCGGTTACTTTATTGAAAAAGATACGCATACAGACAATGTGATACAGTTCATCAAAAATATGTCGCTACAAGCTAATTTATTAGAGTTTACAAAAGAGAATAAAACATCCGATTCGATTATTTTGAAAGAAAATCACGACCTGAAAGGTGTTGAATTTATACCGCAACTTTTAAGTGCCATAAAAAACACAATACAGGTTCAGTTTATTTATCAGCGCTTTGGAAGCGATGAGCCAAAGCAGCATACGATATTGCCTTATGCTTTGAAAGAATATTTAGGAAGATGGTATTTAGTCGGTACATTTAAAAATCACAACAATCCTCTTACATTTGGTGTAGATAGAATTTTAGAATTAAAGATCACAGAAACAAAATTCAAACGCGATAAATCAACTGATTTGAAAACTATCTTTTCACGAATGATCGGCATTAGTGGTAATGATGAAGAACGTGAAGAAGTAATTTTGAGTTTTACTGCTTTTCAGGCAAATTACATTAAAACATTGCCGTTACATTTTTCACAAGAAGAAATTTTCTGTGATGAAAACGAAGTACATTTTAAATATTTTATTGTTCCGAATTATGAATTGCAACAAAAGATATTAAGCTATGGAACGGAAGTGAACGTACTGAAACCTGCTACACTGAGAAAGCAAATAAAAGACACATTGAAATCCACGTTAAAACAGTATATGTAATCATTTTTGTATTAGACAACTACTGTACATCGGTTTTTATCCAGTTATTGAATTTCTCAGTTAACGTTTCCATAAATGATTTTTGAGTTTCATTGTTTGAATTAATTTGAATGGTGATAGTGATTTCCATAATTTATTTTCTTGTAAATTTAAAATGTGATTATGATAAAACTGATCGTTCTTCTGCGTGGTTTTGCAGATAATTCAGATACAGCAAAGCGCAAGCGCGTGCATCAGATAAAGCATCGTGGTGGTTTAATGGAATATTCAGCCGTGCGCAGCAATCGCTGAGCTTGTTGTGCCAGTAGCCAAGACTTCTATAGAGTTTTACCGTACATTGCCATTGCTTGTGCAACGACAAACCTTTGGAAGATAAACCATAATGACTGATGCAGCCGCGCAGCACGCTTCTATCGAAACTTTCGTTGTGCGCTACGATGTTTTTATGCAGCAAGCGTTTGTAGATTTCAGGATAGAGTTCATCGAATGTTGGTGTGTTATAGGTATGTTTGGATGTGATACCGTGCACACGAATATTGTGATACGAATAGAAATTTTCCGGCGGCTGAATGAGCGTGCTGTATGCATCCGTGATGATACCATGCTCTACCGTAACGATGCCAACAGCGCACGCCGAATGTGGTTTATACGTTGCGGTTTCAAAGTCGATGGCGGTGAAGGTCATTTTAGATTTAGTTTGAATAACTTGTAATATTAATCTTATTGTAGTTTTATATCTTCATTTATGTTGCGTATTATTCCTATTATTTCTGGGTCATTCATAAAATGAATAAAAAAGTCTGAAATTATTTTCGTTAATATAATATGCTCTTTTTTTTCTTTGTTTGCATAATATGCTAAACTATCATAATCTCTAATTCCATTAATACTAACTCTCTTACTTTTTGCTAAATAACTATTATTAATACCAATTTCGTCTGCTTCATTAAAGTAAGAGTTAAAAAGTTTTGAATCTTTATATTTAAATAAAATATCATTAGTGTTAAATTTATTACCATTTACCCAAATATTTAATTGATTATATTCGTTGAATATAGTTATTGAACCTTCTTCGTATCCATTCAAATACCATCCGAATTCATTAATGTCATAATGTATAAATTTCCAATCATTAATATGTTCTATTTCATTTACTTTATTCTTTATCGATTCTTCTAAATCATTATACCATTTGCTTATAATATCTCTTTTAATTTCAATTAATTCCAAATAAGCATTCCACTTTTCTAAAGAATTAAAAATTTTTTCTGTTTCATTGATGTAGTTCATATAATATATTATTTAGTTTATTTCCATAATTCAATATATTGTGTTAAATATTGTCTCATTCTATGGTTGTCTTTGTCTAAAATTTTTATACATTTACTTAGCCAGTTACATATTAGGTTATCAAAAGTATGTAATTCAAAATTTAATGGTAAATCATTGTCAAAATCTTTTAGTTCTTTCCAATCAGGCTTTTGGCAAGAAGACTTACAAGGTTCTTTAGATTCATCAGGTGGCAGATAAATTATTTTATATCGCTTTTTTATTTCTGGCACATTATATGTTTCTTTTTGTTTAAAATCATAATCCTTCCTTATACTATTAGGCTTGTAAATTTCTTGATACCAATATCGATAAAGTTGATGTGGTTGATCAGTTGCATAATTTGATTTATTCTCAACTATGATTACAGAATGAGGTTCTGTAACTCTTACTAATAAGATATCAATTCTGCCTTTTTCTGCCGTTATATTCCAAATATCATCTTTTGGATTTTCAGACTCGCATATTCCAATTTCTTTTAAGAAAATATTTAAAAATTTGTTTCCTTGTCCATGTGTAGAATTTGGGTTTAATAAATCGGCAATCATATAGCTATGAAGTGTTTCATTTATTTTGAAATAATTTAACGTATTAAAGAAAATACTTTCTTTCTTATTTCTTTTCTGCAATTCGCTGTATACTTTTTCTGCTTGAATAATGATAGAATTACTAATGTCTATCAAAGAGTTTAAATAATCATTTTTAATTAAAATGAAATCTTCTAAGAATTCATTTACAGCATTGATATTCTCTTTCATAACTCTAATATATTAAAATTCACCTAATTTACAGTACTCGCAAAGCCAATACTTGCGCGATTTTGTGTGTAAGCGAAATTATCTTGTTCTGTGTTATAAATGTCTGCTAAGGTCATCGCTTGTTTCACTTCTATATTAGTAATGTTATTTTCTGCGAGCAGCAGTTTTGATTTTTCTATACACAACGGTTTGAATTCATACAAAGCTATTAATCTGCCTTTACGCAAAAGCGCTTTATCTATATTATTGATGTGCGTATTGAATGTCGCGATGATCTGTATTCCAAGACTTTCGCCTAATAAACCATCTGTAATATTCAGCAGCATGGAAATATTAGCATTGTATTGGCTGTTGCGCGAAATAAGTAATTGTTCCGCGTCTTCTATCACAAATACAGTATTCGCATGGTCTATCAGAAAATCAGTAAAATCAGGCGACTCCAAACAACTAAGCATCTTTGGCGGTATGAAAACTATTTTCTTTTTTTGCTGATGAATAAGATAGCGTATATACGTACTTTTACCGGTTCCCGGTGCGCCATGCAGTAAAATGATACCACTTTTGTCTTTCTGCTTTAAAGTATTTAAGATATGCTGATGCACCGCTTGCAGATCATCATTATAATGACGAATAATATCTAACGTTGGTTTTTTCAGTTTCAGTTCGCTTGTAAAGAGACCGTGTCGTGTTTGTCGAATTAAAGAAATTTCTGTAGTAATTTTGGGTTTTTCTTTAACAGAAAATATTTTGAGTTTTTCTGCCCATTTATATGCTTCCTTTTCATTTATAAATGGATATAATATGCTCAGTTCATTGGCTTCTACGTCAATAAAAATACCATCGTTCATACAGTATATAAGGTTGATATTTTTCATTTCTTTATTCCCTTTTTCTACAGATTGTTTTTTATAACAGCATAGTACATCGTTTTTGCTTGTTGTTTCTATAAATTCTTTGACTTTCTTTCCTGATATTTTATTGATTTCAAGGAAACAAGGTATTTCTTTGAAATGTGCATAAAACAAACGTTTTCCACTGATATATGAACCGCTGTTATCAAATAAACTTTGTTCGTGATGTTGTAGTGCAATTGTTTCCATTTTTTAATTTATGGAACAAAACTATATTAGCAGTGCGACAAAACATGTCGTAGTAAAATATTTTTTTCAGATTAGTAATAACGCAAATCCGTACATGTTTAAATTTCTATATGTTAGAATAAAAAAAGTCGCAACGGAAAGTTGCGACTTTAATAAAATATCTTTGAAAATAATCTGAATTATTTTTTAGCGTATTTTTTGTTGAATTTATCGATACGACCTGCTGTATCTAATAATTTTTGTTTTCCTGTGTAATAAGGATGTGACATATTAGAAACCTCTAATTTCACTAATGGGTATTCGTTACCGTCTTCCCATTTGATCGTATCACGTGTGTTTGCACATGATTTTCCTAAAAATAAGTAGTCGCAAGAAAAGTCTTTAAACACTACAAATCTGTATTCTTTTGGATGGATATCTGCTTTCATAAAAATATTTTATTATAATTTGGACTGCAAAGATACAAATTAATTCGTGAATTTGAAAATTTGAAAATTTGAAAATAGTATTATTTAACAATAAAGCTACATTTTTTGACATACAACTGCTTTAATCACCGTCACTTCCTGACGGTAATTTTGAGCGCGCCGCTGGTTTTCATCGTTGATGTAAGTGACACATTCTGAATCTTTTTGCCGTCTTTTATGGTGATGGAAGCAGTATTTGGCGGCTCTGCACCTAAATTAATAGCATCCAAAACCAGGTAATTTTTCACTTTATCCAAATGTACGCTGATTGATTTTTTAGTTTTAGTCAACAGTTGATTTTGCAAAATCGGTTTCTTGTTGATGTATAAATTGATTGAATCACCATCTTCCGTATATCTGTCCCAATATTCAATGATAATATCCGGACTGCTGACCTCAATTTCGTCTTTCACATAAACAGGACGCATTTTTACTTCTTCAAATGTATCAATTACAGGCGCACGGTCCTCATTTTTAGACGTTATTTGTGTTTCCGTTTTTTGTTCTTGTTTTGGCGGTTCCACTTGAGCAATTGGTTCAGTTTTTACTGGCTCCTGAACGGCAACAGCAGGTTCATTTGTTGCCAGTTTGGTTGTATTAGCAGCAACAGGTGCCTGAGGTTTTACCAGTTCTGTTTTTGTAATTGGCGCAGGTTTTTTCGTTTTTTGTTCATAATCTTGCCAATTTTGGTCAAATTCTGCTGTCATATCGCTATACATGACACGACGCAAATAAGATGAACGCAGGCAGGCAAACATTTCTTTTTGGAAATACCGCACTTTACAATCATTCTTTTTCACTTCGGTTTGCAGCCATGTATCGGTGAAAGTCAGCTCGTTTTCATCTTCATTCAAATCCCAGACGCCATTCAGACAATCGATCCAGTTATTTCCGCCATTTTCTTTCATTAAAAAAATCGCTGTAATTTCTAAATAACGCTTTTTGCAAATATTTCCACTGATCTGATATTGACCAAAATAATCGCCATCTGTCATTTTCAATTGCGCAGAAAAAATATCGCCTGGCGGCAATACTTGCAAATCCATTTCTACATCATATGTATTATGGATATATTGAATAAATGTTCCATACCATTTACCTTCAATATCCTGTGCTTTGGAAATAAACGAACAAAAAATAAGAATAAAAAATAACGACCTTTTCATGTGTTTATAATTATTGTGCATTTAGGTGCACATAGAATTCGCAAATAATCATCACTGTTCGAGATTCGAATAATTATGCTCATTTCACGATTGCAAAGTAATTGAATTCGATATTGTCTATCAAATCATTTGCCAAACATTGTGTTAGTAAGTTTGATAATCATTGGTCATTAGTCATTGGTAAGTTTATCAATGGTCAAATAGACGATAGTTAATCGATAATTGACATCAATTCTTTGATATATTCCATAATTTCATTTCCACCGCGATTTTTCTCAGAAGAAGTTAAGAAAAATGGCGGCAAACCTTCCCAATTTTCAAGCATTTTGGCTTTGAAGGTTTTCATATTTTTCTGAACCTGTAACGCTTTTTCCTTATCAGATTTTGTAAAAACTATTGCAAAAGGAATACGGTTTTGTCCAAGCCAGTCGATAAATTCCAAATCTATTTTTTGCGGTGAAATGCTGCTGTCAATCAACAAAAAAACGGTTCTTAATTGCTTTCTTTTGGAAATATAAAAACGAATCATTTTATCAAAAACCGCGCGTGTTGTTTTCGATAATTTTGCGTAACCATAGCCAGGCAAATCGACCAAATGCCAATTTTCATCGATCAAAAAGAAATTGATCGTCTGCGTTTTTCCCGGTGTTTTTGACACTTTTGCCAGATCTTTCCGATTGGTCAATAAATTGATCAGTGATGATTTTCCGACATTGCTTCGACCAATAAATGCAAACTCCGGAAAATCTGTCTGCGGACAATCATCTGTTTTGGGAAAGGCACCGATAAATTTTGCGTTCTGTATCAACGTTAAGCGTTATTTAATGCAAAGATGAATACAATTTCTGAGAGAATATGTACGAATAATGTACTTTTGTGGAAAATAGTCGTGAGTCGTAAGTTTTGTGTCGTAAGAAAATGACAGAACTTGCAATTGTTAGATTTTTTTAGAATTAATAATTTTATTTTTGTTAGATTTTATAAAATGTCAACTCATTACTCACGACTCACAACTTACGACTTTTTATGGGCACGCCATTAACACCATATAATACCAACGAAAGCAAAAAAGAACAGGTTGCGACGATGTTCAATAATGTTGCCGGAACGTATGATTTCCTGAATCATTTTTTTTCGCTTGGAATTGATAAATTATGGCGCAGAAAGTTAGTAAAACTGATTGGTAAATCTAAACCGAAACAAATTTTAGATGTTGCAACAGGAACGGCTGATTTGGCAATTGCTGAAGCAAAACTGAATCCTGAAAAAATTACCGGTGTAGATATTTCTGAAAAAATGCTGGCTGTTGGACGCGAAAAAATAAAAAACTATCCAAATATTGAATTACAAATTGGCGACAGCGAAAATCTGCAGTTTGATGATAATTCGTTTGATGCAGTTTCCGTTTCGTTTGGTGTGCGTAATTTTGAAAATGTAACTAAAGGTTTAACCGAAATGAAACGTGTTTTAAAACCTGACGGCAAAGTATTTGTGTTAGAATTTTCAAAGCCCAAAAACTGGTTTATACAAAAAATATACTTTTTCTACTTTTGTACCGTTTTACCATTCATTGGAAAAATCGTATCGAAAGATGCAAGCGCTTATACTTATTTGCCAGAATCTGTGAAGTTATTTCCTGATGGCGAAAAATTTGTTGAGTTACTGCAAAATGTTGGATTTAAAAATATCGAATGCAAAACGT
Source organism: Chitinophagales bacterium (assembly GCA_046329815.1). Taxonomy (GTDB): domain Bacteria; phylum Bacteroidota; class Bacteroidia; order Chitinophagales; family JADIYW01; genus JADJSS01. The sequence goes on from JAXLTY010000003.1 coordinate 128,408, forward strand.
TAACGTTTGGTATCAGTACCATCTATATAGCAAAAAAGTAATTGCATTATGCATTCTTTTTATGTGTTGTATGTGCAGTTTTGCGCAGCGCAATGTAATGGAAAATGATATGAAGTTTGCCAGAAAACCATATCATTTCGGTATTCATTTAGCAGCTAATTTTGGCGATTTAAAAGTAAAGCACAGTGCTGCTTTTGCTTACAGCGACAGTATTTTATCTATCAAATCAAAATACGGAATTGGTTTTGAAATTGGCGCTGTGATCAGCTATCACATCAGTAAATACTTTGAGTTCAGAACAGTTCCCGGTTTTGCGTTCAATAACAAAAACCTGATTTATCAATTTTCTGATTTGTCGAATCCTGACAAAAAATCGTTGCCGCAAATTTATTTTGATCTGCCGTTTGAAATCAAATTTAAATCAGAACCGCTGAAAGATGTAAAGATTTATGCGCTTGCAGGCATCAAATATGGTTATGACATCGGTTCTAATTTTAAAGACCGCAAGAAAGATAACATGCCACATCAATTACAACATGATTTTGGTGTTGATTACGGTGTTGGTTTGGAAATCCATTTTCCGTTATTTATTCTGTGTCCTGAATTTAAAGTGTTTAATTCTGTATTGAATATTCACAGAAAAGAAAATTCGGTTTATTCAAAATACATTGATGGTTTGCATAACCGTACATTTACATTCTCACTGAATTTTGAAGGATAATTTATTTTATAGGAACAAGATTATCCAGTTTTTCTTTAATAGACAGTTTTACGGTGTTCATTGCATTTTCAAAGCTCACATTATTATTTACCACAATATCACAGTGTGGTTTGTATGGTAAAATAAATTTCTGATACGAAGGAAATACATGATGCTGATATCTGTATAATACATCTTCAATCGGATAGTTGCGTTCGATCTGATCGCGCTGAATACGACGAATCAATTTAATATGTTCTTCTGCATCGATAAAGATTCTAAAATCCATCAAATCGGAAACATCTTTAAAATGAAACACAAAAATACCTTCAATAATGATAATCGGCGCTGCTTTGTAAGTAATCAATTTGGGCTCTGCCAATGGATTATTATATACATATTCTTTCAGTACTACATCTTCACCATTCAATAATTTTAGTACATCGTTGTGATATTCTTGTTCTTTAAACGATTCCGGAAGATCAAAATTCTTTTCACCTGCTTTATCTACAACCTGTTCTTCGCGTGGCTTGTAATAATTATCCTGACTTAAAATACATACCTGTTCTGACGAAAAACTATTGGCCAATTCTCTGACAAAAGTTGTCTTTCCGCTTCCGCTTCCGCCTGATATTCCAATGATGAATGGTTTTTGAATCATGATGTTTATAAAAAAGTTTCTCAAAACTAATCAAACGAAATTATCTTACCTATTTTTAATGCAAAATTTTACTATGCAGCTATTAGATGGCAAAAAACTGGCCACCGAAATCAAACAAGAAATTGCTGAAGAAGTACGCATGATAAAAGCTGCCGGAAAAAAAGTTCCGCATTTGGTAGCTGTATTAGTTGGCGATGATGGCGCCAGTCAAACCTATGTTGCCAGTAAAGTAAAATCGTGCGAAGAAGTTGGTTTCAAATCTACTTTGATCCGATTGAAAAAAGATATTACCGAAAATGAATTGCTGACACAGATTAATTTGCTGAATAATGATGATTCAGTAGATGGTTTTATCGTTCAATTGCCTTTGCCAAAACATATCGACGAAGAGAAAATCATGCTTGCCATTGCGCCGGAAAAAGATGTTGATGGTTTTCATCCGACAAACGTTGGCAGAATGACGTTAAATTTACCAAGTTATGTTTCGGCAACGCCAAAAGGAATTTTAGAAATGCTGAATCGTTATAATATTGAAACCGAAGGCAAGCATTGCGTAGTGATTGGCAGAAGCAATATTGTTGGCCTTCCGATGAGTTTATTGATGCAGCGACGCACCAAACCTGGCAATTGTACGGTTACTATTTGCCACAGCAAAACCAATGATTTATCAAAATACACGTTAGAAGCTGATATTATAATTGCAGCGCTTGGCAAGCCAAAATTTTTGACTGCTGACATGGTAAAAAAAGGTGCCGTTGTGATCGATGTCGGTATTACGCGAGTTGCCGATGCTTCGACAAAATCAGGTTTTAAGTTATGTGGTGATGTTGATTTTGAGCATGTCAGTAAAAAATGCAGTTATATTTCGCCGGTTCCAGGTGGCGTTGGTTTAATGACCGTTGCATCGCTTTTGCAAAATACATTAAGCGCAGCGAAAGAAGAATTTTACAAGAAATCAATCAGTTTCGGACTGGATGATTTATAAATTACAGTTCAGGATTTTTTACCATAAAAAACGGATTCAATAAATTTTCTCTGTTGTATAACAATGGTTCGTTGTTATCGAAACGTAGTACTTCGGCACCTGCTTCTGTAGCGACGATCTGTCCGGCGCAAGTGTCCCATTCCATGGTTGGTCCTAGTCGCGGATAAACATCGGCTTTGCCTTCTGCCAATAAACAAAATTTAAGCGAACTACCTGCTGCTACGAAATCAACGTTCCTAAATTTTGATTTTTGCTGTTCTACATACGCTAATAACTCTGGCGTTTGATGCGAACGCGAACCAACAATTTTCAAAATACCATCTTCCGCTAATTTACGGATTTTTAATTTTTCAGTTCTATTATTTTCAATTTTAAAACTGCCCTTATTTTTCTCAGCATAATATGTAATATTTTGAGCCGGAACATGTACAACACCAAGAACAGGAACGCCGTTTTCTACCAATGCTATGTTCACTGTAAATTCGTCATTCTTTTTAATAAATTCTTTCGTGCCATCTAATGGATCGACAATCCAACACTTTGTCCAGCTTTTCCGTTCAGCATAATCAATCAGTTTGTTTTCTTCAGAAATAATTGGAATCGTATTATCGATTTGTTGCAAACCTTTTACAATAATTTCATTCGCTGTTTTATCAGCGATGGTTAATGGCGAATCATCGCTTTTAAACTCTACCTGAAAATCCTGTTTATAAATTTCGAGAATGGCACTGCCAGCATTTACTGCTATCTCAATTACATTTTGTATCATACAATTAATACATAAAATTAAAATTCGCGGCTGCAACCGTTGGATTGTGTGTATCTTTTTCACTAAGAATAACATCATTTGCAGGAATCATCCAATCTATATTTAGTGTTGGATCATTATAAGCGATACCGCCTTCTGATGCTTTATCGTAATAATTATCACATTTATATAAAAACTCACACGTTTCGGAAAGCACCACAAAGCCGTGTGCAAATCCACGTGGAATTAATAACTGCAATTTATTTTCTGCAGACAATTCCAATGAATAATGCTGTAGAAATGTTGGTGAATTTCTGCGAATATCTACAACGACATCCAACACTTTTCCTTGCGTAACACGCACTAATTTTGCCTGTGCAAAAGGATCGTTCTGGTAATGCAAACCGCGCAACACACCGTATGAAGATTTAGAGTGATTATCCTGAATAAAGTTGTAATTCAAACCGGCGTCTTCTAATTTTTTAGCGCTGAAACTTTCAAAGAAAAAACCTCTGTTATCAGCAAATACAGTAGGCTCTATGATGTATAGATCTTTTAACGGTGTGTCAATAATTTTCATGCGTGTTATTTATTGTTTTCTTTGCGCATGTGGAATATCCTGATCGTCATTATTATACAAGCGAATTATGGGCAATGGATATTTCACAAGAAGAATATTATAATTAATTTGGATAAAATCGATTATGCACTTTTTAATACTTTTTTCAAATCGCCCCAATAATGACGATGGAAATAGATTCCAATTACTGCGAACAAATCCAGAAATACTCCAATAAGCGTAAACATGATTAACTGATTTCTAGTTGATGTTACATTTTTCTGCAATGGCAAATGCGGCTCATCAATAGTCTGGAATAAAGGCATGATAGACTGCTCATTGGTTTTTGCTGCTTCCAAACTTCGCGCTGTTTCACCATATAAACCTTCTAATAATGCTTTGTTACGAACATATCTTGTCTCCAATAAATCTGCCTTATAAGTTACCAGGTTATTCGCTTTGTCTTTATAATCAGCAAGATTGTATTCAGAGTTTTCTAACTGCGCTTTTACATATGCCAGTTTTTCATCCAAGAAACGAACCGTGATACTTGCTTTACGCGTGGCTCTTTCAATATAGTAATCAATTAAATTTTCATAAAAACATTCGCACAATAGTTTTGAGAATTCCTCATTTCCTGTTGTTACTGTAATTGAGTAAATCTCTGCCTCATCATAATCAACCGTTACCATAGAACGGATACCACTCAATATTTTTTTAAATACCAAATAATCTTGTACGCTCATTTCTTTTACATTGGTAAATTCTTTGAAATAGCTGCTTTTATAATTAGAAAACAATTTCAGATAGTGATTTCCTAAGTAGTCTTCTCTGTCTTGGAAAACATATTTCTTGAAAACCATTTTAGAACCTACTTTTTCAGTGAAAGAGTATTCTTTTAATTTTTTTGGATTATTAAAGTTGTTATTGGTAGTTTGCAAGATGTTGGAAAAACTACCTGCACCAAACCCAGGAATTTGCGGTCTGTCTTCAGAAAGGAAAAACGTGATTTTTGCAGTGAATGTTGGTTTTACTTGTTTGCTTTTATAATATCCATACAAACCCATTATGATAATCGGTATCAAAAATATAAGCGCGTAGCTTCCGATAATGCTGAATATTTCTTTAAAAACACCAATTACCTGTTTAAAACCTTCATCTTTAGCAATAACAGTATCATCAACCGGCTGATCTGTATCAACCGTTTCATCAACTATTGGTTCTTCGAGTATCGGATCTTGGTTATTATCTTCCATTGAAATATCCTCTATTTTTTAGTTAAGGTCAAAATAAGTACCAATAATGTGACTAATGAAGTTGTTGTTGCAATGGTTGCATTGAGCGCTTTGTAGAATGTTGCCGGATTTCCTTTCTTAGCTTCTTTTTTGGTCTTAGTTGGTTTTTTAGGAATTACGATTGTAGAACCTTTTTCTACCTTTGGATAATTTTTCCCAAAGAAAGAACGGTGTGTTCCTAAAATCTGGCCATTCGGACGAATTACATACGTTTTTCTGCGTTGTGCGCTATCGCTAAAACCAGCACCATATTTATCGATATAGAATTTAGCATCTTTTCCTTCATTATATGGAACATATAAATTTTCCGGTTTTTTATCAGCCGGATAATTAAATTCGCCTTTTAAAGATACCAAATCTTTAATAGCAGGAATTTTTATTACGTCGCCTTTTCTTAACACATAATTATATTTAGAAGATTTGTTTTTAAGTGCTTTATCCAAATCCAATAATACATCACCGATACCATCTTCCGTTCTGTTTAGTCGCGCGCCATCTGCATAAGCAAAACGCGTTAAACCACCAGCTCTTTCAATTAAAGACGTTAAACGCTCATCTTTGGTTGTCAGTACATATTCACCAGGATATAATACTTCGCCTTCTACTTTTACTTTCATTTGATATTCAAATTCCGGTGTAGGACGAACATATATCTGATCAAATGGCTGCAACTTAATGGAATTAGCAGTTACATCACGTCCGATATTTTTACTGATACTGTAACTTAAAATGGTAACCTGTGTAGGTACTGATTGTGCAATTGCTTTATCATAATTGGCGATACGAGCAATTTCAATCCTGTTAGATGCAGCTTCCATTTTAAAACCTTGCGCCAGAATCAAAGCGTCTGCCAAAGTCATGTTTTCCATATAAGGAAACGTATCTACTTTACGCACCAATCCGTTTACTTCGATATAGTATTTATCAATTCGACGAAGGTCTTTCAATACGATAATCTTATCTCTCTTTTTCAATTTAAACGTATCTAAATTGGCATAGTTATCCGTTGTGTCAATTCTGAAAGAAATTAATTTTTCAGTTAAATCATCATTAATACGATACACAATGATCTTATCCAACAATGCTTCTTCTTTTAAACCATTACACATGATAATAGCATCACGAAGTGTAAGTCCTTTTTCTGATTCGAATTTTCTTGGTTTTCTAACTTCGCCTTTTACTTCAATATCAAACTTATCGAAAAAATCAGTTTTTGCATATATTTCAACTGCATCTCTGAAAGTAAGTAACATATTATCTTCGGAATTTTTGTCTTCGATAATTTTATTCAAATCGATTTTAAATGTATGTTTTCTGAAATCGTCAAAATTTGTTCTTGTAACGTATGCTTCATCCAAATACGCATCTTCTTTTAAACCTTGCGCTTTAGTGATCAAATCCCAAACTCTGTCGCCTTCTTTCCATTGATATTTTCCCGGAAGCAAAACAGAACCGAAAATCTCGTTATAGTTTTTCACTTTATCAGGAATACTGCGAACACCTACTACGTCACCGTTTTTAAGATAAATTTTTCCGCCTGCATTTCTTACGCTATCAATATCAAAATCGATCAAGATTTGTTTATTCTGATCGTATCTTCTTATCTGAACAACTTTAGTAAATGCTTCCGGTTTATAGTTTCCACAATATCTCAATAAATCATCAAATGTTTCACCATCTACCATTTCGTATTTTCCTTCTCTGTTCACTGCACCTTCTACTTTTACAATATTTCGTTGCGCCGGCACATATATATAATCATTGTTATCTAAGAAAATATCATCTTGTTTTTCAGGTGTAAACAAGAATTTATATAAGTCGAATCTTCTGATAATTTTTCCATCACGTTTTATCTGGATATCACGAATAGATCCTGATTTTGAAGGACCACCAACATAAGCTAAGATATTATATGCGGTATTGATTGCCGGAAACGTATAAGAACCAGGATTTTCCACATCGCCCACAACGTTAATGGTAATTACACGTGAATAGTTAATCGACACATCAAACTGAGATTTGTCGATCATATAAGCATTGGAAAAACGTGTGCGCAATAAATCTTTTGCCTGATCTAATGTTAAACCTTTTAAATAAATACGACCGATATTTTCCTGTTGAATATAACCTTCTTTATCAATGTAAAATAAACGGTTATAATCGGCATAACCCCAAATTGAGACTACTATCTGGTCACCAACTCCTAATATATAGTTCAGTGGCGGTTTGATATCCACTGCGTTATTAAAGATCTTTACATCTTTTTGTCGGAAATAAGCAAAACCATAAATATCTACGGAATCTAATTTTTCTCTCAATTCTTTTGTAGCTGTTGCTGTTAATTTCTCTACTGTTTCTGCTGCTTTTTGTGCTTCTTTCAATAATTTATCAGGTGCATTTTGTCCTGATTTTACTTCTGCTCCGGCTTTCTCAGCATTACCGATTGCGCCTTGTTGCTCATCTGCATCTTTTGAACGTGGTGTAAAATCTTTTGCTGCCTGATTTGCTTTTTGCACTTCACCAACTTTTAATTCACCTTGCTTTACATTCAATGTATCTTCAATTTTTTTAATAATCTCATTAATTGAAGGTTCGTCATCGATAGGTAATGGTGAATATGGACTTAAAATCTGTGCCTTTGACGTAAGCGACGCCACACATATAAAAAGAACAAGAGAAAGAAGTTTAATTGTATTTTTCATCTGTATTTTTTCCATTTTTAATCCGTAATTCGGAAAAAACGTGCAGTTATGCACGTTTAATTTAATTCATATTGCTTTTTATAATAATTCTGATATTCGCCTGATGTTACATTGGTTAACCATGCTTCGTTTTGCAGATACCAGTCAACTGTTTTTTCCAAACCTTCTTCAAACTGTAAAGATGGTTTCCATCCTAATTCTCTTTCTAATTTTGTTGCATCAATTGCGTATCGTTTATCATGACCAGCTCTGTCTTTTACATAGGTAATCAATTTTTCCGAAGTTCCTGTTGCCCTGTCCAGTTTTTTATCCATTATTGAGCACAACAATTTGATCAGATCAATATTTTGCCATTCGTTGAAACCGCCAATGTTATAGGTTTCGCCAACTTTTCCTTTATGATAAATCACATCAATCGCTGTTGCATGATCTTCTACAAACAACCAATCGCGCGTGTAATCGCCTTTACCATAAACCGGTAATGACTTATTGTTTTTGATATTGTTGATAAATAACGGAATTAACTTTTCTGGAAACTGATACGAACCATAATTATTAGAACAATTAGAAATTACGATTGGTAAATCATATGTGTTATTATACGCACGAACAAAATGATCGGAACTTGCTTTAGATGCTGAATACGGCGAACGCGGATCGTATGCTGTTTCTTCAGTAAATAAACCTGTTTCACCTAAACTGCCATATACTTCATCTGTAGAAACATGATAAAATAATTTACCATCGAAATTTTCTTTCCAGCTTTCTTTTGCTGCATTCAGCAAATTCAATGTTCCGACAATATTCGTCATTAAAAATTCCAATGGATTCAAGATCGAGCGATCTACATGCGATTCTGCTGCTAAATGGATAACGCCATCAAAATTGTATTTTGCGAAAACATCGTTTACAGCTTTTGCATCAACAATATTTATTTTTTCAAAAACGTAATTTGGTTTATCTTCAATATCGCGCAGATTTTCCAAATTTCCTGCATAGGTTAATGCATCCAAATTCACAATTTTGTAATCAGGATATTTATTGACAAATAACCTCACCACATGTGAACCAATAAATCCGGCGCCGCCTGTAATTAATAACGTTTTCATTTCTTATAAAGTCCAATATTCTAAAGCTGAAATTTTGGTTTTATACATGTTTTTTATGTCAACCAAAATAGCGTCTTCTTTTGTTAAATTGATAAAATATTTTTCATCCAATTGTGTATAAGCATCATGTGCAACCGCAACTACAATCACATCATATTTTCCGGATGCTTCATTTTTCAAATCGACGCCATATTCTTCGTGTACTTCATGTGCGTCTGCATAAGCATCAATCATTTCCACATCGATATGAAAGTCTTTCAGTTCTTTGTATAAATTGAACACTTTTGAATTTCTGATATCAGTAACATTTTCTTTGAATGTCGCGCCCATAATCAGTGCACGGCATTGCGATGGGTTTTTACCTTTGCCTAATAAATACTGCACTATTTTTTTTGCGATATAATTCGGCATGCCATCATTGATGCTTCGACCGCTTAAAATAATTTGCGGTTTGTAACCCAATTCATTTGATTTATACGTCAAATAATATGGATCAACACCGATGCAGTGACCGCCAACCAAACCCGGTTGAAATTTCAGGAAATTCCATTTTGTGCCTGCTGCTTCTAAAACATCATACGTGTTAATATTCATCAGATTGAATATCTGCGACAATTCGTTCATCAATGCAATATTTAAATCGCGTTGTGTGTTTTCAATCACTTTTGCTGCTTCAGCCACTTTTATCGAAGCCGCTTTGTAAACGCCTGGCTCAATGATTGCGCCGTACACAGCAGCAATATTTTCCAATGATTCTGCATCACAACCGGAAACGATCTTCGTAATTTTTGTCAGCGTATGCAATGTATCACCTGGATTGATGCGTTCCGGTGAATAACCGATCTTAAAATCTTCTTTGAATTTTAAACCTGATTTTTCTTCAATGATAGGAACGCAATCTTCTTCAGTACAACCTGGATAAACTGTTGACTCGAACACTACGTAATCACCTTTTTTGATCACTTTTCCAATAGTTGTTGATGCGCCGATCAACGGTTTAAGATCCGGAACATTGTGTTCGTCAACCGGTGTTGGAACAGCAACGATAAAGAAAGTCGCATTTTTTAAAACTTCTGTATCAGCCGTAAATTCGATATCACAATTTCCGAATGCTTCTTTTGGCAATTCATTGCTTGGATCAATGTGATTTTGCATCATTTCGACACGTTTTTGATTGATATCGAAACCAATTACTTTGAATTTTTTTGCCAATTCCAAAGCGATTGGTAAGCCAACATAACCTAAGCCAATTACACCAATTTGTTTATCTTTTTTACTAAATGCGTCTAAAAATGAGGTTGAGTCTGTCATACTGAAAAATGCGAAGTCGCAAAAATACGAAAAAATAGAGAATTATTTTAATGTAAATTGCTAATTAATAATAAGTTTGCTTAAATTTCTCGATCGTTGCATGCAACTTATTTAATTAACATTTATGCGCTTGTTTTACTCTGTTTTTATACATTTTTTTGGTTTTTTCATGCAATTTATCGGCATTTTTAACCAAAAAACAAAAAATTGGTGTACTGTCAGGCAAAACTGGGAAATTGATTTATCGCAAAAAATTAAACCAAATGTTAAACATGTATGGATTCATTGTGCGTCAGCAGGCGAATTTGAACAGGCGATTCCGATAATTAATAATTTACGATTAACGATGAACGATTCAAAAATTTGCGTTTCCTTTTTTTCATCTTCAGGATTTGACATGTACAAAGATTCAGATTTGGCTGATGTGTTTTTTTATTTTCCATCAGATACAAAAACGAATGCTGAAAAACTGGTAAAAATCTTACAACCAAATTTAGTCATTTTTATTCGTAATGAAATTTGGCTGAATATTTTATCAGAATTGGAAGAAAAAAAAATACCGACATTTTTAGTGAATGCAAATTTGCAGCACGAAAGAAACTTTTTCTACCAATTATTCTTACAAAAAGCATATCCATTATTCACTAAAATTTTCGACACAAAAACTTTTGGAAATACAAAACTCCAACGTGTTTGCGAAAACAAAAGTGTCGAATTTAAAAACGAGGTTTTTGAAGATTTTTGCAAAGACAGTTTTGTTATTATTTTAGGAAGCAGTTGGCTGGTAGAAGATGCTTTAATTGCATTATTTTATAAAAAATATTGTTTAAAATATCCAAATTTAAAAATCATTATTGCGCCACATGAATATGACAAAAAAAGAAAAGATGAAATCGTAAAATTATTTACTGATTGGCAAACACCAAACATTAACGAAGTTATTTCATATTCAAAATACTCAATACTTAATACTCAATACTCAATACTAATTTTAGACGAAAAAGGTATTCTAAAATACGCTTATCGATATGCTGACATTGCCTTTATTGGTGGTGGTTTTGACAAAGGCGTTCACAATATTACAGAAGCAGCAGTGTATGGCATTCCGACCGTTTTTGGCAATAATTATCACAAGTTTGAAGAAGTGAAAGAATTAATCCATTTAGACGTTGCGTTTCCTGTAAATAACTATACTGAACTCGAACAAAAGCTGATTGAATTGATTAATAATTCAGAAAAAAGAAATGGCATAAAAGACAAACTGGACTCCTATTTTTCATTGCAGGAAAATGTCGCAAAGAACATTATTGCTGAAATAAGCAACGCCATTCGCTGAGAACGAATGGCGCTGTTGACATAAAAAACCCATTTAAAATTTATGCAAATCTTTTTTGCAATAATTCTTTAAATCTATCTGTTGCCGAAGCTCTATCATTCCAGTTAAATTTATTCCAGAAATTTTCTTTGCAATATGTTTCTGCTTCGTTGTAAGAGCCCATTTTTTCTAATGTTCTCAATGCATTGTCATATTCATTGAACTGATTGCCAAACAACTCGCGCACGAAAATAAATTTATCGTTCAATGCAATCGATTCGCTTAATGTTTTTGTACTATTTAAAACAACTGTTTCCGTATTTACAATTGGTTTAAAAATATCGCTGATAGCTGATGGTGTTAGCTGCTCAACAACTGGTTTTACTTCTTTTTCAACCACCAAAACATTTTCTTTCGTCTCATTTTTAGTGCTGAAAATATCTGAGATCGATGAGAAATCATTCGTTGTTTTTTTATTGAATGTTTCGTGCAATTCGTCTTTTCCATCATCGAACAAAGAGAACAACAGTTTGTGTTCATCTTTCTCTAATGATTTTTCCATTTGCTCAAAAAACGACGTTTGATTTACTTTTTTCTCTTCTGTTTTTTCTTCGTTTAATTTTTCAAATTTATCATTCACCGCATCAACAATCTGTGTTTTCGTAATGTCATAATTTTCTTTCAATTGCTCAACAAAACTGGATTGTTTCACTTCTTCAAATTTAGTATTGATTGTTTCTGAAGCGGCTTCAATTTTTTGCTGTAATTGTTCTAAGAAAGTAGGTTCTGCTTTAGTTTCCACTTTATCAACCAAAGAAACTAATGGTGTTACAATATTATTTTCTTTTGTTTCAATAACCGGTTCAATCACTTCATTTTTAACTTCTATTGTTGGCTCAATGATTTCGTTTTTCACTTCAGCAATCGGCTCTAAAATTTCTGTTTTCAATTCAGGAACAGGTTCTACTACTTCATTTTTCACTTCAATTACAGGTTCAACAACTTCATTTTTTATTTCATTAACAACAGGCAATTCAATGGTTCCAACTTCTACTTTTTCTTCGCTTTTTATTTCTTCTGTTTTATGTTCTTCCAATGCTTCTTCTTTGATTTCTTCCAAAGCGGCAATCACTTCTTCTTTTTCTTCTTCATTCAATGTTGCTTCTACTTCTTCAATATTTTTAGATTCCTGAACTTCTACAATTTCATTCTCATTAACAACCGGTTTTTTATATTCTATTACATTTTCTGTTGGTGTAAATGATTTTTCATCGTGATTATCCAGCACCAGCAAACTTTCGATATCTTCAATTCTGTCGATGCTTGAATACAGATATTTTTTCATCAACAACAATTCTTCGCGGCTCATCGTGCCTTCCAATAATATCGTTTTGTTCAAATTCGCAACTACAGTCAGATAGTTTTCAATTTTTTGCAATGCATTTCTTATTTCCATATGTTTTTTTTGTAATTTGAAGTCGAATTTATAACCATTCCAACAAATTTGTGAAATGTTTTTAGAACCAAATGTTAATAAGTCTAAAACCGGCTGGATAGAAGTGGTGTGCGGCTCGATGTTTTCGGGCAAGACAGAAGAATTGATCCGTCGCCTGAAACGCGCTAAAATTGCCAATTTAAAAACTGAAATTTTCAAACCTCAAATTGATACTCGTTATCACGAAACAGAAGTGGTTTCGCATGATTCAAATTCTATTACAAGCACACCTGTTCCCAGTTCGCAAAATATTTTATTGTTGTCGAATGATGTTGAAGTGGTTGGTATTGATGAAGCACAATTCTTTGATGATGGCTTGCCTGATGTATGCGAACAGCTAGCAGCAAAAGGCATTCGCGTGATCATTGCCGGTTTGGACATGGATTTTTTAGGAAGACCATTCGGACCGATTCCTGCACTGTTAGCGAAAGCAGAATATATTACAAAAGTACATGCTATTTGCGTGCGTTGCGGCGCGCTGGCAAATCATTCTTATCGTTTAGTGGAAAGCGACAGCAAAGTATTACTTGGCGAAAAAGAAAGCTATGAACCAAGATGCAGAGAATGTTTTAATAAAGGAAGCAATTTATAGATTTCATAAAATACAATAATCATGAAACTCGCAAATATAGAATTACCCAATAAAATCAATTTAAATAAAATTGATTTATTCTTAAATGGCGCTGCTATTCGTTCTAAGTTTTTTGTACAAACCTATGTTGTTTCTTTATACAGCGCAGAAAAAATCACTGATGAAAAAATTGCCATTGAAAGTAATATTGAACGCAGTTTACGCATGCAGATCATCACACCTTTAGCCACTTCAAGAGCAGTAAGCGAAAATATTCAAAGCGGTATGAAAGATAGTTTAGGCAGTTTGTATTATGAACAAAAAGACCTGATTGAAGATCTGCGCAACGTGATTGAAAGTTCCGGTGTGCAATACAAAGACATCATTGATATTTATAAAACAGCGAAGAACGAATTGAAACTATATAAAAATGGCATTGAAATCTATTCCAATAAAAACGGGAAACTGTTCGCTGAAAGTATATTGACTATGTATTTCGGCAAACATCCAAAAGACAAAAAAATAAAAGAAGCGTTGCTGAAAGGATTTTAATGATTAACGATTAACAATTGACGATGAAAAAAGTAATCTTATTTATTTTAACGAGTTTATTAATTCTGATAAGCATCATTGCATTTAAAACCATCACAGCGCCAAATCTGCAATCAAAAGTTGCTTATAAAACAGCACCTGCATTAGATAGCAATTCAATCAAACATTTTCAGCAAGCTATCACTTATCAAACTATTTCTTACGGCGATGCTTCAAAATGGGATTCAGTTCCGTTCATCAATTTCAGAAAATTTTTAGAAACTACTTATCCATTAGTGCATCAAAAACTACAGCGTGAAATTATTGGAAATTATAGTTTGCTTTATACATGGAAAGGAAGCAATACATCATTAAAACCTTATATTTTAATGGCGCACCAGGATGTTGTACCAATTGAAGAAGCGACAAAAAGTCAATGGACTTGCGATCCGTTTGCAGGCGCTTTAAAAGATAATTTTATTTGGGGTCGAGGCACAGTTGATGATAAAATAAATGTGATCTCTATTTTAGAGAGCGCTGAAAAATTACTCAACCAAAATTTCCAACCGGAACGCACTATATATTTTGTGTTCGGACATGATGAAGAAATTGGTGGAAAAAACGGTGCAGTACAAATTGCTGCATTATTGAAACAGCGTAACATCGAAGCTGATTTGGTGTTAGATGAAGGTGGCATTATCACTAAAGAAAAAGTGCCAGGAACTTCAAAATCTATAGCATTAATTGGTACTGCAGAAAAAGGGTATCTGTCTTTGGAATTTTCTGTAAACAAAAAAGGTGGCCATTCTTCGATGCCAGAAAATGAAACATCAATCGATATTTTATCGAAAGCATTGGTCAATTTAAGAGCAAAACCTTTCGATGCTAAGTTTGTAACAGCAACACAGGATTTTCTAAAATTCATTGGACCGGAAATGAGTTTCCCAAACAATATGGCTTTTGCGAATGCATGGTTGTTCAAACCAATTATTATTAGCACTTACGCGAAAACAAATACCGGAAATGCAATGATCAGAACGACTGATGTACCAACGATCATTAACTCAGGCATCAAAGATAATGTAGTGCCTACTTTAGCAACCGCTATCGTCAATTTCCGTTTGCTGCCTGGCGATTCGTCTGCTGTTGTTATTCAAAAAGTAAAAGATATTATTAAAGATGACAGAGTGATAATAAAACATTTTGGTACTGATATTTCTGAAGGAACCGCAACGTCATCTGCTTATTCAAATGCTTTCAGAACATTGGACAGCGTAGCGAAAATAAGTTATGCAAATATTGCGACTGCTCCATTTTTAATGATTGGCGCAACAGATTCGCGTCATTTTACATCAATATCAAAAAACATTTACAAATTCAGTCCAATGGTGGATCCAATAGGTTTTCATGGCATTGACGAACGCATTAGTATTGAAAGCTATCAGCATTCATTATGGTTTTTTGAACAATTGATGAGAAGTTGTAAATAGTTATTTAAACAAATCTTTCAGTTCATCATCTACATCATCACTTCCATAATTAAACATGGCTGATGTAATATCGGAAAACTGATTACCTTGTTCCAATTGAAATTTACTAAGTAAAGAATAAGCAGCCATTCCGTGTAAGACAAATTCCATCCAAGTATTTAAATCTGCTTTTTTAATACCAATAACTTTCGACAATACTAAATCGCGCAAACCGGTAACATTATCTATAGTTTTCGTGTATGCTGCATCTGAATTATCTGTCAGAATATCCAACACATTTCCTGCTTCAAAATATTTTTGTACTTCGTTGTAAATATTTTTTTCTTCCTGCTGCGATTTCTTCTTTTTTGCTTTTGTCGGATTTGGAAAATATTGCACAAACAAATTACGGATTGCTTTGTCAACAATATTTTGTGCCACACGAATTGGTCCTTCCTGTTCGCCTTCGTACACCATTTCTATTTTTCCTGTAATTGCAGGAAACACACCGGCGAAATCGGAAATGCGCACAACAGTTTGTTTTTCATTATTCAGCAACATTCTGCGTTCTGCTGTGCTCATTAAATTTTCCATGGCAGCAATAGTTAAGCGCGCAGATACACCACTTTTTTCATCAACGAATTCGCTGTTGCGTGCAGCAAAGGCAATATGTTCCACTAAATCTTTGATTAATTCGGGAACGATGATTTTATTTTTTTGCTCAACAGCCAATTGCGCTTCCTGTTCTGTTATTGCTTTTGAATCTTCAATCGTTTTTGGATAATGCGTTAATATTTGCGATTCAATTCTGTCTTTCAATGGCGTAACTATCGAACCACGATTCGTGTAATCTTCCGGATTTGCGGTAAACACAAATTGTATGTCTAATGGAAAACGCAGTTTAAAACCACGAATCTGCAAATCGCCTTCTTCTAATAAATTAAACAATGCCACCTGAATTCTTGCCTGCAAATCCGGTAATTCGTTGATGACAAAAATACTTCTGTTGCTGCGTGGAATAATTCCAAAGTGCAAGACACGTTCATCGCTGTAATTGAGTTTCTGTGTGGCTGCTTTTATCGGATCCACATCGCCAATTAAATCGGCAACTGTAACATCAGGCGTTGCCAGCTTTTCACCAAAGCGCTGCGAACGATGAATCCATTCAATTGGCGTTTCATCACCGTTTACTTCAATTAAATTTTTAGCAAAAATCGACAACGGCTGCAATGGATCGTCCAATATTTCGCTGCCTTTTATAATCGGAATATATTCATCTAATAAATTTACCATTTGTCGCGCAATGCGTGTCTTTGCTTGTCCGCGCAAACCTAATAACAAGATATTATGCTTAGACAAAATCGCACGCTCTACATCAGGAATTACTGTGGTATCATAACCAATGATGCCTTCAAAAGTTGGTTGTTTTTTTTGTAAACGAATAATCAGATTGTCGCGCAATTCCTGTTTAATAGATTTTGATTGATAACCGGATTTTTTAAGTTGTGCGAGTGTTCGTATAGATGAGTGATTCATTATTTCAGTTTAGGAAATTCAAAGTTACTATATAACCTGAAAACGTCTAACTTTGTTTATCAATTAATTCTTATTTTTAACCTAAATAAATTAATGGCTTACGATGCATATTTAGCGGAAAGAATCAATCAATACATACAAACAAAAAGCGTTTCTTATTATGAAAAGAAAATGTTTGGCGGTGTCTGTTTTATGGTTGATGAAAAAATGTGTCTTGGTGTCGTAAAGAATGAATTAATGATAAGAATCGACCCTGAAAAACAAGCAGTTTATTTAAAGAAGAAACATGCCAGACCAATGGATTTTACGCACAAGCCAATGAGCGGTTTTTTATATATCAGTCAAGATGGAATTGATAAAGACAAAGATTTATTTTATTGGATAGACGAAGCATTAGCATTTAATCCGAAAGCAAAATCAAGTAAAAAGAAATAAATTATCTGACCTTTCGTTTCTTATTTCTTTCGTAATCTTCAAAAATAAAATCACCTAAACCGTCTAATGAAGTATAGAATGCTTTGCCTTTATTGATTTCTGTAAACTCATGTACATATTGTTGCAAATATTCATCGCGCGCAATCATAAAAGTGGTGATCGGAATATTCAATCGTCTGCATTGAGCTGCGTAGTTATAACATTTATTGACGATCTTTCTGTCTAAGCCAAAACTGTTTTTATAATACGTCAAACCTTCGCGCAGACAAGTTGGTTTTCCATCGGTGATCATAAAAATATGTTTGTTGGAATTTTTCCGTCTGCGCAAAATATCCATCGCCAATTCCAAACCGGCAACTGTATTTGTGTGATATGGACCAACCTGCAAATACGGCAAATCTTTCACCTGTATTTGCCATGCATCATTACCAAAAACAATCACATCTAATGTATCTTTCGGATAGCGCGTCATAATTAATTCGGACAATGCCATCGCTACTTTTTTAGCAGGCGTGATTCGGTCTTCACCATATAAAATCATCGAATGCGAAATATCAATCATCAACACCGTTGAAGTTTGTGCCTGATATTCCTGTTCCATCACTTCCAAATCACTTTCGTTCAATAAAAATTCTTCCGATGAATTATTGATTTGTGCATTGCGCAACGATTCAGTCATTAATATTTGTTCCGGTTTATCACCGAATTGATACGGTCTGATAACACCAGTTGGTTCATCGCCATTGCCACCAAAATTTGCTTTATGATTTCCGCGTTTTGACTTCTTCATCTTACCAAAAATATCTTCCAATGATTTTTGTCGAATCGTTTTTTCCATTTTGGAAGTCATCTTCAAATTATCGCTGCGTGGATTTTCGTTTTCCAAATAACCTTTATCCACCAAATCGCGAATAAAGTCACCCATTCCATATTCGTTGTTAGTCAAATTATATTGCTTATCCAAATCAGTCAGCCATTCCAATGCTTCGCGCGCATCACCTGAAGTATATGTTAAAAGCTGTCGCAATACATTCAATAACTTATCAAAATCAGCACTATTCTGATCAAGTATTGGAATATATTTTGTAAAACGATGACCAAGCATATATAGAGAAATCCAAATGATGTAATTACCGAATTTAGATAAATAACTTATGATAAACAATTTTTATTGATTTAAGTTTTATTTCAGAAATTTTTAGAGAAAATAAGGAACAAATGCATGTTTGAATTTGTTAGATGCAATATAAATGATCTTATATGAAGAGAATTATTTTTTTTACATTTTTAATTTCATGTAACACCATTTTTGCGACTGATTTTATGCACGATATTGGCTTAGGTTTTTGGTCAAAAATAAGGAATGTCAATAATGGACAGCCAACCAGTATTGGTCCATTGGTACAATATATGCCAAGATTAAATTTTGGATTTAAAGAAAAGATGTCTGTTTCGATTGCGTCACCGATTGCATTGGGTGCCCGGTTTCATCCATATGAAGGTAATTTTTTTCAAATGCAATTGCCTGCAACCGTATTATTTAATTTTGGTCATGCAGCATTTAAAAAAGAAAAACATTACAGTAATGTTGGCGGTTACTTTGGTACCGGTTTTAATTATATTTTAAGCACTTACGAAGCCAAACCTCAAAGTGACTATGGTATTATTTCGTTAGCCGGAATGCGTTTTTATACACACCATCACAGTTTAGGATTTCAGTTTTCTTACACACATGATTTTAGGTTCAAAGATAACTTTATTGGTGCCGGTTTATTTTATACGTTCGGATATTTTGAATAAAAGATGCTGTAATGACAACTTAGTACAACATTTTTTATTTTCAACTAAACTTTTGGGTTACTTCTTTGTCACTTTCACTGCATACGAACCCGAATTGCCTTTGTCATAAACTGTCTCATAGATAGAAATATAAACAATACCTTCACTGTCTGCAGTGCCATCAAACTTAGAGCCGGCTTGTTTTATATCGCCATATTCTCCTATTTTATAAATAACGGAACCGTATTTTGTAGTCATATCATCTGTATATGCGCCATCTTTCGTTCCACTTAAATAACCATCTGGGCTATAAGCACCGCCAGACAAACTTTTTAAAATGATTTTTCCATTCGCAGTAATACTGATTTTATCACCGGATTTCACAGAAACACCAGTATTGACCCAACCTTTGTTGTTATCATTGCCTGAAATATGATAATTTGCTTTCAGTACAAAATTACCATTGCCTAAAATCACGGATTCATCAATTACAACAATATCCATACTTTCGATCTTGTCTCTTTTTAAAGTAAGGTTGCCATATTCTGCCTGTAATTGAATATCGCCGATAGCAACTGTGCCTTCTATTGTGTTTGTACCATCATAAGTTATAACATCATTTACCGATTGTCCGTACGTCAGGTTTGCTTTTTTATACAACTCATCCAATAATTGTTCTATGGTATAATTTTCTCTGTCTGTTATTTTATAGAACGGATTTTCTGTAAATGTTTTTACAGTTGCTAAGATTGGTGAGCCGTATGTCAATAATCTTTCATATACAGTTTTCGCTTCGTTTTCGTCTTTTGTATTTTGCAGTTTATTCAAATCAGGAGTTACTGCGCCGTCTTTGGTTTTATCAGAAAAAATACCCAATTTAATTGTATTGACCTTTTCAATCGGAATCGTTAATGTACCATAAGGTGTTGTAATTGTTGTTTTCGGTAAAGTCGATTTTCCGGTCACAACGTCGCCGTTTTTTAAACGCACGGTAAGTTGCAAATTAGCAGCAGAAAGCCCAGAAACAATAAATAAAAAAGCGAATAATGAAAGTGTTAGTTTTTGCATAGTGGCATATTTAGTTATATCAAAATTAAATGATTTCAACTTCAAAAGAAGAAAAAAATAACACAAAAAGTTCCATTTAACAAAAAATAGCAAAGAAATTAATCAGACAGCTACACAAGTATCGCAGGTAGCCAAGTCTAAGTAAGAAGGATTATCTGCTGCAGAACGATGGATAAATTGCTTTACGACTGCGCCTTTGTAAATCAAAAATACGCCTGGCATTTGATATACATCTGCGCCATCCGGTGATGTTATAAAAGCACCTTTTGTGATCCATAAATAGATACCACGCAGCCAAACTTTAAATCCCAGAACTTGTGTTATAGAGCCTCTTTTTAGTTTAAATGCTTTGTACAAAAGTGATTCCTGATCGGAAATATATTCGATGTGCTGTAGATTGTATTTGGCAAGTTCCTGTATGCTTTTTTGTGTTTCTTGCATGTTTACCAAAACTATTTTGGTGCCTTGGTTTTCAATTTGAGTTTTGTATTTCTGAATGTTCAACAAGGTTTCTTTGCAGAAAGTGCAACCAAAATGACGAAGAAAGACCAGTAATACCGGCTGATGTTCTGCTAATTCATTTACCGTATTTCCTTGGTTGGTAGTGTACATTTCTAATAATTCGTCTGTTGACAAATGATTCATTCTGATGAGTTCATTGTCTAGTAAAAACTGATGTTTATAAGCATTGTAAAGTATTACGGCAAATAACGGCAACCATACCACATGATTCAGCAAAATCATTTTATAGACTATAGAATTTTCTGTATGATGGAAAACGCTGTTTACAAAACAAAGAACAACAATGAGTTTAATAGAAAAACCCATAGCAACTATTCGCCAGTTGCGGATCGGATTTGAAGCAGCCATCCAGTAACCGATTCCTAAAATTCCGGTATATAAACCAATCAGTTGCCAGGTTTCGATGTAGGTTGGCAACTGTAAATTGGCAATAATAAAGAACATTTTTGGAGACGCAATCGCTACAATTGCCCAAACCAAATGATACAATCCGGCTATATATAAAATTGCTTTTAAAATAGAAGAATTACGGTTTTGTATGACGTTCATAAAACCAATAACACTAGCTATTTAGAAATGTTTACGAAAAAATCGAATTTATTTCAGTTGCTTTCATTTCCGAAAATTAACTCCAGCAATTCATATTACTATATGTTTTTTATTTTATATAATTTTAATTTTTACAATACATAAAATAACTACATAAAATGTTGTACGGTATAATTTATTTAAAAACACACAAATGCATAGTTTTGTCAGCATCATGCAACACTTGTTGCCACTAATGTTGTTTAAATCTGCTCTTTTCTGACATCTCTGATATGTAATGATGGCATTTCATAAAATACATCTATGGTATTGATGTATGACAAAGTAAAGCACCTAAACAATAGCTGTCATTATAGTTTCGTTATCACTTAGACTTTGTGTTTTATTTTCGTGATGCTCTATACTTTTCTACAAATCTCCGATAACACAATTTGAGTTACATACAGCAAGTGTTTTTAAATTTAGATGTGCAAATCTATGTAAAACCAAATAATTATGGTTTACCAATTGAACCATTAGAATCACCAACGCCTGAGTTATTGCCACCACCACCATGTATAAATGTGCGAAATGCGTGACTGAACTGAAAACCATCTTCTAACATTATTGTTACATAAAAGCTGAGTTCCATATCTTCTACTGTATTAAATGGTTTATAGCTTATCGCTATTCCTTTGTTACCTGGTTGTAACTTAAATATATATTCACTATTTTCATTTAAATCTTTTCTACAATTATATTCTAATTCGTTTGTAAGTTTGTCATTTATCCAATTGCTATCTGTTTCTTTTACATTAATCTCTTTTATTGATCTGTTATTTTTATCAGACCATTCAATGACATGTACTTTCGATGAACCAGATGTAATCATATCTGGAGTAATTGTTTCCACTCTTACAATTTCGATTCCTGCGTCGTAAAGTTTCTTGATAAGTTCAAATTGAGTTGCCATGATTTTAAATTTTATAATGTTTTTGTAATAAATGAATTGGAAGAACTAATATTCCATTCTTCTTTTGTGAATTGTAAGTACTGTACTTTAATTTTCTAAATGTTTTTTGGTCTTCATTTTTCTCAAAATCAGAACCACCTCCATGCATTATGCCAATTATTTCTTTATGTTGATTAAAAACCGGAGAACCGCTGTTGCCATTAAATGCAGACAATGTAGTTATATAATATCCTTTTTCATGGATATCTTTTATTTTTGCAATATTGCTTTTTACCAATGGCATTCCGTATGGATGTCCAATCATCGAAATTCTCCATTGGCCATGATTCTTATTGTAGGTTAATTTACCAATATTTTCCGGTGGTATTTTTTTGTCTTTTACTTTGAGAATAATAAAATCATAAGGATTTGTTGTTTTTGAATAAGTGTCGTTATGAACACTTTCTATTTCGAAAATATTTTCATTCCTGATATTGTGATTGTCCAATAAAGAATTGAATCCAAAAACAAATTTTATTTTAGTAAACAGTTCGTCTAAAGTTAAACTCATAGTATTTATTAAGCCATTAAGTATAACATGTTTTGCAGTTACTATTAATTCATCTGAAATAGCAAAACATGTACCCATGCTATTCAATACACTTTTATTGTCATAGAACCTGGAATTATAGGTTAATCTATATTCTTCACCAAACTGACAGGTTTTAAATTTAGAAAACGAAGGATTAGGTGTTGGTACTATAGCATCGTTTTCAACTAAAATTGCCGTGCAGAATTTGTATTGGTTTGACTTACAATTATCATCATGTGAATTAGAATTAACGTTTATCATAAATTTTAAATTTTATTACATACATCATTATGCTAATATAATCTATTTATTGAGAGATTTACAACTAATTTTTTTGTTGGCTATATTTTTAATTTTTTATTATCAGGTTTATATATTACTAGCTTCTTTGAGCCACTTCTTAGCCTCTGATTTATCTTTCTTTAAATTTCCTCCGCCAGTTTCGTATAATTTTGATATTTGTAACATTATATTGCGTTTTTCTTCTGAATCAATATTTAATTCCATGGCTTTTAAATACCAATTTTTTGCTTCATTATAGTCTTGATTTAGATTTGTTCCTTTTAGTTGATAAATTGTACTTGAATACAATTTAGCTATATGTTCCATTCTATTTATTTTATCAGTATAATTTTCAAATAAATTAATTGATTTTTCAAAATAATCAATTGCTATTTGATAATTTTTTGGAAAGTTTTCACATCCCTCTTCATATAAATATCCAATCTGATTTAATGCAATTGCCTTTTTAAGTGTATTATTGCTATTTTCAAACTCTTTATTATACCATTTTTTTGCTTCATTAAAATCTTTTGATACTCCATTTTCGCCACGATGATAAATCACTGCAATATTATTTACTATTAATAAATTTCCTTCTTCAACCGCTTTTTTATAAAATGATAATGCTGCGACATTATTTTTCAAATCTACTTCATAGATTCTTCCAATTTCTTCATTATTATAATGGGCTTTTACAAACCATTCGTTTGCTTTAACTATATTACCAACCTTTGATGCGTATAATCTAGCAATATAATTAGCAGTTGCTGTGTCATTGGTTTTATTAAAATACATGGTATAATATTTTATGGCTTCCAAATAATCTGCTAAATCTTTTTCATATACGCCTGCTACATCTAACATACTTTGTGTATCGCCTAAATTTACAGCTTTTTTATACCAAGTAATTTGATTGGATATGTTTTCATTTGAATGACAAATTTTAGTCAAGTTAGCATTATGACGGTATGCTTGAATACTTTCTTTTTGATCAATGTTTGATTCATATTCATAACCTCTATATTTAGTGCTTGTGAAGAAACTACTTGGTGTGCTTGCTGGTATTGAATTTTCATTTATAACCGAACCATTAGTTGTAGCTAGTGATTTATCTAAAAAAACCGGAAGTTTTATATCGCTGATTGCACCACAATTTTCAGAACAATAACACCAAAGATACCGTTGGAAACGTTGTGCTGACTCTGTTAACCAAAAACCTATGCCAATATTTACAAAGGTATTCTCTTTTTTAAATAGTGCTAATGATTTTCGTACTAAACTATTAGATTCCTCAGAAAAACAGCAACTCATATCAACATATTCAAAACCTGCTTTTTTTGCTTGATATACAATATAATCCATGTAGAGTCTCATTTCCGGATTATTTGGATTGGTAACAATATCTGTATATGCAGGCAATTTCTCTTTAAAAATTTGTAATGCTTTTTGATTTTCTTGTTCTTGTTTTAATCTTTCTTGTTCTTTTCTTTGGCGTTCTGCTTCCAAACGCTGTTGTTCCTCTTGTTGTCTTTTTTCTTTAGCTAATTTTGCATCGTTAGCAATCTTAATCATATCTTTTGAGAGCTGATTTAGTTGTTGCTGCCAATCTTGTGCAAAAGTAGATGTAGTAATAAAAAAGAGAAAAATGATGATTATTTTTTTCATGTTTTGATGTTTTATTTTATTTTTTTTATATTTTTATGTTTTAATTGTTTTTATATGCAACATTTAATCAATACTTACATCAAACCACCAACCATATAATATATCTTGAAATTTAGTGCATTTCCTACCGTCAGATGCTTGTTCGCATCCTACAAGTTGATATAGTTTTTCATAAACATCATATGATTTAATATCTCTAAATGATAAGCTACGGATATAATAAGGTGCACTGAATTTTGGCGAATAAGTAAAAGTGAACTCTTTAAATATGTATTTTGCCGAATTATCACCTTCAAATGACACGAATTTGAATCCTGCAGATATAAGTATCTCTTTAATCTTATTACGTTGATTTTGATAGCTACTTGTTCTGTCAAATAAATCGGAAAGTGAAGCTTCATTATTTACTTTATCTGCATCTACGTTTGATTCTGTATTATCAGAAGAATTAATTTTTATTTTATTGGTTGTGATACTATTACCCATTTGTTGTCCATTACAATCTACATACCCATTTTTTATACAATCTTGTCCTTCAAAGCATACTTTAGATACCTCGATACGGTAATTTTCAGAGTTATTGTGTACGATAAGAGCTAATGCAGTTCCCATATCATTAGCGTATATTTCGCCAGGTTGTATATAATATGTTAATGTACCATATTTTGGAACATCATCGCCTACAATTAATTTATATTCTAACTGTGCTGCACTGGAGTAGTTATTTTTTACTTTAATGCCCCAAGAGTAGAAATCTCCATCTTTATTATATCCATAATTTTTAACGGTAAACTCAAAGTTATTATAACAGGCATTATGGTATGTTGTTCCATCACCATACGCTGGTGATTTTTTTGGTGTTTCTTGTCTGTTTGGTTTATAATCTCCTGTTGCAATGCCTTGATTACTTTGTTTGTTTTCAACTTTAACTTGCCCAAAAGAAAATAATCTCAAGGAAAAAATACAGCAAAATAAAATGATTAGATTTTTCATAGTTTTATAATTTTTGAATTACTGAATCCAACTGATAAATGCAATTTTTAAAAAAATTATTAAATACGATTAGAATATGAACTTGTGTTTGTATGTTATTTCTTGTCGGCTCTATATTTATTTACACTTTGTTTTAAATTTTCAACTAAATCTGGTCTTATTTTCCAATAATGTTTATCTAAAATAAACTCGTAAATTTTTATCCAATCTTCATTTGAAATCGTTTTATTTTTTGATAATTCTTTTAACCTGGATAATATTTCATCAATATTAAAATGTTCAGGATATTTACTATATAATTGTTGTAAATAACTTAATGCATTCTCATAGTCTTTATCCAGTAGAAACTGAACGGCAGTTTGATAGTTTGCATATGCACCAGCATCAAAATCTAACTTTTTCAATTGGATCTCTGCTTCTGCTTTTTGTGTTTCTGCTTCAAGCTTTTTTGTTTCTGCTTTTGCTTTATCTGCTTCTGCTTTTATTATATCAGAAATTGCTACCGTTTTTGAAGCAATTAAAATGCTATCAAAAAGTGATCTATATCCAAGTTCCAGTGGCTGATTTCTATTATTAATATTCATTTCACTCAACCTAAACAAGGCATCTCTTAAAATATTTACCGCAACGGTGCGCTCACCTAATTGAATTACTTTTGATGCTAAATCTAATTTCATTTCCGCGGTAACCTGACCTTCTACATCAACTTTGCCAAGTGCATTGAGTGATTTTTCAAGAATGGCATCAGGTGGTGGTTCACTTAGAGTATATGTTCTGTTTTCTCTTTCATCATATATAAAATAGGAAACACGTTTATTACCTTCCAATTTCATCGATTTTGCTTTTAAATTTGGCGATGATACAATTTTTACACTAGTACAACTTGCGAATAAGATTACAGTTAAAACAGTTATAATGAGTAAATTTTTCATAGTTTTAATTTTTATTTGCCTACTATATTCAGTTTTCGGCTACGCTGTTTTATTGTTTTTTTCAAATCTACTTTTTAACATTTGATAGATAAATAGTTATATTTAATGATTTATGTCAATCTATGTTTTCAGTCAAACCCAGTTCTATAGCACGTTTTACTAAACCAAGACTCGATTTTACATTTAGTTTTATGATCAGATTTTGCCGGTGTGTATTAATTGTATTGACAGACACATTTAACTTTGATGCAATTTCTTTTGTTGTCAGATCCTGCATTAAAAATTCTAAGATCTTTTGCTCCGTACTTGAAATATATTGCAGTTTGGTTTGATTCGGATTGTTTATTTTCTTAGGCAACTTATCAATTTCTTCCATTAGCGTTATTGCGTATCTGGATTTTTTTTGATTACCTGTATAAATGATTTTAGTAATACCATAAAATTTTATCCATTTATTTTCAGCACTTAATAAAGTATAAAACAGATCTAAATACGGCTTGGTATCTTGTTTGATAAATTTAAACGTCTGCATCAAAGTGCCAATGTTATATGGATGAATAGTGGTCAGGTAAAACATATAATCTATACCTGATGAAAAATCATTGGCAGAAAAACCAAAGAAATTTTTCAATGCATTGTTGATACAAACTGGTTTATATTTTTCAATATCATGTACAGATATTTTTCGTTGACTAAAGTTTATTTGTTTAATTAAATCATCAAAATCATTTTCCGATTGTAATTTTTGAAAAGCATTTTTTTTATTTAGTTTAGTCAATATTATTTCTAATTCGTTGTCCAGCATTTTTATTTTTTTTAAAAACATTAATTCTTATGACAGCAAATGTATCATCGCATATTTTCAGAAAAAAAAACATATTTTTAAGTGTTTTCCAAAAGAAATTAAAATAATGTTTCAAAAGAAAATAACACAATATGCTGATTAACAACTCATTGAAATCACAATTTACTATATAAAGTATTCCATAAGAAAAGAATAAAAAATTATGCAAAAAGCCAAGATAACAGAAGTGCTAAAATCATTCTCTATTGCAGAAATGAGAGATTTAGCTATATATGTTGAACGTACTAAAGCAAAAGGAAATACTTATGCTTACCAGCTTTTTATTTTACTGAACAAAAACTATCCTGATTTTTCGGGAAAAAATCTGGATAAAGAAAAAGTTTTTAAAAAATTATTTGGCGATAAAAAATACGATGATAACAAACTGGCAAAAATCATGTCTGAGTTGACAAAACTCATTGAAGAATTCATTATTTCCACAGAATCAAAAACAAATGTTTTGCAAAACAAAATTTTATTATTGCAATTTTACGACAATCATAATTTAGATAAATATTATAAACAAACTGAAAAAGAAATTTCAGAATTATTCAATCATTCAACATTGACTTATTTCCATGGATATTTGAAATATATTTTTGAAACAGTCAGGTTGAGAAATACTATAAAATATGATAAACGGAATCCGAATTATCAATCTTTATATGAAAAGCTGAATGAATTTTATAGTATTGAAAAATTAAGATGGGAAAATCTGGCTAAAGTTAATAATACACCATCACTGGCATATCAAAATAACGATACTGTACTATTTACTATATTGAATAAAACGAAGATACTGATTGAGAAAAATGAAGAATCTATTTTTTTGGAAATTGCAACTATAATAAAAGATAATCTAAATCTATTTGATGATTTAATTGCTAATGATATTATCTGGATTTTAATTGCTTATTCTATTCAACAACAAAATCTTGGAAATTCATTGTATTACGAACACATGATATATCTATATGATTTACTAATAAAAAGAAATTTAATTTTGAATATTCACAATATCATGAATATTGGTACTTATAAAAATTATATTACAGTATGTTTAAAGGTCAATAAAATAAAAGAAGCTGATGCCTTTTTAGAAAAATTCAAACCAAACTTAAAGGACGAAATTCGGGAAAATGTTTATCATTTTAATAAAGCATTAATAGAATTTGAAAAGAAAAATTACAAAATTGTTTTGACATTAATTTTATATTGCAAATTTTCAGATGTTTATTATAAACTCAACCAGCGGCGCATTATTATCAAAACATATTTCGAGTTATTAAAAACTGACGAAAATTATTACACTTCATTAACTGATGCCATAACTGCTTTTAATAAGTATTTATTAATCACAAAATCTTTGCCTGAGCTACATGTTGAAATGAATAAAAATTTCCTGAAACTATTAATAAGAATAGTAGAATTTAATACTAAAAAAACAGAAAAAAAAATAACTCTGATTGAACTATTATCTTCTTTTAAGCACATTACTGAAAAGATGTGGTTAGAGCAAAAAATCAATCAATTAGAATAATTTATTGATCTTTTAAAGAAAATATTAAATCGGAAAATGAAAATTTATTTTGCTCACCGGTTTGCAGATTTTTCAGTGTAAAAACATTTTCAGCAAGCTCTTCTTCGCCGATAATACACATGAATGGAATTTTCTTTTTGTCGCAATAACCGAATTGTTTTTTGAGTTTGTCCTGATCAGGATAAAATTCGGAATTGATATTATTGGCACGCAAATCTGCAACTAATTTTAAAGATGCTTTTAACGTTGTTTCGCCAAAATTTCCAACTAAAACTTTCGTAGATGTTTTTACATCATCTAATAAATTAAGCTGCTGCATAGCTGTAAAGATTCGATCTAATCCAAGCGAAGTTCCTACTGCAGGAATATCTTTGCCGCCAAAAGACGCGATCAAACCATTGTATCTGCCGCCGCCATTGAGCGAACCCATGTGCGGATGCTTTGGCAATTTGGTTTCAAAAATCGGTCCTGTGTAATAATCCAAACCACGCGCTAATGAAATATCAAATTTATAGTGTGTTTTCGGAATATTGAAAATATCTAGGTATGAAAATAATTCCTGTAATTCTTCAATTCCTTTTTGCGCAATTTCTATATTACTCAATTCATTTTTTAATACATCCAAATCAAGATTTTTTAATAATAACTGATGTAATTTTTCAATTGAATCTGATGCTATATTTTTTTCTGTTAATTCTTTTTCTACTTCATTCCATTCTACTTTATCTAACTTGTCAATCGCATTACAAACTTCCGCAACATAAGAATTATCCAAACCAATATATTGTGTAATTCCGTTCAAAATTTTTCGGTTATTGATCTTAATAACGAAATCAGGAATGCTCAATGCTGATAAAATTTCATAAGTAATCGCGATCATTTCAGCGTCAATAATCATGGATTCAGAACCAACACAATCAGCATCGCACTGATAGAATTCACGAAATCTTCCCTGATGCGGCTGCGGTCTGTCAGCACGCCAAACCGGCTGCATTTGATAGCGTTTAAACGGTAATGGTAAATCGTTTTGCATAGCAACCGCGCGCGAAAACGGAACTGTTAAATCATAGTGCAAAGCTGCTTCATCTTTTTGTCCGACTTTATAATTTAATTTATAGATTAATCGGTCTGCATCTTCGCCATACTTTCCGGTCAATACATCCAAATATTCAATCGCAGGTGTTTCCAATGGTGCGAAACCATATTTTTTAAACGTAGTGCGCATCACTTGCAGAATGCGTTCTCTGTGCAACATTTGTTCCGGAAAAAAATCGCGTGCGCCTTTAAAAATTCGTGCCTGTACTTTAGCCATAATGTGTTTTATTTACAAATGTATTTCACGTCAATGTTGATATTATATGTATTGAATAATGATGTCTTCTGATCACTGCGAACAGAATAACCAAAACGCGGAATATATTCTATATGTTGATTCGATGAGAACAAAAATGACTCTATTTTTTTCTGGATTAAGATATTCAGGATTCTGTCCAATGAGTCTTTGTTAACCGTTATAGATTTTACAGGAATTTTAGTATCAATGCTTCTGTAAAAATATTGCTTGCAACCAGGATTTGAAACCGTTGTTGGCACAACATCCAACACAAATTTTCCTTTCCATGATGGTTTATTGATATCGCAATCTGAGATAATATCGAGCTCCTGTTTCCAGTCAACACTGTCTGTTACTTTCTTTTCTTTTAGCGCATTTACAAATGCCAGTTTTTCCATTTTGCAGTTATCGCGCGTATTCAGTTCAATATCACTTTGCACTAAAGAATCTATGTTAATATACAATTTTTCAGTTGATGTTTCTTCTTTTTCAGTTTCATTACAAGAAGTAAAAATCAAAACAAGCATTAAAAACTGCAGACAGGAAAATATAATGTTTTTAGATTTCATTTCTTAGTTAAGCGCTATAATTTTATTTCAGATTAATACATTTCCATCCATTTCTTTCGGAATTTCCAAATTCATTATTTTTAAAACTGTCGGCGCGATATCAGCCAGTTTTCCAGGTTGCACCACACCTTTAAATTCATTATCGATCACAAAAAACGGAACGATATTTTTGGTATGCGCTGTATTCGGCGATCCATCTGTATTTATCATATAATCCGCATTTCCATGATCTGCAGTTACCAAAACACAATAATCTTTTTCCAGTGCTTTTGTCACTACTTGCTGCACGCAGCTATCCACCGTTTCTGCTGCTTTTACTGCTGCTGAAAAAACACCTGTATGGCCAACCATATCTGTATTTGCAAAATTCAAACAAATAAAATCAGGTTGTTTTTCGTCGATATTTTTAATCACTGCATCTTTAATTTCATTCGCGCTCATTTCCGGCTGCAGATCATATGTTGCTACTTTTGGCGATGGAATCATGATGCGCTCTTCGCCATCAAAATTCGCTTCTCTTCCACCGGAAAAGAAAAATGTAACATGCGGATATTTTTCAGTTTCGGCAATGCGTAATTGCGTTAGTTTATTTTTTGCAATCACTTCACCAAGCGAATTTTCGATATTTTCTTTTCCGTAAATTGGTTTTACATCCTGAAATTTTTCATCGTAAATAGTCATGGTCACAAAATTCAGATCCATTTTTTGCATGTCAAAATCAGGCATATCTTGCTGCGTCAAAACTGTTGTAATTTCGCGACATCTGTCTGTTCTGAAATTGAAAACAATCACCACATCGTCTTTTTCAATTTTTGTGATCGGCTGATTTTTTTCATCTAACAAAACAACCGGTTTTATAAATTCATCTGTAATTTCGTTTGCATACGAAGTTTCAATCGCTTCTTTTACAGCAGAAAAGCCATCACCTTTTTGATGTACTAATAAATCGTAAGCCAGTTTAATTCGTTCCCAACGTTTATCGCGATCCATGGCATAATAGCGACCACAAATCGATGCAATTTTGGTTGGCGTTGATGCACAAAATTCTTCCAAATCCAACAAATAATTCAAACCGCTTTTCGGATCTGTATCGCGACCATCTGTAAATGCATGCACAAAGCTCTTTTCAACGCCTTTATCTTTCGCCATTTTTATCAGCGCTTTTAAATGGCTGATATGCGCGTGAATTCCGCCATTGGAAACCAAGCCCAAAAAATGTACTTTCTTATTTTTTGTTTTTGCGTGTTCAAAAGCATCGATTAAAATCGGATTCAGGAAAATTTCACCGCTTTGCACTTTTTTATTTATCAACATTAAATCCTGATAAATCACTCGTCCTGCACCAATATTCATGTGTCCAACTTCCGAATTTCCCATCTGATCTTCCGGCAAACCGACATATTCACCATGCGTCAACAAAGCAGCATTGGAATATTTCAGGTATAAATTATCTACAAAAGGTGTATTTGCCGCTTCTATCGCACTATTTTTATGGTTACGGTTAATGCCCCAACCGTCCATTATTATCAACATCACTTTTTTCTGCACGATATTTGTTGTTAAATATTATGTAATTTTTTTATTTTCACACAACTGTTTGGCATAAAATATGCAACAGTTTTACAAAAATACGATTTTATGAAGTTTTTGAAGTCATTATCTGTATTATTTATCATTTTATTTATCAGCTTCTCGATAAATGCACAAGATATATTTGGCACACTGCCTACAGCTTTCAAAACAGCCAATACAGCAGCGATTGCCAAAAATTTTGAAAAAAGAGTAGATATTACGATCGATGAAAATTCAGATAATTACAGCAGCGAACAAGCAGAAATGATCCTGAAGAATTTTTTCGGAAAATTTTCGTCGCGCGATTTTAGCATTATTCACAAAGGCACTTCACCTGATGGCGCACAATATGTGATTGGTAATTTTAAAACTAATTCAGGTTCTTACAGAACTTATATCTACATCAAAAAAACAAACGGCGTGAATGTAATACAGGAAATCCGTTTTGAGAAAGAGTAATTGGAAAATTTAAGATTCCAGATTTGAGATTTGAGATTTATAAATTTACATTTGTTTAATCAATTACATCTATTACATGTTTGATCAACAAGAACTCGACCAATTTATTACTAATGCTTTGCACGAAGATGTCCGTGGTGGCGATTATTCTTCTTTAGCTTCTATTGATGCCACTACGCAAGGCAAAGCACGTCTTTTAGTAAAAGACAATGGCATTTTATGTGGTTTAGATGTAGCAAAAGCTGTTTTCGCAAAAGTGGATGCTGATCTTAAATTGGAAATTCATTTACAAGAAGGTGCTTCTATTAAATATGGTGATGTTGCTTTTCATGTGTATGGTTCGGCAATTTCTATTTTAACGGCTGAACGTTTGGTATTAAATTGTATGCAGCGCATGAGTGGCATCGCGACAAAAACCAATGAATATGTGAAAGCGATTGAAGGCACGAACGCGAAAGTCATTGACACGCGAAAAACAACACCGAATATTCGTTTTTTAGAAAAATATGCAGTTACCGTTGGTGGCGGTTCGAACCATCGTTTTGGTTTGTATGATATGATCATGCTGAAAGATAACCATATTGATTTTTGTGGTGGCATCACGAAAGCAGTTAATAAAGTAAAAACTTATTTACAACAAAATAATTTAGATTTACGCATCGAAGTGGAAACGCGCAACTTAGATCATGTAAAAGAAGCAGTTGCATGCGATGGCATTCACCGAATTATGTTAGATAATTTCACACCGGAAAAAGTGAAAGAAGCTGTCAATATCATTAATAAAAAATACGAAACAGAAGCCAGTGGCGGTATTACGTTAGAAACTATCAGAAGTTATGCGGAAACCGGTGTTGATTTTATTTCTGTTGGTGCGTTAACACATTCTGTAAAAAGTTTGGATTTGAGTTTGAAAGCAGAAATCGGTTGATTAGCTTATACTTCAAAAAATAATTAACACACTATTTCAAATCATTAATATTATTTTTACCGACTAAACTATTTCATCTTGAAAAAGAAAAAAGTACGCTTTATTGTTAATCCAAAATCAGGTGGTTTTTTTGGCGCACGTTTTACAGAAAATATGGTAAAACGAAATTTGGATCTGACGCAATTCGATTATGATATCTACCAAACCAAATTTGCAGGTCACGCCATAAAGTTAGCACAACAATCATTGATTGAAAATATCGACATTATTGCTGTAGTTGGCGGCGATGGCACACAAAATGAAGTCGGACAAGTTTTAGTGAATAAACCAATCACACTGGCAAGTATTCCAACCGGTTCAGGTAATGCAAACGCTCGAAAATTAAAAATTCCGATCAATGTTCCAAAGGCGATTCAATTGATCAATCATGGAAAATCTTTTAAAATTGATGCGTGTATTTTGAACGGACAGCCGTTCTTTATGGCTGCCGGCATTGGTTATGATGCCAAGGTGGTTGAGCAATTCAATAAAATTCCGTTTCGTGGAATGGGCGCATATTTAGCCGGTGTTTTAAGTACTGCATTTACCTATAAGTTACCACATTTTACCATAGAAATTGACAACGAAAAAACGATTGAAACGGAAGCATTTACGGTATTGATAACTAGCACCGGACAGCTTGGCTATAATGTTGAGTTTTCGCATCAAAGTATTTTGAATGACGGAAAATTTGAAATTACAATTGTAAAAAATTTTGACAGAACAGAAGTTCCAAAACTAATCTATGAATCATTTTTTGGTGATATTGCCGCGCAGCCAATGCTGGAAACACATCGCGTGAATAAGATATTAA
The DNA here is from genome assembly GCA_046329815.1 of Chitinophagales bacterium. Taxonomy (GTDB): domain Bacteria; phylum Bacteroidota; class Bacteroidia; order Chitinophagales; family JADIYW01; genus JADJSS01. The sequence goes on from JAXLTY010000003.1 coordinate 163,241, forward strand.
AAGTAAGAACCAATTCGATTGAAAGCATACAAATGGATGGCGATTATAAAGGTAAATCGAATTATATTGAAGTGACTTGTAAGAAACAAGCTTTGAATTTTTTAGTGGACAAAGATTTTGCGCTATGACAAAAAACTGGAAAGATAATTTAAGCACTGTATTTTCTACTAATCCTGATTTTAAACTGGATAATGACGAGGAAGAAATTGAGACTTTGGCTGCTTCAAAGCAATTGTTGTATGTTTCAATTGATAAAAAACAACGTAAAGGAAAAACAGTAACATTGATTGAAAATTTTATTGGGAAAGTGGAAGATTTGGAAGCACTGGCAAAGATGTTGAAAACAAAATGTGGTGTCGGCGGCTCTGCAAAAGATGGTGAAATTGTGATTCAAGGCGACTTCAAACAAAAAGTAAAAGAGTTGCTGGAAAAAGATGGTTATAAAGTAAAGCTGAAATAATGCGATGTCTTTACAACAAGAAATAGCACAACTAAAATCAAATGCTTTACAACATAAAAAAGTGCATCAAAAATTAATTCAGGATTTAAAAAAATTAAAACCGTATGATGTTGATGAATTATTTCACACTCAACATGAACAGGTTTTTGAAGCAATAGATTGCCTGCATTGTGGTAATTGCTGTAAATCTGCGCCTGCTCTACTGCTCAATGAAGATATCAATAGAATTTCAAAACATTTAAAAATTTCAGCGAAAGATTTCATGCAAAAATATGTAGTGAAAGACGATGATGGTGATTTTGTTTTCCGCCAAACACCTTGTGTTTTCTTAGCAGCTGACAACTATTGTTCTATTTATGAAGTGCGACCAAATGCTTGCCGCGAATATCCGCACACCAACCGAAAAAAGATGCATCAGATTTTAGAACTGACTATAAAGAACGCAGAAATTTGTCCGGCAGTTGCGCGCATATTAGATACAATTGAAGATAGTTTACAGTAAAAAAGTTGTTCAATAAAAAATATTGAACAACTCAAAAAAATACAAACTTAAATTTTAGAAAATCTATTTATCAGCTTCTATTCTATAGCTTGTATATGATTCATTTTTGCTGCTTTTTTTCCGCGAAAAAATAAGTACAAATTAAAGAACAACATGATGCCTAAATAAATGGCAAAACCGCCAATTTTAATGGAAAGAATTTCTATCAAATCTTGTTTAAAAATAATGTCAGATGTGATTTGCATAATTACCAAAGCAAATCCGACATTCAGTAAATAAAAACCAACTTCAAATAATTTGTTGGTGCTCATCGCTATTTCGCTCTTTCCGTGAAAGATTTCCATCATAAATACTTTGCTGTTTTTAAATAAAGTGTGAGCCACATACCAGGTTAAAACAATAACTACCGGTAAATAAACTGCATAAGCAGTAACGACATAATTCGCTTTCATATAGATGAATTTTTTGGGTGAAAAAATAATTGAATCTGTATTTTAAAATGATTTAATAAAACCACATTGCAATAATGCAAACCACCTAAAGACCATAAAATAATTCCTAGTTTTATGGCATATAATTCTGCATTATGTAATGGATTTTTGTAATCGTTACAGAACGACACCATGATGGTAGAAAAACCTAAATTAACTAAGTAATAAGCCACTAACAAAATCTTGTTTACGCTGTCAGTCACTTCTATATCATGATGAAAAATCTCCAATAAATAGTGTCTGCCATTTCTGTATAATGTCAAGCCAATTGGTATAATTATTACATAGCATAACAACAAAAAATAAAATGGATAAGATATGTATTTCATGGCTTGATTGTTATTAGTTATAAGCGTATCATATTTCAATGGTTTTCATAAAGACTACTTTATACTTCTTGCAATTCTTCTATCAAATCTGTTTCATTATGAACTCTGTTTTTTTCGTATAAATAGTGTTTGCGAGCCCACGAAAAACGAACCCAAATCATGATTTCAGGAATCACTATATAAAATATGATGAACAAAATCCATTCGCTGCCGCTATGTGAGCTTTTAGCAATATCATAGGTAAATAATAAAACAATCACGATATATGCAATTGCGCCATAAAAATGAATAGTTCGTTCTCTGTTTAAAAATGCTGTTTTATAAACAAACAAATGCAATGCGTCTGAAATTAGTTGATACAAACCAATGATCGGAAATGCAAACGCGATTCCATACATTGATAGAACTCCAAGCGGATTTAATACACATGCCAAAAAAATCTGGATGTAATAATCGGTTTTAATAAATGTTTTCATGATTTTAATTTTTATTAATTATAATTTCTAAATTTTCAATAATTTTTGAAATTTAATTACAAAAAAATAGGTAAACCTATTTTTATTTATGTAATGTAAATATCTTCAATATTTTGTCCCAAAACCAGCTTTCTTCCGCTTTAAAGATTCCTTCAATCAAACGGTCAACATTACTTGCTAATTTGTAAACATCGTTTACCAGTTTATGAAACTGTTTCACTTCATCACTTTTAGAATTGGGTTCTACTTTTTTCAATTCTTCCAGCACTTTCAAAACCGGATCCAACTCACGTGTTTTTCTGATTTTTGCTACTTGTTTTGCTATTTTCCAAACATCTTTTTCACCTTGAAAGTAATCTCTTCGTTCGCCGTGTTTAAATACCTTTTGAACCAAACCCCAATCAATCAAATCGCGCAGATTCATATTCGCATTTCCTCGTGAAATCGACAATTCTTCCATAATTTCCTCAGTACTAAGCACATCCGTAGAAACCATCATCAGCGCATGAATCTGAGCCATGGTTTTATTAATTCCCCATTGAGTGCCAATCGCGCCCCATGCCTGAACAAACTGTTTTTTACCTTCTGACAAATTCATGCTTCAAATTTAATAAATAGTTCTCAAACTTTCAATAATTTTTGAAAGTTATTTATCCACAACATCATTTTTACCGAATACTCACTCAAAATGACCGTTTACTCATTCAATCTCCATTTTTATTTTTTTCAAATTAAACTTGTATTACAAATACCATAAAATAGTAACCATAAAACTATGACTAACTCCATCTTCTTTTTTTCTTCATAATAATGTTAATAATCTTAGTTGCGTAGCTCAGGTGCAATGCCTGAGCTCTTTTTATTTAATAAAAATGACTAATTTTAATTATGGATGATAAACAATATTATATACTATTAGAACAATACATATTAAGCAGCAGACGTGAAGACGCAGTTAAATTAACTATGGATTTTTATTCAATATCATATGAAAATGCAATGAAAAAAGTAGATGAATATATTCCAAGTCTAATTAAACAAAAACAAAATAAATCTACACGCTCATTTTTAATTGGATTTGTTATTATATTATTTGCTATCGGAATAATTGCAAATTTATGTATTTCTATTTTTGGTAGAATTCTATTTGAATTTATTAAAGCACTAATGCACTAAAGTATAAATTTTAAAATAGTACATTTTATAAAAACCTCATTCTTAAAATAATTTTCTTCAAGAATTTGAATGTTGATAAAAAATATCAAAACCTACCAAGATTTAATTTTCAAATTTTCAAATTGCCAAATTTTCAAATTAACTTCATTCACTAATTTTCTAACTAAACAATAACTAATTAACATGTGCGATTTCGCTCCACTTCATTGTCATACGCAGTACTCACTTTTAGATGGTGCTGCAGATATCGACAATATGGTCAAAAAAGCGAAAGCTGATGGAATGCCTGCGGTTGCGATTACTGACCATGGAAACATGTTCGGTGCTTTTAAGTTTTTTGCCGCTTGCAAAAAACATGGTGTGAAACCAATATTAGGTTGCGAAGTTTATGTGGTAGAAGATCGTTTCAATAAAAAGTTTACACGCGAAAATAAAGACAAACGTTTTCATCAATTATTGCTAGCAAAAAATGAAGTTGGCTATAAAAACCTGATGCATATAGTATCATGTGGTTACATTGATGGTATCTATATGGATTTTCCGCGTGTAGATTTTGAGTTAATCAAGGAATATCATGAAGGAATCATTGCCTCTACTTGCTGCGTAGGTGCAGAAGTGCCACAAACAATGATTTATAAAGGTATTGAAGAAGCAGAGAAAGCATTTTTAAAATGGTATAATGTTTTTGGTGAAGATTATTATATCGAATTGCAACGCCATGAAATAGATGATTTGGATGGAACCGGTTGGAGCCAGGAACGTATCAATCAGGAATTAATCAAACTATCGGAAAAACATAAGGTCAAACTGATTGCTACCAATGATTCGCATTATGTTGACCAAAAAGATTACGAAGCGCACGATATTTTATTATGCCTGCAAACCGGAAAAGATTTCACAGATCCGGATCGCTTTAAATTTCCAAACGATAAATTTTATTTCAAAACACAATTTGAAATGAAAGAATTGTTTAAAGATGTTCCGCAAGCTATTGAAAACACGCTGGAAATTGCAGAGAAAGTGCAATCATTAAACTTAGAAAGAAACATCTTATTACCAGCATTTAAATTACCGATTGGATTTACTAATCAGGATGAATACTTAAAGTTTTTAACTTTTGAAGGTGCTCGCAAACGTTGGGGCGAGATCTTGCCTTTAGATATTATTGAGCGTTTAGATTTTGAGTTAAAAACCATTCAGCACATGGGTTTTCCCGGTTACTTTTTAATCGTGCAGGATTTTATTAACGAAGGTAAAAAACTGGGTGTTTCTATCGGTCCGGGTCGTGGTTCTGCTGCCGGTTCTGCTGTGGCTTATGCAATAGGAATTACTAATGTAGATCCAATAAAATACAATTTACTATTCGAGCGTTTCTTAAATCCGGATCGTATTTCGATGCCGGATATTGATATCGACTTCGATGATGAAGGCAGACAAAAAGTAATTGATTATGTAATCAACAAATACGGAAAAAACCAGGTAGCACAAATCATTACATATGGTACTATGGCTGCAAAATCATCTATAAAAGATGTTGGTCGTGTCCTGAAAGTTCCATTGGCTGAAACCGATAAACTATCAAAGCTGGTTTCTGACAAACCCAAAACAACTTTGGCTGATACTTTTAAAGAATCGGAAGATTTTCGTAAGATCAGAACAGATGATAACAATCCTTTACAACGCACTTTGAAATTAGCAGAAAACCTGGAAGGTTCTATCCGGAATCGTGGTATTCATGCTTCTGCCATTATAATCGCACCGGACGACATCGTTAATTATATTCCAGTATGTACAGCAAAAGATGCGGATTTATTGGTCACTCAATTCGATGGAAGCATCATCGAGTCGGCCGGCATGTTGAAAATGGATTTTTTAGGTTTAAAAACATTAACCATTTTACGCGATGCTTTAAAACTGATTGAAAAAAATCATGGAATCAAAATTGATCTGGACACTATTCCATTAGATGATCCAAAAACATTTGAGTTATATCAACGCGGCGACACCATCGGCACGTTCCAGTTTGAAAGTGCCGGTATGCAAAAATATTTGCGCGATCTGAAACCAGACAAGTTTGATGACTTGATTGCGATGAATGCACTATATCGACCTGGACCAATGGATTATATTCCCAATTTTGCAGCACGTAAAAATGGTAAAGAGCAGGTTACCTACGACTTGCCTGAAATGAAAGAATATCTGGAAGAAACCTATGGTATTACAGTTTACCAGGAACAGGTGATGTTGCTTTCGCAAAAGCTTGCAGGTTTTACAAAAGGTAAAGCTGATGAGTTGCGTAAAGCAATGGGAAAGAAAGACCGAGCAAAGCTGGATTCTTTGAAACCGATGTTTTTGGAAGGTTGTGCAAAAAATAATATTGATACCAAAATTTGCGAAAAGATCTGGATTGACTGGGAAAAATTTGCATCGTACGCGTTCAATAAATCACATTCTACTTGTTATGCGTTTGTTGCCTTTCAAACAGCATATTTAAAAGCGCATTATCCGGCAGAATATATGGCTTCCGTGCTTTCACATAATATGAATGACATCAAACAAATCAATTTCTTTTTAAGTGAATGCAGAAGAATGCAAGTACCTACGCTTGGACCTGATATTAACGAAAGCGATGTAAAATTTTCTGTAAATAAAGCTGGTGAAATACGCTTTGCGTTATCAGCAATCAAAGGTTGTGGCGAAGCCGCTGTTTCCGATATTATTATGGAAAGAGAAATGAATGGTTTTTACAAAAATATTTTTGATCTAACAAAACGCATCAGCCAACGTGCAGTGAACAAAAAGAATATTGAAGCATTAGCGCAAGCCGGTGCGTTTGATAGTTTTCCGAATGTGCATCGTGCTCAATATTTTCATCAATATAAAGACGGAACAAGTTTTATCGAACTGGCGATTCGTTTTGGTAACAACGTAAAAGAACAGCAATCTTCTACAGCTTTTTCTTTATTTGGCGATACGGCAGATGCAGAAATTCCGGAACCGGAAATTCCACATGCCAATCCTTGGATTCCGTTTGAAAAATTGCAAAAAGAAAAAGAAGTAACCGGTATTTATATTTCAGGTCATCCGTTAGATGATTTTGAAGTGGAAATAAAAAATTTCTGCAACGCTTCGTTTGAAGATATTGAAAACTACCGCGATAAAAATGTGACGATCGCTTGTATGGTAGCTTCTGTAAACAAACGCATGGACAAAAAAGGCAGACCTTGGGCAAGTGTTATTTTTGAAGATTTGGATGCAACTCTGGACATTGCTTTTTTCAGTGAAAACTATAATAAATACTTAGCATTTCTCGAAGTCGGAAACCGTTTGCTGTTAAAAGGTTTTTATAAAAAAAGTTTTCGCGATGAAGAAAAATATGAGCTCAATGTAACACAAATGGAGTTCATGCAGGATGTGATGGAAAAATATGGAAAAGGCATGCGTGTGATGATGAATTACAACCATCTGGATGAAAAGAAGATAGATAGAATTTATAAAATAGTTTCCAAACATCCGGGCAAAAAGCCATTTACTGTTTACTTGTATGATAACAATGAAAGCTCACCGCCACTTACTTTTCATTCTACCAAAACCGGTATTAAAGTCAGCAATGATTTATTCGAACAGCTCAGTGAAATTCCGGATATTGCTGTCAAATTAATTGTGTAATTTATTATTCAATAATACTAAACTAAAAATAAAACCATGCCAATTCCAACACAATATCAAACTGCAGTTCCATATTTAATTATAAAAGACTGTAAAAGTTTTATCGCTTTCATGCAAAATTTATTCGGCGTTGAAATAACGGAACAACATTTTCGTGATGAAGAAAAAAGTGTAGTAATGCACGCTGAATTAAAAACAGGTAATGCAACTATTATGTGCGCCGAAGCAACTGATGAATGGCAATCACAACCGGCAGGCATTTTTATTTATGTCGAAAATGCAGATGTTTCTTATGCTAAAGCATTAGAATTAGGCTGCACGACAATCATGGGTTTGTCTGATCAGGTATATGGAAGAACCTGTGGTGTAAAAGATGTTTATGGCAATACCTGGTGGATCACTTCTGTTTGAGTATTTAGTATCAAGTAAGCGTAGGCAGTCAACTAATAATTTCATACTGCCTACTTTAATTCTGCCTACTTTACAAATTTGGCACAGTGATTGTATTACGATTTTCAATAAAATGATTTCGTATGAAAAAATTATCTACACTACTTTTATTTTCAACTCTTTTAGCAAACTCAATCTTTGCCTCTTCCGAGTTTTTTATGAAAATAAACACCAATGGAAACTACACTGTTTCATTAGGCAATCAGACACTTTCAACCACTTCTAACATTTTTCGTTTCTTTGATTTGACGAATGGAAATTATCAATTAAGAGTAATAGAAAATGGATACAATGGAAGAATCGTTTATGACAAACCGGTTTTTATTAATGATGGATTTCGGTTTGTTGCAGAACTGGATGCATTCAACGGTTTAAATATTATTCAGAAATTACCATTCAAACAACAAACCTGGTATTTAGATAATGTACAAACGAATACACCAAACAACCAGCCGACATGCAATACACCAACACAAAATTGCCCTAGACCATACGGACCAAAACCGCCAAAACATAATTGTTATGGCTGGAACAATAATCCAAATTACAATGGTAACAATGGCTATAACTATAATAACAATAATGGCTGGAACAACAATACCAACAATAATGGCAATTATAATTACAGCTACTATAATGCAATGTCTGACGCGGATTTACAAGTCTTAATACAAACCATGAAAAATGCAACGTTTGAAGAAAAAATGTTAGAAGTGGCAAAAACTGCGTTAAAAGATCGTCAGCTAAAAACTACACAAGTGCATCAATTGTTGGAGCAAATTACTTTTGAAGCTAATAAACTGGAACTCGCGAAATATTGTTATGATAAAACCATTGATAAAAATAACTACTACACGTTGTACAGTGATTTTGCATTCAGTAATTACAGTTCTCAATTAGATAAGTATATCAATTCCAAATAGTTTTTACATGTTTTAGGAAAGAGTGGCATCGGTCGATGCCACTCTTTTTATTTTATTTTACATAACAAATTTTTCTTGGCAATTAAACCAATTACAAGTATGTTTGTCTAAGTAAAAAGCGCGCTATGAGAAAAATACTATTCATTTTTACATTTATACTATTATCTAATTTTTTAAAAGCACAGCTTTATTTTCCACCAAAAACAGGAACTACCTGGGACACGATGTCGCCGAATCGTTTAGGTTGGTGCCAAAAAAACATAGATTCATTAACGAATTTCTTACAACGCACCAATACAAAAGGTTTTATTATTTTAAAAGATGGTAAAATAGTGGTAGAAAAATATTTCGGTACATTCGTACGAGACTCTATACATTATTGGGCTTCTGCAGGAAAAAGTTTAACGGCAACGATGGTCGGTATTGCGCAACAAAAAGGATTGCTTAATATTAATGATTCCGTTTCAAAATATTTAGGTGTTGGCTGGTCGTCTGAAACACCACAAAAAGAAAAACTGATTACAATCAAAAATCTATTAACAATGACCAGTGGAATGGATGACAGTCCACCTTCGCCTTGTACTAATGAAGATTACAGCACCGCATGTCTGCAATATAAAGTAGATGCCGGTACACGTTGGGCATACCATACTGGTGCTTATAAAAAACTGGAAGAAGTAGTTGCTGCAGCCAGCGGAAAAACATATAACGCTGCAACGAATGAATGGATCGAAGCATATACAGGAATGAGTGGCGCATGGATTCCGAGTGGTGTGTATTTCAGCACTACGCGCGATATGGCTCGTTTTGGCTTGCTGACTTTAAATAAAGGTATCTGGCAAAGTGATACTGTTTTACGCGATACTGCTTACTATCGCGCCATGACGAATACATCGCAAAATTTTAATTTAGCATACGGTTATTTATGGTGGTTGAATGGCAAAGCATCCGCGATGGTACCAGGTTTACAAACGGTATTTCCTTTTAAACTTATTCCGAACGCACCAAATGATCTGTTTTGTGCATTAGGAAAATACGACCAAAAAATTTATGTAATTCCTAGCACGAAAATGGTGATCGTTCGCACCGGCGAATCCGGTGACAATGCCTTAGCGGTTTCTGCTTATGATACATTAATTTGGAAATACATCAACCAGTTAAATAGCGGTTGCACCGTGACGAGCGTTAAAGAAAATAAAATAGAAAATCAGGTTTCTATTTTTCCTAATCCAACTAAGAATACTTTTTTCATAAAATCAGATTTCAACGAAAATTATTCCGTAAACGTTTATAATATGCAAGGACAAATATTACAGGAACAAAAAAATATCAGTGACAATTTTGAGTTTGATGTTTCCGGTTATGACAAAGGCGTTTATTTTGTGCGTATATTCAATGGAAATGGATTCTCAGAAATTAAGAAACTGATGATAACAAGATAATTTTTGTATCTTATCATCATAAAATATACACATGAACATAGAACAAATCTTTGCTAATAATAAAAAATGGATTGAGGAAAAACTTGCAATTGATAAAGATTATTTTGTAAATCTGTCTAAAGGACAATCGCCTGAGTTCTTATATATCGGATGCTCTGACAGCCGCGTAACTGCTGAAGAATTAATGGGTGTTCAGCCAGGTGAAGTTTTCGTTCACAGAAACATTGCCAACCTGGTAAATAACGTCGATTTGAATGTAATGTCTGTATTGAATTTTGCAGTACGACACTTAAAAGTAAAACACATTGTTGTTTGTGGACATTACAATTGTGGTGGTGTTAAAGCTGCTATGCAACCGGCTGACATGGGTATTTTAAATCCTTGGCTACGCAATATTCGCGATGTATATCGTTTACATAAAACAGAATTAAACGCCATACAAGACGAAGAAAAGCGTTATGAACGTTTAGTGGAATTGAATGTCCAGGAACAATGTGTTAATCTGATTAAAACGGCTGCCGTACAACAAGCATATAAAGAAAGAGGTCTGATAGTGCATGGTTGGGTTTTTGATATTCATACCGGAAAATTAATAGACCTGAAAATTAATTTTGATTCTATTTTGGAAAACATCATGGAAATTTACAAATTAGAATAGATCATTCTAATTTTAACAACTGTACTGCTTTTATACAAACATCTTGTTCTGCTTCTTTTTTATTTTTTCCGGAACCGGTTGCAATATCTTCGCCATCAATCTTTAATACAACTGTAAAAACTCCGTTGGCGTCAGGTGTTGAGTTATGTGAAAATAAAATTGTTTTCTTACGTGCCTGAATCCATTCCAGCATAAAACTTTTATAATCAGAGATAGTATTGTGAAATGTTTCCGGATGAAAATCTTTCATCAATAAATTGCTTACTAAAACTTCACTTTCGTGCATGCCATAATCTAAAAAGAACGCACCGATAAATGCCTCGAACGCATTGCCGATAATATCAGGTGATTCGAGCATTTGCTTATCAGAAAGTTTATGTCGCACATATTTTGGTATGCCTATTTCCGTTCCGATCTTATTTAAATTCTTACGATTTACGATAGATGCACGCGCTTTGGTCAGCACGCCTTCATCTTTACCTTCGAGTCGCTGAAACAATACTTCTGCAACCACAAAACTAATAACAGCATCACCTAAAAATTCGAGTCGTTCATTTTTTTCTGTCGCTTTTTTGGTATATGAAGAATGTGTAAGTGCCTTGATGTAATTTTCTTCTGAGTGCTTTGGATAGTAGCCGATGTGATTATAAATTTCGACGAATCCATAAATGGCTGAAGGTTGCTTATTTCGTTTGAATAAATTCTGTAGAAAAGACCACATGCTCAAAAGTAGCAGTTTTAATTTCAATAAAAAAAAGAAATGAGCATGAATATCCAAAAATTTAAAGTAATACTTGCGGATTCTATGTGCACTTTAAAATCAGCAAAAGAAACACATCAAAAAAAAAGGAATAAAGTTTGACTTTAATCAACATACTTTTTAAAAATAATCGAAACATTGTGTCCACCGAATCCAAAATTATTGGACAAAGCAGCATTGACTTTTCTTTCTTGTTTTTGATGAAACGTGAAATTTATTTTATTGTCGAATTGATCATCATCTGTAAAATGATTGATAGTTGGCGGCACTATATTTTGTTGTATCGACAAAACTGCAACAATGGCTTCCAAAATACCGGCAGCTCCAAGTAAATGACCGGTCATTGATTTTGTAGAACTGATATTTAGCTGATAAACATGCTCATCAAATACTTTTTGAATTGCCTGCACTTCAACAATATCACCTAGTGGCGTTGATGTTCCATGTACATTAATATAATCAATTTCCGACGGCTGTAAACAAGCATCTTCCAATGCTTCCTGCATCACATCGATGATACTTTCACCGCTTGGATTTGGCGCTGTGATATGATATGCATCTGCATTCATTGCGCCGCCGGCAAATTCAGCATATATCTTTGCACCACGTTTTTGCGCATGTTCCAGACTTTCTATCATCATACAACCGGCACCTTCGCCCATAACAAAACCATCTCTGTTCTTATCAAATGGTCTTGATGCTGTTTGTGGCTCATCATTGCGCTCAGATAATGCTTTCATCGCACCAAACGCACCAATACCTAACTCAGTAATAGCTGCTTCTGCGCCACCAACTACTACTGCATCAGCTTTTCCTAAACGAATATAATTTAATGCATCAATCAATGCATTCGATGATGAAGAACAGGCAGCGACTACAGAAAAATTCATTCCTTTAAAACCATATTTAATGGAAATATTTCCGGACATCAAATTAATCAGTACACGTGGAATAAAGAACGGACTCAGGTATCTTGGATTTTTATCATTTTTAATATAATCTGAAAATTCTTCTTCAAACGTATTTAAACCGCCGTAACCGGAAGTTACCAAAACGCCCACTTTCTTTTTATTCAAATCAGCATAATCCAGCAAACCGGAATCTTTGATAGCTTCATCAGCAGCAATATGTGCATACTGCGAAAACAGATCAAGTTTTTTTAATTCCTTTTTGTCAAAATAATCTAATGGATTATAATTCTTTAGCTCGCAAGCAAATTGTGTACGGAAATGTGTAGTATCAAAATAAGTAATATTATTGCTGCCGCTTTTACCATCAATTAGCTGTTTCCAAAAATCAGGAACAGTATTGCCAATGGGTGTGATGGCGCCTAAACCGGTAATGACTACGCGTTTCAATGACATAAATCAGCTTGACTGAAAAAAGATTATCACAATTTAGGAAAATATTATCAAAGTTATTTTTTAGAAATTATTGCTAAATAGCTGCTAATTTCTTTCAATGATTTTGCTATTTCCTTTTGTGTAGATTCTTCATAATAATTTTCAGCATGTATGTATCCTTTTGCATGATCATTATTGTTCGTAATATTTAAAACCATAGATTCCTGTTTTACCAGATCAAAATATTCATCATCGTTTAGTTTTAGTGCTTGTGCAATTTTTTGTAATCTCTCAAATGTGATTTTTGTGTGATTAGATTCAATAAAACTATATTGTTTTTGTGAGATATCTAATAAATCAGCCATCTGATCTTGTGATAGTTTTCTGTTTTCCCTAAGATTTTTGATTTTATGTCCAATTAACATGCAATTTAATTTTATTTCAAATATACCATTTTGGAATGAATATTATACCTGTAAAATTGTTGAATTTATTTTTTATAAGATAAATTTGTTATGCATAAGAATTAATTCAAAAAAAAATGTAAGGTGTTTGCAGAAAACCCTTTTTAGAATGTAATAGCAATAAAGAACTTTAAAATACTCACTTAAATGTGAGGTTGTAAACTATTACAATTCAAAGAATAGAGTAAGCATAAAATTAAATTTTAATAAGATGAGAAAATTAATTTTTATATCAACTATTTTACTATTTACATTAATAAATAGTGGTTGTGTGCCAAATAATCCGGCATTAGATAATGTGTGCCTAAATAAATCATATTATTATACTGATTATGGTTCATTAAAAGTTGTCAAGAAAGAAGATGGAAATGCTATTGATGAACCTTATATTATTAATACAGGTTTTCGAGCAAAATGGGGCGTTAATTGTTCTGGTTCGGTAAAAACAATGGAAGCACCTGTAAAATGGTATAATACTGATTATTATGAAGGTGATAGATGGCCAATTCCAGATAAAATGGCAGAAATGGATTTTGTTGGAATTGGTTGGCAACAAAACAATGATTTAGCTACAATTATTAATAGAATAAATACACAAGGAATTACTATATTTGGAAATGTGGCAATAATTATGGAAGAAGATAATACAACACAAAATGTAAAGAACCAAGTTGCGGGAATCGTTAATAATGCATTAAAAATTGCATTGGATGAAGTAGTTGGTACTGGTGGTGTTGTAAATCAACAAAACATAAACGATAGGTTAACTTCTCTTGTTGGCACACTAAATTTAAGACTTAGGGATATTATTCAGTTAGGAATAGGCGCATTCATTGGTAGCGATGACGATATCATTGGTGTAGATGTGAATCTTAATATAGATATTCCTGATTACACATTACAACTACTAAATTTAACTGTAAATGATTTTAAAGTTAAAGTAAATGTTGGCGCAGCAGCAGGTGCTGCTGTTTCAGGATTTTTCGACAATCAAAATAATGCAGTACAGCTAATAGGAGTTTTAGTTAGTAATATTGTTACTCATTCTCAAGGAAAGATTGAAATATCTCTTTCATTTGGCGGCATACCTCCAGCTATTCCTACGACAGCTGCATGGAATAGATATAATTACGAAAAAACATTTACAATGAAAAATCAATCTGATGTTACACAAGCAGTATATACGTTGTATGGACAGCAAGGATTTTATTGCTATGGAACCCTAAATCCAGCCGTACCACCATACTACGGAAATCAAGTTGTACTTGGAAATAATATCTGTCAATAAAAACTATTTATCTTTTGTGTATGAGAAAATTATTCTTTTTTATAATATGTTCAATGGTTTTTACAAATGCATTTTGTAAACCAAACGATACCACCAAATTTTATAAAAATGAAATGAGTGCTTTTGCTGGTTGGGTTTCTTGGGAACAAACTTTTGCAATCGTAGGCGAAGGTTTATTTAATTTCCGCAAATTAGTAGATACTAACTACACGGTTAATGTTAAAATGATACATCCGATTGGTGTTAGTTATAAACATTATTTTACAAAGATGTGGTGTATCACCGGCTCATTTTCGTATGCTCGTACTATACAAACTCACACTTACACCAATCCTATTTATAGCTTTAAAAAATATGAAGATATTTATTCTTTAATGGTTGGCGCTGAGTGTCATTATTTAAACAAAAAATGGGTGTCTTTGTATTCAGGATTATCTATTGGTGGTTTTCTGTGGCGCGAACGATTAGATAATAAAGATGGCTCAAACAAATCGCTAGATGGTTTTGTTGCCTTTCAGGTAAATGCTATTGGCATTAGAGTAGGCAAACGTTTTGGTGGTTTTTTAGAACTTGGTTTTGGAAATAACGGAATTGTAAACGGCGGACTTTCTGTAAAGTTTTAAACCGAAGATTTTCAATTTTTAAATAAAATACCATCAAGGTTTTGAAAACCCTGATGGTATTTTAAATTTTATTAAATTTTAATATAAAGCAATTAAACGTTTGCTTCCAAATAAGCGATAGCTTCGCCTACAGATTTGATCTTGTCAGCTTGTTCATCAGGAATGATGATGTTGAATTCTTTTTCAAATTCCATGATCAACTCAACCGTTTCCAATGAATCGGCTTTCAAATCAGTTTCAAATTTTGCTTCAGGTGTTACTTCTGATTCTTCTACTGTCAATTTCTCAACAATAATTTTTTTAACGCGTTCTGCAATAGTTGACATAGTCAATGATTTATTAAAATTTGAAACGCAAAATTAGCGTAATTTTCGGAAATCCGTGCGAATCTGTGTTAATTTTTTACTGTTTACAAGTAATTGATTGTGTGCAGCTTATTTTCAGTTATTCAATAATGTTGATAATATGAAAAAATAGTGTTCGTTTTCGCTTGTATTTTGTAGCCAAATTATGGCAAAAAAGCAATTTATCGACGTTAGTTTTGACTTTTCCGTTTGGGGCATTAATTCCAATATGGAAGATTATCGCTTGTGCCTGCATTTAAACAAATACCTGAACTGGAACCTGAAACGCGTACATGATATTGAATTTTACAGTTCTAAAATCAAAGAATTCAAACATTTCAATGCGTACAAACACCAGAATGAAATTGATTTTTATACCATTGAATTAGTGCAAAATAAAAACGGTGGAAACATCCTGATTCCGGAACTTAAAAACATGGATTTTTTGTTTTTGTTACACGGTGAAGACGATTATTTCGACAAAGAAGAATTCACACAATTATTGTCTAGAATTCCTGCCGTACAATCGTGTTTGTCTATCGATGTAAATTCATTGAAATCAAAACATAATTTATTAATCCGACATTTTAATGAACAAGGCAAAAAGAAAAACCAAAATAGTAGCTACCATTGGGCCGGCTAGCAATAGCTATGAAAAGCTGGTAGAACTTTACAAAAGTGGTGTCAATGTCTTTCGTTTAAATTTTTCGCACGGCAGACACGAAGATCATTTAAAAGTAATTGAGCATATTTGTTTGTTAAATGAAACTCTGAATGCGCACGTCAGTATTTTGGCCGATTTGCAAGGTCCGAAATTGCGCACCGGTTTAATGCAAAACAATGCAGTTGAATTAATTGAAGGCAATTCTATAAAAGTTACGAGCGAAGATGTGATCGGTACAAAAGAAATTTTTTCTGTAACCTATGATCATCTGACTGACCTCAAAGAAGGTGAATTCATTTTAATTGACGATGGAAAATTAGAATTGCAGGTGGAAGAAATACTTAACGACAATACACTGCAATGCAAAATTATTTCCGGCGGAATTTTATCTTCCAAAAAAGGATTTAATCTACCAAATACCAATATTTCTATTCCAAGTTTAACGGAAAAAGATCTGCGAGATTTTGAATTTATCGTTACACAACCGGTGAACTGGATCGCACTTTCATTTGTGCGAACCGCTAAAGATATTCTCGACCTGAAACAAATGATCATCGACAGAGAATCATCGTTAAAAGTGATTGCGAAGATCGAAAAACCGGAAGCTGTTGAAAATATGGAAAGCATCATCAAAGCAACAGATGCAGTGATGATTGCGCGTGGCGATTTAGGTGTTGAAGTAGCGATGGAAGAAATGCCGCTGATCCAAAAGAACTTTATTAAATCATGCATTAAGCAATCAAAACCGGTAATTATTGCTACACAAGTCATGGAATCGATGATCGACATGCCGCGACCAACGCGTGCTGAAATCACGGACGTTGCGAATGGTGTTTTAGATGGCGCTGATGCCATCATGCTAAGTGGCGAAACATCGGTTGGTAAAAATCCGGCGAAAGTAATACAAACGATAGATCGTATCATTCGAAGAACTGAACAGGAAACCGGAATCTATAACAAACATTTATTGCCTGATAAAAACTCACCTACTTTTTTATCAGATGCTATTTGTTTCAATGCCTGCCAGATTGCGGAAGATGTAAACGCGAAAGCAATTAATGGCATGACCTATTCAGGTTATACGGCGTTCATGCTGGCAAGCAACCGGCCGAAAGCAGACATTCATATTTTCACCAGTAATAAATCGTTACTCAATACACTCGGTTTAGTTTGGGGCGTTGATGTGTTTTATTACGATAAATTTGTCAGCACGGATGAATCGATTGACGATATCATTGAAATTCTAAAAGTAAATAATGTCGTTGAAACAAACGATATCATAGTAAGTACAGCCAGCATGCCTATTACCGGACGCGGCAGAACCAATATGATGAAGATCAGTCTGATAAAGTAATCAGCACAAATTTATTGTTATTTGATATTTTTTAATTAAGATAAAGTTCCGAACTTTACCATAATTCATTTTAATTCATTCAAACTTGAAATTGAAATCACAAACGCTAATAATGATTTTACGTAAATTAATTTCATCACTGCATATAGTTTGTTTTATGTTGTCTGCACAAATGCTCTTTGCGCAAACAGATACTTCAATTGCAACACAGCAATTTGATGTTGCAGCGCTTAAAGAAGATTTCAATACCTGGCGAACTGCTTTAGAAAAAACACATGCCAATTTATACCTGTACAATTCTAAAGAAAGAATGGATGTTATTTTTGACAGTATATACAACAACATCAAACAACCGATGACTGCCATCGAATTTTATGGATACATCACGCCATTGGTTGCTATCATCAAAGACGGCCATAACTATATTCATCCAAATGATGCGCTGGTAGAATACTACAACAAGAATGAGTTATTTTTTCCGTTTCATGTTTTTTATTCAACAGGTAAAAAATTATATATCGACATGAATCTATCCGGAGATTCTACTATTGCGCTTGGTGCTGAGATTTTAAGTATTAACAGTATTTCCGTTGAAAAAATATGGAATGAACTGATTCGAAGACAGCCAAGAGACGGCTACAACGAAACCTATCCAACATGGATTCTGAACAACTGGTTTCGCGAATATTACAGTTATGTTTTCGGTCATCCGGCAAAGTTTGATTTAGAAATTAAAACACCTGAAAATACTATCATCAAAAAAGAAGTAGCTGCCTTACCGAAAGAAATGATTACGGCTGCGAGAAAGAAAAAATATCCTGAACGAAAAATGGTGAATGAAAATGATAAAGCTATTTATGTACAATTTTTAGATTCTGATAAAACGGCTGTTCTAGACATTAAAACGTTCAGTGAAAAAATGAAAAAAGAATACAAGCAGTCTTTTAAAAAAACGATTACCGAATTTTTTGAACAGGTAAAAAATAAACAAACACAAAACCTGATACTGGATTTGCGCAACAATCAGGGCGGCGCTGCTGAATATGGAATTCATTTGGTTTCTTATTTATTGGATAAACCTTTTATTTTTACGAAAGCATATTTTGCGGTAAATAAACTGGCTGCTTCCAATACAGACAACCGTTTGCGAAATGTAAAAAATGGTTTGATTGATTTACAGAAACCGAATAAAAATAATTTTAATGGCAATTTATATGTATTGATAAACGGCGGTAGTTTTTCCTGTTCAGGCATGGTTTGCGCTGCGTTGGAAGTAGCGAAAAGAGCTGTATTTATTGGTGAAGAAGCCGGTGGCAATAAATCAGTACTGACCAGTTTATTTTCTTTGAAAACAAAAACTACCTTACCAAATACTAAAATAATCTGCGACAAACCTGATTACAGAACCATTTTAACAGACCTTTCCAAAAATGATGGACATGGTGTGTTTCCTAATTATCTGCTGCAGCCGACTATTACTGATATTATCAAAAATGACGATGTGGTTTTAGACTATGCATTGAAGATGATTCGGAAATAAAACTTCATTTCTCACAAGTTACGTTTCTCTAAACTTGCGAGAACCTACAATCAATTTCTATGACAAAATCAAGGGTAAGGGTGTAGCCGCGTGTCAGCCAGCCGGTGCCGCCGTTGGTGCCTAAAATAGCAGCATAGGTATTCGGTACGGTGTAGCTTGACCAGTTATTAGCATCACGCAGTCTTCCCCATGCGTCAAAGCTTTGCTCGGCTATGGTAGTACCGGTATTATCGGTCAGTTTAACAATGCTGCCTAAGTGGTCGGTGAATACATAGTGGTAGGTCAAAGAACTTACTGCATTGTCTTTAGTCGCTATTGCGCACAAGCCATTGGCACCACTAATATAATAAATATGTTTGGTGTTCTTTTTAAACTTGTTACTTCGCAGAGTCCTGCTTGGCTTGGGCTTGGCTTAGAGACTCTGCGAGGAAAAAAACTCAGGAAAGGCGCGCAAGTACTCAGGAAAGGAACTGAACTATTGAGAAAAGTGGCGCAAATGTTCAGGAATGTTCCGCAACAGTTCAGGAAAGGCGCCGAACTGTTGAGGAAAGACGCACAACAATTGAGAAAAAGTTCTCAGACACAGGGAAACACGGCGCAGGTATTGAGAAAAAGTGATTAGTAATCGAGAAATGCCTGGGTCTATTCAATAAAGTGTGTCAATGATTAAATCTGTGACGCTGTCGCTAAGAAAAAGTATCAGGAAAAGTTGTTTCAGTTGTTTTTATTATTGCGTTGCATCGTAATAGACAGTTCCATCATTTGCTATGTAATAGTAAACATTGTTTTTTTTCACGAAATAAAAATTCTTGCTTTTGATTAAATACTGATCTTTATGGATCATCATATCGTATTCCGGCTGAATAATTTTGGTTTCAATGCTACTGAAGCGCGATTCTTTCTTAAACTCAATTCTGCCAAGCTTGCCGTTTTTGTAAATGATCATTTCCTCTTTGTTATAAAAGTCATTCTTATTATAATCAAATTGAATACTGTCATACATCGGTTGTGCAATTTCTTTCAAAGCAGATAAATCATAAACACCTGTTTTACCGTCTTTTTTAATCATAGCAAAAACATTCATTTTCTTGTATGTAAACAGACTGACATCGCTGTAAACAGGTTCCAGGCGCACCACCTGTATATTCTGGTCTGTATTTTCTATCAATCCAAACCGGTTAGATTTATTATTTTTTATCAACTGGTATTGCTTGTAATATTTATCGGTAAGCACATACTTGTTGCCTTGTGTTGTTGTATATGTTTTATTGCTAGTCTGCTTGCCTTCATTATTATATTCCTGCATATCAAAATAAAGTCCGGGACCAAACATTTCTGATTCGCGGCCATATATATAATCCTGGTTCAGGCAATCCTGGTTTATAGAAAAAGGAATCAGCTTTAAGCATGAATCTATTCTGTACGTTTTATTCGCGTTGTCTTTAAATATTATTCTCTCCAAACTAAATCTTCTGTATTCCTTTTTGGTGCAATCGGAATTAATTTCATAAAGACTATATACAGGTTTAATGCGTTCTTTTTTATTTTTTATATCATAGATACCATATAAATAGTTATTCGCAAACAACACCAGAGTATCATTTACCAAAAAGATTTCCTGGTATAAGGTATCCAGCAATCTGGTTCCGTTTAAATTATACAACTGCTTGCTGCCACCGTAATAGCCGGCTATCCACGCCAGGTTCTTATTATCTTCATTTAAGAACATATCAATGTAATTATAACTCGCAGTTGGCGGTATTATGACACGACCTGTATCGTCCACCAAACCCATTTTATGATCCTTATATACTTTAGGAATATCATTTAAAAAACCAACCAGGTAGGATACGCTGTCATATTCAGGTGCTACTAAAACAGCTTTTGTGTTGTAGTGCGCATAACCCCATTTATTTCCTTTCCGGTATGGAATACCTGTTCTTTTTAAATCATATTGCCCAAACAAAACAACAGGTATCAACAGGAAAAGAATGGTCGATAATTTCTTCATATGTAGTGCTTAAAAATCAGTTTTTTTAAAAAATCCGGATTAAAAATACAGAGTTATTCTTTCTTTATAAATTACATAAAAATTGCATTGACTAAAATTTATCCTTTTTGTCTGCTGACTTCATACAGCGCCATTGCAGCGGCAACAGAAACATTATAGGATTCTAAATCAGGGTGCATAGGCAATTTTACCAAATCATCGAGTAGTCGTATAGTTGCATTGGAAATGCCTTCATCTTCTGAACCGGCAACAATTGCCAATGGTATTTTGGTATTAATTTCATGGATGAATTGCGAAGCTGTTCCGTCCAATCCAATTGTTTTGATGCCGTTGTTTTTTATGTCTTTAATCGTTGCCGATAAATTTTCGACGCGGCAAACCGGAATTTTCAGCAACGCACCGGCAGATATTTTTATCGCGACATCATTGATAGCAGCACTTTCTTTTTTAGGAAAAATGATCGCGTGAGCGCCTAAACCTAAAG
This sequence comes from Chitinophagales bacterium, assembly GCA_046329815.1. GTDB lineage: Bacteria > Bacteroidota > Bacteroidia > Chitinophagales > JADIYW01 > JADJSS01. The sequence continues at coordinate 184,692 of JAXLTY010000003.1, forward strand.
CCGTTCGTGCAAGCGCTCCAACGTTGCGCACATCTGTTACATTTTCCAAAATCAATAACAACGGTTCTTCGCCTTTTTCATAAACCGAATCAATAATATCCTGTACCTGGTAATATTGTATCAACGCGGTAATGGCAACAACGCCCTGGTGATTGGCGCGCGTCAGCGAATTTATCTTTACTTCCGGAACATACTGATAATAAATTTCACGGCTTCTGCACAGATCCAGAATTTCTTTGATTACATCGCCGGAAGCCGATTTTGAGATCAGCACTTTTTCTACTTCATTGGCCGACTTCAGCAATTCAATCACCGGATTTCTGCCTGCTACTATTTGTTGTTTCATTAGAGTGCTTTATTATTTTTGATGGTGCAGATGGTAAATCCTAAAATCATTTGAGTTTGGAATACAAATACAATTGGATATTTCATTGTTTACTTAGAAGTCATAAAGTTATAAAGTTAATTGGTTCTTTTTCTCACAGATTACAGAGATTTTCACAGCAATGAATTCAACTAAAAAGCCACTTCTTGCGAAGTGGCCTGCTCTAGACTATAAAAGGGTTTACTGTTCTATTTTTTCAGCAAATCTCTGATTTCGGTTAATAATACTTCCTGTGCCGGCGACGGTGCAGGTGCTGCTGCTGCTTCTGCTTTTTTCATTTTGTTAATAGCTTTGATCACCATAAAAACGACTGCTGCAACTACAGTGAATGTAATGATCTCAGAAATGAAAGCGCCATATTTGATAGCTACTTCTGCAACTGCCGGTGTTGAACCATCTGCCGATGCAGCGACTGCTTCTTTCAACACAATCTTTTTTTGTGTAAAATCTACACCGCCTGAGATCATGCCGACAGCAGGCATTACCATACCATCTATGAATGATGAAACCACTTTACCAAAAGCGCCACCCATTACGACACCGACAGCCATGTCGATCAAATTGCCTTTAATGGCAAACTCTTTAAATTCCTGTAACATTCCCATAAAAATAAGTTTAGTTAAATCAAATATAATTGACAAATGTCATAAAACCAAATGGTTATTGTAATAATCCGTTAGGCACTGTAACATTTGGTTGTACGCTGGTGCTTTGAACAAGAGTTGGAAACGCTGCATTCAATTGTTTCAGGAACTCTTCATCTTTATAAGTAACTGCCAGCATTTCCATACGTTTTACCAATTCTTCCGCAGATTTTTTCTCATTGGAGTACAAAGCCGCGAAGTCATCATTTGGCAAATTGTAGAAGCGCAAACAATCTTTCAGGTCTTTAATGAATAACTCTTTAATTGATCTGGCACCGTCTTTGTCATCTGCTCTGTAATACAAATCGATCCATTGTACACTTAAAACATTAAAGAAACGATTGTTTGGTGTATAGTAAGGTGCGTTTACATAGGTAAATTCTTTCTTCACTCTGTCTAATACTTTTACAGCATCTGCTTTTCTGTTATTTCTAATTAAGTCGTCAGCTATGCCAAAATGCACACTTTTCAATGTGTTCATAATACGCGCAGAATTCTCATCCATAAACATTTCACGCTCACCCATTCCACCGTATTTGAAATCTTTCATTACAATATCAAATGATTTTTGTGTGTTTTGAGCAGTGTAACCACGTTGGTTTTCTTCAAACTTGCAAGGCACGAAACGCAAGATCTCGCCTTCCTGGATCAGGTATTTACCTAAACCATTGTAATACACATCTTCTACTGTATTAGAGAAACAAATAGGACGGCTCCAGTCTGCCGCTGCAACCATTGCCAATACCGCCAAATCATATTTAATAATGCGACTCTTGCCTAAATCCCAAACAATTTCATCTACAATTTTATCTTTAAACTGATCAGGAACAACATTATATTTTTCAATAGCAGCTCTGTCCACTTTCAATTTTAACTTGGTAGTCGGTAAATAATTTACAGCATCACCTCTGCTGGTTTGCGCTTTGTATTTCGGATTATCATTTAAGATAAATGCCATAATATTTTGTATGTCGTAATACTGGCTTGGGTCTGCAAATCCGGACTGATCATTTAACTGAATCATATCTCTATTGCTGCCTCTGTATTTTTCAGACACGAAATCTTTATAGAAAGGAATCGGACCCGATTTGTTCGCTGCACGATGTAAGAAATCGATGTACCAATCTACACCTAACAAACTCAGGTTGACGATACGCACGTCTGTACGAATGCCTTCTACTTCCTGTGCATACCACAATGGATAGGTATCATTATCGCCTTGTGTAAATAAGATAGCATTAGGCGGACAGCTCACTAAATAGTTAGCAGCAAAGTCACGCGCCATGTATCTGCCATGACGATTGTGGTCGTCCCAACCTTGTTTTGCCATTATAAACGGAACGAATAAACATAAAATAGTAGTTGCCAGAGCAATTGGTAAACCCGGTAAATTTTTGCTTTTCAGGAAATCGTAAACAGCTACAACAGCCAAACCTATCCAGATACAAAATGCAAAGAAAGAACCTACCAGCGCATAATCACGCTCGCGCGGCTCGCGCGGTGGCTGGTTCGTGTACACGATCAAGGCAATACCTGTAACAATAAATAGCAATGCAAAAACCAATGTTTGCTGTTTGCTTTTTGAGTACATATAAATGATACCAATTAAACCTAACAACAACGGCAACATATAAAATTTATTTCTTGCTTTCTGATTCAGAATCTGATATGGTAAACCATCCTGGCTTCCTAAATGCATATTGTCAATAAAAGAAATACCGGTTAACCAGTCGCCATTCATTTTTTCGTTGCCAGGTGTTCCCTGGTAATCATCTTGTCTGCCGGCAAAATTCCACATAAAATAACGCTTGTACATATAACCTAACTGGTAACGGAAGAAATACGTTAAGTTGTCAGAGAAAGTTGGCTTGCCCTGGTAACCAGTCCAATACTGATACAATGCCGCAGCGCTTTCGCCATCATTAGTTGGTCCCATACGTGGAAAGATCATTTCATCAGCCGGATCATATTTGTAATCCACTTTTTCGCCTTTTACTTCATATCTTTTTGTAGTCTGATCCGGATAGTAATCTTTTCCTTTTTGAATGTAATCAATTGGCTGCGCATCAAACAACGGACCTTTTACTAAGGCACGAGAACCATATTGTTCACGGTTTAAGTAAGATAATAAACTGAATGCATCTTTTGGTGCGTTCATGTTGATCGGTGGATTTGAAGCAGCACGAATCGGAACCATTGCATAAGAAGAGAATCCGATAAATATAACTAAGAAAGAAGTTGCAAATAATTGCAAATCCGCATGTTTGATTTTTTGTGCATAATACATCAGGAACACCAAAACTGCAAACAAAGCGATCCACGCAAAAGCAAATCCGACATTGAATGGCATGTGCAGTGAATTCACAAAGAAGAACTCAATTTTTCCTGCAATTGAAGTTGCTGATTGTACGACACCAATCTGTACAGTTCCTAACAAAATAAAACCAACAATAAAAGCAATTCCAAATCCTAAAACAGTTGGTTTGAATTTTTTGAAATAATAAACCAATACCGCAACCGGAATTACTAATAATGATAATAAGTGCACACCTAAAGAAAGACCAATCATATAGGCAGCAAATACCAACCAACGGTTTCCATGTGGTTCGTCAGCAGCTTCGTCCCATTTCATGACAGCCCAAAGTACGATAGAAATAAAGAACATAGATGTTGCATACACCTCGCCTTCTACCGCTGAAAACCACATCGTATCTGAAAATGATGCAGCCAAAGCGCCAACAATACCGGCACCCATGATAGCAATTGTTTTATCCAAAGAAATTTCGCCTTCTTCTTCTTTATACATCAGTTTTTTAGCGACCAATGTGATCGTCCAGAATAAAAACAATACACTTAAGGCGGTTGCTACAGCAGAAACCATGTTGATCATTACAACAGGATTCTTAGGATTTAACAAAGAAAAAATTCTGCCTATCATTAAAAACAAAGGCGCGCCCGGTGGATGCGCTACCTGTAATTTGAGTGCACAGGAAACGAACTCGCCACAATCCCATAAACTACCTGCTGATTCTGAAGTGGATGCATATTGCCAAAAAGATACTGCAAAAACGATAATACCAGTAACGGCATTTATCCATTTGTATTGTTTGTTCATCAAATTAATTTTTGCCAAAAGTAAGAAAAAATACCTAATTTACAGAAAGAACCGATTGTGAATTAATGTGAAGGCGGAAATTGTTGCATGTAAACTTACTCTTTTGATGCAGATTTTGCCAATTTCTTTTTCATGCGTTCTTGTTTTTTGGCTTGGCGCTCTTCTTTTGATTTCCTGGCAGTGCTCCAGGTTCGTGATATATTGAAACCGATATGTATATCGCCTTTCCAGAACTTTCCGGTCGTTTCACGTAAAAAACCACTTTCATACATTGCCTGTGCATTGGTGAGCTGTAATTGAAAAACATGTCCGCCGGTTACAATATCTAAACCTAAAGCAAACGCATCCTGGTAGCCGCCGCTGTTGTTTTTATCGCCGATGCGTGCATAATACTCTGCCAGAAAAGACAAGCGTTTTGACATATTGATACGAACACCGGTACCTAAGACAAACAATGTATTTTTATCTTGTTGTGTTTTGACTAAATTTTTGTGTACAACAGTTGGCATTAACTGCATTGAAAAATACTTATTGAATTTTCGAGCAATCAGCAATTGAAACGTATAAGATATCTTTGAGCTGAAGTAGTTTTTTCTATTTTGGTTAATATATTTTGCGGTACTGATTGCCATATTCGTGTAGAAACACATAGATAACGGCATGCCTTTTTCTTTTTGAGATAAAAATCTGTATTTCACATAACCATCGAATGTTTTATTATAATTGCTTCTGCCTAAACCAACCGTTAAATTATCTAAAATTCCATATTCAAAACCTAAACGAATGGACGCCTGATCGAGCCCAAAAAAATCTCGCCAACCCTGATTTATTCTGCCAAAACGATGCGAAATAATCATGGCCATTGTTTTTTTATTGATGGTTTCAATAGTTTGTCCGTTGATTAAATGTGTTCCGCCAAACGTGTTGTAAATTTTTATTTTTTTGGGATTTGGTTTTGGTGCTTCGCTGATGGTATTTAATTCATCCAATAACGAAATCGCAGGTTCTTCAACCGGTTTTTCATTTTTAATGGAATCGTTGTGCGGTACATAAATAGTATCAATTCGAACCATATAAATAGTGTCGAATTTTTGTTGTGCATTGGCAACAAAAAACAGTGAACATAAAATGGTGAGTATAATTTTGTGCATATCGTTTTCAACGTACATAAGGTGTCATCGTTGCATCTATTTTTAATTCAACGGTGTTACTTATTTTTTTCAGATAATCATTTGGTACTGTAATTCCATAGTCAGATAAAAGAATAGAAAAATTTGATTTTGCAATTATTTTTCCATCTTTAACTTCGATGTTTGCTTTTTGTTTTACAGCTTTTGTAACTCCATGAATGGTTAATTTTCCTTCGACCATTACATCATATTTGCCATTTTTGGTATAATCAACAGTATTCGTAATTTTTCCTTCAAATGTGGCATTTGGGAATTTATCTGCCTGCAAATAATCGTTGTAAAAATGATCTGCCATTGCCTGTTTTTCAAACTCAAAACTTTTGATAACTACTTTTAATGCTAAATCATTGGTTTGTGTATTTAAGATGCAATTTACCTGACTGTTTTTAGAAACAATTTTTTCCATTGGTGCAACTGAAGTAAACGAAATAGTTGCGTTGCGCGTAAAATATTTAGTGTTTTGTGCAAATAAAGTATTGATTGCAAAGAATGTTAGTAAGAGTACGTTTATTTTCTTCATGTATTTATTTTTAATTGTTTCGTTTACCTTGTTTAATCCACATTTCAATATCGCTGATGGAACATTTTGCCAGTTTAGCTGCATTTCTGGGCATGCTTAATGCTTTGCCGTTTTGCTTGATTGAATTTTCCAAAACTTCCGGTTCTAAATTCATATAGGTTACCAAATTGGAATAACCTTCCAAAACCAAATTATCGCCATAGACCGGCGCATTTACCAAACTATGACAGCTATAACAATTTACGGACAAGATTGGAATAACATCACTGGAGAAAGAAACCATTTTTACTGTATCGCAAGGTTGTTCAGGATATAAGATATCTTCTTTGTCATAATAACAAGCATTTGTAACCGTTAGTGACAGCGTAGCTACAACAATAAATACGAATATGCTAATTAATTTTTTCAACTGTTTATTTTTAATTATTAGGTGCGCCGTCTTCGATCCATTTTCTGATTTGAATAATTTCGTTGGGTTGCATGGTTACCACACCAGTTGGCATTTTTGGAAAACCATCAATGTTTGCAATTACCTGATACAGTTTATTGCTGTCAACTACTGCTTTTACTTCGCTGTATTTTGTCAGTAAAACATTGCCTGAATTATAATTTCCAAAATGACAACCAGTACAATATTTACTGATTAAAGGCGCGATAGTAGTTCTGTATTTATACTGCATAGTATCTACTCTTGTAACACACGGTGCATTGTTTTTAGCGCCTTGTTGCACCCATTTTACAAAATTATCTTTTGCTTTATTAGACAACTGATAATTAAATGGTGGCGCCATTGGAACTAAATCTAACAGAAATAGCACACGACAAAATTTGCTGTTTAAAGGATCACCTGGTTTTACGATATTTACGCCACGAACTTTTGCATTCATAATTGCTTCGTAGCTGGTTAAATCAATATAGGCAGCCGGACCTTTGTTATCGTGGCAACCCGGAACCGCACAGGAAGAATTGACATAAGGCATCACATCCGTAGTAAATTTAATTACAGTAGAATCACAATCTGGCAAAGGTTGCGGCGGCAATACCGGTTGAATTTTCCCTGCTTCATGCTTACACGAAATAGTTGCAACTATACCTGCAAGGCAAAAAATTAATAATTGTAATTTTATTTTATTAAAGTACATCTGTCTATTTTAATTTCCGCAGGAATCATAAAAGTTTCATCATTTATTACAAAACCGCTGTAAATTCCTTTTATTTTAATAAGATTTCCTTCTTTTAATAACTTAACATCTTTTTTTTGTTCCTGTAAGCCGCCGGCAATAATGATATAATTTCCGCCGTTATCAAAAATTACATTACAAACGCTATCCTGTATTTCTGTCTTTTTCAATGATCCTGATATTTCAACTATTTTGTTTTTATAGGTTGAGTCTGCTCTTTTGGAGTCTGAATTAAAATCATTTAAAAGTTGTGTAACTGAAATTTGAATATCTGCTTTTTGTGTGGCAATATTTTTTACTGGTTTGAAATAAATATAACACGCATACGCAACGGCAAAAAGAATGCCTGTAATTACAAATAAACTGATTTTTTTAAAACCTGAATGCATAAATGAATTCTAAACAAAAGAGTAAAGTTTTTTTAATAGAATTCTGCAAAAAAGGTTTCTTTTTTTATAAAAAAAGCTATAGATTTGCGTTCCATTTTGACCGATGGTGTAACGGTAGCACAGAAGTTTTTGGTGCTTTTAGTTGAGGTTCGAATCCTTGTCGGTCAACAAAACAGCCGCTCAAAAGAGCGGCTGTTTTTGTTCTTCAAAATTTTATTTGAAAAATGAGTCTATACTTTTTCGAAAACATAAATTAAACTGGAATAATCGCCTGTTTTTTTTGCTGATTGATTGCTTTGAAATCCTGAAATGATTGCTTTAAAATAGGCAGGAAATTTGGAAGTACCTTTGTGCCATTCGCTGCGCATCGAAACGTAATAGGCATCTAAAAATAACGGATGCTGCGATTGAAATATGAACTGATGTTGTTCTACTATTTGCTTGATATTTTTTGGCGAATAGTGATAAATATGACGCGGAACATCTAAAGCATCCCAAAATTTACCATACTTTTTTGCATCATAGCTTTCGATATTTGGCACTGCAATAATCAGTTTTCCATTTGGTTTCAACCATTTATTAAAGTAATCGATTTGGTTATGTAAGTCGTGAATATGCTCTAACACATGCCAAAGCGTAATCACATCAAATTGTTCATTTTCTATATTTTTAGATGCATCAATAGAATAGGTATCGACGTTATTAACAGATTTTGCTACAGTTCTGGCTTGTTCGTCCGGCTCAACACCTTCAGCGAAAATATGATGTTGTTTTACAAAGCCCAAAAAATCACCGGTACCACAACCGAAATCCAACAATGAAAAATCTTGTTTTTTACCAACAATATTTTGTATTAATTCTAATTTTTTTCCTTTCATGTAATTGCGCGCATAGCGATATACGCTTTGTACAAAACCTTTTGTGTGGCTGGTGTGCGACATGTAGGTTGGCGCGTTATAATACTTTCCAATTTCGTTAACGTCTGGTCGCGGATTGGTGAACACAAAACCACAATCGTTGCATTTTACTATTAAAAATTTTTCATCCGAATAATTGTCTTTTGCTTCAGTATATAAGCTAAAGCTAGATTTTCCGCAGCAATAACAGTTTTGAATTTGTTCCATGATAGTCGTGAGTCGTGAGTCATAAGTAAAATACAACTTATAACTTCCGCTTTTTAAGTATTTCTGAATTTTTTAATAGCTTTTACAATAATTGGCGGTAATACATCATTAGCCAGATTTACCATAGCATTAAAGACTTTCATTTTGCCGGAATCTTGTCCATCGCGTGTAGCGAATGTAGTAGTAATACGTGCTTTGTCACCAACATTTACTTCACCTTCAGGTCTTCCGTTCGTGTAATAATATAAGGCAATTGAGCGTCGGCTTCTATCCGGTGGACAAGTCAAAGGATCAGGCAAACCATGCCAGGAAAAATCAGTGGTTGAAAACATGGCTAAGCGATTGAATTGTGGTAAAATTTTGGTTACACATTTACTCATATCGCGTTCCCAAAGTTCAAAATGGCCACCGTATTCTTCTTTCCAATCTTCATTTAAATACACTAAAATATTTAAACGACGATCTAGTTTTGTCAGTTTATGTTTATGGAAATCCACATGCATTTTTAAGTAACCGCCAGGTTTTATTTCGTGAAAGCCACCACCTTCAAAATATGGATCAGGAATTAGTGTTTCTTTAATTCCGGTAAGATGCTGTAAAAATTCTAAGAATGGTTGTGAGTTTAAAAAATGGACAAATGCTTTTGTTTTTTCGCCAAACCGATATTCGCCTTTTGTAGCCAATTTTAATTCATTTGGATTCTCATATTTTATATCCTCTTTTGCTTTGCCAATTTCAGGAAATTCTTGAATTATTTCACGCAGCATTTCCGGATTAAATAAATCGTCGAAATAGCCGCTTGGAAATGGTTTCGCGTTGATATATTTTTCGTGATTCTGTTTACCAAATTCAATTAATTCAGCAAGCGACATGTTGTTATTTAAGAAATTCATAGTTGAAAATTTGAAGTTGAAAATACGAATGTCAAAATAGAAGAACTATGATATTTATCAGTTTAGAAATAGAATCACAATATGCTTGAAATAATATGTTCAATAGAAACATTTTCTGCTTCTGCTTTGAAATTTCTAATAATTCGGTGTCGCAAAATCGGCAACGCCACCGCTTGTACATCTTCAATATCCGGTGAATATTTTCCGTTGATCGCCGCATGACCTTTTGCTGCCAGCACCAACGCCTGCGATGCACGCGGACCGGCGCCCCAACTTACGAAATCATTAATAATTTTTGCTGCTTTTGAAGTATTTGGTCGTGTTGAAGCAACTAATTTCACGGCATATTCAATTACATTATCTGCAATCGGCATTCTGCGAATCAGATGCTGATAAGCGATAATTTCTTCGCCGTTTATAATTTTTGTAACGGCCTGATTGTTATCTGTCGTTGTTGATTTTACCACTTGTACTTCTTCTTCATACGTTGGATAATCCAACACAATATTGAACATAAAACGGTCTAATTGCGCTTCCGGCAACGGATAGGTTCCTTCCTGTTCAATTGGATTTTGCGTAGCTAAAACGAAAAATGGCAATTCTAATTTATGTACTGAACCGGCAGCAGTTACTTGTCGTTCCTGCATGGCTTCCAATAAGGCAGACTGTGTTTTTGGCGGTGTTCTGTTGATCTCGTCTGCTAAAATAATGTTTGCGAATATCGGTCCTTTATTGAATTGGAACTGACGATTTTCGTTCAATATTTCCGCACCGATTATGTCAGAAGGCATTAAATCCGGCGTAAACTGGATACGTTTAAAATCTAATTGTAAAACTTCGGAGACTGTCTTTACCAACAATGTTTTAGCCAAACCAGGTACACCAACCAGCAAACTGTGACTATCGCAGAAAATAGACAACAAAACGTATTTAATTACTTCATCTTGTCCAACAATTACTTTATTGATCTCTTTTTTTAATTGTTGATAGGAAGCGCATAATTGGTTTATTCCATCGACATCATCCTTAAATGCAGGCATATTAATTATTGAGGTTTAGTTTAGCAATTTCGGGACATTGTTTGTATTCGTCTGTAACCATTAAGTAGGTTTTTTTCAGATTTTTATCAAACCATTTCTGCAATACTTCTTCTTCCTTATCAGCGCGCGCAGCATTTTGCATTTTGTCGTAATCTACTTTTATATCGGCCATGTGCGCATCTGTTCTTGAAATTAATTTCACAATTCTGTAACCAATTGATCCATCATCTGCCTGAAACATCGTAGATGCTGTAATGCCATCTATTTTCAATGTATCAACCAATAAAAACAAACTCGGATCGATCTTATTTACTTCTAACAACGTAGAACCTGTTTCATTATTTAATAATGAACCGCCGACATTTTTGGATTGTTCGTCCTGTGAAAAATCTTTTACTGCCTGAAAGAAAGTAGTTTTTCCACTAATTATATCCTGACGAACAGAATCTAATTTTGCCTGCGCGTATTCAGCATCTTTAGAAGTTGTCTGAGGTCTTATCAGGATATGCTGTACCTGGATATTATCACCGCGACGTTCAACCATTTTGATAATATGAAACCCAAAAGGTGTTTCTACAACATCGCTTATTTCGCCGGCTTTCAATTTGAATGCAGCGCCTTCAAATTCTTTAACGAAAGTACCGCGCGGAACCATATCCAGCAAACCGCCATTTTGCGCAGAAGCAATATCCTGAGAATAGATGTTTGCCAATAAGTCAAAACTTTCGCCTGCTTTTAGTCGCTCTAAAATTTCTTTAGCTTTCTCTAAAGCAGCTTTGCGCTGTTCATCTGAAACTTTCGGTTTCATTACGATCTGCTGTAACTCAATAGTTGCGTTGAAATAGGGTAAGCTGTCTTTTTTAAGTTTTTCAAAATATGCTTTTACTTCAGATGGTGTTACTTTGGTTTCACCAACAATTTTCTGACGCATTCTTACAGACAACATTTGCTCGCGAATATCATCACGATAATCATCTTTGATCTGCTCTACCGTTTTATGATAAAATGCTTCAAATGCTTCCTGCGAGCCGGCAACTCCAATGAAGTAATTTACTTTTCTGGTCAATTCGTCTTCTACTTCTTCATAAGACAAAGGCAAACTGTCGCGAATAGCTTGTGTGGTCAATACTTTATTGATGATCAACTGGTGTAATAACTGGCAACGGTTTTGTTGTTCGTCTTCGCCACGCAGGTTTAATAAATCCAATTGATTTTCAATATCAGAACGTAAAATGATTTTATCATTCACAATTGCATCGATCTTATCCAATAAAACATCTTCTGCTTTGCATGTAAACTGCGCAACGAATAAAACCAATAAAAAAGAAATTAACTTATGCATTTTTGTATTTAAACAGCAAATGTACGAAAATGAACATTAGTTTAACGTGAAATTTTGCCTTATTTGGCGTGATTGTTAGTAAGTTAAGTTTTTTTAACGGACGACCTTCAAGGTTTTAAAACCTGAAGGTCGTCCTTGTATTTAATTTTCAGGTTTTCTCTTTTTTTTCCTAGAATAAACATTTACATTATTCACTAATAACATATCTGTATTGCCATTTGAATCATTTTCACCCTGTTTCTTCTTTTTTGTATGATTCCTGTCTGTTGTGATATGATTCTTGTGGTTATTTACCGATTTCTTTGCAGAAAGAAAAGTGACTTTGTTTATTTCCGGCTCAGTTGGAAATTCCGGTTCCGGTTGAACTGAACAAAAACCTAAAGTTGTGATATTAGTTTCTATAACATAATCACCAGTTATGATTGATGGTAAAAACAGTGTAGTATCTATATTGATTTTTATTTCTTTGTTTAATTTTGGTTCGTCAATTATTGAAGAATCATCTTCAATATTTTTTGTTGAATCAATTAAAGTATTTACAGTCTGCGAGTCTGTTTGAAGAATCGTTGAATCTATATTATTTGTCTGTGCAATTGAGAATTCTACAGCAAATAAATCCTGTCCGAAACAAACCAAAAACAACACCAGGAATTTCTGCCAAAATACAATATTTGAAGTCAGTATGTTTTCCTGAAATTCAATCCTGATATTTTCAATTTGATTTTTGTAAAACCTGCCACAAGTTGGTTTGTCTTTATAAGTGATGAAATAGTGTTTGATTTCATCATCACTCATAGTCGTAAAATCTTTTACAACTTTATTGCATGACAAACAAAACTTACTGGAGTCTTCGACAGATTGCATTTCGTTCCAATCATTGGCACATGGGTTAGTTATTGATATTTTAAACAATTTAGAATCCATCTCAATTCATTATTATCGTTTAAAAATCTCTTACTATTTCTTCACTAAAGAATCAAAGATGTTATTATTAACAGCAACAGGATATTTTTTCTTCAAATCTTCCAGCCATTTTTTCTCTAAAAATTCCTGGTAAGCAGCGACAACATAACCACGACATTCATCGAAAGCACGTGGTTTCTCTGGCAAGATGTTATACAACTGTGTAATTTCATACTTGTTATTAGCAGTTAATATTGGTGAAGAAACGTATTCAGTGGCAAGATTCATTTTAAATTTTCCTTCTTCAACAGTTTGCGTTTTTATACGTTCATCGCTTATTTGCATTTCTTTTAATTTAGCAGCCAACATATCATCCGTAATGCTTTTATCGCTTTTTAAAATCTTTGCAATCGCTTTCGCCTGTTTTTGATTGTCTAAAGTAATGGTGCGTAACGTGCCGCGCTTTTTTAAATTGAAATCTGTTTTGTGTTCATTATAATATGCCAATAAGCCAACAGTATCATCAGACGCTTTATTCCAGATATTTTTTTCAGAAAGCGTAAAGATCATGATACCGTTTTTATATTCGTCCATCAAGGCATTAAATTCTGCATTGTTTTCTTTGATATCATTTTTAAAATAATCCAGAATTAATTGCTGCGTGGTATTTTTAATCAAAGCATCATTTCTGTCCATACCATTTCGCGCCAGCACCGAATAATAGGTTTCCTGCACTTTTTTGCCGTAATCATTTTCCGTAAACTTTGTACTTCCGATTTGCAGCAACACATTAGGTTTTGTGGTGTCTTTATAAGCAAATGGTGATACACTTTCAAAATCTGTGATACGTTTTTTGAAAGACGGATAATACTGTTTGTTTTCAATCACATTGTATTTAACGGCAAGTTTGTCAACGTATTTATCCAATGTATATAAGAATTGCGGTGTGTTAGGCAGTTTCGTTTTTAAAACCGGTGTTGCTTCGTCTAAAGACAACGGTTTTGCTGTTTCAATGCGTTTAATGATATACATGGCAGCCGCCGTTTTTATGGGCGCTGACACTTCACCGTCTTTTAATGCATAAGCAGTTTCTTCAAATATTTTTGTGTATGTATTGATACCAAACCAATCCAACTGACCTTTATTGCTTTTTGAAAAATCATCTTCGCTAAATCTTTCGACCATTTTCTCAAATGATTCACCGCTTTTTAGTTTTGCATAAGCCAACTGCATAGAATCATCTACCGTTTTTTTAGCAGCTTCTGACGCGTCTGTTACCGAAAAGAAACGTTTAATTATAGCCACTTTAATTTTTGGACGAGCCGCGCGTGTTTCATTTAATTTTACGATATGCAAACCTAAGCGTGTTTGGATAATATCAGAGACTTCACCGGCTTTCATGGTATAAACAGCATCTTCGATTTCCGGCAACACAATTTGATAACTGTTGAACCAACCTAAATTTCCGCCTTTATTCATGGTAGCTTTATCTTCCGAAAATTTCGCTACTTCTTCAAACGGCATTGACTTTAACTTTTGTTGCAATGCCTGCATTTTTACCATCGCTTCTTTCTCGTTGATATCTTTAAACGAAACATAAATATGACTTACATTCACATCTGTTTTGCTACGTTCATATTCCTGCTTAATTAATTTTTCTGCAACTTCTTTATCTAAATAAGAATCGAGCAATTGTTTCTCGTAGCTGGACAGTTCTTCTTTAAAACGGTCATTTTTATCCAGATTTTGCGCTAACGCTTCTTTCACTTTCAGGCGAAAATTGATATATAAATTCAGATAATCTTCCAATGATTTACGGCTGTAATCGGCTTTGTTATTGAAATTATTTTTTTTATAAATAGCTTCAAATTCCGATTTTTTTACTTTTGTATCGCCGACAGAAAACAACACATCGTCTTGCGCATTTGTGGAAAAAGTTATAAAAAATAAAGCTAAAGTTAAAAGTAGAGCTTTTTGCATATCATATGTTTTACAACAAAAATATTGATTTTTATCTGAGTTTAACAGATAAACTATTTATTTAGCTAATTTTAACAACATTTTAGAAATAGAATTTCACGCAATTCCAATAGTAATCGGAACGCAAAGAAGCAAAGGCACAAAGAAAAAAAATGAGAAGAAAACAGAGAAAAGAATATCCGGTTTTGGAAAACGTAGAAATTATTGATATTGCAGCAGAAGGAAAAGCGGTTGCGCGCGTAGATAATTTTGTAGTATTTGTAGATAAAGCGGTTCCGGGCGACATTTTAAATGCCAAAATCAGGCAGAAAAAGAAAGATTATGCGCAGGCAGAAATTGATTCTATTGTAAAAAAATCAGATAAAAGAACTAATCCGTTTTGCGAACATTTCGGCACTTGTGGTGGCTGCAAATGGCAGCATGTTGATTATAAATACCAGTTGGAATTTAAGCAGCAGATTGTACTAGATGCATTCAGAAGAATTGGTAAAATCAACATAGAAAATAGTTTACCGATTTTAGGTTGCGAAGCAACTATGTTTTACAGAAATAAATTAGAGTTTACATTTTCGGACAGAGTCTGGCTGACGCGCGAACAAATTGACAGCGGACAAGCGTTTGAAAAAAACGCATTAGGTTTTCATGCTGCAGGCAGTTTTTCGAGTGTACTGCAGATCAACCAATGTTATTTGCAAGATGAAAAAGTAAATGATATCAGAAATGCTGTTTACCATTTTTGCATCGAACATCAATACACGTTTTATAATTTGAAATTCCACGAAGGTTTGATGCGTAATTTAATTTTCAGAAACACGACGTTAAATGAATGGATGGTAACGGTCTGCTTCGCTGAAAGCGATATGGAAAAGATTTTGTTGCTGATGAATTTTATTAAAGCTAATTTTCCGTTCATCACCTCATTAAACTATATTATTAATCAAAAGAAAAATGATACGATTTACGACCAGGAAGTGATTACATTTCATGGTAAAAACCATATCATTGAACAACTCGGAAATGTACAATATAAAATCAGTCCAAAATCGTTTTTTCAAACCAACAGCAAGCAAGCAAAACGTTTGTATGATATTGTAAAAGATTTCGGAAATTTCACGAAAGATGAAATCGTGTATGATTTGTATTGCGGTACAGGCAGCATTGCTTTATATGTTGCAAACGATTGTAAAAAAGTGGTCGGCATCGAACAAATTCCGGAAGCGATTGAAGATGCGAAACACAATGCAGCAATGAATAGTATTGGAAATACTGTTTTTCACTCAGGTACTTGCGAAGATATTTTGAAAGAAGAATTTATTGCGCAATATGAAATGCCTGACACTGTGATTGTCGATCCACCGCGAGCAGGTTTGCATGAAAAAGTAGTGAATGTTTTATTGCAAGCTACACCGAAAAAGATTGTGTATGTAAGCTGTAATCCTGCCACGCAAGCGCGCGATGTATTATTGTTTTCAGAGAAATACAAAGTAACAAAGTGCCGGCCGGTCGATATGTTTCCGCATACATTTCATATTGAAAATGTAGTGTTGCTTGAATTAAAATAAAAAAAAGGCATCATCTTGAGTGATGCCTTGTCAAAAAATAAAAATCGCAACTATTATTGCTTGAATATCTTTTCGTAACTAATAGTATTTTTTCCTTTTACTTCTAAAATATACATGCCGTTTTCTGCGTTTGAAATATCTAACTGAACATCATTTTTGTTTGCTGAAGCTTCATAGACTATTCTGCCTTGCGTGTCTATTATTTTTATAGATTCAATAGTTTCTTTTGCATTAATATAGATTTTTCCGTTAGTTAGATTTGGATAAAATTTCAAACCATTTACTTTATTTTGCTTTGTGCCAAGTGTAATAAAGTTTACAGTTGTTTCAGAACCACTCATACCAATTCTTTTACCAATATTATTTACGGCCACAACATCAGTAACATAAAAATCATACAGTATAGAACCACTACCTTTATGAATTCCAAACACATCGCCTTCGGTAATTAATTTGATCTGACCTATTTTACCATGTCCGGAACGTATTTCACCATCTGTTCTAACAATAGTAATATCTACCCTATTGTATTGCGGAATATTTTTATAAAATAATAATACCTGGTTATTTGTTTGAAACCACGAATTGGGTTCTACATCAATCTGTACACTAAAACAAGCATCATTATCGAACGGATAATTTACAGAAAACGCTATGCCATAAGCACTGTCAACTGTATGCGTTGAATTTCCAACATTTATATCACCGACAAGCTGTGCGCCAACACAACTTCCATTTACAATTGCATTTGGTAACGTATCAAAACTTAATTTAACTGCAGGCAAAGAATCGTCCGGATTATTTCCATGGTTAAAAATATTTTGCGGTTCTTCAATATAATTCTGACTGATTACGGTTGCATCAGCAGCGCGAATAATTCCATCACCATCGCAATCAGCAAACTTATCGTTGTATCCATAATAGTGTGTTGTGCTCCAATCAGGGCTTGGTTGTAATATATATTCAGTAGTTGCATTTGGCCTGATGTTTCCGGTTCTGTTATACGACAACCCAATTGCCAACACATCAAAATTATTAACAGTCAGATCATGATCTGCATCGCCCGGAAGCATACAAGTTATTTGATCACATAAAGTTGTTGAATCTTCTGTAGAAATTATTTGCTTGCACACAGTTTCAGCACATCCTGAAAACGCTGTATCGATAACAATTAAACATGCACTATAGATATCTGCAAGATCATATCGATGAGTAAGATCTGTTGATATTGGTGAACCATCACCATAATCGATGCTGTAATTCGTGTAACCATCTGCTGAAAAATTAAAAGTAGCAATTAGAGTATCATTTGATTGCGTCATTGTTGCATCAAATTGTACATTACTGATATGACAATGAGGTGTTGTATCAGTTATAGAAATTATTTGCCTGCATAAAGTTTGAGAACATCCGGAAAATGCTGTATCGATAACAGTTAAACATGCATTATATGTGCCTGCAGAACCATATAGATGAGAAAGATTTGTTGATATTGGAGAACCATCACCATAATCAATGCTGTAATTTGTGTAACCATTTGCCGAAACAGTAAAAATACCAAGTGTTGTATCATTCCATAATGTTTCTACTACATCGAATAGTACATTACTAATATGGCAATGAGGTGTTGTATCATTATTTGTGAAAGTTATTATTCTGCATACAGTTTGAGTACATCCGGAAAAAGCTGTATCGCTGACTGTTAGACATGCAGTATATGTACCGGCAGAATCATACATATGAGTCAGACTTGTTGACGCTGGCGAACCATCACCATAATTAATAATGTAATTTGTGTAGCCATTTGCCGAAAAACTAAAAGTGCCTTTTAAAGTATCTTGCGATTGCGTTGCAGTTGCATTGAATCTTACATTACTCAATGGACAACTATCAATAGACAGGTTAAACGTATGACAAATAGTTGTATCACAAAATGTACTTGGAAGAACAGTGTCTCTTAAAATTAAACATATATTTTTTGTTCCGGGTGTAGCATATTCTATTGTCCTTGAACCTACGAAAACGCCACCATCAGTTTGCCATTCGTAGTAATGATTATTTATTTGAACAGAAGTCAGTTGTACATGGTTGCCATTTATGACGTAAGAAAATCCCGTGTTACTAAAATCACAATCTGTACCAGTTCTGTTTCCTATCAAATCAATTGACGGCACTATTTTCTTTTGTGAAAAACTGTTTGTTGTAAAGAAAAATACAAAAACAAAAAAGATCAAATGCTTAAAATTAGCTTTCATAGTCATTCAATTTAAAAATCGTTAATACTAACACGATATAAATTTCAGCATTATTCAGAATTCTAAATAGTACAAAATACAAGTATAATTCTAAAATAAGAATAAATATTCGATAATAAGCTATTGTTTTACAACATTTTAAATTCAAAATCGCATATTGATAATTCTTTTAGTTATTTTTGTAATTCATGCAAAATATTAAAATAATAGAATTATTAAACAAGATACCAATTTCTGACATAGAAAGATTAAATGAATTAATGAATTCTACGATCAATCAAAAAAGCGACATACTTGTTTTGTATAATGAAATCATAAGCAATTTAAATCAGCCACAAAAAAATAATAAAAAAAATCTTTGGTATGTTTTGTACAAAAAACAACCATTAGACGATAATCATTTCAGAAAATTATGCTTTGAATTATTTCAATCTGTTGAAAAAATGCTGGGCATTATTCAGTTAGAAAAAAATGACGATACGCTTAAGTTAATGACATTAGAATATTTTTCCGCTTTACCAGTTGAAAATTTATATGAAGATAAATGGATCAAAATAAAATCGAAAGCAAAAGAAAGTTCATTACTAAACTCACAAAAAATATTTTTTGAATATTCGATGGAGCTCATTCAATACGATTTTTTAACAAACAATCCTTCAAAATCGAAAGTAAACAATATTTCAAATACTTCGGAAACATTGGATCATTATTATGTTTTACAAAAACTGAAACTATTATGTCATGCAATTAATGAATCAAAATTTACAAATTACAACGTGCAATTTACATTCCAGGATGCAGTCATTAAAATGGCTGAAAGTTTACCTACTAGAAAAAATTTACTGATAGATTTGTATTTAAACGCCTATTATTTATTGAATGACATACAATCTGACGAAGCATTTATTTCATTAAAGAAAAAACTGGAAGTACTAGGTTTTATTGATGATAATGAATTACGCATCCTATTTCAGTATGTAATTAATTATTGCATTATTGAGCTCAATAAAGGAAAACATAATTTTGAATCTGAGTTATTTGACATTTACAAAATGTATGTTCAAAAAATCAATGATAAAATATTTTCTCCTTTTAGATATAAAAACATAGTCAATATTTCTCTTAAACAAAAGCAATTTGACTTTGCTACATTTTTTATTGATGAATATGGTAAAAAATTGCCCAAGTTACATCAGCACACAACTATAACTTTCAACAAAGCCAAGCTACAATATGAATTAAAGAATTACGATGGAGTAATTTCTATTTTACAAAATATAAAAAATGATGACTTAACATTTAATTTAAGCGCTAAAGTGCTTTTAGTTAAAACTTTTTATGAAAAAAAAGAGTTTCAATTTCTGGAATCGTTTTTAGAATCCTTCCGTATTTTTATTTTACGCAATAAGGAAATGAATACTGCTTCTAAAAAAATTCATCAGGACTTTATTAAAGTAATTCATCGTTTAATGAAAATGGAATTCGCAAGTAATAAAGAAATAGAATCATTTAAAAATAAAATAGATATGACAGAAAATTTACCCGATAAAGCATGGATTTTGGAAAAGACAAATAATTTATAAAAAAAAGTAACAATAAAAACTTATTTACGAACTAACTATCGCCTTTATTGCTTGAATATCTTTTCGTAACTAATAGTATTTTTTCCTTTTATTTCTAAAATATACATGCCGTTTTCTGCTGCTGATAAATCTAATTGAACATCAAATTTATTCGGTAAGATTTCGTTAATAATTCTGCCAGATAAATCTAATACTTTAACAGACTCAATATTTTCATTTGCATTAATATAAACTTTGTTGCTAGTTGGATTGGGAAACATTTTCAAACCATTTACTTTATTTTGCTTAACACCAGCTACTATAAAATTTACTGTTGTTGAAGAACCATTCATTTCCATTCGTTGTCCAATTTGATTAATGCCAGCCACATCAGTCACTGAAAAATCAAACACTTTATTGGATGACAGTCTGCCACCTCTGAAAATACCACCTTCTGTAATCATCTTAATGCTGCCTATTCTGCCATTTCCTGTTCGTGACAAACCATCTGTTCTTACCACACTTACATCTACTCTTTTATATTGTGGAATATTTTTGTAAAATAACAAAACCGGATTATTGGTTTGAAACCAGGAACTGGTATCTAAATCAATGCTTACACTAAAAC
This sequence comes from Chitinophagales bacterium, assembly GCA_046329815.1. GTDB lineage: Bacteria > Bacteroidota > Bacteroidia > Chitinophagales > JADIYW01 > JADJSS01. The sequence goes on from JAXLTY010000003.1 coordinate 205,405, forward strand.
AAGAATCATTTTCAAATGGATAATTTACTGAAAAAGCAATACCATATCCGTTAACCAGTGGTTGCTCAGGACTACCCACATTAATATCTGCTACTAATTCGGTACCATTACAATTACCGTTTACCACCATATCAGGCAATGTATCGAAATTAAGTGTAACACTTGGTAAACTATCGAACTGACTCTGCCTGTGATTAAAATGGTTTTGAGCTTGCACAATATAATTCTGACCAATTACCAAAGCATCGTTTGAGTTGATAACACCATCTCCGTTGCAATCGGCAAACTTATCGTTATAACCATAATAGTGTGTCGTACTCCAATCGTCACATGCTTGTAGTGTATATTGCGTGGTAGCATTTGGACGAACAATACCTGTTCTATTATACGATAAGCCAATGGCTAATGCGTCGTAATTATTAACAGTAAAATCGTGGTCGGCATCACCAGGTAAAAGGCAGGTTATGGTGTCGCAAAGTGGCTGGCACTGCCAAAATGTATTTACATATGTCAAATCATCTATAAACCTTGCACAGAATGTATCATCTGAATTTGCATGGCATAATAATAAATAGTCGCCGTTACAATCTGTATAAATTGTCGGATCTGTTACATTTACAGGCGTAATTTCATAAACATTTCCGTATTGACTAGAGTAATATTTTTTAATAGATTGATTTTTGCAACTATTTGTTCCAGTGAAAGTATTTGGATATGCAAACGTTGTATCGATTAATCCAATACTAGAAGTGTCCGCCACTCTTTTAATTTGACTTGTATTAAACGCACTGTCACAAGTATGTGTAAAAAAAACGAATGGCTGATTTTCCTGTTGTTGACGAATATTACTTATACCTAGTCTTTCAAATGCGGAAAACAATGTACTATCTCCAATCTGCGTGCTATCGGCTAACCATTGACTATATCCGGCATTAAAAAAACTATATCCTAAAACGTAAGCATTACAAGGTATTGAATTCAAAAAATCAGCTACATATTGTCGTTGTTTCTTTCCTGAAATGGTATCAAGATCGACGTGCCTTGTAACAAATTCTATAATGTTTAATGGAAACCGGTTACAAATAACATCATTGTATGGTCCGTAACAACTGCTTCCAATCTGATAGGTTTGCCAATTTTGACCACTGTTACTATCATACACATAAAAAATAAAACCTCTTCTTGCCCATGCATTACGCGCAATTAATACACTATCTTTTAAAACCTGAATCATCTGATCGCTATACATTGCATTTGTTATATGTAATAAAGTCAATGAATCATAATCTGTATAATGATTTAGCCAAGAAGTTTCACAATCAGCATTTATAGTATCTGCTAAATTCCAAATAACAGTAGAATCTATAAATGAATTAGTGTATAGATTCCTGCAACTATCGAATGTATTTATGTTTGTTGCCTGACAAATAAGAGAGCCGGTACAAGTATAGAGTTGATATGAAGTAGTGTGACTATATATATATCCACCGATTATTTCATAATATTCATCACCATTAGGTAGTGTATATTTTACAATTTTAAAAGCACCACTTTTAAATAAATCGAAAAAAGCACTATTACAATGAGTGTTAAAATTTACAATATCACAAAATGTATCTGTACAGTTATTTGCGTCTGTTACACTTAAACACACAGTATAACTTCCATTTTGTGTGTAATGACATGCTGGATTTTGAATATTATCAGATGTATTTCCGTTACCAAAATCATATTTCCAGTTTGTAATAGTAGCATTACTTGTTGATGTTGTATTGAAACGTACAATATTGGCTAAAGTATCAATAGTATATGTAAAACCGGCGTGTAAATTGCAATTTACAACAGGAGTTATACTCACATCCTGGCAATATGTTTTTACACATCCGTTACTTGATGCAGTTAAGCAAATCTGATGATTACCAACCGGTAAATAGATAAACGGATTGAACATAACTATAGAAGCACCATCTACGCGTGTAATAAATGAATTGCCTGCACCTGAATAATGCAAAACTGCGAAAGAAGAATCGTTTCTGGTTTGAATAGATATTGAAAACCGGTCATTTCTAAATACATTATTACAAAATGTAATCGTTTTACAAATCGTTGTATCACATGCGTTGATTGTGTCTTTTACTTTTAAACACAGACTGGTGGAAATAGTATTTGAAGAGTAAACGATTGTAGAATCATTAATTAAATTGCCACTATTAGTTAGCCATGAATGCGCATAGCCATTTGTATTAATTGATGTTATGCTTACAATAGAATCAGAGACAATAGTGTAATTAAAACCTGTACCGCTAAAATTACAATTTGCACCTGAAACTTTGTTAGCATATATCCATAGAAAAAGTATAAGAATACGGCGAACTCTGTTTTTTGTTTTCATAATATCTATATTTAAATGTAATACTTACTTTATACAATACAAATGTGCTGCAATAATTGTAAATAAAACAGTACAAATACAACACTATATTCCTATATTATTATAGGAAAATACGATATAAAATACTGAATTTCAATTATTTTAAAAATAAATTTACTATTTTTATTCTGTAAAATAAATAATAAAAATGAATCATACATCCATAAAAATTGTTGAATTAATACATTTATTAGATAATAATACAATTGAAATTATAAAAAATGAATTAGAAAATGATATTGCAGTTAAAACGGATGCTCAGATGTTGTTTCATGCTATCTGTAAAAATAAGTTATACCAGTTACCATCGGACACAGCACATCTTATAAAGTCATTATCTAAAAAACAGAAATATACACCTAATGAATTCAGAAAATTATGCCATAGTTTACTCCAAAAAGTAGAATCTATTTTAGCACTGATTACTTTAAAAAATGATGTCTTATTTCAGCATTATTTTTTATTAAAATTTTACAGGCAGCATCAATTATTTAATTTTTATGAACAGGCAAAAAATAAAATAGACAAACATGAAAATACATTATTTTCTACATCGGTGCTAGAACATAACATGTTAATAAATCAATCTTATTACGAAACATTGATTGAAGATAAAACACGCGCGTCTGAAAACAATATTTTACCATACTCTAAAGCATTAGACGAATATTATATCGTACAAAAATTAAAACTGATTTGTCATGCACTCAACGAACAGCATTTTACCACATTAAATATTGTACCAAATTACAGCAATGAAATACTTAATATCAATAAAAAGCAATACAGTATCCTGATTCAATTATATTATGATGTTGCTAAACTATTACAAGATATCAATCGAGAAGATGCATTTATTGATTTAAAAGCTTTTGTAAAAGAAAGTAAAAATATACATCAGGATGATTTAAAGATTATCATCCAATATCTGATAAATTATTGCGTAATAAAAATCAATAAAGGCAACAGTAATTTTATACGGGAAATATTTGAGATGTACAAGCATTATGACGAAGTAATACATGAAACCTATATATCTCCGGTGCGTTTTAAAAACATTATTAACGTATCTATCCGTTTAAAAGAGTACAACTATGCGTTTTTATACATTGAAAAAAATGGGAAAAAGCTGCCTGTTGAAGTGCAAACTTCCACCATAGAATTTAATAAAGCAAAATTATATTACGAACAGAAGAACTATGATGCAGCCATCGAGATTTTAAGAACACATCAATACGATGATATTATTTTCAACTTAAGTGCGAAAGTGCTTCTGGTGCAGTCATTCTATGAAAAAAAAGAGTTTCAATTTCTGGAATCGTTTTTAGAATCTTTCCGGATTTTTATTTTACGAAATAAAGAAATGAATACGGCTTCTAAAAAAATTCACCAGGACTTTATTAAAGTAATTCATCGTTTAATGAAAATGGAATTCGCAAGTAATAAAGAAATAGAATCGTTTAAGAACAAAATAAATACGACGGAAAACTTACCCGATAAAGCGTGGATTTTGGAAAAACTGGATGCCTTTTAATTACTTCAGCATTACTTTCAATTTTTGCAGCATTTGCTGGTTATTATCTTGTTTGAATGCATCCTGAATATCTTGTTTTTCTAATGCTGTCAGATGCCAGCTCATAGATGCTTTCTTGCGTTTATTGGTTTGGTCGTAATTAAAATTCAACACACTGATGTCTGTTCTACTGGAGTTTTCAAGATATGCCAAACTCACGTCAGAATTATAATCTTGCAGTAAAATAAAGTTGTTTAAAATGCTTCCAAGCGGCGACAAAAAACTATTGATCATCGATTCCTTTTCGTTATTATCAAACTCGCGTAATTTATTGTCAACCCGAATGGAAATAAATATTACACCACTTGTACACGAATCCATCCAATCTTTAAAAACACTGTAAAACCTGGTAGAAACAGCCAAACCGGAATTCTCGCGAATGCCTGCATCCATCGCTTTCACGGCCGGTTTTGTTGGCAAATACACTGCAGGCATGATGTACGGATAAGTTGCATTGGCGCGTAAAGCATCTACAAATTTCAGATTAGCAGCACCTTTATTTTTAAAGAATTGATTGTACTCTACAGCATCTGTAGATAAATCTTTTAAATAACCTTTTGTATTTTGAATGTATGGTTTTATGAGGTATGAAATCGGTTGTGGTGAGAAAAACAAATAACGCTGGTCATTAATAATTGTTGCTGACAAAATCATCATTGGAATTAACGCTTTTTGTTCCGGTTTTTTATAATCTGTCAATAATTTATCCATGAAATAATGCGTATTCTCATTAACTTCTCTGTTAAACATGTAACCACGATCTTTGTAATACGTTTGTTCTTTGTATTCAAATTTTTGTATCGGAAAAAATATATCATTCAAAGCAATTGACGTAGTAATTCCGTTCAACATATCGTTTCCTGCATCATCTAAATATGATTTATCCAAATAATCAATTGGCTCATGTTTTTTGTTGCGTAAATATAATTCTCTGAAATATGCAGCACCGATCATTCCGCCTGATGCACCGGTTAATAAAAATGTGTGATCAAATAATTTGGAGTTTGTTTGTTTCTGCAATTCCTGCAATACATGAAATGTCCAGTAAGTTGCTTTTAAACCACCACCTGCAGTATTAATAAAAATCAATTTAGGTTTTTCTTCGTGGTATTTTGTTTTCACCTTTGTCAACCAGTTGTTCAGTATTTTTTCAGTCTGAGCAATATCAGCATTAACTACATTTTTACTTAAAGCATCATTTACTGTTTCATTGTTATAATCCAATTTATCAGAAGAATAATCGAGGCCATAGAGCGCGTTCTTATGAATAATAATATCGTATGTAGAAAGTGTATTTACTATTAAAACTATAGCAATTACTGCTACTGTACGCCAGCCGCGAAACCAAAATGTAATAAATGAAAACACTACAAATACAACGGTAAACAATAAAAACAATGACGCACCGGCTGGCAAACGCAGATATTTATTTTCCATAAAGAAACCGAAAGCAATCATAGTTAGTATAAGTGTGATCTGCAAAATAAACGCATCGCGATGATGCTGATTCAATACTTTATTGACCAGTTTTTCATCGTAAAAATCAACTTTACGAACCTGTTTTATATGATATGGAAAATTAAGAAATGTTTCGATATGCCACTGATTTCGGCGTTTTGTTGCTGCCGTTTTTAATTTTTCGAAATGTATTTTTTGTAATAATAATGATTTTCTTGCAGCATCGCTCAATTTATGAATAAACGTTTCTACACTTCGATTGAATAAAATAAAATAAACCGTTGTCGTAAGCATCATCGTTAAATTGCCAAGCACCAAACCAACAATATTCCAGACTATTTTCGATGTTTCAATCAAACCTTCTATGTGTTGAAATTTTACGATTTGCACGATATAAATAATAGTAAAAGCCAATGGAATAATACTGTTATTCAAACAAAATTGCACGAACGGTAAATTCGTAGAAGCCAAAAACTCGAAACGAAAGCTATTCAGCATGTACGTTGAAATATTCCAAGTCATGATGAACGCAGCCATCGCAAAACCGACTATAAAAAAACTCAGAAAATTGACATTTGCCAGGTATTCAGGATCCAGTAACAAATACGGAACACCGTATGAAGTACCAAATAAATAAAGTACTGAAGCAAACAACATCAGCCAGAAAAATAAAAAAAACGGATGCTTTTTAAATTGCAATAATAACAACTGCAACGGAAAACTGTATAAAAAATATCTGGAGTATTTTATGAATTTATTTTTCACACTTTCAATTTAGTGCAAAAAAATTAAAAAGTGATAATTGATTAAAAAATTAACGGAATTCATACGCACCACAATCCGGATTTGTATCACGACTAAATCCTTCAATATCTTTTACCGTTGCTGGAGCCGCGCCATAGCTTATTGCAGGCGAACCTGATTTTAGTTTGTAATTGAATTTAAAAACATCTTCAAATTTCGGATCATTTGTTTTACATGCATCGAATACTGGAAAATCAAGTGCTTTATTTGTTTGCACTATCGAATGACTGATCAACAGATTTGACCTGTGCGGATTGCCTAATATTTCATCGTATTCAATCTCGCTTTCCAACGAACCATAAATAATACAGTTATTAAAATATGCCAACGCCGAATCTGCCTGGAAAGCCGCCGCAGTAGTTGAGTATTTAAAATAGTTATTAAAATACAAAACCGGCTCTTTAGTATGCGAAGTGTATGAACTTCCACGATTGTAAAATGTACAATTAATAAATTTATAATCGCCGCCTGCAATGAGCGCCAAATTGTTTTTACCACAATTGTAAATCAATAAATTATTGCCGGTTACTTTTCCTAGAAAACCAAAAATGCCGTAAAAAGCTGAGTTGTAAATCTTAGAATTATTAACTTCTACAGAAGGTGCGTTATTTATCGACATCGCTAACAATGCTGCTAAATTCTGCACTTCATCATCTGTTGTTTTTATATTTCCTACATTAATTCCATACGCCGAATTGCGCATATTCAGGTAGTTGATATTTCCTGAACTGCCGCGCAAAAAGAATACACCTAAATATTGTCCGGGAAAATTATCGTAAGGTCTGTCTGCAACATCTTTATCTAAACGAACACCTCGAAACAACACGGCATTGGTTGTATCTTCACCATCGATATTCAAACAACCTTCCACCAGCATGGCAGCACCGCCGCCAAAATAAATTTTACAACCTTTCTCAATTTTTAAACAAGCTCCATTATCTATTTGCAGGTAATTTAATATAACATACGGTTTATTATTTGTCCAGGTAGTATCGTGCGTAATGGTTGCCGCATCAAAGAAATTAGCATTTTGTCCGTAAGCATTGAGTTGCACTTGCTGCAATCTTCCGTTAGTTGTAAACTGTATCGAATCTTCAATAATAAATGGCAGATCAGCAGCATTCGGATTTACGGTAACCTCAGCAAAAATATAAATACTGTCTTTTGCCGGAATTTCTATATCGTTAAAACTGATTCCTGCATCACCGTCAACATTGATTCGGTATGATGATGTTGCGCCGCCTGCTAGTTTTATATTAGAAATTTTGATGGGTTGCTTTTGTGTATTTCTGACAATGAAAAACCGAGTTGTTGAACCTAATGTTGTAAATAAGGTATCGAACGTCAATGTATCTGTAGAAAATGAAATGCCGTCAGTAGTATTCAGTTTGTCTTTTTTACAAGAAGAAATGCAGATACTCAACAAAATGCAAACCGATAAAAAAATATGAAAATGTTTGTGCATAACAAAATTATGGTTTAAAGATACAATTTTTCGTTAACTCTATTATTTTTCTGACTACATGGCAACTGCAATAGTTGCGATGCTTACTTTACAGTTACATTTTTCCATTAAAGTTTGCGCGCAGGCTTCCAGCGTGGCGCCTGTCGTCAGCACATCATCTACCAGCAATATATGTTTATTACTCAATGCCTCCGGATTTTTCACATCAAATACATGCTCTACATTCTGCCAGCGTTCCATTCTGTCTTTTTTAGTTTGTGTCTGTGTGTTGGTATTTCTGAAAATAGTATTCGTACTTAATTCTTTATTCAAAACAGTATTCATTCCTTGCGCAAACAATTCGCTTTGATTGTAACCACGCAAATGTTGTTTTTGCGGATGCAACGGAACAGGAATTATAGTAGTAACGCTGTTCATGTATAAATTATTTTGTACACGTTCGCCAAAAATTTCACCGATAAAAACGGCGAGTTCTTTCCGTTCATTATATTTTATATTATGCATGATTTGCTGTACTTTATCACCTTTAGAAAAAAATAAAAGCGAAGTTGCAAATTCCAACTGAACTCTGCCATGAAATAACTTATCAACTGGGTTTTCCTTTATTGATTCAAAGTTAGTAAACGGTAAATCCAAACGACAATGCACACATACATGCTGCTCGCCTTTTGTGAGCGGCACTTCACACGCACCGCATAACTTCGGAAAGAATAAGCGATAAAAATCCGTAGTATATTCCTGAATAGCTGAAAGCATACTGATAAAAATAAGTTTTATTTAGATGCTAAAATCATTTCATAATTGTTTTAACATATTTTGATTATAGTTAATATATTATAAATATCATCATATTATTTGCATTTCTGATGACTCTTTTATAACTTTGTAACAGAAGAAAGAAATAGCCGTATTCTTTCTTTTTAATACCATTTTTTAATGACAGGTGTATTTCGTATGAAATGCAGTTGTTTTGTAATATAACTAGCATGAAGAAAATCTACATATTTTCTGTACTTGTACTATTTGGCTTTTACAATAGCACAGGACAAACAACAAAACCTGCTGCTGCGAAACCTGCCAGTACTGCTGCGAAACCTAAATCTGGCGGTTTAGAGGAAATACGAACAGGTGGTTATGATTTTATCAATCCGCTGTTAGATTATTATGAGAAACATTCTTCTACTTTAAGTTCACATAAAATTTTACGCACTAAGATAAATGATTATATCACTAAAGCTATTGCTGCAAAAAATGTAGATTCTGTTTCTGTTTATTACAGAGATCTGGTGAACGGACAATGGATCGGCATTAACGAAAATTCACCTTATTCGCCGGCAAGTTTATTAAAAGTTCCTTACATGATCGCTGCGCTGAAATATGCGCAGGAAGATCCTGATTTCCTTTCAAAACAAGTTGTTTTTTATCCAAATGGGTATAAACAGCCGCAATATATAACTGATGATTTTGCGCTGGTGCCGGGAAATTTATACACCATGTCTGAGCTGTTATCAGCTATGATCATCCATTCCGATAATGAAGCGAAAGATATCATTGTTCAAAGTATTCCTTATTCTGTTTACAAAGAAATCTTTACTGATCTGAATATTGATATACAAAAATATGACACCGCAAGCAATACTTTAAATTTTCTGTCTGTTAAAGAATACGCATCTTTCTTCAGAGTTTTATACAATGCCACTTTTTTAAATAAAAGAATGTCTGAATACGCGTTATGGCTTTTAACACAAACAGCTTTTGTCAAAGGTATCAATGCAGGTGTGCCGGCAGATGTAAAAGTGGCGGACAAATTTGGCGAACGATTTATCATCGGTACTAACTTAAAACAATTGCATGATTGCGGCATTGTTTATAAGCAGGATGGCCCTTATTTAATTTGTATAATGACTAAAGGAACCGATTTTAAAAAGATGGAAAAAGTAATTGCTGATATTTCTAAAATCGTATATACACATTCCAACACGAATACAACTGCAAAAGCAAGCAACACAACCTTTAATTAAAACAGTTGCTTGTAAAACTCAGCGACTGTTTTTACCAAATTGATTTCCGCTTCTTCGCTTTTTATTTTCTGATTGTATTTGGAAATAAAGATCTTTTCATAACCTAATTTCGATGCTTCGGCAACGCGTTGTTCTACTTTATTCACGGCTCGTATTTCGCCGCTTAAGCCAACTTCACCTGAAAAAGAAAATTTATTACTGATAGCTACATCTTCGTATGAAGACAACAGTGCAGCCACTACGGCTAAGTCAACAGCCGGATCTTCCACACGCAAACCACCTGCAATATTCAGGAACACATCTTTCGCACCGAAACGGAAACCACAGCGTTTATCTAAAACGGCTAACAACATACCTAATCTTCTCAAGTCATAACCGGTAGCACTTCGCTGCGGTGTGCCATACACTGCCGGCGAAACCAGCGCTTGTACTTCTACTAATAAAGCACGCATACCTTCCATCGTTACTGCTATCGCAACGCCGCTCACCTGCTCGTCGCGTTGTGTAATTAATAATTCTGATGGATTCGTCACCGCGCGCATACCATCGCCGCGCATTTCATAAATGCCCAATTCTGCTGTGGAACCGAAACGGTTTTTTTGCGTGCGCAAAATTCTGTAGTTATAATTACGGTCGCCTTCAAATTGCAAAACAGTATCTACCATGTGTTCCAAAAGTTTTGGACCTGCTATCGTGCCTTCTTTGGTAATATGTCCGACAATAAAGACAGGCAGATTATTGCGTTTGGCGTATTGCTGAATCACATGAGTAGCTTCGCGGATTTGTGAGACGCTGCCTGCCGCCGATTCGATCATCGAAGTTTCCAGTGTTTGTATCGAATCGATCACTAATAACTGCGGCTGTACTTGTTCGATCTGGTGCATGATGGATTCAACAGATGTTTCCGTATATACAAAAATATCGGCGTTGTATTGTTTAATTCTGTCGGCGCGCATTTTGAGTTGCTGCTCGCTTTCTTCGCCTGAAACATACAGTGTTTTCAATGCTTTTGTTTGTAATACAACTTGCAACAGCAATGTTGACTTACCAATTCCGGGTTCGCCGCCAATCAATATCAAAGAGCCAGGCACGATGCCTCCACCGAGTACGCGGTTGAGTTCTGTGTCGGAAGTAATGATTCTTTCGCGGTTTTCGTTAGATATTTCTTTTAATAACTGCGGTTTATTTTTCGTAACAATCGGCTGATTGGTCTTTGCTTTTGTTTCTACAATTTCTTCTACAAATGTATTCCATTCGCCGCAGTTGTTGCACTTGCCCATCCATTTCGGTGAGTTGGTTCCGCAGTTCTGACAAATAAATACTGTTTTAGTTTTCGACATGCCATAAAGATAAAAGGTAAAATGGAAAGTGAGAAATTCGATAAACGGGAAATAACCGAAAATAAGTAAATTATTAAAAATCAGTCAAAAATTACAATATTACCAAAAGTTTAAGTAGTTTTATTAAACGTAACTAATTCTAAAAACTCTTAAATCACACACATGAAAAAAATGTATTTCATTCTGTCGCTCGTAGCTTTAGCTGTGGCATGTCAGAAATTTAATTTCCGTTTGTCAACCGGTGCAAATAATGCAGAAGCACCGCCTTTGTCAACCATCAGTTATTCTTCTTGTTGTTACCAGCTTTCTGCAATGCCTATATACTCAAAAGTAGCGGCACGCGCAGCACAGTTGCACATCAACATGGGTGATAATATTTATGGAGACTTTTTAGCAATTGCACCAGGCACTGCCAGCTATATACAGGCACAATACAACACGTTAAAAAACAATGCAGACTTTAAAAAGCTGAAAGCAGCAGTGCCAATGATTGCAACCTGGGACGATCATGATTATGGTTTCAATGATGCCGGCGCATCAGGAAGTCCATACAGAAATGATGCACGCCGTTTATTTTGTGATTTTTGGGGCGAACCTGCAACCAGTTTACGCCGAACCAGAACAGATGGTATTTATACTTCGTACTATTATGGTGATGACGCGCACAAAGTACAGATTATTCTATTAGACAACAGATGGAATCGTTCTAATTATAACAGTGGAAATACATTAACAGGTTACACTATTTCAAACGATCCGAATAAAACCATGTTAGGCGCAACACAATGGAATTGGTTGAAAGCGGAATTAATGCAACCGGCAAAAATTCGTTTTATCGTTTCAGGCGTGCAGTTTTGCGCAGAAAAAAGTACCAACGAAGGTTGGTCTTTGTTTCCGCTGGAGCAAGAAAAAATGTATCAAACTATTCGTGATGCTCATGCAGAAGGTGTTATTTTTCTAACTGGTGATGTTCATTATTCAGACATCAATAAACGTACGCCGGCAAATTTATATCCAATCTACGATTTCACTTCCAGTTCAATAAACGAAACGGAAGGTTCTCCAAAAGCAAGTGCTTACCGAATTGCAGGTCCTTTTGGAAAACCAAATTACAGCGTATTAAATATTAATTGGAACGCAACACCAGTTACCATTACATCTACCACTTACGATGCATCGGATGTTGTAAAAATTCAAAAAACAATTTCATTAGATGAATTAAAGTTTGCTCTTTAAATGATATCCATATTCAGAAAGCGCGTTTCGATGAAACGCGCTTTTTTATTTTACGGGCATTCGAGCAATAGTTGAAAATTAATAACTTATTGTAAGTGCTCTGTCACCGTTGCTTTCTGGCTGCCTGCCACATCATAGATCACATAATCATTATACTTCGCTTCGCTCACTTCTATCCAGATGTCCTTTCCGGTTTCGCTGTATTTCGATATCAGCGCATACAAATCATTGGCGAGCGCAGTGCGCATTTCCGTAGCGATGTCGCGGTTATTCAACGAATCTATTTGTCCGTCAATGGCATCATCCAATAACGTTCGTGCAGCAGACAGCGTTGCAATCTTAGCAGCCGTAATTCCTTCCGGCTCCAGCTCTGTTAAATATTTTGCAGCCATTCTGCCCACCAGCTTTGCCGTGCGCAGCAACTGTTCTTCCGATTGGCGCGACAAATCGTTGTTGCCAAATGCTCTGCATCTTGCCGTGTTTCCAAATACTGTTTTCGCCGCCTGCTGAAAACTGCGCACCTGTTTTTCTACCACAGCACGCGCGGTATCTTTTGCAGCCGTTGCCGTCATCTGCATGCCTTCCATCTGCTCATCTGTTTTATAGCCGGCGAACGTTTCGATGGCCTCCACGAGCGCGGCGCGCTTAGCCGGCGTGTAACCTTTGTCCGTAAACTCGGCAATGTCTCTGTCCAGCAGATCCACGTAAGCATCGCCCATTTGTTTCAGCTCACCATACGAGAAATTAAATTTCTTCACCACTATTTCCTTCTTTTTAGCCATAACTAAGTAGTTTCTAACTGTTAATACGGTTTTATATAATCAAAAATATTACTTATTAACGATAAAATCCAGTTTTTTAACGATTTTATTTATTCTAGTTCTAATTATGTTTGTTCTAGCGAATGTTTTGATTCTTCTAGCTGACATAAATTTCTTACTAGTTTACTCTTTGATTCTTCTAGTTTACTCTTTGATTCTTCTAGCAAACTCTTTGATGCTTCTAGTTTATTCTTTGATGCTGTCCGCGCACTCTTTGATGCTTCTAGTTTGCTCTTTGATGCTGTCCGCGCACATTTCTGCATTGCAATTTTGGTCGCGGACGAGAAAATTATAGTCGCGGACGGTGATTTTTTCATTGCGGATGCTGAAATTTTGATTGCGGACGGTGAAAGTGTGTATGTTATACCTCACCCTTGTCGAACTACGTTCGATATTCCCTCTCCAAATGGAGAGGGTTGCTTCGTCGAAGACGAAGTCGGGTGAGGCAAATAAAAGCACAAAGAACGGATAAAAATCAAGTACGGATATTCACCTCACCCTTGTCAAGCGTAGCTTGACATTCCCTCTCCATTTGGAGAGGGTTGCTTCGTCAAAGACGAAGTTGGGTGAGGCAAATAAAAGCACAAAGAACGGATAGTAACCAAATATCGATAGTCAACTCACCCTTGTCGAACTACGTTCGACATTCCCTCTCCATTTGGAGAGGGTGGCTTCGTCAAAGACGAAGTCGGGTGAGGCAAATAAAAGCACAAAGAACGGATAGTAATCAAATATCGATAGTCAACTCTCCCTTGTCAAGCGTAGCTTGACATTCCCTCTCCATTTGGAGAGGGTGGTCTCGCCAAAGGCGAGATCGGGTGAGGCAACAAGAATGCACAGTTAAATAAAAATGTATAAATAATTCATATAAAACAATAAATTTGTAAAATGAATTCCAAATTGTTTTTTGATGCGAGTAAAACTATACTTGATTATTCCAGGTCTCTTAGAAAAGAGCAAACCGGAGCAGAAAAATTATTGTGGGCAAATCTTAGAAACAGGAAACTTAAGGGTTTTAAATTCAGGAGACAACATGCAGTAAAATCTTATATCGTTGATTTTTATTGTGCTGAAAAAATGCTATCTATTGAAGTAGATGGCGGAATTCATCTGCAAAAGGAACAAAAAGAATACGACAAATCCAGAACAGAAGAATTGAATGCTTTAGGTATAAGAGAGATCAGGTTCACTAATGAAGCAATTGAAAAAAACATTACCGCTGTTTTGAAGCAAATTGTAATGGAGTTAGAAAAGAATTAGCGTATTTTGCCTCACTCTTGTCAAGCATAGCTTGACATTCCCTCTCCAAATGGAGAGGGCAGTTTCGCCAAAGGCGAAGTCGGGTGAGGCGACAGTTTACTAATCCATAGCTGTTAATAAAATGAACTGAAAGAAGATGTATCTGGATTCTACCTTTAGTTTATGAAAAATCTGTTTATTTATTGCTGCGTGGCATTATTGTTCAGCGCCTGCGTTACTCAAAAAGAATACAACCGCGTTTTGGATCAATACCTAAATTCGGAAATTCAGAAAAAGGCACAGGAACTAGAATGCGATTCTGTTAAACGTGCTATCCTTAAAGAAAACTCAGATTATAAATATGCACTGGAAAAACTGACGGACAAAGCCGCTGAACTGACTGCGCAGCGCGATGCAATGACAAAGACCATTGCCGACCTGAATACCAAATACGCGACGGCGCAGCAGGAGTATTTACAGAAATTAAAAACCGCTGCCGACAAAGACCAGAAAACAAATGCCGACTTAATTCAGATGCAATTAGACCTGGAAAAACAAAAATTCGATTTAGATAAGAAAGAAGGCGACCTGAAAAAACTAACGTCAGATTTAGCGTTGCGAGAAACTAAGATTGCGGAGCTGGAAAAATTATTATCTGACCAAAAATTACAGCAGGAAGCATTGCGCGATGCCATCAAAAAAGCGCTTACGGATTTTACGGCAGGCGAACTGAGTGTTTATACCAAAGACGGCAAAGTATATGTATCGATGTCGGACAAATTATTGTTTAAATCAGGTTCTACTTTGGTGGAAGCCAAAGGCGTAGAAGCGCTGGGCAAGATAGCTGAAGTGGTAAAAAAGAATCCGGATATACAGGTAAATATTGAAGGCCATACCGATAATGTTCCGTACGGCTCGAACGGCGGTTTGCTGAAAGACAACTGGGACCTGAGTTTAATGCGCGCAAGTTCGGTGCTGCATATTATGACCGACAAATATAAAGTGAACGCAAAACAGATCAGCGGTTCCGGTCGCGGCGAGTTCTTTCCGATTGAAAGCAACGCAACGCCGGAAGGCAGAGCGAAGAACCGAAGAACGGAAATTATCTTAACACCAAAAATAGACCAACTGCTGAATTTACTTGGACAATAAATGTCTGTATAGTTAAAACCATCAGACATTGCTTTTAAAAGTACAGACTGATGGAAGCTGTGTTGACTTTTAATGTAACATACCATTCAGTTTAATATCCGAATAATTCAGAAAGTCAAACAGGTATAAATTCACTATAATTAATATTTCGTTGATGTTTAATACCTTATTTTTGCAAAGCAAATGGCAAAAATAGACGAAGCGAACGACAAACAGGAAATGGGATTTTTTGATCACATTGACGTGTTGCGCTGGCATATCATGCGTTCGGTCATTGCGGTTTTCGTTTGCGGTATCGTAGCTTTTATCAATAAATCATTCATCTTTGATTTTCTTATTTTCGGTCCTACACGACCGGATTTTCCGACGAATCGTGCGTTTTGCTGGCTTGGAAGACAACTGCCTTTTTTGTCCGGCTTATGCATGAACACGCTGAAATACAATTTCATTAACACCGATTTGGCAGGACAGTTTATGTTGCATATACAAACATCGGCTATCGCAGGATTTGTGTTTGCATTTCCGTATGTGTTCTGGGAATTCTGGCGTTTTATAAAACCGGCGCTGCATGAACAGGAAATCAAAAGCGCAAACTTTATCGTGTTCTTTACTTCTATTTTATTTTTGTTAGGATGCTTGTTCGGTTATTTTATCATTGCGCCTTTTTCTATTAATTTCTTATATAGTTACGAAGCTATCGCACAGGCGCAAAACATGATTGAAGTGGAAAATTATATTAACACGATCATCTCTATGGTGATACCAACCGGTATGATGTTTGAACTGCCGATGCTGGTTTACTTCCTGACAAAATTCGGTATCATCACGCCAAAATTCATGAAAGAATCGCGAAAAATAGCGTATGTAGTTATCTTGTTTATTATCGCTGTTATTACACCTCAAGGCGATATGTTCAGTTTGTTGCTGATTTCTGCGCCTATTCTGTTCTTATACGAATTTAGTATCAGCATCGCCGGACGCGTACACCAACAAATCGTAAAAGAGCAGGAAAGCTACTAATTAATTTCTTTTGATTTGATTATACCATACACAATTAAAAATTGTGCTGTAATGTATGTCAGCATAATAACAAACCTAGCCAGTTCAAACGGTTTGTAAAAAAGATTGACAGCAATACATGAATCAGAAATAACAAACAAAGCCGCGCCAAAAAACACTAGCAAAAAAGAATTTTGCCGCACGATATTTTTTCTGTTGAATGCTGCCATCAACATCAGTAAGATGATGATAGTGTAAACAACTACAGGCAGTTTCATCGTTCCTAAACCCGGAAATAAAATATGCAGCATCGCATATCCATACGCGCAAAACGGCAATACTAAATATGGTTTCTCAATAATTATGGTTGCCTTAGGAACATCTTTTACTTCTCTGACAAAATGGATACTATAATTAAGATGCGCAATCAGGAAAGCGATTAAACCAAAAATAAAAAACAGCTTGGCCGTTTCCGGTTGATATTCATTGCGTGGAAACATCAGTAAAATATCGCCCAGCCACGAGAAGAAGAGCGCACAATAAATAAATGCATATTGCTTAATGTTTTTTGTCTGCTGATAAAAATAAACAGCCAGCAAAGGCATCAACAATATTTTGGTAGCATAGAGCAATATTTGCGAATTTGCCTGCTCAGCATACAAATTCAGTATTCCGTCGATTATATAAAGTATCAGAAAGATCATTCAAATAAAATTACAAAAAATTGATTACTTACCACTTATTCCATACTACTTTTCCTATTTTTACAACATGAACGTACTTATTATCGGTGGCGGAAATATGGGCAGAAGTTTTGCTGAAAGTTTTTTAAACGCCAAAATTTTAACGCACAAACAACTTACAGTTATTGAAAAAGACCATGCGCAGATACTGGAACTGAACCGCATGAAACTCGGTCAAGTGTATAATGAATTCGGTGATTTCATCAGTGAAAAAGATTTGATTATTCTGGCGACAAAACCGCAAGATGCGTATTCTGTCTATCCGAAATTACAACCATTCATTAATGACAAACATGTGGTACTGACCATTATGGCTGGCATTAAAATATCGGAAGTAGAAAAAAACTTAGGCACTAATAAAGTGATTCGATGTATGCCGAATTTGCCTTGCCAGATTGGAATGGGTGTTACCGGCTTTATGGTGTCTGAAAGTATTCCGCAGAAAGATGCCGATTTTGTGCGCAAACTATTAGAAACAACAGGCATTTCCATTCAGTTGTATGATGAAGACCAACTCAATGCAATTACTGCAATTTCAGGCAGCGGACCGGCTTATGTTTTTTATTTTATGGATGCGATGATACAGAAAACAATGGAGTTTGGTTTCTCGCATACGGAAGCATCAAAAATGGTGGAACAGACTTTTTTAGGCGCTGTTGAATTGTATAAAGTCAACAATTTGTCGTGCAAAGAATGGATCGATAAAGTGGCTTCAAAAGGCGGCACAACAGAAGCTGCACTGAAAGAATTCTATCAAAAAAACATCAGCAATAACATACAAATCGGTTTAGACGCTGCGCGCGACAGAAGTAGAGAATTGAATAAAGGTTAGCTAAATTCAGGAAGCAGTTTTTGCCTCTTTCTTTTGTCTTTTTTGCTGAATCTTTCCTTTCAACACTGCATAGTCAATGTAATAAATGGCTTTTACTGTAAGTACATTACTTTGTGGTGTATTGAATGTTTTGCGCACATTTTTTGTAAAACGATCGCCGCCAAAATCATCTGATTCTGAAATAGCATTTTTCCAGCTTACAATAAAATTACTGCCTGGTGCAAACTGCCAGTTGTATTCAAAATCAAGATTCCAGGCGTTGTAATTCTCATCATTATTTTCGTTATAATCTGTAGGTGCCAATTCACCATTCAGTTCTAATTTATCATAGCGTTGCTGATTGATTTTATTCCAGTAATGACGTGCTCTAAGTGTGACAAACATAGTTGGTGTAATGTTATAATCAAACGAAAAAGTATTGGTTACTGATGTTATTTTTCTAAACCCAAAAATAATATCATCGTTGTAAGTATCCGCATAACCGTAGTTTCCGCAGTCCAGATTCCAGTTAAAATCATGTTTCAAGGTGATCTTATCGGTAACGCGCCATCGCGGTGCAAAGCCAATTTCAAAGTATGGATCTTTCGGTCGTTTGTCTTCAGCAAAACCTACATTGAAACTTGCCGCAAATTTTTTACGCTGATCTGTTTCCACATACGCATTCAATACAAAAAATCCGATCTGATGGAAATATCTTCCATCGGTGCGTGGCTCATAAAAATCATAACTGCGAATTGGTTTCGTAAACAATTCGACATTCATGTACCAAAAATTTTTGAAGGTAATATCGCTGCCGACAAACATTGACCAATCCTGGTAATGATGTGGTTTGTATAAGAAAGTCAAATTGCCGCCATAATAGATATTCCATTGCTGCAAATGTTTATTCTTTGCTTCAAACTCATCATAGCTGACATTATATTTATAGCCGATTTCATTATTATGACTTAATATTCCTAAATCGTTTTGCTCATACTTATCACTGATGCCGTAGTTTTGAAATTTAAAACGAAAATTACCTTTTATTTTTCTCACTCTTGCCGAATATAAAAAACCAAATTGAGGTTTATCAAAATTTTGTTTATCATAAATTTGGCTAAATACAATACCGCCATCAAACGCGTATTTTATATTTTTTCCACGCAAAGAAGTTATTGCACCGGTCACAACTGCATTTCTATATTTCGGGTTTCGAATAACTGATGTATTAAAAAATTTAAAGTTTGAATTATTTTTCAATGCCTGGTCAAACACTAAAATATTGTAATTCGTCAAAGGTTCTGTCAGAAATTTCCTTTTTTGTCCTGATGAATCATCTATAATAGTTGCATACGTATTTCCTGTAATTGCGTTAAATAAACCGATTCCTAATTTTTTTTTGGTTCGTCCGGATAATTTAAATGCATTATATAATTGCGCCTGCGCAGGATTTTTCAAGACGCGTTCATTCTCGTTCAAGTCATCTTCTACATCATAGAAACCACCTGGCCGCTTGCCAATTCTACGCGAATAAAAAACATCATCTGTATTAAACAACTCAGTGCCTTCTGTAAAAAACGGACGACGTTCATCATAACGTTGTTCAAACGGCGAAAGATTGCGTACTATATTATCTGACTGCACATTTCCGTAATCAGGTACCAGCGTCACGTCTAACGTAAAACTTTCATTGATGCCATATTTAATATCCATGCCGCCTGAAATGATCTTGTCATTTTTCATTTCTTTTGGATCTAAAGAAATCGGATCTCGCCTGAAACCTACTGTAAAATAAGGCAACAACGCCAAGCGCACAGGTGGTTGTATGTTTTCTAAATCAGTTAATTCATTCCATTGATTTACTACGCCATCAATTTTCGGATCAATAACTGCCCAACCATCCACTTCATTTTTTCGTTGTATGGTACGCGCAAACTGCAAGCCCCAATTTTGAATATTTTTTTTAGGAAAACGCAATGCCGAATATGGAATTTTCACTTCACAGCTCCAGCCATCATTTTGCATCTGCACTTTACTTTCCCAAACTGCGTCCCAATTAATATCTGTATTATTTGGCGACATGCGCTCATCTGACTGAACGCCAGCAGCTGTTATTTTAAAGCGATAGCCATTTAAATTATCATCATAAGTATCAAAACCTATTAAAAACAAATCGACATTATCTGTATTGTCGCGTTTGGTCATTTGCTTGAAAATTTTGTTTGGAAATGAATCGTACATGTATGCACCAATATAAATTCCGATATCGTCATAAATAATTTTTACTTCTGTTTTTTCGGAAGCTAAATTTCCTGTAAACGGATAATTCACAACAAAACTGTCTGCAATCGGTTTGTTTTGCCAGCATGCATCATCTAATCTGCCGTCCATTTTTGGAGCATTGGATACACGTATAGCTTGTAATTTTTTACTGGAAGTTTGCGCTATCAAAAATAACGGCAAAAATAGCTGCAGAAAAAGTATAATACGAATGTTGACCAGCATGAAAAGTGTGTGTTAAAGACAAGCATTTTTTAAAAAGTTGCCTAATCAATACAGTTAGTATAAAAATATCTGAAAATATGACAGTTAAATGAAAATAATACACATTTTCGCCGAATCGGTTTTAATGTTGAAAGCATTTATTTTATAATGGACAAATAAAACTTTATATTTGTTAACACACGAAAAATTATGGAAAGATTTCAAGGTATTTTAGGCATTATTGTGATTTTAGGAATTGCATTTTTATTTTCAAATAATAAAAAGAAAATCAATTTACGCTTAGTATTGAGCGGTTTAGGATTGCAATTATTTTTAGCAATTATCATATTAAAAATACCTGCAGTTACTCGTTTTTTTCAGGCGATAGGTGGTGGCATGAAAGCTATTGAAGGTTATGCACAACAAGGCGCTGCTTTTGTTTATGGCGGTATCATGACTGATACACATTCGCCTTCAGGACCTGCATCTTATGGTACACCAGGCACGTTTGTTTTTGCATTCAGCATACCGGCAACTATTATTTTAGTATGCGTACTGGTTGCTATCTTATATCATATTGGTTTGATGCAACGCGTTGTTGCAGCAATCGCAAGAGTAATGAATTTCGTAATGCGCGTTTCCGGTGCCGAAGCATTGAGCAATGTAGCCAGTGCGTTTGTTGGACAAGTAGAAGCGCAAGTAATGATTCGTCCTTATCTGGCAGGTATGACGAACAGTGAATTATTAGCATCTATGTCAGGCAGTATGGCTTGCATTGCCGGTGGAATTTTAATTGTTTATGTAAGTATGGGTGTTCCTGCCGAATATTTAATTGCTGCGAGTTTAATGGCTGCACCTGCTGCTTTGGTAATATCTAAAATTGTGTTTCCGGAAGTAGAAGAATCGCAAACTAAAGGAAAAGTATCTATTGAAATAAAAAGTCAATATACTAATATCATCGATGCCATTTCGCACGGTGCAAGCGATGGTATGAAAATTTCTATCAATGTAATTGCAATGCTGATTGGTTTTATCGCACTGATGGCATTGATCAATGCATTGTTAGGTTTAATTTATCCTGGTTTTGGCTTGAATACTATTTTCGGCTATTTATTTTATCCGTTGGCTTGGGTAATGGGTGTTCCAAAAGCAGAAGTAATGCAGGTAGCAACGATGATGGGTCAGAAATTAACTATCAATGAATTTGTTGCTTATACGAGTTTAATTGCAGCGAAAGCAACACTGACACCAAAAGCATTAATGATCGCAAGTTTTGCGTTGTGTGGTTTTGCTAACTTCAGTTCTGTTGGAATTCAGATTGGTGGCATTGGTGAGTTAGCACCAAACCGCAGAGCTGACTTAGCAAAATTAGGTTTAAAAGCATTACTGTGCGGAACGTTGGCATCTTATCTTTCTGCTACTATTGCAGGAATTTTGATGTAATAAAACTGCTAATTCATTCCTAATAATTTATAACATTTGATGTCAACCAGATTATGGTTCATCATATAAAAGTGGAAGAAAACAAATAGCTCCGGAATCGAATCTTTATCAAAATCATAGAAAAATAATTCCTGTATTAGTGGTATAGAAATATATTTCTGCTCTAACGCTAAATGTTTTTTGTTTTTACAATTATAAATATGCAGCACATTCGCATCAGTAATAAAACCGATAAAATTATTAAAGCGTCTGGTTCTATTATAGAATATAAGACTGTCTTTAAATTGCGAATAAATTTCTTTCGTCAATGAATCTGGTTTATAATCATAACCATTTAAGTTAAAACGGATATCGTGGTTTTTATTTTTTTGTAAAAACGAATCTGCATCAAAGTCTTTGCTTACAAATCCGGTCTTTTCTAATTTATATATTTGAGGAAATACCTGATTGTTAGTATCATCAATCACATCTTGTGTAAGAAGCACATTTGTGTCTAATAAGATTAAATAATCATCTTTAATGATGAATGACGTGTATTCATTCACACCGGTATCCAGTAATACTTTGGTTTCAATTTTAGTAGTACAGCTTGCAAGCGCCAGCAATACAAATAACAACTTTGGAAAATATTTAAGCAGCTTCATTTAAATATTTACTTCCTGCTCATTTTCGGAAACTTGTTTTTTAGCATACAATAAATAGTACAGCGTAACAAATAAAATAAGATACAAGAAAGCAACAAATCGCTGATCCATCCAAAATGATTCCATATAAACAGGATTATGAAATGCCAAATACCAACAAATACGTTCTAAGTTAATGAAATAAGCAACCGAGCCCAATATCAACGGAAAAAACCGTCCGCTGTAAAAAGCGTATGCAGCCAACGAAATCATAGCAGGATGAAAATAACGTTCGTGCATTTGTGTATTCAAAAAATAGAAATTCATGGCAATCATGGCTGCAATTAAGAATATGTTACTTAATAAAAATCTGCTTTCTGTATGCTTGATATATTTCTGATACAGGTGTTTCATTAAAGGAAAAACTGCCAAAAAAGTAGCACTGAAAAATAATAAGCTGCCGATTTGTTTGTACGTCATAAAACCAAACTTAACCGTATCTTTTATATCATACATACCTTCAATCGTTCGGTTAAACAATAGCAATGACCACAAGTTAAATGCACCAACTGCAGGATATGGATACTTATCTACAGAACCAGTAATGACATTCATCACCTGATACATTCTGTCATTAGAAATAAATGGCCATAAAATAAGTATCTGAATAAAAGCACCAATTAATACTGCAGTAATTATTTTTTTGATTCCATCTTTTGAAATAAGTTGTGGTAACAAAATCAAACCGACAATAGGAATAAAAACGAGCGCCTGTAATTTAAAATTTAATGCAATTAACAAAGACAAAGCACTTAAAACTGTTTTCTTTTCTAATGCTAATATGATGGCTGCAAAACCAAAAAATGTAAAGATCGCATCGACTTGTGCCCAAAGCGCTGAATTATAAAAGTATGCGACATTTAACATCAACAACACAAAATAAAACAACTTTTTAAATTCGTCTTTAATATACCAAACTGCCAAATATGCACCAATAACATCAAAGAAAATAGTGTAATATTTTATGGTGTACATGTTGTCTTGTATATCTTGCAGGTTGCCTTGTATTGAAGCATGAAAACGTAATACATATAAATACAGTGGTAAGTAATTACAACTTGGATTATCATACACATGTGTAAAACCGTAATTAAAAATATATTTCGACCAGTCAATCCAAAATTCCATATCACCTTGATGGCCCCATTTGTGCATCAGGAAAACGTATGCAACATAAAACATGCTTAATATAAGCAACCATCTTTTTCTATTTTCAGTCAATTGAAACATATAATTATATGATTTGATTTTTTAAAAATACTATTTTTTTCAGATTTAAAAACATCATCGCTATCAATTATATTTGTAGCGCATGTCAGAACATTTACAGCCGGTTATCAAAAATATGCCTACGCAACCAGGTGTATATCGTTATTACGACATCGATGGGAATTTGCTGTATATCGGAAAAGCTAAAAATTTAAAAAACAGAGTTTCCAGCTATTTTATCAGTAAAGATTTATCGTATCGTATTGGTTTGATGGTGCGAAAAATACATAACATCGAATACTCTGTTGTAGCTACCGAAAAAGACGCATTATTATTGGAAAATGCTTTGATCAAAGAATTACAGCCACGTTATAATATTTTATTGAAAGATGACAAAAGCTATCCGTACATAAAAATTATGAATGAAGATTTTCCGCGTATTTTTTTTACCAGGAAATTAGAAGATGATGGCGCTGAATATTTTGGCCCTTTCACATCTGTTCATCAGGTGCGTTCGATTCTGGAACTGATCAAAAAGCTCTATCCTATTCGCAATTGCAGTTTGCCGTTAACAGAAAAAAATATAGCCAGACATAAATTTAAATCATGCCTCGAGTTTCACATCGGTAATTGTTTAGCGCCATGCATTGCCAATCAATCGAAATCAGATTATGATAAAAATGTTGTGCAGATACGTAAGATTATCAAAGGCAATTTAACCGAAGTGCGCCATCTTTTAAAAGAAGAAATGCAACAACATGCAGAAAACCTCGAGTTTGAAAAAGCGGAAATAACCAAGATAAAAATTCAATCACTAAAAGAATATATTTCTACATCAACCGTTACCAATCCAAATCTTGGCAACTTACATGTATTTGGATTTTTGGAAGAAAATGACAAAGCGTTTATACATTACATGTATGTGCATGAAGGCACTATTGTAAAAACGAAAAATTTTGTTTTAAAACGAAATTTAGATGAAACCAAAGAAGACTTATTGTCATTTGCATTATTGAATACCATTGATACTGAAGAAAAAAATGATGCGACAATTCTTTTACCGTTTCACATTTTCATAGAACCAGCATTAAAATTAAACATTCATGTTCCGCGTATTGGCGAGAAAAAATCTTTATTAGAATTAGCCGAAAAAAATGCGACTTATTATAAATTAAAAGGTAAAGAAAACCAGAAACAAGATCCTGCCGTGCGCATTTTAGAACAAATGAAATTAGATTTAAAATTGACCGAACTACCAATACATATTGAGTGTTTTGACAATTCTAATTTCCAGGGAACGAATGCCGTTTCTGCCTGCGTCGTTTTCAAAAATGCAAAACCAAGCAAAAAAGATTATCGTCATTTTAATGTAAAAACGGTTGTCGGCGCCAACGATTTTGACACTATGAAAGAAGTCGTTTATCGAAGATATAAACGCTTATTGGATGAAAATGAATCTTTGCCGCAACTTATAGTAATTGATGGTGGAAAAGGTCAACTGCATTCAGCAATGGAAAGCATGAAAGCATTGAATTTAGAACATAAAATACAAGTCGTTTCCATCGCAAAACGTTTGGAAGAAATTTATTATCCAAATGACTCTATTCCGATGTATATCAACAAAAAATCGGAAACATTGAAAGTTTTACAGCATTTACGCAATGAGGCACATCGTTTTGGCATTACGTTTCACCGAAATCAGCGTTCAAAAAATACATTTAAAACTTCTTTGAATGAAATTAAAGGAATCGGTGAAAATTTAGCGAATAAATTACTGAAAGAATTTGGTTCAATCAAGAAGATAGAACAAACAGGTTTGATTGAGTTAGAAAAATCAATCGGAAAATCAAAAGCAAAACTCGTCTTTGACTTTTACAATAATAAAAAAGGATAGCAAATGCTATCCTTTTTTTATTTTTATTGGAAAATCTTAATATTCCCAAAGATCATGTTCGAATGTGAATAATTCGTTTTTCTTAGCTTCAGATTCATACAATATATCAATACCTGATTTGTAATCTTTGATACGGAAATCCTGAACGTTATCTACTTTATAGATATAGCTACCGAATAAACGTAATGCAAATACCTGATCCCAATTTAAACGCACACCATTTGGAAATGGATTATATGCCTGTGAGTTCACTAATATTTGTCTCATACTTGGAAAATAAATCCAGAAAATTGGAACTTCACCACGAAAATCTCCAGTTGTAGGATCATAGTTATCATACAATGGACAAATTCCCATAATACGTACTTCCATGGTTGAAGTTTGCTTATTAAAGAACCATGTTTCTTTTAAACGTAATTTATTTACGTTGTTCCAGTTTACTTCTTTATTAATTACCTGTAATGTCTGTATTTGTGTTACAGGGTCCATAACGTAAATAGAATCCACACCACCACCGGCTACACTTAATGCTTCTTTTGGATCAATCGGCGTTGAAAAATCATCGTCCATACCGCTATAAACCTGTGTTTTACCACCATTGATAGCATCTAACATAATTTGTATAAATGGTGCTTTTGGCCATTTAAAATGCAAATTAATTTTCTCTCTCAGATCAATAACGCGCCAAACTGTTTTCCACCAGAACACATCCGCTTCACGAATCGGTTCGTAACCCATTGCCATTCTCTTTCCTGTAATTTCCTGAACCCAAGGTAATTTAGGCACTTCTGTTTTCACAGCATTTGGATCAACTGTAGAAGCTGTTGCAGCAGCAGGTGCTAATGCATTTGGATCAGTTGAAGCAGGTGCTGTAGTTATGCCAGTAGTAACTGCAGCCGGATCGGTTGCCGGTGGCAATGCAGCAGCTTCTTGTGAAACTGCGTCTGCTGAAACAGACGAACCGTCACCACTTGTACTTGGATCTGTTTGCGTTGTAGTTGTTTTTTTCTTCTTAGTCGATTTCTTTTTGGTTTGCGCATTAGATAGCGAAACTGTAAATACACTAAGTATTAACAACAACAATGAGATTTTTTTAACTTGCATTTTCATATCTAAGTTATTATTAGTCAATTTTGAAAGCAATACCCGGAATTTTACGTGATAATCCATCCGGACCTTTTACTTTAATATCTTCAATATAGTAAATATCGCCTGGTTTTGCTTTGGCTATAAATCCTTTTTGTACAGGACTAAAGTATGCGCCTGAAGTAGCAGCGATACCCGGATCTTGTAATTTCGGTTGATAGAACATGTTATAGCTTAACACTGTGAAACCAACTTCAAATAAGAAATCTTTCAATAACGCCGCAACACCGCTTTGTGCTTTCCACCAAGCAGCATTTACACGACCACCTGATTGATTAGAAACAGCAGCAATTGGATCCGGAATCATTTTCACACGGAATTCTTTCGGTTTATAAGATTTTCCTTTAGCAGTAGGTGTTACGTTTACTGTGCCTTGTGTTGTAACTCTGGCAATATAATTACCAGGACCTGCTGGTGTTAAACTACCGGAAGAAATACTTGCAGTTACATCTTGTAAACGCATACCTGCAGCAGAAACTTCTATTGGATTATCTACACCGATGTATAATACGTTTGTTTTAGATGCAGAGACCTGCGCGAAAGGAGCTGCTACTGTATATTTAAATTCAGGCAATTTGTATGGCTTAACTTCTCCAGTTCTGTCATTTCTAACTGAAATAGTACCAGTTACAGGATGTTCACCAACACCACCACCAGCTTTATAGTGTGCAACACCATTTTCATCAACAGGCAAATTTGAGCCATTAACATTTACTGTTACTGTTCCGGAACTTTTAGAACTTGTTGCAGATAAGAATACATTTGCTTCAAATGTTTCGCCTTCTAAGATATACGAACTTGGAGATGTAATTTGTGCTGAGAACCTATCAAATACGATATCATCTCTTTCTAATTGTTTAGCATCACCAATTCTTGAATAGAAATAAGAAACCATCTGACCTTCTGAATTTTTGATATCTGTTTCCATTTTAGTCAACATCGTATAAGCTGCAACTGCAGGCATATGACCGAAGTTTTCAGTTACCCATCCTTCTTTGAATCCAGTATTTGTGTTAACAATTTTTGTTTCAAAGCTGCTTTTAAATGTAGTATCATCAATCATGCTAATCATCTTTTTGTGATAAGCATCGATATCTGCTTTAAGCTGGTCTCCTCTTTTTTCACCAATGATATAACGTTCAGAAACATCTAAATCATCTGGTTTTTCCATAATACCACCTTCTGTACTTGGTCCACCAGCTTGGTCAATGATACCTTTTTTCAAGGTAGCAATCTTATCTAATAAAGCTTTAGTTTCAGACATTGCCTGAGTTGCTAAACCTTCAAATTTTGTTACAGATTCGTTAGCTTGTTCTTTTGCTTTTTTAATTGCAAAACCACCAAATACTGCTTTTGTATTTTCATCAATCACTTTGTTGGAACTTTCCAAGCTTCGTGTGATGGTTTTGAATGCGTTCAGGATCTCAGCAGACACGTTTAATGCAAGTAGTGCGGTTAACACCAGGTACATTAAGTTAATCATCTGCTGCCTGTTCTCCTTTGGAATTGACATATATTACAATTTTTCTTTAGGTTAACAATTTATTACAGATAGTATTAACTATGATCTCATTGCTGAAAGCATATTTCCGTATATACCGTTTAATTTTTCTAAATTACCAGCTAAACCACTCATTTGAGTTTTGAATTTCTCTGTATCAGCCAAAGAACTTTCTAAGCTAGTCATTGCAGAACTTAAATTACCAATGAATTTGTTCATTGTTTTTAAATGTGTATTTGTGTCTTGTAATTCCATTTCATAAACAGCATTCAATGCAGCTAAATTTTTAGTAGCGCTTTGAACTTGCGAATGATATTGAGAAGCATCGCCAGAAGCTGCCGCCAATTTGCTCATACCATCTGCAGCAGAAGCGAAAGAATCTTTAACACCATTTAATGAAGTTGCTGCGTTTTTAGCAGAAACTGCGAAATCATTAGAAGCTACTGTAGCATCTGCTAAATTTCCCATTTTGCCTACGTTATCAGCAAAGTTTTTTAAGTTATCGCCAAAACGCGTTACTAAGTTTTGATCAACTTTTGCCGCTTCTAACATTTTGTCCATTTCAGCAGACAAAGATTTTTTGTTTGAACCACCTGCAATTGCCGGCGCTGCTGCTGCAGAAGCATCGCTATCATACAAATCCAAGCCCGGATAGTATTTTTCCCAGTAGTAATCCGGTTCTGGTGGAATTAAACCTGAAATTGCAAATATAACTGCCTCAGTTAACAGACCTGCTGTAAGAGCGATACCAGCCCAAGAGAAGTGCATAATCTTTCCCCATGCACCAATAATTACTACTGCTGCACCCACACCAAAGAGCATGTTTTTCGCACTTTTAAAAGTTTTTGTTTTAACGAATGGAGTTGCCATAAAATTGTGATTTTTTTGGTTAGTTATTAATTAATATGTTTAACGTTTTAAATAAGATTTTATTGTGTAAGCAGCAAATTATTTACCAAAATCATTCATTGAACGACCCATAAATGGTAATAAGCATCTGAAACCTACATACGATTTTGCAGAATCCTGATATTCGTATGATTTTGTTCCACATTGTAAGAAATAAGCTATATCTTTCCAAGAACCTCCTCTGATAACTTTGCGTTTCATCACGTTTGGATCTTCTTCTTTAGCGTCATATCTGAAGTCAGGTTGTTTGTCGTGAATAAATGCAACCGCATCATCTTCGTAAGCTGTTGATGTCCATTCTGCAACATTTCCTGCCATGTTATATAAGCCATAATCATTTGGCCAGTAAGATTTTGCATTTACTGTATAGAATCCACCATCTTCAGGATAGTTTCCACGACCTGGTTTGAAGTTTGCCAATAAACATCCTTTTGTATTTCTAATGTAAGGACCACCCCATGGATATGGTGAAACATTTCTTCCACCACGCGCTGCATATTCCCACTCATATTCAGTTGGTAAACGGAATTGATCGATTGGAGCTTCTCCTTTGCTTAAACGCAAACCATTCCACATTAACGTTCTCCAAGCTGCGAAAGCATTACATTGATCCCAAGTAACGCCTACAACAGGATAATCATCATAAGCAGGATGTGTGAAGTATGAACGTGTCATTGGTTCGTTATAAGAATAAGAGAAATCTCTGATCCAAACCATTTCATCAGGATAGATTGCAATTTTCTTTCTATCGATGAAAGCGCTTCTTGGTTTTTGTTCTTTATCTGTAGGACGTTGCTGAGCAGCTTCTTTCCATTTGAACCAAGTATATTCGTAAACTAATTTACGTGGATCAATTTCTTTTTTGCCATCGATACGGTCAGCTTCAGAGTAGAACATAGATTCTAACTGAGAACCTTCTTCTGTAGCAGAACCACCTGTATTCCAATTCATATCAATTGGCATTTCCCAGTTGATGGCTTGTTTACCGTTTTCGCCTTCTTTCAAATGATCGCCACCTAACATCTGGTGCGCGATAGAGTCGCGAACGCGTTCTACGAACTGACGATATTCGTTATTGGTAATTTCAGTTTCATCCATATAGAAACCTACAATGGAGATTTGTTTCATTTTTGTGTTGAATGCATAGTTGACATCCTGATCAGACGGACCTGCGTGAAACACGCCTGAAGGAATATAAACCATACCGTAAGGTAAAAGATTATTATCCCATTTCGGACGCTCTTGTGCACCTATCAACTGACCATCTGTTCCGGCGTTCTTACCACCTTTACAACTTGCTAAAAAAATAGCAATTAATGCTATCAATGAAATCTTTAAATTGTTCATCTTACTTAGTTGTTTACGTTTTATATCCTAATAAGTTTTGTAAAATTAACTAAAAATTTATTTACTTGTACACAATCGTGTTTAAAATCTACCATTTTTTAATACACACTTTACAAAAAGCGTGGATTATTGATGATTTTTGGACTTTTATACAGTTTACTGCTTGGTAATGTATAATTCAGCGTCACTTCATGCGTACCTTTGTTCACTTTTGCTAATTTATTCAAGTTTACGTCATAGCTATAAATAATATTCAGATTTTTAACCGGAATTATATTTATTACTGGTGATAACGACTCAAATGATTTTTTATTGTATCCGCGAACATTTAATCCGATGTAAGCATATTCTTTATAGCCAGCCAACACACTAAAATCCGTCTGAAACTCCTTAAAATCCGTTGAAAACTGTATGGATGGCTTGATTTTAAAATCTTTACCAACATTTACTTTGCTAGTGATGTACGCTTGAAAAACGCCGCCATATTTAGGTCTTAATGTATTGACATCACCTTTAAATTTGTCTTTGGCATTAATCAGATTCGTATAATTAATGCCGATTTGCACAAATTTGTGCAAAAAAGCAATACCTAATGTCAGGTTTGGTTTGAAACTATTCTGTTTTTGGTTGCTTAAATCATCATCATTCAGATCACCAGTAGTGCCTTGCGGTGTAACTAATTTCGAGCCATCCAGTTTGGAAATATTAATTCCTGCATTAATTCCGATCGCAATTTTGAATTTATCTTTTACCGGTTGAATAAACGCATAGCCAACATTCAACCAAGTGTTGTTGTATGCGCCTAATTGGTCATTTGCTATATTAAAACCAATTCCGCCATGTGCTGCAGGAATAGTCATATCAGCAAAAATATTTACTGTTCTTGGCTGACCATCTAATTTTGCCCATTGATGACGATAATTCGCACCAAAATTCAGACCATCATTATTGCCATAAAAAGCAGGATTGTTTAACTGCGGATTAAACATATAATGCGATGAATTTGGCTGAATTTGCGCATCTGTTGATTGTGCAAAAAAACACAGAAAAAACAAGCAAATTACAGTCTGTAAAACGGTTCTGAAATCGTACATAATTGTAAATGTAGAAAAGAAATCGTAAAAATGTATGTTTTGTTCTTTTGCGTGCAATTTATTTTTTATTGGCCGCCAAAATATACTTTTTAATAGCGTCAACCAGCGATGGATTTTCAGGCGTTGGTGCAAACACATTGATGTTTAATTTTCTGCCAATTACCGTTTCTGCTGTAGTATTTCCGAAGATCGCCAAGCGTGTTTCATCTTGTGTGAATTTTGGAAAATTAGTGTATAATGAATCAATTGCTGATGAATTGAAAAATACCAGCATATCATATTTTACATC
Source organism: Chitinophagales bacterium (assembly GCA_046329815.1). GTDB lineage: Bacteria > Bacteroidota > Bacteroidia > Chitinophagales > JADIYW01 > JADJSS01. The sequence goes on from JAXLTY010000003.1 coordinate 237,497, forward strand.
GCTTAAATCTGAAAGGTTGCTGGCAACTGTTTTATAAATAATTGCTTCACTGTATGGCAAATCATGTTTCGCAAAAGCATCAGCAAGCGCTTTATCTTTCAGGTCAGAGCAAGGCAATAAAAACTTACCGTCTTCTTTGTGTTTCAAAACTACTTCCATCAATTTCGGTAATTTTCCGTCACCAAAAAATACTTTGCGTTTCCTGTATTGAATAAACTTTTGAAGATATAATGCAATCGCTTCGCTTAAACAAAAATATTTGTTGTCCTCGCTGATCTTTACGCGCATTTCTTCGCAAATTCTGAAGTATTGTTCGATAGCGACACGGCTCGTAAAAATAACACATCTGAATTGCTCGATGTAGATTTTCTGCTTTCTGAATTCTGATGCAGAAACACCTTCAACATGCGTGAACGGACGCCAGTCAATTTTCAATTTAAATTCGTTTGCTAAATCAATGTATGGTGATTTTCCCGATTCCGGTTTTGGCTGAGAAATTAATATTGTTTTTACTGCTTTTAATTTTGCAGGATTGGTGATCACTGGTAATGGTTTTGCTTCGATCACTATTTTTTTAATATTTTTTGAAGCTGCTTTTTTTGCAGCAGGTTCTTCTTTTTTCAAAACTACAGGTGCTTTTTTCTCAATAACGTTTACTTCTTTAACTACAGGTTTTACTGGTGTTTTGGCTGTAATTGTTTTTTCTTTAACGATTGGTTTTGAGGCAACTTTTGATTTTGCTGTCGCAGTTTTTTTTGCTGCAACTTTTTTCGCATCCGATTTTTTAGCAACTGCAGCAGTCGTTTTTTTAGCAATAGTTTTTGTAGTCGGCGTATTTACCTTTTTCTTTTTCTCTATTACTTTTTTAGCCATTTTTCTTTAGTTTTATCGAATCAGATTTTCTGAAATATACTTGCCTAAAATCAACAAAGGAAGCAATTTGAAAGCGCAAATATACATAAAAAAGTGTATCTTATACGGTATGCGGATGCTTCTGAACAGTTGATAACTTCTAACAATGTTGAAAACAACGAAAAAGGCAAAAATCATCCAACTAACAACTTCTAAAAAAGGCAGTGAAATGTTTGAATTATAAATGTGAATCAATAAAATCATTAAACAAATAATGACGCTGAAAAACGACGAGAACAAATACCACAAAAAATGCGCGATATAAAAAGAATGTGTGTTTGTAAATCCATTGAAGAAGTATTCTATCGCACTGATTGAGCAAGAATAGACCAATAAAATCACAAAAATCTGCATATATCTGAAGATATAAAACTGATTGTAATGATCATTCACGATAAACTGGATCAGTATATGCACGACCAGTGATAAAATGGCAATATTTAACACAAATAACAATAACACGGCAAGCAATGAATCATATTTTTTGCTTTGATAAAAGATCATAAATTTTTTGAAACTGACAACACCTTCAAACATGGAATCGGTGAAATCATCAAATAATAAACGCAACAGCAACGTGAGCAGAATTAATATCAGTGCCGCTAATAAATACCAACTGCTTTGACCGTGTTGCTTTTCCTGTTGAATGATTGTTTGCGTGGCAGCAGTTTTCTTCAACAAAAGATTGGTTTCTATTTGATTGAATGTTGCCGTGTCTAATTTATTTTTTAAAACAGAATCGATAAAATATGGATTTATATTCGAGACTGAATCTTTGGCAATTCCATGAAATGAAAAAGATAAAAAAATTGCAATAAATAATGTGCGGAAATCAAAACGTTGCAACATAACCAAAATGTAGTTTAGAACTTCTGAAATCGATTTTTTTATCTTTTTGCTGACCAAGTGCATACGTGAGTCCAAAAATACCAATTTTTGTCGCAAAAGTAAGTCCTGCGCCAAAACCAAACGGCACATCCTGAAATATGGTATTATTAAATTTTCGATGCACATACGCCGCATCAAAAAACACGAAAAAATAAGAATTGCGCTGGATCATATACCGATATTCAACAGTTGCTACATTGTAAGTGCTTGCAAAAATAGATTGCTCGTCAAAACCACGCAGCAATTTGTTTCCGCCGATGCGCAGCAATTCATTGCGCAGTAAATTCTGATTAAAAACAGAACCGCCATTGATACTGAATTTTAAAATCTGCCGCTGTTTTTTTCCAAGTGGCAAATAATAATTTCCGCTCCAAAATAAATCGCCTTTTATAGATTTTCGCTTGACGCTGTCGTACAAACTCGAATACTGAAATTCCGAATCAAACGGATCGACCAGTGACGTAATCTGATTGCTCGGTTTTATTTTTTTGGTACCAATTGACGCTGTTAATTTAGCATCAAAACCTTTGCGCGGATTGAATAAATAATCGAGATTTTCATAGTACGCCTGCAAGCCATATTGATTATAAGTTGCATCTAAATTGTTCGGTAATTTTCGGTATGTTTTTGCAAACGTAGTATCAGCAGCTAAAATAATGGTTTGAAAATACTTGTAAAAACCTTTCACATAATTATTCGATTTGGTGATATATGGCAAACCTAATTGCCATGCTAAATCAAGCGATGACGAATCGCGTTTTTCTAAATTGAAGGTAAAATTAATTCCGATCGGTGCGTTTAAAAAAAACGGATAATTGAACCGAACATCCAGTAATTGCGACTGTCTCTGCAATTTTTTCCATTCTAAAAAAATCTCTTCGCCGCGTTTAAATGAGTTTTGCAAATGAATACGCACTTCACCGGTAATCAATATTTTTCCGCGATTGCTGCCAGGCAAAAAACCAATCAGAAAATCAAACGAATTTACTTTTCGCTTTTTCAAAAATAAATGTAAATCAGCTTTATCATCACGAAATAATATTTGCGTAGGCGCAGTTAATTCTGCATAAGGCAGCTTTTGTAATTGTTTATCGATATTTAAAACTTTGCTTTCGTTGTATGGTTTTTTCGATTTTATCTGCACATAATTTTGAATGAAACCTTTCGTAATTTTTGAGTTTCCAAAATTTTTAAAACTATCAACCGTAATTAATTTTCCTTTTTCTATTTTATATTGGAATTCTAACTTTTTATCGTTCAACACAACAGAATCGACAGTTACTTTCGCGAACGGATAACCATTATTTTCTAAGCTTTTCAGAATAGATTCTTTGTTGGTATTGATTGCATAAACAGAATTTACAACCGCATTATTCTTTCTTTTTTTTACTGATGGCTGTTTGTTTTTTATTTCATATTGTTCACCAACATGCAGAAACGCGATTAATGAATCTGATTTTCTTTGCGTGCTGTCAATTGAAAATTCGAGGTAACCTTTTGCAATGTATTGCTGTTGTAAATTAGATAAGTATTGTTGCAGTTCATTTTCATTTTTAAATTTCTGAAACGCTTTTATTTTGCCCACCTGCGCGTCTTTCTGAACTACTAAATATTTCGACTGCGCATGTAAAAGTTGCACGTTCAAAATGAAAAACAATACTATTAACTGTCGAAATTTCAAGCTCTATAAAATAATGATTTACCAAAGTTATTAATTATTCGTATTTCATGTTTACTTTGCAAGTAAATGGCCGGCATTTATCTTCATATACCGTTTTGCAAACAAGCATGTTCTTACTGTAATTTTCATTTTTCCACGTTGATCGGCAACAAACAGGAAATGCTGAAAGCTATGTTGCACGAAATTGAATTACAGCAAAACTTCTTTCCTACTTCAACGAAAATTGAAACGATTTATTTTGGCGGTGGCACACCAAGTTTGTTATCTGTTGAAGAAATTAATCCGTTGATTGAAAAAATAAATACTGTTTTTTCTGTGAATCAAGATGCGGAAATTACATTGGAAGCAAATCCTGATGATTTAAATAATGATTATCTGGAACAATTAAAAAAAGAAACCAAAATAAATCGTTTAAGCATTGGTGTGCAATCGTTCTTGGAAGAAGATTTAAAGTACATGAATCGCGCGCACAATGCACAGGAAGCCATTGATTGTATTCGGTTGGCAAAAGCGAATGGATTTAATAATTTGTCAATAGATCTGATCTACGGAACGCCAAGTTTGAGCAACGAACAGTGGCAAAAAAATCTGGATATTTTATTTGATCTGGATGTTACGCATGTTTCGTGTTATGCATTAACTGTTGAAGAAAAAACAGCTTTGCATCATGCTGTAAAAACGAAAAAAACGATTGCACCTGATGATGAAAAAACAGCGCAGCAGTTTTCTATTTTGATGGATAACATGCAGCAACATCATTTTTTGCATTATGAAATTTCGAACTTTTGCAAAGAGCCGCATTTTGCAAAGCACAACACGAATTACTGGAAAGGCATTTCATACTTAGGAATCGGTCCGTCTGCACATAGTTTTAACGGCAAACAGCGTTTTTGGAACATTACTAATAATGCAGTTTATGCAAAGAAAATATCGAATCATTCTTTAGCCAATGAAAGTGAAATTTTGTCAGCAACTGATCGTTATAATGAATATGTGATGACCAGTATTCGTACTGTTTTTGGCGTTGATCTGAATAAAATAAAAGCCGATTTTGGCGATGATTTTTCTACGCATTTTTTGTTTGAAATTTCTCCATTTATAGACAACAAATGGATTGTTGAAGCCAATGAAATCTATACATTAACGAATACAGGAAAGTTATTTTGCGATTACATCACAGAACATTTATTTGTAGAAAATGATTAGAAAATAAAAAATTAGCGCACAAATAAATACACGACATACGCAATCATCAACACAAATAAGAAACGGCATTTCCACAAATTCAATGTGAGTTTTTTTCCGAGCCAAAGCATCAGCATAATCAGCACAGAAACACCAACTAAAATATACAAATCAATATTAAAATTTTTATTGAATGCGATTGGCTGAATGAATGCAGCAATTCCAAGCATCAGCAATAAATTCAACATATTTTGTCCGACTAAATTACTTAACTCGAACTTTGATGAATTGTCTTTTGTAATCAAAATCCAATACAACATCACAAACGAGCCACCAACCGACAAGACAAACTGACCCAAAAACCGTTGCGATAAATGAAACTTCTGAGAAATATCTATCAAATTATCTACACACAAAACGCCACCGGCAACCAAGCCCAAAACACCAACAAACACTAATATTACAGCAAACCAAACCGAATAAGAAGCAGGTTCTTCTTCTATTTCAGTAAACCAAATCGTGTGATGTTTTTTTACATTGTAGTAGCCGTAAATCATAAATAAAATAAATGCCAGGCACAAAGCAATAGCTTCTTTTCTGGTTATAAAATTTACTGACGTTTGTTGTTCGAAATTAGAATTTGCTAAAATATATACAAGAACTGTACATAAAATCAATCCGAGAAAACCAAACAATGCCGTATTTCTGTTGGCGCGAATCGGACGAAAAAAACCTGCAATGCTAAGCACACCAAGAAAATTAAAAATACAACTTCCTATAATAGTTCCGACAGCCAAATCATAATAACCGTTGTACGCAGCCAGCAAAATGGTAAATAATTTTGGCAATGAAGTACCAAACGCAACCACAGTGAAACCAATCATAGTTTCCGGTAATTTGAGCCGTCGTGCAATAGAAGATGCACCGTCAACGAGCATGCCTGCACCGCGATTTAACAAAAAAAAACCGATGATTAACAATGGAATATTAAGAAGCAATGAGATGTTACGAATCTCCATGAAACAATAATACAAAAACTATTGTAATCAAAAAATGCTTCATAAAAAAAAGGTATTTCAATTTTGAAATACCTTTTAAATTTTTAATTAGATTTTATTACAGTGTGTAAGTCATTTTAATATTACTCATCAAACCCATATATGGTGCGCCAATAAAATATTGTTGTTTGCGGTTATATAAATTGGTAATAGACAAAGTTACATTATAATGATTTTTTCCGCTTTTTAATTGTGGCGTATATGAAACATCCAAATCCATATCATGTGTTGGTTTTACGCGTCCAACAAAATTGCCCGATAAAACAGGATAACCGGCGCTCCAGTTAAATTTCACACCAACATTTAAACCATATTTTTCAGCAAAATAATTAGCACCTACATTTACACGATGTTTCGGTGAGTTCAACGCAACATAACCTGATGTAGAACCTTCTACTTTCACAGAATCTTTATCTACAAACGAGTAGTTTACATTTAATGTAATTCCTTTTGGCAAATATAAATTTGAGTTAAAATCGACACCATAAACCGTCAAATTTCCAATATTTCTCGTTACTAATAACAAGTTCGGTCCGTTTGCTTCTCTTGGCGTAATTACACCGATTGGCAAGTTCTCTACCGCACGACGAATCAAACGAACAAATTCATCATCGCCTGAACCATTGTTGTTGCCACCAAATTTCGGACTCGCATCTAAAAATGAATTCATTGCCAATTTAATCAATGGATTCAAATTATTATAGTTTTGTGTAATTCGTGGCGCCAGATACGTCATTAACTGGTCTGCATCAAACATTACTGTTGGTGTCAGCAATTGTACAGGCGCTAAATAGTTTTTGAAATCTGTTCTGTAAACATCTACTTGTAAACCAAACATTTTTCCAATCAAACCTTTATAACCTAACTCATATGTGTAAGTTGTTGTCGGCACTAAACCTTTAACATCTTTTGTATTTTTCCATTGATCATTATTCGATTCAAAAAGCTGTTTTCCAGTATTCAAATTTTTCACATCCTGTTTGATATCATTTGGAATATCCTGTGGTATAATTTGGTTTACAATCGTATTGATCAATGGCAACAAAATAGAATTCGCATCAATATTTGCCTGAGCACCAAACTGGCTGTTAATTGCAGACAAAATGCCGTCCCAACCTACTTGCGTGAAGTTTGCATCACCAACATTTACGCCTTGTCCTTTAGGAAAAGCGTTGTTGTAATACGGCGAATAGAATTGCGGTAATACCTGGTTATCATAATTTGGATTTTCTGCAAAACTATAATGGAATCCATCACGCGGCGTACCTAACTGACGCACTTCCATTCCTTGTGGAATTCTGCCTTGTACTACATCGACATAATACGCAGCTGACGCAGGATTTTTAAACGCTCTGTTGAATGTGAAACGTAAATTATGTCCGGTTGCAGGTTTGTAAACCACACCAACTTTTGGTGAAAACATTACTTTTTTAACTGCGGTATTATAGTCTAAACGAGTTGCAACAATTGCACTAAAACGCGGATGAATTTTATAATCACCTTGCAAATAAACACCATATTCATCAATATTATCTTTATTTTCAAAGCTACCATTTAAAGTACCTTTAGTATCAGGACGCGTAAAGAATGCATCGAAACCATATACTAAATTCACACGTTTCTTAAATAACTCTGTAGCATTTTGAACTTGAAAAGAATACATGTGCGATTTATCAATGTAGCGACCACCAACCGGAACAAAATATGTTTGATGCGAATTATTACCATTCATATATGCCTGAACAAATAAACTTTTCCATTGAAAACGAAGTTGCGCCCAACTGTATGTCCAGTTTTTGTTTTGCATAGCGCCAATCGGACTCGTAATAATTCCATTACTCACATTTACACCACCAGCCAACACAATACTGAAGTCTTCTTTTATTTTTATATCTAAACGGCTATCCACCTGCCCGTTTAATATTTTTTCATCGCGGCCATTTTTCACTGCACGACCTACACCTTTCGGATCTACAGAACCATCCGGTAATTCGTAATAAATTGTATCTGTAGAAGCGGAAAATAAAGTTACTGTAGAAGGATCGCCTAAATCGCTATAACGCCAGTCGTGACCTGTGAAAAATTTTCCGGAAACCTTCATACCCATTTTCACATTTGGATTTTTCACGTCAATTGTGTCTGAATGATAGAAACCAATACCAAACATTGTACGCTGTGCCAGTTTATCATAATCAAATTTTGGATTATCGCGATTAATATCTTGTAATGTATCCTTAATTTTTACACGAAAACCAATAGAAGTCCAGAATTTTGTTTCCTGATATTGTAATGGTGATTTTGTAATGATATGAATTACACCATTATTCGCATTCGGTCCGTACAATGCAGCGGCAGGCCCTTTTAATACTTCTATACGCTCAATATCTTCATCGGTTGTTGTCATCATTTGATACATGTTCAAACCGGTATTCGGTAATTTCGCCACACGGTTATCAGCCAACGACATCACATCACTATTAAAATAACCATTGAAACCACGTACGGAAGGTGTTCCGCCTTGTACACCTGTGCGAGAAACCTGAACACCTGAAACATTTTTAAGATAGTCGGTAAGACCAGAGCCGGCTTTATTTTTTATAGCCATCGCATCTACCGAAACGATAGAAGCCGGCGCATCCAATATTTTCGTTTTAGTTTTTGTTGCGGAAACAACTACCGGATCCAATTCTGTTGATTCTGTGTTTAATTGCACATCATAAGTCTGGCTGCTACTAGCGGTGAATTTTTCATCTTTGTAACCAACATAGCGGAAAATAACCACATCACCTTCGTTGACTTTCAATTCGTATTTACCATCGAAATCGGTAACTGTTCCTTTTATCTGATCGCCTTCTACGAAAATATTTACACCAATTAAACCTTCTTTGGTTGCCTTATCTGTAATGGTACCTTTTAGTGTAAATTCTTTGTTTGATTTTTTGACGATAACTTGTGGAATTTCTTTGATCTTATCTCTTAATTTCACGCTGTCTTTTTCTCTTTCTTTTTGTGCGAAAGTAATTTGAGTAAAAAATAAAATAAAAAATAAGGTTATAGAATACTGTATTTTTTTCATATCTGTCTTTTAGTAAAAAAATGATTTTGATAACAAACGGCTCTAGAAATGCTATCAAAATACAGCGCAAATATCTGTATTTACTGTCAAAATAGAATAGTAATATTATTCACAATTGTAATTATACAAATATCAAACTAACCAAAAACAGTTAGAAAATTAAGTCCAAAAGTAGAATTAATTAATTATCTGCCGGAATCTTGATTTTTATTCCGTCAATTCGTTCTGAAATCGGAATTTGACAACTCAATCTGCAATTTCCGGTATAACAAGGTAAGGTTTCTAACATGCACAATTCGTCATCGTTTGCGCCTTCAATTATAATTTCATCTTTATTTAAAACTTCTACTCTGCAAGTACCGCAGATTGCCATACCGCCACAAATTGCTTCTACCGGATAGTCTTCACCTTTCAACACTTCCATCAATGATAATTGCACACCAAGAGGAATTTCCAGTTGCTGAAAAGAAAAATCATCTTGCTGTATATTGATGGTAACACTATCCACTTTTAAAAAATGATTTAGATTTTGAATGTTAAAGTTACTACATTCTAAAATTAAAATGCATTAACACCATTCACGGTTGTGTATTTAAGCGATGGCTTTTTACCTGAAATTAATTCTGCTGCGCTGTGGCACATTATCGCTGCTTCATGGAAACCACACAAGATCAATTTTAATTTGCCTTCGTATGTATTGATATCGCCAATTGCGTAGATGCCTTTTTGATTGGTTGAGTAATCTTTTGTATCAACATTAATAGCATTTTTATCAATACTCAAACCCCAATTTGCAATAGGTCCTAATTTCGGACTTAAACCAAATAATGCCAGATAATAATCGCACTCCACTTCTTTAGTAGTTCCGTCATTATTCGTGATCGTTACTTTTTCTAATTTTCCGTTGCCGTGCAGATGTGTAACGTTTGAATTTAATTCCATCTTGATGACTCCATCAGCAGCAAACTGTTTTACTTTATCAACGCTGTCTGGCGCTCCACGGAACATTTCGCCACGATGTACCATTGTCAATTCAGCAGCAACATCAGCCAAGAACATTGTCCAGTCTAAAGCGCTGTCGCCACCGCCTGCAATTACAATTTTTTTATTGCGATATTTTTCAGGATCTAAAACCATATATTCGACACCGTTTTTTTCATACGCTGTCAGGTTTTCAATTGCCGGTTTGCGTGGTTCAAAAACACCTAAACCACCTGCGATACAAATTACTTTCGCGTGAATTTTTGTATCCAAATGTGTTGTTAAAATAAAAGAATTATCTTCCTGTTTTTCGATCTGCTCAATGCGTTCGCCAAGTGTAAAAGTCGGATTGAATGGCTTTGCCTGTTCCATTAAATTATCTACCAATTCCTGTGCACCAACTGTTGGAAAACCAGGAATATCATAAATCGGTTTCTTTGGATAAATTTCTGAAAGCTGACCACCAACTTGCGGTAAATAATCTACCAAATGGCAACGCATTTTCAACAAACCAGCCTCAAAAATCGCAAATAAACCAACCGGTCCGGCGCCAATAATACAAATATCTGTCTCAATCATAATATAAAATAAGTAGTCTGTAAAATTACAAGTCCATATATGAACCTGTATGACATACAAAAATAAAAAGACAGAGATTAAAGGAATGTTATGATTTTGCCAGTTAAGGATTGACTATTGCCAATGTCCTTTTTTCCAAAACCAACCGTAAGGTGTATTTTTCCAATGACCTGGAATCCATACGGCTCCAGGTGAAGGAATAATCCATTTTCCTTCGATATAAATGTATTGATTGGTTTGGCTGTCCCAAATCCAATCACCATCTATCCAAATATGTTTAGACGATGGGCAAGCAGGTTTTACCACGACAACGGTTCGTGTTGGTTGTACTTTACAATAATATGGTTTTCCATATCTGACCGGTGCCGGTTTTACTGTATAAACTTTAACCGTTTTATGTGGTCTTGCATTTGCTAGTTGTAATGCAACCAGGCAAGATAGTATCATTATTAACTGTTTCATACTGCATATTTTTTATGTTTGACTTGCAAATGCAAAAAAAGTTTAATGAATTAAGTTTTTTTTTTGAAAAATATTTGCATTTTTGATCGAATTCATTTTACATTTAGCCAATGATTTTGAAACTCATCAACAATATTCTGTCAATGGGAAAAAAAGCAAAAAAAGAAGAGCCGAAAAAGGTAGCTAAAGCGGCACCTAAAAAAGTTGTTGCTCAGAAATCAACAGTAGCAAAACCTGCAGCAAAGCCAACTGCAAAGAAAGCGACAGCGAAAGCGGCTGCAAAAACTGTAGCTAAAACTACTGTAAAAAAATCATTACCAAAAGTAACAACTAAAACGGCAGTTAAAGCTGCACCTAAAAAAACAGAAGTGAAGAAAGTTGCTCCTGTTAAACCTAAACCGATTATTAAACAAGAAGCAAAAAAACCAAAAGTGACAAAAAAAGAAGTTCCTGCAAAACCGATTCCGAAAAAAGCTGAGCCAGTCAAGACAAAAGTTGCTGCAAAGACAGCAACAAAACAAAAAGAAGTAACACAAAAAGTTGAACCTCAAAAAGAAAAAACAGTAAAACCGGTTGTTACTAAAACAGAAATTGTTGTTGAGAAAGAAACTGATAAAAAAACAGCTAAAAAACAAAAAGAACAAACAGCAGCGCCAGCACAAACAGTGCCACGTCCTGCCGCTGACGGCAAACGCAAAGTAATTGTAGATTATAAAAATGTACCTGATGAAGTATTAGGCTTACTTTCTGAGAAATATCCGCATGGCTATAACAAAGGCATCATCAAATTCACCAATGCAAAAAAAGAATTGGTATCAGCAGTTCCTATTGATCTTGGTGATACTACTTATCTTGTAAAGGTATCCACACAATTACAAAAAATGGTAAATGATTATGATGATGATGAATTATTTCCCGAAGTATCAACACCAGTTGAGAAAGAAATTCCAATTGGAGCCGGTGGTGATTTTGATGATTTTGATAAAAGCGATGAAGATGATTCAGGTAAACGCAAAGCAAAAGGTCGCGTGAAAAGTGCTGATGATTTGGAATATGGATTTGATGACGATGACGATGATGATGGTGACGATGATGACGATGACGATGATAATGACGATGGTGATGGCGATGATGATGATGATGATGAATAAAATATACTTCACAATAACTAAAAAACGGATTCAATATTGAATCCGTTTTTTAGTTGAGATATGCTTGTTTTTTGTAACTAGAAAAATACAATTATCAATTTTGTATTTTAAGAATTTTTTCACTTACAATTTCATCTTGTTGCTTCACTGAAATAATATATTCGCCGTCTGCAAGTTCACTTAAATTTTTAATCTCAATTCTGTTATTTCCAATAATTGTGTTGCCTTTCCATACTGTTTCTACCATTAATTGTCCGATGATATTCTGAATTTGTATGTTTGTTGGCTGGCTCTTCAATGCTTCAAACTCAACAACTATCGAATTAGAAAAAGGATTTGGATATACTTTCAAGTCATTTACATTTGTATTTTGCTTCACGCCTGAAATTACTGCAGTGCTATCTTTTTTGACAATCGAAAAACGGTCAAATAATTCACCATTGTCTTTATAATAAGAGCAAAGCATTACATTTCCTTTTACTTCTAAAATCATACTTCCAACGCCTTTATCAGCAGCAAATTTTTTATACATCACCGGATGCATTTTGCCATTTTCATCTTCTGATTTTCCGCTGTTTCCAACAACTGCATACACAGTGCCTTTATCTTTTTGTGTTCCGTAAGTATATTTAATATAGGTTCTGTTGCTATCCGGATTTCCTGATGTACTATCAATCAACATAGTAGTTCTGTTGAATGTTGCGGAAAACCCATAATGTTTATTAATCAGATAAGAACGTTCATATACATGGCTATGACCACACAGCACTAAATCCACGCCGTATTTTTCTAAGATTGGAACAATTCGCATGCGCATGCTGCCCATAAATAATTCCCACGCGTCATCCGAGTTGTGCGAGCCGAATGAATACGGCGGCTGATGCCAATATGCAACTTTGAATTTTTTATTGGAGTTCTTGATATCATTCTCAATCCATGTTTTATAAGCATCCGGAAAATCAAAAAATATGTATTGATACAACTCAGAATTGAGTGCAATAAAATGTGTGTTGCCAAAATCGTAAGAATAATAGTTTTCTGTTCCTGATGGCAAGCCACCCATTTCTGCATTTTTAAATACTTCAACCATATCAAAGTAAGGACCTTTGTGTGTGGTTGGATTATCAAAACGGTTGACGCTGTTGTAGTCATGGTTTCCAGGAATCGGATAAAAATTCAGGAATCGAAATATAGAATCATAACCATACACTTTATCAAAAACCTTAGCAGAATATTCTGCATCTGTTCCATCGTTATAGACATTATCGCCAAGCCATAACCAGCCATCAACAACATTTCCTTGCAAATAATTTTCGAACCAACGACGTACCTTAATTTGTTCATTATTGCCACCGCCAAAATCACCGGTTATCCAAAATTTAAAACCACTGGTGTCTCCAATAATAGGTGCTGTTACAAAATGATGCTGGTCATTTTCGCCTGCCAGAATTGTCGCATCAAAACCAACACTATAAAAGTATTTTGTTTTCGCACTTAAACCGGAAATTTTTACGATATGATTTTTTGTCCGAGCACTATCAATAATTGTGTTTGTTAAAGCGGTCGGCGAATTGCCATATTTTACTATAGATCTGGTCGAATCTGATGTACGCCACATTATTTTCACGCTGTTATTCGTCAGACTTTGCAGGTAAGGTCCGCGCTGTAATGTTTGTGAAAATAAATTTGTTGCTAATAAAAGAAATAGTGAAAGTATTACTTTTTGCATAGCTTTAGTTTTATATAAAGTTAGCAAAAAGAAAGAAAATAAGAAGATGTTAAAATTGAATATTGTATGTTTATTTTTTGTCGATTATAACACCAACATCTGTAATTCCGGCTAATGGTTCTTTGCGCATCAACTGTACAATTTTGATCTCATATTTTCCTTTCGCAGACAAAGGTAAATTTGTATTTAAAGGAACAGTTTGCGTACACAAACTTCCGCTTGATTTTCCATAAGGTTTGCCATCGCTTTTGAATAAAGGAATTTCATAACGAAACGAAGTATCCACTTTATTTCCTTTGACAATTACTTTTAACCAGATATTACTGAATTCATATTCTTTTTCATGGCGAATACTTATTGAATATTGGAAAGTTTTATTTTGCTCATCAATAATTACCGGAAAACTTAAAGTATCTGTCGGTTGCCAGTCTTTAGCATTTACTGATTTGTACTCATTATAAAAATGCTTTTGTTCGCACATGGAGAAAAAGAAAATGGAAATTATTAAAACTAAAATATGCTTTTTCATCTAACAAAAATAAGATAAATAATTTTCGTTTTAAGGTTAAAAGAGCATAAATTAAAACAATGTGCTTATTAATAATTTTTTAAGTCTTGTATCATACTTAGCAATTGCGATTCAGAAACTTCAACCGGATTAAAAGTAATACCCATAAATGATTTACCAGCATCATTTGCAAATGTAACTTCTTTTGTTTCTGCAAAATATTTACCATCAATAATAGAAAATGCTATAAATTTAGCTTGCATACCTATTGGAACACCATTCTTAAAAGTATAAAATCCCTTTTTACCAGCAATTGGATTTAATATTACATTAAAGGTTTTAACAAGTGAATTTATATCTTTTGGTTTAAAAAAGACGTTACTTGGTTCTAAACCTGAACGATTTTCTGTGGTGCTTTCATTAAATTTTGAACCAAAATAACATAAAACAGTAGTTTTAGGTCCAGGTAAATGTATCGTTACATCGCAATTTCTCCATTGACCGATCGCATCTAGTATAAAATGTGCAGTATCTTGGCTTGAATTGGAATAGCCAAATAACATATTTTGTTTCCATGTGATTCCTTTATTGACTTTATAAAATTTTGAAACAGTAACATCTAAAGCATTATAATCCAACCCATTTATTTTTTCCTCATAAATGGTATCACCAGTTGCACTTTTCCACATTGGAATATCACCTAAATTAACACCTGCTGGTTTACTTATTGGTAAAAAAACAGTTATTCCATTGCTAGTGCTAGTTCTTGGGTTTAAAATTAATGGTATATTGTTTTGAACTGCTAATAACTTAAATTCACCAAAGCTCAATAATATTTCTCCATTTTCAGTAATCGTTGGTTTATTATCCAATAACATATCACTTGCATTCAAAATTTCTTTAAAAAAAATCTCAACATTACCTGTTATTGCTGAACCATCTGGCTTTGTAAATATATTGGGCTGTATAATTAATGTCGTTCCTTTAGAAGTAATTATTGTATCACCTAGTGAGGCATCGATTGTAAATTTTTCAAACTGTGCGCCATTCTTTGAAGTAAATTCATTTAATATATCAATGTCTGTTTTTCTTACATTTTCATTGGAAAGGCAAGAAATAATTATACTACTAAATAATAATACAGCCACAATTAAGATCCCTTTTTTTTGTGTCATCTTTTTTGTCATAAAAACTAATTTATTATAAATATAGAAGTAAATAATTACAAATGCAATAGTTTAGAATATTACATTTATGTTATGGCAATTACTCAATCATTTGTAAGAACTGATTTTCATCAATGATCTTTATCGTTTCAATCTTTTGTGCTTTAGCTAATTTGCTGCCTGCTTTTTCGCCGGCGATCAAATAATCTAAATTTGCCGAAACTGCGCTCAGGTTTTTGCCGCCGTTATTTTCAATCATTTTTTTGATGTCATCGCGCGAATGAAGTGGAAATGTTCCGGTGCACAAAAACGTTTTTCCTTCCAGTTTATTCGATGCTAGAACGGTTTCCGTTTTTAGTAAATTCAAACCTAAACTTTCCAGTTCTTTCAATAAATTTTTATTCGTTTCATCGGCAAAAAATTGTTGCAAAGCCAACGCTACTTTTGGTCCAACGTCTTCCAGTTGCATGAACTGTTCTTCTTTCCATTCAGAAAAATCCAGTAAATTATTCACTTGCTTTGCGAGCATTTTTGCTGTGGTAACACCAATATGACGAATGCCTAAACCTACTAACAAACGCCAATTCTCATTTTGTTTGGATGTTTCAATGCCATCTATTAAATTTTGTATAGATTTGGTTTTCCATCCTTCCAGTTGAGCAACTTTTTCATAATCAATTTTGTAAATCGATGGAATGTTTTGGATAATATTTTCTTTGATGAATGTGCGCACATTTTCTTCGCCAAAACCAAAAATATTCATGGCTTCTTTCGATACAAAATGAATTAAATGCTCTTCAATTTGCGCCGGACAATTCGCATTCACGCAACGCCAGATGCTTTCTTCTATTGGCTTCACCAATGCATGACTGCAGCTTGGGCAATGCGTTAAAAATTCAATCTTTTTTTCATTTCCTGTTCTTCTTTCTGCAACGCTACCGACAATATACGGAATCACATCGCCTGCGCGTTCAACAATTACCGTATCGTTGATGCGAATATCTTTTTCTGAAATAAATTCTTCGTTATGCAACGAAATCGAAGATATCTCGACACCCATTAATTGCACAGGTTCTATCTTCGCAACAGGTGTAATGGCACCGGTTCTGCCGATTTGGAATTCTACGTTACGCAAAACAGAAAACGCCTGCTTTGCCTTGAATTTAAAAGCGATTGCCCATTTCGGATGATGTGAAGTTCTGCCAATCAACTGTTGTTGCTGCATGCTGTTTACTTTAATCACCATACCGTCAATATCGATCGGATAGCTGTCTCTTTTATTTTGCCACTGCATACAAAATTCTTCGACAGCTTGCATAGAATTAAACACACCTTTTTCTTTAAATGGTGTTTTAAAACCTAATTGCTCGAGCGTTTCTAAGTTTTTAAAATGAGAACCAAAAATATTCGTAACATCATTTCCATTTTTATCGGCTGCGTAACCAATCTGATATAAAATCGCGTCCAGCTTGCGTTCTGCAACATCTTTTGGATTTTTTAAACGCAGGCTGCCTGCTGCTGTATTGCGCGCGTTTTTGTAGAGTTCTAATTCCTTTTTATTTTCTGCGCGAAGTATTTCATTTTGCTTTTTTCGTTCTTCATTTAATTTTTCCAACATCGAAAGTTCCATCACTACTTCGCCGCGAATTTCGATTTTATGAATTCCATATTGCGAAAAATTTACTTTCAACGGAATAGATTTTATAGCTTTCGCGTTTTGTGTAATTTCATCGCCTTCAATACCATTTCCACGCGTGGCAGCACGAACTAATTTATCGTCTTCATACACCAATGCAATCGACGAACCATCAAATTTTGGCTCTGCAATGTATTCAATGATGGTATTTTCCGGAAGTGCTTTTTTAACTTGTGTATCAAAATCATCCAAGTCTTCCAAGCTGTAAGAATTTTCTAAAGACAACATCGGCACTAAGTGCGCAACCGTTGCAAATTCACTGTTCAAACCTTTTGCAACGCGCTGTGTCGGCGAATCGGCCGTAATTAAATTCGGATTTTCTTCTTCAATTTGTTTGAGTTTTTTGAATAAAATATCATAATCAAAATCAGCAATAACAGAATCCGAATCGACATAATATTTTTTATCATGAAAATCAATAACAGTTTTTAAATCTTCGCAAAACTGTTCTATTTCATTTTCCGGAATAAAATCATCTGCTTTTTTTAAAAGCTGGTTAGTCAATAAAATATAATCATTATTAGATGAAGAAAATAAATCGCTAGTCATAAGAATTAAAGAATATTAATTGATTTTAAAAAAGCCAAAGCACTTTCGTTATCTTTATTATATATTGAATTCATTAAATCATATTTAATAATCTCTTTTTTTGAAACAACTATCTTTCTATAAATCGCTTCAACAACATTATTTTTTGATAATGAATACTTTGCTTTAATTACATCATCGTTTGCATTTTTCACCAAGTTAATTAATGCAATATCAATATCTGTATTGCGAATCAGTTTATTGTTTTGAATATGATATAATTTTTTGTTAAATCTAACTATCAAAAAATTATTTCTTACTAAAAATTCACCTATGTAAGTCTCATCCAATTCAACATAAGGATATGACTTAGTTTTTCTATTTATTATTTTATCTAAGTCAATTTCTGTTCTAATATTCGTCATAAAAACGCATCAATTGATTTTGCTAAACTATAATCTTTTTCAGTAACAATATTTCCTGCATCGTGTGTCTGCAACGAAATTGTTATTTTATTATACACGTTATAAATTTCAGGATGATGGTTTTGTTTTTCCGCTTCAATCGCCACTTTTGTCAGAAAAGAAAATGCTTCGATAAAATCTTTGAACACAAATTCCTTCACGAGTTTATTATCTTTTGTAATCCAATCCATCCTTAATTTTTATTTATCTTCGTTAAAATTAATCAATAAAATTGGTTGTGTATGAATTGGAAATTAAAATTTGTTTTATGGTTCGTGAATAACGTGCAACCGCTTCGCAGTGTTGATATAAAAAACATTAAAGAAGAACGTAAAAATACTAAAAGAGCAAGCGAACTCGGCAAATTACTGTTTGATACAAAAACGCCGATTAAAGAAATAACTGATTTTACGATTGATGCTATTAAAGTACGATTATATAGAAATTCAGACAAAGCCAATCAACCTGTGATCATTTATTTTCATGGCGGTGGTTTTGTGTTTTATGGAATTGAATCGCATGATTATGTAACACGCCGGTTGTGTGCAATGAATGATTGTACGGTTATTTCTGTTGATTATCGATTAGCACCTGAACATACATTTCCGTCAGCTCAGGAAGATGGTTTTAAAGTCGTGCAATATGTTTATGATCATGCAAAACAATTAAACATTGATCGTGAAAAAATAATTGTTGCAGGCGACAGCGCAGGCGGCACGATTTCGGCTTGTATTACACATCATTTTAAAGATGATCCGAAAATAAAAATTGCTGCGCAGATATTGATTTATCCATGGGTCGATGGTAAGATTGAAAATCCATCAATAGAAAAATACAAAACCGGTTATTTGCTGACTAAAGAAGCAATGCTGTGGTTTCAGAAAACATACACGCCAAATCCTGAAGATAAACTGAATCCAAAATCATCGCCATTATATAATACAGATTTCACAAATTTGCCACCTGCTTTTATACTGACTGCTGAATATGATCCGTTGAAAGACGAAGGCAATGCGTATGCAAAAAAGCTGAAAGGTGCAGGAAATGTGGTTCTTCTGAAAGATTATAAAGCGTTAGTACATGGCTTTTTTAATATACCAAAACTCAGCGAAGAAGCTATGCAATCTTATTATGATATACAAGCGTTTTTGAAAAAAGTAGTTTGACGCTTCGATAAACTCAGGATGACAACGGCGAGGTGAGATTGCTTCGTGCCTCGCAATGACGTGACGCTTCGATAAACTCAGCATGACAAACTTATTTTTTATCAATACTCATCACCATCTTAATCTTCATGTGTGCTCCGATAGACATCACATCAACCAAGTCTTGAACAGTCAATGTTTGTGCTATTCTAAGTACTACAGTAGGATCAGGATTGTTTGCTAATGCAGCAGTCAATGCATTTTCCAAACCTTCTAATGGAATTTGTGTAGTATTAATAAAATATTCTTTATTCTCATTGATAGACAATGTTAATGGTTGTTTAGCAGGTTTTTCAGTACTGTTCGCTTTTGGCAACATTAGTTTGATCACGTTGGTATTTGCCATCGTCGAAATAATCAAAAAGAACAACATCAAAAAGAACATAATATCATTCATCGACGCCATGGCATCTTCATCGTGAAACGGTCTTCTTCTTTTTATATTCATGTTTTATTAGTTATGAGTGAACAGTGAATAGTTGTGAGCAAAAAATTACTTAACCGGTTTTTGAATTCCTTTTACAAACTCGAAAATTTGTTTTTGCAAACGCATGGAATAATTATCAATTTTAGTCAATAATAAATGAAAACCCATGAATGCAATAACACCAACGATCAAACCTGTTCCTGACGTAATCATTTTTTGATATAAACCTGCAGCAATAGTGTCGATAGAAATATTTCCGCCTGATGCTGCGATGTTATAAAATATTTTAATTACACCTAAAATCGTACCGATGAAACCTAAACGCGGTGCAATACCTGAAATCAAACTAATATAGCTGCTGCGTTTTTCCATTTCATTAATTTCAATATTCGATTGAATATCCAATGCCTTTTCGATATGATCGATCGGTTTTCCTAATTGTCCAACACCAGCTTGCAACACATTACCTAAAGCAGATTTATCCGCCAAACACAACGCATCAGCGCCTTGAATATTTCCTGCATATAATTTATCCAACACATCGCGCACTAAATTTTCATTGATATGCGAACGTTTGTTGTAAAATAAGAATCGTTCTACGATAAAGAACAACGCAACTGCCAAACAAACCATTAACGGAATCATCATGAAACCACCTTTAAACAACATCGAAATCATTGACATTTCCTGCGTAGCCGCAGCCGTTGCACCAGACAAAGCAGTCGTGTCTGCCGCTGCTGCAGTCATTGGTGTTGCTGCCTGTAAAATAAATCCAATCATGCTCATAAAAATTTTAACGAAATTACGAATTTAACAATACTGTCAACTTTAAAACTATTATTTTATTGTGGATAAGTACAAATAATGTTCCATTTTAACTAATTTTAAGTTCCATGAAAAACTTCATTCAGAAAAATACAGCCATTCATTCAAAACAATTTATTCTTACGTTAATCTTCATTTTATTTTTTACTATTGAAAATATTCATGCGCAAACCACGGTGATGCCGGAATATGATTTAAATAAAAATATTCCCGGTGCTGTATATAAATTTTCTTTTGTACATATGAGTGATATTCATATCGGCGAAGGTTTTGGTGATTACGGATCACCCGGTTTTTTTAATGATGAAATACCTGCCATAGATACGAGCAAACCGGCAAGAGCATTGCGCGAAGCGGTCAAATGGATCAATGCGCATGAACAAGACAAGAACATCAAATTTGCAGTCATATCAGGCGATTTGACAGGCAGTGCGGAAAAATCAGAGTTTACGATGGTCAAAAAGATCATGAGTGAATTGCATGTGCCATATGTTCCTGTTATCGGCAATCACGATGCCTGGCCATATGTACGTTATCAAAATGAAGCACCAACTGCTTGTGGTGATTCTATTATTAACGAAGTTTTTGACAGTGTTTATACAGCCAATAAAACATTTTTTACTAATTGGAATGATGGAACAAGATTGACGCGTGTTTTCAATCCTGAATCGAATCATGAACATTACCTAGGAAATTTTTCATTTGAGTACGATAATTTTATTTTCTACGCTTTAGACTTTAATCCAAGATACCATGTAAATAAGCCGGAGCCAGGCATTGGTCCTGAAGCGCAATTGATGGATTGGACAGGCGGCACTTATCAATGGCTTAAGCATGAACTGGCAACCAATCCGCGTAAAGCCAATAAAAATGTGTGTTTTATTTCGCATCATCCTGCGACAGATAATGTCTTATTTATGTTATCCGGATTTGTGTTCGATGCAAATGAATACAAGAAACTGACCACCATGTTAGCACCTTATAAAAATAATTTAGGAGTTTGGATGACTGGTCACATTCATATTGATTATGACTATCAGTTAGCATATAACAATACCGGCATCATGCAAGTACGAATGATGGCCGCAAATAAAGATTATGATTCAGCGCATTTTGAAATCATAAATGTGTATGAAATACCAACGGTTACAGGCATCCGACAGCAAACAGATAATAAAACAGTAAAATTATTTCCAAATCCGAATGATGGAAAATTTACGATCGCTGAAGAATTATTTTCACCTAATTCAGTGCTGAAGTTATATGATGTAATTGGCAATTTAATTTATGAAAAAGAAATGCGTTTATTTGCAACATCCAATGAAACTTATCAGTTTGATTTTTCTTTTTTACCGAAAGGTTCTTATTTTATTAGTTTGACAGACGATGATCATACATATTCGCAACGTATGATTGTACAATAAAAAAGACAGTATAAAAACTGTCTGTAAATAAAGTGGTGCCCAAAACAGGATTCGAACCTGCACAACCTTACGGTCACTACCACCTCAAAGTAGCATGTCTACCAATTTCATCATCTGGGCAATCTTAAAAAATCTGTAAGAACTTATTTTACAAAGGTATATCAATTTATTGAATTGTAAAAACACAACTAATACGTTGTAAAAATTATCATTATACCGACCAGTAATAAAATAATCAAACCGCCAAAAAATAAATAATCAGCAAACTGTTCAAATTTTCTGTCATCATTTCTCAACGACAGATATGAAGAAAAAGTAGCCATGATAAATATTAATGTTGCTATGCCTAAAATTTCATCTGCATACGTTTTGATGCTATTATTCATTACTTTGAATAAAGCAATTACTGTAATGCAAACTCCGATCATCGTAGTGGAACCGGCAAAAACGTAGTGCGCTATTTCTTTATTTGGTTTTTCATCCATAGATTAAAAATTTTTCGGTCATTTTTCTTCTGCAAATTCGTTGGTATAAATGCGTATCAATAATAGTAAATAAGAAACTAATAACGGACCGAATATCAATCCTAAAAAACCGAACAACGGCAGACCGACAATTACGCCAAACAATGTGATTAACGGATGAATATCTGCAAATGCTTTTAGTAAAATCAATCGCAGTAAATTATCTACATTTAAAATCACGACAATACTGTAAATAGCAAGAAACGCAGCATTGTGCGTATCATTTGTTGCATATAAATAAGCAACTAACGGCACCCAAATGAGCGCTGAACCGACAAACGGAATAACAGAACACAGGCAAGTAATAAACCCCCAAAAAAACGGATCCTGTATGTTGAATATCCAATAACCGATTGCTGCGCAAAGACCTTGTGCTACTGCTAAAACCGGAATTCCGATAGAATATGATGTAACAATATCTTTGGTTTCCGCTGCTATCATCGACAAGTTCTTGTTTTTTAACGGAATGTATTTAGAAATAAGTGCTTCCATCTTCTCAGCATATTGCAACATGTAATACAGCATAAAATACAAAATACCAATATTGGTAATCGCGTTAACGGCACTTCCTAAAAAATCAGGCAAAACAGAAGATACCAAACCAGGCAAATTACTTAAATTTTCCTTCGATAAAATTTTAATTCCAAACCTGTCTGATATATTATCAATAATTTCTTTCAAACCTGAATACAATTCATTGGCATTATTGGAGAAATAGGAAAGTTTAGGAACTATAAAAATGGTTGCCAGTACTAATGGAATCAATAAAATAACAGAATTCATCAGCATCAACAGCAGCACAACCGCTGTTCTGTTCCACTTTTTCTTAAAAATTAACTTAAATAACAATTTTCGGTTTAAAACGTACAAAGTGATAGCAGCTAAAATACCGGGAACAGTTGATTTCATTTGCCAGAATATGATAAAACTCAGCGCTGCTATCAAAACAAAAAATATGACCTGCCTGAAACGTTCATTAAAACTGTTCATAATAAAATAATACTTGGTTAGTTGTTGTAAGATAAATCAAAAAAAATTAAAAATAGTTTCCTTTTTTGTCAAAAGTATTGAACTTTTAATGTTTAAATGATGTTAAACAGCTAAACATTATTTGCAAATATGTTTTGTAATCTCTAATATTGCAACGTGAAGAAATTAACTGTATATATACTTTTATTGTTGGTGATGGTGACAACCATCGTACCAAGTTATATGTATAGTACTGATGATGATTCTATCGAACTGACAGAAAAAGAAAAAAGTGAAAAAGAAGCGGAGCTGGATTTTAAATTAAAATTCATTCCTTTTACACTCGTACATTCTGCTAACGAATCTATAGCTTATTCAAGTCTGCAAGATACTAAATTTGCCTTATTTGCTCATTTCCCAGATGACGAAGACCACTCTTCCACTCTTGATTTTCCACCGGAATTCGCATAATTAGAATTTATTTTTTTCAATGATGCTCAGCATCAACTTGTTTGTTTATTCAACAAACACATTTCATTCATTACACACATTTATTAAAGAGAATTTTTTATGAAAAACTATTTTTCTACATTGAAAAATGATTTACCAGCCGGCGTTGTTGTATTTCTGGTTGCTGTACCATTATGCTTAGGTATTTCATTAGCATCAGGCGCACCGTTTTTTTCCGGTATGATTGCCGGTATCGTTGGCGGTATCGTTATCGGTATGATTAGCAACTCACAACTTAGTGTGAGTGGCCCGGCTGCTGGTTTAACTGCAATCGTTGTATCTGCAATTGCACAATTAGGCAATTTTCAAACGTTTTTATTAGCAGTTGTTATTGCAGGAATTCTGCAAATTATTTTATCTGTTCTAAGAGCCGGAACTATCAGTAATTACTTTCCATCCAACGTAATTAAAGGCATGCTTACAGCAATTGGAATCATTATTATTATGAAACAAATTCCTCACGCATTTGGCTATGATAAAGACACAGAAGGCGATTTTTATTTTTTACAGGCAGATGGTGACAATACTTTTTCTGCATTGTTGCATCCTATTACACATATTGATTTAGGTGCTACATTAATTACCATTATTTCCATTTTTATTTTAGTTATCTGGGAAAAACCATTCATCAAAAACAGAATAAAATATATACCTGGTGGCTTAGTTGCTGTAATTACAGCAGTAGCATTAAACTCTTTGTTTACAAGTTCAGTTCCGTTGCTGGCATTATCCGGCGAGCATTTAGTAAATGTTCCTGTAGCAAATGGCTTTCAGGGTTTTTTAAATTTATTTACATTTCCTGATTTTTCACAAATTACCAATCCGCAAGTATATATTGCAGCATTTACTATAGCAATCGTTGCTTCTGTTGAAACTTTACTAAGTATTGAAGCGATCGACAAGTTAGATTCGCTTAGACGCACAACATCTACTAACAGAGAATTATTAGCACAAGGCGTTGGTAACATCACTTCCGGTTTGATTGGCGGCTTACCTGTAACCAGCGTAATTGTCAGAAGCTCAGCAAATGCAAACGCGAATGCACGCAGTAAAATATCTACCATGTTTCATGGTTTTTTGATACTGATCTGCGTATTATTTATTCCTACCGTTTTAAACAAAATTCCATTAGCTGCCTTAGCTGCAATTCTATTGGTAACCGGCTATAAGCTATGTAACATTGGCATTTTCAAAGACATGTTTAAAAAAAATAAATTCCAATACATACCATTTATCGTGACAGTTGTTGCTGTTGTTTTCACCGATTTATTAAAAGGTGTAGGTATAGGTTTAATAGTAAGTGTGTTTTTTATTTTAAGAGGAAATCTTAAAAACGGATACTACTTTCACAAAGGCACTTACCACAAAGGCGATGTGATACAAATTCGCTTATCTGAAGAAGTATCATTCTTAAACAAAGCAAGCATCAAACAAACACTCGATCATCTTCCCGAAAATTCAAAAGTAATTATTGATGCATCAGGCACCGCATACATAGATTACGACGTATTAGAATTAATACGTGAATTCAAAGAAATAAAAGCACCGCAAAAAAATATAGATTTTGTTACGGCTGGCTTCAAAGAAGTTTATAATGTAGATAATACCGTACATGTACAATCTGTACATGCTTAAATATAAATAATAATTCATAAACAATAAAAAGTTAAAATATCATGAGAAGTATAAGTAAAGAGATGCAAGCAAGTATTACTCCAAAAGATGCATTAAAAATTTTACAAGATGGCAACAAACGTTTCATCAACAACCTTAAAACACATCGTAATTTACTGGAACAAGTAAATGAAACAAGCGATGGACAATGGCCATTTGCAACTGTACTTAGTTGTATCGACTCGCGTACATCAGCCGAATTAATCTTTGACCAAGGATTAGGTGATATTTTCAGTATTCGCATCGCCGGAAATATAGTAAACACAGATATTATCGGAAGTATGGAATTTGCCTGTAAAGTTGCCGGTTCAAAATTAATTATAGTGCTTGGTCATACTAAATGTGGTGCTGTTAAAGGTGCTTGCGATCATGTGGAAATGGGTAATCTTACCGAGTTGTTATCAAAAATACAACCGGCTGTTTATGAAGAAAAAGAAATAACAGATGCGAAATTACGAAACGCAAGTAACAGCACTTTTGTAGAGAATGTCTCTAGCATTAATGTCAAACGTTCAGTAAAATCTATCATTGAACGCAGTTCCATACTAGAACAAATGCTAAACAACGGAGAAATTGGAATCATCGGTGCTATGTACAACATCGAAACCGGGCAGGTTGATTTTTACGAAGACACAAAAATAATTAATACCAAAGAAACACAAGCTGCAGTTGCTTGTTAATAGTTCTTTTTTCTTTAGTGTGTGTAGAGCAACCAAATCAGTTGATTTGGTTGCTCGTTTATTTCCTATGACCATATAACATCTATTCTCTATGGACAATTCATATTTAAGCATACGAAAAACTATTTATAAAGTAATCAGACTGATTCACTTAGACAAAACGGAAGTGTTTAATATTTATATTATTGCTGTTTTGGCAGGAATTATACAACTTACTTTACCATTAGGCATCCAATCCATTATTAGCTTTGTGCAGGCCGGCGATGTAAGCACATCATTGGTTTTACTAATAGCTTTGGTGGTTATTGGCGTTTTAGCAACCGGTTACATGATTGTGTTGCAGAAAAAAATCATTGAAAGAATACAACAAAAAATTTATGTTCGATACGCATACGAATTTACAGATCAATTGCCAAAAATTGATATAAAAAGTGTACAATCATACTATTTGCCCGAATTAATTAACCGTTTCTTTGAAACAACATCATTGCAAAAAAGTATTTCTAAAATATTACTGGATATACCGACTGCTATGCTTCAAATTTTATTTGGTTTAATATTGTTATCTTTTTATCATCCGATATTTATTGCTTTTTCTGTTACATTAGTAATTTTACTGGCATTTATTATACTTATCACATTTAGAAGAGCTATTCAGACCAGTCTGAATGAAAGCGATTATAAATATAAACTTGCCGCTTGGATCCAGGAATTGGCGCGCGTGCTTAAGTCATTTAAATATTCCAGAAATACCAACTATCATTTAGAAAAATCAGATAAACTGACGCAAGGTTATTTAATATCAAGAACTGAACATTTCAATGTTTTGTTGTTTCAGTACTGGTCATTGATCATTTTTAAAGTATTAATTACATTCTTGATGTTGAGCATAGGTGCATATTTACTAATTCATCAGCAATTAACTATTGGACAATTCATTGCTTCTGAAATTGTAATTATTACTATTTTATCTTCTATTGAAAAAATGATTGGTTCTATTGAGAACGTTTATGATGCATTTACATCTGTTGAAAAATTAGCCAAGATAACAGAAAAACCAACAGAAAAACATGGTAAAATAACCTTTGAATTATCAAATGAAAGTAGCGTAATTTTTGAAACAAAAGATTTGTGTTTTTCATTTGATGATAAGTTAAATGTACTTAATAATCTAAAATTCGAAATCAACAAAAACGAAAGAATATGCATTATGGGCGAAGATGGTGCAGGAAAGTCTGTGTTGTTAAAGTTACTAAGCGGTATTTTAATACCAAGTTCCGGTTCATTATTTGTACAAAATATTCCTATACAAAATTATGAATTAGATTCCTTGCGCGATAAAATTGGACTGCTAACAAACAAGCAAGATATATTTGAAGGCAATTTGTTAGACAATATTACTATGGGTCATAATATTCCAGTACAGCATATTTATACTATCGCTGAGCAAATTGGCTTGCTTTCATTTCTGCAACAATTACCTAACGGCTTAGAAACATCCGTACAACCATTTGGAAACCAACTTTCAACAAGCGCTATAGAAAAAATCATTTTATTGCGTCTGTTAGTGCATGACTATAGTATTTTATTAATGGATGAGCCATGGATTCGGTCTGAAATCGCTTTCAAAAAAAATATAATTAATTACCTGCTAAACTTAAAAAATAAAACAATTATTGTAGTCTCTAATGACTTAAGCTTTGCTGCGGAATGTGATAAAATTATATATCTGAACAAAAATGGCCAAATAGATTTCATTGGCAGTTGGAATTCATATGAAAAATTAAAAAAATAATTCTTATGAGCGAAAATATTAAAAACTGGAAATCTTACAATCATATATATTTTTTGAAATATGAAAAAAGATTGCGCTATTTATTAATTGCATTATTGGTATTTTGTGTCGTATTGTTATTTCTGCCTTGGACTCAAAACATCACTTCAAAAGGTTACGTTACTGCGTTAAATATTGATGAACGCTCTCAACAACTCAACGCCATCATTTCCGGTTCCATTGATAAATGGTACGTAAAAGAAGGTTCGTTTGTAAAAAAAGGCGATACAATTCTAAAACTAAATGAAATAAAATCAGACTATCTGGATCCTGAATTGCTTACACGTACAAAAGAACAATTAGATGCAAAAACAAATGCTGCTGATAATTACACCGGCAAAGCCGCTACAGCAAATGTTCAGATTAAAGCACTACAAGCAGCTCTTGATTTGAAGATGGAGCAGATAAACAACAAACTGGAACAGGCACAACGATACATTGAAATCGATCAGGCAAATTTAAAAGCAGCGACAAACGATTTTGAATTAGCGCAACTACAATACGATCGACAAAAAAAGTTATTCGATGATGGATTAGTGTCCAAAACACAATTGGAACAACGTTATCAAACATTGCAAAACGCTACGGCAAAACTAACTGCTGCTCAGCAAAAATTAGCAAACTCTAAACAAGATTTAGTAATTACCAAATTAGAAAAAAACAGCACAGAACAAGACTATCTCGATAAAATTGCAAAAGTAAACGGTGAAAAATTTCAATCACTTTCTAATGTTTCTACTACTCAAGGAGAAATTGCAAAACTCAGCAATCAATATAAAAATTATGAAAAAAGAGCAAACTTTTATTATGTAATCGCTCCACAAGATGGTCAGATAATTAAAGTTAAAAATGCAGGAATCGGAGAAATTATTAAAGAAACAGAAATGATTGCCGAAATCGTTCCAACCATCAACAGTACTTCCGTTGAAATGTTTGTCAAAGCGGTTGATATTCCATTAATCAGTGTTGGGCAAACCGTAAGTTTAACGTTTGATGGATTTCCTGCCATAGTATTTAGCGGCTGGCCGAATGCTTCATTTGGTTTCTTCAGAGGTAAAGTCGCATTCATCGAAACTGCAATTAACAAACAAGGTTATTTCAGAATTTTAGTTACAGAAGACAGCAGCTATAAACCTTGGCCAAAAAATTTGAAATACGGAAGTGGCTCTAATGGAATCGCATTGCTAAAAGATGTTCCGGTTTACTACGAAATCTGGCGAAAAATAAATGGCTTTCCACCGGATTACTATCAAGCATATCAAGATGAAAAAAATACAATTGATAAAAAACAAAAAACAACTGAATAATCAATGAAAACATTTTTATTCATATTATTTACATCTTTCGCACTCATTTTAAAAGCATCCGATTCTACCGTTATTTTAACGCCTGAACAATATATTAATACTATAATAAAAAATCATCCGGAAGCAAAACAAGCCAGGTTGTTATTAGAAAATGCTAAGGCAAACTTATTGAGCGCAAGAGGTGCTTTTGATCCGGAAATTGCCTTTAATTTTGACAATAAAACGTTAGATGGAAAAAATTATTTTCAATACATCAATCCATCTGTAAAAATTCCATTGTGGTATGGTATCGAATTAAAAGGCGAAATCAACAATGTACGTGGAAATAACACTGATAACGAACTTACTTACGGCAACTCATCTTTGGCCGGAATTTCATTACCATTATTAAGTGGTTTAGTGATGAATAAAAAAATGGCAACTCTAAAACAAGCTAAAAATGACATTCAGTTATCTAAACAACAACAAATTTTACAAGTCAATAACTTACTGATTGATGCAACAAAAAGCTACTGGAACTGGACTTTAAAATATCATACATATCAGAATATTTTACAAGCCAAACAAAATAGCTTTGAACGGTTGCAATTTGTAAAACGGTTCTTCAGCGTTGGTGAAAGACCATCAATTGACACAGTTGAAGCATACACACAGTTTAAGTTACTAGAATTTGAAACACAAAACAGTTATTACGAATGGATAAAATCAACCATAGAACTGAGTTTATTTTTATGGAGCGAAGAAGGTGAAAATGTATTTCTAAAAGAAAATGTAATTCCTGTTCATTTACAACAACTAAATTTTATCGATTCCTTGGAATTACCTGTAATTACTGAACTTGACAACCTTATTGCAAGACATCCAAAGATGAACAGCATTGACATTAAACTGAAAAACTTAGAAATTGAACGCAAGCTAAAAAAGCAATTACTGTTACCAACTTTAAATGTAAATTATAATTTCATCAACAATGCTTTTAATTTATTTAATGATGCAGGCAATAATCTATTTTTGAAAAATTACAAAGTTGGTATGCAATTCAATATGCCGTTATTATTACGCGAAGGTCGTGGTGAGTATCGGAAAACAAAAATAAAAATTCAGAATACTATCTTGGAACGACAAATTGCCGAAGCAGAAATAAACACAAAAGTAAAATCGTATTTCAATGACATGATCGCATTAAAAGAGAAAATAGAATTATATACAGATGCGTATCAAGGTTATAATGCATTATTAAAAGCAGAAAACATACGGTTGGACAATGGCGAAAGCAGTTTATTTTTAGTAAACATACGTCAAAACAAAGTAATTGAAGCACAACTCAAACTGCTGGAACTGAAATCAAAATTTATGGAATACAATGCAGTCATTTATTTCATTGCCGGTCAGATAAACAATTAATAATTCACTAAAGAACAACCGGCACTTACCAAATTTAAATAAAAAGCGATTCAGAAATCTGAATCGCTTTTTATTTGGTTAGTAAATAATCATCGTATTTAAAAGCTAACAATCGCAGCCAAACCCAATGTAGTTTGGAAATTCCAAGGATCACCATTTCTTTTTATAAATACTTTTTCAGAAGAATAATCCATTCTGAATTCAGGCACTAAACGCATCGGACCAACTTTCACCGGAATCGTTAATGTAAGGTCAGCAATATGCGCATTTACTGCATCTAAACTTGGAGCAATTGCTTGAGTATTGTTCAAATAACCAACGCGCGCACCGATGCTTACCACGTCATTGATGTCGCCGTTACCATATAAATACGCAGTGAAATACCAAGGTCTTGTAATCGTTCCAGGATCAGCAAATGTTTTTTGACGGAACAGGTAATACGCAGCATCTACTGCAACCGTACCTTTTCCTTTGATGCGTGTCGAAGCAGTCAATCCAATACCAAATTTATAATTTTGCTTGTAAACAGAATCAACAACTGCATTGCCATAATTACGTTGATTACCACCAATATAATTTAAATAAACAGATGTTTTATCATCTACATAACTCACTTGCGCTCCAACAAATTTATTTCTGTCGCCATCAGATTTGGTGTCTGTATCGTTGAAGAAACCAACCATAAATCCAAATTTCTTTCTTGTAAAATTCATTTTAAAACCAGTATGATAAAACGGACCATTTAAGAATGCTTCAGAACAAGAATAATGAAAATTATTATTGGCTTCAATTACTTCGTAACCAAAATAAGTGCTGAAATTTCCTAACGTAAATTTCAAACCATCAATCGGTTCATAAGCAATATATAATTGTTTCAAAGCAAAAGAAGTAGTAGAAACTAATGGATTGAATGAGTAGTTAGCAATATTCGCGCGTGGACCAAATGCGATGTCGCCTAAAAAAGTTACGCGCTTAAATGTTTTTGACATCATTAAATTCAACATGCCCAATTCAAATGAATTCGCTTTTGTGTCAAAAACGCGGTAACGAACATCATTGGTACGTTTACCCAAAAAATTGACTTGCGAATACACATCGATAGAACCGGTAATATCAAAAGGAATCTTCTTTTTTACCGCTTCAATTTTCTCATCGACTTTTTCGTTAAAAGTCAATTTCGGCGCTGTAGAATCTGTGGTGGCTTCTACTTTATCCAAACCTAATTGTTTGGTAAGCATATCCACTTTTTCTTCTAACATTTTAATTCTGTCGCTTTCCGACTGTGCCAATACTGTATTCGCGGAAAAGAATGCTGCAAATACCAAGCATACATAAAATTTTGTCATAGTGTTAATTTTAAAAGTGAATAATTATTGTTTTTACAAGTATAATGACCAATATTTGGATTTTTTACAAAAAATAATTTATTAATTTTAACTTAAAACTCAGTTATTGTATAAATTTTTGTAAAATAGTTTAGATATTATTTATTATAAACTATTTCACTTAAAACTATTTTTTGCTTACTTTTTAAATGAATTGTTAACGATTCATACAATCTTTAAGATTTTCTTAAACGTTGCTTTCTAAATTTTCAGGTAGTTTTTGGCTAATATTATAATTCAAGAGCTTTTCACTTTTTTTATTGCTTACTATTTACACCGAAGAATTCGCTTATGGAAAACACTACAAAAAATACAGGTTTATATTTACCGCAAATGGAAAAAGATGCTTGCGGAATTGGATTTGTAGCACATTTAAAAGGCGAAAAATCGCATCGAATTATTAAAGATGCACTAACGATGCTTGAAAACATGGAACATCGCGGTGCTTGTGGTTGTGAAGAAAATACCGGCGATGGCGCAGGTATCTTACTGCAAATTCCACATGATTATTATAAAAAGGAAACTACAAAAATAAATATCCATCTTCCTGAATTTGGTAAATATGGAACCGGTTTTATCTATTTTCCGCAAGACGAAGATAAACGAACAGCATGCAAACAGTTTATAGAAAAAACAGCAAAAAAACTAAATTTTACGATTTTAGGCTATCGTAAAATAACGACTGATAATTCACCAATTGGACCAACTGCAAAACGCGCCGAACCGGTTATCGAGCAATTATTCATTCAGCCAAATTTTGATTTTAAAGAAGATATTGAGTTAGAACGCAAATTATATGTTCTGCGTGCGCACACCGTTCGCGAAATCAATATTATTTTAGGTGGAAAAGATCATTTCTACTATACAAATCTTTCTTGTCATACCGTTATTTACAAAGGACAATTAACAACACATCAGGTTCGTCAATATTATCCTGAATTGAATGACGAATTAGTTACTTCTGCAATTGCAATCGTGCATTCACGATTTTCTACCAATACATTTCCACGCTGGCGATTGGCGCAACCATTTAGATATATTGCGCATAATGGCGAGATCAATACATTACAAGGCAACTTAAACTGGATGCGTACACGCGAGCATTTATTAGAATGTGATGTCTTCACTAAAGAAGAAATAGATATGTTCATGCCAATCTGTTATCGCGATCAATCCGACTCGGCTTCTTTGGATAATGTGATCGAACTGCTTTATTTAGCTGGTCGTTCGCTGCCACATGCTATCATGATGCTGATTCCTGAGGCCTGGCAAGATAATGATCAAATGGAAGACTGGAAGCGTGCCTTTTATGAATACCACGATTGCTTGATGGAACCTTGGGACGGACCTGCTTCTATCTGTTTCACGGATGGAAAATTAGTTGGCGCTACATTAGACAGAAATGGCTTGCGTCCATCGCGTTACGTTGTATATAATGATGGTCGCGTAGTAATGAGTTCGGAAGCCGGTGCCTTGCCTACTGAAGAAGAAAAAGTGATACAAAAAGGCAGATTGCAACCAGGCAAGATGTTTATCTTAAACATGGAAGAAGGCAGAATTATTGCCGACGATGAATTGAAAAAAAATATCTGCACTCAACATCCATATCGTGAATGGCTGAACAAACATAAAATCACCTTTTCTGATTTACCAAAATCTACTATTCCAATTGATACTTTATCACATAAAGAATTACTGGAACAACAACTGGCTTTTGGTTACACAACAGAAGATGTGCATACTATTATCAAACCAATGGCGGAAAGTGGTTATGAGCCGGTTGGTTCAATGGGTACAGATACACCATTGGCAGTTTTGTCCGATCAATCACAAAATCTATCGAATTATTTCAAACAATTATTTGCACAAGTTACCAATCCGCCTATCGATCCAATTCGTGAAAAAATGGTGATGAGTACATTTGCTGTACTTGGTGGTGCCAGTAGTATTTTAACAACTAATGAAAATCATTGCAAGCAGATCGCATTGCGTCAGCCGATTATGTCGAACAGTGATATTGCAAAGCTGCGTTATATCAATCATCCTGATTTTAAAGTAATCACGATACAAGCATTATTTGCTGCAACCGGAAAACGCGGTGCTTTGGAACGTGGTATCGATCGTATTTGTAAAGAAGCGGAAAATGCTGTTGCAAATGGCAACAACATCATCATTATTTCTGACAAAGGTGTTAATAAAGACTTCGCTCCTATTCCGTCTTTATTGGCAGTTGGCGCTATTCATCATCACTTAATTAACATCAAAACACGTATAGATTGCTCTTTAGTTGTAGAAAGCGGTGACATTCGTGAAGTGCATCATATCGCAACGCATATTGGCTATGGCGCGACGGCTGTTAATCCTTATTTAGCGTATGAAACGATATACGATTTAAATAAAGACAAATTAAAACATCTTGGAAAAACAGATGAAAAATTAGTAGAGAATTTTATCAAAGCATGCAGTAATGGTTTGTTGAAAGTGTTTTCAAAAATGGGCATCTCAACACATCAATCGTATCATGGTTCACAAATTTTTGAGATTGTTGGTTTAGGTAAGAATGTAGTTACAAAATGCTTTAATGGTTCTATTTCAAGATTGGACGGAATTGGATTTGATGAAATCGCGAAAGAAGTTTTAAAACGCCATACCTTAGCATTTCCTGATATTGAAAATATCCAGCAGCGATTAGAAGTTGGCGGCGATTATCAATGGAAACGTCGTGGCGAAGCGCATCTTTTCAATCCTGATACTATACATTTATTACAATGGTCAACCAAAAAAAATGATTATTCTATCTACAAACAATTTGCAGAAAAAATAAATAATCAGACAGAAAAAGCTATAACATTAAGAAGTTTATTAGAGTTTGATTTTTCTAACGTAACACCAGTGAATATTGATGAAGTAGAACCTGTCTCAAGTATTTTAAAACGTTTTGCAACAGGTGCCATGTCATTCGGTTCTATTTCACACGAAGCACATTCCACATTAGCCATTGCCATGAATCGCATCGGCGGAAAATCAAATTCCGGTGAAGGTGGTGAAGATGAAATTCGTTTCTTTAAAAAAGAAAACGGCGATTGGGAACGTTCAGCCATCAAGCAAGTTGCTTCAGGTAGATTTGGCGTTACTTCTTATTATTTGGCTAACGCAAGCGAATTACAAATTAAGTTAGCACAAGGTGCAAAACCTGGCGAAGGCGGACAATTGCCAGGTCATAAAGTGGATGAATGGATTGGACGCGTGCGTCATTCAACACCTGGCGTTGGTTTAATTTCACCGCCACCACATCACGATATTTATTCAATTGAAGATTTAGCACAACTCATTTTTGATTTAAAAAATGCCAACCGCGATGCTCGCATCAACGTGAAATTGGTAGCAGAAGCTGGTGTTGGCACAGTGGCTGCCGGTGTTGCAAAAGCAAAAGCTGATGTTATCCTAATTTCCGGTTATGATGGTGGAACAGGTGCATCACCAATATCGTCAATAAAACATGCCGGTTTGCCTTGGGAATTAGGTTTGTCAGAAGCACACCAAACTTTAGTAAAAAATAATTTACGCAGCCGTGTTGTTTTACAAACTGACGGACAATTGCGTACGGGAAAAGATATTGCTTTTGCAACATTGTTAGGCGCTGAAGAATGGGGCATTGCCACCGCTGCTTTAGTAGTAGAAGGTTGTATCATGATGCGCAAATGCCACTTAAATACTTGTCCGGTTGGTGTGGCTACACAAGATCCAATTTTACGCGCACGTTTCACAGGCGACCCACAACACGTTATCAATTACTTTACTTTCGTTGTGAATGATTTGCGTGAATGGATGGCTAAATTAGGTTTTAGAACAGTGAACGAAATGGTTGGACAAACACAATTCTTAAAACGCAGAGACAACATCAATCATTGGAAATATAAGCATTTAGATGTGTCACCAATTATTTACAAAGAAGAAACAGATTCTACTATTGGTTTGTATAAGCAGATGCAGCAGGCACATCCTAAAGATGATGCTATTTTAGACTGGAAATTAATTGAAGCAGCGCAAGCATCTTTAAACGATAAAATTCCAACAACAGGACAATTCAATATCATCAATACAGACAGAACGGTAGGTGCAATGTTGAGCTATGAAATTTCTTCAAAATACAAAGGACAAGGCTTGCCGGAAGATACCATTCAGTTTAAATTTACTGGCAGCGCCGGACAAAGTTTTGGCGGTTTTGCTGCGCCTGGAATTAAATTTGAATTAGAAGGCGAAGCCAATGATTACTTTGGAAAAGGTTTAAGCGGCGGAAAATTAATCGTCTAT
This sequence comes from Chitinophagales bacterium, assembly GCA_046329815.1. Taxonomy (GTDB): domain Bacteria; phylum Bacteroidota; class Bacteroidia; order Chitinophagales; family JADIYW01; genus JADJSS01. The sequence continues at coordinate 274,043 of JAXLTY010000003.1, forward strand.
CCATCAGCAAAAGCTACTTTCAAGCCAACCGATAATATTATTATTGGAAACGTCGCATTTTATGGCGCAACAAGCGGCGAAGCATATATAAACGGTATGGCTGGCGAACGTTTTTGTGTACGTAACTCAGGCGCGAAAGCAGTAGTAGAAGGCGTTGGCGATCATGGCTGTGAATATATGACTGGTGGTTTGGCTATTATTTTAGGAAAAACCGGACGCAATTTTGCAGCAGGCATGAGTGGCGGCGTGGCTTATGTATATGACATGGAAAATTCATTTCCAAAAAATGTAAATAAAGAAATGGTTGAGCTGGAAGATTTAGAGCAAGATGACTTAACTACGTTGCAGCATTACATTCAAAGACACCAACAATACACAGGCAGCGATATTGCAAAAAATATTTTAGATAACTGGGAAGTGACGTCAAAATTCTTTGTCAAAGTAATGCCAACGGATTATAAAAAAGTGTTAGCGGAAAGAAAAGCAAAATCAGAAACAATAAAAATATAAAGTTGAAATGAAAGTTCAATTCAACATTCGTCATTCAACACTCAATAGTATAGTATGGGAAAACCAACAGGATTTTTAGAATTTACCAGAGAATTGCCAAAGTACAAAGATGCAAAAGAACGCATTCATGAATACAAGGAAATCTACCTGGATTTTGCAGATGAAAAAACCAATAACCAGGCAGCACGCTGTATGAATTGCGGTGTTCCGTTTTGTCATAACGGTTGTCCGTTAGGCAACATCATTCCGGAATTTAATGATGCCGTTTACCATAAAGACTGGCAATTAGCAGCAGACATTTTATTGTCAACCAATAATTTTCCTGAATTCACCGGAAGAATTTGTCCGGCACCATGCGAAGCATCTTGCGTGTTAGGCATCAACCAGCCGCCAGTGGCTATTGAGCACATCGAAAAATCTATTATCGAAAAAGCATTTGAATTAAATCTGGTTCAACCAAACATACCAAAAGAAAGAACAGGAAAAAAAGTAGCCATTGTTGGTTCCGGACCAGCCGGTTTGGCTGCTGCTGCACAATTGAATAAAGCTGGTCATTTGGTAACTGTTTACGAACGTGCTGATGAAGTTGGCGGTTTGCTGCGCTATGGTATTCCTGATTTTAAGCTTGAAAAAAGAATTGTAAAACGCCGCGTGAAATTGATGGAAGAAGAAGGTATTGTATTTAAAACAAATACCAATGTTGGTGTTGATATTACTATTGATGAACTAAATGCAACTTTTGATGCGATTATACTTACAGGCGGCTCAACGGTTCCAAGAGATTTACCGATTCCTGGCAGAAATCTTAAAGGAATTTTTCCGGCAATGGAATTTTTATCGCAGCAAAATAAACGTGTCGCTGAAATTAAAACAGCAGTCGATCATCGTGGTGCAAAATATGAAAACGGCGATATCTTCGCTACTGGTAAACATGTAATCGTAATTGGCGGCGGCGACACCGGTTCTGACTGCGTTGGAACATCTAATCGCCATAAAGCAACATCGGTTACACAAATCGAATTATTGGCAAAACCACCGGAAACCAGAGCTGAAAGCACGCCTTGGCCACTTTGGCCGATGATGTTGCGTACTTCATCATCGCATGAAGAAGGTTGCGACAGAAAATGGTCGATTTTAACCAAAGAATTTATTGGAAATGACAAAGGCGAACTAACAGGTCTAAAGATTGTAGAAATTGAATGGAAAACGGTGGATGGCAAACCACAAATAGTAGAAATAGAAGGAACAGAAGGTATTTTGCCATGCGAATTAGCATTACTTGCCATGGGCTTTGTGCATCCGCAACACGAAGGCATGCTGCAACAAGCAAATATAGAATTAGATGAACGTGGCAATGTGAGAGCAAACAACTATAAAACCAATAAAGAAAAAATATTTTCAGCAGGCGATATGCGTCGCGGTCAAAGTTTAGTGGTTTGGGCAATTAGTGAAGGAAGAGAATGCGCACGCGAAGTCGATCTGTTTTTAATGGGCGAATCTGCATTAGAAGCAAAAGACAAAGGCGTCTTGCAGGTAATCTAAAAGCCAAATAGATTCAGACTTGTCAAATGCAACGTTATAAAAATACAAATTACTGAAAATCAATAAAATAATTAATTTTACTTTTTTATAAAGAAGAAAAAAGAAATTTTGACAGAAACAGTAAATTTGGCATTGTATAAAAACCTATTCTGCTAAAAATGAATGATTTAGAAACTTCAAGTCGTTTCTGACATACATGTTGATATATTTTTAACAGCGTAAATTTCATTAGCAGCAAAAGAAAGTACATCTTTGTATGCAGACAATATAGGTCGCTTTTAGAGCTTGCTGTTTTCTTTGCGACTACGCCCAAACCGAAAGGTTTGGGTTTTTTTTAATCATTATCATGGTAAAAAAATATAAAACCAAGACTTACTTTTAAGAATTCTTTCCAAACACTTCATTCGATTGCTGCGAAACACGAATGAATGTGGTACATTTCGACATATCTTTTAGCGTTTTAGCACCAATATATGTACAGGTGGAACGAATACCACCTAAAATACTTTTAATCGTATCATTTACATCACCGCGATATTTAACACGAACGGTTTTTCCTTCGGAAGAACGATAACCTGCTACTTCGCCATAGTATTTATTCATGGCTGTATCAGAACTCATACCGTAGAAAACTTTGTAGGTTTCGCCGTCTATAATTTCCACTTTGCCTTCGCATTGTTCGTGGCCGGCCAGCATGCCGCCAAGCATCGCGAAATCAGCGCCGCCACCAAATGCTTTCGCTACATCGCCGGGCACCACGCAGCCACCATCAGCAATGATTTGTCCGCCAACGCCATGTGCTGCGTCACTACATTCAATGACTGCTGACAATTGCGGATAGCCAACACCGGTTTGTATGCGTGTGGTGCAAACCGAACCGGAACCAATTCCAACTTTCACAATATCAGCACCACGCAATATGAGTTCTTCCACCATTTCGCCGGTGACCACATTGCCTGCAATAATAATTTTATCCGGATATTTTTCGCGTACACTTTCTACCACTGATGCAAAGCGTTGTGTATAGCCATTCGCCACATCTAAACAAATAAATTTAGCCTGCGGAACCGCTTTCATTATTTTTCCTAAATAAGTAATATCATCTTCTTTGATGCCGCAACTGATAGCTGTATAATTTGCAGCTTCCGTTTCAAACAACGAATGCAATTGATCCGGAATATGAAACTTATGCAGACAAGTAATAATTTTATGCTGCGCCAGCGCTTTTGCCATTTCCACTGTACCAACTGTGTCCATATTTGTTGCCATGACAGGAACGCCTTGCCAGGTTTGCTGCGAATTTTTAAAGGTAAATTTTCGAGTCAGATCTACTTCTTCTCTGGATGTTAAGGTAGAACGTTTTGGACGAAACAATACGTCTTTGTAATCTAATTTCAGTTCGGTTTCAATTCTCATATCGCATAAAAATAACAGAATGTTTTTAGTGATTTATAATGATAAAAATTAAATTATAAACAGTAATTTATTTTTGTTTGTAAGCGTAGTAAATAATATAGAATTGAAAAAGTCGCTAGCCAGCAAATAAGTAAAATCAGATGTTCTATTTTGTGCGATTGATGATAAAAGCACTTTCTTGTTTAGTGAAACCTACTTTTGGATAATATTCCATTGCACTTGGAACAGACAACAGCAACACCATGGATTGATCGCCTAGTTTTTCTTTAGTAATGTCAATCAGTTGTTTGCCGATTCCTTCTTTTTTGTATTCATGTCTTACGGACAAATCTGCGAGATAGCAGCTCCAAACCCAATCTGTAATGCAGCGCGACACACCGACTAATAGTTCATTGTGCCATGCAGTAATAATCAGGTTTGAATTTTCCAACATCTTTTGAATTCTTTCCGCATCATTTGTTGGTCGCGGTAATCCTGAATTATCGTATAGTTCAATAACCTGTTCTGCAGTTGGTGTGATGTCGGTTTTGTATTGTATTTGCATTGTTGTAATTGTATTGAAGCAAAAATACTGTAGATATTTGTAAAATGCTATTCCAATATTTCATACAATTCAGGATCTTTTGAAGAGTGTATAATCTTTATTGAATCTCCAACATTATATAAAGTATCAGAATCTCTAAATCCTTGATGATAGGTTTTTTTATTATAAGAGTATTGTATTTTTACAAACCTTTTCCAACCGCCACCTTTATTTAAATATTTTTCATACTCATTTTTAACAATAGAAATATTATTTACACCATATTTACTAAGCTGTTTATTTTGGAAATGAATTGACAAAAATACTAACAAAAAAAAATAAATCATACCAAGTATAACAAAGACAATTCTTTCTAAAATTTCAGAAGAATTTAATTTTGCATTTGGAAGACGATATACATTATCACTGTCCCAAATTAAATAGATTGAAACAAAACTTAGAAAATGCAAAATGATTGATGTGTAAATCCAGATTGAACTCTCTTTATAAGATTTTGTAATTGCAATATAGATTCCTAAAATCCATATTAATATCCAAAAAAATGTCCAATAAATTTTTGACCTTTTTAGTTTATATCTCATACAAAATACTTCTCAATAGCAGTATCATACAACTCTTTATATTCAGAAATAGTTCCGAAGTTTTCGTTGTCTATGGTGATATCTTTTCCTTTTACGGTTCCTAAAAAACGGTTTGGAATAGTATTGGTTTTTAAGAAGTTTTCAAAGCTGTCTTTTGTAGTTGCATCAACAGAAACTACAACGCGGCTTTGTGCTTCGCCGAATAAACAAGCATCTTTTCTAACAGATGGACAAGTGGTAATTTTAAAACCGAAGTTGCTTGTCATAGCACTTTCCAACAAAGCAATAAACAAACCACCTTCACTTAAATCATGCGCAGAATGAATGAGTTTGTTTGAAATTAATTGAGCAACTGCATCCTGTATTTGCGCTTCTTCTTTCAATTCAAAATGCGGTGCAGGCGACAATTCGACTTTGTGATAATTCACTAAGTATTCAGAACTTGAAATATCATTTTTACATGCACCAATTAAATAGATCAGATCGCCTTCATTTTTAAAATCTAGTGTCATCACATTGTCGACATCATTAATTAAACCAAGCATTCCAATCGTTGGCGTTGGATTTACGGCACGATTCGGCGATTGATTATAGAACGAAACATTGCCACCTGTTACAGGCGTTTCAAACTGCGTACAAGCATCGCCCATTCCTTGTAACGCATGTACAAAATTCCAGTACACTTCTTCATCATAAGGATTTCCAAAGTTTAAACAATTCGTAATAGCGACTGGCTTTGCACCTGTACAAACAATGTTTCTTGCGGCTTCTGAAACCGCGATCGCGCCGCCTTTGTATGCATCAGCATGCACATAGCGCGAATTGCAATCCACCGTAACTACTAATCCTTTTTTTGAATCTTTTAAACGAATCACACTGGCATCGCTTGGTTTATTTGTACTTGCATTGTTAATGCCAACCATAGAATCGTATTGCTTATAAATAAAACGCTTCGATGCGATATTCGGATGCTGCACTAATTGTTTTGCTACTTCAATGTAATTTGTAGGTTGCGCAATTTTATCAATATCAAACTCATCTCTTTTTGCATGATAGCTTGGTTGTTTAATGCCGCGCTGATAAACCGGCGCGCCACCACCAAGCACCAGTGTATCAGCAGGAACCTCAGCAACGAGTTCATCATTCATATAATATTGCACCAAATTGCCTTCAGTTACTTCGCCAATGATGGCGCAATGCAAATCCCATTTGTCAAATACTTTTTCTACTTCAGCTTCTTTGCCTTTTTGCACCACGATCAACATGCGTTCCTGTGATTCTGATAACAGAATTTCAAACGGCTGCATATTTTTTTGGCGTGTTGGAACTTTGTCCAGCCAGATTTTCATGCCATGTTTTCCTTTCGCGCTCATTTCATTCGTAGAACAAGTAATGCCGGCCGCGCCCATGTCTTGCATACCGACCACAGCACCTGTTTTTATTACTTCTAACGTGGCTTCTAACAATAATTTTTCGGTAAACGGATCGCCTACTTGTACTGAAGGAATTTTATCTTCTGCATCTTCGCCTAAATCTTCAGAAGCAAAAGTAGCACCGTGAATACCATCTTTTCCAGTTGACGCGCCAACAATATAAATCGGATTGCCTGCACCTTCTGATGTTGCAGAAATCGTTTCACCAACTTTCACTATACCAACACTCATCGCATTTACCAATGGATTTACCTGATAGCAATCATCAAAATACACTTCGCCGGCAACGGTTGGCACGCCAAAACAATTACCATAATGAGAAATTCCTTTTACAACACCTTTCAACAAATGTTGTGTTTTTTTATTATCTAAATTTCCGAAACGCAATGAATTTAATGATGCAATCGGTCGCGCGCCCATCGTGAAGATATCTCTTGAAATACCGCCAACACCGGTTGCTGCACCTTGAAACGGCTCTACTGCACTTGGATGATTGTGCGATTCAATTTTGAACGCACAAGCCCAGCCATCGCCAATATCTACCAAACCTGCGTTTTCTTCACCTGCTTCCACCAAAAGCGCTTTGCCTTTGCGTGGTAATTTTTTTAAATATGTAATGGAATTTTTATAAGAACAATGTTCGCTCCACATTACTGAATAAATGCTGAGTTCTGTAAAAGTCGGAACACGTCCTAAAATATCCTGTATTTTTTGGTATTCTTCCGGCAATAAACCGAGTGATTTTGCCGTTTCTTCATTTACAATAGGTTGGTGCATGGTATTTTTTGTATGATGAAATAGATTTACCTCAAAAATAGTTATTTCTATGCAACCAAAATCCTTTAATTATTATCTTTTAAATAAATTGCTTATTTTTACCATATCATGTATTTTACAACAAGTATGATAAGAGAAATATTAGCTCCGATTATCTGTTTTGTGTTACTACTATTAATTATTAACAGCAAACGATACTTCAAATCGGCTTCTATATCCAAAAATATCTTGTTAATTGGTTTTTCGATAAAAGCATTCAGCGCTATTTTATTCGGTTATTTATTCAAAACAGGTATGTTATCCGGTGGTGATACCTATATTTATTTTGACGATGCCAATATTGTACATTCAGCCATGTTTCTGAATCCATTTGTATATCTGAAATTGCTGTTAGGATTTAATGATTTTACACCGGTTCCAACTGTGATGCAGCCATATACAGACAATATGCATTTCTGGTTTGACAGCAGTAATTATTTTGTGGTACGCGTAAATGCATTTATCCGATTGTTTTCTTTTGGTGTTTATAATGTTCACGCGATCATCTTTTCGTTCCTTTCTTTCTTTGGAACATACAATTTATATTTGTTCTTTGAGAATAAAGTGTACAGCAAAAAGATGCTTAAATTTATTTTATTCGGAATTCCATCTATCGTATTCTGGACTTCCGGTGTGCACAAAGAAGCATTAGTAATTTTTTCACTTGGAATCATTTTATACAATCTGGATTTTGTGCTAAAAGGAAACTATTCGCGCCGGAATTTATTTTTAACAATAGTTGGTTTGGTGTTACTTGGCTACATTCGCTTTTACTTATTAGCATTTATAATGCCTTTGCTTTCAGGCATCTTTTTATACACCAGGTTGGAGTTTAAAAAGCCATCTTCTGTAAGCATTTTTCTGATGTGCATTTTTGTATGTTTCATAGCATTGATCTTTGCTGACAGTGTGTATCCTAAATTTAATTTTGTACATGAATTCTTGATAAGAAGAACTTACTTTTTAAATTCTCCAGGAAATATGACGTTTTCAGTAGAGAATGTACCGCATAATGTTTCCGGCATCTTATTATTGATTTGGGAAGCTATTATCAATCCATTTGCAAGACCATTTCCAAGCGACTGCAGTAAGGTATTACCTATTATCGCTTCTATTGAAACGTACCTGATCTTGTTCATTATTGTCATCTTATTATTTTCCGCAAATTTCAAATCTATCGTGTCTAATCCATACGCATTATTCTGCATCTTATTCGGCTTCAGCACCTTATTTTTAATCGGCCTAATAGTAAATAATTCAGGTGCAATCGTACGCTATCGTTCTATTGCTATTCCATTCTTAATGATAGGTTTATGCTTATCGCGCAATGAGCCGGCAGCCAAATCAGTTCCTTCTTCGACTGTTTGAAATTAATTTCAAAAAAATCTACTTTCTGTTTTATTTGATATAATATTTTCTGCATATTTACAGAACCAAAAAAAACAGAATATGTCAAAAACCAGATTCAATGCATTATCTGCATTTTCATCACGACCAAAAATAAACGTTGAATTGCCTGCCGAAAAAATTTCCGATTTTTTCGCATCTGCAGTATTCGGAAATCAGCAAATGAAAGAATTTCTGCCTTCAGATGCCTACAAAAAACTGGCAGCATCTATACGCGATGGTAAAAAAGTAGATAGAGATATTGCCGACCAGGTAGCTTCTGCAATGAAGGCATGGGCAATGAAACAAGGCGCAACACATTACACACATTGGTTCCAACCATTAACAGGAACTACCGCAGAAAAACATGATTCTTTTTTTGTTCCAAAAAGTGGCAGCGGTATTGAAGAATTCAGCGCGGACGCTTTGGCACAGCAAGAACCAGATGCATCTTCGTTTCCTTCCGGTGGTATTCGAGCAACTTTCGAAGCGCGTGGCTACACAGCTTGGGACGTTACTTCACCGGCTTTTATTATGACAGTTGGTAATGGCAAAACTTTATGTATTCCTACCATTTTTATTTCATACACAGGCGAAACATTAGATTTTAAAGCACCGTTATTAAAATCCATCCAGGCATTAGATCAGGCGGCGACCGAAGTAGCACATTATTTTGACAGAGACGTCAAACATGTAAATACCACTTTAGGTTGGGAACAGGAATATTTTTTGGTAGATACGGCAATGTATTATGCGCGTCCTGATTTGGTAATGACCGGCAGAACCTTATTAGGCAAACGCTCACCGAAAGGGCAACAGTTAGAAGATCATTATTTTGGTGCCATTCCTGAACGAGTATATGCATTTATGCGCGATTTTGAAATTGAATGTTTGAAATTAGGTATTCCTATTCGCACACGACATAATGAGGTTGCACCATCACAGTTTGAATGCGCACCAATGTTTGAAGAAGCAAATTTGGCAGTTGACCATAATTCATTATTAATGGATGTGATGGACAGAGTTTCATCTAAACATAAATTGAAAGTGCTGTTCCATGAAAAACCATTTGCAGGCATCAACGGAAGCGGTAAGCATAACAACTGGAGTATGGGCACCGATACAGGCGTTAACTTATTATCACCTGGAAAAACACCAAGAACCAACCTGCAGTTTCTGACTTTCTTTATCAATACCATTGCTGCTGTAAACCGTCATGAAGAATTGTTGCGCGCATCTGTTGCATCGCACGGAAACGACCATCGTTTAGGCGCAAATGAAGCACCGCCTGCGATCATCTCTGTGTTCTCCGGTTCTTATTTAAAAAATGTATTGGAACTGATTGAAAAACGCGTTGATGAAGACAAATTCGACGAACAGGACAACATCACTTTGCGTTTAGATATTCATAACAGTATTCCGGATATTATGCTGGATAATACCGACAGAAACCGTACATCGCCATTTGCATTTACCGGAAATAAATTTGAGTTCCGCGCAGTTGGTTCATCTGCAAATTGTGCGTTGCCTATGACTGTCTTAAACGCAATTGTTACAGAGCAGTTGAAATTATTTAAAACAGAAGTAGATGAATACATCAAAGGTGGTGATTACAAAGACGTGGCGATTTTAAAAGTGCTTCGTAAAACCATCAAAGAGGCGAAAAAGATTATGTTTGAAGGCGATAACTATTCTGACGAATGGCACAAAGAAGCGAAGAAACGTGGTTTAAGTAATAATAAAAATACACCAACGGCATTAGATGCTTTTGTTTCTGAAAAGACATTGAAACTATTTGAATCATTAGAGATTTATTCGCATCGTGAAGCAGAAGCACGTTACGAAATTGCGTTGGAAAATTACATCAAAGCGATACAAATAGAGTCTCGCGCTTTAGGCGAAATAGTAGTAAACCAGATCATTCCTGCCTGTATCGAATATCAGAATAAACTAATCGCTAATGTTAAAGGTTTGAAAGAAGTTGGTATTGATACTAAAACTCAGGTTTCTATTTTAAAACAAATTTCAGAAGGTATTGACAAACTGGTTGCTTTAGATAAAGATATGTTTGAACTGCGTGTAAAAGGTAATGACCTGACCAGCGCCAAAAAACAAGCTGCTTTATACTGCGACAAAGTAAAACCGCTGATGGATGAAATGCGCGAGATTGCCGATAATTTAGAAGGTATTGTAGATGATGAATTGTGGCCGTTACCAAAATACAGAGAAATGCTTTTCAGTAAATAAATACAGCAAACTAAATCTAAAAATTCCTGCATGTCGCAGGAATTTTTAGTTAAAACGGTAATACTTCGTTAAAAACTTATTTTTTTCTTATTTTGCATCGATTATCCGTCAATGAAAGCAATATTTTTTCCAGATAAATTAAGCGTATATATTCTGTTGGTCATTTTTTGTAAGATGTCTTTGGTGCATGCTCAAACCAAAAACGAAAAGAACAACGAGAAATACAATAAAATCTTATCTGAAATTTCGTCCAAAACCAATCCTGACACCATAAAAAAGGAAGCTATAAAAATTGACGGTTTAAAATACAGAAAACATTTCTTTTCGGTTTCAGGCATCACTCATATCACATTTGTAAAACCGATACAAATGGTTTTCGGTGTGGAGGCAAGTGGCGGTTATCGTATTTTTTCAAAGCCGAAATTAAATCCGGGTTCAAGTGTTTTGAATCCGAAAATAATTGAACGCGAAATTTTCATCAAACCAACATTTGGCTATATCTACAGAAAACGATACAATACTTCGTTCTACTTCATTCCTGAAATTGCGTATCGTCATACATTTGCTATCGGCATTTATACAGAAATCAATGTAGATGTCGGTTACCAGTATTCTAAATTAAACGCGCCGGTTTACGAGCGCCAAAGCGATGGTACTTTTTCTAAAGTGCGTTATGGATTTCACAATGTATTAGTCGGCGGAAAAATACTGGCCGGTTATGATTGCTCTAAAAAACTGGAAGTTCCTTTGGCTGTTCATTTTGGCACCGGTTTATTGTATCGCTATCCAAACAATCACCAATGGGTCAGTAATTTATTGGCGGAAGTTGGTATAAGTTATGTTTTCAGAAGAGAAAAAGAATAGATCATGCAAAAAACGAAACGAATATATTTTTTGATAGTATGCATTGTGTGCCTGTTTTTTTCGTGTAAAAAAACAACCGTTACCAACTTAGATAACTATTATTTTGTAAAGATCGGTGATGCTGCGTTACCGGTACGAATATGTGGCAATGCAAATTCGCAAACGGCAATTATTTTTGTGCATGGCGGTCCCGGAAGCAGCGCGCAAACTGAGCGTAGTTACAGTTACTGGAAAGCGCTGGAAGCTAATTATAAAGTAGTTTACTATGATCAACGTGGTTCCGGTTACACGCAAGGCAATGTAAACGAAGCAGACATGACGCTGGAACAATACAGCGAAGACTTAGACAATATCGTTGATTTTACAAAAGAGATCGGTAAAGTAAATAAAGTGTTTTTACATGGTGCAAGCTTCGGCGGTGCACTGGCTACTTATTATCTGTTAGATACTTCGCATCAGAAAAAAGTTGCTGCCGCAATATTAGAAGCACCTGCGTACGATATGGTACATGGCTCGCAATTGTCTATTGCATGGCTGATGCAGAAAGCAGATTCCGTGATTGCTGAAAACAACCAAACATCATTGTATTACTGGCAGAATTGCAAAAATTATTATGCAGCGCATCCTGTGTTGACCAAAGACAATTACAAGCAGCACCAAACTTATCTAAACCAGGTAAAAGGAATTACATTCAATACGAATAACATGACCGTACAGTCAACATCGAAACCGCAAACCGAGTTGAATGTGTTGTACGAAAATCAGACATTTGCACCACAAACATTAACCTACGAAGGGCAATCTGTTTTTACGCATTTAGACCTGACAGCAAGGTTGAATGAATTTAAAACACCGGTGCTTTTAGTTTGGGGCTTGCGTGATGGTTTGTCGCCGCGTAATAATTTAGCACTAAAATTCTTTTTGAATATTGGCAGTACGGACAAAAAATACGAGCCGTCTAAGTACCTGATCTCTGCAAACATGCCGCACCTGGAAGAATGGCAATTATTTGACATTGACGCTATTCAGTTTATCGAATCACATTAAGCATTTTTATTTCTTATTCTTACACTAAGGAAAACCCTGAGTTTTTCTTTTCGTTGTTTTAGCTGATGTTTAAGTTTCAGAATTGATAGAATTTTACACTATCAAATCAATCACAATTAAAAATAAAAATTATGAAAACTTCAGCATCAAAAATCAAAATCGCAGCAATTGCAATCGTAGCTATCATCGTTGTAAAAATGGCAGGATCAAAAAACGCTTCTTCTTACACACCAACATATCAATCGAATGCATCGTATGTTGAGCCAACAAAAGAAAGCAGCTACAATGAACAAAAAGAACAAAGCAATGTAAACCATCAAGAGCAACAAACAGAAATGACTGAAGAACAGCAAGCGGCTGCCGCCTTACTGATCTTAGCAGCGATGGCGCAGGAAACTGATAATAATGATAACAGTTCTTATTCAGCATCTGATTACAGCGACAATTCCGGTTATGATGAAAATGGTTTTAAAACATCTTACACCAGTGAAGATATTCATGATATTGTCAGCACACAATTAGCATCTAATATCGTTTACGAATAATTTATTGACATTGATTTTTCTTGGTTACAGCGAAAACATACTTATGTTTTCGCTGTTTTCTGTTTTATCTAATTCAACTATTATTGTCTATTTTTGTTAAATATTATGGCTTATAAATCGCTACAGGATTGCATCGATGATCTGGAAAATTCAGGACAACTCATTCGTATTAAAGAAGAAGTAGATCCTTATTTAGAAATAGCTGCAATACATTTGCGTATTCATGAAGCAAAAGGAAAAGCTATTCTATTTGAAAAAGTTAAAGGTTCCAAATATCAGGCAGTTTCCAATTTATTTGGAACCACAGAACGCAGTCAATTTATTTTCAGAGACACTTTACCAAATGTCAAAAAAATGATTGCACTCAAATCAGATCCGATGAGTGCTATCAAACATCCATTTAAAAATATAGGTATTGCTTTAGCAGCATGGAAAGCGTTACCTAAAAAAGTAGCATCACATCATTTTAAAAAAATAAAAATCTCAGACTTACCACAAATACAATGTTGGGAAAAAGATGGCGGCGCGTTTATTACATTGCCAATTGTTTATTCAGAAGATGCAGACAAACCTGGTGTAATGAACTCTAATCTAGGTATGTATCGCATACAGCTTTCTGGCAACGATTATATTCAAGATAAAGAAATCGGCTTGCATTACCAGCTACATCGCGGTATTGGTGTACACCAAACAAAATGGAATCAATTAGGCAAACCGATGAAAGTATCCATATTTATTGGTGGTCCGCCATCGCATAGTTTTGCTGCAGTGATGCCATTGCCTGAAGGTTTATCTGAGCTTACTTTCGCCGGTGCACTTGGCGGCAGACGTTTTCGTTATATGTATGACGAAGATGGATTTTGTTTAAGCACAGATTCAGATTTTGTGATCACCGGTGAAGTGTATCCAAATGAAAATAAGCCAGAAGGTCCGTTTGGCGATCATTTAGGTTACTATTCTTTGAAACATGATTTTCCATTGATGCGTGTAAAAAATGTGTATGCAAAAAAAAATGCGATCTGGAGTTTTACGGTGGTCGGTCGTCCGCCGCAGGAAGACACTGCGTTTGGCAACATGATTCATGAAATGACAGGCAGTGCTATTAGCTCAGAAATTCCGGGTTTGCATGAAGTGCATGCTGTCGATGCTGCCGGTGTACATCCATTATTATTAGCCATTGGAAGTGAAAGATACACACCATACTATAAAAATAAACAACCGCAAGAAATACTAACCATTGCCAATCACATATTAGGAACCGGACAATTAAGTTTGGCTAAATTTTTATTTATTGCGAATAAAGGTGATGATGAAAATTTAAAAACGCACGATGAAGAAAAATTCTTTCAGCATATTTTAGAGCGCATTGATTTATCGCGCGATATACATTTCCAAACCAAAACAACCATTGATACTTTAGATTATAGCGGTGATGGTTTGAATACAGGAAGCAAAGTAATTTTTGCTGCTTGTGGCGAAAAGAAACGAGAATTATTAAATGAACTGCCAAAAGATTTTACTTTACCAGCATCTTTCCAAAATCCGAAATTAGTTACCAAAGGAATTCTAGCAGTCGAAATGGTCAATAGTCAATGGTCATTGGACAATAGTCAATGGACAATAGAAAATGGACTTCCATTAATTATAATCTGCGATGATGCTGATTTTTTAGCTGCTGATTTCAATAATTTTCTCTGGGTAACGTTTACGCGCAGTAATCCGTCGCATGATATTTATGGCATTAATGAACGCTTTGAAAACAAGCATTGGTGCTGCGATACCTTGATTATTGATGCACGCATCAAACCACACCACGCTCCTGTTTTGGAAAAAAATGCAATGGCTGAAAAAAGAGTAGATGAAATTTTAAAGCAACTGCATTAAAATTCTATATCTTTAATACAAAAAAACAAACAAATGGATTCGACAAACAAACCCATCATTACTATAGAAACTGTTGTAGATGTGCCAGTACAAAAAGCATGGACCATCTGGACAACACCGGAACATATTACTAAATGGAATGCAGCATCTGATGACTGGCACACACCATCTGCAGAAAATGACTTAAGAATCGGCGGCAAATTTTCATCCAGAATGGAAGCAAAAGACGGCAGCTTTGGTTTTGATTTTTATGGAACGTATGATGATATAATAGAACACAAAAAGATTGCTTATACAATTGCTGATGTTCGTAAAGTAGAAATACTGTTTGACGCTCAGGGAAATTCAACAAAAATAACGGAATCATTTGAAGCAGAAAATGTGAATCCGCTTGAAATGCAGCAACGCGGCTGGCAGGCAATTCTTGATAATTATAAAAAATATGCAGAACAGACAGCAGTCTAAAACATAATATTATGTGCGTTCAAATAATGCCACGCATACTTTAATATATAAACAGACAAAACGCCTAACAAAATAAAGATCAATGCTAATACACCAAGCACAGCAATAATATAAGGTTTTGCACTGCCTTGATGTTTACCTTCTTCAAAATGTTCAACTGCTAAAATTAGATTTCTTCGGTTAGCTTTATAAAATACATCGAAAAAACGACCGAAGATCGGTACTAAGCCAATAATTCCGTCTAAGGTGATGTTGCCTAACATTTTCATCACAGCTTTGCCGCTTGCGCCATTGCGCAACATCGCGATGAGTAAATAAGCGGAAATACTATAATCTATTAAATCGCCGACAATTGGAAACAAACCAATAACAGGATCTAATCCAAATTTAATCTTTGTGCCCGGAATTCGGAAAGCGGTATCCATTAATGTTACCAGCTTCGATATTTTTTGAAATTGTACCGGAAGCGGTTTCTTATCGATCGTTGCCTGAACGCCGCTCATTATGGTTCGTAAGTGATCATTTCTAAAGCTGTCAGGTGTTTCTCTTCATACGACAAATCCAGAAAACCTAACAAACCGCCAGATGCTTCTGCAACTGCATGCGCTAAACTGCGCAATGATTTTAAATAAGCACGTGCGTATATATCTGAAAGCTGCGGTAAAATATCATTTAATTTTGTCAATTCTTCCACTAAAACTCTGGTACGTTCATTTGCCTGCAGATTACCATATTTACCTACCAAAGCATCCAATTTTGCTGCAAATGAATTTTCTATTTCTTTATAAAAATCAAACAACAACGGATCGCCTGTTGCAGCGCGTATATGTACTAAGTGATTTGATTTTTCTTTTTCTTTTGCATCTAAATTATCATCAGCGCCACCGATTAAATAAGTTACTATAACAGGTGCATCTAATAATAAACTTCTTTCTGATTCATTTACTGATGAAAATTGTGGAATTGACATTTTTTATTTTTTTGCAAATGTACGTCAAATTTTCCCTTTTTAAAAAAGTTGACATTTATTTAATTTTTTTTTTGCTTAACTATTTGTTGTTTCAATATATTTATTTATCATTGTGTATTCTTAACCAAATAAACCAATAATTGTATGAAAAAGAAAATGAATTTAAGCATTTTAATTGCTACTGCTGCGATGGCATTAGGCTTCTCTTCTTGTAAAAAAGAATGGACTTGTGAATGTAAAGACGGTACAAATACCTACACATATTCGCTTGCTTACCTAGGCAAAGTAAAAAAAGCAGATGCACAGAAAGAATGTGACAAAGGTAATGGAGACGGCTTTACTTGCAAAGTAAAATAATCTGATACATATCTATGTACAAAAAACTACTTCTTTTTATTTATAAATGGGTAGAAAAGATTAACAAACATACGGATGTTGCCTTACATAACTTAAGGCAACATTTGTATTTTATGGATTATGAAGACCGGGAAACCGATATTTACCTGGTTACTTATATTAAATCTGGAACTACCTGGATGCAGGTAATCTTGCACAACCTGGTCACTGATGGCAACATGGATTTTGAACATATTTATGATGTGTCGCCATGGCCGCAAAATGAAGCATACAATGGCGACTCTGTTGAACGTATCAATAAACTACCTTCGCCACGCATACTTAAATCACATGATAAATATGCATTTTACAATGCTGACTGTAAAAACAAATTCATTTTTGTATATCGCGATGGCAAAGATGTCGCGGTTTCTTTATTTCATCACAATAAAAATTATAAAGATCCGGATCTGACTTTTGATGAAAATTTTAAAGAATACTTTTCTGATAGCACCGAACAAGCCAATTGGTTCAAATTTACCAATGAATGGCTGCAAAACAAAAACAACTTCAATATACTGTATGTTTCATACGATGATATGAAAAATAATTTTGATGCTTCTTTAGAACGCATCGCTTCATTTTTAAATATAGAATTAACAGCAGAAAAGCTGGAACGTACTAAAAAACACGCTTCGTTTGAATACATGAAGCAACACGAATCAAAATTCGGTGAAATTCCACCAGCCCATGCTCGTTTAGTTTATAATCAATTCATTCGAAAAGGTGAATCAGGTGAAGGAAATACCATGATGAATGAACAACAAAATTCATTATTTGATGAAAAGTTTCAGAAAATGATTAAACCTTTTTTAGACAAATTACAATGATGTAACTAAATCTAACCGTAATTTACTTTACAATACGCGCAAATGGGCATTTGCAGTATAGCGAAAAATTACTTAACATTGTGTACTCAATAAAAAACAAATTATGAAAAAATCAAATTAACAGTAATGGTTGTAGCAGTTGCTTTAGCCACCACATCATGTGTAAAAGACTGGAATTGTGTATGTGTAGATGGCAGCAATTCACAAAGCCAGACTTTTAAAAATATGAAATTTACAGAAGCAGTGGACAAATGTGATGATAAAGAAGCGGTTGTTCGTCTTATCTGGCCAAATGCAAAATGCAGCATTAAATAACTGATACAAATCTTCTTAACTTATATGAACGGCTTGAAATAATCAAGCCGTTTTTTATTATTTTTGTGTATGAAAAAAATCTTACTGATACTCACCAGTATTTCCATTGGTACTTTGTTCATTATTTCAGCAGCCACCAAGATATATCCGATGGAACCGTTCGAATATCAGTTTGTTGATATTGGTGTAGCCACCTGGAAAACAACTCCATATATTGCTCGTTTTTTTATTGGTATTGAATTTTTTTTAGGAATGTTATTTGTATTTAATATTGCATTGAGACGCTTTACTATAAAATTCGCGATCGGTTTACTAACTGCTTTTATCATTTATTTATCGTACAAAATTTATACAACAGGAAACGTAGGCAATTGCGGTTGCTTTGGTGAAAGTATAAAAATGTCGCCGTTAGAAGGTATTTTAAAAAACGTTGTGTTGATTATTCTTTGCATTTTCTTATACTTCAATACAGATAAAAATACGTGGAGTCCTATAATGAAAATGATTTCACCGGAATTAGATGATCATTTTTTTACACAAAAAAATGAATCATTATTGTTGATCGTTCAAAGAGCTATAATTCCTGTTTTATTAATTGGTTCAATGTGCTTAGGTTTTTTTGTCTATCCAATTAATGCCACATTATCTTCCAGAATGGATAAATCAACAATCAATTACAAAGTTCCGTTAGAATTGATGTATAAATCAACGCAAATGGAAAAGCCAAAAATTAATTTATTAAAAGGAAAACATGTGATCGCGTTTTTAAGTTTAACATGTCCGCATTGCAAGATAGCTGCACAAAAAATACGTGTAATTCACAAAAAAAATCCTGGCATTCCATTTTATTTTGTATTGAATGGTGATAAAGAAATGGAATCTGTTTTTTTTGAAGATACGCAATCACAGGATATTCCACACAGTTTATTTATCGATGCAGGAAGTGGTGACTGGAAGCAGGTTGCCGGTTTCGCTTTGCCAATTATTATGTACATCAATAATAGTATTGTAGAGAAAAAAACAACTGGTTTAGAGTTAGACCAGAATGATATTGAAGTATGGTTGAAAAAATAATGTTTTTTTACTCTATTTGTACATATTTTACACACTAATCGTCCATTTTTGTAAATTCCATGTACTTTCCTGTTCTTTTTTTTAATAATTTTTCAAAAAATGAAAAATACTTCAGTTAATCTAAATTCTTTCAAAACCTTAACAAATAAAAGGAAAGTCGCGCAAAAGCAACTTCACTAACTCATCATTTCTTTTTAAAAAAAAATTGATTTCAGTCAAGAAATGTAATTTTACTATTGACAAATTGGAAAAGGTTACATAACTTTGTCATAACGTAAATTACCCTTTTATGAAAACCCTAACCCTAACAACAACCTTGTTGTGTTTATACGCAACAACTCTCTTTAGTCAAAGCTGCAATCTAAGTGACTTCTTGAAATTACGCTTATCAGACAAAGAAACCGTTAACAGTGCTTTATTAGCATGCAACTTAACACCTTACGATGCCGATGACTTCGGTAAAAATAAAGTCCAAATTACTTACAAAAACAATGAAGAAGTGGCAACGACTCAATACTATCAATGGGTTGACTTCGTTTGTGCCGGAAACGGAAAATCATCAGGTACTAACAGAATTTCCTTTCAAACTCAAAACCAAACATTGGTAAAAAATTATTTGAAAGAAATGCAGGCACTTGGATTCAAGTATGTTCGTAAAAAAATCGTGGACAGACAAATCTATGAAGTATATGCTAACAATACTCACACCATCGATGTAATCACATCTCAAAGCAGATATGCTTATGATGGTGGCGTTTATGTAAACTTCGCAATCTATGACACAAACGAATATGAAACTGTTTTCTTAGATGAAAACCAAAAATTTACTATTCAAACTGAAAACAATAACGAATACGCTAATTTCAGTGCCGGAATCGGTGAGTAGTATTTTGTTTATTTTGTACACTAAAGTCCTGAAGTTCCCATCAGGACTTTTTTATTTTTAACATCAAGGTGCAGGATTCGGAAACTCTAAATGTATTTTTTGAATTTCCTTTAATACATCTTCCGACAAAACCACATCGATACTGTCAATATTTTCTTTAAGCTGCGCCATTGTGGTCGCACCAATAATATTTGCTGTTAGAAAACGTCTTGTATTCACATAAGCCAACGACATCTGCACTAAACTCAACTGGTGATCATTTGCCAAAGCAGCATATTTTTCTACTGCTTTCATGGTATTCGGATGCGCATAACGCGTAAAATAATTTGGCCATAAGGTGAAGCGTGCGCCTTCAGGTCGTTGTCCATTCAGATACTTATTGCTTAATAAACCGGCAGCCAATGGCGAATAAGCCAACAAGCCAACATTTTCACGAATGCCTAATTCAGCCAAACCAATTTCATACGTTCTGTTCACCAAATTATATGGATTTTGAATCGTAGATACTTTTGGTAAATTATATTTTTCTGCCGTATTTAAATATTGCATCGTGCCCCAAGGTGTTTCATTAGAAATACCGATATAACGAATTTTACCTTGTTGAATAAAATCATTCAATACATTTAAGGTCTCTACAAAATCGGTCACAGCGTCATCTGAAGTATGCGTATAACCTAAAGCGCCAAAATAATTAGTTGGTCGTTCCGGCCAATGCAGTTGGTACAAATCTATATAATCGGTTTGTAATCGCGCCAAACTTGCATGTAATGCTCTGGTAATATTTTCTTTATTGAATTTTGGTCCGGTTCCGATATGCGCCAAATTTGCACTTGGTCCGCAAACTTTAGATGCCAAAATAATATCATCGCGTTTTTTTCTTTTGCTGAGCCACGTTCCTATTATCTTTTCTGTAGAACCTTGCGTTTCTGCTTTTGCCGGTACCGAATACATTTCAGCAGTATCCATAAAATTGATACCGCGTTCTTCGATGGCATAATTTAATTGCTCGTGTCCTTCTGCTTCGGTGTTTTGCTGGCCCCAAGTCATAGTGCCTAAACATATTTTGGATACTTTGATATCTGTGTTTGGTAATAAAGTGTATTGCATGAATCTGAATTTTACTGTAAATAAAATAAACAGATTTCTATTAACAGCATAAAGAATAAAAAGTTTGTGTTTTATTTTAGTGTAATGTACCGAAAATGAAATCGAAGATCGGATAAGAGATATTGAAGTTTTTCGAATTCATCAGTTTTGGATCATGATACGCCTGGTGTAGTCTTTTAAATGTTTTTATGATTGGCAATCTGGCAATAAAATGTGTGTCCGGCAAATGATAGGCCAAATGCAAATACTCATAATTTAAAAAATAGACAAACGCAGTTGCTACAAAGATCAACGCAGCATTTACTGACCATAAAAAATAAAACAACAGACCAACAGGCACAACAAACGCAATAAAGAAAAAGAGAATCAGAACCGGTGGAAACAAGATCACTTTAAAATCCTGAACAGAATCGCATTGCATATTATCGTTTGTAAAAAAGCGATGATGCTGTAAAGTATGCCGTTTAAATACTTTATCCAAACGTTTTTTACGATTATGCAACGGACCTTTATGACCAAAATATTCTGCTAAGTTGATATATAAAAAAGTGATTGGAATAATCAGCAGCTCTTTCCATGTTGGCTGATGAATAAAATAAATACAAGCAGCAATCAATACTAAACACCATATTGATGTAAACGCAAAATGCAGTTTTCCTGAATAGTTTTTACTGATTTCAGTTACACGATATTCATTTCTGTATGCTTCTGTTGTTTGCATGTATTATTAAAATTAATAAAAAAAATCCTGACTGTTGCAGTCAGGATTTTAGATTCTTCGCTTCGCTAAGAATGACAAGTTGATATTATTATTCTTCGTTTGCTAAACTTGCTAATGTAAATTCACGATTCAAGCGTGCGATATTTTCCAAAGAAATTTCTTTCGGACATTCTGCTTCGCAAGCACCTGTGTTGGTGCAGCTTCCAAAACCTTCTTTATCCATTTGCGCCACCATATCCAATACACGTTTTTCCGCTTCCGGTTTTCCTTGTGGCAATAATGAAAGTTGTGAGACCTTTGCAGAAACAAACAACATTGCCGATGCATTTTTGCAAGCCGCAACACATGCACCGCAACCAATACAAGCCGCTGCTGCAAATGCTTTATCTGCATCATCTTTCGGAATCGGAATTGCGTTAGCATCAACCGCATTACCAGTATTTACTGATATGTAGCCACCTGCCTGAATAATTCTGTCGAAAGCTGTTCTGTCCACCACTAAATCTTTAATTACCGGAAATGCTTTTGCACGCCATGGTTCTATAACAATCGTATCGCCGTCTTTAAATGCGCGCATGTGCAACTGGCAAGTAGTAGTGCCAGCCCAAGGTCCGTGCGGACGACCATTGATATACATAGAGCACATACCGCAAATACCTTCGCGACAATCATGATCAAACGCGATCGGTTCTTCTTTTCCTTCGTGTACTAATTTTTCATTCAATACATCTATCATTTCAAGAAAAGACATTTCAGATGAAATACCTTCCACTTTGTAGTTTACCAAACCACCTTTATCATTTGCATTTTTTTGTCTCCAAACTTTTAAGTTGAGCGACATTGTGTAGTGTTCCATATCTTTTATTTTATACTTTAGATATTTTCTTTTATTATTCTTGTTTTATAATCTACCGTTCCGCCAAACCTTTTTATTTTTTCTTTTAAATTTCTTACTTGCGATGAGTCAATGTCAGGTCGGTGTGTGCTGGTTAATACAATTCTTGCGTTTATTATTTGTTCATTCACTTTTAAATTACATCTGTCGATTGTTGTTGAAATTTGACTGGCTGCTTTAGTTAATTTACTGTCTTTAAGTTCAATAAAAATAACTACTGTTTTATCAGTTGCTTCAATTATAAAAGCATAATCACATTTTTCATCTTCATTTGTATTAAATACACAATCCATATCAATTTTTGAAATTGGATATTTTGAAAGATTGTTTAATTCATACCTTGTTTTTGAGCCATAATTGCAAGACGCAGTTGAAACAACTTGCTTCTTGTGTTCAATACAAGTATCATTATTTAAAAGAACTTCCACTATTGGCTATTGCTGTATTTTATATCCAACAATTTATCGTACAAACCATTCAGCACATCCGAAACAGCATCAATTTTTTCAGTCATTATCAAGCCATCTTCTGCGATAATATTTTCAGCAAATCCATCAGTTGTCAGCATATATGCGGAAACATCTTTTGGATTTAGCCAATATTTTTTTTCTATAATTTCGTTTACTTTCTCAGAATTATTTTCACCAACAATAAATGCTTGCATTAAATTGTTTAAAGAAGTTAAGATGTATGGTGAATGTGTTGTAATTAAATATTTATCATTTAACAATGTTTTTGAAATTAAAAATTGTATCAATTTATATTGTGTTTGTGGAAAAAGACTAATTTCTGGTTCTTCTACAACAAAGAAAGCCGTCTCATTAGTATTAGTAGTAATATCCGAAGAATAACCGTCAACTACCAAAAATAACGGTACAGAAGATAAATAACCAGTTGCTGCTTCTGTTAATTTTAAATTACTGAAGTTTTTACCTGAAATATAATCAATATTATTGTTATAAATGTATTCAATATCTAGATATTCAATCTTACGTTTATTCGGTGTGTTTCTTCTAGCTATTTGAAAATCTTCTCCGAAAGATGATAAATATTCTGGTAGCGCTATTTTATTTCTTAAAAAAGAAAAACTTGAATTGGATATTATTGGCACAAGAACTCGTTCTGCAGGTATATATAAAATTTCTTCAGCAAAAATATCTTCTACTTTATTTGATAAATTTTTGTATTCATCTAATTTAATGTCAGCATTATTTTCATCGTAAGAGTTTAATATTCTTTCCAATTCATTAATATATAAATCTATTCCGTTATAGTATTTTATATTAAATTTTGAGTCAAAAAAAACAATATCAAATAAATTACAATTATACTCTAAGAAAGTTTCTTTATTAAAATATGTAAGTATTCCGTAATCTTCAAAATGGTCAATGTGGTTATAATTTTCTTTTATTATATGAAAATAAGAATCTCTAAATATAGCCAATACCTTTGCCACGGTACTTTTTCCGGTACCTTGGTCGCCGATCAATACGTTTACTTTTTTGATGTCTAAGTCAACGTGCTTAATGGTACCGAAATTTTTTATGACTAATTTTTCGCTCAATATATATTATTTATAGCTTCTCGCTGCGATTTTGATATTTTCGTAAATTAATTCTTCTTTGTTTAAAGTCCATTCGCTTTCACCTTTAAATTCCCACGCAGCTACATATTTATAGTTTTCATCATCACGCAATGCTTCACCTTCTTCTGTTTGAGATTCTTCGCGGAAATGGCCTCCACAACTTTCATTTCTGTTTAATGCATCTTTACACATCAATTCGCCTAATTCAATAAAATCAGCCACTCTGCCTGCTTTGTCTAATTCAGGATTAAATGAATTAATTTCTCCTGGAATTTTCACATCGCTCCAAAATTCTTTTTTCAATGCTTGTATTTCCACAATCGCTTCCTGCAAACCTTGTGCGTTACGCGCCATTCCGCATTTGTCCCACATAATTTTGCCTAAACGTTTATGAAAACTTTCTACTGATTTTGTGCCTTTGATACTCATTAAAGTTTGAATACGATCTGCAACAGCTTTTTCTGCTTCCACAAATTCGGGACTGTCTGTTGGAATTGGTTTAACAGCAATTTCGTCTGCTAAATAATTACCAATTGTATATGGAATCACGAAGTAACCATCTGCCAAACCTTGCATCAATGCAGAAGCACCAAGCCGGTTCGCACCGTGATCTGAAAAGTTGGCTTCGCCTAATGCATATAAACCCGGAACTGTTGTCATCAATTCATAATCTACCCAAAGTCCACCCATTGTATAGTGAACTGCTGGATAAATTCTCATTGGCACTTCATACGGATTTTCGCCGGTAATTTTAGAATACATATCTAATAAGTTACCGTATTTTTCTTTTACGACTTCTTTTCCAAGTTCGATGATTTTTTCTTTCGATGGATTGTCAATACCTTGTTTAGATACTTCAATTCTTCCATAGCGTTGTATGGCATCTGCATAATCTAAATAAACAGCCATTTTGGAAGCACCGACACCAAATCCGGCGTCGCAACGTTCTTTTGCAGCTCGAGATGCTACATCGCGCGGCACCAAGTTACCAAAAGCCGGATATCTTCTTTCTAAGTAATAGTCTCTTTCTTCTTCAGGAATATCATTGGGTTTGCGTGTATCACCTTGTTTTTTAGGCACCCAAATTCTTCCATCGTTTCTTAAAGATTCTGACATCAATGTCAATTTAGATTGATGATCGCCGGAAACAGGAATACATGTCGGATGGATTTGTGTAAAGCATGGATTACCAAAAAACGCGCCTTTTTTATGTGCTTTCCACGCAGCCGTTACGTTTGAACCCATTGCGTTAGTTGACAAATAAAATACGTTTCCGTAACCACCTGTACATAATAAAACCGCATGACCGAAATGTCTTTCTAATTTTCCGGTTACTAGATTTTTAGCAATAATACCACGCGCTTTGCCGTCAATCGTAACCACATCCAACATCTCATGACGTGAGTATTGCGTAACATTTCCCAGAGCGATTTGACGTTCCAAAGCAGAATAAGCACCCAACAATAATTGCTGACCAGTTTGTCCTGCTGCATAAAATGTACGTTGTACCTGTGTTCCGCCGAAAGAACGATTACTTAATAAACCGCCGTATTCGCGCGCAAAAGGAACACCTTGCGCAACACATTGATCAATAATATTAGCAGAAACTTCTGCTAAACGATGAACGTTTGCTTCGCGCGCACGATAGTCACCGCCTTTTATGGTATCATAAAATAAACGATAGGTTGAGTCACCATCGTTTTGATAGTTTTTTGCTGCATTGATACCGCCTTGTGCCGCTATAGAATGTGCGCGTCGCGGTGAATCCTGAAAACAAAATGTTTTTACTTTATAGCCCAATTCGCCTAAAGAAGCTGCTGCTGAAGCGCCTGCCAAACCGGTTCCTACTATTATAATTTCTAACTTTCTTTTATTCGCAGGATTTACGAGTTTCACGTGACCTTTATAGTCTTCCCATTTTTTTTCAATTGGTCCTGCCGGTATTTTTGAGTTGAGTGTCATATTCTAATTTGAAATTAAAATGCAAAAAAATTATTTTACCAATCCGAATAATATTGCTAAAGCGATTGCAGCAAATAAACCCGGCACTATGATAGAAAATGCAGTTCCTGCTGCTTTAATTGCCGGTGTATATTTTTTGTGATTTAAGCCTAATGTTTGGAAAGCGCTCGGAAAGCCATGTAATAAGTGGTAACCTAAAGAAACAAATGCTAAAATATATACCACAGCATAGATTGGATTTCTTAATACTTCTACCACCATTTGATATGAATTTTCTTCATCGCCTGAATAGACAGCAATTTTAGTTGGTGCCCAAAATTGTCTCAAGTGAATGATAAAAAATGCCAATAATAAAGAGCCCAACAATGCCATTGAACGGCTATACCATTTTGAGTTGGCTTTGCCATCTACTACTGCGTAGCCAACAGGACGCTTTGCTTTATTTTCAAAATGCAATTTTAAGGTTAAAACGATATGCGCAATTAATCCGGCAAATAAGCCGATTTCCATTACTCGAATGACCCAGTTGTGCGACATAAAGTGTGCTGCCGTGTTGAATGTTGCGCCGTTATCATTAATTAAGATGGTGGAATTGATGCCTACATGCACTACTAAAAATGAAATGAGGAATAAGCCTGTTAAACCTACCAACAATTTTCTTCCGATTGAAGAAGAAAAGAATGTTTCTTTTGCCATAATATGTTTTTTAAAAAACCGCTGCAAAAATAACAGTTTGAAAGCGAAATATGTTTTGCTTTAGGTTAATTTTTTGCACAGTTTTATTTGGAAAGATTCTAAATAAAACATCCTTTATCTACAATAATATTATTAGTTTTTATAGATTGGTCAAAAACTGATAATTCTCTTTCGCTGTTTTTAAAAATTATCTTAAAAAACATTGGATTTAATGAATCAAAAATATTGTAATAAAAACAGCTATTAATGGGCAGATCAGAACCTTCACAGCAAAAGAGTATTCCAATTTTATGGCTTGAATGAATGTATATTTTTTTTATTCCTTTTCTAGGATTAATACAACTGCATCTAGTTGTAAATGGATTACCTAGATCAGAATTTTTGACCTCAAAGTATTTAGAAAGACATTCAATTATAGGTTTAGGCAATTCATCATTTGAATTGTAAACATCTAATAAAGTATAATCTTTCAGTTTTAACAATTCAAAATACTTTATAGAATCATTTATATAAATCGATGTATTTGGATCTAGTATAACACTTTGTTTTGGTTCTTGTTTGTGTTTGCAAGAAATAACCAAAAGAAACATTAATAATGATAAGAAAATTGAATGATTCATCTAATTACCATTATTTCTAATATCTACTATCTATGCGTTTGCAGCAAGCCATTTACCAGATCCACATATTTTTGCTGTGCATCGGCTTTGCTTAAACCTGCTTTTGATTTCCACGCTTCCCATTTGAATTTACCTTTTATATCAAACATGCCTGGTTTTGATGTATTGTTGTCACCTTCTGTTGCCTGCTTAAAAAATGCGTACAAATCTAAAAGCTGCGCATCGCTTGGACGTTTTGTCAATGTTTTTGTATCTGCCTGTGCCTGTTCAAATTGTTTATCTAAGCTCATATCTGTATTTTTGCTTAAATTTAGGAAATTATCTTGGATAAAAAAGAAATTTGAACCAACACTTTTTTAAATGAAAAAATACCAGTTCGCACTATTAATTTGTCTTCCGCTTTGTTGGTTTTTTTACAAATTATTGCCGATGTACGTCAATCCGGCAGCGTGTTCTACCGCAAATTTTATATACGCAGAAAATTTTGAGCAATTTAAAATCTGGTGTTTTGATTCGTTCAGCAAATTACGTTTCGATGACAGTTCTAACTTTTTGTATTCATTATCGCTTTGGTTATTCATTCACTTTTTCAAATTCAATATTGTAAAAGCTGCAATCTACGTCAACGGAATCAGCATGTTGTTTTCGGTTTTATTAGTGCATCGAATTGTTGCTTCGCGGTTTGTAAGCGTGCAGTTATTATTAGTTGGTTTGCTATTTTTAAGCACACAAATTTGGGCTGGCGTTCTTGGCGATGAAATTATTTTTCAAGGTATGTTGTGGTTGCTGGCAGTGCGGTCATTCTGGCACCAGCGTTATTTCTGGTTAGTCATTTGGACTGTTGTCAATGTTATTGCCAGACCTGACAATATTTTTATTTTGCTTCCATTAATAGCAACAAGTTTCTGCGATGTTTTTGAATTAAAAGAAAGAGACAAACGCAAATTTTGGTTACGCAGAATTCGCAGAACATTCAGTTTTCTTATTTTTCCTTTAGCCGGATATTTCGCTTATCGTTATTTATATTTTGGAAAGATATTACCATATAACTGGCTGCATCATTCATTAGAAACTGATAAAAAATATGGTATTTTCAATTCACAAGGTTTTTATTATTCCATGCATTATTTACGCTATTATGTATTGCCTTTAGCAATCGGCGTTGTGTTTTACTTTTTAAAAGAACGAAAAGAATTATCCGTGCGTTATTATGCATTAGCATTCAGTTTTATTATTGTTCCGTTCGTTTATAACTGTACATTTTCACAAGATGAAAACCTTGCCTTTAAAAATCAGTATGCTATTTATGTAGGTTTAATTTTACTGTCATTGTTATTTATACGTGATTACCGATCTCTTTCACAAGGTATTTCGACAGCCATTTTTATTTTCTTTTTTGGTTTTAAAATTTCGTTCGGTTATTTCCAAAAAACACTACAAATGGACAAAGACAACCTCTTTTATCTAGCGAATGATCTTTCAGAAATTCATAACGGAAAAGCAATTGTATTTTATGACAATTTTGTTTCATGGATAACAGACTGGAATACTGTTTTCGCCAGCGGCAAACATAGCAAAGATGGAAAAGCGCTTACCGCAACAGAAATAGAAAATACTAATGCTGATCTAATTTTTGGTTATGAGAATTATGATGAAAAATTAAAAGCTAAATATGATTTATATCTATTGCCAACAAATACACGTTCGTTTGAAAAGGAAATAGAACCTGAAAACTCTTTAGATAAATTCTTTTATAAATATTCACATGCATATCCAGTCAATAAGCATGCTGTTTTTCCAATTTTAGTATTAAAATCAGGAAAGAATAACCAACAAATCAATTCTATATTAGAAAATCATGGTGGCAAAAGAAAGAGTGAATAAAAATATTCACTCTTCACATAATTAAATCAATTTTGTTATTGATTCGCAATCGGTACTTTGAATTTTCCACTTAAAGTACTAAAAAATTTTACACCTGAATTTGGATCTGCGCTTTCCAGCAAAGCATATACATTTCCTTCAATCGTTTTGCCATCACATTTTGTGATCATGATACTGCCACCGCCGCAACTCGGATGTGGTGGTGGATCTTCCGTAAAATATTCTGGGTTATCAGGATCATCCTGACAAGTGCAGCCATAACCAAGTCCTACTTGTGGCAGCGTTATTGCTGCTGATATATTTTTCTTGCTTTTTATTTTAAACGCGCCGGTGCCTTTTCCGGGAAAAGTTAGTACAATCGAATACATTCTTTTTGCATTACTTTTTTGCCCGTTTACCATATCTACTTTGTCATCATTAATCATTATGGTAGTTATATCTTCATCTTTTACATAAATAGCTTTCGCATTGCTTGTTACTGTTGACAAATCAAAACCGGCTTGTGTCATGGAAACTTCAGCAGCAGCAGCTTTCATTGCGTATTGCTGTATTTTCGGATTGGCTGCCGTTATTTTGCTGTCTAATGCTTTCTTTACTGATTTATCACTATTTGCTAAAGCGCCGCCATTATTTTTAATTACATATTTTTCCGCATGAATTCCTAAATACGGACAATCATAATAGAATACATTGTCATTGTCTTGCAGATAAATAGTTTGTAATAACTGCACTTTAGGTTTTGTCGGATCTTGCGGCATCAGTGTAACAGCAATTGTTACAAATTTGTTAGCAGGCATTATTGATGCCGCTGTATAAGCAGCATAGTAATTTTCGCCGCCAGGTCTTAGTTCGCCGCCACCTTCTAGTATTTCCCATTTCGTAATTTTCCATGGTGCTTTAGACGGATCCTGAAAGCGATAATCGAATTGTGTTGGAATAGCATTATCAGCATCT
Source organism: Chitinophagales bacterium (assembly GCA_046329815.1). Lineage (GTDB taxonomy): Bacteria > Bacteroidota > Bacteroidia > Chitinophagales > JADIYW01 > JADJSS01. Next base: position 304,218 of record JAXLTY010000003.1, read on the forward strand.
ACCGTCCAATTGATGCGCACTGTGAGCATAGCAAATTCGCCTAATTCTAATACATTTTTATCGGCAACCAAAGATAGCGTTCCTGCAGATAATGTATATTTCTTATTTGCGATATCGAATTGTTCATTGTTATAATTTTGTGCTTTTATCTGATAAAAAGTTAACATTAAAAAACATAGACAAAGCATGAAGATTTTATGATTTTGCATTTTTATAATTTTCTGTGGTTTGAGCAATTGTAATAAAATAGTTTACAGACGAATTACTGTTCTTTGAATGTAGTTCTTGAAAACAAAAAACTTGCAATCGCATCTGTCATTGTTCCGGTTGAATCATATACCGTTCCGTCAAAAGAAGTTTCCGGAAAATCAACCACCAACTTACCATCATTTGTAACAGTAGCTGTTTGATCGGTGCCTGAATTTGTAGCTTCGTACACCGTATAATGGCCATTTGACAAATCAACGCTAGTAATTAATGTAGTAATTAAATCCGGTGTACTTGCCGGCAAACCACTTGGAACATATACATAATAATCGGATCCGGAAGATGGTCTGCCAACTTTGTTGAATACCATTTCAAAAAGTATTACTTTGGTTTTGTCTTCACTTACTGCAGAATCAACTAGAGCTGAATAATGATCGCTCCCAAATGTTGCCGCATCAAGTTTTACATAAACTCTGGCTGTATTGTATTTTACACCATTAAATGTAAAAGATGTTGGTGTAATCGTTGTGTTTGCTTTATCTTTTTTGCAAGATGATAAAAGTGCGACTGTAAACAATGCTGCTAAAATGCTGAATCTTTTAATTGATTTCATGATTTTGAATTTTTATAATTAATAATTGATTTAAATTTTTACGAATTCGACTCTTCTGTTGTTGGCTTTGCCTTCATCTGTAGAATTTGAAGCAATAGGTTTTGTTTCGCCATAACCTTTTGTTGTTAATCTTTCAGCAGCAATGCCCATTTTTACTAATTGAGTTTTAACGGCATCTGCTCTTTGCTGAGATAATTTTAAATTATATGCATCTTCGCCATCACCATCTGTGTGTCCGCCAACTTCAAATTTTAGTTCCGGATTATCTTTTAAAATTTGTACAATCATGTTCAATGTGCCCATGCTTTCCGGTTTGATAGTTGCTTTATTGTAATCGAAATTGATACCATGTGTTACAATTTTCGTATCTGTGAATTTTTTACCAAGCATATTCATCTTGCCACCTTTTGCTAAACGAAAATTTTTGAATAACATCGGCATGCCTTCGCTTGCATTACCACCTACAGCAATGCTTGTTGCTTTAAAACCACAATCAGGAACTACTAAAACGCGGTATTGGTCACAATACACTTTTATCTGTTTACCATTAACTGCAATTGCTATATGATGCCAGTTATTATGATAATTTTCATTTGCAATTGCAGCCGGTAAATCACCTTGTAATTTATTATTTCCAAATTCACATTCAAAATATTTGTGATTAGTATAAATTCCACCTATTTTTTCTTTGCCAACACGAAATTCTACATAAACACCGTCATTAGAATCGTATGCAGCATCTAACCAGGTGTCAAATTCTACTGTGTACTGCGTAGGTAAGTATGATTTTGTTTTTATATTCGGCGTGTATTTACTGTAAAATTTTGTGATAGCAAAAACTCTTTCATCATCCATTGTATTTACCACGCCTTGACCTTCTTCCAAATTCCAGTGTGATGCAAATTCACCGTCCTGATCATCCAAAAAATGATCTTCAAATACGATAGTATCACCTGGCACAAAATCATAGTTATTGTATGATTTAAAAGCACCTGAATTTTGTTGTGTTGCTGAAGCAGAAGTATTTTTTGTTGAAGTCGAATTTACTGAAGCTGTTGTTTCTTCCTCTTGTGAATCATTTGAAGAAGCATTTTTAGACTTGTTTTTTTTCGCACCATTCTTAGCAGATTCTTTTGTTTTTTCATAAGCTTTGTCTGCGGCATCATTGGCTTCGCTTTCAATTTTTTGTTGCGCTTTATAGCTTAGATCGTCAGCAATTCTGTCTCCTAATGAACTCCATTGAGCATTAGTGGTAAAAACAGAAACACATACAATGTGTATCATAAATGCCATTATTTTTTTCATGTTTAGATTTTTTAATTCTTTATTATTCATTTTACAAAAGCAAAATTAGCACAGGTATGCTTTACTAAAATTCCACCAAAAGAGGGAATTTTCAGGAACAGAACATTATAGATATTTGTAAAAGAAAGTTTGATTATATTTATAGTACATGAACCTTAAAACGTATTTACTTTATATTCTATTCTTGTGCAGTACTTATGCTTATTGTCAGAAGTACGCTTTTAAATATGACGATCCTGCAAAAGACAGCTTGTTGAATTTATTGAACAATTCAGAGGAAGATACCATGCGTGTAAAATACCTTTATGCTTTTGGAAGATCGTTTGCTTTGAACAATCCTGATTCAGCAGCAATATTTTATAAAGAAGCCGGACGACTTAGTGAAAAATTACACTATGATGTTGGCACATTATTTTATTATGCATGGTACGGAGCGATTTTAAGCACACAAAATAAATTAGATGAGAGCATTGAACTCGGCAAGAAAGCGATTCTATTGTCCAAGAAATTAAATAAACCAATAGCGCTTGCTGCTGCTTACAATAATATTGCAGCAAATTATTTTCAAAAAGGTCAATTTGAAACTTCACTTAAATATTACCTTTCTGCACAAAAAATATTAGAAAAAGTCAATGACAAAAAAAGACTTTGTATGTTGTACGGAAATTTGAGCGAAGTATATTTAAAATTCGGGCAACCTAAATTAGGTTTGCAATTTGGGCTGCAAGGTATTTCTTTATGTAGAAAGGAAAAAGACGATTACAACTTAGCAAGCGCACTCATTAATTCCGCATCTTGTCTTGCAGATTTAAACAAGTTTGATTCTGCTTTACATTTACTCAAAGAAGCAGAAAAAATTGCTGTTGATTTTGAAGACAAAGACAACCTAACTAATATTCGCATTGCCAAGAACAACATTTACAAAAAACAAGGAAATTATAATGATTTACTTAAAAGTGCAGATGAAGCATTAGCATTTTCTAATGCTATTAATAGAAACGATGGTATTTGCGAAGCATTACTAGACAAGGCAACATACTATCTTAATAAAAAAGATTTTACAAATGCGAAGTCAATGACTTTATTAGCCAAACAGACAGCAGACAGCATTCAATATCCTGATGGCATGCTACATGCTGTTTCCTTACTTTCTGAAATTGAATTAGCTATTGGAAATATTGCAGCATACAATACTTACAAAAAACAAGCCGACTCAATCAATAACGCTATTTTATCTTTAAAATTAATGAAAAATGGTCAACAGCTTGCCGTGAAATACGAAACAGAAAAGAAAGAACAACAATTAAAACTCCAAGAAGCAACCATTCATCAGGAACGATTGTCGAAATATATTCTTGCCGGTTTTTTAGCGGCTGTATTATTAATAAGTGCTGTTGCTTTATTGGCTTATAGAAACAGGCAGCAATTGCTGCTTTCAGAAAAAAAATTGCAGGAACAAAAAATTACACAATTAGAAAATGAAAAACAACTGGCCGCAACACAAGCAATTTTAAAAGGACAAGAAGAAGAAAGAAGCCGATTGGCAAAAGACCTACACGATGGTTTAGGTGGCATTTTATCAGGTGTAAAATATTCGTTTAACAATATGAAACAACAATTTATTTTAACGGAAGAAAACGCAACTGCATTTGAAAAAAGCATGTCGATGCTTGATGAATCTATTACAGAATTGCGACGTGTGGCACATAACATGATGCCTGAAACCTTAATGAAATTAAGCTTAAGCGAAGCATTGCAAGATTACTGTCAACAGATAACACAAAGTGGTGCTGTAAAAATTATCTACCAAAGTTTTGGCATGGAAAATATCCAACTTGATAATACTGTAAGAACAACTACTTACAGAATCGTGCAGGAATTAACCAATAATATTTTAAAACACGCACATGCAACAGAAGTAATGGTTCAACTGCTTGCTAAGGAAGATAAATTAAATATTACGGTAGAAGATAACGGCAAAGGTTTCGACACTAAACAACTTTCTGCAGTAAACGGTATCGGTTATAAAAATATTCGCAGCCGTATAGATTTCTTAAAAGGTAAGATGGATGTTCAGTCCAAACTAAATGAAGGAACTTCTGTTTACATTGAAATACCAATAGCATGATACAGGTAGTATTAGTTGAAGATCATCAATTAGTTATTCAAGGCATCAGCGCTATGCTTTCGGAAAATGACGAAATAGAATGTATTGGTATTTATAAATATGGAACAGATTTACTCGAAAAATTAAAGACACAGCAACCTGATGTTATTTTAATGGATATTAATTTGCCTGATTATAATGGAATTGATCTTTGTAAAGAAGTGAAAGAAAAATATCCTGCTGTAAAAGTGATTGCACTCAGCATCAATAATCAACCTGGTATTATAAAAAAAATGATGGATAGCGGTGCAAATGGTTATGTATTAAAAGATGCAGAACAACATGAAATTATTGAAGCCATAAAAACAGTTATAAAACGAAAACAATATTTTAGTCAGTCTGCAATAACCTTATTGAAGCAACCTGAAAACAATGGCTTGCCGCCATTGACAAGACGCGAACGAGAAGTTTTGGAAAAGATTGCAGAAGGTTTAACCAATCAGCAAATTGCACAATTATTATTTGTTGATATCAGCACAGTAAGTTCGCATCGTAAAAATTTACTGGCAAAATATAATGTACAAAACACGGCTGCACTGATCAAATTAGCTATTACTGAAAAGCTGATATAAAGTAGTAGTTCCTGCGAGAATCGAACTTGCATTAACAGTTTAGGAAACTGCGGTTTTATCCATTAAACTAAGGAACCTAGTAATTTACAATTAACGATGTTTAATTTATTTTATTATGTTTCCTGCTGCAACGCCATCAGCATTTACAAAATATAATTTACCATTAGCATCTTCAGCCATTAAGATCATTCCATTACTTTCAATACCTTTTAATTTTCTTGGCGCCAAATTTACTAAAACCGAAACTTCTTTACCAACAATTTCTTCCGGTTGAAAATGTTCTGCAATACCTGAAACAATCGTGCGCTTTTCGATGCCAATATCTACTAATAATTTTAGTAATTTATCCGCTTTTGGCACTTTTTCCGCTTCTAAAATTTTTCCTGTTCTAATATCTAATTTGGAAAAATCATCATAGGTAATTTCAGGTTTTATCTGTTGATAAGTACTACTCTGCGTATTTACTTCATTCGTCATCTCGACGTTAGGAGAAATCTGTTGAACTTGTGCTTTACTATTATTTAATTTTTCTATTTGAAAAGCAATTTGTTCATCCGTAATTTTTTCAAATAAAATTTCTGATGGATTTATCTTTGTGCCTGCTTCAATATATTGATAATCTATTCCAAAAGACATATTGAATATATTGTCAATCTTTTTAGCAGTTTTTGGTAACAACGGCTTTAGTAAACTAGATATCGTATCCACAAAACTTACTGCAACAGACATGATTTCTTCAACTCTGTCCGAATCGGTTTTTATTACTTTCCAAGGTTCAGTATCCTGTAAATATTTATTACCTAATGAAGAAATTTCCATGCATTTGAAGAGTGCATCTTTGAACTTAAAATTATTAATTGAATTTTCGTATTCTGTTTTTAAGAATTGAATTTTCTCTATTACAGCAGCATCCACTTCCGGTGTCAGTTTTACAATAGAATTAGGCACCACACCATCATAAAATTTATGCAATAAATCTGAAACACGTTTTATAAAATTACCTAAGTTATTTCCAAGCTCGCTATTCACTCTATTCTGAAAATCCTGCCACGTAAATTCACTGTCTTTATTTTCCGGCATGTTGGCAATTAAGCAATAGCGCAGTTCATCTTCTTTTCCTGGAAATTCTTCTATATATTCGTGCAGCCAAACTGCCCAATTTCTTGAAGTAGAAATCTTATCGCCTTCCAAATTCATAAATTCATTCGCCGGCACATTGCTTGGTAAAATATAATTTTCGTGCGCTTTCAGAATTGCCGGAAATGTAATACAATGAAACACGATATTATCTTTTCCGATAAAATGGATCAATTGCGTTTCTTCATCTTGCCAGTATTTCTGCCAGTCATTTGCTTTTGTATTCAATAAACTTGTAGCAAAATTTTTTGGATATGAAAACTCAGGTTTATCATTTTCAATCTCTTTAAATAATTGCTTAGTCGCAGAAATATAACCAATTGGTGCGTCAAGCCAGACATACAAAACTTTACCTTCGCTGCCTTCAATTTCCTGCGGCACAGGAATTCCCCAATTTAGATCGCGTGTCATGGCGCGTGGTTTTAAACCATCATTCAACCATGATTTACATTGACCAATTACATGCGCTTTCCAGGTTTCTTTTTTAGTTTCTAACCAATCCGAAATTCCTTCTTGTTGTTCATCTAATTTTAAAAACCAATGCTTCGTTGTCTTTTTTATCGGTGTTGAGTTTGTTAAAGTAGATCTTGGATGTATTAAATCTGTCGGATTTAAAGAGCTTCCACATTTTTCGCACTGATCACCATACGCATTTTCATTGCCACATTTCGGACAAGTGCCCATAATATATCTATCCGCTAAAAACTGCTTCGCTTCTTCATCAAAATATTGTTCGCTTTCAATAATTTCAAACGCATTTTTATCATTCAACACTCTGAAGAAATCCTGTGAAGTTTCATAATGAATTTTATCTGACGTGCGATGATAAATATCGAATGCAATTCCAAAATCTTCAAAACTTTTTTTAATGATTGCGTGGTATTTATCGACAATTTCCTGTGGCGTTGTATTTTCTTTTTTCGCTTTAATGGTAATCGCTGCACCATGTTCATCGCTGCCACAAACGAAAATCACATCTTTGCCTTTCAATCGTAAATAACGCACATAAATATCAGCAGCAATATAAGCGCCTGCCAAATGACCAATATGTAAAGGTCCGTTGGCATAAGGCAACGCTGCGGTAATGGTATATCGTTGAGGTTCTGACATGCTGCAAATATAGTAATTAGTGTTGAGTGATGAGTAATGAGTCGATTTGAATTTTTGTTAGCCAAAATTTTTAGTTTATTTTTACAATATGATGCGTCCACCATTTTTAAAAGAAGGCGATACCGTTGGTATCACTTGTCCTGCGCGAAAAATTTCTATGGAAGAAATTCAGTTAGCCGTTGACACATTGAAAAGCTGGAATTTGAATGTAGTTATCGGCGAAACCATCGGTAAATCTGATAATCAATATGGCGGCACTGATGCTGAACGACAAGCCGATTTTCAACGTATGCTCAACGACAAAAACATCAAAGCAATTATTGCTGCACGTGGTGGTTATGGCACGGTGCGCATGATGGATACGCTTGATTTTACTATGTTTATGGAAAGTCCAAAATGGCTCGTTGGTTTTTCTGATATTACCTATTTGCATGCACAACTGAATTGCAATATTGGTGTAGAAACATTACACGCCATTATGATGAGTACCTTTCCAATCAACACACCAACCGCTATCCAATCGTTGAAAGATGCGTTGTTTGGAAATACATTGCATTATGAATTTGAAGCACATCAACTAAACAGAAACGGAATGATGCAAGGCGAAATAGTTGGTGGAAACTTATCTATTTTATATGCTGTTCTTGGCACGAAAACAATTTTAGATACGAATCAAAAAATATTATTTATTGAAGATCTGGATGAATATTTGTATCATATTGATAGAATGATGATGGCATTGAAACGTGCAGGCAAACTGAAAAACCTAGCTGGTTTGATAGTTGGTGGCTTAAGTGATATGAAAGACAACACCATTCCGTTTGGTAAAACCGCTGAAGAAATTATAGCTGAACATGTTGCTGAATATAATTATCCGGTTTGTTTTAATTTTCCGAGCGGTCACATCGCTGACAACAGAGCCATTTTCATGGGAAAACAAGCGAAAGTAGAAGTTGGAAATCAGAAAAGTTTTTTCAAACAATAATTTTTGGCGCAACATTTGTAAATCTATTTCCATGAAAAAGATCTTATTTTTTAGTTTAATACTGATGTGTACTATTTCTTTTGCTTGCCATAAGAAGAAGAAAAATAAAGCTGTTCAAACAACAAAAGAAGTTTCCGGCAAACTAAATTCTGATGAAGTATGGATGCAATACGATGAAACTAAATGCGAAAATCCTTGGCAGTTTAATTGGTTTACAAAACCAACTGAAGAACAGATTTTGGCGGCTGTTAAAAGTGATCTGTCAGGAAAAGAAATTACTGTTTTAGAAATAAGATCAACAACAGAAAAAGATTTTATAAGCTGTGACGCATGTACTTGTCCAAATGGAACGCATTATTTTGTACGCGTTAATAAATCAGAAATTGAAAAACTGAAAGCGTTGAAGTTTTTTGAGATGAAAGAAATTCCAAAAACGGAAAGCACAGACAAAACAAAGTAACTCTACAAATTCGCTTTTATTTTTTCTGCAATAGATTCCATGTCTTCTTTCGGTAATGATTTTGCATTTCTGAAATCCAGATCATGAACTGAATTGATTGGCGATAAATGAATATGTGTGTGCGGCACTTCCAAACCAATTACCGTCATTCCAACTCGTTCGCAAGGAATGGCTTTTTTTATAGCAATGGCAATTTTCTTTGCAAATACAATCAAACCTTTCAGTTCTTCATCTTCCAAATCGAAAATATAATCTGTTTCTTTTTTCGGAATCACTAAAGTATGTCCGGCATGCAACGGACGAATATCTAAAAACGCAAAATAGTTTTCGTCTTCCGCAATTTTATAGCACGGAATTTCACCGTTGATGATTTTGGTAAATATAGTCATATTTTAAGTAGGCAGTTTAGAGTAAGCAGTAGGCAAATCAAGACTGCATACTGCATACTATTTACTAAATACTAATATCCAATACCTGCAATTCCATTGCGCCAGCCGGAATTTGTATGGTTACTTTTTCGCCTTTTTTCAAACCCAACAAGGCAGAACCAATCGGCGATTTTACAGAGATTTTCATTTGCTTCAAATCAGCTTCTTTTTCAGAAACTAAGTGATATGTAAATTCTTTTTTCATTTTCAAATTCATCACTTTCACTTTCGATAAAACGGAAACTTTCGATGTGTCAATTTTTGAGGAATCCAACACGCGCGAGTTACCGATTTCACCTTCTAATTTCCTGATGCGCAATTCCAGCAAACCTTGTGCTTCTTTTGCTGCATCGTATTCCGCATTTTCAGACAAATCACCTTTTTCGCGCGCTTCCGCTATTGCTTTTGATGCATTTGGACGCTCGATTGCTACCAAATGATTCAATTCTTCTTTCATTTTTGCCAAACCTTCTTCGGTTACATATACTATTTCTGACATGATATTCTGTTTTAATAAAAAAAAACAAAACACGCCTCAGTCGAGACGTGCTTACTATGCAAATTTAAACATTTTTCGTAAAAATTCCAATTATTTTTGGCTTTTAACTTAAAAAGCTACTTTTGTAATCATGGCTGACGCACAAAAATCTTCTTTCTTTGAGAATAAAAAAATGCTCTACTTACTGGTTTTTGCGTTTATTGTTCGAATATTTGTATTTATTCGTTTTCAACCATGGCTGGATACAGTCATCACTAAGCAAATTCTGATTTTCGATTCTCTTGGTTATCACAATTTGGCGTTGTGCATTAAAAATAATTTCACGTTTTGCGGCGATGCTTTCAGAACGCCTGGTTATCCGTTTTTTGTTTCTATAATTTATTTTATTTCCGGAAATCATGTTTCGCATGTTCTTTTTATACAGATTTTTTTGAATTTAATTTCGATAGTTTTAATGTATAAAATTGGCGCAGCACTGTTTTCAGAAAAGACAGGTTTTATTGCTGCAGTTTTATTTTCGTTAGATCTGCATCACATTATTTTTATTTATTACATTCTAACGGAAACTATTTATACGACTGTTTTTTTATTGGGTTTATATTATTTCATAAAAGCGATAAAAACCAATCAGCTAAAGTTCTTTTTGATGACAGGCATTTTGTATGGAATCAGTGCATTGATTCGTCCAATTTCGCAGTTTTATATTTATTGTGTTTTTGCTTTTGTGTTGATCTTTTTTTATAAAAACCGGAAAAACGGCATACGATTTTCTTTTATGTTGTTGATTGGATATTTTGTAACCATTGCACCTTGGTGCGCCAGAAACTATAGTGAATATGGACATTTCGCGCTATCCAACATTAAAGGTTATAATTTACTTTTTTGGAATGCAAGTTATTATGAAGCAAAACGTCAGCACAAAACCATTGAAGAAATTAATCAAAGTTTTGTAGTAGAATTAGAAAAAATGGGTTGGCGAAAAGATGCCAATCCATTTGATAAAGAAAAATATGATGGTGCATTGGCAAACAAAATTATCAAAGCCAATTTTGCAGATTATCTGAAAACGCATTTAATTGGAACTGTAAAAATTCATTTAAGTTTAGGCACACAAAGTTTAACCGAAGTGCTGCATGTTCCATCGAAAAAATTCAGCGAAGAAGAAAAATATACAAATGGTATTTTCACATTGATGAAAAAATTCTTCGCACAAAAAACAATCGCTGAAATCTTATTAGGTTTATTTGTCGCTGTTTTTTTAGCGATCATTTATTTCTTTGCAATCATTGGTATTTGGCAAATGATAAAAACAAGACACGTTTTATTGATGCTGTTTTTATTAGGTTCTGCCGGTTATTTCGCGTTGATTAGCGGCATCATTTCGTATGCACGTTATAGATTGCCAAGCATACCTTTTTATATTTTATTAGCAAGTTTAGGAATTGTTTGGTTATTGGAAAGAAGAAAGCAACCACAATGAGTGCCGTCATTTCGAGCGAAGTGAGAAATCTCGAAAGGTATTCTGCTTTCCTAATTCAAAACGAGATTTCTCCTTACAGTCGGAATGACGCATTACAAATCATTCAACAACAACTCGATTTTATCCATCAGCACTTTAGCCAATTTGTATTTCGATTCGATTGTCCAACCGGCAATATGTGGCGTTGCAATTACATTATTAAACGAAAACAGTTTTTGGTAAATTTCTAGTGAATGAACTTTATTTTTGGTGATTGGTTCATCTTCGTAAACATCAATACACAGACCTTTTATTTTCTTATCTTCTAAAGCATCCATCACATCAATTGTATTTACAACTGCTCCACGTGAAGTATTAATAAATATTGGCTGTCTGGTGCAATCCTTAATAAAATCTGCATTCAAATAATAATGTGTTTCTTCATTGTAAGGAACATGAAAACTGATTACATGACAACGTTCTTTCAGTTCGTCTAACGAAACATTTTTTACAAAATTATCGGTTGCATTTTTGTATTTATCATACACTAAAATTTCCACATCGAAACCGCGCAATTTTCTGGCAAACGCACTGCCTGTGTGTCCGTAACCAATAATACCAATGGTTTTTCCATCCAATTCTTCACCACGATTTTCTTCGCGCAGAAACAAATTTTGTTTCAGTTCATTATTTGATTTACTGATGTTATTTAACAAGCTCAGCAACATCGCCAGGCAATGCTCACCAACTGCATTTCCATTGCCTTCAGGCGAGTTGACACAAATAATATTTTTAGTCTTGCAATACTCAACATCCACATTTTCCATACCGCTTCCAACGCGACCAATTATTTTTAAGTTACTGGCTTTATCAATTATGGTTTTATCTACTTTGGTATAAGTTGTAATAATTAAAACCGAATAATCAGCAATGATTTCAAGCAGTTTTTCGCGTTCAATTTCTTCAAAAACGTCCACAGAAAAACCTAATGCTTCTAATCTTTCCTGCAGATAAGAATGAATATCAGCCGTAATTAAAACGCGTTTGTTCATCTGTTTTTTTCGATCATTTTAGTCAAATCAATAAAATCCTGCAAGCTTAATTGTTCTGCACGTTTTGTAAAAATTTCCTGCTGTAAAAATTCTTTATCAACCATTCCACTCAAACCGTTACGCAGCATTTTGCGTCGTTGGCTGAAACCTGCTTTCACTACTTTCTTAAATAAAACAATATCAAAATCCAATACAATATTTTCTTTTCTTTTTAAAGAAATAATGCTGCTCATTACTTTTGGCGGCGGCGAAAAACTGTTCGGAGCAATATCGAATTCCAATTTCACGTCATAATATAATTGAGTCAGAACACTAATCACGCCGTATTCTTTCGAGCCATGCGGCGACGCGATGCGTTCAGCCATCTCTTTTTGGAACATGCCAACCATGAATGGAATTTGCTCATAGTTATCGATAATTCGAAAAACGATTTGCGAAGAAATGTTATATGGAAAATTGCCTACAATTGCAGTCTGTGTTTGTATAAACTGATTCAAATCTAATTTCAGGAAATCAGCGTCAATTATAGTTAGTTGATTCTGTTCGTTTTTATATTTTTCTGTCAGAAATTCGATACAGCGTTTATCTACTTCTACACAGGTCAGTTCCGGAAAATTATGAATCAAATAAGAGGTCAACGCGCCCATTCCTGGTCCTATTTCAATGATTTTCTCGTTATTATGGTAAATTTTTATAATATCTAAAATATGTTGCAATACATTTTTATCATTCAAAAAATGCTGTCCATACGATTTTAAGGCTGTCACAAAGCTCGACATTTGTACATAATTTATTTAAGCAATATCATTAATTTTGAATACTTATCAAACTGTACAGTTTATTAAGTAAAAAACCCTAAAGATACAGACTAAATTACAGATTATGCTGCAGATTTCCAGTAAACCGCCAAAGAGAGCCGTCCTCGTTATTTTTTCAAAAGCAAGTTTAAATACGTTACCATTTTTTGATATTGAAGAAAAGAAAACCATTCAAAATAAACTGAATGATGGAATGTCGATTATCGCATTTAACAAACAGCAGAAAAATTATTTTTTGCTACCTATGGATATTGACCTTAACAAAGACAAAGATATTATACATGAGAAGTTGCGAATTCAGGGAAATTCTGTTTTTAAAACAATTAAAGAACACAAAGAAAGTGAAGTTAGTGTAGAAGTTTTAGGCGATATCAGCAAAGAACATCTTGCTTCTTTATTACTTGGTATCTGTTTGTCTGAGTATGAGTTTTTAAAGTACAGAACCAAACCTAAATCATACAGTTTAACAACATTTATCGATCCTTTATTGTTGGAAGAAACGACTGTAAATGAACTAAATCTGATCGCAGAAAGTGTGCGTATCACCAAAGATTTAGTAAACGAACCTGTTTCGTTTTTAACTGCGGCACAATATTCTAAAGAAATACAAAAAATCGGCGAAACAGCAGGTTTTACTGTTACCGTTTTAGACCAAAAAGAAATAGAAGCAGAACAAATGGGTGGCGTAATTGCAGTAAATCAGGGCAGTTCAGCACCGGCAACCTTTAATATTTTAGAATACAAACCTAAAAAACATGTTAACGAAGCACCTCTGGTGCTGGTTGGCAAAGGTGTTGTTTTCGATACAGGTGGTTTATCATTAAAACCAACGCGCAACAGCATGGACATGATGAAGTCCGACATGGCAGGTTCGGCAGCAGTGGTTGGCGCTATGCATGCTATAGCTAAAGCAAAATTACCTTATCATATTGTCGGCTTAATTCCTGCGGTAGAAAATCGTCCTGGCTATGAAGCTATTTGTCCTGGCGATGTGATCACGATGTACAGCGGTACGACAGTTGAAGTTTTAGATACTGATGCTGAAGGACGATTAATTTTAGCAGATGCATTACATTATGCAAAACGTTATAAACCCGAATTGGTAATGGATTTTGCTACTTTGACAGGCGCAGCTTTGCGTGCAATTGGTAAAGAAGCTGCTGTTGTTATGGGTACTGCAGAAAAAACAATTAAGAAAAAGATCAAAAAAGCAGCCAACAATACTGGTGAACGCATTGTTGAGTTTCCTCTTTGGGACGAATATGGCGATTATATGAAAAGCGATATCGCTGATTTAAAAAATCTCGGCCCTTTGGATGCTGGCGCTATTACTGCCGGAAAATTCCTCGAACACTTTATCGATTATCCATGGATGCACTTTGATATTGCCGGACCATCGTATGTGGCTTCCAATTATAATTACCGTGGAAAATGGGCAACAGCGTATGGTGTCAGATTATTGTTTAAATTTGTACAAAATCTTTGCAAAGATGTCAGTACAAAAACAGAAAATTAAAGTAGGAATTACGCTTGGCGATGTAGCAGGAATTGGACCTGAAATTATCATTAAAACTTTCTTAGACGACACTATTTTTAAACACTTCACGCCTATTTTATATGGTAATCCGCGTGTTTTGTCTTATTATAAAAAAGCGTTGAACATTGAAAAATTTCAGTATTCCAGCATTAAAGGTTATAATAATATCAGTCACAATACTTTAAATGTAATTCCGGTTTGGGAAGAAGAGTTTACATTTAACGCAGGCACGCCTAACGAAACTACCGGTAGCTACGCACTCAAATCTTTAGATGCCGCTTGTGATGCGTTGAAAAATAAATTCATCGATGTATTAGTAACAGCACCAATCAATAAGAATGTGATGCATTCTGATAAATTTCCATACACAGGTCACACTGAATATTTGATGAATTATTTTGGTGCAAAAGATAATTTGATGTTTATGGTTGGTGAAGATCTGCGTGTTGGATTGGTGACCAATCACAGCGCAATAAAAGATGTTGCTTCAAAAATTTCAAAAGAAAAAATACTGCGCAAATTGCAGATCATGAATACGTCGCTGAAAGAAGATTTCGGCATTGACAAACCACGTATTGCAGTTTTGGGTTTGAATCCGCATGCAGGTGATGGTGGCGTGATCGGTAAAGAAGAAATTGATATTATATTACCTGCAGTAAAAGATGCAAAGGCAGAAGGCATTATGGCGTTTGGTCCATATCCGGCGGATGGTTTGTTTGCGTCTTGTAATTTCAAAAAATTCGATGGCATCTTAGCCATGTATCACGACCAAGGTTTGATTCCTTTTAAATATATCGCAGGCGAAGATGGTACGAATTATACAGCAGGCTTAAACATTATTCGCACATCACCAGACCACGGAACAGCGGAAGATATTGCAGGAAAAGGTATTGCCGATGAAACATCTTTCAGAAAAGCAATTTATACTGCAATCGATATTTACGACCGCAGAAATGGTTTTTATGAAATGCGCGAAAATCCATTAGTGAAACGCGCGGTTTTACATGAAGAAAGAATATAAAATCCTACAGCAACGGAATATCAATAAATAACTTCACATTACCATCAACACCGCGTGAACGTTCTTTCATGGCGTTCAGTTTTTCTACGTCATTACAGATAATCAGGAACAAGTAATCATCGTTCAATAAACTTTTTTTCGTTTTATTGTAGATATCACCTTTATATGAATTCAGGTTGGTTACTTTGCAGCCGTGTTCTTTATTATAATGCGAAGCGATGCCACGCAGCAATGTATCGGCTATTTCCGGTTTTCCAACAATCATCACAGGATACAAAATTTTGTTCGTGATCTTCATGTTGTCCACGATCTTAAACAAACCTTGTGGATTTTCTAACTGGAAAGAGAAATAGTCGCCCCAATTTACCGCAAAGCAAGCCGCATCAATATTGCCGTTTGCATCCGGAATCATAAATACTTTTGATGATGGCGAATACTGGAAAATGCGTTGCAATGTTGCAATAAATTCTTGTTCCGAATTAATATGATAAAATGCGTAATGCTCTTTTTGTGCTTTTAATTTCTGGTAAAACTCTTTTAGTTTTTCTACATTATTGGAAATATCAACACATTTTTCAAATGCTTTTTTGCTGCCAAATACCTTATTGATATGCGTATTATTGGAAAATGCCCATTTCTCATAATGTTTTTCATACAACTTTGTATTCAATTCCAATGCTTCATTGATCGCCTGGTTTTCTTTTCCCATGGCGCCATAAGTAAATGCAATATTTTCTTC
The DNA here is from genome assembly GCA_046329815.1 of Chitinophagales bacterium. Classification (GTDB taxonomy): domain Bacteria; phylum Bacteroidota; class Bacteroidia; order Chitinophagales; family JADIYW01; genus JADJSS01. Next base: position 320,327 of record JAXLTY010000003.1, read on the forward strand.
TACGCCAACAATACTGTGCATAATGCTAAACATCAGCGTAAATATTTTTTTGCGTCTGTACATTTTTTTGTTATTCTCAATACGCTCTGAAATACGCAGCATATTATAGTAATAACCATCAAAACGTTCACCATCGTGATACACATCAAAACGATTGACATGTATATAACCAACCACATTAAACTCGCGCTTGCCATCTTTGTTCAATCCTTGCGGATGCAGCACCACTACCACCAAAGCATTATTGTTAATAGACAACGCTGATTGCGGGAAATTATGAAAATATGTTTGAAACGTAAATTTGCCTTGTCCTTTTTCATTAATGTGTTTTTCCGGAACCGAAATCACATCTTTGCATTGATGGAAAAAATAATCCGTGTCAGGCACGAAATTGAGCAGATCCAATACTTTGCCCATTTCTGTCATATTGTTAATATCGGTAACAATAATTTCTAATTCATCTTCAAAAACATCATAAGAATCAATATCCAAAGTTTTGTAGGAAAAATTACCATTGGCATCTTTTTCTACACGCTTATAATTTCTTTTTTGCATAGCGGCAATTATATTGTTGCGCAAATTTAAAGTGGAATATTGATGCCACATATTTTTGCAGATTAATTTATTTGCAAAGCCAATCTATTTAATATAGAAACACATAAAATACCAATTTATGTGTAGTTGCTTATAGTTAAAAAATGTGTCTTAATTCATTTTATACATTTTACCTGGCAACGATAAAATTATTCCATTCATTTCCAATTGCAATAAAATTCCGGAAACGACACTTTGAGTAAGTGAAACATGAAAACAAATATCATCAATATGCATTTTTTCTGTTTGTTTTAAAATATCATAAACTGCCTGTTCTTTTTCAGATAATTCAATAAATAATTGTGGTTGTTTTTGTTTTGTTGGAATTGGTTTTTCATCCAAATCCCAATTCATAGACTCAATAATATCTTTTGCACCTGTTACCAGATTTGCTTTATTTTTCTTCACCAGATTCAGGCAACCAATCGAATATTCATCATCCACACGACCAGGAAAAGCGAATACATCTCGGTTGTAAGAATTGGCAATTTCAGCCGTTATCAAAGCGCCGCCGGCTACCGCAGATTCGATAACGATCGTAGCGTCTGTCATGCCGGCAACGATGCGGTTTCTGCTTGGAAAATTTTGACGATCAGGCAATGTTTCACTTAAAAAATCTGTTATAATTGCACCGTTTTCTTGTAGCTTTTCTACATAGTTCTTATGTATGTTTGGATAGATTCTGTCTAAGCCATGCGCTAAAACTGCGATGTTTTGCAAGTCATGTTTCAACGCAGCTTTGTGTGCGCAAATATCAATTCCGTATGCCAAACCGCTAACGATATTGATATTATATGAAGCAAAATCTTCTATTAATTTTTCAGTAATTTGCCTGCCCTTTTCTGTTGCGTTGCGCGTGCCAATAATACTAACAAACCGTTCTTTATTAAAATCATAATTTCCTTTGCAACATAAATACAAAGGCGCATCATTGCAATTCAATAATCGTTTTGGATAACGCTTATCATAATAAAATAATACATCGATTTTATTTTTTTCGATGAATTTCAGTTCTTTTTCGGCACGTTTTAGCGCTTCGTAGGTATCGGTAAATAGTTCTGCTGTTTTCGGACCGATGCCATTTATTTTCTGCAATTTTTGTATAGGCGTTTTAAATAATTTTTCCGCACTGCCTGCATAACTGATCATTGTTTTCGCATTGGTGTCGCCAATACCTTTTAGCAAGCTGAGTGCAATACCATAAAATAATTCATTTTCCATATCTATGCATATAGATACATGAAAGTGTCAAATTCCATAAATTTTTGAAAAAATATTTTTCAGATGAGAAAATGCTAAAAATCAGTGTAGCGATTGAAGATATTCGTTCGCAAACTCATTCCAATAAGGAAATTGTTCGTTTTAAAAAACTCATTTTTCTGGTATCGATAATTCAACACGGCTTCAAGCGATAAATTAATTTTCGGATTGATTAAATAACCGCCGCGTGCTTCAAAATTGATTAAATCTGTTTTGATACCTTGTAAAAATTTATTACCGTAAGCTAAATTCAAATTGGGTCCAATCAGGTAATCTGATACAAAAATATTGCTTCCATTATGCTGATACAATGCATCCAAACCTTGTCTTGCATATTGTACTTTTGCGCTTGCTGTCCAGTGTTTATGCCAGAAATTAATGATGGTTACACTTTCCAAAAAGTTAGCACCTAACGGATGCGCCAATGCCTGGTTGAAATTGGTATAGCTCTGTTGCGGCGCTTTGTGCGCAAAAACATACGGTCGAACAATATTAAATTCCGTTTGGAAATCAAGATGCTTTACTTTAAAAACATCGAATATTTTATAACCAATCTGCGCCGCGACTTTTGTTCTGTAGAAACCTTTGCCTTTACGCGCAGCAGCCACGTCCATATCGTCCAGCATGATCTGAGTGTAAATACTTTGTTTTTGTGCCGGCTTGAATTTAAACGCTAAACCAAGCACAACGTTGTCAGGTGAACCTAAAGCAAATTCGACAGGACGAATAAAAGCAACCGGAACCAAATAGCTAAACTCAATTCCACGAATACGTTTATCATCACCATGATACCAAGTCACACCTTCAAAAAACGTAAACTGCATCCAACGTGCGATATCCACTGAAACCAAGTGATAACAGCCGTATTTTATTTTAAAGTTCGATGGATTATTATCTACATTAAAACCGGCGATGTCGCCGTATTTCATCACATTAAATAAGTATTGGTATTTAATGCGCCAAAAATTCATCGTCATTTTTAAATACGGCGAATTCGAAGCATTATCACTCAAGAACATGGAACGATAACCTTCGCCCCAAAATTGCTTATCGTTTCCTAATTGTAGATTAAAATGCTTGCTTGGTGAAACTGAAATATAACCTGAGAATAATTGTGATGTAATGGCATTGCCTTTAAAATTGGCACGTCTGTAGCCAGTTAAAACACCATACTGATTTGCATAATCAGAAACCTGATTGTACATATTTTCATACACACCTTGATAGGTGAATGACAGTGAAAATTTCTTTCCGAGATTTGCTTCAAAACGTGCTCCGTAACCGGCAGAATATTTCAGTTTTTTATCATTGATATCATAACCAAACTGCACATCGATAACCGGATTGATAGCAAAATAGAATTTTTTGTTTTTTGCCGACATTGCCAGCATGTCGCCTTTCAGCAAACCGAATTTGAAACCATTTTTAGACGAATCTGTATCAAAACCTAATTCCTGCAAAGCAGAATCAGGAACTGCAGCTACAATTTCAGCCATATTATATGGTTTTGCTGCAGTAATAAAATGCGATGAAGTAGAAAGATACCTTTCCAAACGGTTTTGCATTTCATAATTCAATGGAAAATTGAGTTGTTGAGCAATAGCGTTACAGCAAAATAACAAAACCGGAATAATTAGCGCTTTCTTCATCATACAAAGAGAACGCTAAAATAAATGTTTAAAATAGAATAATGTAGCTAAATAGGAAAAAGTTATCGGTAAAAGCTAATTTTCACCATTAAACAGTAATAAATGAATTAAGATGTTATCACTAAAGAAAAATATTTATAAAATACGATTTTACGCGCCATACCTTGGCGCCGGAATTTCCGTGAAATCAGTGAATGAAGATTTCACTAAAATTGATGTACAAATGAAGATGCGCTGGTACAACCGAAATCTGGTCGGCACACATTTCGGCGGCTCATTGTATAGTATGTGCGATCCATTTTATATGTTTATTTTAATGGAAAATCTAGGCAAAGGTTATATCGTTTGGGACAAAGCTGCATCTATAAAATTCAAAAAACCAGGTTTGTCAACGGTAACTTCAAGTTTTGAAATTCCGAAAGAACGCATTGCGGAAATTAAAAACGAAGTAGATGCAATCGGAAAAAACGATTATACATTTTTCACAACTGTAACTAACGAAAAAGGCGAAATTATTGCTGAAGTTGAAAAAGTGGTTTACGTGAGAAAAAAGGATTTTGTATTCGATACGAAATAAAAAAAATGCCTGCAAAATTGCAGGCATTTTTCTGATATTACTCGTATTTATTAATAAGTAACAATCGGTTTAATTCCGCGAATTCCCATATCTACTACAGAATCTAATGGTGCATTGCTGTTGTTGCCATCAACCGGTTCATATAAACCATCAGCACGTTTATCTTTCCATTCAAAACTTTTATTGGTAGATAAAGAAACTGTTACAATAATATCTTTAGTTTCAGTGCCTGTAATGGTTATTGATTGAGAGAATTTTCCTGTAACTAAACAAGAACCTGGTGGAATGCCAAGTGCCGCAGCAAATGGATTTACAACGGTTGTTCTTTGATTTGCCGGTGCCGACCATGTTGTAGCATCCAAAGTGCCAACAAATGGAACATTGTATGCTTTAACTGCACCGGAACCTTGTAACAAATTTCCATTAACGTTTACTGTTTGACCTTTTACAGTGTATGATTTTACATAGGTATTAAATCCAAGAAAAGAAACCACTTCGGCATCAAAACTAAACGGCACATTTCCATTTATATCATTTCTTCGGTAAATCATTTTCACATCATAGTTTTGATATGCTAATGAAATACGTAACCATTTATATGTTCCAATTGATAAGTTTTTTAATGGCACTGAGTAAAATTCTTCGCCTTCGCTTTTTATTATTGATTTTGAAAAATCAATAGCGTTTGCGCCGCCTGTAGTAACTTCTGCATTTCTATATAATACATTAGTAGTTAATGGTGATAAAGAATCTTCGGCAATTTGAATAAAATGTGCGCTCATACTTTTAAAAACAGGCGACTGCGCTGCGTTTCCGACAGGAATTGTTGACGGACGCGCTAAATTATCTAATCGCTCTTGCGTGGAGTCAAACTTGAATTTGAAGATCAGTTTCGGACCAGTATATTCTGTTGTGTTTGTTTTTTTACAGCTGATTGTAAATAATGCAATTGCTGCTAGAAAAAAGAGTAATTTTTTCATAAAAAATTTATTTAAATACTTGAAAACAAAGCTACTAACATTCAAATTAGATACCAAACAAATCATGTGAATTCTGTGTTGTGATTGCCGCTATCTCATCCAAACCTTTTTCATATACTGTACATAACGTTTCGGCAACTAATTTAGTATATGCACTTTCATTTCTTTTTCCGCGATATGGCACTGGCGGCAAATACGGCGAATCTGTTTCCAGCACAATTTTATCTAATGAAATATGCTTTAACGTATCGCGCAAATTGGTATTTTTATAGGTAACGACACCGCCAATTCCAAGATAAAAACCGAGTTTTATGATTTCATTGGCTTCTTCCAAACTACCTGTAAAACAATGAAAAACACCACGCGGATTTTGCCTTCTTTTTTTTAGTAGATCTATTAAAACATGCGTTGAATCTCGTGAATGAATAGCAACCGGCAAATTTGTTTTAATTGCCCAATCGCATTGCAGTTCAAATGCCTCTTTTTGTATTTCCAACGTAGATTTGTCCCAATAGAGATCGATACCGATTTCGCCAACAGCAACAAATTTTTCTTTTGCTAAATAAGAAGAAACTACTTCCAATTCCTGTTTATAGGTTTCCGGCTTTACATAACAAGGATGCAAACCCATCATTGGAAACACATTTTCAGGAAATTGTTTCACCAAATCCAGCATAGGTTGAATTGTTGAAGCATCAACATTTGGAATGATCATCTTTGAAACGCCTGCATGTATGGCGCGTTCAACCATTTCTGTTCTGTCTGCGTCAAATTGTTCTTCGTAAAGATGTGTATGTGTGTCGGTTAAAATCATGAGTGTTAAGTAGTAAGTTTTTACGAATTTAATTTTTCCAAGCTAAAGTTGTTTTGTTTACAATATTCCAAAAATTGTGGCAAACAATATTCCAAATGTTTCCATGATTTATCATTGTCGTGCAGTACAATGATGTCACCGCTTTTTACTTTTAGCAAATTAGCGTAACATTGTTTGGATGTAATATGATGATCAAAATCGCCAGGCATTAATGACCAGTTAACGATGTATGATTCAGATTTAATAATTTTTATCTGTGATTTTTTTATTTTTCCATACGCTGGTCGAAACATCTTATTATCAATCACTCCAACTTTTTTCAATATTTCCTTAGCTTTTAAATAATCTTCCAAATACATATCATTATCTGTTTTCCAGCCATTCAGATGTTCATAACCATGATTGCCAATTTGATGACCATTTTCTAAAATTTTATGTACTATTTCAGGATATTTTTCTGCGTTTTTTCCTAAACAAAAAAACGTTGCTTTTGCATCGTATTTCTTCAATTGCTCTAAAATCCAAGGTGTAATTTCCGGATGCGGTCCGTCATCAAAAGTCAGATAAATCTTATTTTCAGCACTCGGCAAATCCCAAATAATGTCAGGAAATAGTTTTTTAATAATATATGGCGTTCGTACGAAGTACATTTTACAATCGTAATTATGTATTTTAGCAGTCCAAAATTACAATTTTCAAATTGGCAAACTGCTAATTTTTAAAATTAAAGCCGTATGAGTAATAAAGTTAGAGTTCGTTTTGCGCCTAGTCCAACTGGTCCGTTGCATATTGGTGGTGTCCGCACTGCCTTGTATAATTATTTATTTGCAAAAAAATATAACGGCGATTTTATTTTAAGAATTGAAGATACTGATCAAAATCGCTTGGTGCCAGGCGCAGAAAATTATATCATCGAGTCTTTAAAATGGATTGGCATCGAACCGAATGAAGGTGTAGGTTTCGGTGATGGCGAACACGCGCCGTATCGTCAAAGCGACAGAAAAAATTCTTACCGACAATATGCAGAACAATTATTGAATGCAGGTTTTGCTTATTATGCATTCGACACAGAAAGTGACTTGGAAAATTTAAAAGCAACAAATGCTAATTTTAAATATGATGCAGTTACTCGTTTACAGGCAAAAAACTCACTGACACTTTCTGCCGAAGAAACAGCACAGCGTTTGGCAAATAATGAACATTATGTCATTCGTATCAAATTGCCTGCAGATGAAAATGTAAAATTTAATGACGAAATACGCGGCAATGTGGTGGTGAACACATCACAAATGGATGATAAAGTATTACTGAAAAGCGATGGCATGCCGACCTATCATTTAGCCAATGTTTGTGATGATTATGTGATGAAGATAACACATGTAATTCGCGGTGAAGAATGGCTGCCAAGTGCTCCATTGCATGTATTGTTATATCGTTATTTAGGTTGGGAAAATGTAATGCCGAAATTCGCGCATTTGCCTTTATTATTAAAACCGGATGGCAATGGCAAACTCAGCAAACGCGATGGCGACCGCTTAGGTTTTCCGGTATTTCCGTTAGAATGGACAGATCCGACAACCTGTGAGATCAGCAGTGGTTATAAACAAAAAGGATATTTACCGGAAGCAGTTTTAAATATGCTGGCATTTTTGGGTTGGAATCCAGGCACTGAGCAGGAAATTTTCACCAAAGAAGAATTAATAGAAGCATTCAGTTTAGACCACATTCATAAAGCAGGCGCCAAATTCGATTTTGAAAAAGCGAAATGGTTTAATGCAGAATACATCAAAAAACTATCGAACGAAAAGTTAGCAGATTTAGTAAATGAAAAGGTTACTACTAAGTTCGGCACACAAGACGAAAGTTATTTAATAAAAGCAGTTGGCTTAGTTAAAGAGCGACTGATTTTTTTTAACGATATTGAAAATTTTGGTTATTTGTTTGTGGCTAAAGAAAAATATGACGAAGTTGTTTTATCAAAAATCAATACCATCAAAAATGGGTTTGATGTAAACACATTCATGCAATTCCTAGAACAACAAAACATAGACGATTTGGCTGTATTAGAAACGGCATTAAAAGAATTTGCATCAATTAACAATATCAAAGTCGGCGACTTGATGAAGTTCTTGCGCGTTAGTTTAGTCGGCGAATTATCAGGACCAACCATTCCTGAACTGATTAATTTATTAGGAAAAGCAGAAAGCATAAAAAGAATTGAAAATTGTTTTAGTCAATTATAATTATAGATCAATTAAAAATTTGCAATATTTTATTTCAAAAGTCACGTTTTTATATTTTAAATTGATTATATTTGTTTAAATCAAAGAATCAATAGTTTGTGAATAATTAAACCTTATTGGTAATTGTGTAACATCTTTATTTAAAATATAAATTATGAAAAAAATCTTCTCAGTTTTACAATTTTTAGGTATTTCATTAATGATATATGCCTGTCAAGTCAATAATCCAAATTCAAACAGTGGCGCAGGATCTGACTATATAGAATTCAAGTACAATGGAAATACCTATAAGATTGATGAGAGTCAGTCGTATCTTAATAATTGTGTTGCTAATAAAGAATCGAAAAGTACAACTTTCCCATTTCTATATACCAATTCTCTTTCTTTTAATAGCATCGGCACAGGCAATCCTATTCAAATGATAATACTAGCAACTTACGATACTTCATCACTATCAACAAAAGCATATTCTTTTTCACAACAAAAAGCATGGCTTAATGTATCATTTATAGATTTCAGTTCTGTGAATACATTGACCCAAACAGATTCTATTAGCGGAAATGTGCTTATTACGCATGCAGGACATGCAAAAGGCGAAAAAATAGAAGGAACTTTTACAATTGATGATGTAAAAAAATTTGACAGTGGTGGTCATTTATTATCAGATAAACATGATATTACAGATGGAAAATTCAGGATTACAATTGAGTAATAAAACGATATTTAAAATTCCATCTTCATCCATCTAAAAACCCAAATAATGGAAAGGCTACTCTTTTTAAATCTAGTTAACAAGCAATATAATATGCAACATAATTACTGCTTAATCAAACTAATTCACTATTAAACTATAAAAAATTAAGTTTATGGAAAAAATAAAACTAAAAGGAAATACTTATTCATTATCTACAACTACTGGCTATGTGCTGGATAACATAAAATCTAAAAAATTTGGAGATTATAATGCTGTTACTATAATAGACGACCTGCAGCTAATTGACCAACATAATAAAAGGTATTCATTTAAACTAACTGGCTGGGACCTATCCTGCGCACTGAACGATATTATTTCTGTAGTAGAAGGTATTGACAAGAACAATAATACTTACTACTTAGCTTTAAAAAACCACTCTACTGGTAAAGAAATTTATTCAACCGCTGTTTCAGGAATATTTGGAAAAACAGGATGTGGATATTTATCATTATTTTTGTTATTTCTAACATTTTTGTTGACGCAGGGCATGGTAGGAGAAGACTCTGGGTTAGAGGCCGAAAAATATAAAATATATGCTATTTTAATATGGCTAGGTGTTATTTCATTATGTTTAGCAGGGTATCTTAAAATAGTTAATGACGAAAAAAAGATTAAATCCAGTATGAACCAGCTTTCTCAATATGTAGATAATCATTGGAAAAAAGTATATCATGAATTTACAGACATATCTAAATTTATTTCCAACCAAGCGCCTGCACAAAATAACACAGACCACAACATTAATGAATTAGAACGGCTGATAAAACTAAAAGAAGCAGGACATATTAGTGATGAAGAATATAATGTCTTAAAGAAAAAATTACTGGATCAGTAGATATTATAACACTATACAACAAAAGGATAGCTGAAATACGCTATCCTTTTTCTATTTTTGTAGAAGTAAACAAGAACATCTGAACTATTTGATCAGTTATCAACAAAGAGAAAACAAGCTCTGTTTTCATCGCTGAGTTCTTGTGGCACAACTAAAATAAAAAAATGGAAGAAAAGACAGAAGATATAAAGTCATTGAATTTTATTGAAGAAATTATCGATAACGATCTGAAAGAAGGAAAATATACTTCCATTCTTACTCGCTTTCCACCGGAACCAAATGGCTATCTGCACATGGGTCACGCTGCATCGATTTGTTTGAATTTTGGTGTCGCACAAAAATTTGGAGGTAAAACTAATTTGCGTTTTGATGATACCAATCCGGTAACAGAAGACACTGAGTACGTAGAAAGTATCCAGGAAGATGTAAAATGGCTAGGTTTTGATTGGGCAAATGTTTTTTATGCTTCTGATTATTTTGATCAATTGTATGACTTCGCTGTACAGCTAATAAAACAAGGCGATGCATATGTAGATGATCTGACTTCTGAAGAAATTGCGGCACAAAAAGGTACGCCAACCGAAGCTGGAAAAAACTCACCATTCAGAGAAAGAAGCGTTGAAGAAAACCTGCAATTATTTGCCGATATGAAAGCAGGTAAATTTAAAGAAGGTGAAAAAACTCTACGTGCAAAAATTGACATGTCATCTTCTAACATGCTGATGCGCGATCCATTAATTTACAGAATAAAATTTGCGCATCATCATCGTACCGGCGACAAATGGTGCATCTATCCAATGTACGATTTCGCACACGGACAAAGTGATTCTATTGAAAAGATCACACATTCAATTTGCACGTTAGAGTTCGTGCCGCACCGCGAAGTGTATGATTGGCTGATCGAGAAACTAGGCATCTATCCATCGAAACAATATGAGTTTGCACGCGTGAACGTAAATTACACCGTAATGAGTAAACGCAAGCTAAAACAGTTAGTAGAAGAAAATCATGTAACCGGTTGGGACGATCCGCGAATGCCGACCATTTCAGGTATGCGCCGTCGCGGTATCACGCCGACTGCCATTCGAAATTTTTGTGAGAAAGCTGGTATAGCAAAACGCGAAAAAGTAAATGAGTTTTCTTTACTGGAATTTTGCACACGCGAAGATCTGAACAAAATTGCACTGCGCAGAATGGTTGTTTTCAATCCTGTGAAAGTAGTGATCACGAATTTGGAAAATGAAATTTCATTAGATGTAGAAAACAATCCGGAAGATTTAAACGGTGGCACACGACAAGTAGCATTTACGAAAGAAATTTTTATTGAACGTGAAGATTATGTAGAAGAAAAGCAAAAGAAAGTGTTCAAAATGGAAATTGGTCAGCCGATTCGTTTGAAAGGTGCCTTTATAGTAACGTGTAATGAAGTGATTAAAAATGCTGACGGAACTATTGCTGAGATTCATTGCACTTATCACGCCAACAGCCAAAGCGGTAAAGATACGTCAGGTATTAAAGTACAAGGAACTTTGCATTGGGTAAGTGCTGTTCATGCAATTCCGGTAGAAATTCGTGAGTACGACAGATTATTTAAAGTAGAAAATCCTTCTGATGAAGAAGGCGATTTCAAAGACTATATCAACGAACACAGTCTGGAAATCATTTCAACGGCATTAGCAGAGCCGGCTTTGAAAGATGCTACTTTAGCGCATCATTTCCAGTTTTTACGCAAAGGTTATTTTTATTTAGATAAAGATTCAACTACTGAAAAAATCATCTTTAATAAAACAGTTGGATTGAAAGATAATTGGTCGAAGAAGGATTAAGAGCATATGCAAAAAATTCTTTTGGAGGAACATTATTTTTATCAATTTTACGAAGAAAATGATTGTTATTTTTTAAGCGTTTTATGTGGCACAGTTGCTCAATTTGATATCACTATACAATTTACTGCTGAAGAAATGAATAACTTCTTGTCAAAAGGAAAAGATTATATCATTGCAAGAGCAACTGAAATCATGGATAATCCTGCTAACTTTATCAGTCGGAAAATATAAAATAATAACAACTGAATAATGAATACTCTTAATAAAAAATGGATTTGCCTGGCAACACTTTTAGTTCCGTATTCATTCTTAGCGATCTATTTGATTTCCGCACTTTTCAGTAAAGAATTATCCACGTTCACGCCATTGGCATTTATGACCATGCTGCCATTTTCATTATTAGCATTGACGCTTAAAAAAATATGGAACGTAAAACTGGAAGACGGCACACTAAAAGGCGACCTGCTCTTATTGATGTTCGGCACCTTAGCTTTTATCGGAATCTTTTCAGGATTTTTTTACTGGATGTTTGTTATAACACTGAAAGAATAATACTTACTGCTGTCTTAATTATTTCTCTACTATCGAATAAATTGCTGTTATAATTTTATCGAGATTATCAGGATAGTTTACCCAATTTTTTTCTGATTTTAAACTATAAACCGCAACATATACTTTGCTTTTACGTTCGCCGATAGTTACAGTAATTTGCAATGGCAATGCCACCGGATTTTTTGTTAAACGCTCATTACAAGCTGCATCGTTTGGATCGCAGTCATAAGATGCTTTGAAATCAAAGAAACCCAAATCTATAATATATTGTGCCAGTTTCACGAGTTGCTCGCGCGAAATATTTTTTTCTACACGCTGGTCGCCTGCGTTCTTCGTCTTGTATTCACGATGAATTCTGCCTGCATTCAGGATTGAAATCCGGTCATACATTTTTGAATTATTGTCTTTCAAAACAGAGCCGCCGTTCACATAAATATCAATGTAATCATTTGGATTGAACTGCACCGGAATATTCAACTGCATCGTTTTTAAAACACTATCCAGTTTTCTATCATTATTTCTGCGAATTGTTTCTGCTTCTTTTGAAAACGCTGAATAATTTGATTTTGCCAGCACATCTTCTTTTGTACTTTCTTTAGAAGTGATTGTTTTATTGACCGGAATTTTCTCATCGATTTCATTCGCGCCAATTGGCTTTACCGGATCCGGTTTATTGTAAGTTGCATTTCCATTAACAATCGGTGTTGTTTCAAATGAGAAGTCTTTAAAATTTTTGGTAGTATCGAAATTTGATTTTTTTACCGGTTTAATTTCTTCTGTTATGCTTGTTTTTGCAGGTGTTTTCACAACAGGTTTTTCCAGTACAGGTTTTTCTGTAATTTGCTTTGGTTTGGTTATTAACACCGATTTATCAGCTAATTTATTTTTCAGCAAAGAATCTTCTTTGGTCGTTTTAGTTTTTACTGCTGGAATAGCTTTTGTTTCAACTATTTTCTCTTTAATTTTTACACTGTCATTTTTAGGCGCTTCTTTAGCTTTATTAATAACTTCCGTTGTTTTGTTAATCGTTTCTGTTGTTTTCTGTTTTACAACACTATCTGCTTTAGGCGCTTCTTTTCGTGCGTCAATTGTCGGAATGGATTTATAATCTTCGGATACTTTCGGATTTTTTTTAGCAGCATCTACTTTTTGAATACTGTCATATTTTTTCCAAAGTGCATCAAAACCACTTTGCGCTTTTGATGTAAAAGTCAACATAAAACAAACAAATGGCAATAAATAACTTTTCTTTTCCGACATGTTTTATAAAAATTATTTTTCAATAACTGAGTAAATCGCGTTCAGAATCTTTTCCATATTTGGCGGATAATTTACCAGGTTTGATTCCATATTTGGTGCAAAAAGCGCTACATTGACTTTATTTCTGCGTGCACCGATTGCAACTGTTATGTTTAACGGAATCGGTTGCGGATCGCGTTTCATTCTCGCTACACACGTAACATCATTTCCACTGCAATCATAATCTTTATTGAAATCAAAGAAACCTAAGTCAACAATATATTGTGCCAGTTTTACAAGTTCGTCTTTAGAAATTTTCCTTTCTTCGCGTTGTTCACCTTGCAATTTCGTTTTGTATTCGCGCTGCACCATACCGGTATGGAAGATCGACAAGCGATCATATATTTTTGCATTTTGACCTGCATATAAGCCACCACCACTTACATAAATTTCAATGTAATCATTTGAGTTTACAGTAACCGGAACTTTTACAGGCAACGATGCCAATACGCTATCCAACCAACGTTTATTAGTTCTGCGAATCGAATCTGCTTCTCTTGCATACTTGTCATAGCTTTCTTTTTGCGCAAGATCTTCTTTAGAGAGATTTTCTTTTGCTGTTACTTTAGAATTCACCGGAATTTTTGCTTCAGCAATTTCTTTATCTTCTTTTTTCGGATTTGGCAAATTATAACTTGGTTTATTGCTGCCATTCGTGATCGGCGTTGTTTCAAAATAAAAATCTCTTACGTTTTTTGTCGTATCGATTTTATTATATTTTTTAATGACTGTCGGTGATTCTTTCACTTCATCTTTCACGGTTGTTTTCGATGTAGATTTGCCATTTACAATCGGCGTACTTGAAAAATCTACATCTTCCTTTTTACTTTTTGAATTTACTTCATTCATTATTTCATACGCGCTTTGTACTTTACCGGTTTTATCCTGTTTTGCCGGCGTAGTAGCTGGTGTACTTGTACTTTTTGCAGTTTCTTTCACTTCTTTTTTCGCAGGCGTTGTCGTTGTAGCTTTTTCTACTTTTACCGGTTCTACTGCTTTCGTTTCTTTTTTAGTCGAAGCAGGTTTACCTTTTACAATTGGCTGTGTAGAAAACTCGTCAGGATTGGTATTTTGATTTTTATTAACCGTTGATTCTGATTTTTTAATATCAATTTGCTGTATCTTATCTTTTTCCTGTGCATTCAGATCTTTAATGCTGCCGCTTTGTGGTTTTTCCGCTTGTGGCAACACATTTTTCGGTGTGTTATTTTGCGCGTAATTATTTAAAATAAAAAACGTAAAAAAGATAAATAGTGTTTGTATGAAATTTCTCATTTCTAAGATTTAAATTTATAAATTTAATGCTCAATGCCTTTCAGCATAGGTACAAAGGTAAACGTATCGAAGATTTCTTTTTCATAATGATTGTTAACCAATCGTTTAATTCGTAACATCTTTTGCGTATCGCCTTCACCTAATGGAATCACCATCAAACCATCAACCGCTAATTGCTGCAGCAATGTCTCCGGAATTTCCGGCGCTGCTGCCGTAATAATGATTTTATCAAAAGGCGCGAATGCAGGCAAACCGGCAAATCCATCACCATAGAAACATTTGACGTTATTGTATTTCAGTTGTTGTAATAATTTTTCTGCATTTTTACTCAACGGCTGATGACGTTCAATTGTGTATAACACCACATCTAATTCTGCCAACACTGCTGACTGGTAACCGCTGCCAGTTCCGATTTCCAGCACGGTATCACCTTCCTGAATTTCCAGTAATTGTGTTTGGTAAGCAACCGTAAACGGATTCGAGATCGTTTGTCCGCGACCAATCGGAAACGGAATATTTTCATACGCTTTTTCTGCAAAAGATGCATCCATAAAAAAATGGCGCGGAATTTTTTGAATCGCCGCCAACACTTTCTCATCATGAATACCTAAATCTTTTAATTCGTTTACTAATTGCTTGCGCAAACCTTGCTGTCTGAACGTATCTTGCATAGTACAAAATTACTGTTCAAAATCACATAAAAAACGTAAAACTATCCTACACTGTTAATAAAATAGTGCTGATTTGAAATCATAATTTTGCAACAGGCAACTATCCGAAGCCGTTCGTGTCTTTAATATCTAATAAACTGCGTGTAATATTTTTTTAAATACTACAACCAATCATTGACGACACAAACTAAACAAGATGAAAAAGATTTTATTTGCTGCATTCTTATTTTATTTAAACACACTGCTTTTTGGCAATTCTATTACCGGAATCGTTGCAGATGAAAATAAAAAACCGATAGAGTTTTCAAATATCCTTTTACACAAATACAATGATTCTACTTACCTGAATGGAACAACGACAGACAGTCTTGGAAAATTTGATTTGCAAAATATTGAAGACGGCAATTATTTTATGGAAGTAGTATATGTTGGCTACAAAACAGATACCATTCAAAATATTGCAGTACAAAATAATGAAACGAAGAATTTTGAGAATATTCAGCTTTTTCCGGAAGCCAATGTGTTAAAAGGCGTTGAAGTTTCAGCATCAAGACCAGTTATTGAACGCAAAGCAGACCGCATCGTTTACAATGTAGAAAACAGCGCGAAATCAAGCGGCGAAAATGTAATGGATCTTTTGCGCTCAGTGCCTGGCGTTACTGTTAACGGCAACGACCAGATTCGTGTAAACGGCAAATCAGATGTACAGGTGATGGTCAACGGAAAAGTAGAACAACTAAGCGGCGACCAACTGGCAAGTTTATTAAAGTCTATTCAAAGTTCTAACGTTAAAAAAATTGAAGTGGTCAGCAATCCTTCTGCCAGATATGATGCTGATGCAAAAGGTGGTGTTTTAGAAATTCAGTTAAAATCAAATCTGAGAACAGGAACCAATGGCTCGGTGTATGTTAACTATCGCCAAAATGAATATGCAAGTACAGAAACCGGCTTCAACATCAACGTAAATCATAAGAAAATAACGTTAAGCACGAACTACAATTTTGGCTACAATAATAATTACCAAAAGAATCTTTACATAAGAGACTTTGCCGGTGAGAATTCTGTAGAAAGATTTGATGAAAACAGTTACGATAAAAATAAATTTATCAGTCATTACGGAAATCTAAGTCTTAAATACAATATCAACGAAAGAAATACGATTGGTATTGGCGGCGAGATTTTTCAGTTCAAAAATCCGCATGTTGCAACTTCTGCTCTGAATGTTTACAACAACATCAACACTTCTGAAAATATTAATTCGATACAAAAAACCATTAATAATTCGAATGGTAAAAGTATAAATCCATCTGCTAACTTTAATTTCAGAAGCCAGTTGGATAGTCTTGGCAGCACGCTGGAACTTACTTACGATTACACTTATTTTAATTTATTTACAGAAAGTCATTTGAATATGGCTTATTTGGATTCCGTTGCAAATGAAACCAACAAACCGCGTTTAGATTTCAAGCAGGACAATCCGTACATTGTTAATTTACATACATCGAAACTGAATTACAGCAAACCATTAAAACATGGCCACAGCATTGAATTTGGCGTAAAATTCACCTGGACGAAAACAAGTAATGACATTCAGTACAAAAATTTCAACGGCACTGAATATGTTTTCGACAGCACCAAATCCAATAAATTTCAATACACAGAAAACATCAACGCGATCTTTTCAACCTGGAGCAAAACCTGGAAAAAAGGATGGAGCACCAACTTAGGTTTACGCATCGAACAAACCAATACCAATCAGCATTCTTATACGCTAAACACTACAACTAAGAGACACTATGTGGATTTCTTTCCGAGTTTATTTATTCAAAAAACCATCAAAGATAAGCACAGCATCAATGTCAATTACAGCAGAAAGATACAACGTCCTGATTTCAATGATTTGAATCCATTCCAGTTTTATCTGAGTCCATATTCTATCTGGACTGGCAATGCAAACCTGAAACCGCAATATGCGAACATTACTGAGTTTACATATACTTACGACAACGCATACAGCTTTTTTATCGGACACGAAAACCTGAACAACAACTATACGCATCTGGTATTTCAGGATGACAGCACCAAGATATCAACATATCGCGCTACTAACTTTAAAGTGCGTAACAACCTGAATATCGGTGTTAATATCAACAAAGATATTTTCAAATGGTGGACGATCTCTTATTCTGCACAATACACTTTCTTCCGATATAATTCTATCGTGAATAATTCGCCGTTTGTAGTAAGTTCAAACAAATTCAATATTTCAATGGACAACACTTTTATTATACCAAAAGGATTTACCATAAACGTATTTGGATTTTACACTTCGCCGCACTTAGATGCAACTGATATTATGAAAAGCGATGGTATGCTGAATATTTCTGTTTCAAAAACATTCCTTAATAAATCACTAAGAATACGCTTAGCAGGAAATGATATTTTGGGCACTAAGAATTTCTCCTACGATACCAACTACTTTAATGTAAATTCTAAAACAAGAAACAAATGGAGTTCACGTTTCTTTAGTTTTACTATTTCTTACAATTTCCAGAAAGGAAAAAAATTCCAGAACACACGTGTGAATAAGAGCAATGACGAGGAAAAAAGCAGAATCGGTGGCTAAAGAGAGTTGTTTAAAAATAAAAACAGCTCTCTGAACCACACTCCTTTTGGATGAAAAACCATGTTTAAGTCAATTAAAAAATCCAAATATCTGCCTATATTTACGGCTCTTAAAAAAACAGTATGCAGATAAAATTTGGAACTGATGGCTGGCGCGCCATCATTGCGCAGGAATTCACAACAGATAATGTGGCACGCGTAGCTTTCGCTACGGCAAAATGGGTAAGTTCTATATCAGACAAACCATCTGTAACTATTGGCCATGATTGCCGTTTCGGCGGATCACTTTTCACGGAAACAACCATAAAAATGTTGTGCAGTCAAGGCGTGAAAGTATATGCACACAAAGGCATTTGCTCGACACCAATGGTTTCTTTAGGATGCGTAAAATTAAATACGACAGCTGGCGTTGTGATTACTGCTTCACACAATCCGCACACCTATAACGGATTTAAACTAAAATCAAATTTTGGCGGACCAAGCACGCCTGCTGATATTGCAAAAGTAGAAGCATTGATTCCTGAAAATATAGCAATTCCAAAAACAACTTTAGAAGAATTTGTGAGTAACGGTTTATTAGAATATGTTGATCTGGAAACGATGTATTTTAATCATGTGGAAGCATCTTTTGATATGAATGCGATTCGTAATTCAGGAATGACTTTTGGTTACGATGCCATGTACGGCGCCGGACAAAAGATTGCGCGTCGTTTATTGCCAACAAATTTGGTGTATTTACATTGCGAAGAAAATCCGGGTTTTCATGGACAAGCGCCGGAACCATTGCATAAAAATTTACTGGAGTTTTCTGAGCTGATCAAGAATTCAACAGATATAGAATTTGGTTTCGCGAATGACGGCGATGCTGACAGGATTGGTTGTTATGACAATGAAGGCAACTTTATCGACTCGCATCATGTGTTGTTGTTGTTGATTCATTATCTGCATAAATACAAAGGACTTTCAGGTAAAGTTGCTATTTCTTTTACAGTTTCCGACAAAATAAAAAAACTATGCGATCACTATAATTTGCCTTGCGAAGTAACACCGGTCGGTTTTAAATATGTATGTGAGATCATGGTAAATGAAAATGTGTTGGTTGGCGGCGAAGAAAGTGGTGGTATTGCTATCAAAGGTCATATTCCGGAACGCGATGGCGTTTGGATAGCACTGGTATTGATGGAGTTTATGGCAAAAACAGGCAAATCTATTAAGGAATTGATACAGGAAGTATATGATATTGTAGGTACATTTGATTACGACAGATATGACCTGCATATTTCTGAAGAAGTAAAACAAAAAGTGATTGCAAACTGCAAAAGCGATGCTTATAAAAACTTTGGCAAATACAGCATCGAGCACAAAGAAGATATTGATGGATGGAAATATTTCTTAAACGATGGCAGCATCTGGACAATGATCCGTGCATCCGGAACAGAACCTGTTTTACGCGTGTATGCACAGGCAAAAGACAGAGCAGAAGTGATTGATGTATTAGAAACAGTAAAAGCAACTTTGCTAAACTAACTACGCAAACTTATTATTTTTTGTGTGTAATTAAACTGAAAACTTACTCATTGAGTTTCAGTTTATCTATTATTTTACCTCTTTTATTCATTACTTTTAAATCAACTCTGGTGTAAAAGAAATATGATAAAATATAAGCGAATGCCATCCACATCAGGTAGCTGACAAAAATATGATTGGCTGCGTTGAATCCAATAATATGCAAACAAAAAATAACGACAATAAAGAAAGTGCCATGAAGCAAAAACATACTATACGATATGTTGCTCGTAAACAAGATGAAATGATTGATAAAATTATCCTTGAATTTTATCGTTTTTAAGCACGGCAGAAAACACATAAAACCTAATGGTCCGATCAGGTAAAACAGTGTAAAGAAATAAAAGGTAGTCGCAGGATAGATGGTTACATAATTATTCGCAGTTAACCAGTAGTAAGCCATATTGGATAAATAAAGCACCAACCCAATTACCAAGAATTTGTAACGGTTATTATGCCAGAAATCCTGGTAGAAGTAACATACATAAGCAGCCAGCAAACCAACGGCTATCGTATCCATACGTAATATCACAATTTCCTTAAACTGGAAAAACTGCAATACCGAATGATCCGGAAACACATAAAAATAATAGTACACTTTTAACAGGTTACAAACCACGATATACAAGAGCACTATAAAAATGAATGACCTTCTTTTACTCAGATTTAGTATTGTTGTAATAAAATAAAAAATGATCGGAAACGAAAAATAGAACCATTCTTCAACAGAGATCGTCCAGGTTTCCGTATAAAATTTTACATTATTGGCATACAGGTTATGAGTAAAGAAATAATTAGCAAAAGGAATCTCGAAATTAGGGTTATACAACTTAGTAAGCACAACCAAAATAGTGAGTATCAGATAATAACTCGGCAAGGTACGCACCCAGCGCATCACCAAAAAACGCGCAGTATATTTAGGCGTTATCTTATCCAGTTTATGTACATCTTTCAGGTGATGATAACCGATTAAAAAACCACTGCACACAAAAAACATATCTACCGGATCCGGAAACGGAATCTTTTTAAAATCCAAACCAATCAGCTTTGCCGTTATCTGCAGAAAATGCATATGCATCACCAGTACCACCGAAAACGCGCGCACGATATCAAAGCCGAAATATCGTTTTTCCGGATGGGTATTAATTTTAAAAAAAGGCGACATTATACGGCTCGCAGTTTGTGATAGCATTTCTAAATCAATCTAACTATTGCGAACATAAGCAATAAAAATGAGCCGTGCAAGCTATCCGCAAAACTAAGCTTCTATTGTTTGCGTTCATTTAATTGAATATCTTTAGTAAACTTTTGTATTCAAAAAACAGTCATGAACCGTTGCAGGCAAATACTAGTGATTACGTTTTTATTGTTCAACAATTTTGTTTGGGCGCAAACAACTTTAATTGACAATGCACTCCAACAAGTACATGCTGCTAAAAGCAATCCTGAAAAACTAACGGCTTATCTGCAATTATTCGAACAGCATGAAAGTATTCTTAAAGACAGTTTGTGGCAATATGTGTTGCGCGCGAAACAACTCGTTCCTAAAAATGACAAGATCAATAACGGTTATGTAACTATTGCACTTGTTAATGCATTGATGCGCCTGGATATGGTGGACACTGCGCTTATCATCACTGAAAAAGAATTACCAAATTACAATGCAGACAACACTAACGAAAGACCTTTATTTTTTAAATTCTCCAAATTAAAAAGCGATTGCTACGCATCTGTTTCCAACTATAAAGATGCTTCTGCCATTATTTACAACACAATAGACTTTGCAGAAAAATATAAAGATACTGCAACACTGTCTGTAAACTACAATGCATTAGGTGAAATTGCCTACAACAGCAATTTTATGAATGATGCATTTAAATGGTATTTAAAAGCATTGACGGTTACCAAAGAACAAAAAAGATATGACATCCAAAACGCGGTTGCCTATATCAACTTAGCTATGTCTTATGAATGGATTGAAAAACCGGATTCAGCGAGATACTATGTAGATAAAGCGATTCCGGTTTGCAATGAAATACAAAATCTGTATTATTTATGCAATGCATACATGGCTTTGTCCAGTAATTACAGGCATGCGAAAAAATTCAAGGAAGCAGAGATCTACATGCTGCAGGCAATCGATATCCGCAAAAAAACGGAAGGCAAAATTGTATTTTCCAACGAACAATTAGGACTTGGAAATTTATACTTTCGTTCCGGTCAGTACGAAAAAGCCATTGCTGTTTTTAAAGATGGACTTGCTTATGACGACTCTATTAACAGCAATTTTTCCGTTAAGAAAAAAGCATCTAACATCATTATACGTTTGTACTATTACCAGGGATTGGCAAGATGTTATAAAGCAACAGGACAAAATGATCTCTACGAGCAAATGCTGGAAGATATGCTGTCTATAAAAGACACATTGAATCAAATTAATGCAGCCGACGCTATGGCTGATATGCAGATAAAATACGAAACACAGAAAAAAGAAAACACCATCATTCAGCAAAAATTAGATCTGTCTAAAAAGAATTTATTGCTGTATGGTTCTATAGGTTTATTTTTAGCGCTGCTGATTATTTTTGGCGTTATATTCTGGAGTTATAAAAGCCGCCAGGAATTAAAATTGCAACAGCAAATTGAAGAAGATAAATGGCAGACACAACAGGAAGTTGCCAAAGCGGAAGAGAAAGAACGCAACCGTATTGCTGCCGATCTGCACGATAATTTAGGTGTGTATGCAGCGTCTATCGCGTCGAATTTAAACAGTATTCAAATCGACAATCAGAATGAAAACAACATCATCGCGTTAAACGAATTACGCAATAACTCGCAGGCAATTGTTTCGCAACTGAATGATACGATTTGGGTTTTGAAGAAAGATACCATTTTATTAACCGCTGTCAGTGACCGAATAAAATTACTAATCAGCCGCGCACAAAAAAGCTTTCCGAATATTCAGTTCAATGTTATCGAAGATATTGAAAACGATATTGAATTCAGCGCGCCACATGCGTATCAATTGTACCGCATCATGCAGGAAGCCATCAACAATGCATTAAAACACAGCAAAGGCACGCAGATCAATATCGTTATTATCAGCAAGGAAAACTGGGAAATCACGATAGAAGACAATGGCGTTGGTTTGGCGGCAACAGTAAATAACAGAACAGATGGCGGCAACGGCAAAAAAAACATGCAGGAACGTGCAGCAGAATCCGGCTGGCATATTGGTTGGTTTTCTGATATTGAAGGAACGAAAGTCTGTATATCACCTACTACAAATTGATTATACTATTTGTAAAAAAAGGTGTCTAATTTTATAACATCATACACATCATTGCGAGGAACGAAGCAATCTAAAAATAAACGATAACTATGAGCTACAGAATAGCGGTCACCGAAGATAATGCCATCAACCGGAATATGTTCAAGCAGAAAGCACAGCAAATGGCTGATGTGAAAATTATTTTTGTTGCAGAAAATGGTAATGAATGCTTACAGGAACTAAAAGGATTGCCGCACAATATGTTGCCACAGGTTATTTTTATGGATCTCGAAATGCCGGAAATGGATGGCATCGAAACCATACAAATCGCGAAATCACTTTATCCGAATATTCATTTTATTGTGCTGACGGTTTTTGATGATGACGATAAAATATTTGAAGCCATCAAAGCAGGAGCTTCCGGTTATTTGCTGAAACATGAACCGGCAAACATTTTACAGGAAGCGCTCATCAACGTGATAGAAACAGGCGGCGCGCCGATGAGTCCTGCGATTGCGCGCAAAACATTAAAATTGTTGAGCAATGTGCAGGCACCGGTGGCAGCGAATACAGAAAACTCTTTTCCTGAATTTATTACCGAACGCGAAAAAGAAATTTTAAAACATACCATCAACGGCTGGGACGCCAAGCGCATCAGCTCCGAACTGAATGTAAGCGTACTCACCGTGCGCAAACACATCGCGAACATTTATGAAAAGCTACACGTCAGTTCTAAAGCACAAATTATTTCGCTGGCTCATAAAAATAAATGGCTGTAAAGTTATCAAATTTCTTCACCATTAATATTTGTCGTCAGCACTTCACTCATGTAATCTAAAAAAGGTCGCATGGCTTTGAAGGTATCATTCGCTTGTTTTACAAAAGTGCTGCTTAATACTTCTTCATCGGTAAATCGCTTTATCAATAAAAATTGTTTGTAGCGCAGTAAATCAATCGCTTCGTGGTTAGCATCAAAACCTTTTGGCGTGGTTTTTAATTGCTCGCCTTGTAAAGCACCGAACGTTTTTATAAAGGTTTTGTCTGAAATAATTTTTCTTAACGGCATATCGCTAAATGCAATATCATCGCGGATGCGTCTTAAGTCTTCTGCATTTGGCGACCAGAAACCACCGGCAAGCCATGTTTTATTTCCCGGTTCGAGATGAAAATACAAACCTCCGCGGCGATACTTGGTAGCACGACGATAGCTGCCGCTGAAGTAGGTACAGTATGGTGTCTTATCTGTAGAAAAACGTACATCTCTGTAAATACGATAACATGCTTTTTTACCGGACGGCGTTTCTATAATATCATGTTTATTGAGTTCATACAACAACTTTTCCGCAAAGTCATGTATATGCGACTGCTCTTTGATGTAGGTTTCTTTATGCTTCGCAAACCACTCGCGGTTGTTGTTCTTTTTGATGTTTTTTAAAAACGTAAATGCAGATGACGGAATAATGTATGTTGACATGATTATATCTCACTTAAAGTTACTATCCACGTTCAATAACTTTATCTGGATAGCCGGTAAATTTAATTTTAACATAGGAGGCCAAGTTCTTATGACCTGCTTCATTAATATTGACAAAGGTAATTGTTCCTATGATTTGTCTTTGTAAAGTAATCTTTGCATCCAGTATAATTGTTTTGTCTTCGCCTAAATAGGTAGCTAATGCAGTTTGATTACTGACATTTCCTTTCAGCACAGTTCCCTCCTGCCATAGGCCTTTGCCAGAATCGCCTAAAGTAAATTTAACGACATCGCACTCTAATTGCTGAAGATGTAAAGGTGCTTTACTGTTTCCATGCACCATTGCAGTAGGCGGCTCATGATTGTGAATTACAAAACAATGTTCATAGGTGAACTCAAGCGTATAATTGTGTATGAATGTTAATTCCGGCATCAGGTTAAAATTTGTTTACTGAATTTATCATCAATAGGAAAACTGAAATTGAACTTAACGACCTCACTCTTGGAAAATTGTTCTTCAGGATTTGTTTCAAAAATGGATATGTATATTTCACCTGTCATGGTGTTGTCTTTGATGGTAGCAAAGAACTGGCTGTTCAGGTTTTCGCCTCCGATTATATACTTGGTGTTGGATCTTGCTGTAAAAGTACGTCCCCAGGTACATTCTAACCTGATGCGTATGTATGGTTCATAAAAAACACCATCGTGCCGTTCAAAATGTAAGGTACCTTCCCTGGTAAATGAATACCCTGTTTGTTGTGTTTTATTGTGTATTTGTGTCGTTTCCACATTAAACGTAACATCTATTTTGCGTTCTTTCATAGGCGGCAGTGTATTACCAAATATACTATTATTTCTGCAGAACTTACGTTTAATTTCAAAGTCAGCTTTGTCACTTTTTGCTGTGCCTTTCGAAAACCTAACTCTTTTGTGGTTTGTGGTTTGTTGGTTACAAACTAATAAGATCATGGACAAGTAACAGACGGTTCTAACCGTACTGATACTTGATTTAATACTGCTTCGTATCCAACCTATTCACTTCGCTCCATCCTTGTGCTTTAAAGTCAATTGGTTCGTCGCTGGCATAGTAGTTGCCTTGTGCATCACTGTAGTAATGTTTGTATTTATCATCCAGGCGAACGCGCTCGCCAGTGTTTGGGTTTTCAAACTTCGCTTCACCGCCAATCATATCACGGAAACTTTCGTTTTGCTGGTCGATAGAATTATTTCTGTCGTTGGTGATGCCTTGATGAATATTGTTGATAGCTGCGCGGTATGCTTTTACATTTTCAAAATCTTTTTGCGCAATTTCTGCATTCGCCGCATTTCCTTTGCGGTTCATCTTGTTGCATTGCTGTTCCCATTCCGGATTGTACATCACCGTGCCTCGAATATGTTTCAGCACTGCATAACTTTCCTCTAAATTATTTCCTGTCATCACTGCCGGAAATGCCGACCAGTTATAATAGGTTTCGCCGTTCATGTTACTTGCCGTTAATTGTATGCCGCATTCCACACGCATATTTCTGCCGTCTTGTGTGCGTCCGTCAACATACGCATGTCGCGAACCCGGTTGCCCTTTAAACTGATTTTGTTCACCTAAGTTTTGTTCGTTGGTCACCTGTAAACTGATACCGTTTTGTTGTAAACGCGGCAACACTACTTGTTTGATATACGCCAAGGCATCCATCGGCGGCAATTCGAACGGCTGCAGTTTTTGTTCCATACCCATAGAACGGCTGGTTTCTCTGAGACTGCGTGTAGTTGGTCCGTCTGCGTAAAAGTATGGCGAGTATGGTAAGATCTCAACAGACGAACTATTGTCCGGTGATACTGCTTTTATATCTACCTGGTTGATTGGTGTAGAGCCGTTCCAAATCCTGGTGAATGAATTTTGCGCCTGCCAGCCGTTGGGAATCTGTATTAAAATAGCCGACATGTTTTGAATGCCCGGATCTTTCACTTCATATCCTTGATATGCACCGCCGCATGAATTATTATTATTTCCTGAGTTATCGCCTGTAAGTGGTGTCAGCTTTACATATTTCATACCATCGTTGGTCGTCAATACTTCTACTGTATTATTTTTTTTCTTCATGAAATATGCAAGTACACACATTACGGCTATGAAGATGGCTATTTTTTTCATGTTGATTTTTTTGTACTACAAAGTTGTTTGATTTTTAAAAGGAAAGAAATACATAGTTTATAGTAGGTACAGTATGTATGCTCTACTACAAAGTATGTATTGTGACAGATAAATCGAATATCCAACTTTGCAGTATTCAATCATTAAAAAAATAATTCTTATGAAAAAATTAGCATGCATCATTATCCTTTTAGGAACATTTATTATTTCCTGCAAAAAAGACAACGGGCAAACTCAGCAACAAAAGATCAATGAGATTATTCCACAGAAATATGTAGATACCTTAAAACGCTTAGGTATAACAATACATGAAGGTACTACGCCGCCGAATGTAGAAGGAATTTACTACATCAGTCCGGTAAAATCTAAAGCCAGCAATATTCCAACGGATGTACTCGGTACACTGTATGCAAATACTAAAGTAAAATTCTATGAACAAAACAATAATGACTTTGGCATTAGACTTTTAGCCATAAACATTTTAAGTTTTAAAGATTCTTCTCTGTCAACAGCCATTTCAGGTTCGGGCAATAACTTTACAGTTTTTGGTAAAGTTAGAACGTATTCAGGTCCGAATACGGCTGTGTTCGGTGTGGTATTTTCAGGTGAAATGGATGGCGATATCATTAAAAATATAGAATGGGGTTTGATTAATATTGATGACTCACAAGGCAATGGTGCTTTTATTAAAGAAGGACAAGCGCGTTTACAATATGAATCTGATTTTGTATCGGAAGCTATTTCATCATTGCGCATTAAACCTGCAGACAGTCCGAAAGGAAGCAAAGGTGCAGGCGAAAAATAAAATATCAGACACCGGTAAAACCATAATACGTTTTTTCATAGAGTCATTCGCAGTTGCGAGTGGCTTTTTTTTATTCATTTTAAAAGCAGTATTTTTACATAAATCAATTTTTATGGAATATACAATTGGCGATAAAGTACGTTTAGCGATTGGCAGACCTACTAATCTTGGCTTTCATGTGGTGATTAATGAAAAGGACGAAGGATTGCTATATCACAATGAGATCTTTCAGCCGTTAACCTTAGGACAGCTTATTGATGGTTATATCAAATACATTCGCGAAGATGGCAAGATTGATGTGAGTTTGCAGCCACAAGGATATTTGAATACTATCGAACAAAATTGTACGGTTATACTTAATCAGTTAAAAGCGAATAAAGGTTTCCTAAAACTGAATGACAAGAGCTCACCGATTGAAATTCAACATGAATTAAATATGAGCAAGAAATCATTTAAAAACGCCATCGGTTCTTTATTCAAGCAACAACAGATAAGAATAGAAGAAGATGGAATTTATTTAGTTAAACAGTAAAAATTTATTTTTCTATCTTTGAATAGCTGATGCATTGCGACTATGAATTACAATAAACAAATCTCCACAACTACAATTTTGACTTCTTTCATAAGAATTGTCTTGTTCGTGCTTTTTATCTTTACATACAATAATAGTTTTTCTTTTAATTCATTAGCTGCAGTGAGTTTGAAAGGTTCTGATAAAGGGAAACTTACTTTTCGTATGAAAATAAAGATGAATTCTTATAAAAGGAAACTGAATCGAAAGGAAAAAAACGAACTTCCTTTAGCGCAGCAACCTGCTTATACTATCATCAAAGATTCTGCTATTGTAAACAATAGCTTACAAATTCACAACGATACACTTTTCAATAAGAATTATGAAGTAAAAAAAGTGGTTACATCTTATGACTTAATTCCTGATACAACTTGGCAAAATTCGTACGCATATTCGGTAAAATACGATACTGTTTTTCATTACGATTATATTCCGTCAGATCCTGCACATACTTATACCGGAAAAATAAAGATGATCAAACCGTATAAGTTTTTTCGCCCTTCAGAAGTATTGAATAAACCGCGTGTGGCGTTCGTGAGCACTTTTATCGGTGGTATGTATGCAGCAGCAAATGTTTGGTGGAGCGGCGCCTGGTATTCCAAATACGACAGAGGCAAATTTCATTTTTTTAACGACTGGAGTGAATGGCAGCAAATGGATAAGATAGCACATGCATCGAATGCTTACTTTGAAGCGCGCTGGCATTATGATTTATTCAAATGGGCAGGCGTAAAAGAAAAGCATGCCATATGGATTGGTTTTTTAATGGCTAACTTATGGCAAGGTTCAATAGAAGTGAACGATGGTTTTCAGAAAAAATGGGGCTTTTCCTGGGGCGATATGTCGATGAATTTAGCAGGTTCCTTATTGTTTTTAGGACAACAATATTTATGGCATGATCAGCGCATCAATTTAAAGATATCTGCATTTCCGGTTAATTATTCTAAATATGATGGCAACGAAGTAAAAGCACGCGCTGATAAATTATACGGCACTTCTTTCACTCAGCTTATTCTTAAAGATTATAACGCCATGACGTTTTGGTTAAGTGTAAGTCCCGGTTCATTCATTCGAAATCCAAAAAGTAAATTTCCTAAATGCATACAGGTTTCTTTCGGAATGGGCGCAAGCGGCATGTTAGGTGGTGTAAAAAATATCTGGTCTAAAAATGATCTTGGCGGCGACCAGGATCTGAGCCAGGTAGATCCGGCAGATTTGATTAACCGCACCGATATACAACGTGTTCGTCGTTTTTATTTATCACTTGATTTAGACTGGACAAAATTGCCTGTAAAAAAACATTGGGCAAAAGGTTTGATGGAAGTATTAAACATCATCAAACTGCCGTTTCCTGCGGTGGAATTCAACAACAACCAACACGGCAGCAAAGTGGCGTGGCACTGGCTGAAGTTTTAATCAAAAGAATACAGGTTCAAGGTTTTAAAAGCCTTGAACCTGCATAGTATATTTATTTAAACATTATCTTCTTCTGCCAAACAATCTTAATAATTTCAAGAACAAGTTAATAAAATCAAGATATAAAGTAAGCGCACCAATGATTGCTTCTTTACGGTCTTCGTCTGTTCCTTCATTTCCGATAATATTAGTATTCTTTATTCTTTGCGTATCATAAGCTGTTAATCCAACGAAAATTAAAATACCTGCATAAGTCGTGATCCACATCAATGTATCACTTTTCATAAACAAGTTTCCAATAGATGCGATCACTAAACCCAAAAGCGCCATAACTAATAAATTGCCCCAACTTGTCAGGTCTTTTTTTGTAAAATAACCATACGCGCTCATCACACCGAACGTAGCAGCTGTGATAAAGAAAGTGAACGCAATAGAACCACTGGTATATACTAAGAAGATAAAGGACAAGGTGAGTCCGTTAACCACAGAATACAACACAAAAACGGCGGTTGCCATATTCGCACTCATTTTATTGATCATCGAGCTTAAGCCAATTACCATTAATAATTCAACACCCAGCAATACATAAAGCACTGTCAAATTAGTGAAAACATATTGCATAATGGAAGGTGTGGTTGCAACTATGTATGCAGTGACGCCTGTTAAAACTAATGCGGCACACATCCAGCCATACACTTTAACGATAAAGCGTTGCTGTTCTGCAAATATGGCTTCTACTGAAAATGGTTGCTGTAAATTTTGATCTAAAGTATCCATAATTTTTTTATTAAAAGTAAAACTAATAACGACAATACACAATAATTAGTTCCTAACATCGGGAAAACGATATGCTTCGGAAAACTTAGCATACGTTAAAATTTAAAATGCACAAACAAACGGCCAAAGTTTTTGCTGTCTTTTTCGATACGGTGATATTGCTGTTTGATGTGCTTTTGTTCCAAAAACCGCAGTACCGATTTCTTAAGTTGTCCGCTGCCTTTGCCCGGAATAATTTCTACTACTTTAGTTCCTGTATAAACTGCTTCATCGATAGCGTTGTTTAACGCAGCTTCTATTTTGGTGCCGTTATTGTAACAATCGTGTAAATCCACTACTATTTTTGCCATGTTATTTTTTTACCAGTTTTTTGATACTGAAAAAAGAAAATAAAATACCGATCAATCCAATTATACTACATGTAATAGTCTTGCCAAATGCATTATAAAGCGTGGCAATTAACCAATGAATTTCCATTTCACCGTTGGATGCTTCCATGTTTGAAAACTCATTGTACAAAAATATGCTTAAACCGATGCAGATTACTCCTAGAAATAATTCTGCTATGCTATCCGTTTTCTTTGATTTGTCACTGGCGATAATTTGATTTTGATTATTGATCACTTCTACTTTATCATCCGGAAATTTTAATTGAAGATCTTTATAGATTTCATTTACAAACTCAACGTTATTTTTGTCCACGCCTGTTTTGCTGCTGGTTTTTAACCTGCCTAAAAAAGTAGGTGCGATTGGTAAAATTTGAATCGTATTATTCCAACTGAAAATCTGCGCACCAATAGCAGAAGTTTTTTCAAGTTCGACATAATCTCTACCTAAATTTTTTTTAATTCTTGTTTGGTACGCAGGAAATGTTGTTTGCAGGTGTTGTTGGATGACTTCTAATTCCATCATTTTTATTTGCAGTTCTTATTCAAATAATCTTCTATTTTCTTTTGTGTTTCAAAGTCATGAATCTGTAAAGTTATTGCATGTTTTAGTAAACTACAAATTTTATCAGGTTTATTTTTATATAAAAACATTGCTATATCGTAGTATGTGATTCCGTCATTATTTTCGAGTGCCAAACATTTTTTAAAATCGAGTGTTGCTTTGTCTTTATTATTCTGTTGCATATAAACCAGTCCTCTTTGCCAATAAAATAAGGGTTCTTCAGGATGTTTTTTTAGCGCATTATTCATTATTTCCAGTGCTTTTGTGTTATTGCCTTTCTTTACATAACATTTGGAAAGCCAAACATAAGCATTGAAATATGGATGCTTTTGCATTAATTCCCTGTTTAAAAAAATAATAGCGCTGTCCGGTTTATCTAAAACTGCCAAGTGGTAGCCGATATTATAATTTATCATCGGAAACGTATTTGACACAGATGCATCCATATTGTACACGTACATGTAATCAGAATACGCCGTATCGTATATACCTAAACAAGCATAGCTTATTGCTCTTGTATATATTAAATAAGGTATTTGCAACGCAAAACGATTCTGCTTTATAAAATTATTTAAAGTATCGATTGAAGTTCTGTATGCGCCTTTATTGAAATAGACATTACATAATTAATAAATAATGATTTGTCTATTACCGTGTTATTTTTGAGCATTGCGAGTTCGGTTAATGCAGAATCGTACTCGCGAATATCTTTTGCTGCATAGATATTTGCCCTGTTGAGGCGCGGCAACTCCGCACGCGGATTGTAGGCAATTACTTTATTAATATCGTTCAATGCCAAACGGTTAAAACCCAAAGACGCATAACAGGTGCTTCGCAAAAGATAACTTGTAAGCTTTACATAACCAGTGTCGTCTTTTTCAAAATCAATCGCTTTGTTTAAATCACTTAACGCATTTTCAATATCATCAAACGCATTTAAATACAAATTGGCTCTTTCCGCGTATGCTTTTGTAAAATCGTTTTTCTTCTTTATGCTTTTAGTATAATAATCTAAAGCGTTGTTGTATTTTTTATTGTCAGATTCGATCAGTCCTAATCCAAACCACGCTTTATAATCGGACGCCGTATCGCTTAACAAAGCGGTGAAATATTTTTTTGCTTCGTCATATCTTTTCAGCTCAACGCATGCAATTCCTTTTGTATAAATGATGTCCGGCTGGTTTTTATTTCCTTTAAATTTATCGAGCACTTTGATCGCCTCTTCGTACTGCTGTGCTTTGATATATGCATTAGCTTTTTGCAAAATAGAATCGAGCGCGGTGCCGTTTGCCGCGTATCTGCACAGCAAGAGCATTAGTATAAGAATTGTTTTTCGATAACGAACAATCATAAATGAACAGTTGTTTTGACTTAGCTGCAACGTAATCATGCGTAAAATAGTATGGAATTTACGATATTTTTTAGATTAATAATACCCGGAAATCGTTGTTGACTTTATTTTAAAAGTGAAATTGCCTGCTTCAAAAAAGTAAACGGTTTCCGCAAATGCGAAAACCGTTTTTATTATTGTATTTAAAAAGCTGCGCTTACTTCAAGCCGCCGATCATGTCTTCCGGTTTTACCCATTCGTCAAATTGCTTCGCTGTAACGTAACCTAATTTAATGGCTGTTTCTTTTAGTGTTGCATTATTTTTATGAGCGGTTTGTGCGATTTCAGCCGCTTTGTAATAACCAATCTTTGTATTCAGTGCCGTTACCAACATCAATGAATTCTCTAAGTTCTTCTTGATGTTATCATTCAATGGCACAATACCTGTTGCACATTTATCGTTGAACGACACGCACACATCACCTATCAATCTTGCACTGTGCAGGAAATTGTAGATCATCACCGGTTTGAACACATTCAGTTCAAAATGGCCGTTGCTGCCACCAATATTGATAGCAACATCATTGCCTAACACCTGTGCAGCTACCATCGTCATCGCTTCGCATTGCGTTGGATTTACTTTTCCCGGCATGATAGACGAACCCGGTTCATTATCAGGAATATGAATTTCGCCGATACCGCAACGTGGCCCGGAAGACAACATGCGAATATCGTTACCGATTTTCATCAATGAAACAGCCACAGTTTTCAATGCGCCATGTGCTTCGACAATCGCATCGTGCGCAGCCAGTGATTCAAATTTGTTATCTGCTGTAATAAATGGCAAACCTGTAAGATTCGCAATTTCTTTCGCTACATTTTTTGCGTAACCTTTTGGTGTGTTGATGCCTGTTCCTACAGCTGTTCCGCCAAGTGCTAATTCTGATAAATGTGCTAATGTATTTTCAATCGCTTTGATGCCGTGATCTAATTGAGAAACATAGCCGGAAAACTCTTGTCCTAAAGTTAATGGTGTTGCATCCATAAAATGCGTACGACCGATTTTTACAATCTTAGCAAACTC
This sequence comes from Chitinophagales bacterium, assembly GCA_046329815.1. Lineage (GTDB taxonomy): Bacteria > Bacteroidota > Bacteroidia > Chitinophagales > JADIYW01 > JADJSS01. The sequence continues at coordinate 353,675 of JAXLTY010000003.1, forward strand.
TTTCGATTTTTTCGCTAAAGTATTTCTCAGTTTTTTAATTCCAGGAATAGTTGTCTGCATTAAAATAGTATAAGCAGCAATATGCATCGCTGTTGGAAAGGTATCGTTTGATGATTGTGATTTATTAACATCGTCATTCGGATTGATGAGTTTTTTTTCATCGGTTAATTGTCCGCCAAGTAATACATGACCACGGTATGCGATCACTTCATTTACGTTCATGTTAGATTGTGTACCTGAACCAGTTTGCCAAACTACTAATGGAAACTGATCATTCAGCTTGCCTGCTAAAATTTCATCACATACTTTTCCGATGATATCGCATTTCTGTTTTTCTAAAACTTTTGCTTTATAATTGGTGATTGCTGCTGCTTTTTTCAAATACGCAAACGCGTGAATAATTTCTTTCGGCATCTTGTTGATGTCTTGTGCGATTTGAAAGTTTTCGATAGAACGTTGTGTTTGCGCACCATAGTACGCATCAATTGGCACGTTCACTTTTCCCATAGTGTCTTTTTCGATTCTGTATTGCATTGTTAGAGTATTTGAATGTTAAATAATAATTTATCCTGCCATTACAATTTTATCAAATTTTAGTGCATTGTTTTTATTTAGTTTAAAAAGATAAACAACAGCACTTTCAGTTTTCTCTTCATCTTTTCCATAAGCAGCATTTAAAATAATGCTAAGCGTCTGTTCAGATTTTTCGTAAGAAATGGTTGTGCTATAAGTTGCTTCATCATTTAAGTTTTTCCAGTCTGCTGTTGTTGCGAAATTACTTGCCAGTAATGAATCACTTTTAATTGGTAACAAACTTCTTATTAAATCAATTGGGAAAATTTTTGTAAAATATAATTGGATATCTTTTGCTGTTTTTACAGTATAAGTTACCGGATATTTATCATAATCAACCGTTCTAAATTGTATGGCTTGTGATAAACCAATTGATTGTTCATCAGTTAATGGAAATTCAAAAAATGTCAATAAAGTTGCAGAATCATTTTGATACAAAGCTTGTCTTAATCTTTGAAATTCTGAAATCCAAGCCGGATATTTTTGTATTGAAGTACGAGCAACTGGTAGAGTATCTGTATTTATTATAGTTTCAGCAGAAACAGTATCTTGTTTTATTTCATTTTTACAAGATGAAAACAAGTTGAAAATTAAAATAAATAAAAAAAGATGTTTCGCTTTGCTCAACATGACATAAGTATTATTTTCCTTTGAATTCCGGTTTGCGTTTTTCCAAGAATGCTGTTACACCTTCTTTTACATCTTCTGATGTGAAAATTTCGCCAAATGCATTGATTTCTGCAGCAAAGCCGTCCACACCATCTTTATAATAAGCGTTAGTGCATTCAATTACTTTGGCAATAGCTATTGGTCCTTTAGTTGCTGTTTTACCAATAATTGTTTTTGCTTTTTCTATGGCTGCATTTTTATCGGTTTCCACATAATTGACCAAACCAAGATTTAATGCTGTTTGCGCATCGATCATATCTGCCGTTAAATGCAATTCCAATGCTTTTGCTTTGCCAATGTATTGTATTAATCGTTGTGTACCACCATAGCCGGCAATAATTCCAAGGTTTACTTCCGGTTGTCCGAATTTCGCATTTGCCGTTGCAATACGCAAATGGCAAGCCATTGATAATTCGCAGCCACCGCCTAATGCAAAGCCGTTTACTACAGCGATTACAGGCACTGACATCTGTTCAATTAAAAAGAAAATATCGTGTCCACGTTGCGCTAATGCTTTGCCTTGTTCTGCATTCAATCCTTGAAATTCTGAAATATCAGCACCGGCAACAAACGCTTTTTCACCTGCACCTGTTACGATAATACCTTTTAATTTTTCATTCTTTGCTTGTTCAAACGCATCTTTAATTTCACCAATCGTTTCGCCGTTTAACGCATTTAATTTATCAGCACGATTGATAGTAATCGTAAGAATTCCATCTTCTAAATTCCACAACAAATTTTTAAATTCCATGAATAGTTTTTTATCTGAATAATAAATTATAACATGCGTCAGGCAATACACCGAGCAAAATAATCAATAAAGAAAGTAGTGATAAACCGATTTTATCTAATAGTGATAATTCAATTTTTGCCGTATTGATTTGTTTGCCTGAAAATATCGCGATGATAATTTTGAAGTAATAATACACACCAATTAAAGATGCTAAAATGGCGATAACTGCAATCAATACGCTTTTATTTTGAATCGTGTTTAACAACACAAAGTATTTAGCGAAGAAACCTGCCATTGGCGGAATTCCTGCCATTGACAACAATGCAATTACCATAGTTCCTGCCAGCAACGGATTGCGTTTTACCAAACCATTGAATGCTGAAATATCGTGATTGTCTAATTTTATGATTACCCAAAATGCAGCCATACTTGATAATGTGTAAGCTGTTAAATAATACCAAACCACATACGGCGTTGACGGACTCAACATGGTGTTTGCCAGCAATACAAAACCTGCATGACCGATACTTGAGAATGCTAATAGGCGCTTAGTATTGGCTTGTGATGCTGCTATGATATTTCCGACAACAATTGTTAATACGGAAATGATAATTAAAATAGATGTAAATGTATTTGCATTGAATACTAATACAATAGAGAACAATCGATAGAACGCAGCTAATGCGCCTAATTTTACGATAGTTGACATGTATGCAGTAATCACGGTTGGAGCACCTGTGTAAACATCCGGCGTCCAGAAATGAAATGGGACTGCGGAAACTTTAAAAGACATTGCAAATAAAATCAGCAATAAGCCAACGGTTAATAATTGTTTGCTGACGCCTGAACCCAATACGCTTGAAGATGATATTTGTAAAATATTGAAAGAGCCGCTTCCACCATAAACAAAGGTAATTCCAAGCAATAAGAATCCGCTGGCGAACGCACCTAATAAGAAATATTTAAATGCTGCTTCGTTGGAATAGGTATTGCGTTTGTCGCTGCCGGCTAATACATAAACCGGAATCGATAAAATCTCAACGCCTAAAAACAACATTGACATATGTGTGTAGCAAGTCAATACAAAAACACCAACCATGGAGAATAATACCAATGCAAAATGGTCGGACAGATTTGTTTCATCTTTGAAATAGTTTTTTGACAATACAAACCAAAAGATTGCTAACACGGAAAGTAGTAAAGTAAATACCAAAGGAATTTTGTCCAACAATAACATATTGTATATATTTTCATTATTGCCCAGTTGAATATCGTGCAAACAGAAAAATATATTTACGAATAAGCCAATAATAACTACAGGAAAAGTAATCTTTCTTGCATTTATCATTTCCGCCAGTAAAGCAAAAATTCCTAAACCTGATAATAATAATAATTCCTTCATTTCTTATTTTATTTGATGCACCGCGTGCATCACTATTTAATCACTTTTGTTACTTCATGTACATGATCGATAATTGCTTTAACCTGATTTTCCGAAACATCTAAAATAAAGTTTGGAAACAAACCAAAACCAATGATCAAAACAGCAAAGCAAGCCAGTATTATTTTTTCATTTGTTGTAATAACACCGAATGTTTCTGTCAATTCATTGGTGTCGCCATGCATCATGCTTTGATACGCACGCAACATATACAATGCGCCAATAATCACTGTTAAACCGGCAAACACGACCATCACTGTATTGTATTGAAACAAACCATGTAATAATAAAAATTCTCCGACAAAACCATTTGTCAGCGGCAAGGCAACACTTCCTAATAAGATAATTAAGAACAATACAGAAAACACGCGCGATACATTTCGGATGCCACCTAATTTATGCATTTCGTCTGTTTTCATTCTGCTCAAAATAATATCACATACATAGAATAAAGCAACTACATTAATACCATGTGACAACATTTGATACAACGCACCTTGTACACCTTGCAAATTCATGGTGAAAATTCCGGCTGCAATCAAACCAACGTGACCGATTGAAGAATATGCCAGCATGCGTTTGAAATTATGCTGCGTCAATGCCATTAACGAACCATATACAACACTTATCACACTTAAAATAATTACATACTTAGATGCCAACTGCCAACCAAGAGGAACAACCGGAATCAACCAGATGATTAATGCATAGGTACCCATTTTCAGCATGATACCTGACAATAGCATCGTGCCTTGTGTGGGCGCATTCACATAAGTATCCGGTTGCCATGTGTGCAACGGAAAGATTGGAATTTTAATAGCAAATGCTAAATAGAATGCAATAAAAACAAACAACTGTTCTTTTGCCGTTAACAACATACCTGCTTTGTAAAATGCATGTATATTGAATGAACGATCTTCCGTGTGCAGCCAAACAAATATGATAGCCAGCAACATGAATAAACTTCCAAACAATGTATAGACGAAAAATTTGAACGTGATCTTTTGGCGATTTTCACCACCGTACACCAAACAAATCAAATAAATCGGAATCAATGCGAGTTCCCAGAAAATATAAAATAATAAAGCATCTTGTGCTAAAAATACACCAACTAATGCCGACTGCATAATCAGTATCAATGACAAATATGCTTTTATGTTTTTAATGTCTCTTTCAAAAACGGAACGAATAATAAACGGAACAATTAGTGTTGTTAATAGTACTAATATGCTGTTGATTCCATTTAACTGAATATGAAAGTCCGCGTTTAAATTTTGAATCCAAATCGTACTCCAGTTAAAGTTACAGCAAGCAGGATTTAATTTGTATTCATAAAATACATAAAAGCCAACGCACATTTCGGTAAGTGCAGCCAATAACGCAATATTTTTTGATTGCTTCTCACTAAACAATAGTAGTATTGGAACAAACAAAACCGGTAATATGAGTAATAATAATGCTAGCATAGCTTAATGAAACAAACAGATAATTTTTTGAATAATTACGTTATAAGAAAACGTCAGAATGTGTTGTGCTGAAGCCGATAAGAACGACGATATTTGCAAATCGATTTTACCGCTCATCGCTAATAAAACCAATTGCGAACCGCCTATAAATAAAGCAATTTTTTGCACATATTTTCTGTTGATAGCATACAATGCAGGAATACTGATCACTAACATTGTTAAACAAATAAAAACAATCATACCTATATTTTTATAACAGTGATTAAAATCAAAACTACTATACTAATTACCATGGCAATTACATAAAAACCTAAACCGCCTGTTTGCGTTAAACGTAGCACCTGGCTCCAGTTTACTATCGATGTTCCTATCAGATTTACCAAACCGTCAATACCACTTTTTTCTACAAACTGGTACAATAAACCTGAAATTCTATTCAACGGTTTTACTACAACTGCTTCGTAAATCTCATCGATATAATATTTATGGTAAACGATTTCTTTGGTTAAAGACATCGGTGCATCGTCTGCTTGCGGAATTTGTTTTTTAGAAACAAAGAATACTCTTGCCAGCAAAATCATTATCAATATTAATACTATTGTTGCCGCCATTAATGTCAATTCCATATTCAGTTCCATTTTACCTTCAGCTACTTTTACGGATGATGACAAGAAATGATCTAACCAGTTATGAATGCCAATCTCATGACCAAGCGCATGCGGAAAGCCAATAAAACCTGCTACTACAGATAATACTGCTAAAACCATCAATGGAATGGTCATGCTTTTTGGTGACTCGTGTACATGATTTTTTACGATGTCATTTCCTCTGAATTCACCAACGAAAGTCAGGAAAAATAAACGGAACATATAAAATGCTGTCATTAGAGAAACCAATAATGCTAACGCGAATAATACTTTACTGTGTTCAAAGATTTCTGCCAACATTTGGTCTTTTGAAAAGAAACCGGCAAATGGTGGAATTCCAGAAATTGCTATTGTTCCAATCAAAAATGTGATGAACGTGATTGGCATTTTTTTCTTCAAGCCACCCATATTTCTGATGTCCTGGTCGCCGCTCATTCCATGAATTACGCTTCCTGCGCCTAAGAATAATAATGCTTTGAAGAACGCGTGTGTTACTACGTGAAAAACACCTGCTGAAAATGCACCGCAACCTAATGCACAAAAAATCAAACCTAATTGTGAAACGGTAGAATATGCGAGTACTTTTTTAATATCGTTTTGGAATAATGCTATTGATGCCGACAATAATGCCGTTGCAATACCAATGATCGCAATAAACTGCATCGTGAATTCTGATAAAGAAAATAACGAGCTGCAACGTGCCACCATATAAATACCTGCTGTTACCATTGTGGCTGCATGTATTAAAGCAGAAACCGGTGTTGGTCCAGCCATCGCGTCAGGAAGCCAGGTAAATAAAGGTATCTGTGCTGATTTTCCCATTGCACCGATGAATAACAATATGGTGATCCATGTAATTAATTTACCATCAACAACAACGTTGCCGATTTGTGCAAACACCTGGTGATAGTTGATGCTTCCGAAAACACCGAACAATAAGATGATTCCAAGAATAAAACCTAAGTCGCCGATACGGTTCATCACAAATGCTTTTTTTGCAGCATCAGCATAGTTGATATTTTTAAACCAAAATCCAATCAATAAATAAGAGCATAAACCAACGCCTTCCCAACCAACAAACATCAACAGGAAGTTATCGCCTAATACCAATAACAACATGAAGAAGACGAATAAATTCAAGTATGAAAAGTATCTGTTGTAATCAGGTTCATCGTGCATGTAACCTGTTGAATATACATGAATCAAAAAGCCGACGCCGGTAATTACTAAGGTAAATAAGATAGAAAGTGAATCTACTAAAAATGAAAAATCAGCGCGAAAATCGCCAACATGAATCCATGAAAAAACAGGAACCGTAACTGCATGATTATTGGACAACTGGCTAATAAAAATGAATACAGCCACTACGAACGATGCTAAAATACTTGCCGGCGCCAAAAAAGTAGTAATTGATTTTGATAAACTTTTTCCAAACAAAGCAATTATTGCAAAGCTCAGCAACGGAAAAAGTGGTATAAGATAAACGAGTTGTTCCATGTTCAATTAATCTGCAATTATTTCGGTTGTTGTATTTCTAACAATTTGAAAAACTCATCCAATTTTGGCATGATGATAATTTCTGTTCTTCTGTTGATAGATTTATTTGCTTTCGTATCGTTTGGTACTTTTGCGTTGTATTCAGAACGACCGCCGGCAATGATTCTTGACGGATCAACACTGTAGCTTTTTTGCAATGCACGAGCGATAGATGTTGCACGCATTACGCTCAAATCCCAATTGTCTGTTAAACATTTTGTAGCAATCGGAACGTTATCTGTATTACCTTCAATCAATACATCAAACGTTTTATAGTCGTTAATTACTTTTGCAATTTTCGCCAATACATCGCCTGCTTTTGAAGAAATTTCAGAGCTGCCGGATTTGTATAACATATTATCAGACAAAGAAATCAATACCACACCTTTGTCCACTTTTACATTGACATCAGTATCGTTCACGTCAGACAAAGAACGTTTCAAATTCAATACTAACACTAAATTCAATGAATCTTTTGAGCGAATCTGTGAATTCAATAATGAAATATCACGGCTTTGCTTATCAATCGTTTCCAATGATTTTTTGATACTTTCAGCACCTTCTTTACTGATTACTGATAAGTTCGATAACTGATCTAATAATTTTCCGTTCGCAGATTTTTGATATTCTACTTCTTTCAGCAACTCTTCAATTTTCGCTTTTGCTTTTGTCAATTCAGCAAGCGTTGCATCGTAATCGCTTGATTTAGTACCAAATCTTTTTTCGCAATCTGCCAAATCAGAAGTTAACTGACGAACCGTTTGTTCTAATTTATCTTTGTCGGCTTGTGTTGCCTGAAATTTCTTTTTTGAAACACACGATGTCAGCACAGCTACCATCACTACATAAAACATTATTTTCTTCATAACTATAACTATATCTTTTATTTTACCACTTTAGTTTATTCAAATCATCAATATCGACCGATTTGGTATTCCTGTAAATCATCATCAGTATAGCCAAACCGACTGATACTTCGGCTGCTGCTACTACCATGATAAAAAACACGAAAACCTGTCCGCCACTATCGCCTAAATATCTTGAGAATGCTACCATTAATAAGTTTACTGCGTTCAGCATCAGTTCAACGCACATAAAAATAATGATCGCGTTGCGGCGAAATAAAACACCTAAAACGCCTATACTGAAAAGCGTAACGCATAAGTAGATGTACCATTGAATCGGAATATTTAATATTACGTTGTTCATGTTTTAGTCGTAAGTCGTAAGTCGTAAGTCGTGAGTTTTAAGTGTTTTACTTAATACTGCTGCATACAACTGTTAATTTATTTTTTATTTATTTGTCGTTGTTGTGAGTTATAAGACTTACGACTTTTAGCTCACGACTTACGACTTTTAATTAATTTCTTTTTTACTTAAAAATACCGCGCCGACCATTGCCGCTAAAAACAACACACTCGATACTTCAAACGGCAGCATGTATTCTCTGAATAATATTTTACCTAAATTTTCTACCAAACCGATATTTTCATTTTGTGCTGCAGGCAACATACCTTTTTGCGCATTGGTCAATAAACCAATCAGGCACAACATGAAAACACCTGCTGCCACTACTGCTGCAAATTTGGGTATATTCTTTTTATGCGGTTCAATTTCTTTATTCAAATTCAGCATCATGATCACATATAAAAACAATACCATGATAGCGCCTGCATATACTATAATGTGAACCGATGCTAAAAACTGCGCATTCAGCAATAAGTAATGTCCTGCAATGGCGAAAAATGTTACAATTAAATACAACACAGAATGTACCGGATTTTTATCAATCACTACCATTAATGCGCTTAAAATAGCAACGAACGTCAGAAAGAAAAATATGTATTGTGTAATTGGCATTATTGAGTTTGATTCTATTTTACAATTAGTGTTTATTTTTTTCTTTCAATGCTTGTTTATCTTTCCAGGTTTGATTGTGCGCTTTGGTTTTATCTTTTTTAAACTCAGCCACTGCTTTGGTTTGTCTGTATGAAAGATCAATCGGATGATTGATATCTTCTACCAGTTTATCTTTACCAAACACCATATTTTTTCTGTTGCCTGAAACCGGAACGATTCTGTCTGTTAAGAAAATCGCTTCTTTCGGACATGCTTCTTCGCACAAACCGCAGAAGATGCAACGCAGCATATTGATTTCATAAACTGTCGCGTATTTTTCTTCTCTGTATAAATGTTCTTCACCTTTTTTGCGTTCTGCCGATTCCATCGTGATGGCTTCTGCCGGACAAGCTACTGCGCATAAACCGCAAGCTGTACAGCGTTCTGCACCTTGTTCATCGCGTTTTAAAACATGTTGTCCACGATAGGTTTCAGCAATTTCTCTTTTTGCTTCAGGATATTTTACTGTTGCGCCTTTTTTGAAAAAATGTTTTAATGTAATAACCATTCCGTTAGTGATAGCAGGAATGTATAACTTCTCTACCAAAGACATTTCTTTTTTTACAACTACTTTTTTTCTATCGGTTAAGTTCATAGTATGCAGTATTAAGTAATCAGTATGCAGTTATGCAAACTAATTATTTTTATTCAATGGCATAAATTTTTCCGCGTTGTTAATCATATAAGAAATAATTCTGCCAACCTCTTCTGACTGCAAAACTAATTCATCATATGTATTTTCGTCAATATAATCACAATGAAATGAAAAATCCAGCCAAACTTGTGTTTCAGTATTTTCCATATCGGCATCTGTCAATCTGCTTACAAAATATTTTTCGTATTGTCTTTTTCTATAACCTTCACCAATATTTGCACAAACAGCTCGCGAAGAACGTTTTATTTGCGAAACTAAATCGTATTGCTCTTCTTTTGGAAATTTTTTAGTTAGTTTAAAAATAGTCATTGATAATTCAAATGCTTTTTGATATGCAATCAATTCCCTAAATGTACCTTTTGTTTTTGCTCTAAACTGCATACTGCCTACTAATTACTATTTACTTAAAAAATTTGACAGGTAATAAAAAATTTCATGGCGCATCATAATTACACCGGTAATCAAAATATTGAATATAGATAACGGAATTAAGATTCTCCAACCTAAGTACATCAACTGGTCATATCTGAAACGCGGTATTGTCCAGCGAATCCACATATAGAAGAAGATGAAGAAAATTATTTTTCCGAAGAAAAAGCCAACTTGTAATAATGACAATACGTTTCCGTCAATACCAAAATGCGACTGGAACGGAATATTGAAGCCACCAAAATACAACGATGAAATGATCGCTGATGAAACAAACATATTGATGTATTCAGCGAATAAATAGAAACCTAATTTCATCGATGAATATTCGGTATGATAACCACCAACCAATTCCGTTTCACATTCAGGCAAATCGAATGGCGCACGGTTGGTTTCAGCAAATGCACAAATTAAAAAGATTAAAAATCCTAACGGCTGATAAAAGATATTCCACAAGCCATCGCCTTGTTGCGCAACAATTTGTCCTAAGCTTAACGTGCCTGTTTTCATAATTAAAGCCACCAACGCCAAGCCCATCGCAATTTCGTAACTGATCATTTGTGAGGAAGCACGCAATGCACCTAATAAAGAATATTTATTGTTGGAAGCCCAGCCGCCGATCATAATGCCATACACACCGAACGAAACTACTGCGAATACATACAACATTCCAATATTAATATCCGTGATCTGCAACGGAAACGTTTGTCCGCCGAAAGTTAAATGGCCGCCCCAAGGAATCACCACGCCAGACATCAATGCGGTCAGCATGGCTAAGCTTGGGCCTAAGATGAATAAGAATTTATTGGAAACGGATGGAATAATCTCTTCTTTCATGAACATTTTCACACCATCTGCGATTGGTTGTAAAATACCGAATGGCCCGGCACGATCCGGTCCTACTCTGTCCTGCATGAAAGCCGCCACTTTTCGTTCCGCATAAGTGGAGTAAGCTGCAATTCCTAATGAAATTAAGAATACCAGGAGTACTAAAGCCGCTTTGTATATTAAAAAAATGATCATTTTTTACACTTGTTTGAATTAATCGATGTTGTTTGGATCCAAAGCACCATGTCCTAATTCTGCTTTTTTATGTCTTAATAATTCTGCTTCTGATTGCAACGCCAAACGCATTTTCTTTAAATCGGTGGCATAATGATTTTGAGAAATAACCGAATGATGACTTACTTTGCTTGGTCCTTCAATTACCCAGTCTGCTGTAAATTTTTTATCAAAACGACACTCGTTGCATATAAATTCCTCCACTTCGCCCCAACGGTCTTTGCGTGCCGTAACGCGCAGCACATCATCGCCTTTCATCCACAAACGCACTTTGCCAGAACATTTCTCATGCTTACAATCTCTGTGTGCATCAACCGGCTTGGTGAACCAAACACGGCTTTTGAAACGAAAAGTTCTATCGGTTAAAGCACCTACCGGACAAACATCAATCACGTTTCCGGAGAAATCGTTGTCGATGGCTTTTTCTATATACGTTGAAATTTCTGCGTGGTCACCGCGATTGATCACACCGTGTACACGTCCGTCGGTAATTTGTTCGCATGTTTTTACGCATCTGTAGCATAAAATACAGCGGTTCATGTGCAATTTTACCTTATCACCAATATCAATCGGTTCAAACTCGCGGCGTTCAAACTCGTATCGCGTGGCTTCTTTTCCGTTATCATAGCCCAAATCCTGCAGGTGGCACTCGCCTGCCTGGTCGCAGATCGGACAATCTAACGGATGGTTGATCAATAAAAATTCTACTACACCGGCGCGCGCTTCCAAAATTTCAGGAGACGTAACGTTGCGCACCACCATACCGTCCATCACATTGGTACGGCAGCTCGGCACCGGTTTTGGCATCGGACGCGGGTCTTTTTCAGAACCTTGCTCTACTTTTACGATGCACGTACGGCAATAACCGCCTGTAGTTTTTAATTTGGAATAATAACACATGGCAGGTGGCGCAATGGCCGAACCATTTTGTTCATCTATCATTCTTGCTGCCTGCAAAATGGATGTTCCGTCCGGAACTTCTATGGTAATATCGTCGATGGTAACTTTTGCCATAAGTATAGAAACCACAAAAATACAATTCTGTTGCGATTTAAGCTAAAAGACATCTAATTAATTTAAGTTAATGGTTCAAAAAATATAAACGGTACTGTATAAATGGTGAAAACTTTGTTGTAAAAAGCACAAATGGCTTTCTGTTTAGATGTAATCTAAATTAGCACTAAAATACATTAAAGGTATAAAAAACATAAACAGTTTATAGTCTTCCTACCTATTCCATACGACCACCTAATTATATCATACGAGCTCCTATAAAAATCATAGGTGTTCCTATAAAAAACATAGGAGAACCTGTCAAAGTTACAGGAACTCCTATACCCATACATAGGAGCTCCTATTAAAACTATAGGAGCTGCTGTCAATTTTACAGGATGTCCTATATAAAAGATAGGAGCTCCTATCAAAAACATAGGAACTCCTATGCAATAATCAGGAATTCCTATAAAAAAATAAGGAAGCAGGCAAAATAGGCGCACTTCCTTATTAAAATATTGATTATTAAATTATTATACAACAGGTGGTGTTGTAGAAGTATGTGCAAAACGTTTGTTCCATTCATCCACTTCACGCATGGCTAAATCTAAAGTACCATTATTTTTACGGCTGGTTTGTAAATTTTCTGCATAGGCATCCACATACGACATAATATCTACCGAGTTGGCTAATTGCGTTTCTGTATAAGTGCGCATTTTGTATTGTCGATGCGAAAAACAATACAAAAAACGCGATGCGCATTTTGTATTGTCAGCCAATATAAACAACTAATTTTGTGTAGTTTATAATAAAAAGTATAATTATTTGGAAATATCATTAATTGCGTCTATTTTAGAGTTATATGCAACTTTAATGAGAACACTAATAATTTTAAGTCAGATATTTTTTTGGATTTTCTTGATTTCCTGTAATAATCAAAATAATTTGCCTTCTAGAGAGAAGTATCCAAATTTTTATAAAAATACGTATGACTATGATACTTCAAGAATTAGATTAGGATTACCTACTATTGCCAATAATTTAGAATTTGAATCATATAATTTTTGTTGCTTTACAATTCCGCCTACGGATTGTGGATACTTTATTTCTAAAGACACTTTTACCATTCCAAGATATAGTCATAAAATTGTTTTTTGGGATAGTATTGGAGTTTATATAGAACGCAATTATTTTCTTGGACCAAACCAACAAAACTTACGAATTTATTATAGCTATAGAAAAGTTGAAGGCTTGGATTATTTAGGTTATAATTGCTTTCTTTTTGATATAAATAATGATAAAAGTACAACATTAAATAAAAGTCAAGCTGATTCTATATTACGTCAATGGAATATTAAATATTAGTGATTATAATTTAAATATAAAAAGCTGCATATAACATCGGTTTGGCAAAATTGGCAAAGATTTTTTTAAATTAAAGATTTTTGCATACATTTAAGAAATAAAATAACGTTTCGGAATGGTTCGTTGCATGTTGCCAACTTCGCCAAGCCGTTGTCGTTAGAGCGCAATTTTAAGCCACTGCAAAACAATGAAAACTGTAGTGAATTTCAGAGGAGCAAAACGATAGTAAAAACTAAAAGATTTTTACGTTGAGTATTGGCGACGAATCGCGGGAAAAGTTTACTTTTCAAAGCGTGAGACGCTTACAATACTCACCAAAGTTACAAGAAAAAAAATTGTGAAACAATAGTTTGAGTGTAACTTATCGTTTTGATAAAATGAGTTTTCACGGCAAAAATGACTGCGGAAATACAAGTATTTACGACAATAATTTTTGCCTAAATGTTTTGCAATGCGAGCAGCTTAAAACTGGAACTGTTTTAGTAAATTGCATAAACTAAAACAGCGCCTAACTGGCAGTTTTGCAAAATGAGTTGACAATGTAAACATGGTTCATCGGACTCAACTCACTTCGCAAAACTGCCGGACGTTAGTTGCAAGCGGCTTTGAACATTCAAACAATCATGATAATCTTGACGAAAAACACTTGTTTTCATTGACTATTTTGACGTATGAAATGACACATTTTTTCGCGGCTACATGACGAGAAAATATGAGTTTGAAAAAGACAATTTTACAAACAGGACGCATCGTTAGTATGACGACAGGACGCGATCCAAGTAGCAAATATTTGTAAGCGTTTGTATCGGCTCCATGACGATTTTTTTTGAGATTTTGATTTTTAGGGCGTGAGAACGCAAAATTCGATGACAAAAAAACGCAAATGAATAACCGACAAACAATTCAAACCAGACAACTTATCGGCAGACAAATAAATCGACATTCAAAATCGCTGACAAAAAACGACAAACGGACGCAAACGCAAAACGGACGACAGAATGTACAAAAGCTCCGCCTGCAACTAACAGCGCGTTTTCGCTATGCGGGCAATTTGCTTCATTCGAAAATTTCAGTTAGATTTAGATTGTAACTAATTATGAAAATCAAACTTCTAAATCCCGCACAGCGTAAACGCGCAAAACGTTGGCTGCAAGCAATATGACAGTAATAAAAATTTATATTTTATGAAAAAAACAAACATTTTTAAAAAAAAATCATATTTAATAATTCTAATAGTTTGTATAGTTTCATATTCATGTTGTACTAAGAAATACTGTGGTGGAATCGATTCTATAAATACAATCGACTTTGTTGGTTATAATACTTATGAATTAGATACAATAATACTGAAGAAATATGAAAAAAATTCTAGCTATCAAATCGCAATAGACAGTTTTATATTACGTGGACAATCTTATTATCCAGATTCACTAAAAAATTATATTGGAATGCAAAAAAATCTGAGTATTGAATTTGATTATACTGTTTTAGTTAAAAAATATAATCGCATTTATAAAATAGGTAATTTCGTAACAAAAACTGGAATTTGTAATAATGGAATTTGCAAGGATAGTTACAAGACATTAGAAAGTTATGAAGTAAATAACATAAGACAAAATGGATTAAGAATATATCTAACAAAATAAATTTGCCAGCAGCCAACAAAAAATTGGCACTAGTTGTGGTAGATTTGGTAATTTAAGTTTTGTGTAATAAATTACATTGGTAAATAAGTGATAGTTTGTGCAAAACACACACAACCATCGCCAATTTTCAACCGTTGTGTGCAACCCTAAAAGACAGACGACATTGACAATTAACAGACAGAAAAACGAAATGAAAACCCACGCTTCGCAAAATAAAAAGAGCTGCAACCCACGCTCAAGGCGACACAAATTGCAGCACATTTTATTTTGCCCTACGCTCCCAAGCCCACCCACCACCCTGACAGACTTTTATCGGACAGACAGTCTTGTAAAAGGAAATGAATTCTTACATTTGAAACTTTACCTATAACTATTTGTGGAGAAAGTATTAGACATAGTATCAGAACAAACAAACGGGAAATGTTATACATCGTTCCGTTATTGTGCAGACGATGAAATTCGTGTGCCGACACTTGACTTTGATTCTAAGGAAAAGGAAATATCTGTTGTTCCTAAAGAATACGGTGAAACAGACACTAACCTAACAAAATCAAAAAATTTAAAGCCATTAGCTGACAAACTAATTAATGGCGAGCCGTTGTTTCATTTCTTCCTTGACGGTTCAAGACGAACTTACAAAGTTGACGACATTGAAATAAATAGGAATGTTTATCCAATCTTAGCAGGACAAATTGGAGTAGCTTGTTGCGAAAGACAAAATCCAAGTCAATTTAAATGTGCTGAATTTGAACACAATTTGGTTTTATCGCTGCCAAAGGCAGCGAATCCAAATGGTGGTGATGCAGCACTTTTCTTTAATGCCTTGACAGGTAAAATCAACAAAACCAAAAGACTTGAAAAAGCAGGGATTGAATTTTCCAAAATTCTTTCATACGAATCAAGCAAAAGAGACGGTGATGTAAAGTATGAACACAAAGGAATTGCAACTATTCAAGATGAAATGATTGAAACCGAAAAGAAAATAGTTGCTCATTTAAGCACCAAAAATTTAATCAATCCCGACAAGTATTTGATTAAAGACGGTTCACTTCAATACGCTCCATCACGAAGCTCAAACTTTAAAGAATTATCAAAATTCAAAAGTCATTACAAATGTGTAATTGGAATTTCAAAGATGTTTGACCCTGAACTTTGTAAGGATAACAACAATAGAAGCAATGCAGATAAAATCGCAATGCTTCCTAATTATCACAGAACACCAGCATACAAATACAAAAGCGAAAGAGTTGGCAATGTTTACTTTGCCGTGTGGTATGTGAGAATCAGAGAATCGCATCAAACTTTCAGCCCTTTTTCGGGAATTGTGAAAGTTGAAAAAATCTTGATAACAGATGAAGAAATTGAAAACGGTCTTGACAGCCAGGAAATTGATTTAATTACTGCTAACATTATTAATGAAAGGAATCCAGTTTGCTACGGAAAGGATGCAAGGTGGGCTAATCATTTGTATCCCGTTTATCTTACTGAGAGCTTTATCAAGAGTAAGTATTTGAGCGACATAAACTTTTTAAATTTATTTTAATGAAGAAAATAGGAAAAATAATTGCCACCGAAAAAGTCCCGACAACAGTAGATGAGTTCTACTTTTGGACTGACAAACATTTAATCATCAAACCTTTTGATGTAGTAAAAGTTCAGCATATCAAAAACTCTGTAACCTTTGGTGTTGTAGAGGAAATTTCACACTTAACTGATGGTGCAAGTTTTCTTGCAGGCTATATTTCAAGCGACTTTGGAGAAGTTGAATCAAGAAGCAACACTCAAAGAATTGGAATGAACTATGTTAAAGCTAAGGTTGTCGCAAACTCTGAAAATATTTACACACCAGTATTAGATGGTTACACCGTTTCATTAGCAGATGAAGAAGATGTAAAAATGGCATTAGGTCTAAAAGGAATTAAAAATCCTTTGCCTTGTGGAGTTATTGAAATGTATGAGGACGAAGATAAAATCACCGTTCCGGTGCATTTTAATTCTCATTTTTTAATTGGACCAGAAGGAGCCCACTTAAATATTTCGGGAATTTCAGGATTAGCGTCTAAAACTTCCTATGCAATGTTTTTACTGAAAGCAATTCAGGAGCAATATTTAAAAAATGACAGCAATGAAAGCGTTGCATTCGTATTGCTGAATGTAAAAGGCAGGGACTTATTGGCAATTGACGAACCCAATGACGAATTAACCGACAGCGATTTACAGATTTATAAGGATTTGGAACTTGAAGTATCACCATTTAAGAATGTGAAATACTTCTATCCCTATTCAAAGGATATAAAATCTACAACCTATGCTGACACCAGAGATGTAGAGAGCCAAAAGCAATTGAAAAAAGCATTTCAATACAAATACTTATTTGAGAACGATAAAGAGAGTTTGGACTTGCTTTTTTCAAATATTGACGACCCAACTCAATCAATGGAATCAATCGTTAATTACATAACTTCAGGAGAAGGGCATTTTAACGGTATTACAAATTGGGAAGACTTAAAAGAGGAAATTAAAAAGCATCAAGAAAAGGGCGACACAGGCAAAGACAAAACAATTTCTGTTTTGAGTTGGAGAAAATTTTATCGCCTTTTCCGAAAAGCATTAGAAAGAAACTTATTCTTTTCAAACTCTTTGAAGCGTGACGGAACCGAAGTTCGTTTACAAGAATCAATCAAGCAGATTAAGAAAAACGATATTCACGTAATTGACATTGCAAAACTTGACGAAGAAGCACAGGGCTTTGTTTTTGGTGATGTGATGCGAGCAATTTACGATTTGAAACTTGGACAAATAACAGATAGAGAAGAAGCAGAAATCCCTTCAAAAATCGTGATTTTCATTGACGAGTTAAATAAGTATGGAAGCAAAGACGTTCCCAAGAACTCACCAATTTTAAGGCAGCTTTTAGATATTACCGAAAGAGGACGTTCATTAGGTATAATCTTATTTGCTGCCGAACAGTTCAAAAGCGACATTCACGATAGAGTTAAAGGTAATTGTGCAACACACGCTTACGGCAGAACTAATGCAATTGAAA
The DNA here is from genome assembly GCA_046329815.1 of Chitinophagales bacterium. Lineage (GTDB taxonomy): Bacteria > Bacteroidota > Bacteroidia > Chitinophagales > JADIYW01 > JADJSS01. The sequence continues at coordinate 371,835 of JAXLTY010000003.1, forward strand.
TTTCAAAACCCGATTATCAGTTTGTTCCGCCAGTTTACAAATCAATGCTAACAAGGTTGAAACAGGGAGAATACATTTTACAAAATCCAGTGTTTAGGTCATTGCTTAACATCAAATTCCCTAGACCATTATACAAACAGTTTAAGAATGGATAAGAACTATAAAACAGTAATTGGTAAAGATGTTATTGAATCACTTACAATTGGTATGTATGATGATTCAAGGTTTATTTACCGAGAGTATATTCAAAATGCAGCCGACCAAATAGATAAGGCACGGCAACAAGGTTTGGTTGAAGATGGTGAAATTCACATCATAATTGACCCTGCAAAAAAAATCATATCAATTGAAGATGATGCAACAGGAATTGAAGAAAAAAAGGTTGTTGAAATTCTAAAGAACATAGCACAATCAACAAAACAAAGAGGTGTTGACAAAGGATTCAGAGGAATTGGAAGATTAGGCGGATTAGGTTATTGCGAAAAACTTGTTTTTGAAACTTCTTTCAAGGGCGAACCTGTAAAATCAATAATGACTTGGGATGCAATTAAACTCAAAAGCATCATCAATAACAGAAATCAAAAAGAAGAAGCATCAGCAGTTATTGATGCAGTTACTTCATTAGAGAAAGCCAAAGAAAAACCCGAATCTCATTATTTCAAGGTTACTTTAATTGGTGTTACAAATAAAGACCTATTAGATGTTAAGGAAATCAGAAGTTACCTATCTATGGTTGCGCCAGTTCCTTTTAGCAATAAGTTTCTTTATGCAAAAAAGATTTACGCTGAACTTGAAAAAGAAGGTATTAAGCTAGATGAATATAAAACGTTCGTCAATGCCGACCAACTTTTTAAAGGTTACAATTCATACATCTACGAGGGAACTGATTCAACCAATAGAAAGAAAATTGGAGAAGTAATAGATCTTTTATTTTTCAAGGAATACGACAAAGAAAAAAATAAACTTTTTTGGGGTTGGTATGGTATAACTGAAAAAAATCAATCTCTTAACCAAATAAATTTTTCGAGAGGTTTTCGCCTCAGAAAATCAAATATTCAAATCGGTAATGAAGATACTCTAACACGTTTTCATCGTGATAGAAGATTCCAGTTTTATTTTTTCGGAGAAGTTTATGGATTGCATCCCGACTTAATTCCAAATGCAAGACGTGATAATTTTTCTGAAACCGATACCTATTATGATTTTGAGAATAAACTCAAACACTTCTTTCATACAACAATTCACAAGATTTGCTACACTGCATCGGACGTGAACAGTGCAGTAAAAGCTATTAACAACTACAATCAAATAGTTGAACAGTTTGAAAAGAAAAAAGAAGAAGGATTTATTGACAAAGCTGAACAAAAAACCTTCTTAGAAAATATCGAAAAGAAAAAGGAAGAAGCAGTAAAAGCAGAAAAAAAACTTGAAACAATAAAGGCAAAGTCAGCAGAAACGCTCACTCCTATTTCAAAGATTATTGAACGGGCAACTTCAAATCATACACTTGCAATTAAAAATGATGTTGACACAGAAGTAGCAACTAAACCCGTTTTCAGAACTGCTAAACTTTCAAGATTAAATAAGGGTGAGCAAAAGTTCCTTGGCAATATTTTCAGCATCATTCAAAATGTGCTACCAAAAGAAACAGCAGAATTATTAATCCAAAAGATTGAAGAAGAATATAAATAGATGAAAAGAAAAATTCTACTTGTAGAACCTAATTATAAAAACAAATACCCGCCAATCGGGTTGATGAAGATTGCTACATATCACCGCAACTTAGGTGATGATGTGAAATTTTTCAAAGGTGATTTGAAAGATCTTGTTGTTGACCAGCTTTTTGAAAAATGCCTCAGAAAACTAAAGTCTATTGATGGTAATGTTAATTGGATTCAAAAAGCATTCTTTATAAAACTGTATATCAAAACAGGAAAAAAAGAAAATCTTGAAATGTTAGACTTGGGACGTAGTAAATATGCTCCTTTCGTAATACAGGCTTTGGAAGAATATTCAAGAAAATTTCGCAGAAAAGAATATGAACAAGAACCTCATTGGGACAGAATCTATGTTACAACTCTTTTTACCTTTTATTGGAAAATCACGGTTGAAACAATTCATTTCGTAAAGAAATTGGTTAAAGACCCGACCCAAATTTTTGTTGGTGGTGTCTTGGCTTCACTGCTACACAAGGAACTTGAAGAAGAAACAGGAATAAAGCCGCATCAAGGTTTACTTGACAAACCCGGAATTTTAGATAAAGGCGACAAAACAATTATTGACAATCTTCCACTTGATTATTCAATTCTTGACGAAATAGATTATCAATATCCAACTCAGAGTGCATATTTTACCTTTATGACTAAAGGTTGCACCCGAAAATGTGCCTTTTGCTCAGTTCCGATTTTAGAGCCAACATACAAGCCTAAAATTGAAACCAAATACAAGTTTGATGAAATCAAAAAACTTTATGGTGAGCAACAGAATTTGTTGCTGATGGACAACAATGTTTTAGCCTCTCCAAATTTCCCTGAAATCATTGAAGAAATCAAAGCGATGGGTTTTGTAAAGGGGGCAACTTTTATAGAGCCAAATCAACTCGACATTTCTGTTAGAAATTTAAGAACACACAAAAATCAGAAAGCATATATCAAAAGAACATTCAACCTATTTCAAGAATTACTGACACGATTAAAAGGTGAACACAAACAGTTTGCATACAATGTGCTTGACAATTACCAACTTCTAAACTTTGAAACAACTACAAAGGAGAATTTGCTTGCAGCATACAAAGAGCTAAAAGAGTTAAACGAAAAGTATAGAAACAAAGCACCGAAACAACGGTATGTTGACTTTAATCAAGGAACTGATGCTAGATATGTAACTGACGAGTTGATGAAGTTAATGAGTGAAATTCCAATCCGACCATTGCGAATTGCATTTGATTACATTGGTATGAAGGACAAATATATCAATGCGGTTAAGTTGGCTGCAAAATATGGTATCAAGGAACTTTCAAATTACATCCTTTACAATTTCAACGACAAGCCCGAAGACCTTTACAATCGTTTAGAAATTAACATTCAGCTTTGCAAGGATTACAACATTGACATCTTTTCTTTTCCGATGAAGTATATTCCATTGTTTGGAGAAGATGCTAAGCACAGAGAATACACAGGTAAACATTGGAACAAAAAGTTTATTCGTGCAATACAATCAGTATTAAATGTTACTAAAGGAATTGTTGCACCAGCTACCAAAAACGACAAGACTTCATTTTTTCATAAAGCATTTGGTAACGACTTAGAAGAGTTCTATGAAATTCTTTATATGCCTGAAACATACATAGTTTACAGAAGTGTTTTTGAAAAGAAACTTGGCTATACTGACATTTGGAGAGAGGAATATAAAGCGATTAAGTCAAGCGGGAATTGGGACGAAGCAAAAGCAATTATTGAGACAAATGACTTTTCCCAAATTGAGGAAATCACTACAAACCCTGCTATCAGACAGTTTTTAAGACATTACCAAATTCAACGAGGAAGCATAAACAACGAGGACAAAGAATATAAAGCACTCAAAAAACAATATGACAAACTTATCCAGTCTGACAGATTCATTGACTTGACTTTAACATATGACTTTGAGGAAGAACAACCCAAACTAAAACCAAAAAAGAAAATAAAAGTGATGACATATTAGCCAACGCATTTGGTGGCACATTTGCAAAACAGCACAAGCCCACGCTAAAGCCAAGTTTTGCAAAAGAGCCACCAAGCAAACGCACAGACAACAGCAACGATGGACGGACACAACAACACTACACGAAAAAGAAGGGCAGCACACAACAGCAGTTTGGCAAAATGGCGGGTGACGTGCTTCTATGACAGTTTAGTGCTTAACCAAAGTGCAGTTCTCCGATTGAACATTTGTGCTAAAATGCCGCCACTTCGCCAAGCTGCAAAACGTTGTGTGTTAGTTTAATAGACAATATAAATAAAAGCGGGAAAGCTGAAAACGCATTAGAGTAAGCACAATATAAATCTATAAATTTTTATGAAAAGAATTTTGACAACATTTATTGCAATCTTGACAATCTTATTTGCAACGACATCATGTAAAAAAGATGAAACAAAAAAAACGACACAAGTAACTATCAACGTGAAAAACGGTTCTGGTGTTGCACAAGCTGGTATTAGTGTTCACATGTATTCTAAGACTGTTTTTACTGTACAAGGAAATGACCCATTTTTTGCAAGTAAATCAGCGACAACTGGTAGCGACGGAAATGCAGTATTTAATATAGTAAATCCTGACGACGTATTATGGACTTCTTCTAATACTTCAGAAGAATTCTATTTTGGAATCGTTTATAAAATTGGTGCTATTGATAAGGAAAAACATACAATTGTAACGGTAAGTGAAGGTGACACAAAAAGTGCGAGTTTAGTCGCGAATTAAAAAAACCAACACACAACATAAAATTGGCAATAGTTGTGGTAGATTTGGTATTTTAAGTTTTGTGTAATAAATTAAATTTGTAAATAAGTGATAGTTCGTGCTAAACATGCACAACCATCGCCAATTTTCAACCGTTGTGTGTAAGTTTACATAGACAATAAACAGGGACGCTGAAAACTGCATTTTGAAAGAGTAGGCATAAAAATAAAATTATGAAATCAAAGACATTTTTATTGAGTATCATTTTTACAATGACTCTAACATTGAATGCACAAAATAGCAAACAATGTAAATTATGGATTTTTTGTCCGTCAAGTACAATAATCTGCAGTAACAATCAGCAATACCAACTAATTGAAAGTGCAAATGGAAATTTAGAAGGTGGAATTAAATTTGTTAAAGATAAAAAAGGTTGTTGGGTTCTAAAAAAACAAAATCAAACTGTACCAGAGACAAAAGTAAGTTGGTATAAAAGATTATTTGGTTCAAATTCTGTAAAACCTAAAAAATAATATTTATGAGAAAAATACTTTTATGCATTTCATTTATTTTGTTTATTCAAATTGTAAATGCACAACAAAATGCAACAACAGACGATGGAAGAAAAGTTGTATTGAATACTGATGGAACTTGGAAATACGCTGACAACACCAATACAACAAATACTAATACAAACACATCCACCACTATAAGCACAGGAAAAACAGCAGAATGTGAAGAATATGAATATGGTACAATAGTTATTACAAATAACAAAGACATAGATATTAGTATTTACTTCAAAGGATTACAAAAGCTAATCAATAATCCAGAATATGGAAACAGAGTTGGAATGAATGTAAAAGATAAAAAAATATGGCGAAGCAAAAGTGAAGAATTCATTATTCCTGCTGGTGAAACAAGAAAAATATACAAAGTTATGGTTGGCGCATATACTTATAGCGTTATGAACACGCTACATACACAGAAAATAGCTAATGGAGATGTGGATGTTCCTCAATGCACAGAAGATATGATTGAAATTAATTAATTAAAAAAACACATAAAACATAAATTATGAAGAATATATTTCTATTTATTTTCATTTTCATGAGCTATAACTCAATAAATGCTCAAACAAATTACGAAGATGTGGTTTACTTAAAAAATGGCTCTATAATTCATGGAATTATAATCGAACAAATTCCCAATGAATCTATAAAAATTAAAAGTGGGCAAAATATTTTCGTTTATAAAATCAGTGAAGTACAAAAAATGACAAAAGAAGAAGTTACTTCGCCCTCCGCTAATCCTAACAACATATCATCCCAAACTATCACATACGATGGGAAAAGTATGGAAATATACTTAAAGAATAAATTAGAAACTGAATCTGCAGGTGCATTACAGTATTTAGACTTTAAGAAGACAGATGGTGCTTCTAAAGTTGTGGATGGACAAAGTTGGTATACTTTATATTTTACATTTACTTTTCAACCAACAATAAATGTATGGAAGAATGGTAATTCGGGAATAACTTCTTTTGCTGCTGGTGGTTTCTGGACAGATTTTAAAGTTTGGACTAAAGAATTAACTGGCTGGGATGCCCAATTAGCTATGGATCAAAAATTATACAAGGCTAATCAACCTATCAGATTGACTGGCAGAAGTGAGTTGTATAAAACTGAAACAGGATGGAAGATAAGTAAATTAACATTTAACCGACAAGAATTACTTTCAGCATCCGAAGCTAGTCAAATGGAAAAAGAAAAAGTTGCAGATATTAATAGCACTTTAAATAATTCTTCATCATCCAACCCATATAATCAAATTGAGAAAAGAACATACTTCGTTGACAATTTACCAAATTTTAAAAATGCAACTATTGAATTATCAAAAATAGAAAGTTTAAGCACAAACTTTAACGTGTCTGAAGTACAAGATATTATTATAAAAGCATTTGAAAATAGTAGCAGATTTGAATCAAATACAAGAGATAAATCTGTAAATAATTTCTCCTATGAATTTACAATTACTAGCTTAAATTACACCTTTGACCAAGGTAAAAAAGCAGTATCTAATGAACCATATGCTGGTTATTCATGTAAACTATTATTGAAATATAAACTTGTTAATAAAACCAACAATAGTACCGTTTATGAAGAAACATTAACATTTGAAGGTGGAGACCCAAAATTGGACACGGACAAATCGAATGCGTATAATTTGTGTCTAAAAAGATTATCAAAAACAATAAGTAATTTAATTTTATTTTATAGTCCAGTTTTAAGCAATTTTGAAAGTGTTGAATCAAGTGATAAAAAAGGCTTTCCTAAATTCATTTATCTCGACAACTCAAAGTATTTTAGTACTGATATGAATATTTTTTTTGTAATTGTTGAAGAAAGTAATATATACTACAAAGGCGGTAAATTAACTTATTCTAATGCAATTGCTACTTGTGATTTAAAAGGAATAAACGACAATAAATTAAAATGTAAAATTCTAAGCGGAGAAGAAAAACTTAAAAGCTATATAGACAACGGAAAAAAAATAGTTGCTGTATCATCAATAATTAAGCCAGAGAAAGTTGAATAAAAACCTACACACAACAAAAAATTGGCAATAGTTGTGATAGATTTGGTAATTGAAGTTTTGTGTAATAAATTTAATTTGTAAATAAGTGTTGGTTTGTGCTAAACACGCACAACCATCGCCAATTTTCAGCCGTTGGCTGCAACACAAAATGAAACCACAATGAGAAATTACACAAAAATTATTCTGATTTGCATAATATTAAACAGTTGTGTTAGACATGAAAATAAAAGTACAGAAAAAATTAGTGAAGCAACAGTATCTAATGACACGATAATAAAAGACAAATGTTATGAAATAGGAAAGTTAATATTTGAAAATAATTGTGCTAGTTGTCACGCTACAGATAAGAAACTTGTTGCGCCACCGTTTCAGAAAATTAGAAACGCTTATGGTTTAGATTGGTGTGTATCATTTATAAATAATAATGAGAAAATGATTATGAATAATGACACAAAAGCAAATTATATATACTTATCATACAATAAACAAATAATGACAAAATTTCCAGCGTTAGATAAGAATACAATTAATTGTATTCTTGAATATGTTGATTCTTTTAAAATAATAGACTCAAGTTATTATGAACATTATAAATATTCGGAAAGTGAAATGAAAGCTAAGATAAACGATTTAGAAAATTAGTCAAATATTGAATGTGCAGCAGCCAACAAAAAATTGGCAATAGTTGTGGTAGATTTGGTAAATTAAGTTTTGTGTAATAAATTTAATTTGTAAATAAGTGTTGGTTTGTGCTAAACACGCACAACCATCGCCAATTTTCAACCGTTAGAGCGCAATTTTAAGCCACTGCAAAACAATGAAAACTGTAGTGAATTTCAGAGGAGCAAAACGATAGTAAAAACTAAAAGATTTTTACGTTGAGTATTGGCGACGAATCGCGGGAAAAGTTTACTTTTCAAAGCGTGAGACGCTTACAATACTCACCAAAGTTACAAGAAAAAAAATTGTGAAACAATAGTTTGAGTGTAACTTATCGTTTTGATAAAATGAGTTTTCACGGCAAAAATGACTGCGGAAATACAAGTATTTACGACAATAATTTTTGCCTAAATGTTTTGCAGTGCGAGCAGCTTAAAACTGGAACTGTTTTAGTAAATTGCATAAACTAAAACAGCGCATAACTGGCAGTTTTGCAAAATGAGTTGACAATGTAAGCATGGTTCTTCGGACTCAACTCACTTCGCAAAACTGCCGGGCGTTGTAAGCAAGTATTATGAAAAGATAATACATAAATGTTCGGACACTTATACCACCATAAGACTAAAAAATGGAACTAAATTAAAAATACATTAAAAAATATTTATAAACAAGTTAAAATAATAAAATGAAAAACATCAAATTAGCAACGTTAATAATTTCATTAGTTGCAATCTTTACAAGCTGTAAAAAAGACATTCTAAAAGCAACAGAACCAAAAGATTTTACATCAACTAATATGAAAATGGACTACTATGGTAAGACATTAGAATATACTGTAAAATATAGTCATAGTACAAATAAAATAAAAGTCGAAGGTAAAGATGCAAGTGAGGTTATAGATATACATAAAAAATATCCAAATGCGGTTGCCTTAATTATAGATAATAATACCTTTAAACTATTCAATGATAATAAAGATTACTATTATAACGTTTTAAACAATAGTAAACCCAATTCTAGACAAATAAACTCAAATACCAATAACATAGTAAATGCTTGCGGACCTATTCAATCAACAACTAAGTTTTATCAAAATGACAACTACTCTGGTACATTGTATCTAACACAAAGTACATCGACAGGTTGTTCGCCTACACAAGGTTTTTTCTTAAGACAACCTTGTAATGATGGAACAAGTAATAGTTGCCCAACCCTCTATGTAAGTTCACCTGGAATAAAAAATAATTGGATAGGTAGTTCTGCAAATGATGAAATTACATCATTCACAGTATTGCATACATTAGATCCTGGAACATGTATTGGCTCAATGAAAGTAACATTATACCAAGATGCTGACTTGGGCGGAAATGCAATCGCTTTTACTTTCCCATACAGTAGTACAATACAAGGGATTACTAACTTGAAAAATTATAAAATTAATACTTTACTAAAAACTTGGAATGATAGAACAAGTTCTTATGAAATTTTCTATTAAATTCTTTGAAAAATGAAAAAAGTATCCTTTATAATTATTGCATTCTTATTCATGGTAGGTTGCAAGAAAGAATTTCATTTTAAGAATACAGATATTACAGTTACTGATATAAATGGAAATCTGACTGGAAATATTAATACCAACGACTGGAAATTAAATTATTTCTCAGATGCTTCAAGTTTTGACCAAAAAGTATTTACTGATTTTCAAAAAATACAGCAAAGATTACTTGACACTGCATTTTCATTTAATAAATTCAAACAGACTTGTACACTACCAACTGAATTCAATTTCATATCTTATCCTAATCCAATGCAATCTGATTGTAAACTACATCACAAATTGATAACAAATTTTAATTTCAGAGAAGCAATTGTTATAATTACAAAAAAAGATGGTGAAATAATTCAACACTCAGGCTTTGTACAACAAAATGAATGGTATACAAAAGTACCTGCATTGGTTGTTAGAGATTTTATTTATTATGCTATATTTGTAACACAAGATTCTTGTTTATACTATACAAAAGGTAATGTAATTGGTTGCACATTATAACAAAATACCTGCTTGCAACATCGTATTGCTAAAATGCGGTGTGAGGGGCAAACAATAACAGTAATCTTGTAACTTTACATTAATAACATTGCAAGAAGTGCGGTAGTAAAATACCGCACTTCAGCAATACTTAGCCGTTAGAGCGCAATTTTAAGCCACTGCAAAACAATGAAAACTGTAGTGAATTTCAGAGGAGCAAAACGATAGTAAAAACTAAAAGATTTTTACGTTGAGTATTGGCGACGAATCGCGGGAAAAGTTTACTTTTCAAAGCGTGAGACGCTTACAATACTCACCAAAGTTACAAGAAAAAAAATTGTGAAACAATAGTTTGAGTGTAACTTATCGTTTTGATAAAATGAGTTTTCACGGCAAAAATGACTGCGGAAATACAAGTATTTACGACAATAATTTTTGCCTAAATGTTTTGCAATGCGAGCAGCTTAAAACTGGAACTGTTTTAGTAAATTGCATAAACTAAAACAGCGCCTAACTGGCAGTTTTGCAAAATGAGTTGACAATGTAAACATGGTTCATCGGACTCAACTCACTTCGCAAAACTGCCGGACGTTACCTGCAAGGCTATGACGACCCTTTTAACGTCAAATATTCGTGCTGACAATGGACGACAAAATGCCAACGCTTCGCAAAATTAAAAGAGCTGCAAGCCAACACACAAATCAACGCTATTGCAGCACATTTAATTTTGCCCAACAGCACCCAAAACCCACCCACCACCCGACACTTGACCTGTTGAAAATTTCGCCAATAGAAAAGCAATTAACTCACCATTTTTTACGACCTTGCAGACGAAAATGAGCAAAAAGTATTCTGACATAAAAACTAAGCTGAAAATTGAAGTAACCAAGACGACTGACAACGACTTGGCTCACTTGACGCATTATTTTCAGAACCATAAAAATGGCGTTTCACAATACTTCCAGCCGACAGCCAAGGCTTATTTGACAGAGTTACACGAAGAACTAAATATCGTTCAGGAACCAGACTTTCAGTATTATTTACCAATAAAATGGGACATCCCCTTTCCACCACCGACAAATCCTAAGTTCAAATTCATTGACTTGTTTGCAGGCATTGGCGGTATCAGACTTGCTTTTCAAAATCTTGGCGGTAAGTGTGTCTTTACAAGTGAATGGGACACCTATTCTAAAAAAACTTACGAAGCTAATTTTGGAGAAGTTCCATTTGGCGACATCACAAAAATTTCAGAAAAAGAAATACCCGACCACGATATTTTACTTGGCGGTTTCCCTTGCCAACCTTTTTCAATTGCTGGAGTTTCAAAGAAAAACGCTTTGGGCAGAGCCCACGGTTTTTTAGATGAAACACAAGGGACATTGTTTTTTGATGTTGCAAGAATTCTCCAACATAAAAAGCCTTCGGCTTTTATGTTGGAGAATGTCAAAAATCTTGTAAGCCACGACAAAGGAAAAACCTTTAAAGTTATTACCGAAACGCTAAAAGAATTAGGCTATTCAATTCACTACAAAGTTTTAGACGGCAAACATTTTGTTCCGCAACATCGTGAGAGAATTATAATTGTTGGATTTAGAAATACAATTTTCAGAGGCAAAGAAACATTTCAGTTTCCAAATATGCCTGATGCAAAATTTGCCATCAAGGACATTTTAGAAAAGGAAGTTGATAAGAAATATACTTTGTCAAACCATCTCTGGAATTACTTGCAAGAGTATGCAGCAAAACACAAAGCAAAAGGAAATGGTTTTGGTTTCGGCTTGACGGACTTAAATGGAATTTCAAGAACAATGAGTGCAAGATATTACAAGGACGGAGCAGAAATTTTAATCCCACAAAATGGAAAAGCACCAAGACGATTGACACCGAGAGAATGTGCAAGATTACAAGGCTTTCCAGACACATTTTTAATTCCAGTTTCTGACAATCAAGCATACAAACAATTTGGAAATTCAGTTGTAACACCTTTGATACAATCGGTTGGGAAAAACATTGTAAAAGAATTAGCAAAACTTAATGAACCTAAAAAATCTCAAATCGCTGTTTACTAACAACGGATGTAACAAAATTTACATTAAGAAATTATCGCCAAACGACAACTCGAAAAATCAAGTTTATTTCGGAGGCAGTTTTGAGATTTTAAACATACTCCCAATCTCTGAAATTAAAACAGAAGAAGCAGGAGACTGGAATAAAGAAAGATTTAAAGCAACAATAAATTTCTCTTGGATAAGCGAAGATGGGAATGTTTATCCTGCTCCAAATTCACAACTCATTTTATATCCGAAATATCCTGAAGTTCGCTTTTCAGGTTTCCTAGCCAGGTGCCAAAATCCACCTTCGGAGCTAATGACACAAAGGCTTGCGGACAGACTTTTATTTTTTGCAGTTGCAAAAAATGGAACTGTTTTAGGCTATGTTGCTTCACCAACTTCTGAAATTGCAAAAGAATTTTCTCAAACAAAATTAGTTTCTGAACACGGTGTTTTTAAAGTTATTGAATTGCCACAAGTGGCAAACAATCGAGCAAAACTCATAGGCGAATTGCTTCGCATTCACGAATTAGGCTGGATAAAATCAAAGCGACTTGACGGAAACGGTAATCTACTACCGTGTGAAGCTCCCAATTGCGGAGGCTACACTTTAGAAGCAGAATTAGGCATTACTCCAAACGGATATTCAGAGCCTGACTTTTTAGGTTGGGAAGTAAAACAATTTGGAGTTACAAACTTTGAAAGAATAAACTCTGCTGTTATTACACTAATGACACCTGAACCAACAGACGGCATTTATAAAACGAAAGGTGCGGAAGCATTTTTGAAAATGTATGGTTATGCTGACAAAACAGGAAGAGAAGACCGAATAAATTTTGGTGGTGTTCACAAAACTGGTATTCGTCATTCGTTGACAAATTTAGAAATGCAGCTAATTGGCTTTGATGCTGAAAGTGGGAAAATTAGAAATAGCAACGGACGTATTTCATTAGTTGACATCAAAGGAAATGAAACTGCATCTTGGAGTTTTTCTTCTATGTTGCTTCATTGGAACAGAAAGCATAATCAAGCGTGTTATGTTCCTTCACTTTCCGAAACAGAACAGGAACGCCAATACAAATACGGCAACAAAATCATACTTGGTAGTGGGACAGATTTTCAACTTTTTCTCGAACAAATGGCTAACGGTAACATTTATTATGACCCAGGAATTAAAATGGAAAACGTTTCGACAAAGCCGAAAATTAAGAAACGTAGCCAGTTCAGAATTAAATCTCAACACTTGCCTAACTTATACAAGCAAAATGAAATCGTTGACATCACAACATAAAACTGCCAACGCATTTGCAGGCACATTTGCTTTTTTGCCAACGCTTGAACCAACTCAAAAAAAGCAAAAGAGCCTGCAAGCAAACGCACAAAGACAGCTCAAACTTGACAGAGCACAGGACAGACCGAAAGAAGCCCAGCAGGTAACAGCGGTTTGGCGTAATGGCGGGTGCAGTGCTTCGTATGACAGTTTTGTGGTAGGTTCAAGTGTAGTTCTTCGATTGGACTTTTGTGCTAAAAATCCGCCACTACGCCAAGCCACAAAACGTTAGAGCGCAATTTTAAGCCACTGCAAAACAATGAAAACTGTAGTGAATTTCAGAGGAGCAAAACGATAGTAAAAACTAAAAGATTTTTACGTTGAGTATTGGCGACGAATCGCGGGAAAAGTTTACTTTTCAAAGCGTGAGACGCTTACAATACTCACCAAAGTTACAAGAAAAAAAATTGTGAAACAATTGTTTGAATGTAACTTATCGTTTTGATAAAATGAGTTTTCACGGCAAAAATGACTGCGGAAATACAAGTATTTACGACAATAATTTTTGCCTAAATGTTTTGCAATGCGAGCAGCTTAAAACTGGAACTGTTTTAGTAAATTGCATAAACTAAAACAGCACCTAACTGGCAGTTTTGCAAAATGAGTTGACAATGTAAACATGGTTCTTCGGACTCAACTCACTTCGCAAAGCTGCCGGGCGTTGGCTGCAACACAAAATGAAACCACAATGAGAAATTACACAAAAATTATTCTGATTTGCATAATATTAAACAGTTGTGTTAGACATGAAAATAAAAGTACAGAAAAAATTAGTGAAGCAACAGTATCTAATGACACGATAATAAAAGACAAATGTTATGAAATAGGAAAGTTAATATTTGAAAATAATTGTGCTAGTTGTCACGCTACAGATAAGAAACTTGTTGCGCCACCGTTTCAGAAAATTAGAAACGCTTATGGTTTAGATTGGTGTGTATCATTTATAAATAATAATGAGAAAATGATTATGAATAATGACACAAAAGCAAATTATATATACTTATCATACAATAAACAAATAATGACAAAATTTCCAGCGTTAGATAAGAATACAATTAATTGTATTCTTGAATATGTTGATTCTTTTAAAATAATAGACTCAAGTTATTATGAACATTATAAATATTCGGAAAGTGAAATGAAAGCTAAGATAAACGATTTAGAAAATTAGTCAAATATTGAATGTGCAGCAGCCAACAAAAAATTGGCAATAGTTGTGGTAGATTTGGTAAATTAAGTTTTGTGTAATAAATTTAATTTGTAAATAAGTGTTGGTTTGTGCTAAACACGCACAACCATCGCCAATTTTCAACCGTTAGAGCGCAATTTTAAGCCACTGCAAAACAATGAAAACTGTAGTGAATTTCAGAGGAGCAAAACGAGAGTAAAAACTAAAAAGTTTTTTACGTTGAGTATTGGCGACGAATCGCGGGAAAAGTTTACTTTTCAAAGCGTGAGACGCTTACAATACTCAGCAAAGTTACAAGAAAAAAAATTGTGAAACAATTGTTTGAGTGTAACTTATCGTTTTGATAAAATGAGTTTTCACGACAAAAATGACTGCGGAAATACAAGTATTTACGACAATAATTTTTATCTACATGTTTTGCAGTGAGAGTAGCTTAAAACTGGAACTGTTTTAGTAAATTGCATAAACTAAAACAGCGCCTAACTGGCAGTTTTGCAAAATGAGTTGACAATGTAAACATGGTTCATCGGACTCAACTCACTTCGCAAAACTGCCGGACGTTAGTAGTAATTTTTTTTCTTCAATGACACAACAATATTTAATATTATTTTTCATTTCAATAATCACAACAAGTGTTGGAAAAAGTTGTGATTGTTTGATGACACCTTTACATTGGCATGTATTGGATGCATATGATATACTAACAGTAGAAGCTGTAGAACGTACTGATACCATTTCCGAATATGAAAGAGATATAATAAGAATGAAATTAGAAATCGATACTAATTCTTCACAAAATGTAAAGTTAAAAATAGATTCATCATTGAAAATGAAAATCAACAAACAATTTATTTTTATTAAGGGTAATACAAACTGCGATAGAAGATTTAAAATTGGAATGAAGTATATACTCTTTATGTCGAATGATTCAACAGTTATGAGTTGCTCGTATTCTAGTAAATTAGATACTGAATCATCAGATTATAAGAACATAATGAAATATCTCTTCATGAATCAAATTGAATTGCAGAAAACAGTAAAAGAAGAAGAAAAACAATATATTATTTGGTATAAAAAACAACTAAAGAAAAACAAGAAAAAAAACAACTACTAACAAAAAATTGGCACTAGTTGTGGTAGATTTGGTAATTCAAGTTTTGTGTAGTAAATTACATTTGTAAATAAGTGTTGGTTGGTGCTAAACATGCACAACCATCGCCAATTTTCAGCCGTTAGAGCGCAATTTTAAGCCACTGCAAAACAATGAAAACTGTAGTGAATCTCAGAGAGCAAAACGATAGTAAAAACTAAAAAAATTTTACGTTGAGTATTGGCGACGAACCAAGCTAAGCGAAGTATGTTTGCTCGGCGAACGTCTCGGACTTCGCCGCATTGTTTCTTAAGTTTGTAACTTTAAAGAAACTACGGCTGGTGAAATAACAACTGCATAAATAAAAAACAAAGTAAATATGAAAAATATAGCGATAATAGTTGGTGTTTGCTGGATTTTAGGTTCATGCGTGCCTAAGGATTGTCACACGAACATTAACCTGCAAAACCATTCTACCGACACGATTTTAGTAGCATTGGAATTTACATATTATGATTCGTGCGGATTAGCTTACAAGTATAGATTAGCACCGGGCGAATCGGCGCAATTTCCTACAAGAACCTGCTGGGAAGAGGCAATAAGCTCGACTAATCCGCTCGATCTGTATATACTGCCTAAAGATGAACCCAATAATTACCATATAAAGTATGAATGTGATTCTTTCCTGAACAAGTACAATATCTTGCGCCATTATCACATCACCTTAGATACTTTGGTTCAAAATAATTTTACCATAACCTATCTGTAATTACTTTGCTTTTTTCTAAACTCGTCTTTGTTGTTGTTTATTAGCAAAGCAATAAACGTGGCAAGCGTCACCAACAAATAAATAACGCTATAAAAATTGTATATTTATGGCAAGTGGTTTGTTGATGAAGAATACCAACAACGGCAAGGAAGTCTAATAAATAAGAATTATTATCATGCTTAAAGAAATTCAAAAATTCGACAAAAATGCCCTTGCATTAGAGCTGTCGGAAACATTTACCGAAGCAGATGCTGTACTGATCATGCATCTCTTTGAAGAAAAATTACAAGAAGGACATGAGCATGTAAACATACTCATCAAAGTTAAAGACATGTCTATACTAAAACACATGGAGTTGAAAGGGTTTATTAAAGGGGAATGGTGGGGAATTAAACATTTTAGCAAAATAGGGCGTTGCGCTGTTGTATCACATTCGGGTTTTATAGAATCAGTTATTAAAATAGAAAACAAACTGCTGCATTTTCTTAATCCTGCATTGGAAGAAAAATATTTTGACGAATCTCAAATGGACGAAGCAATAAAATTTATAACTCCTGAATAATAAGTCAAAGCTAAGCACAAGCACGCAACATTGTAAGCAAAGCTGGATGCTTGCTAGTTGAGGTAAAATTTCAATCGGTTGGTGAGATACCAACCGATAGTAAAAAAGCATAAAATCACCATTTGCTGATTTATAAATTACTTTAATTATATTTGGAATATATTTGCGTAGAAAGTTATCCATTGGATAATGTAATAATTTGACAAAATAAATGGCTGATAATATAGATGAAGAACATTTAGATGTTCCAAGCAATACTCAATCAGAAATCTCTTCAGAAGAAATTACTTCTACTGAAGACACTGAAACCATTAACCAAAATCATGAAACTGAAAACATGGAAGTACATCATCATACCCATCATGAAGGAAAGAAAAGCTGGAAATCATACATGTGGGAATTTATTATGCTATTTTTAGCAGTATTCTGCAGTTTTTTAGCTGAATGGCAGTTGGAACATACTATTGAACATAGCCGCGAAAAAGAGTTTATTATATCAATGATAAAAGAATTAGAAAGCGACAATGCAAAAATTACTGGAGTGTTTGCTGATACAGTTCAAAATAATAAACTGGATTCTTTGAAAATTGCATTGGCTAATATTGATAATGACCCAAACAATGTTAAAAAAGCATACATATTAAAAAATAGTATTGGGTCTATGTCAAGTTTGCCATTTAATAAAAGTACTATAAGCCAACTAAAAAATGGCGGTAATATGCGTCTAATAAGAAACCGTGATGTGGTTGAAAGCATAAACCTGATAGACAATAATATAGATTACTTAGTAGTACAAGGAGCAATCTATGATAAATTTGTTTTAAACAATTTGGAATTTATTTCAAAAATATTTGACATCCGATATAGTATCAAGTTTAACAGTTCCAAAAGTAAATTAACCTATGATGACTATATAATGCAGCTCTCTGACATTAAGTATTTAAGTGATGATGAAAATCTAAGACTTGAATTTGCCAGCCAGATTGGGTTTCAAAAAAGAATTTTTGGCAATTACATTTATATGCTAAAGAACTATCAGGAATTATCCAAGCGAACGATAGAGTTTTTAAAAAAAGAATATCATATTGAATAAGCCAAAAGTAAAGTTTACGTGTTCAAGTTAATAAAACGGTGTAAAAATGAAACAAACAGACATACTAAGCACCAGCACGCAATACACCAAGCAAAGCTGCATGCTTACGCTAGTTGAGAGAAATTTAAATGATAAATGATAGGTAGGTAGTCCTTCGATAAACTCAGGATGACAGGGACAACAAACTCAGGATGACAGGACAGCAGTTACTTATGCTTCTACAAGATTATTTAAACGGAAATAGTGTTTTACATCGGTGATGGACTGCGGATTGTTGACGTAGTCTTCGAACTCATGACGGAAATGACGGATAGCTGCCGCGACAGGCCATGCCGCTGCTTCGCCTAACGGACAAATGGTTTTACCTTCTATTTTTGATTGAATGTCCCACAGTAAATCGATATCTTGTAAAGTTGCAGTGCCTGCGATGAATTTCTTTAAGATCTTTTCCATCCAGCCGGTTCCTTCGCGGCACGGCGAACATTGTCCGCAGCTTTCGTGGTGATAGAAGCGCGCGAACGTGAACAGGTTTTTTACGATGGATGTGTCTTCGTCCATCACAATAAAACCGCCTGAACCCAGCATGGTGCCTGTTGCAAAACCGCCATCGCTTAATGATTCGTAGCTCATTAAACGCGGTTCGCCGTTGGCTGTTTTTAAAATTAATTCAGTCGGCAACACGGGTACGGAAGAACCGCCGGCAACGACTGCTTTTAGTTTTTTGCCGTTGCGGATGCCTCCACAATATTGGTCTGAATAGATGAATTCTTCTACCGGAACGCCTAATTCGATTTCATAAACGCCCGGTTTATTGATGTGTCCTGATGCGGAAATTAATTTGGTGCCTGTTGATTTGCCGATACCGATTTTTGCATACGCTTCGCCGCCGTCATTGACGATTGGAACTACTGCTGCAATGGTTTCGACATTGTTTACCACCGTTGGGCAACCCCAAAGACCTGCTACTGCCGGAAACGGTGGTTTGATGCGCGGATTGCCGCGTTTGCCTTCGAGTGATTCGATCAACGCGGTTTCTTCGCCACAGATGTATGCACCGCCGCCAGGTTGTACATACAAGTCTAAATCGTAACCGGTTCCTAAAATATTTTTGCCTAAAAAGCCGGCTGCGTATGCTTCCTTAATGGCTTTTTGTAAAATTTTGATGACATAGAAATACTCGCCGCGCACATATATATAAGATGTGTTGGCGCCTAAAGCGAAGCTTGATGTGATCATTCCTTCGATTAACAAATGCGGAATGCGTTCCATTAAATAGCGGTCTTTGAAAGTGCCCGGTTCTGATTCGTCTGCATTGCACACTAAGTAGCGCGGCACGCCTTCGGGTTTTGCGAGGAAACTCCATTTCATGCCTGTCGGGAAACCTGCGCCGCCACGACCGCGTAAGCCGGAAACTTTTACCTGTTCTACAATTTCTTCCGGTTTCATGGTTTTCAATGCCTTCTCTACTGATTTGTAGCCATTGTTTTGGCGATAGACTTCAAATGTATTGATGCCAGGAATATGATCGTATTGTAAAAGTAATTTCTTGCTCATGGTTAATTTTGTTTATCAAACAAATTATTTTCTATAAAGTCAATCAGCTTCTTTAATTGTATGTTGTTATCTATTTCTAAGTTCCAAAGTCCTGAATCTAAAAATTTAATTTCAGTTTTTCTATTTTGATATCCTATTGTTTTAAATTTACTTAATAAATCAACATAAGAATAAAGATAGCCATCTATATTTGGCAAATTTAAAGGATGTTTTAATTGAACGCGATTAAAACAAGCTATCATTTTGTGCCAACATTCATCAAAAAATCCAAACTCATCTTTAAAACAAGTTTTTACTAAATCTTCCAATTCGCCTTCTATATTATCATCAAAAGGTAATAAATAAATTAAAAATTCAACACCTAATTCTTTCGCAACCTTATTATATTCACCTAATCTTTTCTCTCTGCCACCGTTTTTAGCTAGATAGTCGGTATCAAAAATAACAAGATTCTTTGCATTGGTTTCTATGCGTTCCGCTACTTTAAATGCAGGATGATTTTGCAGATTATCTTTTCCTTGAACATTAATGACTATTTGATCATCTTCTATTTGAAAGAACTTAGATAAAATTGCGTCTATAAATAACTTATCGCTTGCACCTTCTACAAATATTTTATTTAGACCAATTTCTTTCATTTGACTAACCTCTAAAGTTGTAGTTAGAAATTAATCCTGTTTTGATATTGTCGTAAGAGAATGTACTAGCATAGATTTTGCCACTTTTCTTGCTTTCTTCTAATTCAATCAACCTGATATCATTGCTAAAATCTTCTCCTAATTCGTCTGCTGCTTTAGCAAAAGCATCTATGCATTCTTGTGAATGTGTAGTGGCAAAGAGTTGGACATCTTCATTATTTGCTACCTGAAGAATAATTTTCCAAAACGCTGCTAATTTAGAATGATGAATTCCTGTTCCAACTTCGTCTATCATCAAGTGCTTATCTTTGCATTTTTGAATTTCCAAAATATACCTAATAAATTCATTAATTCCGTCGCCTAAGAATGTAATAGGAACATAATCCTCAAAACGCTTAAGTTTAATACACAAAATATCAATTTGTCTGTAGTCTCTAATGTTTATATCTTCAATATCTTCATAAAACAATGACAGGTATTTTATAAAATTAACTTTCTGTTCATAATTTAAAGATTTAATACCTGATGTATCATATCTAGAAAGAAATGCAGCAGTTAGACTTTCACCTTCGTTCAAACCAATAATTTCTGAATAGAATTGTACAACATCAAGATTAAATCCTGTATTTTTATAAATCATCGGCAAATAACCGTATTGTAAATCTCGTTTAAAGTCATCTAAATACATAAATTGTATTTCATCTAAAATACCATCTTTAAATATTCTTATCCAAAGATTGGGTCTTCCTACTTTATAATTATGTTTTTTTTCTTTTTGAAAGTCATTTTCATTCAATTCATTAACTCTAACATCTTGAAATTTATAATTAAATGACACTGAATTCTTATTTTTCCAATTAAATTCAATATCATTAATTGTGTTTTTGTTTTTTAAATAGTCAAAATAGTTATCAGATGGGAAAACTGGATTATTTGAGTGGATATTTTTAGGATGAATATGAACCAATCTATTACATAATATGCGATGTAAATTCTCAATACAATAATCTACATTTTCATCTATTAATAAACTTTCTAATAATGTTGTCTTTCCAACATTATTGTCACCGGTAATGAGATTAAACTGACCAATATTTTCTACGCTAAGATGGTCAAACTTTTTAAAATTTTTTACTTCTATTTCGGTAATGTGATTACTCATTAATATTAAACGTATCTGCTGTATTTATTTTCTGCTCTTAGTTCATCTAAGATCGTATCGATCTTTTCAAAAGTAAGATTTTCATAGTATTTATCGCCTACCTGGAACATGGGCGCAGTGCCACATGAACCAAGACATTCTACCGTTTTGATCTGGAACATGCCGTCCTGCGTTGGCTGTCCGGTTTCTACCTGTAATTTTTTCTCTAAATAACGAACGATGTCTTCCGCACCGCACATCCAGCATGAACTGGTCTGGCAAACCTCGATCAGGTATTTTCCAACCGGTTTTAAGTTGTACATCGAATAGAACGATGCTACTTCATACACTTCAATCGGCTGAATATTTAAGATAGATGCTACATAATCCATCGTTTCTACGCTTAACCAACCGCCGAATTCAGCTTGCGCCAAATGCAGCAACGGCAGCAACGCAGATTTACTTTTGTCGGATGGATATTGTAAGAGTATTTCGTGCACTTTTTCAAGTGCTTCGAGCGAAAATTGAATTTGCGGTTTGGTTTCAGTCATGTGATTTTCTTAATCGGAAACGAACTGTTTGGATGCACAAATATAGTGTTTTTCAGAAACGTTTACCAAAAATAAAGGAACAATTGTCTTACTATATGTTAAGCAGAAATCATTTTTTGAACATTGGTAAAGGTTTCAACGGATGCTGAAACAAGTTTTTGTAAAATAATCTTGCCAGGAAGAAATGAAATCCTTTATATGGAAATTCTGTTTTTACTTCTTTTATAATTTCTGCAGGAATTTCAAAACGCATAAAATCTAGAGATACATCTGTCCAGTCTGCTTTGCGGAAATTGTTTACCGAAGTTTCAAAGCTGCCTTTATAAGCTGTTGTTTTGTGATGATTATCTATCATTAAGGCAATTTCTTCCGACCAATATGTTTTATTACTTTTTGCTAAATATGCATTTGCTAAATCAATCGATGGTTGCAGATAATCGAAGGTATGGTGTGTCCAAATGGCTAGATCGTGAAAGAAAGCAGCGATGGCATATTTTTCAGCTTCTTCATTTTTACTTAAATACAACGCATAATTGAAAATACGATAGACGTGGTTTCTGTATTTCTCGTAATCATTGCCAATAGCATCTTTATACAAAGCAAAGAGCGCCTCGATAATCGGATGTTGCTGTACAATGTTGTCTGACATATTTTTAAAGTTATTAGTTATTCGGTGTTAGTTATTCGGTATTAAAAAAGCAATCCCAATAACGTATATCAAATAACGTATAACACTATACTCAAAAAATGCAGGTTCATAAGCCGAATTCTGTTTCAACTCTATCATTTATCTGGACTTGCCATCGCTGACAAGTTCTATCCATCTACCCACCAACTTTAGCGAGCCGCTATCAGGCGTTGGCTTACATGATGTTTCAGCGTTTGAGGTTTACCTGAACAAGATATTGCTATCAAGTATTTTTCACCTTAGAGATGCTGAAACAAGTTCAGCATGACAATGTTATTTTCTGTGGCACTTTCTCTCGTCTTTCGACGAGACAGCCGTTAGCTGTCAAACTGCTCTGTGCTGTTCGGACTTTCCTTACTTGTTGGCTTCGATAAACTCAGCATGACAAGCACGATAGATCGACCTGCGTTGTAAAGATAGTTATAAGTGATAAGATATAAGTTATTTGGTTAAATTATTTACTCAAATACCATCACATTCACGCCTTCTGAGCCAGATTTCCAGTTGGTGGCTTTCAATGTTCTGCTATTAAATGTCATTGTAATTGTTTGTCTTGCCGTTGTCGGAAAATAAATATCTGCACCTTTCAAAAAAGGAAATGCATCGAATGCCGCGATTGTAGCAAGATCGGTTGTTTTATTATTATTATCATCATAGGTAAATAAAGCGATGGTAGTGTTTTCTTTAGAGCAAAACGTATTTGTAGATAACGTATTTCCATCTAATACTAAAACATCGCGATCCGCAACTGCCGCCTGGCTGGCGCCGAAAAATGCCGTTACACTTTGATTATCATCTTTTGGCAAAGCAGCCAAAAATAAACCTGCGATGCTAAATCCGGTTGGAAATGTACGCAAGTAAATTAATTTATCGCTTCGAGTAAAAGGTTCTCTGTAATAATGCACTTTCCTGCTGCCGGCGATATTATCATACACCACAAACTCGTAATATGTATTGGCTTCGGCACGAAACGGACCCCAAAATCCTTTATTATCTGTAGAGAATATAAAATTAGGTTTTGCAGCTAATCGGAAACCGGTTGCCGCGTCTAACTTGTACACTTCTATCACCGTGCTTTCAGAAAATTTGTTTTCGCCAAAGAAGCCGGCTTTTCCTGACAAAATAATATCGCTTTCGTTTGTTGGTTCAGTGTTAGCAGGAACTGCACCATCGTTAAAAAATTTATACATGGCTATAAACGTTTCGGCGCAAGTTGCCACTTCATAGTGATCTTTATTATTATATTTTACATTTGTGCCGCCTGTTACATCTCGACCGCCTCTTGCAATAAAATCGAAAGATGAGTAAATATTTAGAATTGGTGTTGTTCCTTGACTTGACGGTGGAAAACCAGCTAATAAAACCAAATGCTTCACTTTGCTTTTGTGGGCTGCTAAATACGTTTGTACCACACCGGTTCCGGCACTATGACCTACTAAATCGACCTGCGTTTTGCCTGTTTTTGCTAATACTTCGTTTACCAGTTTATCCAAATCCTGTTGTGTGGTAGTTCCGCCTAATGAGTTCCAATCGAACGCATACAAATCGGCTAATGAATAACCGTTTGATGTAAACCGTTTTACTTGTTTCTCATAGGTATCACCGGAAGCCAAAAAGCCATGTACGAAGATGACAGGCGTTTTACCGGATGGAACCGGATCAGGAATTGATTGTGTCGTATTGGTTTCTTTTGTGCAAGAAAACAGCGCCATTACGAATAAACTGTAAAACAAGATTTTACGCATACTTATTTTGTTTTGTGTAAAACTAAAAATAAGTAAAAAAGTTTAATCGACATACAACACCAATCCTTTTAAATAAGAACTTTCCGGATGAAAGATATTAATCGGATGATCGGCAGGTTGCGACAAATAATGTAAAATTTTCACATCGCGTTTTGCTTCGATTGCAGCACTCATTATGGTTGCTGCGAACAGTTCTTTATCGACTACTTGCGAACACGAAAACGTAAATAAAATGCCACCTTTATTGATTTTTTTCAAACCTTCTGCATTTAAACGCTTATATGCCTGCACTGCATTGTGTCTTTTATTAATGGATTTTGCAAAAGCAGGCGGATCGAGAATGATGACATCAAACGTTAAATCGCTGACTTTGAAAAAATGAAAAACATCATCGCAAATTGAATAGTGTTTAGTTTTAGAAGCATCGACATTCAAGGCAACATTTTTGTCCACCAAATCCATTGCGCCTCTTGAACTATCAACAGACACTACTTCTTTGGCATCATTATTCAATGCATAAATAGAAAATCCACCTGAATAACAATAGGTATTCAACACACTTTTATCTTTGCAGTATTGCGCCAATAAACTACGGTTATCACGCTGATCCAAAAAGAAACCGGTTTTTTGTCCGTGCACAATATCGATGAAAAATTTATTGCTATTTTCGATGGCGATAATTTCGTTTTGTTCGCCTTTTAAATATTGATTTGCTAAATCATTTGCATATTCTTTTGGCAAATACGCGGCGCTTTTATCGTAGATCGTTTCTATAAAACCGACTTCACTTTCAATGGCGTTTTTTATTTCACGGATTGCTTTGTGCATGCCAATGGAGTGACATTGAATGACTGCAGTTTTATCGTAAACATCAACAATTAAACCAGCGCAGTTGTCGCCTTCTGCATGAATTAAGCGAAAGCAATTTGTGGTTTTATTGTCAATTAAACCTAAATTTTTACGCAATAAAAATGCCTGTTTGATTTTGTTGTTCCAGAAATTTTGATTGATTTCTTCCTGCTTAAACGTCAATATTTTTACTGCAATGCTGCCGTGATAAAAATGTCCGATACATAAAAAATTGCCTTTAAAATCTACTACTTCGACAATATCACCATCTTGTAAATTTGCGTCAAATGATTGTATCGCGCCGGAAAAAATCCATGGATGAAAACGTTGTACAGAACGTTCTTTTTCTTTCTTTAATTGTACGATTGAGTATGATTGCATGCTATATATTAATTATTTAGAAAGAAGAAACATCATTGTTCTTTAATACTGTTTATTTCCCAAATGGCTTTAGTAAATTTTAAGAACGATAATCTTTCTTTGCATTCCGGACAATATTTGTCTATTTCAACGACAGGGTTTTCTATTTCTTTTATAAAGTTAAAATCATTTAAGCTAAGTCTTTTTTTGTTACTAAATCCAAAGTATTCTGTTTTATATGAAGAGAAATCTACTTCACAAAAAGTACATAATTTCAATTTTAAACCATAGTATATTTCATAAACATTGTATTTATGCTTATTTTCTTTCAAATGAATTAACTCATTTTCGTCTGCGCCACAGCAGTCGCATGGTGAACATTGTCTGATTTCTAATTCTGAATAACATATTGGACATTGTTGCATGATGAAAACATTTATTGAATTACTTCACGCTCTAAAACAACATATGTCGAATCAAATTCATTCTTTTCGTCTTTCGCAACAAACTCTGTATGTGCAACTTTCCAACTTGAATCATCGTACTCGAAATATGTATCACCTTCGATTTCAGTGTGTACTAATGTCAGGTAAATTTTGTTTGCCAACGGTAATATTTGCTTATAGATTTCGCCACCACCAATGACGAAAATTTCGCTTTGGTTTTGTTTTGCAGCAAAAATAATTGCATCATCTATGGTTGGAAAAACAAAACAATTTTCAAAATCACATTTCAAATTTCTCGAAATAATTAAAGACGTTCTGTTTGGCAATGGCTTACCAATCGACTCAAATGTTTTTCTTCCTAATAAAATATAATGATTGGTTGTAATCGCTTTAAAACGTTTTAAATCAGATGACAATTTCCACAACAATTGGTTGTTCTTTCCAATCACGCCGTTTTCGGCTGCTGCTACTACGATTGAAATATTCATACTTTATTTGTCATGTTGAACGAAGTGAAACATCTTGTTTAATTATTTGGCTAGTTTTAAATAGATCCTTCGCTTCGCTCAGGATGACAAATGGCGTTACACGGCTACTTCGCCTTTAATATGTGAATGGCTTTGATAATTCAGCAACTCAAAATCTTCGTACTTGAAATCAAAAATCGATTTTACATTTGGATTTATTTTTAGTTGCGGCAGTGCGTATGGCTCGCGTGTCAACTGCAACTGTACTTGCTCTATGTGATTGCTGTAAATGTGCGCATCGCCAAACGTATGCACAAAATCGCCTAATTCTAAATCACAAACCTGCGCGATCATCATTGTAAACAACCCATAAGAAGCGATGTTGAACGGCACGCCTAAAAATGCATCTGCACTGCGCTGATAAAGCTGGCAACTTAGTTTTCCATCGATGACATAAAACTGGAAAAGCGAATGACAAGGCGGCAATGTCATATCTTCGATGTCAGCCACATTCCACGCAGAAATGATATGCCGGCGCGAATCAGGATTGTTTTTTATGTTTTGAATCAGGTTAGAAAGCTGATCAATTTCGCCACCGTTTCCATCAGGCCAATGACGCCATTGGTAGCCGTAAACAGGACCCAGCTCGCCGTATTTTTTGGCAAAATCGTTATCGTTTGCAATTTTAGCGGCAAATTCTTTCATCGTTTCGCCTTGATAATCATTGCTTTTTTGATACTTAGCATAAGGCCAGTCGTTCCAGATATTACAGCCGTTTTTACATAAATACTGAATATTGGTATCGCCTGCAATGAACCACAATAATTCGTAAACAATAGACTTTAAATGCAGTTTTTTTGTCGTTACCAAAGGAAAACCTTCATTCAAATCGAACCGCATTTGGTAGCCAAAAACACTGATGGTGCCTGTTCCTGTACGGTCTTCTTTTTTGGTGCCATGATCTAAAATATGCTGTAAAAATTGCTGGTATTGTTGCATGGTGTAAAAATAGAAAAGCAAAATGAGATTTTTACGAAACGATATAAACACTCCATTTTTTAAGCAGAAGGCATCAAATTTTAAAATAAATTAACATCAAAAAGCCGTTTTTGATCAAATTCAACAAATCTTCAATTCTATAATTCTATAATTAGTTTGTATCTTTGCAAACTTATGATTTTTAGGAAATTCTATTTTTTATTCGCTTTTATTGTTTTTTTAGCTTCTTGTAACATTCAATCAAACAAGATTCTTAAAGGCAATGATATAGAAGCGAAGTTGAAAATTGCCGATAAATATTACGCTAAAAAGAAGTACGATAAGTGTATTCCTATTTATGAAGAAGCATTAACGATCCTGAAAGGACAAAAAAACGTTGATGAAATTTATTATAAATATGCCAATTGTTACTATCAAAACGGCAGCTACGAGTTGGCAGCTTTTTATCTGAGAAGTTTTTATAACACTTATCCGTCAAATCCATACGCAGAAACTGCAGGTTTCAGTGAAGCCATGTGTTATCTGAAACAATCACCGCGTTATTCGTTGGAGCAAGTGAATACTCAAAAAGCAATTGATGTGTTCCAGGCATTTGTCGACAGATATCCGAAAAGCGAGAAAGTGGCAGATGCAAACACTAAAATTGATGAATTGAGAAGCAAATTGCGTAAAAAAGCGTATGAAAATGCGTATCTTTACTACAAAATTGGTGAATATCACGCTGCTGCAGTGTCATTTGACAATTTCCTGAAAGATTTTCCTGAATATGAAAATCCCGAAAGAATTGCTTATTTATCGGTAAAAGCACTGAAAAAATTTGCTGATGGTAGCTACAAAGACAAAAAAGAAGAACGTTATAAAGATGATCAGTCTCATTTCGAAGCGTTTAAACAAAAATATCCAAACAGTAAATACTTAGCTGAATTGGAAAAAATGCATAAAAAGAAAAAATAATACACTTAAATTTATATTATGTCAACTATCAAAAAAGAAGAAGGCAAAACAATGTCAGCTTACATCGAAACAAGAAATTTAGATGATTTAGCAGCTCGCACCGGAAACATTTACAAAACCATCAATGTAATTTCTGCGCGCTCTTCTCAAATGAATACTAAGATGAAAGAAGAATTGCACCGCAAATTAGAAGAGTTTGCTTCTGCAACAGACAATTTAGAAGAAGTTTTTGAAAACAGAGAGCAAATCGAAATTTCCCGTTACTACGAAAAATTGCCAAAAACAACGATCACTGCTTTACACGAGTTTTTGAACGACGAAACTTACTTCAAAGACAAAGAATAGTCGATGTACAATGAACGATGTACAATGAACGATTTAGCAATCAATAATTGTCAATTGTTAATCGTCAATTGTTAATCATAAAAACACAAGATGCTAAAAGATAAAAAAATATTGCTGGCAGTTTGTGGAAGTATAGCTGCCTACAAGGCAGCTTTTTTAGTGCGTTTATTGGTAAAAGAAGGCGCGCAAGTGCGTGTAATCATGACAAAAGCCGCCACTGAATTTATTTCGCCACTAACAATGGCAACGCTTTCTAAAAACGAATGCGTTACTGATTACATTAACGCTTCAAAAACCAACTGGAATAATCACGTTGACTTAGCGCTTTGGGCAGATATGATGCTGATCGCGCCGGCTTCATCAGGAACCATTTCCAAAATGGCAAATGGTTTATGCGATAATTTGCTGATGGCTGTTTATATGTCGGCGCGTTGTCCTGTCTATTTAGCACCGGCCATGGATGAAGATATGTGGAAACATGCATCAACCAAACAAAACATTCAAAAACTAGTTTCTTTTGGAAATAAAATTATTACGGTCAATAATGGCGAGCTGGCCAGCGGTTTGATCGGTGAAGGAAGAATGGCTGAACCGCAGGAAATAATCGAACATTTATTTTACGACTTACGACTCACGACTCATGACTCAAAATTTTCCGGTAAGAAAATTTTAATCACTGCCGGACCAACTTACGAAGCATTGGATCCTGTTCGTTTTATCGGCAATCATTCTTCCGGCAAAATGGGCATTGCGCTGGCAAAAGCAGCTCATGATTCAGGTGCTGATGTACATTTAATTATCGGTCCGACAAAATTGCCAATTCCAAGCGGAATAAAAGTTACGCATGTGATGTCTGCCAATGAAATGTACGCTGCTTGCAAAAAAGATTTTGCAAAAGCTGATGTTTGCATTTTTGCTGCTGCAGTTGCTGATTACACACCAAAAAATGTTGCTGAGCAAAAAATAAAAAAATCTGATGCTGAATTTTCGATTGTGTTGAAAAAGAATGTTGACATAGCGCTTGAATTTGGAAAAATAAAAAAAGTAAACCAACTTTCTATTGGTTTTGCATTGGAAACGAATAACGAGTTGAATCACGCAAAAGCGAAAATTGCCAAGAAGAATTTCGATCTGATAGTCTTAAATTCACTGAACGACAAAGGCGCCGGCTTCAAACATGCAACAAATAAAATTACAATAGTAAATCGTAACAATAAAATACATAAATTTGAGTTAAAGAGTAAAGACGAAGTTGCGATTGATATTTTAAAATCGATTGAAAACATTCTGAAATAAAAGATGAAGAAGATAATTTTTATACTGTTTGCTTATAATTTGTTACTGATAACAAACCATTTTTCTCATGCACAGGAATTAAATTGTACAATTTCGATCAACGCACCTAAAAATCAAAATATTGACCCAATTGTTTTCAAAAACCTGGAAGTTGCATTGATGGAATTCATGAACGGCAGAAAATGGACGAATGATAATTTTAAAGAAAACGAAAAAATAAAATGTTCTATCACTGTAAATATTACAGGCATTCCAAGTGAAGGTTCTTATAAAGCAGATGCTATTATACAGTCGCAGCGACCGGTTTATAATTCTAATTACAGTTCATTATTATTGAATATTCAGGACAGAACCTTTGATTTTGATTATTTGGATTTACAGAATTTATTTTATAACGATAATGGTTACACTTCTCAAATTACTTCGTTATTTGCCTATTACGCTTATTTAATTATTGCTTACGATTACGAATCTTTTTCTAAAGAAGGCGGTACACCTTATTTTCAGAATGCGCTTACTGTATGCAATAATATTCCGCAAGGCGAACGATCTAAGTATAAAGGTTGGAGCCAATTTGATGCATCGATTAGTTTTACAAACGGAACTATCAACCGATTTATTATGGTAGATAATTGGCTGAATCCACGTTATAAAGATATGCGCTTAGCTTTTTACAGTTATCATTCTGCCGGCTTAGACAGAATGTACACTGATGCAGCGCAATCACGCAGTGCAATCACAGCTTCATTAACATTATTACAAAAAATAAATGTGGACAATCCGAATTTGCAACCATTGCGTTCGTTCTTTGCTTCCAAATACAATGAGCTGATCAATGTATATTCTAAAGGCGATATGAGCGAAAAAGCTGTTGTTACGCAATTGCTTACAGCACTGGATCCAATCAATTCTGACAAATACAAGCAGATTCAAAAATCGAAGTAAATTTCTTTTTTACTTATTTCTATTTCGTAAATTTACAGTGTGCTGCAATCGCTTTCCATAAAAAATTATGCCATTATTGAATCTGTCGAAATTCAGTTCGACAAGCATCTCAATATCATAACCGGTGAAACTGGCGCCGGAAAATCTATTTTGCTTGGTGCGATGAATTTGATTCTAGGTAAGCGCGCCGATACTTCTGTGTTGCGCAAACCAGATGAAAAATGCCTGGTAGAAGCCACTTTTCTTATAAAAAATTACCATCTAAAAAATTTCTTTTCTGAAAATGATCTCGAATATGAAAACGAAAGCATCATCAGAAGAGAATTGAGCGCGAATGGCAAATCGCGTGCTTTTATTAATGATTCGCCGGTTACATTAGATGTATTAAAAGCACTGACAGAACAATTGGTAGATATTCACGCGCAAAGCGAAACGCAGAATTTATTAGATAAATTTTTCTTTTGTGAAATCTTAGATGAGTTAGCAAAACAAACTTCAACTGTTAACGATTATCAAACGAATTATCAGCAATATAAAATCAAACAAAATCGTTTAACGCATTTGCAACACGAACAAATCAGTTTGCAGAAAGAATTTGATTTTATTTCGTTTCAATTGAATGAATTAACGGAAGCCAATTTAAATGAAGAAGAAGCTGCGCAACTGGAAAGTGAATTGAGTTTATTGCAAAATGCAGAAACTATAAAACGTAATTTAGCAGATGCTTACGCACTGATTGATGCGAACGAATATGCTGCATTATCACAACTTTTACAAGCCAATAAACAAATCGGACAATTGGCAAATTTTCATGATGTGTTGTTGGAAATGCATGACAAACTATCAGCAATTACTGATGATTTGAGATCAATGACACGACAGATCACGAACATTGCCGATGCAACAGAATACAACGAAGAACGTGTTTCAGTATTGACGGAAAAGCAATCAACCGTCAATAAATTACTGCAAAAGCATCATGTGCATGAAGTGAAAGATTTGTTAGAAATTCAACATAATTTGCAGCAAAAAGTGGACGCATTCAGTAATTCAACGGAAGAAATTGTGCGCTTGGAAAACGAAATTAAACAAGACAAAAAAGCATTACTGGCAACGGCGCAAACGATTTCTAAAAACAGAAACAAACAAATTAAAACTGCTGAAAGCAAAGTATCTTCATTATTAGTTGATTTAGGAATGCCTTTTGGTACGGTCGTTTTGGAACAAAAAATTTCAGATGCTGAAAAATTAAACGTATTTGGAATGGATGAAATACGATTGCTGTTTTCCGCGAATAAAGGTTCAAATCCACAACCATTAGATGAAGTTGGAAGCGGCGGCGAAAAATCGCGGTTGATGTTAGCGATAAAAAGTTTAGTTGCAGAAACGATCACGTTACCAACATTAATTTTTGATGAAATAGACACCGGAATTTCCGGTGAAGTGGCGCAAAAAGTCGGAACGATTTTAAAAGAATTAGGTAAAAAGCATCAAGTGATTTCGATTACGCATTTACCGCAAGTGGCAGCCAAAGCCAACAAACATTTTTTCGTTTATAAAAACCACGAAAAAGAAAAAACATTTACAGAAATCAAAACGCTTGCAGCCGATGAACGTTTGCATGAAATTGCTGTGATGTTAAGCGGCAACAATCCGCCAAAAGAAGCATTGGAAAACGCAAAGCGCTTGTTGAATTAATTGTCTGAACTATGATTCACCTGATTGGTTTGATTTTTATGATTAAGTGATTAAGCGTCATGATAATCATATTCATCAAACAAATCATAGTTCAGACAACTAATTATACTCAGCAATTATATTCTGCACGTTAGCATCATCTTTCAATTCTTCATAAAATTCGAATAGCACTTCGTGCATTGCATAATTTTCTTCCAACAACATGCGTAACAAAATTTCTCCGTGTTTTGGCTGGTTTTCCATGTAAGTAATTGCACAAATCGCATATTGTAACTCTATCGTTGATTTACAAACTTCTGTTCCTTTTTGCGCAATTTCTTTAGCGGTTTCCGTGTCGCCGTTTACAGCCATAATTTTCGCTAAAATAAAATACGCTTCATATCTCTTTACAAAAATATCGATTGCTGTTTCACAAGCATCGATCGCGACTTCGGTTTCACCGATTTCCAGTGCTGCTTCAGCCATCGCCAAGCAAAAATCGTATTGCTCTTTTTCTAACTCATTTGCTTTCTGGAATGATTTATAGGCCTGTTCCCAAAGTCCTTCGTGTTTATAGGTTTCACCTATCCTGAAATACGCTTCCGATAACGACGGATTTTCATGCACTGCTTTTCTGTAGCAATAACGCGCCATCTTCATTTCACCTAATGCTTCGTGACATTGTCCTTGCAAATAAAAAACTTCTTCGTCCGGTTCGTAAGTTGCTAACATTTCCTGTAAAACATCGAGTGCTTTTTGAAACTCATTGTTTTTAAAATGAATTTCCGCAATATCCTGATATACAAAATCCGCTTCTTCATTAATTGCTAAAACATACTCATAGGCATTGATCGCTTTTTCATCGTCGCCGCAACCACGATATGCGCTTGCTAGATTATACCACGCAAACTGGTTGTATGGATTATCATCAATCATTTTTTGATGGATCGGAATACTTTCTTTATATCGTTCCGTAATTTCAATACAATAATTAAAACGATTCAGTGCTTCTTCATTATTCGGATCTGCTTTTAAACATAAAATCAGGTTGTCATATACTTCTGCATATTTTCCCCAATCTTCATACACATCACACAGTTGAAGATATACATCAGCCAAATCTTCCTCTTCTACTTTTTCCAATTGGTCTTCCAGAATTGCAATCGCTTCTTTATATTTTGACTGGAACGAAAATATTTCGGCGCGCAATAAATAAATACCTAATTCTGTACTGTCAAAAATTGCTGCTTTATCCAGAATTTCCAGACTTGCGTCAATTTGCTTAAGTTCAAAAAGTATCTGCGCTTTCTTCAATAACAAAATTGAAGAATACGGATATTGCAGCAGTGATTTTTCCGCAACATCAAACGCGCTGTCGAACTGGTTGCGTTCTTCGTAATACTCAATAATGGTTTCAAAATCGTCTTGTTCGAAAAATGGTGTGTAATTCGTTTTTAACGATTGTTCGTATTGCTGAACTAACTCTAATACGTTCACTTCATCTTCATTTTCGTTGTCAAATTCAAAATTACTCATACGCTTAATTTTTGATACTATTGTATCGCAATTCAAAGTTAATACTTATTATTGTGTACAATTTGAGTTAAAAGTTAAATGTTAGATGTGAAAAAAACGATTCTACTTATTAACATTATGGTATTATTGCTGAAAACAACAGTTTTTGCTCAAGATTCAGTTTCAGTAAAAACAGATTCATTTCCTGTCAAAAAAGAAAAACATTTTAAGAAACTCGAAAACGTACAACAAAAATATCTGCATTGGATAGATAAAAAAAATCGTGAGTTTCCGTTTGCTTTGCCGGCTATTGCTTATAATAAATATGATGGTGTTCAAATCGGTGCTGTATTGATCAACTTAAAACAACCGGTAAAACAGGTAGATTTTACTGCAAGTTTATTGTATGGTATTAAATCAAAAAAAGTAAACGGAACTGTAAACGTTGATTATTATTACAAACCTAAAAAAGGTGTGGTTTCTCAAATAAAACCAGGTGTTCGTTTTCAGAGTTTTACGTATGCAGATTATGTGAAGCCATTAAAATATTATGCCATTCATCCTGAAATTGCAGTAAATTTTAATCACAGAACAGAAAAACTGGAAAAAATTTCACATCAACTTATTTTCAGAAATCATGTTGTTTTAAAAAAAGATTTGGCATTTAATCCAAGTGAAATAAAAGATACGTTGACTAGATTTTATGTAAACGAATTTCAATATCATTTTAAACGTGAAGACAAAAATTTTCCGGTGGATGCGTCGTTGAATATCGAACAAAGCAAACAATTTGTAAAAACCTATTTTACGGCTAATTCTTTTATTCGCTATCAATTAAAAAATTACAACACAGGTGTTCATCTGCGCTTTTTTGTCGGCGGTTTTTTATGGCGAAAAGATCAGTTTTTCTTTAATGACATGACGTATGCTAATTATGGTTTCAGTGTGAATGGAAGAACCGGCTCGCAGGATTATTTTTATAATGATTTTTATTTTAACAGAAACGGACAAGATGGTTTTGGCGCTAATCAGATTACAAAAACTGATGGTTTCCTGAAAACGGTTGCACCAAAAACAATCATCGGGCAAACGCCAAACTGGTTGATGGCGTTTAATTTAAAACTTGATTTTCCGATAAAATATGTTCCGATAAAATTCTTCTTTGACTTGGCATATTCTTATAATAAAAGATACGGAAATGGTGCGCCGTTGCCAATCAAATCTTTTCAATATGACGCCGGTTTGATGTTTAGTTTCTTTGATGAAGGTTTTGAGATTTATTTGCCGTTTTTAGTAAGTAAAGATTATAAAACATATTACAAATCCAACGCGCCGAAATTCGGTCAGCGCATTTCATTTTTACTCGATTTACATAAGATCGAATTGCATAAAAAAATCAGAGATATGCATTTTTAGTTAAAAAACGTCATTTATTATCAATTTCATTGAGTTGAATCAATTTTTTTGCACATTTTCTAAGTTTATTTTCGTAGTTTAGAACCGAGAAGACGTAAACTTTTATTTTAAAACCATCTTACTATGGCTAATCTTTATTTTAAAGATTACACACCTGTTGTTCATTTTAAAAGAGCAAAACCTACTCACCAGGAGTGCCTGAACTATCTTGCATTGTTCTTGAAGAATTTTGCATTTATAGAAGAAAGTGATCTGCAAAATCTTGGAAAATATTTTGAATATTTTTCGGCTAAAAAAAATGATATTATATCTTCGCAAGGTAAATACTGCGAACATATTGTATTTATTTGTAAAGGTGCTGTAAAACACGTGATTGAAAATAACAATCAGCAAAATGTTATCGAGTTATTTACCGAAGCTAATTTCTGCGCGTCTATCAAAAGTTTTATTTCCGGAAAACCTGCAATAGCCGGTTTTATTTGTTCGCAAAATACTTACGGTTTAAAATTATCATTAGAAAATTTTGAACGATTAATACAACTGCGACCTGCTTTTGAACAATTAATGAATCAAATGCAAGATGAAACAGCTACTAATTATATGTATCGCCTGACTTTTTTCCAGTCGTTGGATTCAAACGGACGATATCATGTATTGCTGAAAGAACATCCTGATGCATTTGAAAAATTTACCATGCAGGATATTTCTAATTATTTAGATATCAAAGCGGAAACACTCAGTCGATTGCGCAAGAAAAAAGAAGCTGAACCAGAATAAAAAAACAGGAAGCAAAATTGCTTCCTGTTTTTCATTTTATGATACTTAAACCTCTATTATTTTCCTAAAGCAATAGCATTTTGAAAACCTGGTTTTGCATGTACTTCTTGCAGTGCAGCATCAGCCGCAGCACGCGATGAGAAACCTGTGATCCAAACTACATTCAATCCTTTTTCGTTTTTATAAGTGATCAATTTACCAATAGATGCAAACTGATTTAACAAACTCCAGTTCGGATTTGCAAACGCACCCAATTGTATAGCATTTCCAAACGTAGCTAACATTTGCGCCTGTGTTTTAGAACCATACGATTTTACGTTGCCATTTATAGTACTTGTTGGCTGAGCGTTATTATTTGCAACTATAGTATTTTGTTGTTGTTGTTTTATATCATCATTTGCCACTGTAGGTTTTGGCATGGTTGTTTTTTGTTTTGGCTCTACAGTTTCTGCGTTTGCGTAATAGCCATTGTTTTGTGTTTTTGTCTGCATTTGCTGCGTACTCATTCCGGCACTGTTATTTACCGGCATTGCTGTTGAGTTATCACCTATTGCGCCTGTTTCGCTTGTATTTGCAGGCGTTGCCGTTGAGTTATCACCAATCGCTGCTATTGTTTCAGCTTCTGTTTTCTTGTTATTCGACACTTGGTTATTCTCTTGATTGTTAACCGTATTTTGTATTTCTGCTTTTTTATCTTTTGCGGTTACCACTGTTTGTTCAACTGCTTTTGGCATCTCTTTTCTTTCTTCTATTTTAGCTGTTGTAGTTTGCGCCTTTTCGGTTACTGTACTACTTACCTGCTCTTTTGCAGGTGGTGCAGGTTGTGTTTCAGAATCGGTAACCTGTAATGTATTTAAATCTAATTTTTTGATGATTCCATTTGATGAATACGTCAATGTATGGTCATTTAATAAACCAGGATTAGATTCATTGTATATAGTATTGATACCTTTTCCCAGATTAGATGGTTTGCTCCATTTTCCATCTTTAAATTCTGAAACATACAAATCCAAACCACCTACGGAATTTGGAAAACCTGCAACGAAATACATTTTCTTTATGTTTCCAACTTCTAACAAAGCAGGCTGACCGACTTTAAATGTTCCGAGCAAACTACTGTTCATGGTATAAGCAAACCATTTTTTATCTTTTTGCGTTGCATGCAATACTTCAAACATGAGCGTTTCCTCTAACGTTTTTAAACGAACCGGAATGGTATATGGTGGCACGTTATCATCATATATTAAAAAGGTAATTTCCTGCAAAAAAGAATAGTCACCATTCGTAATAGATTTAGCAGCAGTATTTTTATAAATTAAGAATATACTTAATGCGATCAGTAATAATTTTTTCATTTGTTTTTATATTTAATATCAGCGCTTACTATTGTAAATCAGACGCACTTACAAAAGTCAGATTTTATACAACCATACAAACGCTAAAGTTTTCCACATTGTTGTATTACATGGACTTACAACAATAATGCCAACTCTGAAAACGCGGTTTTCCTATTAACTTTTTTTATTATTTATTATTGTAAAGCAAAAAAGTTTTATTTAATTTGTAGTGAATGAAGATTGAGAACTGGCTATTGAAATCTCTTTGTATATTGGTATTAGCGATACTTCCAATATATAATTTTGCACTTGGAGATTTAAAACTTTCAGGTGCACGCCAGGCAGGAATGGGCATGAATTCCATTGGAATGATAAGCGTATATTCCGCATATAACAATCAGGCAGCCGGTGCCTATTTAGAACATCCAAGTTTCGGCATTTACTACTCGCCTGTTTTTGTAGGTTTAGGTGTAAATAATATTTCAGGTGTAGTTACCTATCCAATGAAAAAACAAAAAGCCGGAACATTCGGTTTTTCAATCCATTATTTTGGCTACAGCGCATTTAACGAAAAAAAAATCGGTTTATCTTATGCAATAAAACTTGCTAAATTTATTTCTATTGGTGTTCAATTGGATTATATCAATGCGAAAATTCAAGGGTATGGCTCTAAAAATTTAGCAACATTTGAATTTGGCGTTTTAGCACGACCAATTCCGGAATTAACAATTGCCGCGCATGTTTATAATCCGGCGAAAATCGTTATTGATAAAGCAACCGGCGAAAAATTACCCATCGTATTACGCGTTGGCGTCACCTATGAAGCCATCAAACGATTCTTTATTTCTGCGCAAATTGACAAAGACTTTTCCAGGAAATTAGTATTCAGAGCCGGTGTAGAATACACTTTAAAAGATATGATCAGTTTTCGTGCAGGTGTTGCCACAGATCCGGTTTCAGGTACTTTCGGCGCAGGCGTAAAACTCAAGCAAGGTTTAGGTATTGATATTGCCTGCACTTATCAGGCAAATTTAGGTTTCAGTCCGCATTTTGGAATTTTATATGAACTAAAGAAGAAAAAGAAAATAAAGGATGTGTCACCGCAAACAACAACACCTACACCGATTGAACAAGTTGCGCCAACCATTGAAACACCTAAATAGCTAATTTTCAGCTAACCAAATAGTAATTTTATTTTGGATTTAAAAACCGTATTTTTGCGCCATGGAAAACATTCGAAATTTCTGTATTATAGCACATATTGACCACGGTAAAAGTACATTGGCTGACCGTTTGTTAGAAGTGACTAAAACAGTTTCTGAGCGCGAAATGCAATCACAGGCATTGGATGATATGGACTTGGAACGCGAACGCGGCATTACGATTAAAAGTAAAGCCATACAAATGAATTACACCGATAAAAACGGTAAAAAATATATACTGAATTTAATCGACACACCAGGTCATGTTGATTTTTCGTATGAAGTTTCACGCTCATTAGCCGCATGCGAAGGTGCTTTGTTATTGGTAGATGCTGCACAAGGTATTCAGGCGCAAACGATTTCCAATTTATATTTAGCTATTGAAAATGGTTTGGAAATTATTCCTGTCATCAATAAAGTAGATATGCCAGGCGCGATGATCGAAGAAGTAACCGACCAAATCATTGATTTAATTGGCTGCAAAGCAGAAGATATTATTTTGGCAAGCGGAAAAACCGGAATTGGTATTGATGATATTTTCGATGCAGTGATTAAACGTGTGCCTGCTCCAGAAGGTGATGCGAATGAACCTTTGCAAGCATTGATCTTTGATTCTGTTTTCAATTCATTTCGTGGTGTGATTGCCTATGTTCGTATTAAAAATGGCACACTGAAAAAAGGCGATAAAGTAAAATTTATGGCTACCGGAAAAGAATATTATGCTGATGAAGTTGGTGTGTTAAAAATGAGTTTGGATCCACGACCTGAAATTTCTGCAGGCGATGTTGGCTATGTGATTACAGGTTTAAAAGTTTCCAAAGAAATTAAAGTTGGTGATACGCTGACGCATGTTGCCAATCCGTGCAAAGATATTATACATGGTTTTGAAGACGTAAAACCGATGGTGTTTGCCGGAATTTATCCAATTGATAATGACGATTTTGAAGAGTTGCGCGATTCACTGGAAAAACTGCAATTGAATGATGCTTCATTAGTTTGGGAACCGGAAACATCACTGGCTTTGGGTTTTGGTTTTCGCTGCGGCTTTTTAGGTTTATTGCATTTGGAAATTGTTCAGGAACGACTGGAGCGCGAATATGATATGACGATCATCACTACTGTACCGAATGTAACGTATCATGCTTATTTGAAAAACGGAACAAAACTGATTGTCAATAATCCATCAGATTTACCTGAACCGACAATTTTAAATTATGTAGATGAACCTTACATAAAAGCGCAAGTGATTACAAAGCCTGAATATATTGGTCCAATCATGAAGTTGTGCATGGACAAACGCGGCATTTTGAAGAACCAGGTTTATTTAACGGAAACAAGAATTGAATTGCAGTTTGATTTGCCTTTGGCAGAAATTGTGTTTGATTTTTATGATATTTTAAAATCGATTTCTAAAGGTTACGCGAGCTTTGATTATCAGTTAGCTGACTTCAGAGAAAGTGATTTAGTGAAATTAGATATTAAATTGAACGGTGATAATGTAGATGCATTTTCTGCTTTGATACACAGAAGCAAGGCGTATTATTTTGGCAGCCGTTTATGCGAAAAACTGAAAGAGTTGATTCCACGTCAACAATTCTTAATTGCCATACAAGCAGCGATTGGCGCGAAAATTATTGCGCGCGAAACCATTTCCGCAATGCGAAAAGATGTTACCGCAAAATGTTACGGCGGCGATATTTCACGTAAACGTAAATTATTGGAAAAGCAGAAAAAAGGTAAAAAACGTATGCGCCAGGTTGGCAATGTAGAAGTTCCGCAGGAAGCGTTTATGGCTGTGTTGAAGTTGAATGATTAGTGTTGTTAGTAGTTGTACGTTATTAGTTATTAGGAAAGTAAAAAATCTTCTCATTTTACCGTTTACTCAATGGAATTACCGTTTACTCATTAAGTGATCTTATAATAAGATATTTTTCATATCTTAGCTAAAACTAATATTATGAAAAATCCAATTTACTTGACTCTATTTCTATTGTTTTCTTTAAATTCTATTGCACAGGATTGTGGTTATTTTGATCCTGTTGCACATACACGTTATGCATTTAATAGAGACAAGAATAATATAGTAACATTGAAAGTGTATAAACAAATCACTGAAAAAAAAGGATACTATATAACAAAAAGTGGAACCAAATATTACTTAAATTCTGAAGACACGATTGTTGCAAAGTTAAAAACTGATGTAACCGAATTTAATTGTATTAGTTGTAGCACAGCAACTGTTAATATTCCAAACGATGGTACTGTATTTCCTAGAAAAACTATAACTGATGGTATAAATAGTTTAGATACATTTATATTAATTTGCCCTACTCCTGTTGGTGCAGCAGCAAGAGCTATAAATACATATAAAGTTAGTGGTGATTTTAATGCTGTTCGATTTGTATCAAAAGACTCAGTATATGTAGCGCCTGCTAAAGAAACAACAGATGCCTTTCCATTAAAAGATGACATTTCATTCGATGAATTTTCGTTGCGCATGGATTATTATTTCTCGCAATTAGGTGAAACAAGTACTGCAAATTCATCTGTTAAAGCAGAAATTTTTTCTTGTCTGAAACAAGCAAAATTAAAGCAAGAATTGATAGACGCTGAAAATGAAAAATATAATGAAGAATTAGGAGCATTAACAATATCTAAAAAGGAAATAAAAATATTTAAAAAAAATCCTGATAGCGAAGAACCGTTAACCATCAAGGAAGTAAAAGCAGACATAGTGGATGGATTTGTATATGATGTACAAATAATTGATAGTTCGGATAATTCATACACTACCAGACGAATTTTCACATTAAAAGATATGAATACTTGTAAAACTATCAAATGTTACAAAGAGTTGGTTGGCAAAGGCAAAAGAAAAGCAAAAAACGTAATAAAACAACCAATGATTGTTTTAACAGATGTGTTAAAATATAACAGAAAATCCGGTAGTTTATTTCGACCTATGAATACAGGAATTGATTTAATCGCAAACGATCCGGAAAAATCTAAATTAAAAATTGGACAAAGTTTAGCACCAAGCCAAGTTTTTCAAGTCGCTGCTTATACCGATATTCTTGCTTTAGCAAACAAGCAAAATAATGGAATTTTTGAATTAGAAGTCAGCAGTTTACAACGTCCGACGTCAAGAGCATTAGGCAAATCAAATGTTATACTATTTCATACATTAAGGGAGCGATTTATATATCGAAAATTTTCAGAACCGAATAGTGAACTAAATTTAGACGAACGTTTTGCTTTTCAAAGCAGTACAACAAAATCAGATACCGTAAGAAATACAACCGAACACGAATACAATAATCGTTATTCCATATTAGATTTAAGACAACGCAGTTTTTTAAGTGCTGATTTAACTGTTGGTTTAGTTAACTACAGATGGTTTGGCTATAGAATAAAAGAACCTCACAAAGGTTATCTTAATTTTATTTCCGGACTTAATTTAGTAAACATACGTTCTACATTCGTTGACTCTACTTATAAAAACACGCTATATAAAATCGACACATTTTCAATCGCAAGAAACCCTGTTGTAGTTTATAATTTCGGACTACAATTAGGTAGCATTTTTTATTTTGGAAGAGGATTTCACTGGCAGTTTAATTATAATATAGAATGGCAAGTTCCATTTAACTTTATCCAAAACGACAGAGATTTATTGAAATATAATCTCGCTAAAAAGTTTACTTGCATTCAATCTTTAGAAAACAGAATACAATATCAAATTCCAGGTCAAAATCATAGTTATTTATTTGGCAAATTTATATTTAGTAAAGAAATTACAGATATCAAACATCCTACAAAATATCTTACTTATCAGTTAGCTGTTGGCTATAATTTAGATATTGCAGATTTGTTTTCTAATATAAAAAAATAGCGCTATGGCAAAAATCAAAACCGATAATCCAAATTTAATTTATTACAGAGATCATAAAACGGTGAATGACCTGATTCAGTTAGACAAAGTAGAAATATCTGATGGTTTAAAAGAACGGCATCATTTGTATTCACTGTTATTAATGTCTATCGTTCATTTTTATTGGAATGGA
Source organism: Chitinophagales bacterium (assembly GCA_046329815.1). Taxonomy (GTDB): domain Bacteria; phylum Bacteroidota; class Bacteroidia; order Chitinophagales; family JADIYW01; genus JADJSS01. Next base: position 414,612 of record JAXLTY010000003.1, read on the forward strand.
AACAAATATGGTAAAAATGGATCATATCCAATGAATCCTACAAATTATCCAAAACAACATGAAGATTATATTGGCCATAATATCGCAGCTATTGCTGTTGATGCTTATGGTGCTATTATCGATTTTGAGTTTAATCATAATAAACTATTCAATAGTTCAGTGGAGCATGCTGAAGCAAGATTAGTTAAACGCATCTATGGTTTGACTCAAATAAATGAATCGTGGAAAACTAATTTAGATAATACTCAACCATTAAACGATTATAATTCTTTTGAAGATGTTACTATCTACACATCATTAGAATCTTGTGCTCAGTGTTCCGGTATTATGGCTTTAGCCAGAGTTAAAGAAATTATTTATTTACAAACCGATCCTGGTATGTATTTGATTGGTAATATTCTACGAAATTTAACTAAAGCTAAAGATGGTAAAAAACAACTGAATCAAGGCAAAATGGAATCTCCTTTACCGATAAGTGCTGATTTATTTGATTTTAATTATTTTGATAAACTCAATAAATCGTATAAAAAATTCATTAAAGAAGTATCTATTTCAAATCCGTTCTTTATACCGGATTCAGGTGATATTAACAAAATAAAATACGATCCATCCATAACATCATTTTTATGTACTGACACTGCTTATGATATTTTCTTAACCGCTCGTTTGGAGTTTGAAACTATTATTAAAACTCGAAAATTAATTAACGAACAATATCAACCATTGGACAGAAATGGTAACATAATTAAACATGCAAAAACGAATCTTGAAGTCGTTGATGAAATCAGTTCTTTTTATAAATATGCGACTGAATTTGGGAAACGTGGCACACCGCATTAACTATCATTTTCTTTCATCCAAACAAATTGTACTTTACTATACAATACAGCGCGCGGAAAGCATCTTTCATGCCTATTTTTTTGCCTTCTTCGTAGGTTCTGCCGTAGTAAGAAATGCCAACTTCATAGATTCTGATCTTTGGAATTTTAGCGACTTTTGCGGTTACTTCTGGTTCAAAACCGAAACGATTTTCTTTAAGGTCAATGCCTTGTATAATTTCTCTTCGGAACATCTTGTAGCAGGTTTCCATATCTGTCAGGTTCAAATTGGTCAGCATATTGGAAGCGAACGTCAGCATTTTATTTCCAATCGTGTGCCAGAAAAATAAGATGCGATGCGGTTTGCCGCCCATAAAACGCGAACCGTAAACTACATCAGCAAAGCCATCTAAAATGGGTTTGAGTAAAATATTAAATTCATTCGGATCATATTCCATGTCAGCATCCTGCACAATCACAAAATCGCCGGTTGCACTTTGAAAACCGGTACGCAAAGCCGCACCTTTTCCTTTATTGACTTCATGTTTTTTGTAAACGATATTGAGTAACTGGTTTTCCTGTTTAAATTCATTTACTTTTTGTTCCGTATTATCTTTAGAACAATCATTTACAACAATTATTTCTTTTTCAATATCACTAATTAATTCAACATTCTGTATTTTCTGCAAAATGTGCTGAATCGTATTTTCTTCGTTATACGCAGGAACTATGATGGATAATTTTGAAGGCATTGTTTAAGTAAATAAGTATGATCTGCAAACAGCAAGTTTATTACAAAGATATAAATTCAAACCCAAAAAAATCATTGAATCCAAGAATCAGCGATGAGTCGTTTGTAAATTGAATCAGCCACCATTTTCTGTAATTGCACACTTGGATGCATATCCAGCTTGCTGACAATCTGCTGGCGAAGCGGTAATTTCTGACAAATAGTATTTGCATCCATGAAATTAAAATGATTTATTTTCAGTTGATCGATAAATCCATTGTAGTATTTTTCCGCAACTTTGTCGTCATTTCCCGGAAACGGAAACGAAACGATCAGCATTTTTATCTGATGTGCTTTTAAAACAGAATCCACCATAAGTAAGTTGCTAATATGCTTCTTCAGTTTTGCCGGATCGGAAAATGGATAATTAGGTATTTCTTCTTTTTCAACAGCATTATTATTCAATAAACCTTTAACAAACATGGTCAACCCTTTTGTGTAGATACCAACTTTTGTATATGATAAAAAATTCACAAAGAAAGATTCACTCGCTAAAAATGCACCAATGCCACCACTGTTATCTGTTTCTTCTGTGCCACCGACATCATCATTTACATCTAAATATTCTAAATCATTTGGCACATGTACCAAGATCAGTTTATCATATTTATACTTGAATCTTTTCAGGCGGTCAAATTCATCTGTTGTTGTTGAACCGTTTTACCTAAATTAAAAACACGATAATTGCTGCCTAACTTTTTTTCCAGCAAATTAGACATCCTGTCTTCAACGTTGCTTGTACCATGACCTGCAACATAGCTGTCGCCAAGAATGATGATTCTGTTTTTTAATGTATCTGTCGCAGCGTTATATGGTTTATCTCTATAACCAACTTCGTTTCGTTCCCAATATTTATTGAACCATAGCTTATTGCAATACGCATCGCCTGAACCCTGACTAATCGGCAAATACATAAATATAATTTCAAAAATCAGGAAGAAGATAATGAATGAATATAGCATCAGTACCATATTCTTTATCTTGTTAGATATGTTAATCTTGAAAAAATACAAAAATGAATAACCTACCAAAAGTATCGAAATGAATAATAGTATTGTTCTTTTGTGAATACCATCTTCCAAATTGTATGGCTGAAAAACCAATTTATAGGTATCACGAAAAACATACAGCCAAATCTGCATGGCTAAAATAAGTGAAACAAATATTTTGATGATCGGAACAAACTTAGATACAGCAAAAGAATTCGCTTCAACTTCTTTTTTAATTTCAGGAGTTGGTGCATTCTTTTTGTCTTTCTTCATTCTTGATTTCTTGTGCGATAAAATTATTTATTTTTTTCCTTTTATCCATCTTTCTGAAGCATTGCCTTTTCTTTCCAGATCGAATAACATCGTTCCGTAATAAATAGCGCCAATTTTGGGCGAGCCATATGCTTCAATATGCTTGTTGTTATAAATATTAGATGCGCCAACCTGCAATGTAAACCAACGCGGAAACTCGTATGAAACCTGCATATCCAGTAAATGATAACTTGGTACTAAACCATCGCCGAAAGTGCTTTCCCATTGATATTTATCGACCCATTTAAAGTTTATTCCAAAGCCCAAACCTTTCCAGATGCGCTGTGCATTCAATCCAATATTGAATTTATGTTTTGGCGTATTAAAACCAGGAATAATCGGATCAACCAAATTTTTGGTATTCAAATCCGAATACGTATAGTTCACAGAAGCAACCAAACTACGCCAGATATAGTAATTCAAACCGATAGAAACACCATATGCATCTACTTTGTGACGTGCATTTACCGGTCGCTGGTACAAACGTGTGTAAGCATTTTTCAGCATCGCATCATTGGCTGCTTCCGTTCCAACCACCAAATCTTCGCCGGTTGGAATATAATACCTGATGTCGCCTATAAAATGAAAATAACGATTAAAGTAAGCTACAAAGTCAATGTATAATTTTTTAGCAACTACACCACGATAGCCGAACTCCATTGAATTCACTTGTTCCGGTCTTAGTTTATCGAATTTTACTACTTTTAATAAATTATAATTCGGCACTAAGTTGGTATTATAATCTGCCTGAAAATCTTTCACCGACTGAAAATCATAACCGGTAACGCCATTTAAGTTTCCTAATAAATTAATAGCGCCTAAATTCAGCGATATATATTGGTTTTGCAACGTTGGTGTGCGGAATGCCTGTTGATACGAGAAACGAAGCGAGTGGTTTTTGTATGTTCCAATAACAGAAATACGCGGCGAGAACTGAACTTTAAAATTCGTAGTTTTATCAACGCGTGCAGAGCCGACAATCTTTAAATGTTTTTTAAAAAGTTCTACAGTAATTTGTGTATAGCCACCGGCTTCATATGTTTTCAGGTCTAAAAACTTAGCATTTAAATTTGGTGAACCATCAGCCAGTGTATCGGCTTTGTTCAACAATGTATCATAAAAAATGGAACCATAAGAACGCGGAATGTACAGACGATACGATGCGCCAACGATCCAGTTGATGTTATATTTGAATGTATGATTGTACGATGCTTCAATATGATGCAACGAAGATTTATCCTGAAATTTTGCGCCTGTAACCAAATTCGCATCATCCATTATTGCTGCATACGCTGAATCAAAAGCATATGTTCCTGGCTGCAAATACGCGCCTTCTTTCGCTTTTTCCAATGCATACGCGCGCGTTGCCAGCACATCTGCCTGGTTAGGATCGTCATGAAAATCATTGGTATATTCTGCCAGTTTTCCGAAATATTCTTTTACAAAATTGGAAACATAATTCGCGATTCCAATTTTAGAAAGATTGATCGCACCAAAAACCATATCATACGACTTGCCTGCATTTTCTAGCGTTGTGTAATATTTTACCTGAATGCCTTTATAGTCGAATTGCACTTTATGCTGTTGAAATAAAATGTTTTTTACATTGTAACGATTCGCACCTTGATATACTGCGCTGCCTCTTCCAAATTTATACTGGTACTCAATTTGCATATCTTTTATCGGACGCGCAAACAAGGCAAAATTTGCTTTTATGCTTTCTGTTTTTCCATCAGTTAAATCTTTTTCTCTGTAACCAGGCGCATCTACATGAATCGTTCCCGGAAAAGCAACCGGAAAGAAATCTAAGTACGCATTCAATGCTCTGAACTGACGTGCTTTTGCTGTATCATCGCTGAATTGCAGCTTGCGCACAATTGTACTCACATTCACATCTGTTCCTATATCACCATATAAATTTGAAACGGTATCATCGGCAACCCAATCATTCGCGCGAAAGTATTGCGCTGAAATTTTAAAACCAATAAAATCTCTTCCATGTTTTTTCTTTCCAAACGCATTTGCATAACGCACTTGCACATCTGCCATTTGTCGCGAACCGCCTTTAATTTTTACTTGTAAGTTTTTATAATCAAACGGATTTTTAGTTTGCATACTAACAATACCTTGAAATGCATTTGCACCATATAACGCTGATGATGCGCCGGAAATAACTTCTACGCTTTCCAAATCCAAATCAGAAGCACCTACTAAATTTCCAACCGGAAAATTCAAGCCAGGCGCCTGATTGTCCATACCATCAATGAACTGTACAATACGAACCGGCGCTGTTGTATTGAAACCACGCGTATTAAATACCTGGAAACCCATACTTGACGTGGTAATATCGACATCTTTTAAGTTTCCCAAACTTTGGTAAAAATTTCCGGAAGCAACGGTTTGTATTTGTTTTGAATTTAATTTTTGAATCGAAGATGGCGAAGTCTGAATGCGTTCACTTAATCGCGAAGCAGAAATTACAACGTCTTCGCTTACCTTTATTTCTTCGGCTTTCATCGAAACATTGACCGTTTGATTAGCTTCAGTAACATCCATTTCCTGTGTGGCAAAACTAAGATAAGTGATCTCTAATTTCGCCGGCAAAGTAACATCTGCTTTTATTTCAAACTTTCCATCAAGATCGGTAACTGCACCATAGTTAGTACCTTTTATTTGCACATTCGCGCCAATCAATGGTTCTTTGGTTTCCTTATCGGTTATTTTTCCTTTTACAGTAATTTCTTCTGCAAGAACAGTATTTGTAGTAACAGAAAGTAATACAATGAAAAATAATTTTTTAAGATTATTCAACTGGTTCATCTGGTTAGTTTTAGGTTAGTACAAAAAATTAATTCACGGTAAATGGTTTAGTCATTCTTTGATTTTCATCTTTTACATCTATAATTTCCAATAGATATTGACCTTTTGCCAGAATAGATACATCAAACTGATGTTGTTCATTGATCTGTTCTGTAATTAATTTTTCGCCTAACATATTGTATATGGTTGCTGTGTATTTTCCGTTTTTATTAATGAATAAATCGAACTTGCCATTGCTTGGATTTGGATATAAATTAACGTTCCAATCCGGTTTAGTGGTGTTGTGTCGAACTGCAGTAATTACGCTTTCTGTTCCGTAAACAGGCAATTCGATATTCGTTGGATATACATCTGAAAAAGCAATGCGTTGAACTGAAGTACGCGGCACATATTCGACACCATTGTACATGTACGTTCTGCCGTCAGACGGTTTGCGTCGGAAAAACTCACCGTCCATTAAAGGTACATTTGCACAAGACTGAAAACGCGGATAGTTGCTACTTGAGATCAACACCTTAATTTTGTGATCTTTTGCGAACGTATATGCGATTGGATAACATTGGAAATAATATTCATACAGTTTTCCAATGTCTATATTTGAGAAAGGTGCATTGTCATTTTGCGCGCCAACTGCAATTGATCTTGCAAACTCGCGTGCTCGAGCATTTACCGCACCTTCTACTACAAAATATTCTTTCCCATCAGGATATACATCTAAGAAACGAACGAAAAAATCGCAATCTGTTGGACCGGATGCTGCATTCAACGGATTTGATTTCGCATATAATTTTACTCTTGGGAAACCGATGATACATAATGAATCCGGCAATATCTCTGTTTCAAATTTCAATACACCTTCACGATCCATAGTAAACTTAGCAAAATTGGTATCTGCTAAATTCATTTGTCCTTGTGATTCTCGGTCGCCTTGCGGTGTTTCTTCAATCATATTTCCGCCGCCAACTGTAATCACCGGATTATCCGGATCATGCACATACACACCATATCCTTCATCAGAAACCGGTTTTTTGAAATCCAATCTGCCGCTTTTATGTAAATACATATTGTGCCAGTTTACATTTCTGATTGGAAATGTATCTGAAGAAAACCAATAATTTCCGGCATACGAGACAGACGCATCATCATTCGAAGCACCAACTACATAAAAACGAACAGAAGGAACATCGTTTTCAAAATCTGCAACCGGAATTGAATCTATTTTAGAAGTAGTACCAACGCCTTTTATCACAGGATCATCCAATTTCGGCACATCAAATGTCAATGGAATAATTAAGTTGTTCGCTAATCGAATTTCAACCGGCAATTGATTCAATCCATCTGCGCCTAACAGGAAATTAATAAGTTCTGTAAATTTAAGTTTGAAGTCTTTTGCCGGAAAACGAACCTGCAACCATGGTAAGGCAGGAATTGGTGTTTGCCATGCCGTTTGTTTTGGAATAAATATTTTCGGTTCACCAACTTTATTATAGCCATGTAAATTTAAGTTGTATCTGAACCAACCAATCAATTCTGATTTGGTGATATCTCCTAAATTTATATCAGACCCATTTGCGCCAAAATTATTGATATCAATTTTAGTTAAATCAGCAATATTTTGCGGATATGTTTTATCACCGGTTCTCCTGGAAGCAATCGTTTGATGTGCCCATGGTCCAATAATTATCTTCTGTAATTTCTTTTTAACAGTAATATTTTTTTCGATCAGGTCATGCGTTTCAATAGAGCCATCTACGAAAATGTCCCACCAACCGGCAACATTATATACTGGAACTTCCATATTCGTATATCTTGAATAAGCACCATTTTTATCACTTTCACCATTAATATCAACAGGTGCTTTACTTGCATCCATATCGCTTCTTCCGATTGAATTCGGATAATAACCACAAGGCGAGTTTTCATAACGTACCGTTACAAAATGGTCGATCGCTTTGTTGGAAGCATCAAATTTATCAGGCGTTCCGTAATCTTTAGAAGAATGAATATCATCATCAATATTCATATCAATTCCCATCAAATCATCACGAGTATCTTTAATTTGTCCGCGCAACCAGCCAGTCACTAACATATCGCGCAAGCAACCATTATGAAAACCAGTGCTTTTATAAAATTCCAATGGACCAACTATTGGAAACAAACATTTTAAACCAGGTTGTGTCGGATCAATCTTATGTGTTGCAGCAGCCTGTAATTGATTATAACCTAAAGCAGATGCACCAAATGTTCCGATAGAACCATTATACACTAAGTCCGTTGTATCCATAATTCCGTCATTATTCAAATCAAACTTTCTGAATAATTGATGTTTAACGAATTCTATGGTGTTGTAGCCATCTTCATGATTGTTTCCATTCCTAGGATCGGCTAAGTCGGTAATATCCAAAACATGTTTATAATTATGGTAAGCCCATTTTTTCCAGCTATCAGAATACAAAGGCAAATACACACCTTGCGAAGCATATCTTCCGCGCATATCCTGCATCACGCCAACATAACCTAATAACGACATTGCAGAAGTAATGGTAACATTTCCACCATCTTTTCCGTAAGGTGTGCGTTGTAAAATCATTGGCAACTGATATGGATTCGGATTGACATGTCCGTTTATCGAATCATAAATAATATACTGAAAACCTTTTTGCAAAAGCGTTGCACTGATTGGAATGATAATAGAATCCGGTTGTACCAATGGATACAATGGATTCTTGATACCAAAACGATAACTCAATACAAAGCTGTCCTGCAAGATAGGCAAATAAACATCCGACATCAGTTTAGTTCCGTCAGGCATCGTGAACGGCACCTGCGTACGTGTCGCGAAATCAGACAAATCATCTAATGTTCCGTTTATTTTATCACCAGGAATTTCAACTGCGCCAGGAATTGGAAAATACCTCGTTTGTGCATAAATTATCGAGATTAAAAAAAATAGTGCGAAAGATGAAAAGATTTTTTTCATAGCTGTATATTTTCAGAAAGTTAATAAATTAATTCCTGAATGTTAAAATAAGTTAAAGATTTTTTTTTGAGTTTATATGCCTTATTACAATTAACTTTGTAGCAAATGGAACAGTTTTTAGGTGAACTCTCTCTACAACAGGCAATACTCATTGTGCTCAACCTGATATTAATTGAAAGTTTATTATCTGTAGATAATGCTGCAGTATTGGCAACGATGGTGTTGGATCTGCCGAAAGACCAACGCAAAAAAGCGTTGAAATACGGTATTATTGGTGCTTATGTTTTTCGAGGAATTTGTTTGTTACTGGCTTCTTGGCTGATAAAGGTTTGGTGGTTAAAAGCTGTTGGCGGTTTGTATCTTATCTATTTATTCTTTGATTATTTCAAATCCAAATCGACGCCAAAGAAAGAAGATGATACCTTGAATAAAAATGAAAGTCAAATTTATAAATACACGATTGGCTTGTTTGGAAAATTCTGGTCAACCGTAATACTGGTAGAAATCATGGATCTTGCTTTTTCTATTGATAACGTATTTGCTGCTGTAGCTTTTACCGATAATATTTACCTGATCTGGATAGGCGTTTTCATTGGTATTCTGGCGATGCGTTTTGTTGCGCAAGCATTTGTAAAACTGATGGAAAAATATCCGTTTCTGGAAACAGCCGCATTTATAGTAATTGGTATTCTTGGTGTGAAATTATTGCTTTCGTTTCCTGCGCATATTTACAAAGACAATCCAACTTTTAAATACATTGAAAGCGAGCATTTTGATATGATCATTTCATTTGTTACAGTGTTGATTTTTGCTGTTCCAATTATCACTTCTTTATTGTTTAATTTTCCTAAACATAAAGAAGAAACTACCGGCGAATAAATTATTTTTTCAATCTGTCTTTAAATACTTTCTCGAATTTTTCCACTTTCGGTTGTATCACATACTGACAATATCCTTGCGTTTTGTTGTCGTTGTAATAATTTTGATGATAATCTTCTGCTTTATAAAACACATCAAATTTTGTCACTTCTGTAACAATTTTTGACGGATACGCATGTGCTTCGTTTAAGTCTGCAATTATTTTTTCAGCTTCTGTTTTTTGTGCTTCACTATGATAAAAAATGGCCGAACGGTATTGCGTTCCGATATCGTTTCCTTGCTGATTTAATGTCGTTGGATCGTGCATGGTAAAGAATACTTTCAAGATTTCAGAAAACTGCACTTTAGTGGTATCATATGTAATTTGAATTACTTCAGCATGACCTGTAGTTCCGGTGCAAACCGCATGATACGAAGGATTTTTCACATGACCGCCAGAGAAACCGGATTCTACTTTTATTACACCATCTAAACGCTGAAAAACAGCTTCCATGCACCAATAGCAACCACCACCAAGTGTTGCTACTTCATAATTTTTATTTGTATCCATTGTTTTTTTATTTTCTGTTTGTTGTTCTTTTGTTTCTTCAGTAATTTGATTTTTTGTTGCAGATTTTGTCTTTGTGCTTTCTGCGTGATTACAGCCGACAAATGCAAATAATGAAAGAATTGTGATAATATATTGCATACCTTTTTATTCTATTATACGATACAACGTATATAAACTTACAAAGGTTTTGCAAAAATTAGTTAATTTTTGAACTGATTATTTGAAGAGCTGATAAACAATTAAGGAAACAATGTAAGCTGCAGAACTCATGTAAGTAAACTGAATGATTGGATATTTCCATGATTTGGTTTCGCGATAAACAGTTGCCAATGTACTCATGCATTGCATCGCAAACAAATAAAATAATATCAGTGATAATGCAACAGCAACTGTAAAAACCGGTTTGCCTTGTGCATTTTTTTGATTGCGTAATTTCTGTTGAATGGTTTCTCTGTTTGCATCTTTTCCAATGGAATATAACGTAGAGATGGTTCCGACAAACACTTCACGTGCGGCAAATGATGTAATCAGCGCAATGCCAATTTTCCAGTCAAAACCTAATGGCTTGATCATTGGTTCTATCAAACGACCGGCATAACCGGCATATGAATATTCCAGTTTTTTTGATGCTATGTTTAACGCTGTTTCCTGCGCATTGTATTGCATTAGTGAAGATTCAATTGTTGCAACATGAACAGCTTCTTTCATTTTGTTTGCCGGTCCGAAACTTGCCAAGAACCATAAGATAATTGAAACGATTAAAATGATTTTTCCGGCGCCTAACACAAATGATTTTACTTTATCATACACATCAAAGAAAACATTTTTCCAATGCGGCATTTTGTAAGCAGGCAATTCCAGCATCAGAAAAGAGTATTCATCTGATTTTAAAATTTTCTTGAACACAAAAGCTGCAAATAACGCTGCCGAAACACCGATCAGGTACAAAACCATAAACACCAAACCTTGCGAATTAAAAAATCCGAATACCTTAAATCGCGGCAACACAAAACCTATCAATACAGCAAATACAGGTATCCTGGCAGAACAACTAATCAATGGTGTTACCATGATTGTAATTAATCGTTCTTTCCAGTTGCTGATCGTTCGTGTACTCATGATGGCCGGAATTGCACATGCACCACCGGAAATCAATGATACAATACTTCTGCCATTCAAACCAAATCGCTGCATGATTTTATCAAACATAAAAACAGCGCGTGACATGTAGCCGATTTCTTCGAGCAATGAAATCAATAAAAATAAAATAAAGATCTGCGGCACAAAAACCAACACACCACTTACACCAGGCAAAATTCCTTCGCTTAATAATCTTGTGAAAAGGTTATCTGAAAAATGTTGCTGAACATAAAAACTAAGATTTGAAAATTGCCTATCGATAAAATCCATTGGAACTGAAGACCAGGAAAAGATGGCCTGAAACACAAACAACATCAACACAAAGAAAATAATAGGTCCGAAAAAACGATGCGTAAGCACGCGATCCATTTTATCGGTTAACGTATTTCCGGTAGCGATTTGTTTGTCTAATGTTTGATTGACAATTGGAACGAACTTATTGTATCTGCTCATGATCTCATCTAGCTGATTATTGATAGAATTAAAATCATGCGTTTGATTGATTTTTAGTATTTGTTCTTTCTGTTCTGCTTTTAAGAAAAGTATTTTTTTCGCGTGATGCGCAATCAGCAACGCAGCATATTCATTTTTTACATCAGCAATATTTGCGATTTTATGTGCTATCTCTTTTTCAGTTTCTGTTAAATCATAAAATCGCATAGAGCTGATCTTTTGCATTTTCAGCAAATCATGAATTTGATTTTTCAGTTCATTGATACCATCGCCGGTTCTTCCGCTGACAGAAACAACCGGCAAATCGAATGATGCAGAAAGTTTTTGTACATCAATTGTCAAACCGTTCTTTTCAGCAACATCATTCATGTTCAATGCCAAAACAATCGGAAATTTCAAATCGATTAATTGTGTCAGCAAAAGCGAATGTCTTTCCAAATTATTGACATCAGCAATATATACAACCGCATCCGGAAAATCAGCATCACTTTTATTGGTCAATGCATTCAGCACTATGCGTTCGTCCAATGATGTCGGAAACAAACTATACGTTCCGGGAAAATCAGTTAAAGAAATTTCTGTTGCGTCATTTAATTTAAACGTGCCATTTTTGCGTTCCACAGTAACGCCGGGAAAGTTGCCTACTTTTTGTCGTAAACCTGTCAACTGGTTAAACACAGAAGATTTTCCAGTGTTTGGATTTCCGAGTAAAGCAATTTTTTTTATGGTATTCGACATCAATTAATCAGCAGTTCGCTATTTATCATTTCAAGTTAATAACACACTTTCAGCTTCATTCGCTCGCAAACCAATATAATGATTTTCGGTTTTGATATAATAAGCACCACCAAACGGCGATTTGCGTACCAATGTGATTTGCGTACCTAAAAGCAAGCCCATCGACATTAATTTGCAGGCAACAAATCCGTTGGAAAACTCATTGATAACAGCAGATGAACCGATTTCCAGCGTAGTGATATTTTTATTGGCTTTCAATTATTTAGAATAAATCTGAATAGCAAAAATACGATGTTGATTCGATAAAATGTTGATTTGATGTATTGTTAATGAATATTTACCTAAGATTAGTGATGATTGCCTTTTAAAACAAATTAAAAATGTATCAGATACTTGGCAACATAATAAATAGTGAATGGTAAAACTTTAGAAATAAACATATCGGTTAGGCACAATGAAGGAAAATTTACTCGATAATTGTTTGATATTTTTTTATTTTTTCTGCTACCATGAATTCATTTGTAAATAAATCCAATTCAGTATTTATGGTTTGTTTTTGTCTATTTAGAATTGCTTCGTAGATGCTTTTTAATTGATTATCTGAAATATCTTTAGGTAAAAATCTACTTACAGAAGTTGCTATATATTGAATGTCTGACTCAAAAGACAACCATCGTCTTCCTGATTTTTCTGCAGCTTCGCCTGTTGTATTTGATCCTGCAAAAATATCTACAACAACATCTCCTACATTTGTAAGATAATTAATAAAAAATTCAGGAAGTTTAACCGGAAATCTTGCAGGATGTGTTTTCACGCCAAGTCGTTTTGCAAAACTCATATATTGCGAATTCGACTCTGAATTTGGTATTTGCAGCAAGTTCGATGGAATGGCACCACCATTATCATTTCCGAAGCTGTCGCTAATATCATGACCAGACGGACGTATTTTTGCTTTATAATATTTCTCAGGATTTTCAATTAATTTCTTCATTCTTTCGCTGTATGGAACTAATACCTTACTAATGTCTGCTTTTGGATAGGCAGTTTTTGAAAACCACCAAACCGTATTTACAGAATCCTTTGCACGTATTTTTCTTTTGTTAACCCATTCAATTGGGCTTGGTAATTTTGAAGGATTATACCAATAAAATTCTTCTGCAAGATTATAACCAAGAACATCACAAAAGTGAATGAGAACTCTAAAATTATATAAACTTCTAGTTGGTGTACCTTTTTCGTATGCGCCACCTAAATCAATGACGAGACTGCCTGTGCTTTTTAATTTTGGCAAGATTAACTTAGCAAATTCAGCGAGCCATTCAACATATTCATTTTGTTCTTTATTTCCATATTCTTTTTTTCTTAATAAAGCAAAAGGTGGACTTGTCATAACTAAATCAATACTTTCATCTTCCAATTGTGGAATTAACGCCAACGAATCGCCATAGAATGCTTTACCTAAATTGGTTTTGTATATATAGTCTTTTGAATTTAACATGGCTCAAATCTATGAAATTAATGTTCCGAATATTTTCGGCATTAGTAATCATTTTTTTTAAAACTCCGAATATATTCGGTGGTATATTTTAACCTATTTTCTCAATTTCGTTCCTAAAAGTAATGAAATAATTAATTGAAATGGAAGATAACTTAGAATATTTTTTGAAAAATATTGCCAAAAATGTTTTAACCACACGGAAGAGTCTTAATATGACACAAGAAGACTTAGCTTTCAAAGCTGAGATTGATCGCACTTACATTGGTTACATTGAAAACTCCAAACATAATATAACTCTTGGTATGCTCATTAAAATTGCCAATGCATTAGATACTGACGTTTTAGATTTGATTAAACCAATTACATATAAAACAGACTTAGAAAGATTGAATGAGCTATTTCCTTTTATTCGTAAATATCAAAAATTAGCTGAGGAAACCTGCGGAATCAATGATGTTTTTCAAGATAATGGTGGTAAACTTTTACAAGTACTTTTAGTTACAGGTCTCAAAAACATAATTGATAGAGAAGGAAATGATGCAGAAGATGACAATGGCAATCAGTATGAACTAAAATCAGTAAATATTAAACTCACCTCAAGTTTTTCGACTCATCACCACATGAATCCTGTAATTATCAAAAAATATAAGAAAGTAGATTGGATTTTTGCTGTGTATGAAGGAATTGAACTTGTTGAAATTTTTCAGCTCACACCTAAAGATTTAGATCCTTATTATAAGAAATGGTTGAAAAAGTGGAAAGATGATGGAAACAAAGACATCAATAATCCTAAAATACCATTATCATTTGTTAGAAAAAAAGGGAAACTGCTTTATAAAACCAGCAATGGCAGTTTGTTCTCAAAAGTAATGTTAAAATAATAAGTATTTATAAAAAGATTAGTTAGTAAAGTTACTTCGGTGCACGAATGAGCAACAGAACCGCGATGACACCAAAAATAATATTCGGAATCCAAACTGCAATAAACGGATCCAGGTTTCCTTTAGTAGCAAAAACGGTAGAAAACTGCTGTATAATAATATATGCACCACTTAACAACATGCCTGCAACAATATACAAACCCAATCCGTTGCGTACTTTTTTGGTGGTCATTGCTACAGCGATCAGCGTTAAAATAATAGCAGAAAAAGGAATAGCTGTTCGTCTGAATTTTTCTACTTCATAAATCTTTATGTTTTCATTTCCTTTTACTTTTTGATCGGCGATAAACTGTTTGAGCTGTTCGGTTGTCATCGTTTCAATATCATAATCTTGCCGCACATATTCTTTTGGTGTAATAGGTAGTCGCATCAATGTATCGGTGCCTTTTCGCACAATATCTTTCGGTCCGTCGTATTGCCGCAAATTCCAGTTGCTCAGTTTCCATTTACGTTTCGTGCTGTCCCATTGCATATTTTCCGCACTGATCTTAAAATACTGAATCTTATCTTTTATTTTTTCCATGGTAAATTTAAAACCATTGTTTGAAGCACCATCAAACGATTGTGTGTAAATAAAAGTGTCTTTTCCAATTTGATAATGATAATTGATATTATACGTTCTGCTGTCTTTTTTGGATGCATATTTTTCTTCAAAAGCAATTTTTACCTTGTTGTTTTTGGGCAATAAAATATGATTGTAATAAGCAAACAACATCGCCAGCAATGAAGCCGTCAGCATGTATGGAAACAACAATCGGTAAAAACTAACACCACCATTTAGCATGCAAATAATCTCTGTATTTTCAGTTAAACGCGACGTAAAATAAACGACTGAAATAAATACAAATATCGGCGCCAGCATCAAACCGATCCATGGAATAAAGTTCAGGTAATAATCAACAATGATGTTATATAGCGGCGCTTTGTTGTCAATAAATTCATCAATCTTTTCGGTAATATCAATCACAATAGCAATAGCACTCAGCAAAAAGATCGCAAAGAAAAAAGTAACTAAAAATTTTTTAATGATATACCAGTCGAGTGTTTTCATTATAACCTACACATTAATTTCACCACCATTTCATTTTTCCATGCTGTAAATGTACCTTCTTTAATTTTATTTCTCGCTTCATTCACCAGCCATAAATAAAATGATAAATTCTGCAAACTTGCAATTTGCGCGCCTAAAAATTCCTCCACGATAAACAGATGACGCAAATATGCTTTTGTATGAATATTACTTGTAGTGCAAGGAATTCCGCTATCAATCGGCGAAAAATCATCTTTCCATTTTTGGTTTTTGATATTGATGATACCTTCTGTTGTAAACAACATGCCATGCCGAGCATTGCGCGTTGGCATCACACAATCAAACATATCTATACCTAGTGCGATCGATTCTAAAATATTAGCTGGCGTCCCAACACCCATTAAATAACGTGGTTTGTTTTTTGGTAAAATAGCGCAAACAATTGATGTCATTTCATACATCAGTTCAGCCGGTTCGCCGACAGCCAAACCGCCAATAGCATTTGCAGGCCTGTTCTGTGCAGCTATAAATTCTGCCGATTCAGTGCGTAAATCTTTATAAACAGAACCTTGCACGATTGGAATCAAGGTTTGTTCGTAGCCATACAACGGTTCTGTTGTATCAAAACGATGAATACATTTTTGCAGCCAGTCGTGCGTGATGCGCAAAGAATTTTTAGCATATTTATATTCGCATGGATACGGCGTACATTCATCAAACGCCATGATAAAATCTGCGCCAATGATGCGTTGTGTATCCATTACATTTTCAGGTGTAAATAAATGTCTTGAGCCATCGATATGCGATTGAAAGGTAACGCCTTGTTCAGTCAGTTTTCTTCGATGTGATAACGAATATACCTGGTAGCCGCCGCTGTCTGTCAGTATTGGTTTTTTCCACGAATTGAACGCATGCAGGCCACCAGCTTTTTTTAAAATATCTAAACCTGGACGCAAGTATAAATGATAGGTATTTCCCAAAATGATTTGCGCTTTCACTTCATTTTCCAATTCAGAAAAATGCACTGCTTTCACGGTTGCCTGTGTACCAACAGGCATAAAAATCGGTGTTTCAATGTCGCCGTGATCGGTAGTGATTCTTCCTGCGCGTGCGCTAGAATGTTCGTCGGTATGTTGTATTTCGTATTTCAAGAAATCAAAAATTAAAGAGCCAAAAATACGACAAAAACCTTTACTTTTATTGAGTGAACCAGATATTGTACTTATTTATTGCCTGCATCATTTACCAAGCAGTTTATCAGTTGATATTAATAATTGCGATTGCAAAAAAAAAGAAAACAGATCTCAAATCTCAAATCTCAAATCTCAAATCTGTTTCTATTGTTATTTGTGCGAAAAATGAAACCGAAAATCTGCAACAAAATCTTCCTTTTATTTTAAATCAAAACTATCCGGATTTTGAAGTGATTGTTGTCGATGATGGTTCTGATGAACGATTAACGATGAACAATGAACGATTAACAATCATTAATCTAAACAAAGAAGAAAAGATTGGTTTAGGTAAAAAATACGCATTGCGAAAAGGTGTTGAAGCAGCAAAAAATGAATTAATTCTGCTAACTGACGCTGATTGCCAGCCAGCTTCCGCAAACTGGATCACAGAAATGGCAAACTGTGTTACCGATGAAAAGAAGATTGTGCTTGGCATTTCACCATACAAAACGGAAAGTACACTATTAAACGCATTGATAGAATATGAAACCTCGCAAACCATGCTGCAATATCTGGGCTTTGCTATTTTAGGAAATCCATACATGAGTGTTGGAAGAAATGTCTTGTATGACCGCAATTTATGGCTTTCCAAAAAATGGACCAACGAAGAACTGTCTATTGCTTCCGGTGATGATGACCTGGCTGTTCAGACACTAGCAAATGAAAAAAATACCACGGTTTGTTTATCGCTAGATGGTTATACGTACAGCGAAGCAAAAAAGACATGGTCAGCTTATTTCAAACAAAAAATCAGGCATTACGAAAGCGGCAAGCTATACAAAACCAGCCATAAACTAATTTTATCATTTTACCATGTCACAAAAACTATGATTTATCTGCTATTTATTTTAACAATTGTTAGCATTTCTCAAACTTATAGCATATATTTGTGGTATGTAATTGCTTATTTAGTAATTACATACATGACAAACATGTTCGTACATATAACCCTAAAAACCCAAAAAAGATGGTCTTACAATCCAATTTTAGACTCAATCTATTGTTTCACCCTGTTGTTCATTGGCTCGATGAGCTTATTTACGCGAAACCCAAAGTGGAAGTAAATTCATACAACACGACTGACAATTTACTGGTCTCAGAAGCCCAAAAAGGTAATCCAAAAGCATTTGCTTCGCTGATGCAAAAGTATCAGAAACCGGTTTATCATGTGATCTTAAAGATCGTGAAAGACAAGAAAGTTGCTGAAGATCTGATGATTGAATCGTTCGCGAAAGCGTTCGATAACATGCAGCAGTATTCTTCGCAGTTCTCTTATTCTACATGGCTGTTCAAGATCGCATCAAACACAAGCATTGATTTCCTGCGCAAACAACGCATGGAAGCGCTCGTGTAAATCAATGCTGAGTTTGCAAAGTTATAATCAATCGTCTTTTTGAATATAAAAATTCAGAAAAGAAAATTGAACGCTAATTTATTGCCTGATACGAAACTAATATCAGGACAAATTCGGCCTCAAACGCTTGGTTTATGTAAGCAATTAGATTTTATGAAAGTTACTTTTATTTAACTACCGTAATTTTTTGCGTAGTATAAAAATCATCATTGGCAATGGTCATGATGTAAGTACCTGTATTCAGATTATTCAGTTCCATTAACGCATCTTTATATAAAAATTGCGTAGTGTAAACTGTTTTGCCAAGCATATTGATGAATGTAACATTGAAGTATGGCTGCCTGGTTTGCGGCAAACCTTCTATGGTAATGTAATTATTGATCGGATTTGGATAGATACGGATCTTCTCAGCAATCGAATTATTTACAGCCGTTACGCCAGTGCAGCGCACATCTGTAAATAAGCCGCTTCTTGTTGTATTTATTACCGCTTTCATTCGGTCGATTTGTCCGTTTGTAAAAATACACATGCAGGCATCATCGGTATAATCCATGTAATTCTGATACATAATTCCCGGATTGGTTGTAGTACACGCATCGGTTACAAAACCATTATTTATTGCAGGACAAGCATAGTTTTGTTTCGTTTGTTTTGGTGTATCAGAAACTTCATCGTCAGCTGCACAGTTATTCTCATCGCCCCAAATATGAAACAGGTTGAGCCAGTGGCCAATTTCATGCGTAGCTGTTCTGCCTAAGTTATTAGCACCGCCAATGGTACCGGACAAACCAAAATACTGGTAGCCGATTACAACGCCATCTAAGTTTGGAAATGAAGCCAGATCTGGTGGAAAAGACGCATAACCTAATAAGCCGGATTCTAAATTACAAACCCATAAGTTCAGATATTTGGTAGCGTTCCAAGGATTCTGACCACCGGTTGAAGACGATTTTACTTTATCGTCATCTGTAAAACTAGAGACAGAAGTAGATGTTCTGATAATTCCTGTGGTAGCATTTCCGCTTGGATCTTTGGTAGCTAAACAAAACTCGATACCGGCATCGCCTGCAATGGAAAAAAACGGATGCGAGCTCGGTACCATATCGGTATTCAATTTTCTGAAATCTTTATTCAGTACATCTATCTGCGTTTTAATCACCGCGTCTGAAATATTTTCGGTAGCATTTTTATAAACGACATGTACCACCACAGGAATCGTCTTCACTGCTTCCTGCGCGACTCTGTTTTCCTGATTGTTGGCAATCCAGGTTTGTATATCTTTTTCGTATTGAATCCTTGCATTCACCAGATCCGGATTTTCTGTAGCCAGGCGTTCAGCAACTTGCACAGAAGCACACTTTTGCTGATTCTGTGCAACCGCAATCAATACATTTCCTACCAAAAAAAGCAAAACGATAATACTATTTCTCACCAATGTCATTTTATAAAAATACAATTTATTTTTGACTTCACTTATTGCAATATCAGCTTTCCTCTTCCAATCACTTCACCTTCTTTGTTTTGAACAATGTAGAAATACATGCCGTTAGATAAATTATTGCGTTGAAATTGATAGGTAGTTTTGTTCGCTACATTTTCATTTGCTACCAACGCACCGTTCACATCATACACTATTAATTGTGCGGCTTTGGTGTTATATACAAACTCAAAGGTAGTTATAGTATTGAATGGATTTGGATAGACGTATATCGCTTCATAATTGTTTTTCTGTTCTTTGACTGCCGTAACAAAACTCAACGTTGCGCCGGTTGGCAATCTGTCGTCAATGCTTACTTGTGTGGTGTTTGTTTTGATTGGCAAATTAAAATCGAAATAAATATCTGCGCTGTTTTTTACCAATGTTCCATTTGGAATGCTGTCGTACGGTGTGATTTTAAACGACACAAAACCATGGCTTTTCGGCTCGTTCGTAAAGGAATCGACTAAGTTGATTCTGTCAAATGTAAATTTCAGTATTGGTTTGCCACTGCCGGTAAATTCTATTTTGTATGGATGCGATGATGCGCCGAATTCCAGTGTTGACAAATCTAAGTTCTGATTTAAGGTATCAACAATGACTACTTTATATGCAGTATCGGTTCCGGTGTTTTGGAAACGGATCAGATAATCTAACGGCACTTTATGTTTTACTAATTTGTTGGTTCCAACACCGGACGGCGAAACAGATTTATCGTTCGGATCGTAGCTGTCGCGAATCGGTAAGCATATTTTTTCTACATCAGGTGCTACGGTATTTTGTGGCATTTGGTTTACAAAACCACGTGATGCCACGCCTGTTCCACAGTTTTCAATCGTTATATTTGGTGTTGATGCAGATGGAAAATGAGGCACCTGATCGGCTTCTAAACGATAGGTATTTCCAGTAGCAGTAACGTTGATTACTAAACTATCACCTGCCAATAACTTAAATTTCTTACTAACTGCTTGCACCGCGTCTTTATAAATCCTATACGATGAAGAATCATTCATGTTATTTTGACCGATGTTTTTGATGACAAAACGTGCGGTGTTTCCGGTGCATCTGCCGTCAACGCTCACTTCGCTTTTGTCCCAAAGTGCATAGTCCGGCTGTAGTTGATCTACACAGGTATTGCGCGGTAAAATGTATGCAGTAATACATTGCGTTAAACCTGTGATTCCATTCACGCAATCTACTTTTGTAGTTAAGTAAATCGTACCACATTCATTCGCACGAAGCGAACCGATATTGAACGTTATTTTTTTACCGATGATCGTATAATTAGGATTGCTTGCAGAAACAAACGTAACATATTCAGGCAATGTAACGATTACTTGTACATTATTCGTATCTATATTTCCGATGTTGCAGTATTTTATTGTTGCATAATTATTAAAACAGCGGCGCATTCTGTATTGTGTGAATTCTACTTGTAAATAGGCACAAAGAGCAATATCGTTAGCAAAGTTGATTTCTGTAGTATCTTGTCCATATTGAGTAAAAGAAATATTTTGATGTACGCCACTTGCAGGACAAACTGTATTTCTAAATATTGACGCTGCATATCTTGAAATGATTTGTTTAACAGCATATTTTCCGGTATCAGTTAATATGCTGAATTTTCCTGTTGTGTCAGATATTCCAAAAAACTTTTTTGGCACTGTTTCTATTACCAAATTTTGAATTCCTATTTCATTTACATCTTGTATGCAATTTGAATTTTTTGCCTGAAATATTTTTCCTGAAATAGTATTTGCCTCAAACTCTTTTAGTTTTAGAATCCAGTAATCGGAAGCGCCGCAGTTGACTGTTGATTTTTCACCACTAATTCCTGATTCAGTGTAACCGGCTACAACATATTGAGTTGGTGATGTTTGACAAATTGAAAATAGCAGATCATTTTCATTGCCGCCTATGGTTTTTTGCCATTGTATATTTGCCGATGAATCGAGTTTCACGACCCAATAATCATATAAACCTCTGTTTGCATCCACTTTTTCTCCAAAATGACGCGATTTAGAATATCCGCCTAACAGATATCCGCCATCTGTAGTTAGCACAACTGATTTTAAATATTCATAATCGTTACCGCCAATTGTTTTTTGCCATTGTATGTTTCCTGACTCATTTATCTTTACTAGCCAATAATCATAATTGCCTCTGCATGTATCCGTCTTATCGCCTGAAATAGCAGATTCCGACTCGCCCGCTAAAATATAGCCGCCGTCTGCAGTTAGCTTTATTTCTTCCAAGATATCCGTTTTATTGCCGCCAATTGTTTTTTGCCATTCAATTACGCCTAAGCTGTTTACTTTTACTACCCAATAATCATCAATTCCTTTTTGGTGTTCTGCTTTGTCGCATGACATATATGAGTTTGAATTTCCTCCAAAAATATAGCCACCATCAGTAGTTTGCTCAATACTTTTTAAATCATCAGACAGATTTCCGCCAATGGTATTTTGCCACTCTATATTGCCTGTTGAGTTTAATTTCACAATCCAAAAATCATATTTGTTGGCAGAATTAAGACTATCTAAAAAAGGACAATTGTTTTCTATTTTGTCACCGGATATATAAGAAGCAGATGAACCACCCAATATATAACCGCCATCTGCTGTTTGTTTTATGGAATTTAGCATATCATCATCGCTGCCGCCAAGATCTTTTTGCCATTCTATATTTCCTGAAGAATTTAATTTAACTACCCAATAATCAAATCCGCCTTTATTGCTTTCTGTTTTATCTGCGGAAATACCTGATCTTGAATATCCACCTAATATATATCCGCCATCAGCAGTTTGGCTTACTGATTTCAAAAACTCCATATCACTTCCACCTATTGTATTTTGCCATTCTATATTCGCATTAATATCCAGTTTAACAATCCAATAATCTGTAAGGCCTTTTCTATTTTCTGTTTTGTCATAAAGACTATCAGACATAGAAGATCCGCCTAATATGTAGCCACCATCTTGTGTCTTTAGAATAGAAGACAAATAATCCAACTGACTGGCACAAATGGCCTTTTGCCATTCAATTACAGCCATCTTTTCGCGTGCATTACATAAGAAATTTGTAAAAAGAAGAACAAGCAGTAGTAGTTTTTTCATTTGGTTTGTTGTTTTGTTTTATTGTAACGTGTTGTGCGATTAAAAGATAATATAAAAAAGATGTTGTGCATCATGTGTTTAGCATGATTTTTGCATGTAATTGTTTGAAAATCAAATACTTACTATGCACAACATCAAAACAAATTTCGACAAATTTTTTAATCTTTCCAAACAATTCTTAGCAGAATATTTCTATGAACAGACAAATAACTTTCAATTTTATCCTAAAACACCAAAAATGTCGGATGCTGAAATAGTGGCATTGGCTATCTGTTCAGAGTCGTTAAGTATTGATTCTGAAAATCTATTTTGGAAGAAAATGAAAGTAGAATATGCATCAGCTTTTCCTCAATTAATCGACCGTTCTAACTATAATAAACGCAGAAGAAGATTACAATATTTTATTCAACTTTTAAATGATAAAATAGCCAAACCTTTTAATGAATTCGAAGACGTTTTTATAGTAGATTCTATTCCAATACCAGTGGCACAAATAGCTCGTGAAAAAAGTTCAACCATCTGTAAAGATGATTTTGAAACCGCTCCTAATAAAGGCTATTCTGCCGTGAGTAAATCGTATTTCTATGGATATAAATTACATCTGTGCACAACACTTAATGGCTCGTACATGTCAATGAATATTAGCAAAGCCAGCGTACACGATGTACATTTCTTAGATACTATAAAATATACCGGCATGAACAATGCAACCCTGCTTGGTGATAGAGGTTTTTTATCTTCCACTCATCAATTAGATTTATTTGAATCGTGTAATATCCAACTACAAACACCAATGAGAAACAATCAGGATAACTATCAAAATTATCCAGTAATATTCAGAAAATGTAGAAAAAGAATTGAAACTCTATTCGCTCAACTATGTGACCAATTTATGATTAAAAGAAACTATGCTAAATCATTCATCGGATTGCTTACCAGAATTAAATCTAAACTCTGTGCTTTAACTGCTTTGCAATTCATAAATAAAGTAAACAATAAACCAATTAATCATCTTAAATTTGCTCTCGCTTAATCGCACAACGCGTTATTGTAATATTAATTTACCTCTTCCAATCACTTCACCTTCTTTATTTTGAATAATGTAGAAATACATGCCGTTAGATAAATTATTGCGTTGAAATTGATAGGTAGTTTTGTTCGATACATTTTCATTTGCTACCAACGCACCGTTCACATCATACACTATTAATTGTGCTGCTTTGGTGTTATACACAAACTCAAAATTAGTGGTGTTCGTAAATGGATTCGGATAAACATAGATCGCTTCGTAGTTTGCTTTTTGTTGGTTCACAGCTGTTACAAAGCTCAACGTCGCACCTGTTGGCAATCTGTCGTCAATGCTCACTTGTGTTGTGTTGGTTTTGATGGGCAAATTAAAATCAAAATAAATATCAGCGCTGTTTTTCACCAGTGTTCCGTTTGGTATGCTATCGTAAGGTGTTATTTTAAACGATACAAAACCATGACTTTTCGGTTCGTTCGTAAAGGAATCGACTAAGTTGATTTGATCAAACGTAAATTTCAAGATCGGTTTGCCGCTGCCTGTAAACTCAACTTTATAAGTATGCGATGAGGCACCGAATTCTAAAGTAGCCAAATCTAAGCTTTGATCCAACGTATCAACAATGACTACTTTGTATGCTGTATCCGTTCCGGTGTTTTGGAAACGAATCATAAAATCCAACGGCACTTTATGCTTCACTAATTTATTCGTTCCGACACCAGATGGCGAAACTTGCTTATCATTCGGATCATAGCTGTCGCGGATCGGTAAGCATATTTTTTCTACATCTGGCGCAACTGTATTTTGAGGCATTTGGTTCACATAGCCACGCGAAGCTACACCGGTTCCGCAGTTTTCTATAGTTATGTTTGGTGTTGATGCTGATGGAAAATGAGCAACCTGATCTGCTTCTAAACGATAGGTATTTCCTAATGCAGTAACGTTAATGACTAAGCTATCACCTGCTGTTAATTTAAATTTCCTATTCACTGCCTCCACAGCGTCTTTATAAATTCTATACGAAGAAGAATCGGT
The DNA here is from genome assembly GCA_046329815.1 of Chitinophagales bacterium. GTDB lineage: Bacteria > Bacteroidota > Bacteroidia > Chitinophagales > JADIYW01 > JADJSS01. The sequence continues at coordinate 439,788 of JAXLTY010000003.1, forward strand.
CATATTGTTTTGACCAATGTTTCTGATAACGAAACGCGCTGTGTTTCCTGTGCATCTGCCGTCAACGTTTACTTCGCTTTTGTCCCAAAGCGCAAAGTCCGGTTGTAATTGATCGACACATTTGTTACGCGGCAAGATGTAAGCGCTGATGCATTGCGTTAATCCAACAATGCCTTCTACACAATCTACTTTCGTAATTAAATTAATAGTACCGCATTCATTAGCACGAAGGTTACCAATATTGAACGTAATTTTTTTACCGCTGATCGTATAATTAGGATTGCTTGCTGAAACAAACGAAACATATTCTGGCAGCGTTACAATTACTTGCACATTTGTTGTATCTACATTTCCAATGTTGCAGTATTTAATTGCAGTAGTATTCTCAAAGCATCGGCGCATACGGCTTTGTGTAAGTTCTACTTGTAAGTAAGCGCATGTTTTTTCATAATTCGCAAAATTAATTTCTGTAGTATCTTGTCCGTATTGAGAAAAGGAAACGGTGTGGTAGCCAATAGCAGGGCAAATAATTTGTTGATTAAATGGATGCAGAATACGTGGAATTATTTGTTTTATATTATAAGTACCTGTACCTGTCAGCATCGAGTATTTACCCGAAGAATCTGAAATTCCAAAAAAATTATAAGGTTCGCTGCTAACAACTACATTAGGCATTCCCTGCTCATTAGCTTCTTGCATACAATTGTTATTTTTAGAGCGGAAAACTCTGCCTGTGATAGTATCCTCATGATCGATAAATCTTAGTTTTATTATCCAGCAATCATAATTACTGGTACCTCCACGTGTATCTGACGTTTTCTCTCCGGATATATGTGAATTTGAAACGCCACCTAAAATATATGCGCCATCAGCAGTTTGCTGAACACTATATGGAATATCCGCACTTGAACCTCCAAGTGTTTTCTGCCATGCTGAAGTTCCATTATTATTTAATTTTATAACCCAGTAATCTTCGTTATAGCGGCAATTCTCCGTTTTGTCACCTGATATATTTGAACGCGAATATCCTCCTAAAACATACCCACTATCAGCAGTTTGCCTAACACTATATAAATTTTCAATATCGTTACCACCTAATGTTCTCTGCCATGAAATAACTCCGGTAGCATTTAATTTTACTACCCAATAGTCACCTCCACCACGAACAGCCTCTGTTTTATCTCCTGATATTCCTGAATAAGAAAGACCACCTAAAATATAGCCGCCATCAATAGTTTGCTGAAGAGTATTTAATATATCAGATCCTAAACCGCCTATCGTTTTCTGCCACACTATAATTCCATTTGTGTTTAATTTTACTACCCAATAATCGTAATTTCCACGAGTGTCTTCCGTTTTTTCTTCTCCTCTGTCTGAATCTGATGATCCACCTAAAATATAGCCGCCATCTGACGTTTGTTCAATACTGTATAAATCATCGTAACTGATACCACCAATTGTTTTATCCCATTCTATGCCGCCACTGCTGCTTAATTTTACTATCCAGTAATCGTGACCACCACGATTATACTCTGTTTTCTCTCCTGATACTTGTGAATATGTATAACCGCCTAAAATATAGCCGCCATCTCTAGTTTGTTGAATACCAGTTAAAATATCACCACCAAACCCACCTATCGTTTTCTGCCATTCTATAACTCCGCTGGCATTTAATTTTACCACCCAGTAATCTTCGTTCCCACTACTTCCGCGACTATTCTCCGTTTTTTCTCCAGATATATTTGATTTTGAATAGCCACCTAAAATATAGCCACCATCAGCAGTTTGTTGTGCTCTCTTTAAAACATCGTCGCCCGAACCACCTATTGTTTTCTGCCATTCTATAATTCCTGTAGCATTTAGCTTTACAACCCAGTAATCACTACTCCCACGACTATTCTCTGTTTTTTCTCCTGATATGTCTGAACTGGAAGTTCCACCTAAAATATATCCTCCATCAGCCGTTTGTTCTATACTTGAAAGCCCGTCATAACTGAAACCACCGATTGTTCTTTGCCAGTCAATAACTGACGTTAGTTGCGCCTTGCACAAAAAACCTATAAAAAGAAATGTAAGAAATAGTAATTTTTTCATTTTAGTGTATGTTGTGTTTATTTGAGTATAAATATACAAATTTATTGAATTGGTTATTATTTATTCTAAAATGCATTTATTGGTCAGCTAGCAAATTTATGCCTCTATTAATATGGGCAGTGCAAACCCACGCGTTGGCAATCACAACCTAATAGCTTTAATTAAGCTCTTCAGTCAATTAAAAACGTCAAATTGTTAAAAAAATAATGAATTTGGGAGATTAAAAATATCAAAATACTGATTATCAATAAAATATACACAAAACAAAGCCATCTTCGTATCAAGCAATTCCATCTCCGCATCAAGCAATCGCTCCTCAGCATGACACAATTACATCTCCGCATCAAGCAACTCCATCTCAGCATGACACAATTTCAGGTTTGCCTCAAGCATTTCCTTCTCCGCATCGAGCATTTCCTTCTCCGCATCAAACAATTCCATCTCGGCATCAGGCAATCCCATCTCCGGATAGCGCAATGAACGCTCCGCGTCTAACATTAAACACTATATAATATGTTATTCATCTTCAATCAAAAAGCAAGGAAATACATTACCACACTTTTTCATTCTTCAACACTAAAAATTACCAAATCTTTATTTGTGGACAATCTTTGCCACTGCAATTTTGTAAACCACGCACTTAAACGTATTTTTGCACCGATTTTAAAATCTTAAATCATTAAATAGCAATATATTCTATGGCAAACGTAGGTAAAATTACACAAATCATCGGTCCGGTTGTGGACGTTTCATTCAGCAGCGAAGGCGCTTCTCTTCCAAATATCTTAAATGCATTGATCGTAAAAAAAGACGACGGCACTGAAGTAGTGTTGGAATGTCAGCAGCATTTAGGTGAAAACAGCGTACGTTGCGTGGCAATGGATGCTACTGAAGGTTTAACACGTGGCGCTGATGTAACAGATACAGGCGGACAAATCACGATGCCTGCCGGTGATGCAATTAAAGGTCGTTTATTTAACGTAATCGGTACGGCAATCGATGGTATCGGTGAAGTAAGTAAAGTGGGCGGTTATTCTATCCACGGAAAACCACCGAAATACGAAGATTTGGCTACGTCTAAAGAAGTATTATTTACAGGTATCAAAGTAATCGACCTGATCGAGCCATACGCAAAAGGTGGTAAAATCGGTTTGTTCGGTGGTGCCGGTGTAGGTAAAACAGTATTGATTATGGAATTGGTAAATAACATCGCGAAAGGTCACGGTGGTTTATCAGTGTTCGCAGGTGTAGGCGAAAGAACGCGTGAAGGAAATGACTTATTACGTGAGTTCCTGGAATCAGATGTAATTAAATACGGCGAAGAATTCAAACACTCTATGGAAAAAGGTGACTGGAACTTGGCTGCAGTAGATAAAGAAGCATTGAAAGAATCAAAAGCAACTTTGGTGTTCGGTCAGATGAACGAGCCGCCGGGTGCACGTGCGCGTGTGGCGCTATCAGGTTTAACCATTGCCGAGCAATTCCGTGATGGTGACGGCGACGGAAAAGGAAAAGATATCTTATTCTTCGTGGACAATATCTTCCGTTTCACACAGGCAGGTTCTGAGGTTTCGGCTCTTTTAGGTCGTATGCCGTCTGCGGTAGGTTACCAACCAACATTATCTACAGAAATGGGTTTGATGCAAGAGCGTATCACATCGACTAAATCTGGTTCTATTACATCTGTACAAGCGGTTTACGTACCTGCGGATGACTTAACTGACCCTGCTCCTGCAACCACATTCGCTCACTTGGATGCAACAACGGTATTAAGCCGTAAAATTGCTGAGTTAGGTATCTATCCTGCGGTGGATCCATTGGATTCAACTTCCCGTATCTTAGATCCGGCTGTATTAGGCGAAAGACACTATGCAGTAGCTCAACGTGTAAAACAAATCTTACAACGTTACAAAGAATTGCAAGATATCATTGCCATCTTAGGTATGGATGAGTTATCTGAAGAAGATAAATTGGTAGTTCACCGTGCACGTCGTGTTCAACGTTTCTTATCTCAACCGTTCCACGTAGCAGAGCAGTTTACAGGTTTGAAAGGTGTATTCGTTTCTATCGAAGATACTTTGAAAGGTTTCGAAATGATCATGGACGGACAAGTAGATGAATATCCTGAGGCAGCTTTCAACTTAGTAGGTACGATTGAAGATGCTATAGAAAAAGGTAAAAAATTATTAGCTGAAGCGAAGTAATAATTAGAGAATTAATGAGTTTAGGAATCTAAGAGTTAAAACATAATTCATAAACTCACAAACTGATAAACTCACAAACTATATGCAATTAAACATACTTACACCGGAATTAAAAGTGTTTTCAGGCGAAGCAGATTCAGTGATTTTGCCTGGTATTAACGGAAAATTTGAAGTGTTGAACAACCACGCGCCGATGATCGCTTCTATTACAGAAGGTGTTGTTAAAGTGCGCAAAGGCAACGACAAACAAGAATTTAAAGTGAAAAGTGGTATTGTAGAAGTATTAAAAAACAATGTTTCTGTATTGACAGAAGGTGTTATCTAAAAATATTCACACACAGATTAGAAAAAGAGGAACCAAAAGGTTCCTCTTTTTTTGTACCTGAAAAAGATAACTTGCGTATTTCTTAAAGATTTGTTAACTTATAGTCAATTAAATCTAGCATTATGGAAAAAGGTACAAAATTTTTAGACTTAGCTGCCCGAATTGTAGCAATAGCAGTTTTAGGGTATTCGGTTTACATGAAATTGTCAGGCAATCAAATTGCAATAGATATGTTCCGAGAAGTCGGTTTAGATCCATATGGCAGATATGGTATTGCTGTAATGGAATGTATTGCGATTCTGCTTTTGGCTGTACCCAATTTGGTTTGGCGTGGCGCTATTTTAGGATGCTTTATGATGTTTGGCGCATTATGCTTCCATCTTACTTTAGCAAAAATCGATGTTGGCGATGGCGGAAAAATGTTTGGCGCGGCAATATTGGTTTTCTTATGCTGCATGACAATTTTGGTATTTCACAAAAAAGATTTGGATCATTTAAATGACATCTAACCGATAAGTTGATTCCATTAATTAAGCACCTGACATTTTAAGAATGTTCAGGTGCTTTTTTGTTTATTTTCCAAACAGTTAGCACATTCGACAACAAGAAAAATAATGTAAAAACCAGGAACACCATTTTATTGTTTTGCACAGAACGGAATTGCTCTAAATAAGTAGGTAAACCAGCCAATGCAATAGCAACACCTAACGACAAACCAGTTGCCATAGCAGGACTATTCTGCAGATAATTTTGCATTAACAACAATGTAACCGGCACAGCGCTTTGCAACAATACAATGCCAATGCAAAAAAACGGCAATATATTTTTCCCAAGATTTAAAAAAACAGCTGCACCGACAGTAGTTGCAAAAACAAACTTTTTCCATTCTACTTTATCTGAAATATAACCGCCAATCAGCTTTCCTGTTGCTGCCGAAAAAGCAATCGCCAATAACCAATTCGTGTCGCTGTAACACAGCATGTGGAGCACATTCCAAATCAACGAACGAAACGCAATTGCCGTCAACAGCACCAGCATAAAAAAATCATGTGTATCTAATAGCGATACTGAATTGTTGTTTTCTTTTATAGAATCGTATGTCGGAATCGATAATTTAGTAACTGCAAAAAGCAATACAGCAACCGGAAGCAGCAACCAATAAAAATAATTAAAGTGCATAGAGCCGGCAATGCCGCCAATAATTAAACCAATTACACCAGGCGACGTAAAAATACCTGCAATGGTTACATTTTTCTGGTCGGAGACATAGCATGCCGCACCGCCACATACATGAATAAATGCAGATGCGAAACTGCTGAAAAGAATTGCCGTAAAAATACTTACATCTGACAACAGAATGGCAGTAATCATGAACAGCAGAGAAATGAACGAAAATACTTTGATGTTTTTTGTTTTATCAACTATGATTCCGGCAGGCAGTTGTCCGCCAAACGCAATCGTACTATATGTTAAAAACGCAATCGCATTCAGTTCTGTGTTGGTTGATTTATAGGTTAGAACTGACAATAAAAAACCGGCAATAAAATCGTTGATGCCATGCGCAACGCCATATATACTTGCTATTTTGTATTTGCTACTCATAATTTAATATGATTGATCCAGACACCGATAAAAGTAGAAACCACGTTTTGCACCAATGAAATCAGCAATGCCTTTGAGAATTTCTGTTCTAAAAAAAAACAGATAATAATTGCTTCCGCAATGGTAACACCGGTTTCTAAAATCAATAAATGAATCTGTGTGTTATGAAACAGAATATTTAAAATGGGCCATGTAAAGCAATTGGCTAAAATTAAAATCAGTATTGAGTATGCAACTTTTTTTCTGTCGAACAAAAAATAAATAGGAATTTCAATCAGCATGGTTAGCAGCAAATACCTAAACATACACTTTATTTTGCTGATGTTTATTTACGAAATAAATAAGTGTCAGCAACAAAATACCGGAGAAAGAAATCAACGCGAGCAGATCATTATTATTTGGTTTATTGAACGAAATTACCGGCAAAAATTCTTTATCCGTTTTAGAATAACATTTTGGCGTCAGCAATGTGTATGTCGATGTCAATGCTTTGTTTTTATCAAAAGACAAGGTAACGGCATAATGCGCTGTATTTTCTTCCAATGGTTTCGCCGATTCTTTTACAAACAAAGAAATCGTATTCGTTTGTAATTTAGTTTTTTTGTTTATTGCCCAAATATCCAGCTTATTTACAGCTTCGCCTTTTTCAGTCGGATATACTTCGTAAACAGCATTTTGTTTTATTTTATACGTTTTACCGGTTTCCGAATTCTTTATGTAGAATTTATAATCAGCCAGTGAATCGATATTACCAAAATAATATTTGGTCACCGGATGATATTGTGGCGGTGGTAAATTAGCTGACAATCTGTTTCCGGTAATCAATATTAAAAGTAAGATCAGGATTTTATTGAACTGCATTTTTTTGGTTTTTATAAGTGAAGTAAGCTACAGTTGCGCCAATGGCAAACACAAGACCGAGCGCCAATGGTAAATAATTAAATGCATTCGGATCAATATTATATCCGTTTGCATCTGTCGGAATATCCGCTAATGAGAGAGTTGTAACAAATAACAACAACAACGGCATTATTCTTTTCATCATTTTCAGTGTAGTTTAAAAGTATCAGAATTCTTCTTTCTCAGGTTTCTGATCGTAAAAAATATTCCTATCAATAAAATTAAAGAAATTATTGAAATTAAACTAAAAATATTTTGATTTGATGCAACAAAAGTTTCGTTTGTAACAACAGGATCCAATATAATTATTTTATTCATTTTTCTTTTTGTTAAAATAGTTAATTATCCAAAGAATTACAACAGCTGTAAACGAAACGGCAATCAATGGAACAACAATTTTGGCAGTAGTATATAACGGCGAAACACTATCTAAAATTTCTGATATCATGGATTAATTTCATTCTAATTAAAAACGAATTGATTTTTTCACTCGCTGGATCTCTTTGTTGGTATCGCGCTCTTTGAGCGTTTCGCGTTTGTCGTATGCTTTTTTTCCTCTTGCCAGATTAATTTCAATCTTTGCCAAACCGCGTTCGTTGAAGAAAATTTTATACGGAACAATCGTCAGTCCTTTTTCTTTTATTTTGCCTTCGAGCTTCCTGATCTCTTTTTTCGTCAGCAATAATTTGCGCAAACGCATCGGTTCATGGTTCGCATAACTGCCATTTTTATATTCTGAAATATGCAGGTTTTTCAGCCACAATTCGCTTTGTTTAAAATAACAAAAGCTGTCGCCTAAATTCACTTTTCCTTCTTTAATAGATTTGATCTCTGTTCCGGTCAGCACCATACCGGCTTTATACGAATCTAAAAATTCATAGTTGAACTTCGCTTTGCGGTTCACAATTTCCGGCAATTCATACTTCTTAGCCACACAGCAAATGTACAATTTACGTTCCGAAGTTTCGGAATTCGATTTACGATTTTTTCTCATTTCTTTTTACATTCTTAATTGTACATCGTACATTGTACTTCGTAAATCAACGCTATGATATTAAATATTATCTGGATACTATTTTTTGTTTTGTCGTTCATTATTATTGTATTCAAAGTGCTCGTTTCGCATGATTATACTGTGATGCCAACGACAGTAAACGCAATTTCTGAATCAGCTAAAACCGCTTTTGAATTATGTATCGGTTTAACAGGTGCGATGTGTTTCTGGTTGGGTATTATGCGTATTGGTGAAAAAGGCGGCGCAATCACTATTTTTTCAAGATTAATCACACCATTCTTCAGTCGTTTATTTCCGGAAATACCAAAAGATCATCCTGCAATCGGCAGCATTTTAATGAATTATTCAGCGAACATGTTGGGTTTAGATAATGCAGCAACACCATTCGGTTTAAAAGCCATGAAAGAATTACAAGCTATCAATCCTGATAAGGAAAGAGCATCCAATGCAATGATCATGTTTTTGACACTTAATACTGCTGGCTTCACCATCATTCCTGTGAGCATCATTGCTTTTCGCGCGAGCGCTAATGCAGCGAACCCAACCGATATTTTTATACCACTATTAATTGCAACTTATGGCGGCATGATTTCCGGTTTGATCTTATGTACGATCATCCAAAAAATAAAATGGGATTTTGTTTTGACTGCATGGATTATCGGAATGATAGCGTTTGTTGCCGGTTTGACGTATTTATTCAGTTCGATGCCAAAAGAAAAAATGGAAATTGTCAGTAATAATTTAGGCGGCTTTATTATCTTTTCCATCATTATTGCTTTTATTTCCTTAGCATTTTATAAAAAAGTAAACGTTTATGATGCATTCATTGATGGCGCGAAAGAAGGATTTGAAGTAGCTGTAAAAATTATTCCTTTTTTAGTGGCGATGCTGGTGGCAATCTCTGTTTTCAGAGCTTCCGGTGGAATGACTGCAATTACAGATGGCATCAAATATTTATTTAATTCATTAGGTTTTGATACACGTTTTGTCGATGCATTGCCTGTTGCTATTATGAAACCATTCAGCGGCGGTGGTGCCAAAGGCCTGATGGCAGAATTAATCGATCCGAAAAATCCGGTTGGTTTAGGCGTCGATAGTTTTGCAGGTAGATTAGCCGGAATTTTCAATAGCAGCCATGATACCACCTTTTATGTTTTGGCTGTTTATTTTGGCTCTGTTGCGATCAAAAAAACACGCTATGTAGTAGCTACCAGTTTGTTCGCTGAATTGGTCAGTGTTATTCTGAGCATAGTGGTTTGTTATATTTTCTTTGGTTAAAATTAGTCATTGGTTATTGGTCATTGGAAATTAGTCATTAGACATTGGTTAACATCAAACAACAACTATTCGTCATCAATCGTAAATTGTAAATCAAAACATGAAACAATTCGGCTTAATCGGTTATCCTTTATCACATTCTTTTTCAAAAGGATATTTCACTGAAAAATTTGCAAAAGAAAATATTACAGATTGTAGATATGATATTTTTCCTTTAGAAAAGATTGAAGACTTTACTGAATTATGTAATACGCATAATAAATTAGCAGGTTTAAATGTAACGATTCCATACAAAGAAAAGATCATTCCGTTTTTAGACGAATTAGATGAAACTGCAGCAAATATTGGTGCTGTGAACACGATTAAATTTTCTGACCATAAAAGAATCGGTTTCAATTCAGATGCGTATGGTTTTGAAATGAGTTTAAAACCATTACTAAAATCACATCATACATCAGCATTAATTCTTGGTACTGGCGGCGCATCAAAAGCCGTTGAATATGTATTGAAAAAACTTGGAATAGACTATCAATATGTTTCGCGTAACAAAAGTGAAAAAGCAATTGCTTATGAAGAAGTCAACGATTCTATAATTCAACATTCAGCACTCATCATAAATTGCTCGCCAATTGGCATGTATCCAAATATAGATAGTGCACCAGATATTCCATACCAATTTCTTACAGACAACCATTTATTGTATGATTTGATTTACAATCCTGAAGAAACACAATTCTTAACAGAAGGAAAGCAGCGCGGTGCGCAAACAAAAAACGGGCTCGAGATGTTATACTTGCAGGCAGAACGAAGCTGGGAAATTTGGAACAACTGATAGTCATTAGTCAATGGTCAATAGACATTAGTTGTATTTCCAGAAATTATACTAATTTTATTTAATAAATGACTAATGTCCAATGACCAATATCAACTTCGATAACACACAAATTGCATTCGCCTATAAATCCAATAATTCACTCATTCGTGATTACCAGATCTTTCGTTTAATTAATCAGAGCTGGTTGGTAAAATTAGGTACGCGTACTGCATCCAGTTTAATGAATGCAGGCATCAAAGCACCAATCGCATTAGGTATGCGACCGACTGTTTATGCTACTTTTTGCGGTGGCGATACGCTTGGTACTGCAACAAAAAAAATCAACCATCTTTATATGTATAATGTAAAGTCTGTTTTGGATTATGGTGTTGAAGGAAAAGAAAGTGAAGAAGATTTTCAACGTACGGAAGACGCGATCAAACAAGCTATTTTATTTGCAAAAGAAAATGCTGCTGTCGATATTGTTTGTTCAAAATTCACCGGTTTGGTTCCGTTTGCTATTTTAGAAAAATTACATGCTGAAGAAAATTTAACAGAAGAAGAAAATGCAATATTTACTAAAACTAAAGAACGTATTTATTCGATTGCACAACTCGCTTTTGATAATGATGTGAGTTTGTTTGTAGATGCAGAAGAAAGCTGGATTCAGCAACCATTAGATGATTTGACATTTGATTTGATGGCAAAATTCAACAAAGAAAAGCCGATCATTTATAACACAGTACAACTTTATCGAAAAGACCGATTGGAGTTCTTTAAGAAAGCAGTGCAAAACGCCAAACAGTCAGGTTTTATTTATGCTGCGAAGCTCGTGCGTGGTGCTTACATGGAAAAAGAAATGAAGCGTGCGAAGAAATTAAATTATGAAAATCCGATACAAGATTCAAAAGAAAATACAGACGCCGATTACAACGAAGCTGTAAAATTTGCGATTGAACATATAGAAAATGTGGCAGTGTGTGTAGCTACGCATAATGAAGAAAGTACCTTATTAGCAGTACAATTAATGAAAGACAAACAGTTGCCAAACAATCATACACACTTGCATTTTTCACAATTGTACGGAATGAGCGACAATATTACATTCAATTTAGCGGCTGAAGGTTACAATACACATAAGTATTTGCCTTACGGACCTGTTAAAGATGTGATACCGTATTTAATTCGCAGAGCACAGGAAAACACGAGCGTTTCCGGGCAAATGGGCCGCGAATTGAAATTATTAAAAGAAGAAGTACGCAGAAGAAAATTGTTTGTTTTGTAAGTTAAATGATTATTGATTGTTTAAATAAATTATGCAATTTATTTACGGCAGCATTATTTTAGTCGTACCATCAAATAAGTCTATCCAACAAGAATAATTAAAAACTAAAATTATACTATTTATAAAGACAAATCCAATTGTCCACGAATAGTTTGTTGGACCAATTTTATTAGCTTTAAATCTTTTTGTCTGAATATAGAGTAGATAAAATAGAGACCAAGTCGAAATACCAATAAATGGCAATAGTATATAAAATCCTGTCTGATATTTCAAGAGTCCATCAGCAAGAATTAAAATCAGCAGGAAAGTTAACATGATATTTAATACTGTCAATATTATGCAAATTAATATTGTCTTTGCAGTTTCTTTCATAACTTCAAATAAACTATCCTATCATTTTATCTAAGATTGCATTCAAGTCTTCTTTGCTATTTGCGCTGACATTAATCAGGTAATAATTTTTATTTTCTTTCAACGCATTCCAGCGCCATTGCCACTGCGAGTTCGTAATTTTTGTTCCATCTGTGTAGTACCAAGCAGTGTAAATTTCATCTTTTCCTTTATACATTTTTCCAAAGTAAATAGTATGTTGCTTAATTGTTCTTTCTTCAAACTCTTTCATTACATAACCGCAACCAGTCCAGCAAAACAACGGATTGTGTTCACTGCTGTAAAATGCTTTCATTGGTTTCACATAGACCAAATGCGCCGAATCATTATATTTTATTACTTCTTCTTCCACAGTTGCTGTGTCATAATTTTGTAAAGCAGCAAATTGCAACGATGGTTTTATGACAGCTATTTTCATTCTTTGCATATTTTTGATCGTATAAGAACCAAATACAATAATAGAAACAAACAACACAAACTCTAATCCTTTTTGCTTGTTCGGTTGAACTTTAGCAATTGGTGTTTTTCCAAATCGTGCAAATATTTTTGGAATGAACCAATACATTGGCACCAACGTATAAATAACAAAACAAATGATTCCGATATATTCGTGCCAACTGTTTTCAGGAAATACTTTAAAAATAGTTAGAACAAAAATCCGGAAAACATTGCTGAACATATTCAAAACCAACATAGATGCGTACAACAACAAATAGCATACAAATGGAATTTCTTTGGCTGTTTTTTTACGATTGACTTCGATCAGTAATAATGTAAAAACAGTTGCAGCGCCTAGCATATTCAAACCGGCGCATGCCTGGTCAATGGCAAAATCAGTTCCGTCGATACGCAACAGATTGCCTGCAACTACAATATCTTTTACTGTAAACGACAACAAATAACCGGCAATTTTACTTAATTGCAAACGCAACGGAAAACCAATCACAGTAGTTACAAATTTGAAGATTGGTGAGCAAATGAGCAGTAAAATATAGGCGTTCAGGTTCATTCTGCCGATATATGCATTCATCGTTTCGACAATTAAGATAATCAGTGACAAATACAGAAATGATGTTGCGTGAAATTTGAAGTATGCAAATAAAAGTAACGCACTGCAACACAACAATAAAATATTTGACTTCTTATACGCATCTATTTTACTAATCACAATAAATGCAATAATCGAAAAAATGTGTAATGGTTCCAGTTTTATGTAAGCATGTAAAAAATAAAATGTATAAACAATGTAACAACTTACCAATACACCAATCAGCATATATAGTTTTTGAAACGAACTGAATGATCTAAGCAACTGCTGCATATCGTTTGTTTTTTAATGCATGAAGAATAAATAAACTTAACGCGATGATCAGAGCCCATTCGTGTGGCTCAGGCACCGAACCATCTGAATGCATCGAAGCATTGCCAATTCCATCTTTACTTTTTTTGATGTCAAAACGATCGTAATCTTCTTGCTTTTCTAATACAACCAAACTTGACAAAGGTGTCACAACATTAGCATTTGCTGCCATTTCAATAGCTGCGTCGGTAATAGTATCATCCATATAATATGCAGTATTGAGTTGTTTCAAAACCGTATTATAGCCATACAATCTGAAATTATGATTGCTTGCATTAGAAGTGCTATCCATCGTTGTTTCTTCAGTAATACTAATTTTTGCTGACGGAATGTAAACTGTATTTCCAGTTTCAGGATTTTCTGTCCAACTATTTGACTGAATCAATTTTACTATTTCATCTAATGATTTATGCTGCAAATGAATGGCTCTGAATTCAGCCAAGGTTTTCAGATACGGCGTTGTATTTTCACCAAGATCAACTAATTCTTTATTTTTTTGTGCAACTATTTTTTCGGTAAGTTTAGTATAAAAAGGTGTCTCTTTTAATTCATTTAAATTTGGTGACAAGCCGCCACTTTTTGTTATAACCAATGCTTCTTCGTTTTCAGGAATTTTATAAAAAGGAAATACATTGTAATTATTTTGTTGCAGTGTTTCAAAAATATCGTCTGCATTATCTGCATTTACTTTGATTATTTTATCTAAAAATACTTTTACTTCTTTATCTTTCAATTGTTGAATCAATTGATTCCATTCATCATTCGTCCAGTTTTTATTGACATCTAAGTAGTATGTATTAAATTGTTTATTTGATTTTATTTCTTTTGCTTCTGCAATACTGTATTTCTTATTTTTATAAACGAAATGATTTTCCTTAATCGGTTTTGCTTTAAAACTCAGCGTCCAATCAGGTTCGTAAGTATGTTTAGCTTTATATGTATTGATTCCGGAAGATTTATCTAAATAATCGGGTTGTTTCAAATCATCCGGTTTATCCGTATAATTTACCTGAATAATTTCTCTTGCATTTGTTGCATCAGGACCTTTGAAATAAATATTATTGTAATAGAGTCGGTCGCCTACTAATTTTAAAGGAGATGAAATGCCAATTTTAAACTGACGCGGTTCGTTGGTTGTGCACGGAAATATACGCACACTAACTCTGTTTCCTTCTTGCCAATGCACCACAGACGGATCGCGTTGTTCTTTGCCAACAATAGTAGAATATGCGTTTTGCGCTTTGCCTTTAGTAGTTAAATATCCTTTTTCTTCCACACCATTTATCCATAATGATAAAGAGCTCACAGTTGCGCCTTCCGGCAAATAAAAACTATAGATAGCTTCCTGTCTGTTTTGCCAGGTGTATTCACTTTTATTTTCGACTGTGATTATTTTTTCTGTATATGCCAATCGCTCATTTGGATAAATACGAACATTACTCGTCACTGTTTTGCTGGTCAAATCTCTGCCTGTCCACAAACGGCTTTCCGTTAAATGCCTGATATCATAAGCAGTTTCCATTACTTTTATAATTTCATCATCTGCCAAATCTATCTTTTCTGTAAACATCGACGCCAGCGTAATCAATGGATCGTGCACACGTTCTTCATCGGCATTCATTCCATTCAAACCTAAATCAAAACCTCGTTCAAAAAACAAATCACCTGTTGTGTACATCACGTCTGACAATAATACTTTTTTACTCAGATCATCTGCCGGAATTTTTTGTGCTATTATTGCCCAATCCGGTAAATCGCCTGGTGCATTCAAATTCATTTCCTGTTTTATATTATTAATATCAACAGAACGTTTATGCCATCTTACCATGAAAGTAAAAATGCTTACAAAAAGAATTGCAATCACAGCAATCGCATAATACAGCATTTTATTATTTCGGTTAAATTCATAATTGAAAAAACTACTTAAAGCAATGAGGCAAATCAATGGAACAAACGCATGAATACCTAAGCCAATTGCAATGATTCCAATAAAACCTGCCGGATATAAAGTAACCAGAATTACAGAAAAATATAGATAAAGTAACCACGCAACGCCTAATATTGCAAATGCAATTCTTTGTAAGAACAATGGTAAGTTTCGCAAAAACGGAATCAGCAAGACTGTTATATTTACAACAATCAGCAAAATTGTCAGCCATTGCGTTGATGTGTAAAACACATTAATTTCCTGATTCAAAGCGAAACAACTTATAGTTCCGGCCACCATTAACGGAAATACTAACACATTTTTATACGGTTTTGTAAATCCGAAAAATGAAAGCGCGCCACTAATTAAAGATGCCAGTAATAATACCACAAAAATGATGTAATTAATAAAACACCAGTCGGCTCCCATTTGCCTGGACCATCTGCCGAATCCTAAAAATACCGCACAAGATACTGCTACGCATAAAATTCCGAACCCATATAATGCGCCCGGAAATGATTTTTCTCTGGTTTCTACCTGCTCTGTTGTTGTTTCAATTGTTTCCATATAATTTTTGATTTATTTATTTAAAAAGTGCTTTGCTTTACAAAGTAAAAAGACAAATTTTTTTATTTTAGTTGCTGAATCATTTTTTCTAAAGCAGCAATATGTTCATTGAATGCTTTTTTTCCTGTTTTTGATATTTTATAAGTGGTTTGTGGTTTTTTAAATACAAATGATTTTTCAACTTGCACATAATTATTTTCTTCCAGCTTTTTTAAATGTGTAGCAAGGTTTCCGTCTGTTGCGTCAAATGTTGCTTTTAAATCATTAAACGTCATCGTATCATGCACCATCAATGCAGACATGATGCCGAGACGAAGCTGGCTGTCAAATATCTTATTGAGTTGTTCTATAGGATTCTGCATGATCTAATTTCTGTCGTATTTAAAATACATTATAGTGCCATAAAAAATATGTAATACACCAAACCCAATTGCCCAGAAAAATATACCTGTATTTAAAAAAAACGCATTGATCAAGCCAAGAGCTGTAATGCACACAGCCAAGTAACGAATATCTCTAACGGTATATTTTGATATCGTAAATAAGCCAATTCCGTAAAATAACAGCGTAGTTGGCGCTGTTAAAAAATAGATGCCGTAATACATTTGACATAAACAAAACAAACCGCCTGCTGCTAAGATGAAGAATAACTCAACCGTGATTTTTTTTGTGGTCGCATTCCATATTTTCTGGTTGTATTTTTTTGCTTTATATGCTGTGAATGCGTAACCACCTATCAATGCTACTACTAAAGTTAAACAAGCCAATGTAAATAAGAAAACGAAATTACTTTGTTCATCACGTCTGAATAAAGTATCTCCATAAGTAATTGCTTCATTGATATTTGGAAACAAGATAATGACTACTGCTGCTGCGCACAATGCAGTTGCACCAGCCCAAATTCCGGACAAACCACTTAATGTCAGGAATCTGGAATTTGATTCCATGATATTTTTTATATCCGCGATTTGTTGTAAATATTTTTCTTTGTCGTTGTTTTCCATAAAAAGCACTTTGAATAACAAAGTAAAATAAAATGTAAAATAAAATCAACCCTATTTTGTTAATAAACGTGAAATCAAAAATAAAAAGTAAGAATAGATTTAAGACACCACCATCAAGCTATCTACTTTGTCAGCAATCTTCCTGCGTAAGTCAGCATTGACAGGCATTAACGGCAAACGAACATAATCGTTGCAAATACCTAAATGTTTCATAGCAGCTTTCACGCCAGCCGGATTGCCTTGTTCAAATAAGTAAGTAATCAGTTCGTCCAATTCATAAACTGTTTTTCTTGCTGTTGCATAATCACCATCCAATGCCTGATGTACCATAGTAGAAAATTGTTTTGGCAACGCATTGGCAATCACCGAAATCACGCCATCATAACCAATTGATATTTGTGGAACAATCAAGTCATCATTGCCACTAATTAAATAAAAACCTTCCGGTTTTTCGCGAGCCAGCCAGAAAATTTGCTGCCAGTCGTTGCTTGCTTCTTTAATACCAACAATATTTTTAAATGTATTCGCTAACTGCAAGGTTGTAGTCGCACGAATATTCGAAGCTGTTCTGCCTGGAACATTATATAAAATGATTGGCAGATCAGTACTATTAGCAATTGCTTTGTAATGTTCGTAAATGCCTTCCTGTGTTGGTTTATTGTAATAAGGTGAAACAGACAGTATTGCGTCCACACCTGTCAAATCATACGATTGCAGATCATCAATAATACTTTTAGTATCATTACCGCCAAAACCGGCAATAACAGGCACGCGCTTATTCGTTGTAGCAACACACGATGAAATCAATGCCTGCTTTTCCTTCTTATTCAATGTAACAGATTCGCCGGTTGTTCCTAACACAACCACATTATCAACGCCACCATCAATCACATAGTTTACCGTTTTTTCAAACTCTGTGAAATTGATTTCATTTTGCTCATTAAACGGAGTCACTAATGCAACACCAACACCTGTTAAATTCAACATAAAAAGTTTATTTTCTGTATTACTTTAAATAATTCTCTAAGTTCGAAATTAAATTAGAAATATTCTGTTTTTCATTTGAAATCAATATTAAATCATAGTTAGTATTGTGAATATCTTTATTAAAACCAACTCTGAATTTGGCGGCACAAACGGACGAAATATATTCCAATGGTAAGCACTCATCTTCACAAAAATTAATCATCAGATCAAAAGGTGAACGTGTAAAAAAACCGGAAGTGCCACCGCCAGGTTTGCCATACCAGTTGGTATCTTTTTCAGAAATAAACGGAAACGGATACTGAAAACCAAACTCGCGCTTCGGCATATATCCTAAAAGTTGTACGTCTTTTTGTAAAGACTTTAATTGCTGCACAAATTCGATGATGATGTCATTTTTCTTAATGTCATCTGCATAAAACAAAATACCTATTTTTTTTGCCTGTTCTAAAGGAACCGGCAAACGTTCAGTTTCTTTTTTATTTTTAAAGCGCAGAAAAAGATAAAAAATGATATGTTTGAATTTGTTTAGCACATGGTAAAGTTACACAAATACCGTTTAATAAAAATGAAATAATAAATGCAATCAACAGAGCAACTTAAAATAAAATTAGAAGACAAAAGCATTAGCAAAGAAGAACGAATTGGTATCCTGATAAATTTATCGTCCAATCTTTTACAAATAGATTTGGAAGAAGCTTTAAAATACAACAAACAGGCAGACGAATTATCTATAGATTATCCTGAAAATCATATTGACCGTGGTTTGATACTGAATAATTATGGTGTGTATTATTATATGATAAATCTGAACGAACAAGCGTTAGCAAAATTTATAGAAGCGGATAAAATATTATCACAAAGCGAACAATTGGAACATCGTATCTTATCAAAAGCGGATATTGGTTTGATTTATACAAGAACGCGTCAATATGAAGAAGCGCTGGATATTTATTTGCAAATAGAAAAAGAACTGCAACTTCTGCCGATCAGTATTCGCCATGCGCAAATGTATATCAACATCGATGCAGCATATGTATATCTTAAAGATTATGAAAATGCATTATGCTATTCATTGAAAGCACTGGAAATTACTGAAGCAGAAAATCATACATTTGGAAGAGCAATTGCCAGTATTAATTCAGGTTCTAATTATTTTAAAACAGGAAATCCTGAAAAGGCAAAACCTTTATTAGATAAAGGAAAGGAACTTAGCAGTATAGAAAACAAGCAAAACAGCGTGTACGTAAGCGCTTTAATGAAACTAGCTGATTACCATTTTAAAACCAAAGAATATGATATTGCTTTCGAATATTCCAATGAAGCATTATCCATTGCAGAAAAAATGAAGTATTATGAACATGCCATGTACATTTGTCAGCAACAGGTTAATAATTATGAGTATTTGGAGAATTATAAGAATGCTTTCTCGATACTTAAAAAATATAATGAATTAAAGGAAACACACCTGAATGTTGAAAATACGAAAATCATCAATGCGCTGCAAATTCAATACAATACAGAAAAGAAAGAACTGGAATTAATTGAATTAAAAGTAAAGCAACAGCAATTGGAAATTGAAAAACGCGACAGTGAACTGGCTGCTTTAAAATCACAAATGAATCCGCATTTTATTTTTAACGCATTAAATTCAATTCAGGAACTATATACGATTGGTGATAAAAAAACAGCGAATGAGCAAATGGGAAATTTTGCTTCGCTTACACGTAAGATTTTAGATGTCTCCGGAAAACAAAAAATAGATTTATCAGATGAAATTGATATTCTGACGAAATATTTAGAGTTGGAAAGTATCCGTTTTGAAAAAGAGTTTTCATACCAGATACAGGTTTCAGAAAATACAGATGAAGATGAAGTGCAGTTGCCGCCAATGCTGATTCAGCCGTACGTGGAAAATGCAATAAAACATGGTCTGCTGCACAAAAAAGGCAATAAACAACTCGATATTTATTTTAATATCAACGAAGAAGAAACTTTGTTGCAGTGCATTATTGACGACAATGGAATTGGCAGAAAAGCATCGGCGGAAATTAACAAAAAAAGAATTACACATCAATCGTTCTCTACATCAGCAACAGAAAAACGCCTGAAATTACTGAACGATAATTTGAATAACACTATTGCTGTATTATTTGAAGATAAATACGATGAGCATCAGCAAATATGTGGCACAAGAGTAACCTTACAAATTTCTTTAAAATAAAAAAAGCGACACCATTATGATGTCGCTAAAGCACAATGAGAACAGGTAGTTATCTGCAATATTCAACTACCACATTTTTAGATTTAGTAGAAGTTTTTCCGTTTTTAGTAGCTGTTAATGTAACAGTAAAAGTTTCTTCACAAGATACTTCGCCGGTAACAACAAATTCAGTTTTTGTTGGACTTACAGTAGTACTTGTTGTACCATCACCAAAGTTCCAGAGATACGTGTCTGCATCTGTTGATGTGTTGGTAAAAGTAATTGTCTCACCGCTAAAAATTGTATCATTCGGTGAAATGGTAAAATCAGCTACAGGTGCTGGTGTCGCTTTTTCTTCTTTCTTGCAAGCAGCAAATAATACTGTAGCGAATAATGCTACAATTGCTAAAAGTTTTGTTGTTGTTTTCATTTTAATTGTTTTTATAAATTATTTTAATTATTCAAAGATAGAACGTGTTCTTTATACGGATTTTGTTAAGTTCATGAATGGCTGGTTTCAATTCACGAACGGCAATTATTATATGATAATGTATGCTCTAAAATAAAAAGCGATGCTTTTGCAAGCATCGCACAAAACAATTGTTGATGAAAAAACAATTATTTTTTAGTGAATTTCATAGTTTTAGTCAGCGATAAATTTGAAAGCAGGAACACCAAATAAATATCCTATGTATTCGCTATCACTAAACTCATTAATATTAGCAGTTTTTTTATACTGCATTGCATCAATAATAAAATTATTTACAGTCATAGGCAATACAGCATCGGTTCTGTTGAAATTAAAATCTAAAGCACGAGCAGCAGTGCCGGCAGTCAAGTCAACGTTATTGTAAACTATCCAGTAGTTTTTGTTAGCAACAATAGTAATATCAGCTATGTCTGCATACACGAAAGAAGAAGTATTCGTAATCGTTACAGAGTCAAGCACCAATAATCGATTGTCACTATCAGGCATATCATATAATCCTATTTTGAATTTTCCAATGTTAGAACGTAAACCTAAATGAGTAATTTTACCGCTTTGTGTTGATTTAAAACGAATAGCAATACTGGATGTAACAGAGCGACCGCTGTTGCCAATAGATGTGCTGTCTATTGTACAACTGTCATTTAATAATCTTTCAATTGGATTTATTGAATTATCATTGGGTACAAGCGTTTTTTCTTCTTTGCAAGAAGAAAACAATACCGTAACTAACATCGTTGCCGCTAAAAATAATTTTGTTGTGGCTTTCATTTCTTTAATTGTTTTTTAGAATTAGCAGTTGTTTATATTAAAGTTTACTTAGAAGTTGAACTTTGCCATCCATTTCAGATGAAGCCACTAATAGCAACGCACCTTTTTTACCTTTTTCGTAGATATACAATTTGTCGCCTTCGTCCATTTTGATAGTGGTGACAATGTTTTTCTGTAACCGGTAAGTACCGCCGCTTCCTGCATTAATCACAGTCACTTCGTCATCACCATCATTTTTTAGTTTAATGCTGATAGACGAACTTGCATACTTTGATACGACTGTGTTGTTTGCTGCAATAATGAGGTTCGTATTTGTTACAACAGTAAATACAGCAATTGTTAGAGTTAGAATCAATTTTTTCATTTTTTTTTATTTTTTATAATTAGTAATAAAGACAAAGTTGAACTTATTCGACATTGTTTTAGTTCATCATAGCACAAGAGGTTGATTTCAATTCATAAACGGTAAAAAATCTTGTTTTTTTTGTTTTATTTCTTTTATTTTGAATCCATGAAATATAAAGCCATCATTATAGACGACGAGGCAAAAGCAAGAAGGTTAATACAAACGTTGATAGAAGAGAACTGTCCGCAAATTGAAATAGTAGCTGAAGCAGAAGATGTACCAAATGCAGTAAAAGCTATTCATTTGCATAAACCTGATATCGTTTTTTCTGATATTGACATGCCAAATTACGATGGATTTCAGTTACTTGATTTTGTAGAGAAAGCAGATTTTGAATTGATCTATTGCACGGCACATAACGATTATGCGCTGAAAGCATTTGAAGTTTCTGCAGTTGGTTATTTGGTAAAACCTGTTCAGATTTCCTTACTGGTAAAAGCGGTAGAAAAAGCGATACAACTTAGAAATGTTCAGCCAACAATTACACAACGATTAGATACATTAAAGGAAAACATTAAAGAAAATGCACTTAAAAGAATTGCCTTGCCGGTCGCTGACGGATTACATTTCGTTGATTTAACAGATTTACTCTATTTAGAAGCCGAAGGCGCTTATACGCATGTGGTTTTAAAGAATAATTCAAAATTGTTAATTAGCAAAAAGCTCAAAGAATTTGAAACATTATTATCCGAAAATAAAAACTTCTTCAGAACACATCGTTCTTTTGTTATTAATACGGATGCTATTCAGCAATATATCAAATCAGACGGCGGCAGCATTTTAATGTCGAATAACGTTGAGATTCCTGTTGCGCGCGAACGCAAAGAAGATTTTCAACAATTATTTGATAATATAAAACTTTAACAAAAGAGTATATTTATTCAAATGCACTTTTTTTGTTAGTTTTTTGTAAAATTTAAAATACGCTTGCTAAAATGAAAAAAAGCAGTATATTTGCACTCGCTTTTGAAGCAAGGTTCGGTAGTTCAGTTGGTTAGAATACGTGCCTGTCACGCACGGGGTCGCGGGTTCGAGTCCCGTCCGGACCGCAAACAAGATCAAAGTCCACGAAAATTCGTGGACTTTTTTATTATTTAACTACAAAGAGAAATTACAAAAAACGCCTGATAAAAGGAAACAGTCGCAATAAAAGTCGGTTGCATTTTGTCTTTCTCGCTACTTTTTTACTATTGTAAGGATTTTTATCTTTTACTCTTTTTACCTCAAAACAATCTTTTATCCGTGTCGAAATATGCTGTTTTATTATTTTACCAAAATCAGGATCGATTATCCTGGCAATATTTTCCGAGTTCATCCGGTAACTGATATTGTCAAAATTGTAGCTGCCAACAATTGTTATGCTGTCATCAATTAAAAAGAGCTTATCATGCAGCATTTTTTCGCCGTTGTATTCGTATACTTTTATACCGTGTTTCAGATATTTCCTGCGATCATTCATATAAGCTGCGGCAATAATCTGCGCATCGCTCACCTGTGGCGAATTGCTTATTAGCGTAATCTGCACACCACGCCGACTCGCTTTCTTCAATGCTTTCATAAATGGAATCGGAGGAATTAAATATGGACTCACTGCAATGATATTCGTTTTCGCTTGTTGCAAGTTCTTTAAAATAGTATTGGCAATACGTTTGCTTTTCGGCCACTTCTTATAATTGTCATTAAAAAATTTAGCAACATTCACCGGAAAAAAAATCGAATCGTAATTATTTAATAGGCTGTTCTTAAACAATACAATATTACTATCGATTGTTTTTTTCAGGAAATTATAATGTGCTGTATCAATTTTCTTCACATGTACTCGATTGGCAAATCGAGAAGTGATCAAATGATCGACATATTTTTGCGCGTCGCCGGCGGCTTTTCCTTTTATCACCGTTTCAATATCTACCAGTTCTGTATTGGTTTCTTTACTTGGATAATATTTATCATTCAGGTTCCTGCCGCCTAAAACTGCATATATTGAATCGACTACCAGCAGTTTATCATGCAGCCATGAAAAATTCTTATACGTTTTGGAAAAACGAAAACTGTTATAGTATTTTATATTAACGCCATATTTTTTAAAAAGCTGTACTAAGTTGTTTGTCACTTTCGACCTGCTTTTTTCAATAATAATCTGCACATGCACACCTTGCTTCGCTTTTAAACAGGCAGCCGCTGCAAATTTTAAACCAACCTCATCTTCATTAATTGCATAATAAGAAAGTGAAATACTTTTCTTTGCCTGCAACATCAAATTTAATTTATAATTCAACGCCAACTTATCATTTTCTAAAATTGCAACACTGTCCTGACTGAATGCAGACACATAAAAGCAAAAAAAGAAAAGAAAGAATATGATAAAGTACTTCATTAAAACTATCAGCTATGAAAGTACAAATAAATTAGAAATACTACTTTTAAAATGAATTAAATAACGAAATTGTATTAACTATTTTATTGTATTTTTAAAGTATAAACTATGCTCATGGAACCAAAAGAATTCTCAGCAAGCCGCCTGACAGAAGGCAACAAATTGTTTCCGGCAACAATTATTTTAGATAACAATGGTGTTACGTTTAAAGTGCCGTCGTTTTTTAGTGGACAGGAAACAACGATTCCATATTCCAGAATATCTTCGGTCAATGTAAACAGCCCGTTTGTTGGTTATAGCGATATCATAATAGAAACAACCGGCGAAGGCAGAATACAAGTACATGGATTCACTAAAGATGAAGTGCAGGAAATGAAACAGATTATTTTACAGATGATCAATGCGCTGTAGATTATTAGCTATATTTTTTATCAAACACACAAGTATTTTTAATTTATATGTAATATTCTTTCATGCAATGATGTCATGTGCCCGTGTAAATTAAATTAGTACAAAAACAGTTTCATTATTATACATGTTATACTGGTGATGAACATGATTTTGATTTCCCAAAAAAAATTATTAGAATTAAAATATGAAGTGCATTTAATTTAATAGCTGTAAATGTATCTAGCATGTATGTTCAACTTACTCTAAGCCCAAATAACTTGTTGCCATGCGCAATTGACCAAAAGAAAACCGGTTACCAAAGTGCTGTTTTAACGGCGTGAGTTGCGTAGTATTTAAATCTGCAATCGCGGTTTTAATGGCTGCCAGTTCTACTTCGTTTAAGAAGTCAGTAATAGCAACTTCACCACTCAGAATAAAACTCGCCAGGTGCGATTCAATAGTAGAAACTGCCATATTGCGTTCCTGTGCAATTTGCTCCACATTTTTGCCTGCTTTATAGAGTTCTAAACATCCGGTTGGAATCACCTTTTTCCGCTTTCTTGTGTATCGTTTCACTGACGAATGTAACATCATCTTTATAAAACGAATTACCTTCGTAAAAAGCGGTATCGCCGAATTGCAAACGTTCTATTTGTTTCAGCTTCACTTTTAACGCCTGTTCAATTTCATCTGCTTTTTTCAGAAAACCTTTCACACCTTTCTTCGCCTGAATAGATATAATATAATCATGCAATGGCTGTATCAGTTGTTCTGCTATATGCTGTCCGAAATAATGAATCGATTTCAGTACGCGGTCTTGCAGCAACTGCTGGTTTTCCGTCAGGTGAATATTGTCGAAAATACTTTTAAGCTGCATCAAAAATTTATCGGCAATTTCTTTTTGCGCACGCACCTGCTTTTCCATTGTTCGCGCCAGTTCCATCGCAGTTTCCTTATCCGGAATTTTCTTTTCATCAATTAACAAACCAAGCAGATACACCACATCCATGGTTTTCGTCCAGTCAAATGCTTTCAGTAACTGCGTTTTAGAGAACTCAATTTTCGCGATTGGCAACAACTGCTGCAACGAATGTTCATCACACAAATACGCATCACTGTAATCAATAATGCGTTGGTCTGTAGTAATAGCACTCGGCGAAATCTGTGTCATTAAATGCATACCGTGTAAGGTTTTGCAGCGGCTCAGCGCCACATACACTTGTCCGGCTGCAAACGCATTGCCGGCATCGATCACTGCATTCTCAAACGTTAAACCCTGACTTTTATGAATCGTAATTGCCCAAGCCAAACGAATCGGATATTGCACATAACTTCCAACCACTTCTTCTTCGATTTTATCGGTTGCTGTGTTATACGAATAGCGCACATCTTCCCATTTTTCTTTTTCCAGCACCATCTCATTATCGTCATCAAAAAAACGAACGGTGATTTCTTCTTTCGTCAGTTTAATAACAGTCGCAAGTTTGCCATTGTAATAACGCTTTTCCGGTTTGCTGTCATTTTTGATGAGCATGATCTGTGCGCCTTGTTTCAGTTGCAGGTTAAACTCTGTTGGCAATGCATTTTCATTAAAACTGCCATTCAATTCACCTTTAAATTCATACAAATCACTTTCCAGCTTTTGCAGTTGCGATTGATTAATTTTATCTGCTTTCCAGTTGTGCGTACAAAGTGTAATATGTTGTTCCAATTCAGAAAGCAATTCCGGTTCGTAGCGACTATTCAGTAAATAAAAATTTTCTTCGTCCATTTCATTGTTGCGCACTTTATTCAGCAAACGAATAAATTTCTCTTCACTTTGTCGGTATATCTTCGTGAATTCGACATTCAATAAATTACATTCTTTGATGACCTGGGCGCTGAAGAAAAAAGGACTTTCATAATATTCATTCAACACTTTCCATTCATCATCTTTCACCACAGGCGGCAATTGAAACAGATCGCCGATAAAGATCACCTGCACGCCGCCAAATGCTGTGTGCTGATTTTTGCGAACCGTTCGCAGAATTATATCAATCGCGTCCAGATAATCGCAACGCAGCATACTCACTTCATCTATGATCAGCAATTCCATTTCTTTCAGCACCTCGATTTTTACTTTACTAAGTTTCAAATTTTCAAACAAAGTATGCATATTGGTAAAATTAGCAGGTACGCGTTGTTTGGTTGGCAAAAAGGCCTGAAACGGTAATTGGAAAAGCGAATGCAACGTCATACCGCCTGCATTGATGGCTGCCACGCCGGTTGGTGCTGCCACTACTGTATTCTTTAGTGTATTTTTTTGTATTGACTTTAAAAAAGTAGTTTTCCCGGTACCGGCTTTTCCGGTAATAAATAAATGTTCTGACGTTTTTAACGCAAATTCCGTGGCTAAATGTTGTAGTTCGTGCAAATCTTCGTGCTCTGTCATAAAAACAAAATTAATCGTTTAAAAATCATTTCACTATATAGATACGCGAAAGTGTCAAATTCCATAAATTTTGTGAATTTTTTCTTTTTTTATGCACAGACATTCTGTTTTTACAGTCATTTTTTTACAAAAAAACAGTACATTTGTCACTATGTTAAGTATGATTTTATTCGCAACAAGCCGCGCTTTAGACTATCTGCCTATTGTGCTGATGTTTATCGTTGCTTTAGGTTTTGTCGGCTTAGTAATGGGTGTTACACACTGGATGGGTCCGAAACACAAATCCAAGATCAAATTAGAATCCTTTGAATGTGGAATCGACGTTCAGGGAAATGCGCGTACACCGTTCTCTATCAAGTATTTTCTGGTGGCAATTCTATTCGTTTTGTTTGATGTAGAAGTAATTTTCATGTATCCGTGGGCTGTGAACTTTCGCAAACTCGGATTGTTAGGTATAGTAGAAATGTTCTCTTTCATAGCTATCTTTTTGATCGGTTTTTATTACATCGTAAAAAAAGGCGCGTTAAAATGGGAATAATAAAGTAATTAGTGTGCAGTATGCAATCTTTAAGTAAGTAGTCAAACTGTATACTGCATACTCAGCTAGTAAATACTAAATAAATGAGCACAGCAATAGATATAAATCCGGCATATCAACCTGAAGGCATCGAAGGACAAGGTTTTTTTGCTACTACATTAGATAAAGCCGTTGGGTTGGCACGCGCTAATTCTCTTTGGCCATTACCATTCGCTACTTCTTGCTGCGGTATCGAGTTCATGGCAACGATGGCAGCGCATTACGATTTGGCTCGCTTCGGCTCAGAACGTTTGAGTTTTTCACCACGCCAGGCAGACTTGCTCATGGTAATGGGCACAATCTCTAAAAAAATGGGACCGGTTCTACGACAAGTATATGAACAGATGGCTGAACCGAAATGGGTTTTATGTATGGGTGCTTGCGCAAGCAGCGGTGGCATTTTCGATACATACAGTGTGTTGCAAGGCATCGACAAAATCATTCCGGTAGATGTATATATTCCGGGTTGTCCGCCACGACCAGAACAGGTATTGGATGGTATTTTACAAATTCAGGAACTGGCAAAAAACGAATCACGCAGAAGAAGAGAATCACCTGAATACAAAGCACTACTGGCTGAGTATGGAATTGAATAAAATAGTATGCAGTAAGCGGTAATAAATATGCAGTTCAATGCTGCCTACTGCCTACTCAACTACTTAATACTAAAAATAATGAGCGAACTCTTAGATAAAGTAAAAAATAAATTAGAAGCAAAATTTGGCGATGCATTGTTATCATCTGAAATGGATTATGATTTTCCGGTTTTTATTTTGAAGAAAGAAGCCGTTAAAGATGTGCTGATCTTTTTAAAAGAAGATGCTGACCTGAATTTTCATTTCCTGACAACTTTATGCGGCATTCATCAACCGGACGAAACGGAAGATAAAGAATTTGGTTTGATGTATCAGTTACACAACATGCCGAAAAACTACCGCATTCGCTTGAAAACGTTCATGCCGAAATCGGATATAAATATGCCTACCGTTTCGGACGTTTATCCGACTGCAGGATGGATGGAAAGACAGGAATACGATTTCTTTGGATTCAATTTCGTTGGACATCCAAATTTAGTGCGCATCTTAAATATGGATGAAATGAATTATCATCCGATGCGAAAAGAATATCCGTTGGAAGATTTAGGCAGGACAGACAAAAGTGATAAAATGTTCGGAAGATAAAAAATTATATAGCAGCGTTAATCAACGACAACCAGTATGACAGCACCAAATATAATCCAGGAAGAAAAAAACTATTCTACACTTAACCTTGGACCAACGCATCCGGCAACGCATGGTATTTTCCAAAACGTGTTGACAATGGATGGCGAAATCATCGTAAATGGTGTGCCGACTATCGGTTATATTCACCGTGCGTTTGAAAAACTGGCAGAGCATCGTCCTTATAATCAAATTACAACGATCACCGACCGATTAAATTACTGCTCATCACCTATTAATAATATGGGTTGGCACATGACAGTAGAGAAACTGATTGGTGCCGAAATACCGAAGCGCGCGCAATACATGCGTGTTATCATCATGGAATTATCGCGTATTGCCGACCACATTGTTTGCGATACCGTAATTGCTGTGGACACTGGCGCGATGACCGGTTTCTTGCATTTATTTCAATACAGAGAATGGATTTATGAAATATTTGAAGAAATATGTGGTGCTCGTTTAACAACTAACATCGGAAGAATTGGCGGATTGGAACGTGATTTTTCTAAAAGAACCTGGGAAAAACTCG
Source organism: Chitinophagales bacterium (assembly GCA_046329815.1). Classification (GTDB taxonomy): domain Bacteria; phylum Bacteroidota; class Bacteroidia; order Chitinophagales; family JADIYW01; genus JADJSS01. The sequence goes on from JAXLTY010000003.1 coordinate 468,928, forward strand.
ATCACTTTATGAAGAATTTTCCGGCAGGTTTAAAAGAATTTCAAAAGTTGGTAGATAGAAACCGCATCTTCATGGACAGAACTATAAATGTCGGTCCGATCAGTGCTGAAATGGCATTAAGCTATGGTTTTACCGGTCCGAATTTACGTGCTGCAGGTGTTGATTACGATGTGCGTGTTGCGAATCCGTATTCATCTTACGAAGACTTTAAATTCGATATTCCAGTTGGCACGAATGGCGATACCTACGACCGATATTCTGTGCGTATGGAAGAAATGTGGCAAAGCTACAGCATTATTGAACAAGCGATAAAAAATATGCCTGACGGTGCTTTCCATGCAGATTTACCTGAATTTTATTTACCTGAAAAGCAAGATGTGTATTCTAAAATGGAAGCATTGATTTACCATTTCAAAATTGTAATGGGCGAGACAGATGTTCCGAAAGGCGAAGTATATCATGCAGTAGAAGGCGGCAACGGCGAATTGGGTTTCTATCTAATTTCCGATGGCGGCAGAACACCATTCCGTTTGCATTTCCGTCGTCCGTGCTTCATCTATTACCAGGCATATCCTGAAATGATCAAAGGCAGTATGCTCAGCGATGCTATTCTTACGATGAGTAGTATGAATGTTATCGCAGGCGAACTGGATGCTTAACACATTTCTGCACTAAGTATTTTTCACAATTTTTCTTAGTTTTACAACTTAGGTATAATAATTGTTATACTTACAACTTATTACTTACCACTTAATACTTTCATTTTATGCCGAAAATTTTAATTGTTGACGATGAGAAAGCGATCCGCAGAACGCTGAAAGAAATTCTAGAATACGAGAAATATGATATCGAAGAAGCGGAAGATGGCGAAATCGGTTTAGATAAAATTGAAAAGAATAATTACGATGTAGTCATTCTCGATATTAAAATGCCAAAGAAAGATGGCTTAGAAGTATTGACAGAAATGCAGCAAAAAGGCATCGAAACACCGGTGATTGTTTTATCTGGACACGGAAATTTAGAAACGGCTGTGGAAGCTGTAAAGAAAGGCGCATTCGACTATATTCCAAAACCACCGGATTTGAATCGTTTATTAATTACGGTTCGAAACGCCATGGACAAAGTTTCGTTGGTTACAGAAACTAAGATCCTGAAAAAGAAAATTGCGAAATCCAAAGATATTGTCGGCGAATCTAATCCTATTGTAAAAATAAAAGAAACCATTGCTAAAGTGGCGCCAACCGAAGCTCGTGTTTTAATCACCGGCGACAATGGTTCCGGAAAAGAACTGGTAGCGCGCTGGATTCACGAACAAAGCAATCGCGCAAACGGACCTTTGGTTGAAGTAAACTGCGCAGCAATTCCTTCTGAGTTAATTGAAAGCGAATTGTTCGGTCACGAAAAAGGCGCATTCACATCAGCGATCAAACAACGCATTGGAAAATTTGAGCAAGCTAATGGCGGCACACTTTTTTTAGATGAAATTGGTGACATGAGTTTGTCGGCGCAGGCAAAAGTATTGCGCGCATTGCAGGAAAATAAAATTACCAAAGTTGGCGGCGACAAAGAAGAAAAAGTAGATGTGCGTGTAGTGGCAGCAACGAATAAAGACTTACTAAAAGAAGTAGAAGAAAACCGTTTCCGTATGGACTTGTATCATCGCTTAAGTGTGATACTGATTCATGTGCCATCGCTGAACCAGCGTAAAGATGATATTCCGGTTTTGACAGAACATTTCTTAAATGAAATTTGCGGCGACTATGGAATTCCGGTAAAGAAAATTGCAAACGACGCTATCGAATTAATGCAGGCACGCAACTGGACAGGTAATATTCGCGAATTGCGCAATGTAGTAGAACGATTGGTAATTATGAGCGACAAAACCATCACCAAACAAGATGTGATCGATTATTCAGGACCAAGCAGCAAAGCGGAAAACAAAGGAATCGACTTTGACAAATTCGCGAACTTGCAACAACTGAATGATTATATCGAACGCAGTTTCATCGAACATAAATTAGACAAGAACAGTTGGAACACTTCGCAAACCGCTGATGATATTGGCATTTCTAAAAAAGCACTGGAAGAAAAACTGGAAAATCTGGGCTTGAAAAAACGGTAAATGATTAAAAGCACACTGTCCTTATTTATTGTTTTGATCTTTGCGCATATTACGCACGCGCAAAACTACAATCTGCGCGGTTCTTCTGAACTTATCAATAACAACGAAGCTGCCTGGAAACTGTACATCAAATCCTGGATTGATACTGCAAAAAATAAAATAGAAGTTTTACCAAGAGATAGTTCAAAAGCAACCACCGCTTTATATGAAGCGCAAGTGACAACGAAATCTACATTAGGTTCGATTGTTTATGAGACCGGCGGAATTTTAATCGACAACGGCTGGATACGCATCTTAGGTTCCGGTTCAAAAAAATTAGACAGAAGTTTAATGAATTGGAACAAAGACAAATCATTCACTTTGCTTGGAAATCCGCTTAGTTTTTTATTGGTTGCGGATGATGTTTTAGGTGGTTTCTTCGCAATCAATAATGGCGCGTTTGAAAAAGACAATATTGGAAAAGTATTTTATTTCGCACCTGATAATGTAAAGTGGCAATCATTGGATTTAAGTTATTCTGAATTCATTCAGTTTTGTTTTTCCGGTGATCTTAATAAATTCTATGATGGATTTAAATGGAAAAATTACGAAAAGGATCTCAGCGATATTGATGGTAATTCTGCATTTACTTTCTTTCCTTATTTATGTACAAAAGAAGGAAGCGACATCAATAAAGTCAGTAAGAAAATAGTTCCTGTAAACGAAGTCTGGATATCACAAATGGATTTGCAAAAGATGTTTTCAGGAAAATAAAAAATCAGCAACTATTTATTGAATCAATAAGTTACTGATAAGCCTAATTTGTTTTCAGCGCAGTTTTGGATTTTGATTTGACAGTCGATTTTGTTCCACTTTTCGTGTTGGCTTTATTCTTATCGCTCTCTATTTCTTCTGCTGATTTTTCTTCAATAACAAAACTCGCCGGAAACATCGACTTTATCTGCATCAGAAATTTAAATGCTTCATCTTTAGTAGCAAACTCGCCTGCGCGCAATTTAAAGTTTGGTGAAGCATATGTTATAAATGTAGCAATACCTGGAAATCGTGCCGAAAATTTTGCTTTTGCATCAAACACCTGGTCGCGCGCACTTGCCTGAAAAACCTGCACACGCACTAATTTTTTGGGCGGTCCTGCCGGTTTGCGCGAATAGATCTTTTGCAACACATCTACGCGCGGATCTTTGAAAAACAAAATATTGTTTTCCGCTTTAACATTCAATGTATCATTATCATCTGCCTTCATAAAGTAGGCAGTAAAAAGTATGCAGTATGCAGTAAACAGGTATTTCATCAACCGCAAAATTAATTATAAATCGTCAATTGTTCACCGATAATTGTCAATTACTATGCCAGTTCTTTTCCGTGACAATGTTTGAATTTTTTTCCGCTTCCACATGGACAAGCATCGTTTCGGCCTACTTTTACTTCTGCACGAACCGGCATTTGTTTTTCGCGTGTATCGGTTGCCGCTTCAGCACCTTGATATTCGTCTTCCATATTTTCGCCACCTCTGAATTCTTTTGTTCTTTCAACGATTCTTCTCTGTTTGTGCTGTTGAATTTGAGTCGGATCCTGAACAGGTAAAGTGCCTTTCATTAAGAATGTCGTTACATCTTTATTAATTTCAGAAAGCATTTGTTTAAATAATTCAAACGCTTCGAATTTGAAAATCAATAACGGGTCTTTTTGTTCATGCACCGCCATTTGCACCGAATGTTTTAACTCATCCATCTGACGCAAATGATCTTTCCAGTGATGATCGATGAATGATAAAATGATATTTTGTTCAAATACTTTTATCAATTCTTTTCCTTTGCTGTTATATGCTTTTGCAAGATTTGCAACAATCTGAATATCGCGGTTTCCATCAGAAAACGGAATTGCCATGTTTTCAAACTGACTGCCACGTTGTAAATACACATCTTTTATAATCGGATATGCTTCATTAATGATCGCTTCTGATTTGCGCTGATATTTTTGATATACTTCATTATACAAATGACTTGCTAGATCTTCTGTTTTCTGATTTTTCAAATCATCTTCTGTAATTGTCGTATCCACAGAAAGGAAACGAATACAATCTAATTTAAATGCTTCAATATCCTGAGAAACTTTTCCGTCATTTGCTATTTCAAAACTCAAATCATAGAACATGTTGATCAAGTCGAATGTAATACGTTCGCCAACCAATGCGTGCTGTCTTCGTTTGTAGATTACTTCACGCTGCGCATTCATTACATCGTCATATTCCAACAATCGTTTACGAGTTCCGAAATGATTTTCTTCTACTTTTTTCTGTGCACGTTCTATTGATTTAGTTACCATGGAATGCTGAATAACATCACCATCTTTGTAACCCATTTTATCCATCATTCCTGCAATTCTGTCTGAACCGAATAAACGCATCAAATCATCTTCCAACGAAGCATAGAATTGTGTAGAACCGGTATCACCCTGACGACCGGCACGACCACGCAACTGTCTGTCCACACGGCGCGAATCATGACGTTCAGAACCGATAATTGCCAAACCGCCAATATCTCTGATGCCTTGTCCTAATTTAATATCTGTACCACGACCAGCCATGTTGGTAGCAATCGTGATCTGTCCTGCCTGACCAGCTTGCGCTACGATATCTGCTTCGCGCTGATGTTGTTTTGCGTTTAGAACGTTGTGTTCAATCTTACGCATGCTTAACATTTTGCTCAGCAACTCAGAAACTTCGACATTCGTTGTACCAACCAAAACAGGTCTGCCTTCTTCTTTTAATTTGATAATTTCTTCGATAACCGCATTATATTTTTCGCGTTTCGTTTTATAAATCAAATCTTCTTTGTCAATACGTTTTGTCGGACGATTTGTTGGAACAACTACTGTATCTAATTTATAAATTTCCCAAAACTCTGCTGCTTCTGTTTCCGCAGTACCTGTCATGCCGCACAATTTATGATACATACGGAAAAAGTTTTGCAAGGTAACAGTAGCAAATGTTTGTGTGGCTGCTTCTACTTTTACATTTTCTTTTGCTTCAATGGCCTGGTGCAAACCATCACTGTACCGACGGCCATCCATGATACGTCCGGTTTGCTCGTCAACGATTTTTACTTTTTGATCGATTACTACATATTCTACATCTTTATCAAACAAACAATATGCTTTCAGTAGTTGGTTTACCGTATGCAAACGTTCTGATTTGATATTGAAATCTAAAAGAATAGCGTCTTTTTTTGCTAATTTTTCTTCATGTGAGATCGGTTGATTTTCTACTTCCGCAATTAACGCGCCAATATCAGGCATCACGAAGAAATCTTTTTCTTCACCAGAAGATGTAATTAATTCAATACCTTTCTCTGTTAGTTCGATCTGATTATTTTTTTCATCGATCACAAAGTAAAGTTCAGCATCTGCTTTTGGCATTTCTTTTTGCTGATCTTGTAAATAGTAATTCTCAGATTTCATTAAAATCTGCTTCATACCTACTTCGCTCAAAAATTTAATAAGTGCCGAATTTTTGGGTAAACCGCGATGCGCGCGCAACAATGCCAAACCGCCTTCACCTTCTTTATGTCCTGTTTTTCCTTCTGCAATTAATTTTTTTGCATCCAGTAAAAATTGTTGTGTTACTTTTTTCTGCGCAGCCACTAATCTTTCGATACGTGGCTTCAGTTCATGAAACATTTGTTCATCGCCTTTTGGAACTGGTCCGGAAATAATCAACGGTGTTCTTGCATCATCGATCAAAACAGAATCGACCTCATCCACCATTGCGAAATGCAATTTACGCTGTACTTGTTCTTCCGGTGTACGCACCATATTATCACGCAAATAATCGAAACCAAATTCGTTATTCGTTCCGTAAGTAATATCTGCTAAATATGCTTTTTTTCTACCGTCAGAATGTGGCTCGTGTTTGTCGATACAATCAACAGTCAAGCCCAAGAAATTAAACAGCAAACCATTCCATTCGCTATCACGACGTGCTAAGTAATCGTTCACCGTAACCAAATGCACACCACAACCAGCCAATGCGTTCAGGTAGGCCGGCAATGTAGAAACCAAGGTTTTACCTTCGCCGGTAGCCATTTCAGCAATCTTTCCGCGGTGCAATACGATGCCACCCATTAATTGCACATCATAGTGTACCATGTTCCAGACGATTTCACCGCCGGCTGCTGTCCATTTATTCGGATAAATAGCAGTATTGCCGTCAATTTTAATATGCGGATTTTTTACAGCTAATTCTTTATCCAGATCTGTTGCAATAACGCGTAAAAATTCATTTTCAGAAAAACGGCGCGCTGCTTCTTTCACTACGGCAAATGCTTCCGGCAAGATCTCATTCAATACTTCTTCAATAGCTTCATCGCGCTCTTTGCGCAACTTATCCACTTTAGTAAAAATTTCTTCTTTTGTATCCAAATCCGTATCATCTGCTTCGGCTCTTTGCGTCAATTCAACGATTTGCGCATCAATTTCTGATAAATATTCTCTGATACGCTCTTTGAAAGATTGTGTTTTGTTGCGTAATTCATCGTTGCTTAATTGTTGATATTGTTCGAAGTGTAAATTAATTTCCGTTACGATTGGCTCAACCGACTTTATGTCACGATTAGATTTGCTGCCGAAAATTTTAGAAAGGCCTTTTTGTAAGAAGTTTAGCATATTTTAAAGTATAAATAGATTGCAAAGTTAATATTTTACACTCATTTTGAATGATAATAAACGTGAAAACGCAAATATTGTGCAAAACTTAAAACAGGACAAAATGACTGCATTTTTAATCTGTTTTTAAAAAACACAGCCATTATCAATATACTTCTATAAAAAATGAAAAGAGAACGCGAATTAATTTCAATTTAATTACTGAAATAAATATCGAGCGATTTAACCAGGTTTTTAACATTTAGATTTGGAAAAAAACCGGCGCTGTTGATACAGTTTATTTCGACAATTTTCCAGCCATCGTAAGTCAGGCAAATATCCATGACGAATGCTTCAGCGACATTAAAAATACCGATCATATTTTTTGCAAATTCAATGCCATCAACTGATACTTCGGATTCGAAGGAAACATCGCCGTGAAACCTGTAATAGACTGCATCTATAATTTGTTTCCCAATTATCCAAAGGCGCGCTTCTTTTATAATATGCTGCGGTATCGATGCCTGCATCAATGCATCTTTTGTAAGCAGTGGTGTTCTCGGATTTAATAATGATTCTTCTACAAAATCATTCCATTCGTATTCATCGAAAATTTTACCGGTAAATAATTTTGCAATGCTGTATGGCTTGATAAACTTCTGCTCGTTTTTGCTCCAATCCATTTTATCAGAAAATTTAAAAACGGTAGTTCCATAATTCAGCAGATGCTCTTTATAATACGTTGAATAAACTTCGAACAAATGATTACCACCATAAAAAGAACCCGGAAACCAGTCTTTGTTTTGTGTTGCAAGTCGTGCTAATTTTACAGAACCATAAACAAACACATCTTTTCTGTCCTGACTAATTTTAATGTGCTCATCCGATGATTTTAGTTCAATTTTTTCATACGCGATATTCAACTCATCTAATGCGATGAATATTTTATCGTGATCAGGATCTGAATATATGTTTGACTGAACAAGAAAATACATACTTTATTTTTTTGCGGAATAATGCTGTCGTAATTTCAACAATGCATCATTTTCTGACATGCGCCAAAATTACTAAAAACTCTGAATAAGATAGAATTACCATATTCATTTTGCATGTAATCAATTAACATCTGATTTTTGCTTACGCGTTTATTAAACCGTTTTTCTGTAATTCAAAATTGCCCAAGTATTGAAGACAACACCGATCAGAAATATGGCAAACAAGTGATAACTGATGTCTGACAAACCACTGCCTTTTAGAATTACCATACGCGTAATTTTTATAAAGTGGCTTGGCGGAAATCCTTGTACTAACATCTTTGCCCAATTCGGCATGCTATCTACGGAATTGAACGTGCCACTCAGCATATTGAAAATATTGATAAAGAAGAAAGCGATAGACAATGCCTGTTGCTGTGTGTTGGAATAAGTAGAAATCAACAAACCCAAACCTAACATCGTAAATAAATAAACCACCAGCGAAATATAGAGTACATACAAATGACCTAACGGCGCAACACCATAAAACAACCAGCCAATAAATAAACCTAACGTAAATAAAAAGATACCTAACACTAAAAACGGAATCAGTTTTCCTAAGATAAAAATATGTTTTCGTATCGGTGTTACATTGATTTGTTCAATCGTGCCGCTTTCTTTTTCCTGTACAATATTAAATGCCGATTGCATGGCTGCAATAGACGTAAGCAGTGTTACCAAAATAGCAGGCACTACAAACAAATGATAATCTAAATACAAATTGTACCAATTGGTTGCAGCCACTACCACTTGCGGTTTGCTTGCACCGGAAGATATCCAGTTGACGCGAATCTCGTCGTTAAAATCTTTGATGATGCTTGCTAAATAAGCACCGCCGATATTTGCCTTCGTACCTTCAATCGCGTTAATAGCAATGTATAACTGGTTATGATTTTCTCTTACCAGATTCTTTTCAAAATTAGTCGGAATTTGTAAAATCAAATCTGCTTTATCATCTTCTATCATTTCCAATGCTTTGTTATACGATTCGGTATAACCGGTCAGTTTAAAATTTCCGGAAGCTGTTATTTTATTAATTAATTTTTGAGAAACTGTGCTGTGATCATTATCTACTACAGCAATCGTAATATTTTTTACAGAATAATTAGCTGCCAATGGCAACAAGATCAACTGTATCACCGGTGCGATAATGAGTATCCTGAGCAATTGCTTATTGCGCGCCAGTTGCCTGAATTCTTTTTCCAATAAAAAGACCAAGGTTCTCATTCTAATCTTGTTTTAAATTTTCGCAAACTCACTGCAAATAAAAATATCGTCATACTAGCCAGTATTAATGTTTCTTTCCAAACGGAAGAAAATCCTAAACCTTTCAGCATTATTTTTTTTATGATAATAAAATACCAGCGTGCAGGCACAATATTCGCTAACCATTGCATACCAATTGGCATATTTTCTACCGGAAATAAAAACCCTGTCAATATCATGGTTGGCAGCATCATACCCATCATCGAACTCATCATAGCTGCCTGTTGTGTCTGCGCATTAATAGACAAATACAAACCAACTGCTAACGCTGTTAAGATGAATAATATACTTTCTGCAATCAGTAAAACGACGCTTCCTTTAATTTCAAGATCGAGGAAATTGACACTCAATACTAAAATGATAATTAAGTTCATTACTGAAATCAATAAGTATGGCGTCAGTTTGGAAATGATAATGTTGATTACCTTAAATGGCGATACTAATAATATTTCCATCGTACCTAATTCTTTTTCTTTTACGATAGCCACTGAAGTCATCATCGTGCAAACCAGCATTAATACTAACGCCATAACGCCAGGCACGAAGTTTGGTGCTCCGCGTAATTCAGGATTGTACAACATGCGCACTTCCGGAATGATTTGCAATGGTTGTAAAGAAATATTGCCTGTAGAAACGTTATAATCACTAACGATCTGCGAAATATAATTGGTAATGGTGGTTGCAATGTTCGGATCGGAAGCATCAGCAATTACTTGTATTGTCGCTTTGTTCGTGTGTAATAAATCGTCTGCAAAATTTGCAGGAATAATTACTGCTAATTTGATCGTTCCTTTTTTAAAAGCGCTTTCTAATTGCTTGGCACTTTGCAGACTTTCTTCAATATCAAAATAACGGCTTGCAGAAATCTTATCAACGATCGCACGGCTTACATTATCTTTTGCATAATCAGCAATTACGATCTGCGAATCTTTTATTTCATTACTTAACGCAAAGCCAAATAAAATAATTTGTGTAATCGGCAAACCAAACAACATCAGCAATGATTTCCGGTCGCGAAACACATGCTTGAATTCTTTTTTTATAAAGACAAATAACTGCTTCATGTTAATCTGCTTTTCTTATTGCTTTTCTGGCTAATTGATAAAAAACATCATCCATACTTTTGGAATTGAATTGTTGTTTTAAGGCAGATGGTGTATCTAACGCTGCTATCACACCATCAACCATGATTGACACGCGATTGCAATATTCGGCTTCATCCATGTAATGTGTTGTAATAAAAATAGTGACGCCATTATCCGTTGCTGCATAGATCAAATCCCAGAATTGGCGACGCGTTACCGGATCAACACCACCGGTTGGCTCATCTAAGAAAATCAATTTCGGACTGTGGACCATTGACACTGAAAATGACAGCTTTTGTTTCCAGCCCAACGGCAATTCACTTACCAATGTTTTCGCTTCACTTTGCAACTGCAAATGCGATAATAATTCATCTGTTTTTACAGCTATATCTTTGCGCTTCATTCCGTAAATACCACCATAAAACTTAATGTTTTCAGCTACTGTCAGATTATCGTACAATGAAAATTTCTGACTCATGTAACCAATGTTTCTTTTGATATTTTCTGTTTCCGTGTAGATATCAAAACCGGTTACTAATGCTTTTCCTGAAGTTGGTTTTAACAGACCGCACAACATACGCATCGCAGTTGTTTTGCCTGCACCATTCGCACCTAAGAAACCAAATACTTCACCTTTTCCCACTTCAAATGTCAACTCATTGCATGCAACAAAGTCATCAAATTTCTTGGTCAGTTTGTCCGTTACAATTACATTTTCCATGTTTAGTTTTTTAGTAATTGAATGAAACAATCTTCGATACTTGGCTCAATTACTTCGATAGTAGCATCTGTTATAAAATGACTTTGCAAATAATCAATAATAGTTTGCTCATTGATTGGTTGCTTAAATGTAATGTGAATAGAATCACCAAATGCAAAGCAAGTATTGGTATCTTGATAGTTTCTTAATTCATTCAGCGCTTTATGTGTTTTAGTTGTTTTTACAGCATACAATTTATACGGAAATGATGCGATGATATTTTTCGGTGTATCAATTTGCAGAATGCTGCCTTTCTGCATCAACGCAATGCGATCACACAAATCAGCTTCGTCCATATACGGCGTCGAAACTAAAATAGTAATACCTTGTTGTTTTAAACTCTTCAACATTTCCCAAAATTCTTTACGAGAAACAGAATCAACACCTGTAGTTGGTTCATCCAAAAACAAAACAACCGGTTTATGAATCAACGCACAACACAGTGCCAGCTTTTGTTTCATACCACCGGAAAGTTTGCCTGCACGTCTGTCTTTAAACGGTGCAATCTGTTCATAGATATCTTTGATCAGATTGTAGTTCTCTTCGATGGTTGTATCAAACACCGTTGCGAAAAATTCCAGATTTTCTTCGATGGTCAAATCCTGGTACAAACTGAATCTTCCCGGCATGTAACCAACTTCGCTGCGTATTTTTTTATAGTCGTTTACTACATCATGCTGATTCACGGTTGCCGTTCCGGAATCTGCTAATAAAAGTGTCGTTAATATTCTGAAAATGGTGCTTTTGCCTGCGCCGTCAGGACCAATCAAGCCAAATAACTCGCCGTTCTTTACTTCCAAATCAATATTTTTCACTGCAGTTACAGTGCCTTTATTGTATGTTTTAGTAATGTTGTTTAGCGTGATCATCTGATTAAAATTTCACTTCACCATACATGCCTAATTTTAAATAACCATCATTTGGTACTCTTATTTTTATAGCATATACTAAGTTCGCGCGTTCGTTTTTGGTTTGTATCGTTTTTGGTGTAAATTCTGATTTATTGGAAATCCATGTAATTCTGCCATTATAATTTTTGTATTCTTTTGCGCCATTATCGATCATTACTTTAACCTGTTGACTTAATTTAATATGACTTAGCTGATCGCCTGTAATATAAGCTCTTAACGTCAATGTATCCAGGTTGGAAATTTTGTATAAAGCTTTTCCGGCAGCAGCCATCTCGCCTTCCATTGCGTATTTAGTTAATATTGTTCCATTGATCGGATTGATGATTGTTCCTTTATTTATTTGATTATCGACTAACGCAACCGATTTTTCCATTGGATTTTTTTCACTTAAAATACTGCGGTTTTGCGTAGCAATATTTGAAGTATATAATTTGATCTGTTGTTCGGTCACTACAATTTGTTTTTGCAGTTCATTGACTTTTGCCTGCATATCATCGAATTGTTTTTGTGTGGCTGCATCTGCTTTTAATAAACGACCAACTCTGTCTCTTTCTTGCATCAAATATTTTAAGTTTGTTTGCTGAACAGCCAACTGATCTTTTACTAATTGTACTTGCGGCTCAGGATTGTTCGTCTTTTGCGACAACGTTTGAATGGAAGACTTGATCTGTTCTTTTTGAAACTGAAAATTTGAAACATCAATTTGTCCTACAATTTTTCCTTTTTCCAACACATCACCTTCATTCAACATAAAAGATAAAATCTTTCCAGGTTGCTCTGCCGAAACAATCACTTCATCTGATTCAAAAACACCGGAAGCATCTGCTTTATTTTTATCATTGTCACATGCTGCAAATAGGAATAAAGTACTTGCTATTAAAAATATTTTTCTCATCTTATTCTTTTTATATGGTTTAATTTCCTGTTGTTGTTTTTTGTGCATATTGTGTCATTAATAATTGCATTGTATGCAAAATTTTATTTTGGCGCGCTTCATTTTCTTCGTTCACTTCTTTCAAATAATCATTCGTTGTGATGACACCATTTTCTAATTGTACTGCAGAAGTTTTCTTTACCGATTCGCGTAAAGCAATGATAGCTTCATCTGATTTTATCAAGTCCAGATATTTTTGAATTTCTGAATTTTGTTGTTTTACAGCAACTTGCGTATTGAATAAAAAAGTGTTTTGCTGCACATCAATTATCTTACGTTCATTTTCGTTTTGCAGTTTTTCTTTTTTAAAGGTATATAAACTTGTCGGACTCCAATTCAAGCGTAAACCGGTAATATAATAAGGTGCAAAGCCATCTTTCAGCATATTTACAGGCGATGGTTTTCCCAGACCGCCTTGAAAAAACGCGTTCAGTTTTGGATAACTTTTGGTTGCAATTAATTTGCGTTGCAACAAAGAAGTTTTGCGTTGTAATTCAAATGCCTGCAATTCCGGTCGTTTGATATTATCATCATCTGTTGGCGAAGCCGGCAATTGCAGAACCGTTTGTTCTGTAATATTTTTATTAATAAACAATGCCAACATATCGGTATATGCTTTGCGCGATGCTTTCAGTTCAATATCGCGCTGTATAATTTTTAATAATTCTGCATTCAGTTTATCTAAGTTGCTGTGAAAACCAGTGCCGTTATCAATAGCTGCCTGCATTTCTTTAACACCAACATTAATATCATTTTTCACCAGATCACTTTGCTTCAACTGTTCATCAATCATCAAAACACCAAAGTACAATTGATTGATACGGTCTTTGAGCTTATACAATTCAATTGTCAGATTTTCCTGTTGCAAATCTGCTTGCGCTGCACTGATTTGTTTTTGAATTTTATTGGTAGGAAAATCAGTTAATGACTGTGATACTTCAGCACTAAGTTTGTATTGATCTTTTGATGGCGACGGAATATTGACACCGGGAAATGAAATATCAATTTTGGTTACGTCTGACTGGTACGTTGCCGTGCCGCTTACAACTAATTGCGGATAGATGCCTTTAGAAATATTGCTGATCGTATAATTTTTAGATAACTCAATCAAACTGCGTTGTTTAGACAATGGATAGTTAGCTTCTGCTAATTGGTAGCATTGTTCCAATGTAAGAAAAGAAGTGTCCTGTGCATTGGCGTTCAAATAAAAAGTGCAGCAAATGTACAACAAGCACCACTTTGATAATTTAACAGCTAAATTCATTTCAATTTATTTTTTAAGGTGATTGAACGCAGGAAATATTTTAAATTTTATTTTATTTCACTGCAGAATACATATTCTTCAACCATACTGGTATGAGTTTTTTACGTTCAATCATTAGTTTTTCAAATTCTGTTTTACTTATCTTTCCGGCACGATAACGCAACATATTACTCGCCGCAAAAGGAAATACAATCAAGGCCATAAAGTTTGCCATGATGTGCATCGGATGAAGATGTTCTATGTTCTTTTTACCTACAAATTCAATTAAAACAGGTAAAAAGGAACTTCTCGCCTTTCTCATTTCTATTGCGATCGGATCATTATCTTCATCCATAAAAAAAGACTCATTACGACTTACACTAATCATAAAGAAAGGCAAGTCCGGATTTGCGATTAACATATCTATATATCTGTCAATGAATAATTCCAGTTTTTCACTTGCAGTCATTTGTGCTTTGTGCTCAATGTCTTCGAGCATTCCGCTGATAAACAATACAATATTTTCTTTCATTACTATTTCGAACAACTTTTGCTTGCTTCTAAAATAATAGTTAAGTAAAGCCAAGTTGATACCAGCTTCTTCAGCAATATCGCGCGTACGAGTTGCCTCAAAGCCATTTTTAGTAAACAGTTTTTTAGCAGCCGTTTTGATCTTTTCTTCAGTGCTTAGATCTTTTTCTATTTGTTTTGCTTTTGCCATCTTGGCACAAAAATAATTACTTTTATTTTATTTAATCAAAAAATTTAATCAAATGATTAAATTTTTTGATTAATTTAACATTAGAACCTTTAAGATGCTGCTAAGTGATTTATTTTCTATTAATTCTTCTATACATTTCAATGTTCGGCTAGATTAAAATTCTTATTTTGCAAAAAAAATCTTTCATGCACATTTTATTATTAGGTTCCGGTGGCAGAGAACATGCGTTTGCACACTTGATTTCGAAAAGCAAATTGGTGAATAAATTATTCATCGCGCCCGGAAATCCTGGTACTGCGCAGTTTGGTGAAAACGTAAATCTATCTGCAACTGATTTTTCTGCTATTAAAAATTTTGTTTTAGCAAATGATGTTAAAATGCTTATCGTTGGACCTGAAGCACCATTAGTGGAAGGCATTTTTGATTTTTTTAAAAGCGATGATGATCTGAAACATATACTTATAATTGGTCCGTCAAAAGTTGGCTCACAACTCGAAGGCAGCAAAGCATTTTCTAAAGCGTTTATGTTCCGCAACAATGTGCCGACAGCTGCTTACAAGGAATTCACTCAAGCAAGTATTGAAGAAGGTTTAGATTATATAGAAACACAAACTGTTCCAATCGTTTTAAAAGCGGATGGTTTGGCTGCAGGCAAAGGCGTGTTGATTTGTCAAACTATAGAAGAAGCAAAATCAGAATTCAAACAAATGCTCGATGGCAAATTCGGCGATGCCAGTGCGAAAGTAGTAATTGAAGAATTCATGGATGGCATTGAATTTTCGGTGTTTGTGTTAACTGACGGAAAAGAATATAAAATATTACCAACTGCCAAAGACTATAAACGTATCGGCGTAGGCGATACCGGTTTGAATACAGGCGGCATGGGTGCGGTTTCGCCGCCTGCATTTGTTACGGATGTGATGATGCAAACTGTTGAAGAAAAAATTATTCAGCCAACGATTGCAGGTTTTCAAAAAGAAAATATTGTCTATATCGGTTTTGTCTATATCGGACTTATGCTTTTGAAAACCGGTGAATTGAAAGTAGTAGAATACAATTGCAGAATGGGCGATCCGGAAACAGAAGCTGTTTTTCCGCGTGTAAAAAGTGATATTATTGATGTGTTCCAAAAAACAGTACATGGTGAACTTTCAGCAGCAGAACTTGAAGTTGATCAACGTGCTGCAACTACAATAATATTGGCAAGTGGTGGTTATCCGGAAGATTTTGAAAAAGGAAAAGTGATTACAGGAATTGATACCATACAAGATTCACTGGTTTATCATTGCGGAACAAAGACCAACGAACAAAACAAGCTAGTAACCAACGGTGGTCGTGTGTTTGCAATCACATCTTTACACGATGACTGGAAAGAAGCTATTCAAATCTCAAATAAAAATGCTGCAAAAATTTCTTTCGATAAAAAATATTACAGAACCGATATTGGTTTTGATCTGTAAAATTAGAACCAACCTTTTATCAATCGGTTTTCTGTACCACATGAAACGCAATTGATTGGCTTCGCCGGATTTTCCGGAACCGGATTTTCCGTACCGCATGAAATACAATGAAATACATTTTGCACCGTATTCACTTTCAGGCAATGTTCGCAGTTTACTTTATATGAACCATCGGGAACGAAAATATCTTGTTGGCAAAACTGACACGACTGGTGCTTACCATTCACCGGCTGAACATCAATAAACTCGGTAGTAAAATTTGTTTGCTGCAACAATTTCTGCACATCCTTTTCTCTTAAATATGGAATCCAAGCTTGCACATACATCGACATTTTCATTTTAAAATGCACATTTGGCGGCAACAATTCCAACATAATTTTATAATCAGGATTTGCATAAAAATCCGCATTTGCTTCTTTTACATAATTGATAAAAAAATCAGTCAATTTAAAGAATGGTATTGTATCTGCGTAGGTTTTGCCATTTTCGGCGTTATATGTAACGCCTTGTTGCAGCAATGCTTGTTCACCGGTTTTTTTTGCCCAATTTGGGTCAAACGCATACACCGTTGAAACATCTGCACAGATGTCTAAATACATCTTGTATTTTTCATCAGTGGTAATTGTAGGCGGCAAATATTCAGGGTAGGATTTGTAATAAAAATCCCAATATTCCAGTTGTACTTTTTTGTATTCAACTTTTTTGTCCTTACCCAAAAGTTCGGCTAGTGTTGATTCGTATTTTAGTTTTCCTTTAGTATATTTTTCTGTTTTATTAGGATCTTTATTCCAGGCATCCAAACCTTGTTCAAAATCTACATCAGTGAATGTACCACAGAAATCACAAACTATGTACGGTGATGTATAAGGATTTATTTTGGGCGCACCACAACTGATGCAATTGAATTTTTTAATTTTCATTTTTACAGATTTTGGTTTTTGCTGATTAAAGATATTGTATTTGTGCAATAAAAAAAACCTCAACTTACGTTGAGGTTTGTGTTTATCAGAATTAACGGATTAATCAATAATCAGCATGGCATCGCCGTAAGAGAAGAAATTATATTTCTTTTCCATGGCTTTTTGATACGCTTCCATTGTTAAATCATAGCCGGCAAATGCAGAAATCATGATCAACAAACTTGATTTTGGAACATGGAAATTGGTAATCATACTATTTGCAATAGCAAAATCATATGGTGGATGAATAAATAAATTTGTCCAACCTTCCATTGGTTTCAGCAAACCTTCAGCAGAAACGGCTGTTTCTAATGAACGCATAGATGTTGTGCCAACTGCGCAAATATTTTTTTTAGCTAATTTGGCTTTGTTTACGATTTTTGCACAACGTTCGTCTATTTTAAAATATTCCGCGTCCATTTTATGTTTTGACAAATCTTCTACATCAATAGAACGGAAAGTACCTAAACCAATATGTAAGGTTAGCGGTGCAAAGTCAACGCCTTTAATTTCAAGGCGTTTCATTAACTCTTTACTGAAGTGCATGCCTGCTGTAGGCGCTGCTACTGCACCTTCTTCAGTTGCATAAACTGTTTGATACAATTCTTTATCAGCTTCTTCCGGTTCGCGTTTAATATATTTAGGCAATGGTGTATTTCCTAATTTATCCAAAACAGCTCTGAATTCAGCTTCGCTTTTATCAAAAAGAAAACGAATGGTACGACCGCGTGAAGTGGTATTATCTACTACTTCTGCCACTAAATCATCATCACCAAAATACAATTTATTACCAACACGGATTTTACGTGCAGGATCTACTAAAACGTCCCAAAGTCGCAGTTCGTGATTTAATTCTCTTAATAAAAACACTTCGATTTTAGCGCCTGTTTTTTCTTTAGTGCCATACATTCTAGCCGGAAATACTTTGGTGTTATTTACAACCATTACATCGCCATCGTCAAAATAGTTCAAAACATCTCTGAAAATTTTGTGTTCAATTTTTCCGGTTTTGCGATGCACCACCATTAATTTGCACTGATCTCTTTCTTTTGACGGATACAATGCAATTTTTTCTTTGTCTAATTCAAATTCGAATTGTGATAATTTCATGTTGCAGTTTTATTATTTTACGGAATAATATTTTTAGTGGTGCAAAGATACGTGTAAGATGTACGAAATGCAAACGACTGATATTTTTATTTGATTAAATTTTGTAGGTTTGTTTTATGCAACAATTGCTTCGCGTTTTATCGGAAACTTTTAAATTAACCATGCAACAATTATGGTTAAATAAGTTGCGCACATTTCTGTCTCTTTTTGGCATTACAGTCGGAATTTTCAGTATTATATCGATTCTAACAGCAGTTGATGCTTTAAAAAACAATATCAATCAGTCGATTTCCAGTTTAGGTGATAATATTTTATTTGTAAACAAATGGGCATGGACTTTTGACGGACCGAGTGATTATCCGTGGTGGAAATATTTTCAGCGGCCAATTGTAAAGCTGGAAGATTATAAATATGTACAGTCAAAATCAAAACTGGCTGAATACGTTACCTTTGAGTTGAATCCCAGACAATCGCCGGAATTTTCTTACAAAGAAAAAAAAACATACAAAGGTATTGTTTCTGCTGTGACCACTAACTATGGACAAGTATTTCAATTGGAAATTGCACAAGGTCGGTATTTATCAAACATGGAAATCGGAAATGGTTTGAATGTTTGCGTGATTGGTGGTGATTTAGCCGAAAAATTATTTAAAAATGTTCCAAATCCTGTTGGTTTGGAAGCGAAATTAGATGGCAAACAAATGACTGTGATCGGTGTTATTAAGAAAAAAGGCGAAGATTTGTTAGGTTTTAATTACGACAAAGCCATTATCATTCCTTATGCATATTACACGCGTAATTTTTCTTATAATGAAAATCAGGTTGACCAAACTTTGGAGCTTCGAACAAAACCCGGCGTTTCTTTATCAGAATTAAAACAAGAATTAATTGGCTTGATGCGTGCTTCCAGAAAACTGCGTCCAAAACAAGCAGATAATTATTCTATCAATCAATTAAGTGTAATTGCCAAAGGATTTGACGATGTTTTTGATTCGCTCAGTATTGTAAAATGGGTCATTGGTTTCTTCTCACTTATCGTTGGCGGTTTTGGTATCGCGAATATTATGTTTGTCAGTGTAACGGAACGTAAAGCATTGATTGGTATTAAAAAAGCGCTTGGCGCACGGCGCAGTGATATTCTGCTGGAGTTCTTATTAGAAGCGATTTTCCTGTGCATGATGGGCGCGGTTGTTGGCTTGGTGATCGTTTATTTTTTATGCGGTTTAGCCAGTGATGCTTCCGGCATGGAATTCAAATTAAGCAGTTTGAATATTCTGATAGGTTTTGGAATTGCATTTGTTTTAGGTATTTTATCTGGCATTATTCCTGCATACTTAGCAGCAACAATGGATCCGGTCGAAGCAATCAGAAGTAAATAAAAATATTTTATTTAAAATATTAAACAATTTCCGATAATTTTTTCATAATGCCATACCATTTCACGCCACCGCGGTCGGTACCAAGGCGAATAATAATAACATTCCTGGTTTCATTGATCATAAGAATTTGTCCGTGAAAACCTGCGCCGTAATAAATATCGTTATCAGTATCATCAACAGAGTAGTACCAACCTAAACAATATTTATCATCTTCTTTACAACGATGCAATGTATCATCGCAATAGTTAAACCAATCTTTTGGCACCAATTGTTTGTGATTGAATTTACCTTCATGCAACACCATTACCGCGAATTTTGCCAAATCGCGCGCAGACATATTCAAACCGCCGTAAAATTTTGGGTTGCGTGTTATTTTGCTGTCCAAACTCCAATAGGCAGTATCTTGCATGCCTAATTTATTCCAGAAATTATCCTGCAAATAATCCAGGAATTTTTTGTTTTTCTTTTTGAGCGCATTGCGAATACATTCACCTAAAATCTGCGTATCAATAGATTTGTACATGAATTGTTCGCCTGGTTTTTTTACAAATGATGCATTGTAAATATTTTTTGATGCATTTTTTGCATAATAAAATGACAGCGTCTGATACAAACTACCATATTCATCATAATCCAAACCGGATTCCATTTGCACTAAATGCCGCAAGCTTAGCTGTTTAAATAAAGTATCTTTCAGATTTGGAAAATAATTAGTCACAGATTCATCCATATCTTTGATATAACCATCTTTAATTACTGTTCCGAGTAACGCTGTAACAAGTACTTTTGTTACAGAAAACAACTGTGTGTTTTCACCTTCTTTCACGCCATTTAAATACCGTTTAAAAATAACTGTGTCATTTTTTATCACTAAAAAAGCTGTAGTATTGGAGTTTTGCAATAATATGTCAGGATAAGAATACTCGGCAAACGTAGCACTGTCTGTCCACAAATTCATTTCAGGCAATGCCTGTGGTTTTTCAGTAAGAATATAAGGTTTTGCTGCTGGTTTAATAAGATCTTCAGTATATAATTTGCCATCGAAAATGGAAGGAACACGCAATGTTTGATTATAATTTAAAACCAATATACTAAAAACCAAAACAACTATAACTGTAATTATTTTTAGCGGTGTGATCTTTTTTTTCATTACAAAATTGCTTACTTCGCAGCGTATTTTTTCTTTGGATTGATCGTGATATTAAAGCAAAAACCAAGATTTACATGAAAATTGCTAAATGTAGTTTTTTGACAAGTATCTCTGTTATAAAGCGTACTGAATCCTTTTCTTTTGTACACTAAATAATCATAATTGCAGCCGGCGCTAAATCCGAATTTTCGTTTGATCAAATAACGAATTTTGAAATCAGCACCAAAATAAAATTTTCTTCCGCGACCTCTGTCGTAGTAATCATCAGCAGTGTAACCACCAAAACGAATGGCTGGTTCTATTTGTAAACATTTATTTTTCAACAACTCAAAAACATATCCGAATTGCGTGGCAACTATAATAAACATAGTATTTTTGCGCGAAAGCAAATTACCCATATTCGGATCTTTCTTGTAGTTGTTTATCGTAAAGAACTGGTAATTCATACCAAAATACAATCCTTTCCAAAAATTAAACTGCATACCAAATTGTATGTTGCTTACCTTTTTGAAATTGGTTTTTGTATCGCGTTCGGTAAACACAGAATTTGAATCTTTGACCGGATAATATTCATCTCTGAAAATATCATGCTCACTGATCATAGGATTTAACAGCGACAAATCCAATGAAAATAAAACATGCACTCTGTCAACCGAGAATTTTTTATTTTTTATAATATTTCCGGAAACGTCTTCGTCGGCAGTAGCAGAATTTGCAACCATTGGAGCTGCTTGCAACGTTTTTATTACAGTTGTACTAACTACTGAATCTCGCACTTCATTTGTTTGTCCTGAATCTGAAACATTAATTGCTTTCGCAGCATCTTGCGAAATAATTATTTCTGCAGAATCAGGAACAACAGGCGGCACAATTGTGTCTTGTCCAAAACTATAAAATGAGATAAAAAGCAGAAAAATAAAAGCAAAATTGCGCATAGAGTACAAAAATAAAAAAAAATCTTCACTTATAACATTGGTGTTTTCATTTAGTTTAAATAGTAATTCATTTTAATTAGATTTGCTGATATGATTGCAAATTCAGCTACTTTTTAAATCTTTATGAATCAACCATTCCTGATACAACTTGCCGGTTTTTTCGCTCAAAAAAAAACACAATACATTAGCTTACTGGTGTTGATCTTATGTTTATATTTCAAGGTAATTTTCTTTGATTTTAATTTAGATGACTACATTATTACGGATGCAATTGCAGGCAAAACGAACACTATAAAAGAAGTGTTTGGTCTTTTTAAATTATCATACAACCATACTGATTACAGACCGATCGTTTTACTAAGTTATGGATTTGAACAATTCTTATTTGGAGAAATAAAACCGGCTGTTTCACATAGCATTAACTTGATTTTATATTTTTTCGTATGCGCTTCAGCATTGAATTTATTTCAAATTCTATTTGATAAAAAATACAACCTGCTATTATTTTCCGCAGTTGTTCTTTTTTGTGTTCATCCGTTAAACACAGAAGTTGTTTGCAGCTTAAAATGCAGAGACAATTTATTGAGTATGTTTTTCGGACTGAATGCTGCCCTGTTTTTTATACTGTTTTTAGAAGAAAAGAGTAAGCAAACATTTTATTTATGCTTGTTTTTATTGTCAGCAATTACGGCTGTTCTTTCAAAAATGGATGCGATCGGATTTTTACTGTTTTGTATTGCATACACTCTGTTTTATAAAAAAGAGAAAAAAATAATTTATGGTATTGTTTCGGCGATCATAATTTTCATCGTATTAAATCTTACTTCTTATATTCAAACAACTGCTCTTTCTCAACAAGCCGTTATTGAAACGCTGAAAGGCAAAGTTACTTTCACAGAAAATCCGCTCGCATTAGAGTTTACTATGGCTAACAGATGTATTGCTTTTATTAATACCATCTATTTTTATTTCATAAAACTGATTCCGGTTTCAGGTTTCAGATATTATTATGGTTATAATTATTATGATGTTTTGTCAACAAATACGCTTTCGTTCTTTAGCGGAATACTGCTACTTATTTCATTTATCGCTTTATTTATTCTTGCTCTGAAAAAACAGGATAAGATTTTGCTTGTTTCTGTTATTGGTATTTTTGTTTTATCATTTTATGCATTGAATTTTTATTTGCCTGTTGCCGGAATTGTAGCAGACCGATATGTTTTTATGGCAAACTTATTTTTCTGCTTGATGATAACTTATTTGATTCAAATGTCTTTTGTTTTTCTGAAAAGACCACTTCACAGGCAGGCATTCATATTTATTGTAATTTTATTTACTGTATTAAGTACATTGCGAATTCCTGCTTGGAGAAATTTTAAAACATTAATAGATACCGATGCGCCAAAACTATATTCATCTTATGAAGCAATGCGTATTGCATCAGGTGCTTATTATAAAGAATATGAAGCAGAAAACGACATCTCTATAAAAAAAACATACCTGGAAAAATCTATTTTTTATGCAGAAAAAGGCGTACAGGTTTATCCTGAAAACTATCTTTTATTTTTGTTTTTGGGTCAATATTATTTCAAAGCAAACGAACCGAAAAAAGCAATACAAGCTTTGCGTACTTCTATAAAGAATGACACATCTACTATAGATGCTTTTGTTTATCTAGGTGATGCATATTATTCATTGAAAAAAACTGACAGTGCCTTATTTTTCTATAAGAATGGCTTACACATTGATCCGAAATCGCAACTCTTGATCAATAATATTTCTACCGTTTATTATGAAATGAATGACAAAGACAATTGCTTAAAATTCAACTTAGATTTAATCCATAAAGATTCTTCTACTTTCGCAGCGCATGAGAATCTTGGTTACTTTTATTTAAATGCAAAAGACACAGCTAAAGCAACTGAATACTTTAAAAATGCTGTTAAGTTTGGCTTGGATGCAAACTCATTACCAATAAGCATACAATAGACTTCTTGTGAAATTCAAGAAATCTCATGCTCACGCGTCATGGCGAGGCACGAAGCGATCTTATTTGAATGGCAAAGAGATTGCTTCACTGCGTTCGCAATGACGCGCGATGCGCAGAATAGTAAATTTCGCAAGAGGTCTAATTAAAAAATCCGTTTCAATTACGAAACGGATTTTTTATTTATGATTTACAAAATCGATTTTCTAATAAATCAATTATTCTTTCACAAACTTAGAATTGAATCTTTCGCCACTGTCTGTATTTTGCAATTTAATGATATACATGCCTTTTGCATAATCAGCAGCATCTACCACAATTGTATGAATTCCTGCATCCAGTTTAAACTTATTGTTCATCATAGACTGACCAATTGCATTGAAAATATTCAAATCTAATTGTTGTTCAGCACCTGCCTGGTAAACAATATTTAATTGATTATTCGTTGGGTTCGGATAGATTTTAATGATACCGTCTGTTACCTCAGATTGATCTACTCTGATCAAAATAATATCTGAATATTTGAACTGACCATCAATATCTATCATTTTCAAACGATAGTAATTATTGCCTGTCACCGGATGCTCATCATTTAATGTATAGCTACGTGGTGTACTGCTATTGCCTGCTGCAGGTCGCTCGCCAATGTAAGTAAAGTTGGTTCCGTCTAGACTTTTCTCTACTTCAAATTTCAATGAATTACGTTCAGATGCTGTTGTCCAGTTTAGCACATTGACTGTACCATCATTATAACCTGTGAATGTGGTTAATTCAATCGGCAGTACCGTTGATGGCGTAAGTGTTGATTTGATAATAATTACTTGCCCTGAAGAAGCGCAACCTGCCGTATTTTCATCACTGATTACCTGCATTACATAAGTAGAGCAACCAGGTAGAATATACGTTTGATTAAAGTTGGTAGCGGTTGTACCGCCTGTAACTTCCTGGAATACGGCACAGTTTACTAATAAGTCATCACCTTGAGAATTAGAACCAACTGGTGCATCACAAGGCGTATTGTCTAAGAATAAAGACATTGCTGTAGCACCACAACCAACTGCAGTTACAGAGAATACGACCGTAACTGTATCAACCGGTGTACCATCGCAATCTGTAGTGAATTTAAAATAGTTCACAGAGTTGTTGCTGCCAGGCAAACAATCATAATATCTTGGTGTCATGTTTGTACCATTCGTATTCATATTCCAGCATTGTGCTTGTCCGTACGTTAGTGAGTTTGTACCACAAGTTGTTTTAGGTGGACAATCTACTGAAATACAGAAACCAAATCCTGTTGTTGATGGGCTGGTTGGTGCATTTTCATTGAATACCTGTACATATAATGTTTCACCAGGAAATGCTGCCAAGGTAAAATCAACATCGCTCGTTAAGCCACCACTACCACAATTTATTTGTTGTAATGTTCCACCACAACCGCCAGTTGCCCTGAATACACCTATATTTTCTACTGAATTATTCAATGGTCCTGGATATTCGTCATTACCTTGAATACGAATTCCGGTTGCATCTAAAGGAACCGTAAATTTGAACCAATAATCGTTACAATTATAAGTTCCGTTACAACCAATCGCTGTTTGTGTGCGAGTAGCGTTATCTACATAAGGGCTCACAGAATTATCAATGCTATAATTATTTGTATAGTACTGACCATCTGCCGTACATGGACCTTGTGCTTGTGTTCTTACGAACTGTGTTACATCTATTGCGCCACAAGGTTCGTCATTTGCAGGTGGTGTCGGTGATGCGTCCAAATTGGTTAAATTGAAATTCCATGTTCCTTTATCAGTAACTAAATCATTACCATCAAACTGAATATAGTACGTTCTTCCTGCCATCAAACAACGTAAATCCCAGGTTGTAGAAATAGAAGTTAAAGTGCTTGTATTGTCTTCTCTTACTAATCCATTAAATCCTGAAACAGCGCAGTTATATCCAACCGGTGCTAAATATAAACTTGCATTTAATGACAATAATACTGAACTGTAAGAAGAAGTATTTAATCGAACTTCGCCGGATGCAGGTGCTACAAACTGATACCACAACGTTTCATCATACGCGCTTCCGTTGGATGGCGATTGCGGCACCGGTGAAATATTCGGTTCGCCGGTTTGTGTTGTTGCACAACGATTGTCAGCAGATTGATTAACTCCATTTACAGCAACAGTTGGTGCTGTGCAAATATTGTCCGGTGGATAAGTAGAACCTGATGTAAAGTTAACAGCTACGCTAAAGTTAGTACCTGCGTCGCCACCACCGATTCCGTCCCAACCTTGTACTTGTACAAAGTATGTTCTACCTTCTTCAATTTCCCAACATTCTAAATTCAATGTTTCATCATTTGTAACACTGTTTACGGCTGGTGATGCTTTGATCTCTGTAAGTCCGCCAAAGTTCGTTGAGCCGCCTGAACATACAGTGGCATCTTGTCTGTACACCACGATTGACGCATTGATTGGATCTGCACCATTATTAGTTACAGAAACAGAATATGTTCCGTCAGTGCTACTTGCTGTAAATTTGTACCATAATGTATGGTCATAACTTATATCGGTAATATCGTTGAATGGTCCGTTTATATTCGGCTCACCAATTTCTTGTGTCGCGCAACGGTTATCTTGACTGTTCGCTGTCTGAGTTGCTGTAGTAGTAAATGTTCCCATATTTCCATTAGCAACTGTTGCTCCGATTCCACAAATATTATCATTAACAGGAACTGCATGTACTGCCGATGTTAACTGAATATTGAAATTACCAACATCATTAGAGCCAATTAAATCATTCCCATCTACTTGTATATAGTAACGTTTCGTAGGATCTAAACAAGGCCATGTTTCTGTTACCTGATCTGTAGTGCCGATCGTATTTAATGCTAAACCGGTACCAGAAGCAATTTCTTTTAATTGAGACCAGTTTGGAATATCTGCCGGTGAACCTGTGCAAGTAATGTTTGCAGTACCAGTTTTCTCATATAAAACATAGTTAATACCACCATTAATTCCAGATGTCGGTTCTAATGTCATTGTTACATCTGCTGATGCAGGAACTGTAAATGTAAACCATACCGTTTCATCATAATTATTGTCTTCAACATCGTTACCGCTACCACCAATATTATCTGATGTATTTGGTTCACCTGTTTCTTCCCATGCACATTTATTTGTTCTTCCTAACACACCTGTTGGAATTGTCAAATCTTCTGCATTACAAATCAAGTCATTTGAAGGACCGGGATTTCCTGAACCATCGTCCGTAACAGTTACTATAAAGCTGCCTTGATCTGTTGAGATATCATTTCCATCTACCTGAATCCAATATTTAGTATTTGGCAATAAGCAAGTAAACGAATTTGAAACAGAAGAGTTATTCAATAAATTATCAGCAGAACTTCCTTCCTGAATCAATCTTCCGCTTGGTGCGCTGGTAGTTCTGTAATATGGGCTTGTACCATTATTGTAGTAAAGTCTGAAATTCGGACGGAATGTTTCCGATGTAACAGCAGGATCATCTGCAACATTTACTGTGATGACACCTGGTTTTGCCGGTGTTGTAAAATAGAACCAAACTGTCTCGTCTTCATTAGAATTGGTATGATCTGTTGCATCTAAACCACAGTAATCACCTGCTTCTCCGGTTTCACAGGTTGCACATCTATTATGTCCATTAATAGTTAAAGAACCACCGGCAGTTAAGAATCCGTCAATCGGAGCAACATTATCAACCGGAATAGCATTTGCCAAATCATCATTTACTGGTCTGCCTGTGCCAGAACCCAAGTCTCTTACTGTTAAGTTGTAATAGAAGTTATCTGTAAATGTTGGAATTGTGATTCCGAATAAACTTGCATCACCACCATCAACCTGAATATAATATGTTGTATTTGGTGAAACGCACGGCAACGTTACTTTTGCAGAATCGACAGTTACAGTACCTAATAATGTTGCAAAACCCATGTTAGAAGCTAATTCATCCATATTTGCAAATGGCGTAGATGAACATGGTGTTGTACATGTACTGCAAGTAGGAACATATTTGTACACTGTAATTGATGGCACTGAATTGAATCCGCCAACACCTAATAATGATTTTAAGACAACCTGTACTGCTCCCGGATTTGCACTTGTAGTAAATTTATGCCACATCGTTTCGTCATATTCAGGTTCATTCATTACAGCGCTTTGTGTAGTATTTGGTTCACCAAATTGTTGTGTTGCACAAATATTATTTTGATTCAATAAATTCAATGTTCCGCCACTTGGAAGATTACCGCTTCCAACATTTGTTGCACCACAGATATCATCGTTGGTTTGGAAGTTAAGATTGATTGCGCTCATTGCAATAGAAATATCAAAATCGCCCTGATCAGAACCAAATAAAGGACAAGTACTTGTTCCTAATACGCGTAAGAAATATCGTGTATTTGCTTTTGGACATGTAATTTTAATTTCTTCTTCACGCGGTGACAGCACATTAAATATTTTTCCTTCACCAACTCTTAATAAATTATTGAATTGAGAATTGCTGGCTGCCTGTGAATTACAAGATGCTGTTGTGAAATTACCATTGTACTCATACAAATCTAAATCAGGATCGAAGCAAGTACCAGAAGGATTTGTAACTCTGATTGTAATGTCACCAGGACGCAATGGGCCTAATGACGGACCCGTATTAAATGTGTACCAAACAGTTGGATCACTTCCCTGATCAAATGGATTTAAATCCCAGCCATTTGCTTCCGGTTCATTTCGTTCAGCAGTTGCGCACCTGTTGTTATGCGTGAAATTAATTGTTTCACCAGGATGCAGGAATGTATTCTGATTTAAAATATTCAGTGTGCCGCCTGCATTATAAACCTGATGTGCCTGACAGAACAAATCATTTCCGCCTGGTTGCGAAGTAGATGGTGTTGAATAATTGACATTTGACGCATATGTTAATGGTGCTGCCAATGTAGTTACTTTCATTCTAAACTGACCCGTTTCGCAGTCTGTTCCTGAAAATGCCGGACCGCATGTTGTAAGATTTCGGTTTCCGTCCACCTGAACCCAGTATGTTCGTCCAGGCACCAAACATTCTACTGTTATTTCTTCATCATCTGAATTAGCAATTCCGAAAATTGCCGGATCATAATCCTGATCAAATTTGTAACCGCCAGATTGTATGTTTGCACAGTTTTGGCTTGGAATATCAAAAATAGCTATACCTAAGTCTATATCGTCAATTCCGCCATCTTCAATCGCTTCAATTTTTACTTTACCTGTTGTTGGCGCAACAAACTTAAACCATAATGTATGTTCTACATCAAAATTAAAAGCTAATCCAGAAATATTATGTGCAATTTTTCCAGGTCCTTCGTAAGACTGATCTATTGTTGCACACTCATTGTTAAATGCAATTGGTGAATTATAGACTGAACCTGCTGCATTACCAATAGGTGCCATATTGTATGCCATACAAATAGAATCATTTGTAGAAGCAGGAATACCATTTAATTCCTGAACTGAAATTCTGAAATCACCTTCTATATCTTCTACATCGGCACCACAAGTGTAACCTGCATCGCCATCAATCATTAAATAATAAGTTCTTCCGGGCACTAAGCATCTTGACACCATATACTCATCAAAACCGCAAGAGCCAGTACAAGGAACACAAATGCCTGTATAATCTTCAGAATTTAACGGATCAATTTCAACAGCGCCACCGTCAAAGCCATTTCCACTTCCAATTTCTGAGAACCTGTTTTTATCGAAACAATTCGTAGGTGTTTCGTATAGTGCCAATTGAATATTGATATCGTCATGATAGTCTGCATCACCTTTTATTTGCGCAATATTTTCTGCTCTGATTTTTACTTTTCCGCTAGGTGGTGCTACAAATTTTGCCCAAACAGTTTTATCTGTTGATGAGTTTCTTGAACGCCAAACGGATGGAATTGGATCATTAATAGATGTCGCGCAACGATTGGTCATACTTGTCCAAGACAAAGAGCCATACGCAGTTGCAGCAGCATTTACATTTAAGTTTTGCGCAAAGCAAGGTTCGTCATGTTTAAGTGTAGAGTTTGGAATACCTAAAGAAGTGAATGGTGTACCGACATCACCAGGCGAAGCTGAATTATATAAACCTAAACCTGCATCTAAAACCTGCATTTTAAAATAACCGCTGATACAATCACCTGCGTCTATTAAATCACACGTTGCATAATCGCCACCATCAACCTGTATGTAATAATATTTATTTGGATCCAGGCAAGTAGCTATCAAACTGTTTCCTTCGTTACACAATGTAGAGTTTCCGCAAGTATTATAAATATCGTAAGGGAAAAATCCACCTAATACGCAGTTTGTAAAGCCGGTTTGTTGTTCTGATAATTCACAAATTCCGTGATCCTGAGATATTAACGGAGTCCATAAAAAGCGGGGATCAGAACAATGTGCATTCGATCCATCACCTAAAATTGGTTCCCAAATCGCTATTTGTAAATCTAAATCATCATCAATTCCACTTGGCTGACCAGATGGCGCTGATTGTGCTAATATTTTTACTGAACCTGACAAAGGTGGTTTAAATCTGAACCAAACATCTCTGTCTAGTGGTTGTGTGAAGTCTGCACGCCAAGGCAGATCCGGTGTTGCACAAAAATTGTCAAAAATATTTGTACCGTTTCCGTTAGCATTCGTGCTGTAACTCAATGCACCTGCTACATATGTTCCACCTAAATCGATAGCACCGCATATCGTATCATTGATTGGTGCTCCACCAATACCTGGTGCAGTTGATATTTTGTATGAACCATTATCAAATGACCATTCACCTTCATAACAAGTAGAAATCAAACCTGCGTCAGTCACTTGAACATAATAGGTTGTATTTGGTTCCGGACATTTTAAGCGGAACATGTCTTTATAACACGGTGCTCCAAAACCTATACCTGTAGTATGATCGCACAAGTCACCTGCAATGTTCATTTCATCTTGCAATACTAAGTTGCCACCAACCGGACAAGCGAACGATGAAGCGTTTTTGTAGAAAGAAACTTCCGAATTAAATGTAGATCCAAGTACACATAAAGAACCTCTGTTTCCATTGCCAAAATTATCGTCGTTATTGTACCAATAGATCCAATCAGGTACTGTATTTCCTGTAGTAAATTTATACCAAACTGTTGCACTATGCGAGCCCGATGTTCCAGGTCCGCCAGGTGTCGCGTTTGGTTCGCCAGGTTCGCCGGAAGCGCATTTATTTGTATGCGGTAAATTGAAATATGGTGCACCTGAAAATTTAGAGCTACTTGTCCAATTCACATTTGTTGCAGTACCGGTAGCCAAACCATTAGATGTGATAATACCTAAATCGGTAGCACCACAAATATTATCTGATGGCCGGAATGCGTCTTTTCTGACTCTAATAGAAAAATCAACATACTCTTCAGTCCATGGTGTTGAAGCATGATCAACCTGAATGTAATAAGTTGAATTTGGTTCTAAACAAAGTAAATGCAGATCTGCATCGCCGAAATCCAAATTTTGAGTATAGTCTAGCATCGACAAATTAGCAAAGCTTGCTGCGTTTTCCGGCGAACAAGTTCTGGTTGTAGCAGTGGTTTGTCTATATACTGCAAAAGTTGGCCACGATGTAGATGCTGAGCTTGATAATCTGTTTACTTCAATTGCATATGTATGCTGCAATGTAGTGCTTCCTGCAGGTGGCGCCGGTGTAGTAAATTTATACCAAACAGATTTATCTACACTTTGAACTGGAAATACATCTGGTTCGCCTGGTGCAACTGTTGCACATGCGTTAGATTGATTATTAATAAAAAGGTCTGTATTAGTGGTATTTGATAATGGAGCCGGATATGCATCTAAACTTAATGCGTTACATATCTGATCCGGTCCTGCTTGACGTCCATTATCTGTAACAACCAAATTAAAACGTCCTTGGTCGCAAGTACCTAAGCAACCTACCTGAATGCCTGGTGTACATATCTCTACCTGAACATAATAGGTTTGGTTTGGTTTCGGACATTTAATATCAATATCACTTAAATCAAGACCTGTGGATCCTACTTGTGATATTTGTGTAAAATGATTTGTGCTGTAACTAAACGGACAACCTGTTAAGTTATCAGGACCTTCATAAACTTTACACCATGCGGCAACCGTTTCTCCAAATAAACAGGCACCACCGGTGCCAGAACCACCTATAGCTGATGCATCAACGTTTATATTAGTTCCCGGATTTGGTCCTGTTTTAAATTTCATCCAAACGGTTTCATCACCAGAACCAATATTAGGTTCATTGGCAGCACAAATATCTTCATGCGAGTAACCAATATTTGTAAAATTATTCCGGGTTCGAGTACCACCGGTTGTTAATGTTCCTAAATCAAATGCGCCACAAATGTAATCGTCACTAGTTTGTGCTTTCCAGTTTCCGGTGACTTCCCATTGATAGGTGACCGTTATTGTACCACCGCAATTTCCATCTCCGTCAAAATTCTTATTATAATTACAAGTTGCTGTGAAAGGTCCGTAAGTACCATTGACATTAGAAGGAAATGCCCTGTTGACATTAACCGTACAAGCCAAATCACTCACTACGTTTGCGAAACCTCCACCAATACAGGCATCAGCGCAATCTTCGTCCCAACCTTCCACATTAAAATCAATATTACCACCTGGCCACTGGCAAGCATAATCATAATTTCGATCCCAAACGGTAAAATTCGGGAAATTGGAATTGGAGTTCGCATCATCGCTCAAGTTATAACACGCTTCATCTACATCTGTTCCACCATCATCAATATCCCAAACCCAGTCAATACGATTAGTTCCAAAAAATGAACCCGTACAAACCGCATCGCAATCCGTGCCCGATGAGTTTGCTGCTGCAATACTCGTAATACGTAACTTTAAATTTTTCTGCGCAAACGTGTTATTGGTAAAGCCCAATAACAGCACAAATAAAACTATAGAACTTATTTTGGTGTACATATTTTTCATATAGAGATTGTTATGAGTTATTGAGTAATTTTCTGTTGTTTAGCAGCTTCATCTTTCATCTGCTGCTCTTCTTTTTCCTGCTGAATTAATTCATTGTAAGAACTGGTATTTTTTACTTTCAGAAAGTCTTTTGGTGTTATCACTTCAAAAGTTGCAAATACCTGTTTGGCAGCTTTTTCAAAAGATACTACATCAAATTCGCTTGAAGTCAGCAACATAAACGAAGTCCATTCTTTTGTAGAAATCTTATAAATGCTTGCATCGTTTTCGAACGCCTTGAATAATTTAGCAACTGCATTTGTAGAAGTGCCGAACGTAAACTTATACGCATGTAGCTTATAGTTCAGCACATCATATGGCGCTAAACCTTTGTTGAGTTGAAAAGTACGTTCCGTTTTTTGAGAACATTTGCAATCTGTATCAGGATTCAGATCAATGGTTTGATAATAACCTTCAGTAATTTTCTTTTCCTGATTATCCTGTGCATGTAAACCAGAAAAGAAAAGAGATGCACCAATAAATAGTGAAAAGTGTAGAACTTTTTTCATGTAAAAATATTTTTAACTCCGTGTAATAAAAAGATTAGCTAAATTTAATAAATAATTCATAGATACACTAATAATTTCCTGTTTTTTCGCACAAATGTTAGCATTTTTTGTATTTAAATTAATTATGCTAATCTTATGTAAAGAATTAATTGAAAATCTGCTGATTATCTAAACAGGTTTCTGTTGAAAAATAAGCTTATTTAGCAAAAAAAGGTTGTTTTAAAAGCCGACATCTATTTTATAATTTCCATCCACTTTAACTGTTGCAATATAGCCGCCATCCACTGTTTTTAATTCTTCCAAAGAACTATTCGTTCCACTAATTACAGGCACTCCAAAACGGTCGGAAATCCATAAAGTCGTCTGGCCGGAAGCGGTTGTTTTTCCTTCTAAATGCATAGTTCCGTTATCCGGATTTGAAATTAATTTTATTGGTTTTCCGCAAATCGCGGCAGGTCTCGTTCTGCTTAAAATTTGCAAGTAGGTATCATTTTTATTGCCTGTAAAATGTCCGTTTTTATCCACTTCTATCAAGTGCATAGATGTATTTCCATACTGTGTGCCGTCCCAACTGATACCATGCGGATCACCTGGTGCCTGACACCATTGCCACCAAGTTGAGCCCGTAAAATTTTCATCTTCTTTGATAGCGAAACGCTTCAGTTTTGCTGCGCCTGTAGTAATATTTTCAAAGTAGCCATATTCACCGACAAACATTTTCGCTTTATAAACACTTGCCAATGTTTTGATCAGATCGAAGCCTTGTTCTATAGTAAAAGCATACGAAATTGCCTCAAAATAGGTATGCGGCGCAAATACCATATTATGTTCATAAGTAAGATCAGGAAACGCGATAAAAGGCACTTCCATTCCATTCCAGGTAACCGAAGTTTCAAAGAAAATTATATGCTGAAAAGCACCTGCTTTACTTTCTGCCTGGCGTATTTTTTCGATACATTTTTCATAATACCTGCTGATTTTTTGTGTTTCCACATCCAATCCTTTGTAACCTAAACTTGGTTCATTGATCAAGTCATAACCAACCACATTGGCATACTGCGCAGTTTGATGCACTAATGCCGACCAGGCGTTTACACAAGCATCCTGAATACCATTGGTGTTGTCCCAAAAATTTTGCCATGCATGTACCACCGCACGAGCACTTTCGCGCGAACCATTCACTGTGCAAGTAGATTCATCATCAGTAATTGTTGCCCAGTTTGGTGCGCCGTCCCAACCACGGCTGGGAAAATCACATACTACATCTGTTGGAGTTGCAATATATTTTCCAAAAGCATCCTGATGCATATCTATCAAAATATAAATATTATTTGCCGCAGCATCTTCAATCGCTTTTTTTATTTGGTTGATATAATCCTGATTATATTCGCCACGAATTGGTTCCAGTTTGCTCCAACTAAACAAGAGGCGAACGCAATTGACACCATATTTAGCCATCATCTTGAAATCTTCAGCAGCATAGGATTTAGTAGTGGCAACCGCAGCATTTGCCTGCCAGTAGTCGCCAAGAACATTATAATTTACGCCACGCAATAAAACAAATCTTCCTTTCTGATCATAAATGCCCGGATCTGCTCCGCGTTCTGCATGGAGTAAATTTTCAGGCACAGCACCAGTATTTACTTTTTCGCAGGAAAAAAGAAATACAGATAAAAATAACAGGAAGAAAATTTGCTTCATTTTTTGAGTTTCACTAATTTACAAAAAAATTATGCTTTTGATTTAAATAGCAGTTAGAGTCTCCAGTTTTTGATATTTGTTAAAAAATATTTTACTTACTTAATTTTTATTTGTGGTTGTTTGTCCTAATAAAGAATATTCCTTTTAAGGTAAACATAGTTTCTGTCATTTGGTGAATCTATATTATATATCCGATAAATTACTTGACTTAAATTGTTAGCTATAAATAACTATATTTAAAACCAAATCTAAAATAAAAATGTCCATTCTGAACAATATCGGTGGTGTCTTACTAAAACCTGTTATAAAAGAAATGAGTCGTGCGCGGCTGCCAAAATTAGACGGTTCCATTTATGTAAAAAATATCAGCGGTGAGATTGAGATCATTCGTGATGAATTTGGTGTTGCACATATCTATGCACAAAATATCAGTGATGTTATATTTGGACAAGGTTTTGTACATGCGCAAGACCGCTTATGGCAAATGGAAGTCAATCGTCGTGCCGCACGCGGTCAACTGAGCGAATTTCTAGGAAAAGATGCATTAGATACAGACAAAACAGCACGCACACTTGGTTTCGAACGTATTGCCAAACAAGATTGGGAACTATTTGGCGAAGAAGAGCACCAACTTATTATTGCTTATTGCAATGGCATTAATGCATACATTAACTGCAACGAATTTCAGTTGCCGGTTGAGTTTAAACTCATTAAGCACAAACCTGAACTTTGGGAACCAATGGATGTGGTTTCCTTCAGTCGCTTGTTAATTTCAATATTAACCTGGGGTTGGTACGATGAAATTGTAAAAGCAAAACTAATAGCCGCAGTTGGCGCAGAAGCAGCAGCTGAGCTAGACAATACCTATCCGAAAGAAAACCCTGTTACCTTACCTAAAGGAATTGAATTTAATAAACTCGATGTTTCCGGAAAATTTACTGCACTTAAAGGTCCGTACATTCCGAATATCAATGGCAGCAATGCGTGGACAGTTTCCGGCACAAAAACAAAAACAGGAAAACCATATTTGTGCAATGATCCGCATTTGGTGTTGCGTAATCCAAATATCTGGTACATGAATCATTTGCATTGTCCTGAAATGCATGTTACCGGTGTGTCAGCTCCTGCATTACCTATGGTACAGATTGGTCACAATGAAAAAATTGGTTGGGGCATTACTTTAGCATTCACTGATATTGAAGATGTTTTTGTAGAAAAATTTTCAGACGACACATGCACTACATACATGCATGAAGGCAACCTCAAAGCAACAGAGATCATTGAAGAAAAGATATTTATTAAAGATGAAAAGATGCCACATATTGAAAAAATATACCGTACAATTCATGGTACTATTATTTCAGATATTACAGGTGATACAAATCAAAAGCTGGCATTGTCTTCTATGGCTTTGACTTCCGGAAAATCAGTATATGGCTGGTTCTTACTCAATAAAGCACAAAATTGGAATGACTTTGTACATGGAGTTGAAAACATAACGGCACCTGGTTTAAATATTGTTTATGCAGATATCGATGGAAATATCGGTTATTATAATTCAGGTAAAGTTCCGGTACGCACCAAGCAGCAGGCATCTGTGCCGCAAGACGGCTGGTCTGGCGACAATGACTGGAAATCATTCGTTCCGTTTGGTGAAATGCCACATGTATTGAATCCTGAAAAAGGTTATGTCGTAACAGCAAATCATAAAATTGAACCGGAAGATTTTCCGCATTTTTTAGGTGACATTTATATGAATGGTTATCGTGCCAATCGCCTGGAAGATATGCTCAGTAAAAAAGAAAAAGTAGAGCCGAAAGATTTTATAGAAATGCAGATGGATTTTTACTGCACACCAGGAAAATTATTCGCCAAGCATTTTGAAAATATAAAAATGCCAAACGCTGAATTGCAGAATTACGTCAATCAGTTGTTGAAATGGAATGGTATTTTGGCACCTGAAAAAATAGAAGGTTCTTTATACAACGTGAGCAAAAAGATGATTGTGCGAAAATTGTTTGAATCTGGCATCAATGACAAACAATTAATAGACGAACTGATGGGCAAAGGTTCGCATGATGTACTCGATCCGGTGAATTCATACCTTGGTCACAACACACCTATTTTATTACGCATTTTAGACAATCCTGATTCTTATTGGCTGAAAAAAGCTGGCGGCAAAGAGAAATTGCTGACGGAAGGTTTCAAAGCTGCCATCGACTGGCTGAAATTAAATTACGGAACCAATAACGACAACTGGAAATGGGGCGACCTGCATGCTATTGTATTTCCACACTCATTTGCTGTCAAACCACCGATGGATAAAGTATTCAATATCGGACCGTATCCAATTGGCGGCGACACCGACACTCCTTTTCAGACATACATTATGCATATGGAAGGTTTTGGCGGCGAGCTGAGTTCCGTTTCTTATCGACAAATTTTAGACTTTTCTGACTTTGATAAATCGACCGTAGTAATGCCGTTAGGAAACAGCGCAAACATGGCAAGTCATTTTTACAGGAATCAATTGAAAGACTGGTTCGCCGGAAAAAGTTTTCCGATGTGTTTCTCAAAACAAAAAGTAGATGAGCACAAAAAACATAGTTTAAAACTGAAGAAAATGTAGTTCCATTTTTTATTTCTTGGCAATAACATTTGCCAAAAAAATGTTTGTGATAAATATGGATTGGTATTTGTGCCAACTATAACCGTTCCTCTATAATTACCAATTTGATGTGCTGAATAATAATCAACCAATATTGAATCTTCATTATTTGGTTTTAGAAATGTTGGATTAAAATGTGGTTGTGTACAGTTGCATGTGCCTTGTGAAAATTTTATCTGTAAAGCGTTTTTTCCTACATACTTATTTTATTAACCTCTTGTGCGGTTTAAACACATAGGCACATAGTATATTTTCGATAAGAATTACAGACATTGCAAAATTTTCGTGATGTCATAAACAAGTATAGTGTATTCATCGTAGATAAATTTCTTTGTTTTTTCTATGAATAGCTGCAATGTATTACAAATACCAATAAATTTAAGACAAAACTGCTGTGTGCCTATGTGTTTTAAATGAATTCAATCCGTACAACGCGTTATTTGGTATTATTTCATTAATCACTTTATCAAATTCTTGTACATTTTTTATGCTAGAATATACTGATGTTGTATGCTATTTCACTATGAAAAATCAATATGCTTTTTTTACCGTTTCTGGATTTATCAACAAAAGCTCTTTAGTTTGTTGATATAACGCATAAGAATACAACTTATTATCTAGTTTTAAAAATATTGGCCACATGGCTTCTTTATTAGCAACACTATTATTACACATTAAACTATAATAAATATAATGTAATGCTAAAAATGATGTTGTATTAGTTGTGTAATATTGTTTTTTTAAAATATCATAAATAGAATCTCTTTCTTTTAATTTCAATTTAAATAACTCTGTTTCGCCAATACTATCTAAATGATCTTTATATTGTTTAGTCAACAATTTTGGAATATTATAAGCTGTATTTAGACTGTCTTTTATATTGTTGATAGTAGCGAAATCGCTATTTAGCGTTGAATTGAGAAAAGTAACTTTCTTTGTTGTTGCATCGATGTTTATTATATATTCTGTGTTATCTAAGAAAAACGGAACATTGTTATAGTAGTCATCATTAATAATAATTAATTGAGGATACGGCTGATAAATGTTTAAGCAAATGGAATCTTCCTCAAACGGTTGTTCTGTATAAAATAAATAATCAGCGCCATTGCATATAGATAATGATTGTAAATTTTGATAGTTATTAATTTTTAAATGAATAATGCAATTGTCTTTGGAAAAGGCAGTAAGATTAAGTATAAAAATAAAATACAATATTTTTTTCATTATATAAATTATTAATTAATAAATAATATAGTATTCAAATTGTACTTCAACTTGAATACTATACTTAATGAGTCTATTTATCTCTATTGATGAAAAATAAATTAATACCATAACATACATGAACTGTCGCCACATTCTTCACAACTACTGCCATAACCACCATCTTTTGCAGGATATATCAGCATCATTCTAACTTTATCTCTAAAATCTGTTTCATTAGAATTGTTTCGATTCATAGAAGAACTTGTACTGATCTTATACTCATATTCTACAGATTTAGTCAAATTGTTGTAGATTTTAAAGTCTCTATTTGGATATAATCTTTTCATTAGAATTATTTTATTTCCCAATGACATCTTTTGCAATATTATTGCCGAGCCAATAATACCTTTAATATGATTGTTTTCCATTCTAATACCTTTACATAAACAAAGTCTGTCATTCTCTGAAATAAAATCACAGTTCATAATAGTCTGTTTTATATCCCTTTCAAAATTATAAAATTCGCCAGTATTATCAATATTTAACTCTAGATCAGAATATTCTTTCTCAATTAGATTATTCTGTGATACTTTTGTAGTTGTTTTTAAAGAGTTTTCTAATAAATTGCTATCTGTTTTTTTGCATGCACCGAACAACAGTACAACGCAACAAATTAAAATTAATTTTCTCATTTTAATAAATTTATTTTTTGATTCTTACTTTTTAATGGCTTTCAGAATTTACCAACTGAAACATGAGGAACTAGTATTTTTATGCTTCAATAGAACAAATATATTCTATTTTAAATTATAAGAAGGTGTATTTTTTGGTATAAATTATTACATTTATGGTATAAATTATTCTACATGAATATCGGACAGAAAATAAGAAAGATCAGAACATTAAAAGGTTATAAACAAGAGTTTGTTGCTGAAAAGCTGGGCGTCTCACAAAAACAATACAGCTTATATGAACATGATGATGCTAATTTGGAATGGCATACTATAGAAAAAATTGCTACCGCTTTAGAAATTGATGCAGTAAAATTAGTTGGTTTTGATGAAACTCAAATCTTTAATAATTGTGCTCAATCTGGCACAATTATTTCATCAACTTTGTATAATATTGACAAGGAAATAATTGAAGAATTACGCAATCAACTGAAAGAAAAAGACGAGCAAATCAAGTCGCTAATCTCAAAAATGAAATAAAAAAATGGAAGTGCTGTTTTTGGCACAATAAATGTGTATTCATAAAAAAATATAAAAAATGCAAAAAATAATTTTAACCACTGTATCAATTGTAATTGCAGTATGTAGCTTAGCGCAAACCAATGCTTCAAAAAATAAACCAAAAACAACTGCCACTAAAGCAATAAAACCTATGGCAACAGCAATTCCTGCTGATGCTGTCCATTTTACGGTCAGCAATCAGGAAACTGCAGAAATAAACTCAACCGACAAAGCAATTGTTATTGACGGAAACGAAAATAAAATAACGATCACTGGAAATTGCAAACAACTTTTTATCACCGGAAAAAATAATGACATCGTTGTTGAATCATTAGATGCAATAGAAATTACCGGCAGCGGAAATTTTGTAAGCTGGGAAAAATCAACAAATGCAAGCGGCAAACCTGTTGTGAATGATAAAGGCGGCTATAATAATGTTGGCAAAAAATCAGGCGATGCGCTGAATAAAAGCGATAATTAAAAACGAAGTGACAACTGTCATTTCGAGCGCAGCCAGAAATCTTAAATAGTTTTGCACTTTCCTGTAATGATGAGATTTCTCCTTTCAGTCGAAATGACGGTGTTCATTTTCGTATTTATAGTTATCTTTGTATAGATAAATATCTATGCAAGAATTCTCATTATATAATCCATTTGATTTTAATGATCCGGTTGCTTACGCGGTTCCTGGTTTCATTTTGCTGATTCTTGCTGAATTCTTCTTGTATTAC
The DNA here is from genome assembly GCA_046329815.1 of Chitinophagales bacterium. Classification (GTDB taxonomy): domain Bacteria; phylum Bacteroidota; class Bacteroidia; order Chitinophagales; family JADIYW01; genus JADJSS01. The sequence continues at coordinate 509,737 of JAXLTY010000003.1, forward strand.
CGAAAAAAAAATCAGGTATCGAAAGAATTTTACAAAGACGCTGCATCCAGTTTAGGTTTAGGTATCGGCTCCACCATAATAGATATTGGTATCAAAGCTATTTCCGTTGGCTATATGCTATGGTTTTATCAGTTCCGAATTTTTGATAATTTAGGACCTGCTTCTATTCAGGAATTCGGCTCATGGCAATGGCATAAAACACATTGGTATGTTTGGATCATTGGTTTTATCTTACAGGATTTTATTTTTTACTGGTATCATCGTTTTGGCCACGAAGTAAGATTATTATGGGCAGCTCATGTCAATCATCATTCATCAGAATATATGCATTATTCTACGGCGCTGCGACAAAGCTGGTTAGAGTTGTTGTTCAAAGATGCATTTTATATTCCAATGGCAATTTTAGGTTTTCATCCGTTGATGATTTTAACGATGTACCAACTAAATCTGATCTACCAGTTTTTACCACATACGGAAACCGTTAAGCGCTTACCAAAATGGTATGAATTTATTTTCAACTCGCCGGCGCATCATCGTGTACATCATTCCAGCGAAATACAATATCTGGATAAAAACTATGCAGGTGTTTTTATTATTTGGGACAGAATGTTCGGAACATTTAAAGATGAAGATGAAGAAAAATTTCCTGTTTATGGAATTACTACAAACATTCATACGAATAATTTATTGAAAATCACTTTTCACGAAGTGCTTAATCTTTTGAATGATGTAAAACGTGCACCGACATTGAAAGATAAATTGAATTACATTTTTCAATCGCCTGGCTGGAGCCACGATGGTAAAGATCAACGCGCAAAAACCTTACAAAAGAATATGAAATAAACGTGTTTTTCATCATCGTGCAATACAGGTAATTTTCAGTTTTCAAAAATACTTATATTTAGGTATAATTTTAACGGCATTAGGTATAGATTATTATTAAGTAAAATGCTATATTTGATAATCAATAAAATGATTATTGGATGTGTAAATATCTTCTTAGTATTATAATATGTAGTCTGTTTCTTATATCGTGTAAGAAAGACGATTTCATTATCAATGGAATGAAACCTGTTTACTTACCGAATGATAGTTTGTATGATATTAAAAATATTACCGTTCAGCCGATTATCAATGCAGGAAATATTTACCTATGGAACAATTATTTGTTCGTGAATGAAATAGGAAAAGGAATACATGTTATTGATAAAACAGATCCAACATCAACTACAAAAATTACGTTCATAAAAATTTACGGCAACAAAAATTTTTCTATTTCTGACAGTACTTTATATGCCGACAATGGAAAAGACCTGATTTCTATTAATATCAAAGATATTCTGCATGTACAGGTTTTAAAAATTGTAAAAGGTGCTATTCGAAATGACAATATTTTTCCGGCGAATTTTTCCGGCTGGTTTGAATGTGCAGATTTGAACAAAGGCATTATTATAAATTGGGAAAACACTTCATTAACAAATCCAAAATGTAAAACAGAATAAAAATAAACAGATGAAAAAATTGAGTTTAAAAATCAGTAGCATAATGATTGTTATCCTGTTATGCTTTACTGCCTGTGAAAAAGACACCAACTCGCGCAAAACCAACGAACAAGGAAAATCGGGTTCCATTACGCGCTTCGCTATTGTCGGTCATTATCTGTATTCACTGAGCAATAACGAAATAGTTGTTTTTGATATTCGCAACAATAACAATCCTGTAAAAATAAACAGCGTGAAAGTAGCATATAACATCGAAACTATTTTCAGCTACATCGGTAAGTTATACATCGGCGCTACTGACGGCATTTATATTGTCGATATTAGCAATCCAACTATTCCGGTAATACAGGCAAAAGAATCGCATCAGGTTGGCTGCGATCCGGTAGTCGTAAAAAATACAATTGCTTATTCAACCGTAAGACAAGGCACCGGTTGCAGTGGCGCATATATACCGCAAAGTTTATTGCTGGTCATCAATGTTGCCGATGCTTACAATCCATATACAATATCAACTATTCAAATGGCATCGCCACAGGGTCTTGGCTATGATGGTAATAATCTGTTTGTCTGCGACGGCGCAAATGGCATTGAAATATTTGATATTTCAAATCCGGCTTCACCAACACCAATTCAAAGCATTGAGTCGGTAAATGCTGTTGATGTAATTACAGATAACGGTTTGTTGATTGTATCAACACCAGACAGCTATAATTTTTATGATTATACAAACATCAACCACATCATTAAACTTTCTCAAATAGATAAAAACTAATGCGAAAAATAATTCTGTTTTTATCTTTATTTTTTAGTTTAAACGCAATCGCCTTTTCGCAAGACACCGCTGCGCTTAAAATACGCTATCCGCAAGTTTTGGTCAAACTTTCACCAATGGGTTTGTTTCATCCAATACATTATGTTTCAGCATTGACAGAAATTAGATTTAACCGAAAACATGCGTATGAGTTAGAGTTGGGTTTTATAAATCCTTATACAGGCATTCCTTACAGAAATTTATTGGATGATAATGAATTAAAAAGATATGGTTTCAGGATGCTGAATACCTATAAAATCTATCTTTTGCCTGATGTAACAAAACGAAACACAGTCAGTAGAGTAAACCAGTATCTTGGGTTTGATCTGCAAACCAATATGCACCAAGTAAGAGGCGAAGTGGAATACTGCAGATACAATTGTTCTTACAAGCAACTATTTGATACTAAAAGGCGTACTATTACACTTGGATTCGGCATTCGGTATGGCTTGTTAATTTATGCTGGAAAACGCAACAAAGGAATTATTGATTTTTATTCAGGACTTGGATACATTGCTTACAAAAGAAAAACTATTGTTAATCTTCCCGATGATGCAACTCCGATAGATGATGGTTTCAGGTTTATAAGTTTCAATAATACACAACTTTTACAAACTTTAAATATGATTATTGGTTTGAAATTTGGTTATAAAGCAAGATAGTTTTCTTAAATTTTATCTACTCTTTTCTGATGGCGACCGCCTTCAAAAGCGGTGGTCAGGAAGGTATGCACCATTTCTTCCGCTTCATCAATCGTAACAAAACGCGCTGGCAGACAAATGATATTGGCATCATTATGCAGTCGAGCCAGACTTGCAATATCGTTTTGCCAGCACAAGGCGGCACGGATTTTCTGGTGTTTATTGGCTGTAATGGCCACACCGTTGGCTGAGCCACAAATCAAAATGCCAAATTCTGTATTACCATTCTCAATTTCCCGAGCAGCAGCGTGCGCATAATCCGGATAATCACAACTCTCTAAACCATGCGTTCCCACATCAATAAGTTCCACATCATTTTTTGCAAGATAGCTTTTGATGGCCTCTTTGTATTCAAAGCCGGCATGGTCGGAGCCGATAACTATTTTGGATGGAATGTTCATAAAACAAATTTAGGATTTAAGATTTAGGATTTAGGATTTCTGGCAATTAAAATTTGATTTTGTTTTTAAAATTTGTCTAACTTAAACTCGTGAATCAAAACTCACTTCATACCAAAACAGAAGCCCGTGTCTTATTCATAGACATGAACAGTTTTTTTGCAAGTTGCGAACAACAGACCAATTACTGGCTGCGCGGCAGACCGGTAGCGGTTTGTGTGTACACAGGTAAATACGGTTGTGTGATTGCGCCTTCGATAGAAGCGAAAAAATATGGCATCAAATTGGGCGTTCGACTGAATGAAGCCATGAAGCTATGTCCTGATCTAGTGCCACTGGAAACCAATCCAGACAAATACAGAACATTCCATGCGCGCATCATGAACATTCTAAAAAGATATTCGGAGGATGTCATTCCGCGCAGCATTGATGAAGCCGTGGTGGATTTAACGAGTTACAAAAACATCTATCCCGACGTCATTGAAGTGGCGAAGCAAATCAAGCGGGATATCAATGAGCACGTCGGAGATTACCTGAAATGTTCTATCGGCATTGCTCCGAATGCGTTTCTGGCAAAACTAGCTTCCGACATCCAGAAACCCGATGGCTTGACGGTCATAAATCCGGAAAACATCGACCGCGTTTTAAAAAAACTGGAACTGACTGACCTTCCCGGTATCGGTAAGGGCATGGCCAGAAGATTAATTGATGCAGGCATCTACACACCGTATGACTTACGCCATTCCACACCCGAAAAATTAAAAGCAGCCTGCAAAAGCATTGTCGGCCTGCACTGGTACCATCGTCTGCATTTTCAGGAAGTGGACATGCAAACGACAGAGGAATACAAGAACATGTCGGCGATGCGTATGGTATCCAAAGAACAGCGCAGGGATGTGCAAAACCTGCAGGATATCCTGATGATGCTATGCCTGACGCTGGAGAAACGCATGATGAAAAAACACCTCTTCTGCAAGCGTGTATCCTTTTTCACCCGTTATGAAAACGGTGCCTCCCATGAGGACAAATTTCACACCAGCCAGCCACTGCAGGACGGCATGGAACTCTATCACATACTACTGGACAGGCAAAAGGCATTTGAACAGAAAAACAAGCTGCAGCAACCCGTCATCAATCAGGATACCACCAGCATCGGTGTGGTCATCGGAGATTTTATTGATGAAGATGTCATGCAATTAAATATCTTCGACAACTCGCATATGAAAACCAACAAACTTCGCAAAACAGTATATGATATAAAGAATAAATATGGAAACAAAACCATCAAGAGAGTTTCTGAACTGAGAGATGAGGACGTAGTGGACGATGTCATCGGTTTTGGCAACATAAAAGATGTAAACAGTGGTGAGTACGGTTGATAAAAAATATCGGAATGCGGCTCCATTATTTAAAAAATAGACTACCTTTAATTAAATTTTATTAACATGGGAAAATTTGTAATCAAAACACAGAAAGACGGACAATTCGTATTTCGTCTCTTAGCAGGAAATGGACAGGAAATCTTACGCAGTGAAGCGTACACCACCAAACCTGCCTGTTTGAACGGCATCAACTCAGTAAAAACAAATGCAGGAGATGACAGCAAGTACGACAGAAAGGTTTCGACAAACGGAAAACCGTATTTCAACCTGAAAGCCGGAAACGGACAGATTATCGGCACCAGCGAATTGTACGAGAGCGAAGCCGGCAGGGACAATGGTATTGAAAGCGTAAAGAGCAATGCTCCGGATGCACCAACAGAAGATACTACCGCATAGGATTTATTCCCTATCAGACATTTCAGGGCTTGCCGTTGCAAGCCTTTTTTATTTTTGCTTCTGTGACTGTGAAAGCAGCAGCAATGATATGCCTGAAAACATCAGCAGTGCCATGCACAAGAGCAGTTCATTTGCATAAGGAATGCTATTATAGCTGAAAGAGGCAATCCCCTGCAACATCAGCACCAACTCATTCAGAAAAATACCGGTCGAAAAAGCTACGAGGCCATATTTCGCAAGCATTCTTACCTGAACGATATGGAGGGAAAAAATATAACCCAGCAAAAACATTGTAATGACACCCAATAGGACCAGATGCAGATAAGCGATAACGATGGAACGAAAACCAAAGGCAAGCTGACTTAATGCCGGAATGGTAGAACCAAGCTGCAACAGCAGTTTTATGGTTAATGCCATTGCACTTAGCCCCATCAGCCACCTCCCCTCTTTCGAAATGCTTTCTGTCAGCAATACTCTGTGGGTAAACAATATCCTGATAAAGATACCCCATGCAAGCACTTGTGCAAATGCGGCAAACACCACCAGGATATACATCCAGGTGGGCAATGCCATCCATAATGTGGACAGAAAATAAGCAGGGATGCTTGCTAATGCAAACAGATGAAATACCGTACGGAGCCTTGTGTTTTCTAAAATGCCGGAAGGCAGCAATGTATGCAGCAAACCCATACAGGCAAAGAAAAACCAGCCGTTGTATTGGAAGTGCAGATAAAAATAAACAGCCGCCAGATACCAGTCCTGGTGAATCATCTTGTTTGCCATCATAAACGCCAGTGCAAAAGTGCCTGCAGATGAGAATACAGCCGACAATAACGCTGCTTTGAGCCAAAGATGGGCAATATCATCCTTATTTATTCCATTCAGATCTTTCCAGTACCGGATTGCAAAGGCGTATGATGTAAAGACTGAGAGCGTAGAGAATGTGATGGAAACGGCGCCATAACCCTGAATTGGAAAAGCAATCAGCATGCCATAGGCCGTTACAAGATTCGCGAGCAGCAACCACTTATAACGGACAAATTCATCGCGTCTGTTTGCACGGGACAAATAGACCAGCATCAGCACCATCAAGGTTTGTGTAATCCAGCCGGCAAATGCAAAATGCGAATGTCCATGCAGCAGGTGTTTCTGATCGACGAACGGAAGTGAATATAATATCTTGTATCGTAGCACCACGCCGATGGAAGCCACCAACAACAGGTTGAAGATAGAGATCCTAAGGTAACGTTTGAAAGAAATATCCATTTTGCAGATTAGAGGCGATGTTTAAAAATCAACTGCAAAAATACAGGACACTATATGAATGATTTATGATTTGAATCATTATTCATCAGATACACCTTTCCTTTATTGATGGTAAGCATTCCTTTTTCACATAGCTTCTTAATGGTTCTGATAACCGTTTCCACCCTCAAACCCGTCATACCGGCGAGTTGCTGTCTGGTAAAGTTTATCCGGAATGGTTCGTTGACGGAATGATGATATTTCTCTTTATAGAAGTTGAGCAGAGAGATGATCTGCTGCTCGGGATTATGACAGGCAAGCTCCTTTAAAATGAAAAATTTATAGCGCACCCTTTGTGCTAGCAAGCGAGAGAATGCCATATGTAAATCGTAGTTATCCTTTAGCAACTGGAGAAATGTTGTCTTAGGCAACTGGATGATTATGGAATCACATTCCGCCATAGAATTGGCTGCATAGGCTTCATCATCAAACAACGGCAACTCTCCGAAACACTCACCGGGCATTATAATGGACTGGATAAAAACCTTTCCTTCCGCATCATAGTTCACCCAGCTTACCTTCCCTTCCACCAGCTGATAATAAAAATTGCACTTCGCCCCTTCAGAGAAAATGAAATCGCCTTTTTTTATCTTTTTATAGACGGCACCTCTTGAAAGCAGTATATCTTCATTTACCATCATGACATTAAGAAAAATTGCAATGTAATTTAATCCAAATATCACACAAATGCCGTTAATATTAAACAACCTAAATATGATTTATATCATGTTTTGAATTTTTCTACCATCTAAATCCATTGGAAAAACAAGCCTTTTCGAGCTATTATGACTGCAATCATAAATCTTTAAAAGTTATCTGTATAACCTTGCAGCATAAAATCAATTCAAATGAAAAAGTTATTAATTATCCTAAGCATCTCTTCTTTAGCCGCATTCTTTACAGGATGCAATTCGAATCCGTCCAAAGAGGACTTCAGCACCAAAGAAGAAACCACAGAAACTCCGGCAGCCACCACGACGGAAAATGGCAACCCTTCTTATGACCCGAAAAGAGGAGAAGGTAAATTTACAAAAGTGGAACTGGGTGCCACACTGGATGCCGCTATGGCCACTTCCGGTGAGAAGGTGTATGGGGTAAAATGTTCTTCCTGCCACAAGACCACGGATGAGAAACTGGTGGGCCCCGGATGGAAAGGCGTAACCACACGTCGTACCCCGGAATGGATCATGAATTTCATCACCAATACGGATGCCATGATTGATAAGGATCCTGCCGCACAGGCACAACTGGAAATCTGTCTGGTAAGAATGCCGAACCAGAGTTTATCTGATGATGATGCAAGACATCTGCTTGAATTTATGCGCAAAAACGATGGCGTTAAATAAAATAATTTGAATACACACTAAATCTAAGAAATGAAAAAGATAAATCTAAATATGGCAGTATGCATCGCTATCATCACAGCGATGGCCATGACAGCCTGCAAACCAAAGAACATCGGCAATGCGGTAAGTGCTGATGCTGCTGCAAAAGCATATGTGGCGCCCGGCAAATACGATGCTTTCTACAATTTTGTGAGTGGCGGATTCAGCGGGCAGATGAGTGTATACGGCTTACCGAGCGGACGTTTATTAAGAGTGATTCCGGTATTCTCCGTGGACCCCGAAAAAGGCTGGGGGTACAGCGAAGAGACCAAACCTATGTTAAACACTTCTCATGGTTTTGTGCCTTGGGATGACCTGCACCATACAGAGTTATCACAAACCAATGGTGAAATCGACGGACGCTGGATCTTCGGCAATGCCAACAATACGCCGCGTGTGGCTCGTATCGATTTGAAAACATTCCGCACGGCAGAAATCATCGAGTTGCCAAACAGTGCCGGCAACCACTCTTCTCCTTTCATCACCGAAAATACTGAATATGTGGTGGCAGGTACTCGCTTCAGTGTTCCACCGGATAACGCAAACGGAGATATTCCAATCAACACCTACAAGCAAAACTTTAAAGGCTACTTAAGCTTCATCAGCGTGGGCAAAGAAGATGGTAAAATGGATATCGCATTCCAGATTGAATGTCCGGGTGTGAATTTTGACTTAAGCCATGCAGGCAAAGGAAAATCGCACGGATGGTTCTTCTTCTCTTGTTACAATACAGAACAGGCCAACACCATGTTAGAGGTGAATGCATCTCAAAAAGACAAAGACTTCATCATGGCGGTGAACTGGAAAAAAGCGGAAGAATACCTGAAAGCGGGTAAAGGCAAAAAAGTTCCTGCAAAATATGCTCACAACACCTACAGCGACAAAACACACAGTGCCACTTCTGAAATCAAGTCAGAGGTAACGGTGTTAAGCGCCAAAGAACTGAAAGATATCTGCTATTTCATTCCTTGTCCGAAATCACCACACGGTTGCGATGTGGATCCAACAGGTGAATACATCGTAGGCAGCGGTAAATTGGCTGCATTGATTCCGGTCTTCAGTTTTGACAAATTACAAAAAGCCATCGCTGCTAAGGACTTCGCAGGAGACTTCGATGGTATCCCTGTCGTCAAATATGAATCCGCCTTATATGGTGAAGTACAGAAACCGGGCTTGGGACCTCTGCATACGGAATTTGACGGAAACGGAAATGCCTACACCTCTTTCTTCGTTTCTTCAGAAGTGGTAAAATGGAACATCAAGGACTTGAAAGTGATAGACCGCGTTCCGACTTATTACTCTGTAGGCCACTTATGTGTACCGGGCGGAGACAGCAAGAAACCGTCTCCGAAATACCTGATTGCGTATAACAAGATTACCAAAGACAGATACCTTCCAACTGGTCCTGAATTGTCTCAAAGTGCTCAATTGTATGATATCAGCGGAGATAAGATGCAACTGATTCTCGACTTCCCGACCATCGGTGAACCACACTATGCACAGGCTGTACCGGCGGAAGTGATCAAAGGAAATTCAGTAAAAATATTCAAGATTGAAGAAAACGGAAATCCTTATGCTTCTAAAGGAGAAGGGGCATCCAAAGTAGTAAGAGAAGGTAATAAGGTACATGTATACATGACCTCTATCCGCTCTCACTTCTCACCGGACAACATTGAAGGTATCAGAATGGGCGACGAAGTTTACTTCCATGTAACCAACTTAGAACAAGACTGGGACGTACCTCATGGCTTTGCCGTAAAAGGCGCCAACAATGGTGAGTTGCTCATCATGCCGGGAGAAACACAAACGCTGAAATGGGTACCGGACAGAGTGGGCATGTTCCCGATGTATTGTACCGATTTCTGCAGTGCGTTACATCAGGAAATGCAGGGATACGTGAGAGTATCACCGGCAGGCAGCAGCGTTCCCCTCACCTTCAGTACGGGCAAAAATCTACCTGCAGCCACTCCGGAAACAAAATAATAACTCTTGTTTGATCCTTAATAGTGGAACAGGTGAATGAAAGCCTGTTCCATTTTTTTTGAATCTTCAATTTTTAAAATACAAGCCATGCAAAACAATCAATTAAATCTCTGGATCAGGATCGCAGTGGCAATTTGCGGACTTGCTTTATTTGCAGTCTTATTCTTACCCATCTGGAGAATCGACCTCGCCGCACCGCAATATCCGGAAGGGCTACGCATGCTGATTTATGCCAATAAACTGGGCGGAGATGTAGAAATCATCAATGGACTCAACCACTATATCGGGATGAAAACCTTGCATGCGGAAGATTTTATAGAATTCAGTGTATTAACCTATATTATAGGTGTCTATGCCTTATTATTTCTTATTGTTGCAGCTATCGGAAACAGAAAATTATTATATGCCATGTTCGGACTGTTTGCCGCTTTCGGCGTTCTGGCCATGGTGGATTTCTGGCGATGGGAATACAACTACGGACACAACCTTGACCCTAAAGCAGCCATTGTCGTTCCCGGAATGGCTTATCAGCCGCCGCTCATCGGTTTCAAACAACTGCTTAATTTCGGTGCATACTCCATTCCGGATATCGGCGGATGGATCTTCATCGGAGTCGGTGTCATACTGATAGTTTGTGTAATCATCGAAGCGAGGGGTACAATTAAATTGAAAAAATCAGGCTCCCTGACTACAGTAATATTGGGTCTCCTGACACTCACCCTATTCTCTTCCTGTTCGGCACAACCCAAACCGGTAAGGATAGGAATTGACCAGTGCGACCACTGCAAGATGACTGTCAGCGACGCACGTTTTCCGGCAGAGATTCTTACCAAAAAAGGTAAAATCTATATTCTGGATGACATCCATTGTGTGCTTGGACTTCTGAAAGAAAAACCGGAAATAAAAAAAGAGATAAAAGATATCTTTCTGAGTGATTACACGGGAAATCATTCCTTCATTAATGCTTCCGCTGCACATCTGATAAAAAGCGTTGAGCTAAGAAGTCCGATGGGCGGCAATATCGCTGCGTTCTCCAACATAGACAGCATGAATATTGTAATGGAAACATTTAAAGCGGAAAGCGTTATATGGAATGACATCATTCAATGATTCTCATGAAAATTCTGATTCGATATATAACACTCCTCTTCATTCTGCCGGCATTTGGTGCATCTTATCAGGTTGACATAAAACATAGCAGCATTCAGCAAGTGATTGACAGATCTTCAGATGGCGATACCATATGGGTGCCAGCAGGAACATATCATGAAAGGAATCTCCTCATCAATAAAGCCATTACATTGAAAGGAATCGACCATCCGACACTGGACGGCGAAAGCAAATATGAAATCATCTCTATAAAATCCAATCATGTAACTATTGATGGATTCAAGATCATACACTCAGGAAGAGGAACTCTGGAAGATCCTGCCGGCATCAAGATTTATGACGGAAGAAACGTGACCATCATCAATAATATCCTGGAAGATAATTTCTTCGGCATTTATACGCAATACGGAAAAAACTGTGTCATCAAGAATAACACCTTAAAGTCTTTTGCTGTGGCAGAGCAACAAATCGGCAACGGTATCCATTGCTGGAAGTGCGACAGTATGCAGATTATCGGCAATAAGATTAGCGGACACCGGGATGGCATCTACTTTGAATTTGTCACCAATTCCATCATATGGAGAAACATCTCCACCAAAAACATACGTTACGGCTTGCATTTCATGTTCTCCAACAACGACGCCTACATCACCAATGTATTCAAGAATAATGGCGCCGGTGTCGCCGTTATGTTTACACATGGCGTGAAGATGTTCAACAACCTTTTTGAAGAAAACTGGGGTGATGCCGCGTACGGTTTACTGTTGAAAGAAATTTCGGACAGCTACATGGATGGCAACCGTTTTATCAAAAATACCAGCGGAATATTTATGGAAGGTGTCAGCCGCGTACAGATGCAGGATAATCTCTTCCAGAACAACGGTTGGGCCATGAAGGTCCAGGCCAGTTGCATGGACATCACGGTGACCAGAAATAATTTCATCAGCAATACCTTTGACGTAGGCACGAACGGTTCTCTGGTTCTGAACACCTTCAACGGCAACTATTGGGATAAATACGAAGGCTATGATCTGAATAAAGACAAACTCGGAGACGTTCCCTTCAGACCTGTCAGCCTTTTTTCCATGATTCTGGAAAAAATGCCGCCTGCCATGATGCTGTTCCGGAGTTTCATGGTGACCATCCTGGATAAGACAGAAAAGATAATCCCGAGCATCACACCGGAAAACCTGAAAGACGACTCCCCATTAATGAAAGCGCTACCCTTATGATCACCGTATCAAATGTGATAAAGAAATTTGGCAAACTGGCCGCGCTCGATGACGTTTCCATCGACTGCAAGAGCACGGAATGCATTGCCCTGATTGGGCCGAACGGCAGCGGAAAGACCACGCTGATCAAAAGCATACTGGGCATGGTGGTTCCTGACAAAGGCACCATCCTGTTCAATGAAAGAAATATTGCAAACGACTGGACATACCGCAGCCAAATCGGCTATATGCCGCAAATCGGAAGATACCCCGAAAACATGACCATAGGACAGGTATTCGAAATGATGAAAAGCATCCGGAAAGATGATGATACGCAGCTGGATGAAGAATTATATGTTGAATTCGGATTGGATAAGCTATCCGACAAAAGGATGGGTACCTTGTCCGGCGGAACCCGGCAGAAAGTGAGCGCCACGCTTGCCTTCATGTTCAATCCGGATGTGTTGATACTCGACGAACCCACGGCTGGTTTGGACCCCGTGTCTTCTGAAATCCTTAAGGAAAAAATCATCCGTGAAAAAGAGAAAGGGAAACTGGTACTCGTCACCTCCCACATCCTGAGTGAACTGGATGACCTGGTGACGCATGTCATCTTTATGCAGGACGGGAAACTGAAATTCCATAAATCCATAGAAGCATTGCGTAACGAAACGGGAGAAGTAAAATTATCTAAGGCGATTGCCAGCATCATGTTAAACGCAGCACATTGAAAAAGATTATAAAATTTGTCATCATCGATATCCTCAGAAATAAGATTGTTCTGGTGTATACTTTATTCCTGCTGATTACCTCCTTAAGTGTCTTTAATCTGGAAGACAATACTGCCAAAGGGCTGTTGAGTTTACTGAACCTCATCCTGTTTATTGTCCCTTTGGTTTCCATCATTTTTTCCACCATTTACATCTACAACAGCGCGGAATTCATTGAACTCCTCGTCAGCCAGCCGCTGCAACGCAAGAACATCTGGTTGAGCCTGTTTTTCGGACTTGCCGGCTCCATGGTGCTGGCGTTCTTCATCGGCGCAGGCATCCCGATATTGCTGTATGAGGCATCCCCCACCGGTCTGATGATGCTGGGCATAGGATGCATCATTACCGTCATCTTCGTGGCCATCGCATTTCTTACGACGGTGAACACGCGGGATAAGGCAAAAGGAATCGGCACCGCAATCTTGTTGTGGCTGTATTTCGCCCTGCTGTTTGACGGTCTCGTTCTGTTCATCCTGTTCCAGTTCTCCGACTATCCGCTGGAAAAGGCGGTGGTCGTCATCAGTGCCCTCAATCCAATTGACCTCGGAAGAATACTGATCCTGTTGCGGCTGGATGTATCCGCACTGATGGGTTACACCGGTGCCGTGTTCAAGGATTTTTTCGGCACCAATGTGGGACTCGTTGTCGCCTTTACAACGCTGCTGCTCTGGTGTGTACTTCCTATAGGATTATCTGTTCTCAAATTCAGAAAAAAAGACTTATGATGAAATTTTATCTGCACGCCGTGCGATGAATTTAAAAATGAATATCTATGAAAAAGGATATTAAAAACAGGGCCGATATCGAATTGTTAGTGGATACCTTCTACGACAGGGTCAGGAATGACAAAATCATCGGTTATTTCTTTACAGATATTGTAAATATGAACTGGAAAAAACATCTGCCGGCCATGTACAATTTCTGGGAGAACATCGTCTTCTTTACGGGAAATTATGAAGGCAATCCTTTAACCCTGCATCAGCACCTCAACAGGATTACCAATATTAACAAGAAGCATTTCAACCGATGGAACAAACTGTTCATCGCCACTACCGATGAATTATTCGAGGGAGAGAAGGCCACATTGCTGAAAAACAAAGCAATCAGCATCTCTTCAGTGATACAAAAGAATCTTTTCAAAAAATAAAATTTTCAAAACCTTAAAAACAACTCCAATGGATACACAAAATAAGACAATAGGCGAAATGGTAGCGCAAGACTACCGCACAGCAGCTGTTTTCAAAAAACATAAGATTGATTTCTGTTGCAAAGGCAACCGCAGCATCCAGCAGGTATGTGAAGAAAAGAAACTGGATGTCAACATGCTCACAGAAGAATTGGATTCCGTGACGAAACCCATGGAGAGCAATGTGATTGACTTCAACTCCTGGCCAATGGATCTGCTGACAGATTATATCGAAAAGAAGCACCACCGTTATGTGGAAGAGAACATTCCTGTACTCCTGCAATACCTGAATAAATTATGTAAGGTGCATGGACCACAACACCCCGAATTGTTTGAAATCAACAGGGAATTCAACGAATGCGCAGGCGCACTGAGCGCTCACATGAAAAAGGAGGAACTCGTATTGTTTCCCTATATCCGCAAGATGGTGAAGACCATGCTTGCACGTCAGGAAATGGGACAGGCACCGTTTGGCACCGTTGAAAACCCCATCCACATGATGATGCACGAACACGACACGGAAGGCGAACGCTTCAGGAGAATCGCCCTGCTGAGCAATGACTATACGCCGCCGGCAGATGCCTGCAATACCTACCGGGTGGCCTACAACCTGCTGAAGGAATTTGAGAATGATCTGCATACCCACATTCACCTGGAAAACAACATCCTTTTCCCGAAAGCGGTAAAAACTGAATCTTTACTTAACACATCTGTCGCCTGAAATCATTAAATTCAATGTTGATATGTCTTCACTATCCAACCTAAAACATCCTTATGAACGGTGGTGAAATCATTGCTAAAGTCTTGCAGAATCACGGAGTCAAATTTTTATTTACCCTTTGTGGCGGACACATCTCCCCTATTTTTGTCAGTGCAGAAAACCTGGGTATCCGCGTTATTGATACCAGACATGAAGTGAATGCCGTGTTTGCGGCGGATGCAGTGTCGCGCTTGACAGGTGTTCCCGGTGTTGCAGCGGTGACTGCCGGCCCCGGATTGACAAACACCATTACGGCGGTAAAGAATGCATATCTCGCACAGTCACCCTTGATATTATTGGGTGGCGGGGCGGCGACCATTTTAAAAGGCAGGGGATCTCTCCAGGATATCGACCAGATGAGCATGATGAAACCGAACGTAAAATGGGCCGCTCGCATCACCAAAGTGAAAGATATTATCCCCACCCTGGAAAAGGCATTTGCCGTAGCACAGGACGGCATTCCCGGACCTGTCTTTGTAGAATGTCCGATTGATACCCTCTACAACGAAGAATTGGTGCGGGAATGGTATGGCGCAAAAAGCAAAGATGTTCCGCCACGCAACATGCAGGAACGCGTCATACAGTGGTATATCAACCGGCATGCGAGAAAACTGTTTGAAGGAAAAGACAATGTTCAGTTCAATCAACCTCACTCGTTTTCAACGCCCTCACACAATTCTTCCGATGTTGAGAAAGTGATTTCCAGGCTAAAACAGGCTAAGAGCCCTCTGATGCTGGTGGGCAGCGGCGCCATGATGCAGCCGCACAAAGCAGATGAACTGGCGAAAGCCGTACTGCAATTAGGCATTCCCGTCTACCTCAGCGGTATGGGACGTGGATTGCTTGGCAAAGACCATCCATTGCAGATGCGCCACAAACGCAAGGAAGCCATCAAGGAAGCTGATTTAATAATACTCGCCGGTGTTCCCAATGACTTCCGTTTGGATTATGGCAACCACATTGGGCATCGTCCCTTTGTTTCCATCAATCGCAGCAGGGAGGATTTGAATAAGAACAAAAGGCCTAGCCTTGGCATACTGGCAGACCCGCAGAATTTTCTGATAGACCTGGCAAAAAAATACAGCGGCAATTATTCCGAATGGATGCAAAAATTGCGCAGCAATGACAATGCACGCGAAAAGCATATTGACGAACAGGCTGCAAATGACCTGAACGGCATCAATCCGGTTAAATTGTTCAGGGCTTTGGATACGATACTTGACCACAATACCATCTTAGTGGCAGACGGCGGCGACTTTGTGGCCACATCCGCCTACACCTTAAAGCCGCGTGCACCACTTTCCTGGCTCGACCCGGGCGTATTCGGCACACTGGGAGTCGGCGCCGGTTTTGCATTGGGCGCCAAACTGGTGTTTCCTGAAAAAGATGTCTGGATCATATACGGCGATGGTAGTGCCGGATATAGCTTAGTGGAATACGACACATTTGTAAGACATAAGCTGCCGGTCATTTCCCTCATCGGAAACGATGCCTGCTGGGCTCAGATAGCAAGAGATCAGGTGGATTTTTTAAAGAGTGACTGTGCGGTTCAACTGGAACATTCCAATTATGAAATGATCGGCAAGGCATTCGGGGCGGAGGGTGTCCGTGTGGAAAATCAGGCGGCATTTGAAACCGCTGCGAAAGAAGCAAAAGAAAAAAGCAGAAACGGCATTCCGTATATCATCAACGCCATCATAGGTAAATCAGATTTTAGAAAAGGGTCCATTTCCATGTAAAAAAAATAAGATGACAACATCAGGGTTATTACAAAAAGAAAATACGGCATTAATAGTCATAGATGTGCAGGAAAGACTGATGCCCGTCATACACCACAGCGAACAGATTTTTGCAAATGTCAATCGACTGATTAAAGGCGCGGAGGTGCTGCATATTCCGCTGCTGGTGACGGAACAATACCCGAAAGGATTGGGAAATACCTGTAAGGAAATTGAATTGCCGGAAAATACCGATACCATAGAAAAGATGTGTTTCAGTTGCATGCAATCGGATGAAGTTCTGCAACAGCTAAAACAATTGAATCTACGTTCTCTTATCCTATGCGGAGTGGAATCGCATATATGCGTATTTAAAACAGCCTTAGAGGCATTGGAAAAAGGATTTGAAGTACATGTGGTGGCAGATGCGGTCTCCTCCAGAACCCCTGAAAATAAGGCAATAGCACTTGAGAGGCTCCGGCAATCTGGCGTCTTTATCGTTTCCACGGAAATGGTTCTATTCCAGCTACTGGATGAAGCCGGCACAGATACGTTTAAAGCCATCAGCAAAATCATCAAATAAACTCGCACATGGAAGCCAGATGTCTTTTTGATTTGTTAACGATACAGAAAGAAAGGAATCCAGACAAGCCTTTTCTCTCTTCCAAAGAAAACAAGAAATGGGTCACTCATTCTTTTGCTCAAGTACAGCAGATGGCGGACCGTGTTAGCCAACTCCTGTTGAATCTGGGATTGAAGAAGGGAGACACCATTGCCCTCATTTCCACCAACCGTCCGGAATGGAATTTCATAGACCTGGGCGCACAACAGACCGGCATCATTGTTGTGCCGATGTATCCGACGATTTCTGAAAAGGATTATGAATATATCTTTCAGGATGCCGCCATCAGCTATGCATTCGTGAGCGATGAAGACATCTACCATAAGGTGGAACCATTGCTGAAAAAGATACCTTCATTTAAGGATGTGTATGCATTCGACGAGATTCCGATGGTAAAGAAACTTTCGGAAATGCTTCCTGCACAGGCTGATGCGGCAGCCATCCATTCTGTAAAAGAAACGGTAGCGGAAGCGGATATCGCCACCATCATCTATACTTCCGGCACCACCGGAAATCCCAAAGGCGTGATGCTGACCCACAATAACATCGTAAGCAACATCAAAGGCGTGAAAGAAGTGACACCCTTTGGCGAAGGAGAAAAGGCTTTGAGTTTTCTTCCCTTATGCCACAGTTTTGAGCGCATGGTCTTTTACGCCTATCTTTCTTATGGCATACACATCCACTATGCAGAAAACCTGGAAACCATCGGCGAAAACCTGCTGGAGGTGAAACCCTACTGTTTCACCACAGTGCCGCGCATGCTGGAAAAGGTATACGACAAGATCATTGCCAAAGGCACCGATTTGACGGGCATCAAAAAGAAATTATTTTTCTGGGCCGTGGAAGTGGGTGCCGAATATGAAATCGGTAAAGAGAGGAATTGGTGGTATGAAAAGAAATTGGCACTTGCACGAAAGCTCATCTTCAGCAAATGGAAAGAAGCACTCGGCGGCAATGTGCATTTCATCATTACCGGCGCGGCTGCCATGCAACCGCGGCTCATCACCCTCTTTACCGCAGCAGGCATTGACATCATTGAGGGATACGGTCTGACGGAAACATCTCCGGTTTTATGCAGCAACCGCATTGAAGAGAAACAGCGCTGCATAGGCACGGTGGGCATGCCTTTGCCGAATGTGATTATTGAACTGGCGGATGACGGAGAGATATTGGCAAAAGGTCCGAATATCATGAAAGGATACTATCATCAGCAAGCCTTCACCGAGGAGGTGATTGATGCGAACGGCTGGTTCCATACCGGCGATATCGGGACCTGGGTTTCACAAAACGGATATCAGTTCTTAAAGATCACAGACCGAAAAAAGGAATTATTCAAGACCGCAGGCGGAAAATATGTGGCGCCTCAGGTGATTGAAAACAAGATGAAAGAGAGTCCTTACATAGAGCAAATCATGATAGTGGGAGGCGATGACAAAAAATTCGTATCGGCACTGATAGTACCTTCCTTCCTGCAAGTGACCTCATGGGCAAAACAAAACGGTTTATCGTTTAAGACGACTCAGGAACTTGTCTCCAATAAGAAGATACACGACCTGATCCACAAAGACGTCCACAAATTCAATCATGATTTCGGACACTGGGAACAGGTTAAAAAGTTTGTATTGCTGCCGGAAGAATGGTCGGTGGAAAGCGGTGAACTGACACCTACCATGAAACCCAAACGCAAAGTCATCAATGAACGTTATAAGGCCGTCATTGAAAGCATGTATCACGTATGAACACCATGAATAATAACAAACGCCGAAGAAATCTCTTCGGCGTTTGCTAATTAAACCAATCTTAAATCTTATTTTGCCGGTGGGAGCAACACACCGTCTATTACATGGATGATTCCGTTGCTGGCCGGAATGGAGGCAACAATCATTGCCGTTCCGTTGAGCATAATTTTTCCGTCTTTCTTGCTGACCTTCACATTACCGCCATTCACCATTCCGAGTGACTGACCATCCTGCAATGATTCAGCACTTAAAGAACCTACGTAAACATGATACTGAAGAATATCAGCCAGGTCGTTCTTCTTTTCAGGTTTCAATAATCCCTCTACCGTACCGGCAGGTAATTTATCAAAAGCGGCATTGGTAGGTGCAAATACGGTAAAAGGTCCGGCATTGCTTAAGGCATCAACCAATTCTGCCGCTTTGACGGCCGTTACCAGCGTCGTGTGGTCTTTACTGCCTACTGCAACCTGTACCACATTCTTTGCAGATTCATCATCCAGCACCGCAGATTGTCCAGCACCCTGCTCCTGCTCGGTTGCATCAGATGTACCGCTATCTGCCGTGCCCTTGTTATTACAGGAAATCATCAGAAAGCTCATGCAAGCGGTTAATAAGATTATTACATTCTTTTTCATAATGGTGTGTTTTGACATTTAAAAATAAATACATACAATACTACCATTATTGTCAAAAGATATTTATGCGTGGAATCATACTTTTCCGGAAATAAAGATGACAGTTATCAGGGTTTTTAAAATTACAGGATGAAAGATATTCGAAAAGTGGTAAAATAAAAAAGCCCCACATTGCTGTGAGGCTTTTCTTGGTTAGTCGGGATGGCTGGATTCGAACCAACGACCTCCTGGTCCCAAACCAGGCATTCTAACCGGACTGAACTACATCCCGTAGTTGTTGTTTGCTGCGGTGAGGGAGGGATTCGAACCCTCGGTACAGTTACCCGTACGTCAGTTTAGCAAACTGGTGGTTTCAGCCACTCACCCACCTCACCTCCTTTTTTCTTTATAAGAACTTTGGGACGGCAAAGATAGGATTTTTAAAGAACTTTGCAAATATAAAACAAAAAATGTGCGCAGATATTACTTTAATAAATTGATAACATCTTTTGTTTGCCAGAAAATCCCGATGAAGGGCATTCCTGTTTGCATATTTTATTATAGACTCAACTCAATTCGTTTTTTCAATTCTTCTACTGAATCTCTGAATTCCTCATCTGTGTCAATAAGATTGCGTACTGCCTGACAGGAATGAATCACCGTACTGTGGTCTCTTCCTCCGAATTGCTGTCCGATTGCTTTTAAAGAAGACTTAGTATATTCTTTTGCAAAAAACATGGATAATTGTCTGGCCTGCACGAACTGACGCTTACGGGTAGGTTCTTT
This sequence comes from Chitinophagales bacterium, assembly GCA_046329815.1. Classification (GTDB taxonomy): domain Bacteria; phylum Bacteroidota; class Bacteroidia; order Chitinophagales; family JADIYW01; genus JADJSS01. Next base: position 530,116 of record JAXLTY010000003.1, read on the forward strand.
CAATTTTTCCACAGGAACTTCGAAGAAATCGCATACTGTCTTTTGTATCATGTCCAATGAAATTTCTTTCGTGGCATGTTTTACGAAATTGATGACGGTTTTCTTTGCCAGCTCCAGCGTGATGTCCTGTCTGTTCAGGGTTGCCTGTGCCAGGATGGAGGTCAATACACCTTCCAGTTCACGGACATTGGTTTTAATATTGGTGGCGATGAAACGTGTAACATCCTCGTGCATCTCGATACCGTCTGCATGCAGTTTCTTTTGCAGTATGCTGATGCGGGTATCGTAATCAGGAGTCTGCAAATCGGTCGTCAGGCCCCATTTGAAGCGCGACAACAAACGTTCTTCCATATTTTCCAGATCTTTCGGAGCCCTGTCTGAGGTCAGAATCAACTGCTTGCCGTTTTGGTGCAGGTGATTGAAGATATGGAAAAAGATATCCTGTGTTTTCGTCTTATTGGCAAAGAACTGAATATCATCAATAATCAATACATCTATCTGTTGATAGAAATGGATGAAATCATTGGTGCTGTTATCTTTTAATGCATTCAAAAACTGGCTGGTAAACTTTTCAGAACTTACATACAAAACGGTTTTGTTAGAACTGTTTACTTTAATAAAGTTTCCGATTGCCTGACCTAAGTGCGTTTTACCTAAACCAACGCCACCATATATAACTAAAGGATTGAATGCTGTACCGCCTGGTGATTTAGCAACAGCCATACCTGCGCTGCGCGCAAATTTGTTGCAGTCACCTTCTATAAAAGAATCAAAAGTATAGTTAGGATTCAGTTGTGAATCAACGTGTATTTTCTTAAGACCGGGAATCACAAAAGGATTCTTCACCATAGGGCTTGAGAAGACCGCAGGCATGGATACTTCGTTGGTACCGTAGACACCTTCTCTGTGATTCGGCACATCGATGGTTTTAGGTTCTGATTTCACACCATTGGATGCATCGACCAGAATTCTATATTCCAGTTTTGCATCTTCTCCCAATTCTCTCTTGATGGTTTTGCGTAGTAAGGTAACGTAGTGTTCTTCCAGCCATTCGTAAAAGAATTGACTTGGGACCTGAATGGTTAAACTTTTACCGTCGAGTTTAACGGGTTTAATCGGTTCGAACCATGTTTTATAGCTTTGTACATTGATGTTATCTTTGATAATTTTGAGACAATTTTCCCACACAAGTTCGTGCTTGCTTTTCATACGCTCTTTCTAGTTTTAAAGTTTAATATTTTATCAACAACCGGACAACTAAGATGAAACTTTTTTCTTGATAAAAAAAATTAATTTGCTATTGATTTTTTGTCGATAATTACAGTATGATGTTTTGACAGTTTTTTCTCAAAACTTTTTTCAAAAACATAATCCAGCTTACCTAACTGCAGTCCGGCCCAACCAACTTGATTGATAAAAACATCATTTCCATCTTTGTTATTTTCTTGTGTAGGTTTATCTAAAAACGTATGCGTGTGACCGCCAATAATCAAATCAATATTATTCGTTTTTTTTGCTAAAATCAAATCTGAAATTTTATCATTATCATAACTATAACCTAAATGCGATAAGCAAATAATCAAATGACATTTTTTTTCATTTTTCAAGATATCAACTTGTTTTTGGACACACGTTATCGGATCTAAATATTTAGTGTTTCCATACAACTTATCAGGCACCAAACCATTCAACTCAACACCGCAACCAGTAATGCCTATTTTGAGTTTTCCTTTCTTTATAATGATATGCTTATGCACTTTATTTTCAACCGGTGTATTCGCAAAATCATAGTTACAATTCACGAATGGAAAGTTAGCACGAGTGATTTGTTTTGCCAGTAAATCCAGGCCGCCATCAAAGTCATGATTGCCTATGGTTGCTGCATCGTAGCGCATTTGATTCATCAAATCAATTTCCAGATCACCATGAAAAAAATTAAAATAAGGCGTGCCTTGAAAAATATCACCGGCATCTAACAACAAAATATTTTCAGTTGTTCTACGCATGTTTTTCAAGATAGTTGCACGTGTTGCAGCACCACCTAAACCAGGATATTTTTTATCGTCATCGGCAAATGGTTCGATGTGACTGTGTACATCATTTGTATGCAAAATTATCAACGAAATTTCTGTTTTATTTTTTGCAAAAACAGAGTCCGTTGCAGCCAGCATTGCGCTGCCTAACAAACCAGATTTTATAAAACTTCTTCTATTCTGCATTGGTAATTCTGTTTTCAATTTTTGCCGAAACTTTCTTGCCTGATTTTGCTTGTTCTTTCCAATATTCTATGATTGCATCGCGAAATAATTTGCCAGTTTGTTTTTGTGGAATGTTTTTTAAAAAAGCGATTCCGTCACCACCATTTGCCAGGTAATCATTCACTGCAATATTGTATTTTTTGGTTAAAACAAGCGGTTCATTATTCACTAAAATTTGTTGCGCTTTTTTATTTTTTATCTGGAAAGATATTCCGGAAACCGGCCAGCCGTTTTTAGCAGCAATAGAGTCACAGAAATCTGCCAATTGTTGTCCTGTTAAAGTTTGTTCGACCAGGTAATTATCAAACGGCATCAGCAAATATGCGTGCTCAACATTTAGCGTTCCTTTAGTCAAAGATGGAACACGAATGCCTCCGTAATTCAGAATTGCAACATCGATTTTATCCTTGGAATATTCTTCAGTTTTAATTTTCAGCATATCGACCATAAAATTTCCGAGCGTGCTTTCGGGCATTTTCTTAGTCAAATCTTCTGCGAGTTCCACCAATGGAACTTTCATGATTTTATCTAATGAATCTTTGTATGGTTTATAATAAATAAATGTGGAAGAATCTGAAGCGATTTCTTTATTGAGTTTTATTAAAGTCGCGCTGTGTTTTGTTGGATAAATGACTTTACAAGCAGTAAAAAAAATTACTGTTGCAACTATTCCAATTTTTATATCAGAATAAATTTTTGACATCATCTTTTACAAAATTTATTGCAATTTGAACCGGAACTTCTTTATTCGACTGAATAAAATAATTAAAAATAGCTTTGCTTAATTCAATGCCATCCACGTCATCCGGCATTTGAGAAGCAATACTGTTGATCAATTTGATCGTCTCTTCTTTTGCTGTAGCAACCATTTGCCATGCATCTGAATTGATATACATTTGCTGAGAAAGGTTGTATTCGTATTCGATGCGAATCGTTTTAATAAGTTCTAATTGAAATTCAGGCAACAACATATTTTGTTGGTAAACTCGTTGACATAAACTAAATGGATGAATGCGTTCCAGTAAAACAATTATACGTTCGTATGCCTGTAAACGCAACGGTTGTGAAACTTTTCTTTGTTCAAATAACAATGACTTATTTAGTTCTTGTTTTCTTCGTTCATTTTCGTCATTGATGAAAGTCTGAACAATAAGATAAACGCCGCCAAGTGTTACTAAAGAAGGTACAATATATTTCAACATTTCTAAAATTACAGAAGCTTCCATGCAAAAAATTTAATGTGGCTTAAAAGTACGATATTTAATTTTCTATTTAACGTTCGATATTTATAAAAATTTTAATAGTCAGGTCACATGATTTAATTCTATTTGAACTAAATTTACATAATTATTGTTTTAAAATTTATGGAAACGCTTGTAGAAAATAAAATTCCGGTTTCGTTTACGTTATCTGCTATAGAAGAAATCAAGAATTTGTATAAAAATGGAAATTATGCAGATGGTTATGGTTTGCGTGTTGGTGTAGAAGGTGGTGGCTGTGCCGGATTTTCTTATATTTTAGATTTTGATCAAAGAAAGGAGAATGACGATATTTACAGTGTTGATTCAATTTCCGTATATATTGATAGGACGCAAATACTGTATTTATATAATTCTACTATTGACTTTAAAACAGGTTTGGACAATCGTGGATTTATATTTAATAATCCAAATGCTACATCAACATGTGGCTGTGGCACTTCTTTTTCAGCATAGATGAATATATTAAGCGCTTAAATTTACACAGAGGTCTTATTTTACTAACATTTTTGAAATTTAATTTGGATTATTGTACAAAGGAATTAACTTTGTGTTTAGAATTTTTTAACTAAATAAATAATAAAAACATGAACAAAGGCGACTTAGTAAAAGTTATCGCAGATGCTGCTGGTGTTACAAATGCAACTGCAACATCTACATTGAATGCAGTTCTAGACAGCATTCGTAAAAGTTTAAAGAAAGAAGATAAAGTTACTTTAATAGGTTTTGGTACTTTCTCTACAGCAAAAAGAGCAAAAAGAAAAGGAAGAAATCCATCAAATGGTGCTCAAATTACTATTCCAGCAAAAACATTAGTAAAATTCAAAGCAGGTAAGGAATTGAGTGATGCCGTAAACAAAAAAGGTAAATAATTTTTTGTCAGTCCAAATAAAAAAACTCCAACAAATAGTTGGAGTTTTTTTTATGGCGCTAGCCTTACTAGTTTCCAATTCTGATTTTTATAGATTATATATTGTAGTCTATCATGTAAACGATTCTCTCGACCTTGCCAGAATTCAAACAAAATTGGTTTTATTAAAAAACCACCCCAATTTTTCTTTAATGGAATTTCTTTATTTTTAAGTTCTTTATTTTTCTCTTTAAATAAATCATCCAGCATTTTCCTGTTTTCTATAATTGAACTTTGCTTTGAAACAAAAGCTGCTATCTGGCTATCTCGTGGTCGGGAATGAAAATAAACATCATTCATTTCTAAAGAAGTCTTTGTTGCAATACCTTCAATCCTTATTTGTCGCTCATGTTCTCTAAACCAAAACAACAAAGCAACTTTATCATTCTCTTTGATTTGCTTTCCTTTTTTACTTTCATAATTTGTATAAAACACAAACCCTTTTTCATCAAAACTTTTCAATAAAACCGTACGCACTGATGGTTGTGCATTTTTTCCAACTGTTGCAATCTGCATTGCATTCGGCTCATATAAGTTATCATTTATTGCGTCTTGAAACCACTTCTCAAATTGAACAAAAGGATTTTTGGCACAGTCTTTTTCTAACAAGAAACCTTTCTCATAACTGTTACGCATGTTATTTAAATCTCTGTTTGGCATACCTTAAAATTAGCAATTATATTTAACTTACAAAAAAATTGCATTAGTATATAGTTAGCTTATGTTGTTTCTTTATAATTGAAGAATCATATAACACATTATTCAGAATCTGAATTCAGATGCTGCTAAAATACTCACAAAGTAGTTCATTTAAATATTAAAATCTTCATTTCAATACTTTAAGTAATTCAGGTTTTTCTGTATAACCTTGATGTGTCCAAATTTCATTTCCATTATTGAAAATCTTCAACAATGGAATTTCCGTTATGCCCAATTGCTGTGCTAAATTTTTATTTTCACTAATATCTAAGCGAACCACTTTTACTTTGCCTGCATATTCTTTAGAAATTTCTTCCAGCATCGGTTTCATCTTCATACACGGCGCACACCAAGGCGCGAAAAAATCTACCAGCACCAACGTATCAGAAGTAATCATCCGTGTGTAATCTTGCATAGAAATTTTATCGGTTGTCGGTGTTGCTGTTGTTGTATTTATTGGCAAACCAGCGCCTTGCCAAGCCAAAATGCCACCGTCTAAATTAATGACACTTTTGAAACCATTGCTTTGCATATAGCTTGCCGCCGATGCACTGCGACCACCTGAAAGACAATACACAAAATAGGTTTTGCTTTTATCGAGCTTCGCAATTTCGCTTTGGAAATTATCGCCGCGATAATCGATGTTTACTGCATTTGCAATAAAACCCTGATCAAATTCTTCCGGTGTGCGTACATCTAAAATTATCGCGTTCGCTGTGTTTTTAATCTTGTCGTTAAACTCTGTTGGTTTCAGCTTTTGCGCATTTTGTGAATTGCACGCAACCGCCAAAACCATTGTCATCAAAAGGAAAGAAATTAATCTCATGCAATCGTAATTTCAGGTGAAAAGATAATGGTAGATTTAACGGAATTAGAAATCAAGCACGCTTTTTCTGCTTTTTGCAATACGCGTTCCGCTTTTTCTTTCACACTTTCATCTGCAATGCCTACTACAGGTTTCAACTCTACTTCGCTAATCATATATTTACCATCTACGATTTCTAATTTTCCTGTTGCTTTAGAGTCAAAGGTTTTAAATTCTAATTTTGAATTTTCCGCAATCGCCAAAAATGTAGTCATCAGGCAACTGTTTACTGCAGCCACCAGCAAATGTTCCGGCGACCAGATTCCTGCCATACCGCCATTAAATTCAGGTGGTGTAGCTACTTCTATTTTTTGTGGTAGCACTTCAGAACTCATGATTCCTTTTCTGTCGGCATTCCATTTTACCGATACGTCATAAAAATGTTCGTTTGCCATATTCTATATTTGAATTTTATTTGAATGATGTAATAATTTGTTCTAATTGTTTGGCAGACACTATGCCTGATTGGCGCCACATCGCTTGTCCGTTCTTAAACAAAATCAATGTTGGCACACCTTGTATTTGATATTTCGATGCTACTCTTGCATTTTTATCTACATTTATTTTCAATACCGTAATATCGTCGTTCATCTTTTGTTTCAGTTCTTCCAGAATCGGATGCATCACGCGGCAAGGCCCGCACCACTCGGCATAAAAATCCACCAAGACAGGTTTATTTTGATGAATGTAATCTGAAAATGATTTTTTATCCTTGGTTTCCATCTGCCGAGTTTTTTATTTCTGTAAATGATATTTCTTCCGCATCATTATGTGATGTTGGAACATTCGGTGCGCAGCCGTTCACGCCGCTGCAACCTGTATTCGTAATTGCCTGATAAAAAAAGAAAAAACCTAACACACCAAATAACGCATCGTGTATCTGAATAGCTTGCACAATAATAACGATACTTAGCACTAAACGAATAATGCGAAGGACATTCCAGTTATGCAGCAAATTATATTTAAATGTTTCCATTATGCTAATTTTTGTTGCAAGCCATACCAGCCACCGCCATTATATACTTCGCTAAAACCGTTGGCTTCTAAAATATTTTTTGCCTGTGCGCTGCGCATGCCTGATGCACAACATGTAATGATCGGTTTGCTTTTATCTAATTTGGAATAATGATTGGATAGATTATTTAACGGAATATTCAACGAATTTTTTACGTGACCGCCTTGGTATTCGGCTTTAGTACGCACATCTACAATTACGGCGCCGTCTTTTACTAATTGTCTGAAATCTGCCTTTGGTCCGAAACCTAAAGCACTCTTTAATTGGTCTAACATTTTTTTATTTTTTTTTAAAGTTGAAAAATCTTATTCTTTACTTTTAGTAGAAATGCCAAATGGCAAATACAGTGGACAAAAACCTACAAAACTTGTAGCTATAAAAATCGCAGCGAATATTAATAAAATAATGGCAAGCGTTCCGCTGATAACGTGCGTAAAATAAAGAATAGCAATAACAGCGGCAATCGCAATGCGAATGGCTTTATCTATTGTTCCGACATTTTGTTTCATAATAACTTTTTTTGTAGTACAAAGTTATACAGTGCAACAAGGTTTGTCAGTTACAAAAGTTACATTTCTTTGAGCAGCTTTATTTGATTGCGATAGAGCAAGAGTTTCTTTTCGTTTTCCAGTTTCTTTAATAAGCGTGAAATCACGACGCGCGATGTTGCAAGTTCGTCGGCGATTTGCTGATGCGATAGATTGATGAGTTTGGAATTGGTAGCTTTTGATTTTTCTTTCAGATAAGAAATCAAACGTTCATCTAATTTCTGAAATGCGATTTGGTCAATTGCTTTCAGTAATTCATTGAAACGATTGTGAATGGTTTTCATCACAAAACTTTTCCAGCTCGGATATTTCACCAGCCATTCGTCCATTACTTTTATCGGAACGGCGAGCAGTTCTACATCTTCTTCCGCAACGGCTTTTATCTCACTTGGAAATTGCTGCATGCAACACGTGAATGTCATGGCGCAACTTTCTTTCGGATTTACATAATACAACAACAACTCTCTGCTTTCTTCATCTATGCGCGAAACCTTGACAGAACCTTTTAAGATGATTGGAATGACGCGCACCGTCTCACCGAAATCCAAAATAGTATCACCTGCGTTTACATGCATTGCAGTTGATTTTGTTTCCAGCTCTTTTAGCAAAGCAGGTTCAAAAGTTTCTTTAAAGACATTTAATAATTCCATTCTTTAAAACTATTAAAAAATTATTTGAAAAATTTAACGCATGGTCATTCGTCTTTCACTGTCTAATTTTAAAGCTGTAGCAATCATGAAAGTGAATGAAATTAAAGACGAACCGCCATAACTTAAGAATGGCAACGGAATACCTATAACCGGAAGAATACCTATTGTCATGCCTATATTTATACTGACATGCGTAAAAATAATAGCGACGACAGAATACATATAAACTCTTCCAAACGGACTTCGCTGCCGGTCAGCCAGTAGCAACAAGCGTTGAAGCATTAAAACAAAAACTGCCAACAAAACTAACGAACCAACAAAACCCCATTCTTCACCAATGGCTGAAAAAATAAAATCCGTGGAAGTTTCAGGTACATAATTATAACGCGTTTGAGTGCCTTGTAAATATCCTTTTCCTATAATTCCGCCTGATCCAATCGCAATTTTTGACTGATTTAAATTAAATGCGATTCCATGTTTTGCTTCTTTAGTTAGTTCTTTTCCTAAAACAACATTAATTCTATCGCGCTGATGTTTTTCTAAAACATGATTAAAAATATAACTTACAGAAAAAGTAAAAACACATGTTCCAAGCAGTATAATTGCTAAGATTTTCACCAATTGTTTGTTCAACCAATTCCAGTAAATCAAAACAGAAAACAACAACACACTAATACCGATAATAATATATGGACTGATAATTAACGCCAAGACCGCAATCAACACAATAAATAATCCTAAATAAATAACCAGATCGGAAAGGCCTTCTCTGTTCAATACAAAAATAAATGCAGCAAATACTAAACAAGAACCGGCATCACCTTGTGCGGCAACCATCAATAATGGAACACCGATGATTGCATACGCATATAAATGTTCGCGCATCGTAACAAAACGCATGTTTGGTGTGTCAAAATATTTTGCTAATGCCAATGCCGTTGCAAACTTTGCAAATTCAGATGGTTGTAATTTAAAGAAACCAAGATTGATCCAGTTCTGGTCGCCTTTGGTTCGCTCACCAAAAACAAACACAGACAATAGCAACAATAAGATCATTCCATATATCGGATAGGAAATCAACTGCAATATTCTTCTGTCAAAACCTAAAATAGTAAAGAACATCAAGCCAGAAATACCAGCCCACAAAACCTGTTTCATGTAGCTATGTTTCATACTAAAAAATCCGGATGACAAATCGCCATTATATTCGGTAGCGAATACGCTCATGATTCCTAGTACCACTAAAAATAAATAACAATACAAAACTGTACTGTCAATTGGATCATATGCTCGTTTACCGGTTGCCATTATTCCTGGAAAATTTCCTGTTCGTTTGGTTTTGTTATATCAAAAATTCGTGTGCTGTCTATTTTCTTTTTATTTTTTTGTTTTGCGTTTTTCAAAGAATCCTGCACAAATTTATATCTTAAAATAGAATCTCTTTTTGCTTTTATTTTCGCAATAGAATCCATCATCTGCTGTTGTGGTGTTTTAACAGAATCCATTTGCGTGACTGTTTTCATGATGCGCGACTTGAACATACGATCTTGCAATGGTATTCTTTTTTTAGCGATAGTATCATGTAAATATTTTTCAACCATCAACGATGCAATCGGTGCTGCATACGTAGCGCCAAATCCTGCATTTTCTACAAACACAGCAATTGCAATTTTAGGATTTTCCTTTGGAGCAAAACCGGCAAAAATAGAGTGATCTTTTCCATGCGGATTTTGCGCAGTACCGGTTTTTCCGCAAAAAGAAATATCAGGAATTTTTGCGCCTTTTGCCGTTCCTGCTAATACCACTTTTTCCAAACCATCTGTTACATATCTGAAATAAACCGTATCAAATCCGGTTTGATTCTTCACTTTTTTAGGCGCGCGATATTGTTTGTCTTTTACTAAATATTTACAAATAGTTGGCGTGATATAAAATCCTTTGTTGGCAATAATTGCCATTGCATTAGCAATTTGCAAAGGTGTTGCCAGTACTTCACCTTGTCCTATTGAATTGGAAATAATAGTTGCAGCACGCCATTTTCCTTCGCCAAACATTTTATTATAATATTTTACCGTTGGTAAATTCCCTTTCTTCTCGCCTTTTAAATCAATTCCTAATTTCTTTCCATAGCCAAATAAACTCAGATTGTTCCACCATTTTTGATAACCGAGTTCCGGCGATGCAATGGTAGAATCCATAATAAAGTCGTTGTAGATTTTACAAAAATAAGAGTTGCACGAATACTGCAATGCAGTTTCCACATCAGGAATTCCATGTACGCCGTGGCATTTCACCACATGGTTTCCAACTCGATAACCACCAGGACAGAACCAACTCCATTTTTCACCATGTGTATTATTTTGTAACATCACAACGGCAGCACTAGCTTTAAACGTAGAACCTGGCGGATACATTGCCTGTATCGGACGATTGATTAATGGCTTATAAAAATCATTATACAATACATTAAAATTATGGCGACGAAATCTTCCTGTTAACAAATTCGGATCATAACCAGGCGAACTAACGTACGCTAAAATTTCTCCGGTTGATGGTTCTATTGCGACAATTCCACCAACTTTTCCTTCCATTAATTTTTCACCGTACGCCTGCAGCTCTGCATCGATTCCGGTAACAATGTCCCAACCGGCTACAGGCAATTTATCATCTTTACCATCTTTATATTTTCCTTTGTATGTATTTTTTACATCAACCACCTGAAAATTAATTCCTTTTTCACCGCGCAAATAACTATCGTAATATTGCTCCAAACCGGTTGTACCCATATAATCACCAAGTTCATAGTAACCGGCAGATTGTTCTATATTATCATTTGTTACTTCACTTAAATAACCTAAAAGCGCAGCACCACCGCGATATGGATAACGGCGAACGGTTCTTGTAATATAAGATATTGATGGAAACTCAAAAAGATGTTCCTGGAAACGTGCAAATGTTTGTGCATCTAATAGTTTAATTAATGGTGTTGGTTTGTTGGGTGTGGTGCGTTTTATTTCATCCAAAGCTTTGCGTAAGAAAGTAATATTCGTACTAAGTAATTCGCACAAACGCGCAGTGTCTAAATTTTTGGTGATATTCCATTGTATTAAAATATCATATACAGCGTCGTTGTAAACAATTACTTTTCCTTTTCTGTCAATGATCAAGCCACGCGACGGATAGACGGTTACTTTTTTTACTACATTGTCTTTCGCAATAGATTTATAACCAGGTGTCAATACTTGTAAAAAGAATAACCGAATAATAAGTATAGCAGCAACAATAAAGATTGCTTTCTCTAAAATTCCGCTTTCGTTGCCACGCTGCATGTCTCTTAAAATTACGATTTAGATTTTCTCGTAAAGAATAAACTTATTAACCATACTACACTTAATGAGCTGATCAAACTGAATATTGATTTAAAGAAAGTAGTGACAAAGTTGGAGATAGATAATAATTCTAATGAAAAATAAATAACATGATGTATTAAAAACAAGATCAAAGTATAATAGAAAAACCAGGTAACGCCTTGCTGTGATAAGGTTGGTTCATCCAGTTTGTCCCAACCGGATTTTGGCTGAAAGGTATCTAAAATAAAACTTCTTAAATAACCAATCAATAACAGTGTTGCTGTATGCAAACCACCGCCATTACTGAATGCGTCAACCATCAAACCGGTAAAGAATGCTAATAGCAAAACAGCAATTCTTGGTGTAAAAACCGGCAGCAATAAAATAAATAACGGATAGATCATAATATAAACTCTGCCAAACGGCAACTCATTCAATAACAGCAATTGTAATCCAATAAGGAAAACAAAACGCAACGTGTTATTGATGATAAATTTATTGTTCATTATTGATCAGTCGTTGTAAAGAATCGAGTTCATTCTTTCTTTTATTTTTTACCACATATACATAACTCAAACTTGAAATATCATTTGTTAATCGCACATTGATATTATAAAAACTGGAACCTTCATCCGGTTTTACATCTTTAATAGTTGCCACCACCACATCCGGCGGAAAGATGGAAGAAAAACCGGCAGTCACAATCGTATCACCTTTTTTGGCAGGCAATGTTTTACTGAAACCATCTACCTGCAATGTATAAGGATCATTTCCGGTCCAGCGCAAATTACCTAATGAGTTCGTGTTCTTATGACGAACACCAATCAATGTTTTTACACTTATTACGGACATTATCAGTGAAAAATTCGGAGAAACATTAGTAACAATTCCAACCACACCATTACTGCTTATTACGCCAAGTCCTTTTTGCAAACCATCGTTGCTTCCTTTGTTAATAGTAATGTAATTGATGTTTTTATTGATACTGTTATTCTCAATCTTCGCCACTACATAATCAAATGTATATAAGTCTGAATTTTTCGGCAAGTTAGAATCGGACGGATATTGGTTTTGAAACCGGATTTGTTTTTTCAGCATTGCATTTTCTTCCACTAATGCTTTATTATTTTTTCCAAGATGAATAAAGGTATTAAAACCATTTACATAACCTAACATCGTACCGACAACAGCATTTGTGGTGTTTAAGAATTTTACTTCCTGGTATTTATGCGATTTGAAAATTAGCGAAAGTGCAAAAAATTCAAGGATCACAAATACTATGAATACATAAAAACGAGAAAATAGGTAATATATGCTACGCATTATTTTAGCTCATCAAAAATGTGTAACGGTCTCTGTTTTTTAATGCGATACCGGTTCCACGAGCTACTGCACGCAACGGATCGTCGGCAACTTTTACAGGTAGTTTTGTTTTTAGTGCAATACGCTTATCCAAGCCGCGCAGTAAAGCGCCACCGCCGGTCAGATACAATCCTGTACGGTAAATATCAGAAGCTAATTCAGGCGGCGTAGATTCTAATGCTTTCATGATCGCTTCTTCAATTTTAGAAATCGATTTATCTAAAGCACCGGCAATTTCAGAATAAGAAACCGTTGCTTGTTTCGGAATACCTGTTAATAAATCTCTGCCGTGTACCGCAAAATCATCCGGTGCCACTTCCAGATCCTGCAAAGCAGAGCCAACATGGATTTTGATTTGTTCAGCCGTTCTTTCACCAATTAAAATATTGTGCTGACGTTTGATATATTCAACAATATCAGATGTAAATTCATCACCTGCAATACGAATGGATTGGTCGGTAACGATACCTGACAACGCTATCACCGCGATATCTGTCGTTCCGCCACCAATATCGATAATCATGATGCCTTCCGGTAATTCCACATCCAAGCCAATACCTAAAGCCGCAGCCATCGGTTCGTGAATTAAGTAACGTTCGCGCGCGTTCGCGTGTTCAGCACTTTCAATAACTGCGCGTTTTTCTACCTCAGTAATACCTGAAGGAATACAGATAACCATCGTCAACGAAGGACGAAACCAGCGGTTGCCATCTGTGATCATGGAAATAAAACCACGAATCATCGCTTCGGCTGCCGTGAAATCGGCAATTACACCATCGCGCAACGGACGAATCGTTTCGATGTTAGCATGTGTTTTTTCATGCATCATCATCGCTTTTTTTCCAACTGCTATTACCTGGTTTGTTTTTTTATCGATTGCCACGATAGATGGCTCGTCAACAACTACTTGATCTTTATATATGATTACTGTATTGGCGGTGCCAAGGTCGATTGCTATTTCTTTGTTCAGGAAACTAAATAATCCCATTTTCTCGCTACTTTTTCTTCGTTTTAATATAATGTAGCAAAAGTAAGATATAATAACGATAACGCAAACGAGAAACAGAAATTTAATTTTAATTATCATTTACCTGAATTCTTATGCAAAAATGATTAATGTTTGAAGTGTCTTACACCGGTTGTAACCATAGACAAGTTATGTATATTACAATAGTCGATTGAATCCTGGTCTTTGATGCTTCCACCTGGCTGAATAACTGCTTTGATACCTGCTTTGTCAGCAATTTCCACGCAATCCGGAAACGGAAAGAATGCATCGCTTGCCATCACTGCATTTTCTAAGCTGAAACCAAACACTTTTGCTTTATGAATGGCCTGCTGCAAGGCATCTACACGCGATGTCTGACCGCAGCCCATCGCCAGCAATTGCTGATTTTTTGCCAATACGATGGTATTTGATTTTAAATGTTTCGCAACTTTATTCGCAAACAATAAATCTTTAATTTGCTCTAATGTCGGTGCTAAATTTGTAACACATTTTAATTCGTTTTCCTGTTCTATTTTTTTATCAAAATCCTGTGCGATAACGCCATTCAATAATGATTTAAATTGTTTCTGAGGAAAGTCAAATAATTTTTGTTTCAGCAAAATTCGGTTCTTCTTTTTTATCAGTATTTGCAAGGCATTCGCATCAAAATCCGGCGCGATGAGCACTTCAAAAAACAGTTTATCGATCTCCGTTGCCGTTGCTTCATCAATCGTTTTATTGGCAATCAAAACACCACCAAACGCAGACACGGTATCTGCCGCATACGCTGCATTCCATGCGTCTAACAGATTAGTTCTTGTTGCCACACCACATGCATTCGTATGCTTTAAAATGGCAAAAGTGGGTTCTGTAAATTCGCTCATCAAATGCACCGCAGCATCAATATCTACTAAGTTATTATACGATAATTGTTTGCCATTTAAGATGTCAAATACTTCATTAATATCGCCATAATAAAAACCTTTCTGATGCGGATTTTCGCCGTAGCGCAATGCTTCGCCATTCAGGTAGCTTTCTTTAAAGGTTTCGTTCGCAGTTTCTCTAGCGAAATAAGCATGAATCAAGGTATCGTAATGTGAAGAAACCGCAAACGCTGTTTTTGCATAGTTCTGACGAAATTCCAGTGAAGTTTCACCATTGTTTTCATTCAGGTAATTGGCTAAATCGATGTATTGAGTTTTCTGCGAAACGATCACGGTATCTTTAAAATTCTTAGCCGTTGCACGTATTAATGAAATGCCGCCGATGTCAATCTTTTCTATCACTTCGGACGAAATGGAAGCACCGTCACTAAACAAATTATTCGCTTCATTTTTCACGGTTTCTTCAAACGGATATAAATCCACCACCACTAAATCGATCTCCGGAATTTCGTATTGTTTAAGTTGCGACAAATCTTCTTCATTTTCTCTGCGTGCTAAAATACCGCCAAACACTTTCGGATGCAGTGTTTTTACGCGGCCGCCTAAGATGCTTGGATACGATGTCAGTTCCTCCACAGGAACGACTGCATAGCCCAAACCTTCAATAAATGCTTGCGTTCCGCCGGTAGAATAGAACGTTACATGTTGCTTGGCAAGCGCATGTACCAGCGTGTCCAAACCATCTTTATAATAAACGGAAATGAGCGCGGATTTTATTTTTTTCATGTGATAGTGAGATTTCTGCAAAAGTACGGTATTACAAATGGATTTGAAAATGTGTTTGTTGAATGATATGTTAAGTATTTTTTTGCAATTTTTATGGAATTTGGGCAATTTTTGTATCTGAATAGCAAAAGCAAGAAATATGGTACCAAAAGTAACATACGAATTAGATAATCATGGTGGTAAAAATGTTATTCTGATAAAATTTCCATACGACAAACAATTAGTAGAGCGTGTAAAAAAATTAGTTGGTGTAAAATGGAGCAACACTAAAAAAGCATGGTATGTATTAGACACACAGCAGTATCGTCAAAAATTTGGGTTACCTGAAAAGCAACTTGGCAAAGAAGTTTTATTAAAAATTCATCCTGTAAACCAACAAGCATTTACAGATTTAATAGAAATACTGCAACTAAAATCTTACAGTCAAAGTACCATAAAAACCTACAGAAACGAGTTTGCCCAGCTCTTATACATCTTAAAAGATTATCCTGTAGAAGATTGTGATGCAAAGAAAATAAAAAGCTATTTATTGTTTTGCATCAACGAACTAAAACTTACGGAAGCCACGATGCATAGCCGTATCAATGCTATTAAATTTTACTTTGAACAGGTATTGAGAAATGAAAAACTATTTTTAGAAATTCCACGACCAAATAAGCCATCAAAATTACCTAAAGTAATTCACGCAAAAGACATTAAAAAACTGTTTGATATGACTGCAAACTTAAAACACAACACCATGTTGAAACTATGCTATGGCATGGGTTTGCGCGTATCTGAAATTGTGCAAATAAAAATAAAAGATATTGACAGTAAAAATATGCAGGTATTTATTGAACGTGCAAAAGGCAAAAAAGACAGATATGTAAACTTGCCTGAAAGTATCTTACTGCAATTGCGCATCTATTTTAAAGAATATAAACCCCAAAAATACCTGTTTGAAGGACAATATGGCGAACAATATAGTATTAGAAGTGCACAGCAAGTTTTTAAGGATGCTTTGCACCGAGCAAAAATAAATAAGGAAGTTGGCATACATAGTTTGCGCCATAGCTTTGCAACACATCTTCTGGAAAACGGAACCGATATCAGTTTTATACAGCAGTTATTAGGACACAACGATATAAAAACAACACTTATATATGCACACGTAAGTAAGAAAGATTTAAAGAAAGTAAAAAGTCCTTTAGACCAAATGGAATAAGTGCGCATTTTGTATTGTCGATGCGAAAAACAATACAAAAAACGCAATGCGCATTTTGTATTGCCAGCTAATATAAACAACTAATTTTTAGTAGTTTATAATAAAAAGTATAATTATTTGGAAATATCATTAATTGCGTCTATTTTAGA